>CAWGRF010000010.1:0-424476 GCA_963824935.1 uncultured beta proteobacterium | reverse complement strand
ATGCAAAGCGGTGTATCTTTTCGTGGAGACCGTAGGTACTGCGCAAGGTGCTCGAAGGGGATGGTGATGAGCGAACGTCTCAACGTTCAAGCGAAAGTCGCGCTGGTCACGCTCTCGTTGTGCTTGAGCCTTGTCGCTTCAGCCCAGGCACCTACAGAACCGCGCGAACTAAGTCTGGCAACTAGACCGTGGAGCGGCGACTTCGACGCGATGGTCGAGCGTCGCATCATCCGCGTGCTGGTGCCCTACAGCCGAACGCTTTACTTCGTACGACAAGGGGCGGGAGCGTGGACTGACGGCGGACCTGGTCCGCGACTTCGAAAGCTACCTCAACCAAAAGTACGCGAAGCAGCTCGGCAAGCGTCCGTTGACGGTGTTGCTGATCCCGACGACGCGCGACCGGCTCTGCCGGGCGTCGTGGAGGGCTCGGGTGACATCGCTGCCGGCAATCTGACGGCCACCGACGAGCGGCGCAAGGGCGTCGATTTCGTCGCGCCGGGTGACCGCAAACCGATCCGCGAGCTCATCGTCACCGGGCCCGACTCGCCGCCGATCGCGACGCTCGACGATCTGTCCGGCAAGACCGTGCACGTGCGACCGGCGAGCAGCTATTTCCAGAGCGTGCTCGCGCTGAACCAGCGCTTGACGGCGGCCGGCAAGGCGCCAGTCAAGGTCGGTTCGATCTGCCGGACGCGCTCGAGGACGAAGACGTGCTCGAGATGCTGAACGCGGGACTGTTCGAGCTCATCGTCGTGGACGACTGGAAGGCGAGGCTGTGGGCACAGATCCTGCCGAAGATCAAGGTGCGCGAAGACCTCGTCCTGCGCGCGGAGGGCTACGCCGGCTGGGCGATGCGCAAGAACAGTCCCCAACTCCTCCCGGCGCTTGATGACTTCTACCAGACATCATCAAGAAGCAGAGCGTCTCGAGGATCGCCTGGCGCAGTACGACAAGCGCATCAAGCAGATCGCAACAACACCGGCACCGCGGAGTGGCAGCGATTCGAGGCAACGGTCGATCTGTTCGAGAAATACGGTGCGCAGTACGGGTTCGATCCGTTGATGCTGGCCGCGCAGGGCTACCAGGAATCGCAGCTCGACAGGATGCGCGCAGCCATGCCGGTGCGATCGGCGTGATGCAGATCATGCCGGCGACCGGGAAGGAGCTCCCGGTCGGCGACATCCACGAGTATCGAGCCCAACATCCATGGCGGCGCCAAGTACATGGACCAGCTGATGACGCACTACTTCGCCAACGCAAAGTTCAGCGAGAGGAACCGGACGCTGTTCGCGTTCGCGAGCTACAACGCCGGGCCGGGCAACATCGCGCGGATGCGCAACGAAGCGGCAAAAGCGGGCTCGATCCGGACAAGTGGTTTAACAACGTCGAGATGTGACCGTCGAAAAGATCGGCGTCGAGACCCCGACGTACGTGCGCAACATCTACAAGTACTACGCCGCGTACGAAACTGCAGGAAGATGTCCTGGCACAGCGAAAGAAGGCGCGGAGCAGCTGACTCCGGCCAATAGTAATTTCACAACTCACGGACCCTATGAGATTCGTATCATCGCTCTGCTTTTTCTCGCGCTGATGTCCGACGCCGGCGTCGCCGCTGACGGTACACTCTCCGGAACTGCAACGTACCGCGAACGCATTGCACTGCCGCCGGACGCGGTGTTCGAGGCGACATTGGAAGATGTATCGAAAGCCGATGCGCGCGCCGTAGTGATTGGGCGGGTGCGCATCGAAGCTCCGGGCAATCCGCCGATCCATTCACGATCACCTACGATCCTGCGCGCATTGAGAGCAATCACGCGTACTCGGTGCGCGGCCGTATCTTGCGCGGAGAGCAGCTGATGTTCGCCACTGACAATGCGTATCCGGTGCTCACTCGCGGTCATGGGAGCGAGGTATCGCTGATGATGCGCAAGGCTGGCGGCAAGCAACCGCCGGCGGAGATGACTGGCATGTACCGCTACATGGCAGACGCCGGAATTTTCATGGACTGCGCGTCGCGCCGTCGTGTTCCGGTCGCGCACGAACAGGACAACGCCGCGCTGGAAGCGGCCTACGCCAAGATGCGCAGTGAACCCGGTGCGGAACTGTTAGTGAGTTTGCAGGGGCAGATTGCGATGCGGCCGAAGATGGAAGGCAGCGGAACCCAGCCGACGCTGGTGGTTGAGCGATTCATCAACGCGTGGCCGGGCGAGACCTGCGGTCCGCAGCACTCGACGGCGGTGCTGCAGAACACCTACTGGAAATTGACGCGCCTGGGTAACGAGCCCGTCATCGTCGGCGAGAAGCAACGCGAGCCTCATTTGATCCTCAGGTCGGAAGACCATCGGCTCAGTGGCTTCGGCGGCTGCAACCAGTTGCTGGGTAGCTATGAACTGAAACGGTGACAAGCTCGCGTTCGGCAAGATGGCCGCTACACAGATGGCCTGTCTGCAAGGTGGAGACACCGAGAGGACCTTCCTCGACGCGCTGATGAAAGTCCAGACTTGGAAGATCAAGGGCGAGCACCTGGAGGTGTTCGACGTCGGTGGTAAGCGGCTTGCGCGCTTCGAGTCGCGTTATCTGAAGTGATGCGCGAGGCGCGCGAAATCACACTTCGCGTAGCGAACGCCGATATTGAATTGCTTCGGCGACGTGTGGAGTCGCTAGCTCTCGTGACGCCTGCCAGATCGGCAATCGTGCGCGACACCTTCAACACGCGGTGATACGCACGCATCGACCAGCCGAGCCGCACCGCGGCCGCGTGCAGCAGTTGTTTGACTGCGCCGTCTGCCGGGCAGTGCTGTTCGATCTCGGCCGGCTGCAGGTGATCGTTCAGCTTTCCCTGCCGAGCAAGTGCCTGGTTGTACGCCTTGCGCACTCGCTCGGCGACGTAGCGCGTTGGCTCGCCATCGCCCATCGCCGTCATCTCTTCTTCGGTGAACGATGAAACTTCGACCCGCATGTCGATGCGGTCGAGCAACGGGCCCGAGATTCGGTCCTGATAGCGCGCCACCAGGTCGGGCGTGCAGCGGCACTCGATCGTCTTGTGGCCGAAGTAGCCGCACGGGCACGGATTCATCGCGGCGAGCAATTGAAACTTTGCCGGAAAGTCCACCTGGCGCGCTGCGCGCGACACCGTGATCCTGCCGGACTCGAGCGGCTGCCGCAACGACTTCGAGCACGCGTCGCTCGAATTCGGGCAGCTCGTCGAGAAACAGCACGCCGTGGTGCGCGAGCGAAATCTCGCCGGGCAGCGGAGGGTTGCCGCCACCAACCAGCGCGACCGCGCTGGCGGTGTGATGCGGCGATCGATAAATGCGCGTGGCCCAGCGCTGCGTTGCAAACTGACCACCAGCGACAACACGGCAGCGGACTCGAGCGCTTCGTCGGTCGTCATCGGCGGCAGGATGCCGGCAAAGCGCTGCGCCAGCATGGTCTTGCCGGTCCCCGGCGGGCCCACCAGCAGCGCGCTATGTCCGCCCGCAGCCGCGATCTCGAGCGCGCGGCGCGCGGCCAGTTGTCCCTTGACGTCGAACATATCGGGATACGTCGGCGGAGTCAGGCGCACCATTGCCTGGTGATGCTCGATGCGTTTCGCACCGGGTTCGCCGGCGTCCGCGCGCAGATGCTCGACGACCTGCAGCAACGTCTTCGCCGGATAGATCGGGACTTGCCCTACGAGTGCCGCTTCATCGGCGCTTTCCTAACGGCACGACGAAGCCGCGCGGGCTGTTCGTCTCCGCGACTGCGTTTGTTCACCGGCAGCGTTCGCCGCCAGGGTGACCGCATACGCCATTGCCAACGTCCCGCGCACTGGACGTAACTCACCGGATAAGCGACAACTCGCCGGCAAACTCGTAGCGATCGAGCGCTCGTGCCGGCAGTTGTCCGGTGGCCGCCAGAATGCCGAGCGCGATCGGCAGGTCGAAGCGGCCCGATTCCTTCGGCAGATCGGCCGGCGCCAGATTGACCGTGATGCGGCGCATCGGAAAGTCGAAACGGCTGTTTTGCAGCGCCGCGCGCACACGCTCGCGCGCCTCGCGCACCTCAGTGTCGGGCAGGCCGACTAGCGTGAATGCCGGCAAGCCATTGGCAAGGTGAACTTCGACCGTGACTTCGGGCGCGGACATGCCGGCCAAGCCACGACTGCGAACGACGGCGAGCGTCATCGAATCGGCGTTCACCGAGGTGCTTCGTGTAAGCGGGACGCTGCGATTTGATGGCGATGTCGCGATATGCTTTTCTGCCGCATTTGAATGAGGTTGCCTATTTACCTGCCCGAATTCCGCTAACTCGATCGGACGAAGGAAAATTGGCTCGTTTAGCCCGATATTCGGAGGGGATGGCCTCGAGCATCGTGGCACGATACAGTGCCACTTTTCTTGATCGACTTGCATCGCCCGCACTTAGTGTCGACATTTTTTCTCGCCATTGTCGTGTTCGTAACGCTGACCGGACTGTATGTCTGGGTACAGCGGCGTGCGCAACACATTCGCAGGCAGGCCGAGCAGCGCGAACAAAGCGCGATGGCGTTGATGCTGGCGGGTGGAGGAGCGGTCGACGACGAGAGCGACGATGGGGAAGTCTGAAGAGCCCGGCGTGTCAAGGCCGAAGATAAGGGGTCGGCTGCTCGAAGACGATCCAGCCGAAAAAGCTGCTGCCGCAGCGCGTCATGCGGCCGCCGCGCGCGCCGCCGAGAAGGACCGGGTCAAGCGCGAGCTGCCGCCGATCGAGTATGGGAAAGTCGCATCGCAAGTCCCGGCGCGACAGAAGCGAAAAACGGAGCGCATGCCAACCGCCGCCGAACACGCGGCAGCCGATCTCGATCCGATTGAAGAACTGATCTCGCAAATCATGGTGCACGAGCCGACGGGGCGCGGTCGATCGCACTCGAACTCTGTTGCGCCATCACCGGCACCCACGCGCTCGCCCGCGCCGGCATTGGACCGCACGCACGAATCGATACCCGCGAGTGTGTCGCTGCGCGAGCTGGTGCTTGCCTGGTACGAGTCACGTGGCTATCGCGGATCGCCCGCATCGCCGGCCGTGTGGCCGATCGAGATGGTGCTGCGTCACCGTGGCGATGCAGCGCGTGCCTACGCGTTCGTTGTGCAGAACGATCTGGTGTCGGTGGACCGTATCACTGCACTGATCGAGCAGGCTCGCGAAATCGGAATGACGCGCGTGGCAGTGATCGCCGAGGCCGGTTACGAGCGCGGTGCAAAGGAAATCGCCAAGCGCCGCAATGTGCGATTGATCGATCGCTCGACGATGGAAGCTGAATTGTCCGAGCTGCAGTTGCCGATGGCGGCGAAGATCATTGCGGTCGCGCGTTCGCGATCGGCGGCCGAATCTTCCGCTGCCTAGCGTTTCTTTTCTTCGATCTCCGTCAGTTCGCTTTCTCCAGCTCCTCCAGCTTCTCGCGCGTGCGCGCAAGCACCTTCGTCTGAGTATCGAACTCCTCGCGCGTAACGAGTTCGAGCCGCGCGAACTGCTGCGTTAAAAGCGCCTTCATGTTCTTCTGCATGTCGGCTGCGGGCGTGTTGTTCATCAACGCTGCGAGCCGATCCTGCAGATCATCTAGAAACGAAACCTTGTCCATGGCGCGAATTTAGCCGATCTGCCCTCTTCGGCACGATGCTCCGCGTCCGTGCATGCGATGCACTACGCTCGTGCACGACTGCGGAATAACCGCGCTTTTGCACCGCGAGCGAGCATTTTGGCGCCGCAACAATTGGCATGCATGGTGCGTAACGGTCATCGATGCTGCTTTGACCATGAACATCCAACAAGAGGGGAACTACATGAAGAAAGCGCTGATTGCGTGCGCAATCGCGATCGGGTCTGCCAGTCTGACGCCGCTGGGCGCCACGGCTCAGACCAAACCAGAACCCGAATTCACCTTCACCGGCAACGCTGGCGATGTTCAGCGACTACCGGTTCCGCGGTTTCACGCAGACCGATTACAAGCCCGCCTTTCAGGGCGGTTTCGACTTCGCACACAAGTCGGGCTTCTACGTCGGCAACTGGAACTCCAACGTCGAGCAGCTGCTGTTCAACGGCGCGTCGCTCGAAATGGACTTCTACGGCGGCTACAAGACCACGTTCGGCGACTTCGGCCTCGACGTTGGCCTGATCTACTACTACTACCCGGGCACCGGCGAAGTCTCACCCGGCGTCGATGCCGACAACTTCGAGTTCTACATCGGCGGCTCGTACGGTCCGGTGTCGGTCAAGTACTTCTACTCGTTCACCGATTTCTTCGGTCTGCATAGCGACGCGTTTCCGGCGGGCACGGTGCCGCCCGGGGTCGACACCAAGGGCTCGCAGTATCTGGATTTAACGGCCACTTTTCCGTTCGACGACGGCTGCTCGGTCGTGGCGCACGTCGGCTGTCAGAAGGTCGAGAACTACGCAGCTCGGCCTGATCGACGACGACGACTTCGACTACAAGCTCGGGGTAACTACGACATCGTAGGCTCGGGCTGGATCGCCGGCCTTGCGGTCGTCGGGACCAGTGAGAAGTCGGTTCTTTCCGTCGGCGATCTGTCCGAAGGCGGCGGCAAGACGCGCGCAGTCGTGTCGATCTCGAAAACGTTCTGAAGATTCTCGGGGAATCCATCAATGAAACTGATCACCGCCATTATCAAGCCGTTCAAGCTTGACGAGGTGCGTGAAGCACTGTCCGCCGTTGGCGTGCAGGGCATCACGGTGACCGAGGTCAAGGGCTTTGGACGACAAAAGGGTCACACCGAGCTGTACCGCGGCGCCGAGTACGTCGTCGATTTTCTGCCGAAGGTAAAGATCGAAGCCGCCGTGGCGACGACATCGTCGAGCGCGCGATCGAAGCGATCGAAGGTTCTGCACGCACCGGCAAGATCGGCGACGGCAAGGTCTTTGTTTTCGATCTCGAGCATGTCGTTCGCATCCGCACCGGTGAGACCGGCAAGGAAGCGCTCTAACCCGAGGATGACGATGAAGAAACTAATGGTCATGCTCCTCGCCGCAGGAGCGTTTGCAATCGGATCGCTGGCGCCCACGGCCGCGACCGCGCAGTACGAAAGTCCAAAACCGGCTGAAGCGACGAAAGCGGCGGCTTCGACCCCTGCACCGGCGAAGGCCGAGGCGGCCGCAACCACCGCCGCGCCAGCCGCTCCTGCCGCAGCCGCTGAGGCGCCCAAGCCGCCCAATATCAACAAGGGCGACACCGCGTTCATGTACGCAGCGACGATGATGGTCATCCTGATGACGATCCCAGGTCTGGCGTTGTTCTACGGCGGACTCGTGCGCTCGAAGAACATGCTGTCGGTGCTGATGCAGGTGTTCGTCACCTTCTCGCTGATTGCGGTGCTGTGGATGATCTACGGCTACTCGCTGGCGTTTACCGGCGGGTCGCCGTTTCTCGGTGGACTGTCCAAGATGTTCTTGTCAGGCGTGACCCCCGAGTCCGGCGCAGCAACGTTCAGCAAGGACACCTACATTCCGGAGCTGATGTTCGTCGCGTTCCAGTGCACGTTTGCAGCGATCACGTGTGCACTGATCGTCGGCGCGTACGCCGAGCGCATGAAGTTTTCCGCGGTGCTGCTGTTCATGGCGCTGTGGTTCACGTTCAGCTACTTGCCGATGGCGCACATGGTCTGGTACTGGGACGGCCCGGATGCAATCAAGGATGCCGCCACGCAAGCGGCGGTTGGTGAAGCTGCCGGCTGGTTATGGGCCAAGGGCGCGCTTGACTTCGCCGGCGGCACCGTCGTGCACATCAACGCGGGTATCGCTGGACTGGTCGCTGCGTACGTGCTTGGCAAGCGGATCGGTTACGGGCGCGAGTCGATGGCGCCGCACAACCTGACGTTAACCATGGTCGGCGCAGCGATGCTGTGGGTGGGCTGGTTCGGCTTCAATGCCGGCTCAAACCTTGAAGCGAACGGCGTTGCAGCAATGGCGTTCGTCAACACGCTGTTCGCCACGGCGGCGGCGGTGCTGTCCTGGACTTTTGTCGAGTGGATGATCAAGGGAAAGCCGTCGATGCTCGGCGCTGCCTCGGGCGCAGTCTCAGGTCTGGTTGCGATTACGCCCGCGTGCGGATTCGTCGGCGTGATCGGTGCACTGGTGATCGGCGCGATCGCGGGGGGTATCTGCTTCTGGGGCGTCACCAGCCTGAAGAAGATGCTCGGCGCCGATGACGCGCTTGATGTGTTCGGCGTGCATGGCGTCGGCGGCATGACCGGCGCGCTGCTCACCGGCGTGTTTGCCTCACCGTCATTGGGCGGACTCGGCATTTGCAACTACATCACCAACAAGTGCGGCGATGCGGCCGACTTCCCGGGCATCGGCGCTCAGGTGTGGATTCAGTTGCAGGCCGTGCTTACCGCCATTGTCTTATCGGCGGTCGTTTCCTTCGTCGCGCTTTACATCGTCAAGATGGTCGTCGGCGTGCGCGTTAACGAAGAAGAGGAGCGCGAAGGACTCGATACGACGTACCACGGAGAATCGGCGTACAAGATGTAAGAGCCGCGCGTGGTGCAGGCCACGCGCTTGGCTTTACAAAGGTTGTCTCCTAGCTCGCCGGATCGCATTCGCGGTCCACGTACCGAACGTACAGGCGGACTTTCGGGCCCCGTTGTACGGGGCCTTTTTTATTGGAAGGTCCGAAGCGCGGGCTACACTGATCGGCACTTCCGTTGGCAGTCTGGGAAACGTTTGAAGCGCACATCATTACGCCGCTTTGCCCGGCGCAAAGATCTGGCGTTAACGCCCGCCGAATTCGCGTTACTGCAGCGGCTGTCCACTCCGCAGAAAATCCAGTCGTTCGTGAACGCGATTCCGATCAATCACGAACCGGGCGGCGAGACGATCCACTCCGTGCGCTCCGTGATCCGGAATCGCCGCGCGCACTGTATCGAAGGCGCTATGTTTGCCGCATGCGCCTTGTGGGTGCATGGCGAGCCCCCGCTCGTCATGCATCTGGACTGTACGTTGAGCGATTACCCGCACGTAGTGGCGCTCTTTCGCCGCGGAATCCACTGGGGCGCAATCTCGAAGACCAATGGCGCGGTGCTGCGCTATCGCGATCCGATCTACCGCAGCCTGCGCGAACTCGCGCTGTCGTATTTCCATGAGTACAGCGACCCACGCGGTTGCAAGACCTTGCGCAGTTTTTCAGCCGCGTTCGACATGCGGCGCATCGACCCCAAACTCTGGGTGACCAACGGCGATGATTGCCACGAAGCGCACGACCTGCTGGAGGGACTGCGTCACTATCGGCTGATCTCGGTGCGCCAGGAGCGCGTGCTTGCGCGCCGCGATCCGTTTGAACGCAAGGCGTCAAAGCTGGTCCAGTACCCGCGAGTGGCCTCGGCCGGCTGATCGCTCATAGGTGGGCCAAATGCCGCCTGCGCGACGTACGGCGTTCGGCGGATTTCAGGCCGTCAGTCCGACAGATCGGGTCAGGATCGCTCGAAGTGCGGGGTACACTGGCCGGCGTTTTAGTTGCCTGCGGGCAATAGACTATCAACGGAGGGAGTGCAAAGTGTCGGACCTTGCCGTTCCCCACCTTTTGACTGCGCAGACCAGCCCGTTGCTGCAGCTCGAGCAGCGCATTCTGGACTCCTTGCCGGCGATCGAGCGCTGGTTCCGCCTGCAATGGCAGGATCACACGCCGCCGTTTTACGGTTCGGTCGATCTGCGTAATGCCGGTTTCAAGCTCGCGCCCGTGGACATGAATCTGTTTCCGGGAGGGTTCAACAATTTGTCGGAACAAATGTTGCCCGCCGCGGTGCAAGCCGCGCAAACCGCGATCGATCGCATCTGTCCCGATGCTCGCAATGTGCTGCTAATTCCCGAACGCCATACGCGCAATCAGTTTTATCTGACCAATGTCGCGCGGCTGGTTCGCATCCTGCGCCAAACCGGGCTCGAAGTTCGTCTCGGCTCTCTGGCGGACGACGTTACGCAGCCGACCCGTATCACACTTGAGGACGGCGATGAGCTGACGATCGAGCCGCTGGTGCGCGACGGCGACAGCTTGGGCGTCTCCGGACCCGGTTCGGCAGGCTTCTTTCGCCCGTGTGCGATCCTGCTGAACAATGATTTGTCGGCGGGTATCCCGCCGATTCTGCGCGGGCTCGGCGATCAGATTGTGATGCCGCCGCTGCAGGCTGGGTGGGCCGTGCGGCGCAAGTCCAATCACTTTGCGGCGTACGACCAAATTGCCGATGAGTTCGCGCAGCTGATCAATATCGATCCGTGGTTCATCAATCCGTACTTCGGACGCTGCGGCGAGGTTAACTTTCACGAGCGCGCCGGCGAGGAATGCGTGGCGAGCAACGTTGATTTCGTGCTGTCCCGCTTACGCGACAAATACCGCGAGCACGAGATCAGCGAGACGCCGTTCGTCGTGGTCAAGGCAGACGCCGGCACTTACGGCATGGGGGTGATGACGGTACGCGATGCGTCCGAAGTGCGCGGACTGAATCGCAAGCAGCGCAACAAGATGTCGGTCGTTAAGGAAGGCCTCGAGGTGACCGAGGTAATCATTCAGGAAGGCGTGCCCACGCACGAACATGTCAACGGGGCGAGCGCCGAGCCTGTCGTCTACATGATTGATCGCTACGTGGTCGGGGGCTTTTATCGGGTGCACACCGAGCGCGGGCCCGATGAGAACCTGAATGCGCCGGGCATGCACTTCGTGCCGCTGGCATTTTCTGAAAGTTGCAACCTGCCGGACTGCAGCGCGCAGCCCGGCGATAGCGCGCCGAACCGCTTTTACTCGTACGGAGTGATCGCGCGCCTTGCTCTACTGGCAGCCGCCATCGAACTGGAAAGTACCGCAGACCGTGTGCTCGACATGCCCGCGCCCACACCAGCGCTTGCAGCGGCAATCGCGGGATAAGCATGCCGGCCAAGGTGCGCCCCGACTTTGGTCGACCATAACCCGACCGCTTCGGCGCGTTGCGACGATCGTATGCCGCTGCAGCTGCTGTTCATCGTCGATCCACTCGATCATCTAAAGGAATACAAGGACACCACGGTTGCGATGATGCGCGAGGCCGCGCGTCGCGGCCACGTCGTGCACGCATGCACGCCGGCCGAGCTCTGGTTCGAAAGTGAGCAAGTCTCGGTTCGAGCGCACGCACATCAGCTTCTGATTACGCAGCAGGCGGCGCCATGGTATGTCGATCAAGGTGTGCAGGAGCGGGCATTGACCGAGTACGACGCGGTGCTGATGCGCAAGGACCCTCCCTTTGACGTCGAATTCCTGAACGCGACTCTGCTGTTGTCGCGCGCCGTCGCGCTCGGCGCGCGCGTGATCAACGATCCACAGGCGCTGCGCGATCACAACGAAAAGCTGGCAGTGCTTGAATTCCCGCAGTACTCGACGCCAACCCTGGTCACACGCAGCGTCGCGCAAGTCCGGTCGTTCTGGGCGGAGCACGGCGACATCATCGTCAAGCCGCTCGACGGCATGGGCGGCACCGGCGTGTTTCGACTGCAGCCGGGCGATCTGAACGCAGGATCGATTCTCGAAACCGTGACCCAGAACGGGCAGCGCACGATCATGGCGCAGCGTTTCATCACTGCGATCACTGACGGCGACAAGCGCATCCTGGTGATCGGCGGCAAACCGGTGCCCTATAGCCTGGCGCGCGTTCCGGCGCCGGGCGAAACGCGTGGCAATCTCGCTGCCGGCGGCAACGGTCGCGCGCAGCCGCTAAGCGCGCACGACGAAAAGCTCGCACGCGAAGTCGGTGAAGCTCTGCTGCCGCGAGGCCTGTTGCTGCTCGGCATCGATGTGATCGGCGATGATCTGACCGAAATCAACGTGACTAGCCCGACCTGTTTTGTCGAAATCACCGAGCAGGCGGGTTTCAATGTCGCCGGCATGTTCATCGACGAGTTAGAGAAGATGGTCACCCGCTAATGGTTTTGCGTAGCACCTGAATATGGTCGGAATTGTTGTCATAGCGCACGCCCCGCTGGCCAGCGCACTGGCTCAGTGTGCAGAGCATGTTTACAGCTGCGAGCCTGCTGCGCGACGCGAGTTGCGCATGCTCGATGTCGCGAGCAGTGCAGACCTCACGCGAACCGTTGCACGCGCGCGTGAGCTGGTGCAGGAAGTTGATAGTGGCGAAGGTGTTCTCGTATTGACCGACGTGTTCGGCGCCACGCCCGGCAACGTGGCGACGCAGTTAGCCGAAGCCGGACGCGTCGCGGTGATCGCCGGCGTGAACCTTCCGATGTTGCTGCGCGCCGTGTGCTATCGCGGGGAGGGCCTGGCCGAGGTCGCGGAAAAGGCCCTGGCCGGCGGCCAACAGGGCATGCTGAAAGTCGATACACCGCGATGATCAGCAAGGATTTCAAGATCAGCAACGAGCTTGGCCTGCATGCGCGTCCTGCAGCACAACTGACGCAGATTGCAGGACGCTATGAGAGCGAAGTGTTTATCGCGAAGAACGGACGGCGCGTGAATGCAAAGTCGATCATGGGAGTGATGATGCTTGCGGCGGGGCCGGGCTCGACGGTGACCGTCGATGCTGACGGGCCGGACGAGGCGCAGGCAGTCGCCGCGGTTGGAGCATTGATCGAATCCGGGTTCGGCGAACCCGCAGCTGAGGAAGGGCGTGGCAGAGCGTCGTAGAGAGTCGCTGGTCGGCAGTGGCGTGACGCACGGAATCGCGGTCGGACGCGCGCACCTGCTCGCGCCATCCGAGCTCGACGTTCGTCAATACACGATCGAGCGGCGCGATGTGCTGCACGAGATCGGCCGCCTGACAACCGCGTTCAGTGTCGTGCGCGCCGAGCTTGAGCACCTGAAGTCCGCCATTGCGCGAGATGCGCCGACCGAAGTGCGCGCGTTTCTCGATCTGCACCGCCTGATTCTCGAGGATCCTTTGCTCACCGAGGCCCCGCGCGATCTGATACGCGGCCGGCTGATCAACGCCGAATGGGCGCTGACGATCCAGCTCGAACAGCTGGTCAAGCAATTCGATGCAATCGACGATGAGTATTTGAGCGAGCGCTCGACCGATGTGAGACAGGTCGCCGAGCGTGTCGTGAACGCGCTGGCCGAAGGACGCCCGACCCGAGTCGCGATTCCAAAAAGGCTCAATGAAGGCGAACGGCTGATCCTGATTGCGCAGGATCTTGCGCCAGCCGATGTGTTGCATCTACGGGACCGCGCGGATATCGACCTGGCAGGATTCGTTACCGAGCACGGCGGCCCGACGTCACACACGGCCATTCTCGCGCGCAGCCTCGGCCTGCCTGCGATTGTCGGCGCCGAAGGAGCGCGCCATGTGATTCAAGAGGGCGATCTTGTCGTTATCGACGCCGATCTTGATGCAGTGATCGTCAATCCGAGCGACGACGAACTGGCCGAACTTCACCAGCGCGTGCGCGCAGAAGGCGAACATCGTGCGCAGCTGCGCAAGCTGAAAGGGCGGCTTGCGCGGACGAAGGACGGCGTTCCGCTCGAGCTGCAGGCCAATATCGAGCTGCCGGAGGATGCGCGTGACGCGCTGGAAGCAGGCGCCGATGGCATCGGCTTGTTCCGGTCCGAATTTCTGTTCATGGACCGCGACGAGCTGCCGAGCGAAAACGAGCAGTACGAAGCATACGCAAAGGTGGCGCGTGTGATGAAGGGCAAACCCGTGCTGATACGCACGCTCGATATTGGCGCCGACAAGGTGCTGACGGAATCGGCGCGCGAGAGTCTGGGCATGGCGCGCGGTGCGCCGCGTCTTGAGTCGAATCCCGCCCTTGGCTTGCGTGCGATTCGCTATTGCCTCGCCTACCCCGAGCTGTTCCTGACGCAATTGCGGGCGATCTTGCGCGCGTCGGAAGTTGGCACCGTCCGCATCCTGGTGCCGATGCTTGCGCATATGCACGAAGTCGAACAAGTACTGGCCTTCGTTGCACAGGCCAAGCAGCAACTGCGCGAGCGCAGGCAAAAATACGACGGACGGATACAGATCGGCGGCATGGTCGAGGTGCCCGCGGCGGCGCTCTCGGTGCCGCAATTGATCAAACGGCTCAAGTTCCTGTCGATCGGCACCAATGATCTGATTCAATACACGCTCGCGATTGACCGCGCTGATTCGAGCGTCGCGCATTTGTATGACCATTTGCACCCGGCTGTGCTGCGGCTCATCGCGCAGACGATCAAGGGTTGCACAACGATGCGAGTCCCGGTGTCGGTGTGCGGCGAGCTTGCGGGCGAGCTCGAGATGACCGAGCTGCTGCTCGGCATGGGCCTGCGCCAGTACTCGATGCATCCGTCGCAGATACTGCCGATAAAACAGCGCCTGTTCGACCTGTCGACCAAGGACGCGAGGCGTCTGGCGGCAAGGGTGCTGCGCGAATCCGACCCGGTAAAGATCAAGGCGACGCTGGACCGTGTCCGCGCCGCCTAAAAACTAAGGAGCACCCTCGGCAAGCCAGCGCTCGATCTGCGGCAGTCGATCATTGCCCCAGAAGAGCTCGCCATCGACGATGATCGTCGGTGCGCCGAAAATCCCGGCGGCAATCGCTTGATCGACCTGCGTCTTTAACCGCTCCTTGATCTCGGGTTGCTGCACACCGGCAGTCAGCTGGGTCGAATCGATGCCGAGGCCCTGCGCAATCTCGCCGACAACTGCGGCGTCCGAAATGTCGCGGTCATCGACAAAGAACGCGCGATAGACGGCGTGGATAAACGGCGTTGCAAGCTCGGGCCGATGCTGCTGCAGCCACAACACCGCGCGCGCGGCGGCAATGCTGGCGATCGGAAACCGGGTTGGGCGCCGAAAAGGCACACCGGCATAACGCGCAGAGCGTGAAAAGTCGCGCACTGCGTAGCGCGCCTTCGGCTCGCATAGCTCGGTTAACGGCATGCCGCCGGTCACCTTGAAAATCGCTCCCAGCAGCAACGGCTTGTAGGCGACGGTTCGGCCGTGGCGCGCAGCCAGCTGATCGATCTGCTCGGACGCGATGTACGAGTAGGGTGAAGAAAAGTCGAAATGGAATTCAATCGGCTTCGCCATCGTGCCCTCGGATCACCTGTCCGCTGTCAGTTGATGCGTGCATAGTGCATCCGCGTGCGATACATCATCTGCACCTTGTCGCCTTGCGCGTGCGCTTCGAACAGCGCGTCTAGCGCGACCATGAGTGCGGGGTGGCGCGGATCGCCGGGTGCCGGCAGATACGACGCCGATCCCACCAGCGCGAGCAGATCTTCCCGATCGAGCTGGCGCGGATTGTCGAACATCGCGACGGCAGGCTGTGCCGGTGCAAAGAAACGCTCGATCGCGTCTTCGTCGACATGTCGATGCAAGACGTTCGCGTAATCGATGCCGTGCGCGTGCAGCAGCGCCTCATAGCCGGTAAGAAACGCGCTGCCCGTTGCTTGGCGATCATTCCAGATCAGCGCGGCCCAGCCTCCCGGCTTCAATATGCGCCGCGCTTCGGCCGCCACCTGCGGCACGTTGAACCAGTGAAACGCTTGACCCGCAATCACCAGTTCGGCAACCGCCGCGCGCAACGAAGTTGCTTCGGCCGCCGCCTCGATGCTGCGATAGTTGGAAAACTCGCGCAGATACTGCTCGCCCGCCGCGCGCATGTCCGCGTTCGGTTCGATGCCCGTCACGGTGTAACCGCGCTGCAGGAACGGCTCGGCCGAGAGCCCGGTGCCGACACCGAGATCGACGACGGCGCTGCCGGCCTTCAGCGCGCCGACGCTTTCCAGTTGCTCGACGATGGCGACCGGATACGTTGGACGGCCGCGAATGTAGGCGTCAGCACGGCTGCTGAAGCGGTCGGTGGGCTGCATCTATAGATGGCGCGCGATCAGCATGCGCTGGATATCACTGGTGCCCTCATAAATCTGGCATACACGCACATCGCGGTAGATGCGCTCGACGGGAAAGTCCGCGACGTAGCCGTAGCCACCATGGATCTGTATCGCATCCGAGCAGATGCGCTCGGCCATTTCGGATGCAAACAGTTTTGCCATCGCCGCTTCCTTCAAGCAGGGCTGGCCGGCGTCTTTCAGCGCGGCCGCGTGATGGATGAGCTGGCGCGCGGCTTCCAGCTGTGTCGCCATATCGGATAACCGAAATTGCAGTGCCTGATGCTCGAAGATCGGTTTGCCGAATGCCTCGCGCTCCCTTGCATATTTCAATGCCGCCTCAAAGGCGGCGCGCGCCATGCCGAGCGCCTGCGATGCGATGCCGATCCGGCCACCTTCGAGCCCTGACAATGCAATCTTGTAGCCCGCTCCTTCAGCGCCGATCAGATTCTCAGCGGGCACGCGGCAGTTTTCGAAAACAATCTGAGCGGTGTCCGACGCATGCTGCCCCATCTTTTCTTCGAGCCGCGCGACGACATAGCCCGGCGTTTTTGTCTCGACGATAAAGGCGCTGATGCCGCGTTTGCCGGCGGCCTTGTCGGTCACCGCCATCACGATCGCAACATCGGCTGTCTTGCCGCTGGTAATGAACTGCTTGACGCCGTTCAGTACCCAGGCGTCGCCGTCGCGCACGGCGGTGGTTCGCAAACCGGCCGCATCGGAGCCGACGTGCGGCTCACTGAGGCAAAACGCGCCGAGCATCGCGCCTTGCGCCAGCGGCGTCAGGTACTTCCGCTTCTGCGCTTCATTCGCCGATGCCAGCAGGATCGCGCACACCGGACAGTTGTTGACGCTGACGATCGTGGATGTTGCACCGTCGCCGGCCGCGATTTCTTCGAGCGCGATCGCCAGCGCCTTGCTGTCCATGCCGGCACCGCCGTATTTTTCCGGCACCGTGATGCCAAACGTGCCGAGCGCCGCCAGTTCGGCCAGTGCCTGCTTAGGAAACGTCGCGCTGCGATCCCAGTCGGCTGCAAACGGCGCAAGCCGATTGGCGGCGAATTCGCGCAGAGAGTCGCGCAACAATCGATGCTCGTCACTCAGCATCGTCGATGCTGGCGTGATTCAGCAACGTTCATTCGGCAACGCGGCGGCCGCCCGTTTCGTACGACAGCCAAGGCACTTTGCGCTTCAAAACGACGCCGACGACAGTACCCGCAATCAGCATTGCGACCAGCAGCGGCCCGCCACCGATGACGGCTGTGACAAGCGCTACGTCACGCGCACAACTGAACGCTCGATAGCCGGGACACCACAGCCAACTGATAAATAGTGAAACCGCGAGCCACGTCAAGATCGCGACCAACAGCGCACGCGAAAGCGAATGGCGAATGCCGTCGATTGTCCCCACCGCGTTCCGGTACAACAGCAGCGAGAACAACATCGCCAGCAGGCCGGGAACGCCGACGAATACCCACACCGACACACTCGCTTCGCGCGCAAAGTCTCTCATCACGGCCTCAATCACGCCGGCCCCGAGCCAACCGCAAATCCCAAACACCAGCATCGCGAAAACAGCTACCGGCATATCGACTCCGTTGGTTCAGCGGACACAGCGTGCAGTCACTTCAACTTCAATTTTCATTCGCGCGTCGACCAATCTGCAGACGATAGCTGTCGCCGCCGGGCGCGCGCGGGCGAAATAATCGCCGAAGATCGGCGCGAGCGTCTCGAACGCTGCAGCGTCGGTCAGGTAATAGCGCACTCGCACCACGTCGTCGAGCGAGCAACCCGCCTGTTCAAGCGCCGCGGCAATATTGCGGAAGCATTGATGCGTCTGCGCGACAGCGTCATCAGCGATCGTCATCGCCGCATAGTCGAAGCCGGTCGTGCCCGAGACATGGACGTAATCGCCGTCGACTACCGCGCGGCTATAGCCTGCGATCGCCTCGAACGACGAGCCGGACGAGATCAGGCGTCTGTCGCTGGTCACCACGACAGGTGCTCGCCGTTGTAGTTGATGAATTTACCGTTCGATGAGTCATTGGCGCTCGCAAGGATGCGACGCATGCCGGCTACGCTGGTTGCCACGTCGATATCGGCGCCGGCTCCGCCCATCTCGGTGCGCACCCATCCCGGGTGAAACGCGACGCACACGACGCCCTGCGCGCCGAGTTCGAGGCTGGCCGCCCTTAATGCCGCATTGAGCGCCGCCTTGCTGGCGCGGTACAGCCAGTTGGCGGTGGTCGTCATCAGCGATACCGATCCCATGCGGCTCGACAGCACCGCGAGTTTGCCGCGCGATGCGATCAAAGCCGGCGCCAGCGCCGGAATCAACTGCATCGGCGCACGCACGTTCGTGTGCATCACGGCGTCGAAATCAAGCCCGCCCGGGGCTCCGATTGCATTACTGCGCCGGGCGAGGACACCGGCGCAGATAATCGCAATATCGATTTTCTCGCGTCCGATTTGCTCGCCGAAATCTGCCACCGCACCTTCATCGAGCAGATCGAGCGTCACTGGTTTCGCACCCAGCGAGCGCAACATGGCGCCGGCTTCCGGTGTGCGATGGGTTGCTGTGACGCGTGCGCCGTCAGCGATGTACTGGCGCACGAATTCAAGACCGATTCCGCGCGATGCGCCGACGACGACAACTGACGCCACCTAACGCTCCGCCTGCGCCAGCCGAACGGCAAGCGCCGCGAACAGAGCGCCGCCGATCGCGTTGAGCACGCGCCGCGCGGTGCGGTTCGCTCCGAAGCGTCGCGCCCTCTGTGCGAGCGCGACAAGCGCAAACAGAAACAGCGTGCCGTTGACGATGAATACCGCGCGCGAGAAACAGGAATGCGAGCGGCTTATTCGGCGCATCGGTCGCGATGAACTGAGGCAGCAACGCAAGGAAAAACAGCGCGACCTTCGGATTCAGCACATTTGTCAGAAAACCCTGCCAATAGATCCGACCGAGTGGTTCGGCGCGGAGCATCGGATGCGCGCTCGCGATGGCTTGATCAGCGCCCCGGGAGGCGGCGGCGCGTAGCATGTCCCAAGCCAGCCACAACAAATACGCAGCGCCAAGCCACTTTATCGCGGTAAACGCCAGGGCGGACGCTGCCAGCAACGCAGCCAGTCCTGCCGCAGCGGCGATCGTGTGCACGACGCATCCGCTGACGATTCCGAGCGACGCAGCGATGCCGGCTCGCCATCCGTGCTGCAACGTGCGCGAGAGCGTAAACAGCATGTCGACGCCGGGTGTGGCATTCAACACCAGTCCGGTCGCAACAAACAGAGCGAGATCGTGCGTGCCGAACATGCTCAAAGAAGTTCGATCGCCATTGCGGTGGCCTCGCCGCCGCCGATGCACAGCGCCGCGACGCCACGCTTGCCGCCGGTCTTTCTCAGCGCGCCGAGCAGAGTGGTGACGATGCGCGCACCCGAAGCACCGATCGGGTGGCCGAGTGCACACGCGCCGCCGTGTACGTTGACTTTGTCGTGCGGCAGTTTTAGCTCGCTCATCGCTGCCATCGTTACCGCAGCAAACGCTTCGTTGATTTCCCATAGATCGACGTCGCTCGCTTTCCAGCCGACCTTCTTCAGCAACTTCTCTATCGCGCCGATCGGTGCCGTCGAGAACCACTCGGGAGCGCTGGCATGCACCGAATGCGCAAGCACTCGCGCGATCGGCTTCGAGCCTGTTTGCTCGGCGGTCGATGCACGCATCATCACCAGCGCCGCTGCACCGTCCGAGATCGACGAAGCGTTCGCAGCGGTGATCGTGCCGTCCTTCTTGAACGCAGGCTTTAGCCCGCGAATCTTGTCGAGCTTGGCCTTGAATGGCTGCTCGTCCTTGCTCACTTCCACGTCGCCTGCCTTGCCCGGCAGCTTGACCGGCGCGATCTCCCACGCGAAGCTGCCGTCGTTGTTGGCCTTGATCGCGCGCTCGGTCGAAGCGATTGCAAACTCGTCCTGCTGCTCGCGCGTAAAACAGTACTTAGCGACGCAATCTTCGGCAAAGACACCCATCGCCTTGCCGCGCTGGTACGCATCTTCCAGCCCGTCGAGCGCCATGTGGTCGAACGTCGTCACCGCGCCGTAGCGATAACCCTTCCGGGCATTGACCATCAGGTGCGGCGCGTTGGTCATGCTCTCCATGCCGCCGGCAACCAAGATGTTCGCACTGTCGGCGGCCAGCATGTCGTGTGCAAACATCATCGCGCGCATGCCAGAGCCGCACATCTTCGACAACGTCACGGCGCCGACCGACTGCGGTAATCCCGCGCCGAGTACCGCCTGCCTCGCAGGTGCCTGACCCTGGCCTGCGATCAGGCAACAGCCCATCAAGGCTTCATCGACGGCGTTCTGATCGATGCCGGCGCGCTCGACCGCGGCCCGGATCGCCACTGCGCCCAACTGATGCGCTTGCAGCGAAGCAAAATCGCCGAGCAGCCCGCCGATTGGCGTGCGTGCGGCAGAAACGATGACAACAGGATCTTTCATGGTCGACTCGACAAGGTAGACGCTCTTGCAAACCCGGATTCTGACGCATGCCGGCGGACAGATCGGTTCGCGAATCGCAGCGCTACCGGATACGGGAAAACGTCTTCCAGCTGTCCGGCCTGGATACGTTGCTTGCGGGCATTCCAGAAGTCCGGCGTGAGCAGATCGCCGTGGTGCCGAAGGAACGCTGCGCGAATGCGATTATCACCGAGCAGGAACGGGCCCCAGTGTTCGGGAAACATGTCGCGCTTGTCGACCGTGTACCACGCCTCGCTCGACATTTCTTCTTCGGGGTGTCGGGCCTGCGGCACGCGGCGAAACTGACAGTCCTGGATGTATTCGATCTCGTCGTAGTCGTAGAACACGACGCGATTGAGCCGCGTAACGCCGAAGTTCTTGTACAGCATGTCGCCCGGAAAAATATTGGCAGCGGCTAGTTCCCTGATCGCGTTGCCGTACTCGAAGATGGCATGGTCAAGTTCGTCGTCGGTCGCGTGCATGAGGTAAATGTTAAGCGGCTTCATGCGCCGTTCGATGTACACATGCTGGATCAATACGGTTTCATCATCGAGCTCGACGATGCTTGCACAATCCGACAGCAGCTCCCGCAGCAACGCCGGAGAAAAACGCGAGCGCGGCAGCGTGACTTGCGAGTATTCCCACGTGTCTGCCATCCGGCCGACTCGATCATGCAGCTTGACCAGGCGGTATTTAGCCATTACCTGCGATCGATCAGTGTCCTTCGGATGCGGAATCACGTCCTTGATCAGCTTGAACACGTAGGGGTACGACGGCAACGTGAACACCGTCATCACGAGCCCCTTGATGCCGGGCGCGGCGATGAACTGATCGCTTGAGTGCTTCAGGTGGTGCAGGAAGTCGCGATAAAAAAGTGTCTTGCCCTGCTTGGCGAGGCCGACCATCGTGTATAGCTCCGACACCGGCTTAGTCGGCAGGATCGAGCGCAGGAAATCAACATACGCAGCCGGCGCCTGCATGTCGACCAGAAAATACGCATGAGTGAATGAGAACAGTATTGTCAGCAGATCATCGGTGAAAAGCGCGGTATCGAGGTACAAGCTGCTGTCGGGGTTGCGCAAGATCGGAACCGCAACCGGGGTAATGCGCGTGCCGTTGATCACCCGGCCGACGACATACGCTCCCTTGTTGCGAAAGAAGAGATTCGAGAGCACCTGAACCTGGCAATCCGGCTCGACGTGCCAGGGCCGTTGGAATGCGGTGCCGGTGTGGTGTGCATCCAGCACCGCCCGAACCAGCTGGCGAAGGTCTCGCTCAACATCGTCCCACGGGCACGCCAGGCCAAGATCAATGATGATTCTTCGCAGTACATTTTTCAAACCATCTGCGGCCGGGTAGTAGCTGCGATACGAAGGCGGCTCCGAGTCCATGTATTCGGTCGCCACGCCGGGCCGCACGAAAATGAAGCTGTTGTGAAAATAATCGCGATGCAGCAGCTTTGTGCAAACCGAGTTGAAAAACGTTTCGGCGCATTCGGGCTGCCGATGGTCGGTAAGTTGCGCTGTATAGCTCTGCTTGACCGCCTGCCATAGCGCGTCGCGCTCGGTATCGCTCAGCGCATCCAGATCGAAATCACGTTCGATGATCGCGACCGCCTCAAGCACGCGCTGATCGTAGAAATCGATACGTTCGCGGGCGCGCTCGCGCATCGTGTGCCAATCACCGTTTTCGTACAGCGACTTCGCTTGCTGCGCGACATAGCGGAAGCGCCGGTAGTGATTATCAAAGCCATCGAGGATCGCACGCGCGATCGCCGCCGGCGATGGCATCGAATGATCGAAAGTGACAGATGGCTCAGTCGGGTCCATCGCGTGGTGAGATATGCGACTGCATTGTCGCGCACCGCGCTATCGGTAGCGGCGCGAGGCGGCGGAAGTGAAGCGGGGGCGCCGGGTCAGCGGGTTCGAACCAGCGCCCGAAATTCGTCCGACGATAAATAGGCGGTCCTCAGCACAAAGGCAGGAAAATCACTGTGCGCCTCAGTTCGAACTCTGGCGCGGCGTCAGCGCCAGCCACACCGCGAGCACGCCGAACGCGCTGCCGAGAAACCAGCGCTGCAACTGCAGCCACAGCGGCCTTCTTGCGAACCATGCTGCCAGCAAGCCGGCGACCGTCACCAACGACAGATCGATCATCGCCGCAGTGCTGATCTGAATTGCGCCAAGCAACAGACTCTGCTCGAGCGTCGAACCGCTGCTGGGATCGACGAACTGCGGAAACAACGACAGATAAAACACTGCGACCTTCGGATTCACTACCGCAGCAATAAACGCTTGGCGCAGCAGCACGCCGTCGGGTACCGCTGGGAGCGGCTGCGGAGTAAATGAGAATCCCGCACCGCGCACCGTCGTGTACGCGAGCCACAGCAGGTAGGCAGCACCCGCCAGCTTGATCGCGTCGAACGCGTACGGAACCGCGAGCAGCACGATCGTCAGCCCGAACGCGGCAAATGTTGCGTGCAGCGACAGCCCCGCCGCCACACCGAACATCGAGAAGTATCCCGCGCGCCGTCCTTGAGCCAACGTGCGAGAAATCAGATACAGCCACACTGGCCCAGGCGTAGCTGCCAGCACGATCGATGCCAGTGTGAAAAGCGCTAGGCGCTCAGTCGTCAAGCCCAGCATTCATTGGTTCCATTCAAATCGTTGCTCAAGCACACGCGGGCCCCAAGCCGTAGTGGCCTGTTCGTCTATCTCTACAAAGCCATGCTGCTGATACAAACGTCGCGCGGCATCCAGGCCCGTGAACGTGTGCAGATAAACGCGCCGGTAGCGTGCCCGGCAGAAATTCATCGCTGCCGACATCAACGCGTGCCCCCATCCACGCCCGCGCAACTTCTCATCGACGATAAACCAGCGCAGCTGCGCGCTGTCGGCGGGTTGAGCGCCGCCATCGATGACGATCGATCCATGCACATGTCCGCCGTCGACCAGAAGCCAGATGCCGTCGCGCGCGGCGTCGTACCGATCGAGAAACGCGCCGATATCGCTCATACGCTCCGATTCGAATACGGTATCGAAGCCATGATATCGGGCGTAGTAGTGAGTCTGTATCGCGCAGCTCGCCGCGAGTCCACTGGGTATGTGACCCGGCACGATGCGTGGCCCGCAACCGATTGGATTCATCGCATTCTCGAACGGATAGAGCAACTCGAATCGTTCGAGGCAAACCTCGGCGTCCTCGCTCATCGCGCGTCCGAGCGACTCGCACTCGCGGCTGAAGTATTGCCAGTGGCCGCGCTTCCAATCCTCCAGAGTGCGGTCTCCTTCGCCTTCGTCCCAGGCAAATGCCGCGTCGACGTCGCAAAACTTGCGACGCTCGAGTCCAGTGGTGCGGATGACTGCACGCGGCGCTCCGTCGAACTCGGTCACGACGCTGTAGCCATCGGGCACTGCCGCGATGTGCGGAAGCGCATCAGTTGCCCAGCCTAGTCCGGCGGTTGCGCGCTTGGGTCCGTGCAACACGAGTTCGACCAACTCGTGCGCGAGCTGTGGGCTGTCGCCGAAATACCAGGCTTGGTAGGGCGTGTTCTCGGACAGCTTGGACGCGCGGCAGTAGGCGGCCCAGAAGTCGACGCACCGCGCTCGATCCACCGTGTTGTCCAGTGATCGCTCATCCTGCATCGCGCTCATAAGTCGAACAGCATGCACGTCGTCGTGCCGTGCGAATAGAGCTTGCCGTCCGCATCGAACAGGCGCCCTTCAGCGGTGGCCATGCGACGGCCGCTGCTGATGACCTTGCCTTCTGCACGCACCGGCCCGGTCGTGTCCGTCAGCGGTCGTACGCAGTTGATCTTGAACTCGAGCGTCGTGTAAGCGCGGCCGCGCTCGACCAGCGTGTGGACCGAGCATGCCATTGCGGAATCGAGCAACGTGCCATGCCAGCCGCCATGAACAGATGCGATCGGGTTGTAATGAGCGAATGCCGGTTGGCCCTGGAACACCGCGCGGCCGGATTCGACCTCGAGCAGGTAGAAGTCGAGCGTGCGTGTAATTGGGCGGATCGGGAATTTCGCCGCTGACGATGGCTTGCAGAAACTCGAGTCCGCTCAACCGAGCCAACTGCTCGGTTGCTGCCAGCGCCGGTTGCGCAGTGCGCGCGCGCAATGTCTGCATCTGCGCTAGCCAGGGATGGTTTAGCTCAGGCACCGCGTCAATTTGGCTACATCGTTTCCGCAAACAACTCGCGGCCAATCAACATCCTTCGGATCTCGGAGGTGCCCGCACCTATCTCATAAAGCTTCGCATCTCGCCATAGTCGCCCGGTCGGATAGTCGTTGACGTAGCCGTTGCCGCCGAGTGCCTGGATCGCTTCGCCGGCCATCCATGTTGCCTTTTCCGCCGAGTACAGAATCGCGCCCGCGGCATCCTTGCGCAGACTGCGCATCGACTCCGAGGTCGCGCGATCGCACGCGCGGCCGACCTCGTACACATACGCGCGGCATGCCGTCATTGTCGTGTACATGTCGGCGAGCTTGCCCTGCATCAATTGAAACTCGCCGATCGACTGGCCGAATTGTTTGCGCTCGTGCACATAAGGCAGCACCGCGTCCATGCACGCGCTCATGATGCCCAGCGGCCCGCCCGAGAGCACTGCGCGCTCGAAATCGAGGCCTGACATCAGCACCTTGGCGCCGCCGCCCTCTTCGCCGAGCACGTTTTCAATCGGCACTTCGACATTCTCGAACACCAGCTCCCCGGTGTGCGAACCGCGCATGCCCAACTTGTCCAGCTTTTGCGCCACCGAGAATCCCTTCATGCCCTTTTCGACGATGAACGTGGTCATGCCGCGGGCGCCCATCTGTGGATCAGTCTTGCCATAGACCACCAGCACGTCGCAATCGGGCCCGTTGGTAATCCACATCTTCGTGCCGTTGAGTACGAAACGATCGCCCTTTTGATCGGCGCGCAAACGCATGCTGACCACGTCGGATCCCGCGTTGGGTTCGCTCATTGCCAGCGCGCCGACGTGTTCGCCGCTGACCAGCTTCGGCAAGTATTTCCTTCTTTGCGCCGCGGTGCCGTTGCGGCGAATCTGATTGACGCATAAGTTTGAATGCGCGCCATACGACAAGCCCACGGAGGCACTCGCACGCGAGATTTCTTCCATCGCGACGATGTGCGCCAGATATCCGAGCTGCGAGCCGCCGTACTCTTCCTCGACGGTAATGCCGAGCACGCCGAGTTCTCCCATCTTGCGCCATAAATCCATCGGAAATTGATCGCTTCGATCGATCTCTGCAGCACGCGGAGCGATCTCGGCCTGCGCAAAGCCATGCACGGCCTCGCGCAAGGCGTCGATATCATCACCGAGGCGGAAATCGAGTCCGGGTAGGCGCATCGCGTTACGGCGCCGCGCGGCCGTCGGACAAGCAGATCGCGCCGCGCACCAGCCGATAGACGACCCATAGCCAGACGATCATGAGCGCGAGCCCGCCGAGGGTGCCCGCACCGATAATCTCCCACGGAATGTTGAAGTACTGTTCGGTTCGTACCGCACTGTCAATCTCAAGCGCGTTCGGAACGATCACAGCCACCATTGCCCCGATGATCACAACCCAGGCAACCGTCCACCACCAGAACGTGTTGATGAGCCAGCGGTAATGCGACGACAAGAGTGCCGGCACATCGTTGCGCTTTACGTAGGCCATTACCAGTCCAATCAGCGCCGGCCAGAGCAGAAACAAACCGAACGCATACAGACCGTAGGTGACGCCGACCAGGGTGAAATCTTGTGATGACGGAACCGCCTCGTTTGCGTTGGTCGTGTTCATCGTTGGATGGGATCGATAAAACAGGGATGTTAACGCCGCGCGCTACGCTTGCTCGATGACGACTCGCAGCGCAAGCACCATCCTGAAGAACACCTTCGGCTACGATCACTTTCGTGGTTTTCAGTCGGAGGTCATCGAGCACGTCGTCGGCGGCGGTGACGCGCTGGTACTGATGCCGACCGGTGGTGGCAAGTCGTTGACGTATCAGATTCCCGCAATGCTGCGCGCAGGCGTCGGTATCGTCATTTCGCCGCTGATCGCGCTGATGCAGGATCAGGTGATGGCGCTGGCTGAGGCTGGCGCACGCGCGGCATTCTTGAACTCGAGTTTGTCGTCGGTTGAAGCCGGAGCCGTCGAGCGGCGGATGCGCGCCGGCGAGCTCGATCTCGTCTACATCGCCCCGGAGCGTCTGATGACCGAACGCTGCCGGCGCTTACTGGGTGACGTCGAACAAGGTGCTGGGATCGCGCTGTTTGCTATCGACGAAGCGCATTGCGTCTCGCAGTGGGGTCATGACTTTCGGCCCGACTACGGTCAGTTGACGATGCTGCGTGAGCGCTTTGCAGCGGTTCCACGCATTGCGTTGACCGCGACCGCCGACGTGCCGACCCGCCATGAGATCGCCGAACGGTTGTTGCTGGAGCCGCGCGTGTTTGTCGCGAGCTTCAATCGCCCAAACATCCGCTATCGCGTCGTTGAAAAGCGCGATCCGCGCGATCAGCTGCTGCGATTTATCCGCGAAGAGCATGCAGATCAATCGGGCATCGTGTACTGCCTGGCGCGCAACACCGTCGATCAAGTCGCTGCATTTCTGTGCACCCATGACATCAAGGCACTGCCATATCACGCCGGCATGGAATCAGCCGCGCGCTCTGCCAACCAGAACGAGTTCCTGCAGGAGGACGGGCGCGTGATGGTCGCGACGATCGCCTTCGGCATGGGGATCGACAAGCCCGACGCGCGCTTCGTTGCGCATCTGGATATGCCGAAGAGCATCGAGGGCTATTTTCAGGAGACCGGCCGCGCCGGCCGCGACGGCGAGCCTGCCGACGCCTGGATGACATACGGCCTTGCGGACGTCGTGCAGCAGCGCCGCCTGATCGAGATGTCGGAGGCCGATGCAACGTACAAGCGCCTGTCTGGAGCGAAGCTCGATTCGATGCTCGGTCTGGCGGAAGCCGCCGACTGCCGAAGAGTACGGTTGCTTGCGTACTTCGGCGAAGCCAGCAACCCATGCGGCAATTGCGATAACTGTGAGAGTCCGCCCGCGCGCACGGATGCCACCGACGCTGCGCGGAAATTGTTGTCGTGCATCTATCGATGCGAGCGTGCCAGCGGGTTTGGTTTTGCTGCGACCCACATCATCGACGTATTGCGCGGCAAGCAGACCGACAAGGTGGCCAAGTTCGGCCACGAGCGGCTTTCGACGTTTGGCATCGGCGCCGAGCTGTCGGAAGCCGAGTGGCGACTGTTGCTGCGGCATCTGATTGCCCAGCACATCGTCGAAGTCGACCACGCGACGTTCAACGTGCTGCGTCTGACCGAAGCGAGTCGAGCGGTGCTGCGCGGTGAACGCACGATCGAGCTCAGACAGCAAAGTGCAGAGCCGCGCCGGCGCAAGAGCAAACAGCGCGCTACCGGCGCGGCCGCCGACGATCACGATCCCATGTTCGAGAAGCTGCGCGTCTGGCGCGCCGGAGTCGCGAAGGAACACGGCGTGCCTGCGTTCGTCGTCTTTCACGACGGCACATTACGGGCGATCGCGCAGATGCGGCCGAAGTCCTTCGACGAACTACGCGCCGTCTCGGGAGTGGGCCAAAAGAAGCTGGCAAGCTATGGCGCCGGTTTGCTGGCGCTGCTCGGCGATGGTTGAAACGGACGAATAGTGAATCCGAACGAACACGAACTGCAATATCCGTGGGCCGATGCTCCCCCGCTTGGCGCCTGGCTGACGCTGCGTCCCGGCGTGCATTGGGTGCGCATGCCGCTGCCGTTCGCGCTCGATCACATCAACCTGTGGGTGCTCGACGACGAGATCGACGGCCGGCACGGTTACACACTGATCGATTGCGGCATCACGAGCGGTGCCACAAAGCGCGCATGGGAGCAATTGTTCGATGGCGACTTTGCCGGCAAGCCAGCGTTGCGCGTCATCTGCACGCACTTTCATCCGGATCATTTTGGTCTTGCCCACTGGCTGACCGCAGGCGGCGATCAACAAAGGTGGTCTGCGCCGCTGTGGATGACGGCGACCGAATATGCGTTTGGCCGCTACCTTTCAGCCGGCGGCGGCGACAACATCAGCGGTGAGTGCGCTGCGCGCCACTTTGCGCGCAACGGTTTGAGCGACGGTGCAGCATTGCAACAGGTGCGCGAGCGCGGGTCGCGGTATTACCCGGGGCTGGTTCCCGCCGTGCCGTCGAGTTTTCACCGCCTGCATGACGGTGACGAAATCGCGATCGGACCGGCGCACGCCAAGCGCATCTTTCGCATCGTCGTCGGCTTTGGTCACGCGCCCGAGCACGCATCGCTTTACTGCGAAGAAGATCGCCTGCTGGTGACTGGCGATATGGTGCTGCCGCGCATCTCGACCAACGTCAGCGTGTTCGACACCGAGCCCGACGCGAACCCGCTGCCGCGCTATCTGCATTCGCTCGACCGGCTGCTGCTGTTGCCGGCCGACACGCTGGTGCTGCCTTCGCACGGAAAACCGTTCGTCGGATTGCATCAGCGAATTGCGCAACAGCATCATCATCATGCCGAGCGGCTCGGTGAAGTACTCGCCGCATGCGACACGCCGCAGACGGCGGCGAGCATCGTGCCGGTGCTGTTCAAGCGCGCGCTCGATCTGCACCAGATGACCTTCGCGCTCGGCGAATCGCTCGCGCACCTGCATGCGCTGTGGTACGAAGGCAAACTCGAGCGGCGCGACGACGCTGGCGTCTATCGCTTCAGCGCTGCCTCATAACTGCGAGGAAAACAGCGCTGCTCCGTGCTCCTTCAGCTTCTCGTGCCATGGACGCGCTTCCCACTGTTCGTGGGTGATGCGTCGAGACAGCTTTAAATCCGCCTCAAACGATTCTGTTTGCACGCGCGCAAAATCGGCGTCGAAGACGTTCAGATTGGCTTCGTCGTTTAAGCGAAACGAGCGACTGTCAAAGTTGGTCGACCCGACCGACGACCACAAACCGTCGACGATCAGCAGCTTCACGTGATACATCGTCGGCTGATACTCGTGGATCAACGCGCCCGCCTGTAACAACGGTCCCCAGCTCGCGCGGGACGCATTGCGTACAAAGTCCGTGTCGTTGTACTGACCCGGCAGAATCAGCCGTACTCGTACGCCGCGCTTCATCGCGCTGACCAGCGCTTCGCTGGTCACTTCGTCGGGCACGAAGTACGCCATCGCAAGATCGATCGTTTTCGCCGCTGCTGCAATCGACAGTAGATACATCAGATGCATGCTCTCGGAGCCGCCCTCACTCGAGCTTTGAAATACCTGCGCGTACTGCTTGCCAGACGACTGCGCCCGAGGAAAATAGATATCGCCGTGCAGCACCGCACCGCTCACCTTGGTCCAGTTATCCATGAACGCGGCCTGCATCTGCGCCACGGCCGGGCCTTCAATTCGGTAATGATTGTCGCGCCAGTGCTCCGGGTCCTGTGCATTGCCGGTCCAGTTATCGGCGATACCGACGCCGCCGGTAAATCCGATGCGCCCGTCGACGACCAGCAGCTTGCGGTGCGTGCGGTTGTTCACGCGCCCGAGGCTGTACCAGCGCAGCGGCCGATACTTTCGAAAGTCGACCCCGGCTCGTTTCATTAACTCGATCGAATCGTCATCCATCTTCTGGCTGCCGACCCAATCGACCAGCACGTTGACCTTGACGTCTGCACGTGCGCGCTCGGCCAGCGCTTCGGCAAAGCGCTTGCCGATCTCGCCCGACCAGTAAATGTAGGTTTCGAAATTGATCGTCTGCTTGGCGCCCAGGATGGCCTCCAGCATCGAAGGGAAAATGCGGTCGCCGTTAAGCAGCGTCTCGACGCGGTTGCCCTCGAGCAATGGCGGTCCGAGCAACACGCTCATTGAACGGAGAAACTGCTGATCGGCCACCGGGTATAGATGCGTCGGCCGGACGTCGATCTTTTTTTCGGCGCGTAGGTTCAGGATGACCAGCGTTGCGAGTACGGTGAGAACGATCGCGGCGATGACTGGAAACATAAGTCGCTTGATTTTCATGATCGACCAGAATAGCGGCTAGACGGCGACTCGCGCTTGCCATGCAAGAATCCAGCCATACGGCAAACGGATCCCAGACAACGATGGCAAACGGTAAGCGCGAGACACGGCTGGCGCATGGCGGCAAGGCGGCGATTGCCGGTCATGATTTCGTCAACCCGCCGATCGTGCGCGGCTCGACGGTGCTGCACGCCAGCGTGGCCGACATGAAGGAGCGCTCGCGCCGGTATCGCACCGATGAGCACGGCGCGGTCAACTACGGGATGTACGGCACGCCGACGCATCATGCTCTGTTCGAATTGCTGAGCGAGCTTGAAGGTGGCCACCGGAGCTGGGCGGTGCCGTCGGGCCTGGCAGCCTGCACCATCACGATGCTGGCCTTCGTGCGCGCCGGCGATCACGTGCTCGTGTCGGACGCGGCCTATGGTCCGACGCGCCGTTTCTGCATCGAGATGTTGCCGCGCTACGGCGTGCAATGCAGTTTCTATGCGCCGGTTGCAGGGCGTGAACTCGAAGATCAGTTTCGACCGAACACGCGCTTGCTGTGGCTCGAATCGCCCGGTTCGCTGACGTTCGAGATGCAGGACGTGCCGGCCCTGGCCGAGCTGGCGCGCAGCCGCGGTGCAATCAGCGCGATCGACAGCACGTGGGCCACGCCGCTTTATTTTCAGCCGCTGAAGCTAGGGGTCGATGTCAGCGTGCACGCGGCCACCAAATACATCTGCGGCCATTCGGACACGCTGATGGGAACGATCACCTGCAACCGAACCGCGTGGCCACCGATGCGTGAAACGCTGTTCAACTTTGGATTGACGGTCAGCCCGGACGATGCATACGTCGCGCTGCGCGGACTGCGCTCGCTGAGCGCGCGGCTGAAACAGCACCGCGCTACCGCGGACCGTTTGATCGAATGGCTTCTCGCACAACCCGAAGTCGAACGCATTTTGTATCCACCGCTGCCGAGCGACCCCGGCCATGCCTTGTGGAAGCGCGACATGAGCGGAGCGCCCGGCCTGTTCGGCATCGTGTTGAAACCAGACGCGGGCGGTGCGCGCCTCAATGCCTTGGTAGACGCCGTTGAACTCTTCGGTCGCGGCTATTCATGGGGCGGCCACGAAAGCTTGCTGATTCCTGTTTATCCCGAGCGCACCGTCGCGCCATCTCCGTACCAGGGCCGCCTGTTTCGCATCTCGGCCGGCCTCGAAGATGCGGACGATCTGATCGATGATTTGAAGCGCGGGTTTGCTGCCCTGCGTGCTAGCTGAGGGCTGCGCGAAAGTCGCGCAGATACGCAAGGCCGCGAATCGCGCGGCTGCCGTACCAGCTCGTCATCTCGCCGTCGATCAAATCGACCGGCACATCCAGCTGACTTCGCAGCTCCTCAACATGTTGCTCGCGAAACATGAACGGCTCCGACGACAGCAGTACGCGGTCGACGTCTCGCGCGGCGGTCTGCAGATCGGGCACCACCGGATAACGCGCCGCACCCGCCCAACCACCGGGATCAGTCGTCACCCGCCAGCCGACGCATGCAAGCGTGCGCGCGATGTATGTATCCGAGGCGACCGTCATCCATGGGCCTTTCCAGATCAGATAGAGCACGCGTTCGGGCCGCCATGCGACCGCGCTGCACTGTTCGAGCTCGCGCTGCAACTCGCCGGTCAGCTGCTCGGCGCGTTCCTGCGCACCGAAGATGCCGCCCAGAAGTTGAAACAGTGAGATGTTGTCTTCCGGCGCGTTTGGATGCGTGACGATCACATGCTGCGCAAACTCCCGGATCTTTTCGACGGTGGGCAGATCGTTCTCGTCAACGTTGACAATCACGTGGGTGGGCTTCAATGCCTGCAGAGCATCGAGCTTTACGTCTTTGGTGCCGCCGACCTTGGGCACGCTGCGCACGGCGTCGCGCGGATGAATGCAGAAACCGGTGCGGCCGACGACCTGAGCTCCGAGCCCAAGATCAAATAGAAGCTCGGTAATCGACGGCACCAGGGACACGATGCGCGCGTTGTCGCCGGTTCGTTGATGCGTCTGCCCGGCGGCATCGACGCAGCACGTCGACAAGTCGGGCATCAACGCGCAACGGCGTCGCCGGCGCGCGGCTTCTGTTTGCGATTTGCTACCAGCCGATCGAACAGCCAGCGCGGCATCAGCCGCAGCAGCATGGTGATCCAGCCCATTTGCCACGGTATGGTCCGGTAACGCACACCAGCGATGATCGCGTCGGCCGCGCGCTCAGCGAATGCGTCGACGTTCATCAAGAATGGCATTCGATATGGATTCTTCTTGGTCATCGACGTGCGAATGAAGCCCGGAGAGATCGTCACAACCTTGATGCCGTACCTGGCCATATCGACGCGGAGACTCTCGCAGTACACGATCGCGGCGGCTTTTGATGCGCAGTAGGCCTCTGATCCAGGCAGCCCACGCACTCCGGCAACGCTCGCGATGCCCACCAGTGTGCCTCGGCGCCGTGCCTTCATGCCAGCGATGAAAGGATGAAACGTCGTCGCCATCGCGAGCACGTTGGTGTCCATTACTCGCGCGAACTGCTCGAGATCTTCGTAGAACTCGGTTTTCACGCCCACCGAAATGCCGGCGTTGGCGATGACGATATCGACGCCACCCACAGCCGCGTCGAAGGTCCGCGCGGCGTCGATCAGCGCGTTCCGGTCGGTCACGTCGACGATGTACTGATGATGTTTACCCGGCAGCGCAGCTGCGACGACATCAAGCGCGTCGCGCCGCCGCGCTGCGAGGCCAAGACAGGCACCACGCGTCGCGAACTCGCTCGCGAGCGCCGCGCCGATTCCACTCGACGCCCCGGTAATGAAAACGTTCAAATGAACCGCTCCTCGTGGACGCGACTGTTTCGCAGTCGCACGTGCACTCGTCGCGACTACTTCTTACGTTCAGCCCTGGCGCGTTGAATCAGACTGTCGAGCACGATCAGGCTCCCTTCGCGCGAGCCCACCATCGAGGGTGCCGTCACATACTTACCATCGACCGCCATCGCAGGTGTGCCGTCAATCTTGTAAGCACGCCATACCTGTCCCGCACGATTGGTGCGTGCGCCGACCGAGAAAGAGTTATACGTATCGAGCCATTGCTTGCGGTCGATTCCCTGGGTCGCCACAAAGTCGGCGATCTCTTCGGGCTTCAACATCGGCATTTTCTTTGCTTGCACCGCTTCGAAAATCTTCGAGTGCAGCTCGTTGGTTTTGCCGAGCGCTTCGAGCGTGTAGTAGATGCGAACGTGCGGCACGGACTTGTCGTCCCACGAGATTGGAACGCGGCGATAGTCGACATCGGCCGGCAACGTCTTTCTCCAACCCTGCAAGACGGGGTCGTAGGACAGGCAGTGCGGGCATGAATACTGGAAGAACTCGATGACTTCGACCTTGTTGCCCGATTCGACCGGCTGCGGCGGTGTGACGGGGCGGAAGTCCTTCAATTCCTGCAGCGGCCGCGCAGACTGCGCGAGCGCGCTAGCGGGGACAAGGGCGACAGCGATCAACAGTTGACGGCGACTAATGAACATTCATGGCTCTCCAAGACTTGAATTCCAGCGAAAGCGTTTGCAAGCGGCAGTATCGCAGCAGAAACGCTGTTCAGACTCGTGCCGATGACAGGAGTTTCCAGAGTCTAGGGAATAGAACCTGGCTATTTCAGTCGAACGAGTTGAACGTCGATGCCGTTTTCCGTCATCGTCTTGCGAATCCGGTTCACATCGTCCAGGTTGCCATACGGACCAAGCCGCACGCGATACAACGTCGTGCCGTCCTGCTCGCGCGGAAAGATCTTGGCGTCGAAGCCGAGCAACGCCAGACGAGCGCGCATCGAATCGGCGTCAGCGGGTGTACTGAAGGCGCCCGCCTGCAGCAGGAAGCGCGAGTCTTCGACCGGAAGCACGCTACCTTTCTCGACCGGTGGAGCGGCCTTCGGATCGGTTGCGGCATCGCTTTTCGTGGGCTCGGGCGCAATCGCCTTTGATGGCGCCTGGGTGTACAGCGACTTGTTCGGATCCGGAAGCTGGCCCTTGACGGCCGGATTCACCGTTTCGCTGGCCGGCCGCACTTTATTGACGAACGGTACGGGTGCATTAGTGATGTAGAGCGCCACCGCGACGGCGATTGCCAGCCCCAGCACCAGCCCAACGATAAGACCAACCAATGTGGTGCCCTGTTGCAGGCGATAAGACACGTTCACAGCGTTACTCTCTCGTAGCCTTTTCACTCAAAATCGGCGCCGGGCCGTTGCCTACATACGTTCAGGGGCGGAAACGCCCAGCAACCCGAGTCCATTGGACAACACTTGTCGTGTAGCGAGTAGCAGCGCTAATCGCGCATTGCGCACGTCATCGTCGTCCACCAGCACACGCTCGGCATTGTAGTAGGCGTGAAAATCGGCGGCGACCTCCTTCAAGTAGGCGGCGACGTGATGTGGCGCCAACTCGTCGGTGGCGTTCGCGATCGCATCGGGATAGTCCGCGAGCCGGTTCATCAGCGACTGTTCACGTGCGCTTTTCAGCGCGGCCAGACTGACTTTCTGCGCACTTGCGGCGTCGGGGACCGCAAATCCCTTTTCTAGCGCCTGCGCGAACACGGAACAGATACGCGCGTGCGCGTACTGCACGTAGTAAACCGGGTTCTCTTCGGATTGCGAGACCGCAAGATCGACATCAAAAACGAACTCGGCATCGGGTTTGCGCGACACCAGAAAGAAACGCGCCGCATCGCGGCCGACCCAATCGAGCAGATCGTGCAGCGTCACATAGGTGCCGGCACGCTTGCTCATCTTCACTTCTTCGCCGCCCATTGTGACGCGCAGCATCTTGTGCAACATGTAGTCCGGATACCCATGAGGCACCTTCATGCCCAGCGACTTGGCCGCGGCCTGCAGTCCGGCGCGCACGCGCGCGACGGTTCCATAGTGGTCGGTGCCCTGTATGTTGATGACCTTGTCGTAGCCCCGCTGCAGCTTGGTGATGTGATAGGCAACGTCCGGCACGAAGTAGGTATAGCTGCCGTCGGACTTGCGCATTACGCGGTCCTTGTCGTCGGCGGGCGGGCCGCCGTGGCCATGAATGTCGATGGCAGTTGTCTTCAACCATAACGCGCCTTCGTGCTCGTAGGTCATGCCCGAAGCCGTCATTGCGTTCACCGCAGCTTCGACCTTGCGATCGTCGTACAGCGAAGACTCGAGAAAAAAACTATCAAAGCTCACGCCGAGCGCCGCGAGATCGCGATCCTGCTCGCCGCGCAGATACGCGACTGCGAAACGTTCAATGGCGCCGAGGTCATTGACGTCGCCGCTGGCGACAATCGCGGCGCCGTCACGCTCGATCGTCGCGCGCGCCAGATAGTCGCGCGCGATCTCGGCGATGTACTCACCCCGATAACCGTCCTCGGGAAATGAGGCCGCTTCACCGAGCAGCTCCTTGGCACGCGCCTGCACCGATATCGCCAGGTTCGCGATCTGCGCGCCGGCATCGTTGTAATAGAACTCGCGCGTTACTTGCCAACCCTGCGCTGCGAGCAAATTGGCCAGCACATCGCCGAGCGCCGCCTGTCGCGCATGGCCGAGGTGCAGCGGACCGGTCGGATTTGCAGACACGAACTCGACCATCACGCGTTGGCCCGCATGCGCATGCGTCGTCCCGAATTTGTCGGCCCCGCTCAACACTGCGAGCACGACTTGCTGCTTCACAGCAGCCGTGAATCGCAGGTTGATAAAGCCGGGCCCTGCGACTTCGATCGACTCAATCAGCGACGAGAACTCGCCCGAGGCGCGCATCGTGCTTGCGATCTCGCCCGCCACCTCACGTGGATTTCTCTTCTGCGCCTTGGCGACTTGCAGTGCGACGTTGGTGGCAACGTCGCCGTGCGCTTCGATCTTCGGCCGCTCGAGCGCCACCGCGACGCCTGTGGCTCCCACCTGCGCGCAAGCGTCTTCGATCAAACCGATAACTTGCTGTTTGTGCGAGGGAAGCATCGCGGGCCCATGCGCGCTAGATCGCGCAAAAGTCGCGCAGTTTACTTAAGCGGACAAGGTGAGCCCGTTATCATCAAGCGATTGCGGCAACTAACGTCTCATTAGCGTCCCACGTTGCGGGCGAGTGCACGATGATTCTGTGTCAGATCAGCGACCTGCATATCAGGCCCGAACGCGAGCTGGCATACCGTGTCGTTGATACAGCGGCGATGCTGGAGCGCTGTATCGCGCAGATCGGCCAACTTCCGCAGCGACCCGATGCGGTGATTGCTACCGGCGATCTGGTTGATGGCGGCACAGCCGGCGAGTACGCGCTGCTGCGCGAGCTATTGTCGCCATTGACGATGCCGCTTTACCTGATGCCCGGCAATCACGACGAGCGTGAGGCGCTGCGCCAAGTGTTTGCCGACCATGGCTACCTGCGCAAGACGTCGCCGTTCATTCAGTACACGATCGATGATTTCCCGCTGCGCATTGTCGCGCTCGATACCGTGATCCCGGGGCAGGCTGGCGGCACGCTGTGCAATGAGCGATTAAATTGGCTCGATCGTGCGCTTTCCGAGTCCAGTAAGCCGACGGTGGTCGCGTTGCATCATCCGCCGTTCGTGACTGGCATCGGCCACATGGACCGCATAGGGCTCGACGCATCGAGCGAACTTGAGCAGGTCATCGCGCGGCATCCGCACGTCGAACGCGTGATTGCGGGGCATCTGCATCGCCCAATCACCGTGCGCTTCGGCAGCACCGTCGCCAGCACGTGTCCAAGTCCGGCGCATCAACTCGTGCTCGATCTAACGCCCGACGGCGCCGTGCGTTTCATCATGGAGCCGCCGGCGTTTCAGCTTCATTGGTGGACCGGCAGGCAGTTGGTGACGCATACCGCCTACGTCGGCGATTTCGGACCGCCTTGTTCGTTCCAGGAAAACGGCAACTGAGCGGATGATGCGCAGCGAGCTTGACCACCTCATCGTCGCGTGCGCCAGGTTGGAAGACGGCATCGATTGGATCGAGCAACAGCTCGGTTCGCGGCCTACGCCCGGTGGCCAGCATGTCACGATGGGCACGCACAACGCGCTGCTGAAGCTGGGTGCCCGCAGCTATCTCGAAGTCATCGCGATCGACCCGAACGGGATCAAACCGTCGCGGCCACGCTGGTACGCGCTCGACGAACCCGAAATGCAAGCGCAGTTAACGAATGGGCCCCGGCTGATTACCTGGGTGGTGCGCTGCGAATCGTTGGCCAATGCATGCGCGCGTGTGCCGGATCTGGGCGAGATCATATCGGCGAGCCGCGGCGAATTTCATTGGAAGATCGCGGTGCCCGACACCGGCACATTGCCGTGGGGCGGTGTGCTGCCGGCTGCAATTCAGTGGATGGCCAATGAAGGCAGCGATGGCCGCGCGCTGCATCCATGCGACAGGCTCGAAGACAGCAGCTGCGAGCTGGTGCGTCTGCAACTGTCGCACCCCGCGGCAGTGCTGGGAACGAGCGGCATCATGGGGTTGTTTCGCGAGTTAAGGATCGTCGGGCCAGTCGACTTGGCGCCAGGCCCGAAGATGCTGGCCGCGACGATTCGCACGCCGGCGGGCGAAGTTGTCTTGAGCTAGTCCCGTGGGTCTTTGCTGGACTAGTGCCCGATCAGTTTTAGCACCGGCACCACGCCACCGGTCTCGATGCCGCGATAGTTGCGGATCGGCGGGCAGTCGTAGGCAGCGAGCGGGGTTCCACTTGGATCGTCGAGCAGATCGAGCTGTTCCAGCACCTCGACCGTTGCCGCGTGCACGGCGCGCGTGTTGCCATCGGCAATCCGGATCGCAATACCGAATCCCTGTGATCGCACGCCGATCGCCTGCATGCCGTCGGCGCCCGCCTTGCTGATCCAGTCTCCCCGGCCGCTTTGCATGATCGCGAGATCGGCGCGTCGCGTGCCCGACACGAGATCCGGATGGTGGCCCATCGCAAACGTGATCGCGTGCGTCTCCGGAGAGTCTTCGGCGGCGATGTGTGCATACAGCTGCGCCAGCCGCTTCAGTGGCATCGCGAAATTCGGCGCACTGCAACCGTCGATGCCGAGCGCGATCGGATCGCCGTGCGTGAAGCGCGCCACGGTCGTCCGAATCCTCTGCTGCAGCGGATGGCCGCTGTCCAGATAGTTATCGGTCGGCTGCCCATGCATACGGCAGTACGCGAGAAAGCCGGCGTGCTTGCCCGAGCAGTTGTGATGCAGCGTGCTCCAGGTGGCGCCGACCGGCACCGGCGTTTCGGTCGCGGCGTAGTAACTGGGTGGGTGACAGCCGCATTGCAGCGCCGTCTCGTCGAGACCGAGGCGCGCCAGAATCCGTTGCACGACCGCCACGTGCATCGCTTCGCCGCTGTGGCTGGCGCACATCAGCGCCAGCTCGTGCGAGCCGAAACCGTAGTACGCAAGCCCGCCGTCTTCGACGAACGGCATCGCTTGCAGCGGTTTTAGCGCGCTACGCGTGAAGTTAAGCGAATCGGGGTCGCCGGCTGAAGCCACCAGCCGGCCGTTGGCGTCGACCACTGCAATCGAGCCGTAGTGAACACACTCGGTCGTGCCGCCGCGCGTGGTTTCGACCAGTGGAACATGGCGCGGGATCATCGTTGCTGTATTTGCAACCGGCGCCGGCCTGCCCCGAGCCAATGGCGCGGATTGACCGGCCAAGATGCACGTGCAGCGGCGTAGCCGCCGCGGACCTCTGGGTCGCTGGGAGTTACGCGGGCTGAGGGGCGCCGCCGGGTCCCGGGGCGGCTTTCAACCGCGCCGCGATTTCCTTCCGATAGCGATTCAGATCCTGCACTGATGTAAACGTACGCTCGAACAGCAGCGACAGGTTGTGCAGGATGCGTTCGACGACCTTGGTCTCCCATTCCTTGTCGAATCTTATTTGTTCGTCGAGCCAGTGTTCGAGCCAGCCCGGGTCGGGGAGGCGCGATTGTACGGTGTCACGCGGGAAAAGCGACTGATTTACATGCAGATTGGTTGGATGCAGGGCCTTTTCGGTCCGCTTGGCCGAAGCCATTAACACGCCGATCTTGGCGAACGCAGCGCGCGCGACGTCGCCCAGCTCGGATAGCGACTTTTTCATGTAGCGCAGGTACGCGCCGCCATGGCGCGCCTCGTCCTGCGATAGCAACCGGTAGATCGCTTTAATCACCGGCTCGGTGTGCCATTCTGATGCTCGGCGGTACCAGTGATTCAGGCGCACTTCGCCGCAGAAATGCATCATCAGAGTTTCGAGACGTGGCGCAGGATCGAACTCAAAACGCACGGCGTGCAGCTCGTCTTCGCTCGGCACAAGGTCAGGCCGAAAACGGCGCAGGTATTCCATCAGCACGAGCGCGTGCTTCTGCTCCTCGAAGAACCACACCGACATGAATGCGGAAAAGTCGGAGTCGCCGCGGTTATCGCGCAGGAACATTTCGGTCGCCGGCAGTGCCGACCACTCGGTGATCGCGTTCATCTTGATTGTCTGCGCCTGCTCCTCGGACAATTTGCCGGCGTCGAATTCGCTCCATGGGACATCCGTTTCCAGGTTCCAGCGGACCGATTCGAGCGACTTGAACAACTCTGGATATAGCAGTGCAGCCATCGCAATCTCCCTACCACCGTGATGCAAGACTACTGCGCGCCCCGATCTTGCACTTGCGGCTCAAAAGTACTCCTGACCCCTGCGCTGCTCGTGGCGCCGCTAGCGCGCCTGTAGCGTGCGCTTATCGTGCTCTATCAGCGCGTAGGCCGAATGATTATGAATCGACTCGAAGTTCTCGGCTTCGATGGTGTAGGCCAGAATGCGCGCGTCGCCATTCAGCGCCAGCGCAACGTCGCGCACGACATCCTCGACAAATTTGGGATTGTTATAGGCGCGCTCGGTCACATACTTTTCATCCGGCCGCTTCAGCAAGCCCCAGAGCTCGCACGACGACGCATCCTCGGCAATGCGGATCTGATCTTCGACGGTCATTTCGTCCGCCAGCTCGGCCATGATCGAGATATGCGAGCGCTGGTTGTGCGCACCGTAATCAGAAACACTTTTGCTGCACGGGCACAGGCTCGTCACGGGGACCACCACCTTTTGTCGAAAGCGAGCGGTTTCGCCGTCGGTATCGATCGTGAACGTCAGCTGATAGTCCATCAGGCTCTCGACGCCCGATATCGGCGCGGTCTTCAGCACGAAAAACGGCATCCGCATCTCGATGTGGCCGGCCTGTGCATCGAGCCGCTCGATCATCCTGGTCAGCAGCGTGCGTACCGACGTCATCGACAGCGGCTCGGCATGACCCTGGAGCACATCGACGAAACGCGACATGTGCGTGCCTTTCTGATCGGCCGGCAGCCCGACGAACATATCGATCGACGCCACTGACGGTTGCGGGCCGCGCACGGTCGCGACCAACACCGGATGCGTCAATGATTTGACGCCGACTCGCTGGATTGCGAGATCGCGGCGGTCGGCACCGGACTGCACGTCCGGTAGGAATAGATCGTCTGGTGCGTTCACTTTGTATCCAACAATCGCTCGATCTGGCTCGTCAGTCGCGCATCGAGCGGCGCAGTAGTGCTCGAAAATGCAGCAACGGCCTTGCCGTCGCGATCGATCAAGTACTTGTGAAAGTTCCACTTTGGCGCCTGGCCAGTCGACGTGGCGAGCGCAGCAAAAAGCGGATTCGCCGACGGGCCTGCTACCGAAGACTTGGCGAACATCGGAAACTTGACGCCGTAAGTGTTATAGCAAAACTCCGCAATCTCCTTGTTGCTCGCTTTTTCCTGATTGCCGAAGTCGCCCGATGGAAAGCCGAGCACAGTCAACCCGCGTCCTGCGTATTGAGCATGCAACTTCTCGAGGCCCTCGTACTGCGGCGTGTAACCGCAATAGCTGGCCGTATTGACCACCAGCAGCACACGTCCGCGGTACTGGCAGAGTGGCTGTGGCGCTTCGTCCTGCAGGCGTGCGAACGTGTGGTTCAGCAACGGAGGGCAGCTCTGCGCTGCAACCGGACTGGCGAGCAAGCTGCCCACCAGGAGCAGGACAAACGTGACTGCGTGGCGTTGAGTCATTGCGGTTCCTTGCGCCTGCGCGCGCGGGTCCGTCTGCGGCAAGAAACGGCAAATGCTAAAGATTCTGAATTTCGGGTCAACTCGGACGGACCCGCTATACAGTCGCATTTCGGCCGTTTCACGGCGATGTCGGGCAGCCGCGAGCACAATTACGTTTGCAATTCGGCGCGCTGGAAGTCACCCGGCGCCCGAGATAGGATAATGCTCCACTTTCGGTAACCCCATGCAGAACGCTACTTCGCTGCCGCCTCATGTGCTCGCGCTGGACGACGACCCGTCGATCCGCGAGCTCGTGACCGAGTACTTGACCGAACACGAGCTTCGCGTCACCGCAGTGGCCAGCGGCGATGAGCTGGCGGCCATCATGGCGCGCGAGACCATCGATCTCGTCGTCCTCGATCTGCGCCTGCAAGGCGAAGACGGGATGCAGATCGCTCGCAAGCTGCGCGAGGAATCTGCGATTCCGATTCTGATGCTGACCGGTCGTGCGGAGGAAGCCGACCGTGTAATGGGACTTGAGCTTGGCGCCGACGATTATCTGACCAAGCCGTTCAGCCCGCGTGAGCTGCTTGCGCGCATTCGTGCGTTACTGCGGCGGGCCAAGGCGCAAGCCACGGTTGCCGATGAGCTTTCCAAGGTCCGCGCGTATCGCTTTGGGAGCTGGGAGTTGAACGTTGGCCTGCGTAAGCTCAGGGACCGAGAGGGCCAGAGAGTGGATTTGACCAACGGCGAATTCAGCTTGCTTGCGGCTTTTCTTTCGGCTCCGCAGCGCATCCTTACGCGCGATCAGCTGCTCAATCTATCGAGGCTTCACAACGCCGAGGTCTACGATCGCTCGATCGATGTGCAGATCCTGCGGCTACGCCGCAAGATCGAGACCGACCCCGCGCATCCACAATTTATTACTACGGAACGCGGCGTGGGCTATCTGTTCGACGCCCAGGTCGAAGTCGTGCGATAAGGCCGACCGCTTATTCCGCGGCGTGATTCATAGAGCCGCATTGCAAGCCCGATATCGTTGAGGTTGTATTGATCCGCGTACTCGGACACCGCGGTGGGTATCGGCTCGGACGTGTCTGGATCCGATAACGCGCCAATCACCTTGCTGCCGCGATCGAACCGAGAACCGTCCATCATTTTCTAGCCCTTTCGTCCCAGAATGAATCGAGTTGCAGACCAATGTCTCGCAGCTCCCGTTCATTAAGGTGAGCCAAGTTGTACTTGTCGCGCGCGTGCCATAGCCACTCCTGCACCGCCGTGGCCACGGACCGCCAGCCTGCTTCGTCGTTATCCATTTGAGTCTCTTGTAGGTTACGGATGACGGTTACGGATGGATGTTTTCCTTGCCAGGCGCCTTGGCTAGCGAAGAGGGCATCGTCTGCGTGGCGACGTCGGAACCGCGTTGCTCGGGGTACTGGCGATGAAGGGCGGAGTTAGTCCAATCGTTGAAGTTCTCGCTCGGGGCGAGCGAGGTCGCGCAGCCTGTTATCAACAGAGCGGCGGTAACGCTGATCAGAAGGCGGGTACTTTTCATTTCAGTTTCCATTTCGAAGGATTAAAAAGGGTGGGCGGTCGCACTTCAGACACGATCGCGACCGGTTCGCCATGCGCGCTGCTGCGCTTGCACTTCGGCGAGTTGCGCCCGCGCTGCCAAGTCCCGGTGCAACTGAATGCGAGCTGCTAAGCCTCCGTGTCCGCGGTACGCTTCCGTGGAAACAGACGGCGTTGTCGTTGTTTCGATCGCTCCGGCTGATTCGTCGGCGAGCGCGATCAAACTTGTGTCGCTGATCGCTTGCACCAGTGCCACGCCGGGCCGGTTGAATGCGAAGCTCTCACCGTCGCTTAGAAAAACGTCGCGCGGATCGTCTTCCTGGGTAATCCACACCATGCCTTGGACCAGTACGATGCTTCGCCCGCGCGCGTCTTCGAATCGCAGCAGGTCGCCTTTGGCGAGTTTCGTGATTGCTTGCTTGAGGCTTGTGTCCATCTGAGCTTCCTCGATGCCTTTACCTATGAGGGCATGTTCGAGGGAAGCCGTTGCGCGCGAGTTTCAGCACCGTAGAGCGCAATTTCAGTTGCAACGCTTGCGGACTGCGACGAGCGCTTGCTCGAACGGTCTTATGACTCCGTTGCCAATGTCCTGTGGACTCGCACCAAATGCGGATCACGCGGGTGATGGCGCAGCGCGAATCCCAGCTTGAGTGCGAGGCCCAGCATCGAAGCGTTTTCCGCAAGCACGCTCCCGTACAGGCGTTTCACCTTGCGGCTTTGTGCGTGGCTGATCAACTTACGCAGCAGCCTTGAACCGATTCCGGAGTGTTGCCACGCATCGGCGACGACGATTGCGAACTCCCGACCATCCGAGTCCGCTTCCACTTTGCCGTAGCGCGCCTCGCCGACACCGACCTCTCGGCCAAGATGCGACGTTGTTGCAACTGAGCGCCATCTCGTGCCGAGTGGTCAATGTTTGTAAAGCGCTTCAGCAATTCGGGTGAGAGTTCGTTTACGCCGCCGTGAAACCGGTGGTTACGCGACGTCGGCGACAGCCCTCGTACGAATGCCTGGAGCATCCGCCCGTCGCCCGCCAGCACCGGACGGATCGTTACTTCTTGTCCGCCATGGACTGGCCGGGCATTCGCAGATTCGGCAGCACGATGATCGATGACCGCATTCATTCGAGGCTCTCGTCAACGGCTGAATGCGCTGGCGCGCTGCGGTCTGACGGTCTGCGCAACCGCGGTGGGGCCGAGATTCCTCCACAGCGACCTTGCGCCGCGCCGCACGGCAATCGATATCGTCTTGATCGGGCTGTTGGCTTTGACCGGTGCGGACACAAGCAACGCGGTGTCTCTAACCGCCTGCACCAATGCCATCCCGCGCCGATCGAGGGTCAAAGTTCCGCCAGCGCCTAGAAATATGTCTCGCGGATCTCTCTCCTGCGTAATCCACACCAAGCCTTTGACGACGACAATCTGCCGCCCGACAGCAGCGTGCAGCTTTAACAGCTCGTCGGTGTTCAGTTGCTTGCTATCAAAACGTGAACTCATGCCAGTTCCTTTTCAGGCACTGACATCCTCGCGAGTGACCGTTACGACGCCGTGTCGGCATCGCGCACGGCGATTTCACTTGCAACCGCTGTAATTGCCGTGCGATTTGTGTCCGCCGTAACCGACGGACGGCAACGTCTGACGATGTCGACTGACGGCTAGCGGCGCAGCACGCTGGCGAGGCTGCGCGCGATGTCGCGCGAAACAAGCGGCTTGGCAAGTACCTCGATGACGCCGGCGTCGTGCGCTCGCGCGGACAGTGCGGGGGAGACGTAACCGCTCATCAGCACGATCGGTATGTCGGGATGGAGCTTGCGGATCTCCTTTGCGAGCTCGGAGCCCGTCAAATCGGGCATTGCTTCATCGGACAAAACGGCATCGAACCGCTGCGGCGTTGCGCGGAAAGTCTCCAATGCGGCGGTGCTCGAAGCGAATCCCACAGGTTCGTAGCCGAGCATGGCCAGCATTTCCTCGCCCACTCGCACCAGAGCTTCTTCGTCGTCGACCAGCAATATCGTTTCTCCGGTGCCACCGGCAATCGCTTCTTCTGCCACGGCTGCCGGCTCGGCGACGTCACCCTGCCACGGCAGGTAAACGGTGAAAGTCGCGCCGGCACTTGAGCTGGCTCTGCACGTCGACGCCGCCGCCGAGGTCCATCACGATGCCGTGCACCAGCGAAAGACCCAGCCCGGTACCCACGCCGACTTCCTTGGTCGTAAAGAACGGATCGAAGATGCGCTCGAGCACTTGCGGCGCTATGCCGCCACCGGTGTCGCGCACTGTCAACCGCACGTACTTGCCGCTCGGAAGCGAACCGGTTGAGACCGTGCGCGAATCTGTCAGATCAATCACTTCGAGCGCGACCGTAAGCACGCCCTTCGACTTCAACGCCTGGATCGCGTTGGTGCACAGATTCAGCACGACTTGGTGTATCTGTGTCGGGTCACCCAGCACGGCCGCATCGCCAGCGGACAGTTGACGCTCGAAGCGCACGCCTGGCGGAACCGAGTCGGCGATCAAATCGAGTGCCTCGGCGACGACCGATTGCACGTGCACCGGTACGCGCTCGCCAATGCCGCTGCGGCTGAAAGCAAGGATCCGTTCGACCAAAGACTTGGCGCGCATGCCGGCGCTGATCGCAGCGTCTATGTGCCTTCTGAGTGGCGTTCCTTCAGGCGCGTCCTTCTGCGCCATCTCGCCGTATCCGAGGATGGCAGCGAGCACGTTGTTGAAATCGTGCGCGATACCGCCGGCGAGCGTACCCATCGCTTCCAATTTTTGCGACTGCCGCAGTTGGTCTTCGAGCCTATCGCGCGCGGTTTCCGCATTCTTGCGGTCGGTCACGTCTTCGATCGAACCGGCCATCCGATACGGACGCCCGTTTTCGTCTCGCACGGCAACGCCGCGCTGGCGATACCAGTGCCAATCGCCGGAGTGATGCAGCATCCGATACTCGACATCGAAGTGCTGCGTTGCGCCGCGCAAGTGCGCGGAGAATGCATTGCGCACGTTATCGAGATCGTCAGGGTGATACTTCGACAGCGCGACCCACTCGCGCCGCGGCCGCACTGGCTCTTCGGACTCGATCCCCATCAACTCCTGCGCGCGTGCCGACAGGAACATCTCGTCGCTCGCCAAATCCCAGTCCCAAAGTCCTTCGTTAGACCCGTCAACCGCGAGCTGGTAGCGCTCTTCGGATCGGCGCAGCGCTTCCTCGGCGCGCTTGCGCTCCGAGATGTCAATCGTCGCGCCGGCCACGCGAACGGCGCGACCGGCAGCGTCGCGAAAGGCCTGTGCGCGCGACTGGATCCAGCGGATCGCTCCACTGCTGCGCAGGATGATCCGGTACTCGAGTTCCATGTGCGGCGTGATTCCCGCCAAGTGTTCTTCTATCCGCTTTTGTACCTGCGCGTAATCGCCCGGATAAACGTTGACATGCTGCAAGAAGGCGTCGCGGGTCGTGAACTGCAAGTCGGGCGGCAGCTCGAAGATATCCTTCATCGTCGGCGACGCAAACAACTCATCGGTCTCCAGGTCCCACACCCAATGGCCCTCGTTCGAACCGGTCATTGCGATCGCGTAGCGCTCTTCCGACTTACGCAGTGAATCCTCTGCGCTCCGCTGTGCATCGATATCGGTAACCGATCCCGCGATGCGCTGCGGCCGCCCGGACGCGTCGCGCACGCAGAGACCACGCGCACGTACCCAGTGCCAAGCGCCGTCTCGATGCTGCACGCGATACTCAATCGCATATGCAGGCGTGCGCCCGTCAAGATGAGCCTGCATCGCTTCATCACGGCGCGCCCGGTCGTCCGGATGAAATCGCAGCGAAGCAAACCACTCGTCGGCGTCGTTCTTCTCCGGTCCGGGCGGCAGGCCGAAGATTTCGCGAGTCCGCGCCGATGCAAATACTTGCCCAGCCTGTATGTGCCAATCCCAAATACCATCGTCGGACCCTGCCACCGCCGCTGCGAAGCGCTCTTTCGACGCTTCGAGCGATGCGCTGGTGGCGCGCAGGCGTCCCAGTTGACGCATCACCAGCGCCAGCAGCAGCGCTGCCAAACCAGCGAGCACAAGTGTGCGGACCGCTGTGCCGATGGCTTGTTCGCGCCACGGTGCGAGCGCTGCGGTGGTATCGCGCGTGACGAGAACTATCAGCGAATACTCCGGCACTTCTTGCAGCGCGACAAACCGCTCAACTCCGTCGATCGGGCTGACCATGCGCAGCGGCGCCGGTCGGCCGGCGGCGCGCGATGCCAGCAAGTCAGCAAGCGGTGGAAAGCTCTTGCCCAGCGCCGAATCCATCGGCGGATAACGCGCGACCAGCGTGCCGTTACTGTGCATCAACGTGACTTTCGTGCCTTTGTCCAGCTGCACATCACGATAGAACCGCTGGAAATAGTCGATGCTGCCGCGTGCGGCGACTGATCCGGCGAACTGTCCTAAACGGGTTTCGAGACGGCGTCCGATCGGAAAAAACCACCGGTGGTCAACTCGGCTGAGCAGCGCGCCGCCGACCAGCGCGTCGATAGTGGGATCGTCTCGCGCTGCACGGAATTCGGCTAAGTGGGCAATGTTCAGAACGCTGTCGGGCGCCGGATAGAGCCATGAGATTGCACGCACGGCACCATCCGCGTCGTGCATTGCCAATCCGTCGGCCTGCACCAGGCCCACCGCTTGTTGTTTCAGGTAGTGATGAAGATCTTCGGGGGTCGATCTGGATAACGCGCCTCTGCGAAATTGCTCTGCGATATCGCGCAGCACGACATCGACCGCCTGCACGCTGCGGGCGGTTTGCTCGGCAATGATGCGCGCTTGGGTCTCGAGTTGACGACCGGTATCTTCGACGCTTGCGCGGTAGCTGCGAACGATGTCGGTCGCAGCCAGTATCACGATCACTCCGATCAGGACGGCTTCGATCCAAAGCACGCTGCGCGTAGTCCACTGTCGCGCAGCGAATGCCGCGATCGCGCTCGCGCGATTTGTTGGCGCAGCCTTGGCGCTACGCGCCGTCCCGCCAAGTGGGCCGAGTTCCGCGGCCTGCAGGGCCGAGCCCCCCTTCGGGTCGCCCGGTGGAGGGCTCATGCAACCGGACCTAACACCCTGTGCACTGCTGCGATCAGCGCTTCACGCGCAGCGGGCTTGGGCAACACACCCGCCACGCCAAGCTTGTGAGCAACTCCGCCGCAGCACCTGACGCTGGAAAAGAATACCGACGAATGAGCCATAACCGGTGTTCCCGGATGTTCGTCGGTCACCCGTTGCAGCAGATCGAACGCGCATTGGCGCGGAAACGGAGCGTCAATAATGGCAAGAGCGAACCCACCCCCATCTGGGCGGTGGGTCGGGTCTTCATCGACCACCTCGTAGCCAGCGCCGAGCCACTCTTGAAACAGCCCCAACGTTGCCGGATCGGCGCCGACGACCAATATTCGCGGCTTGCCGATAGCAGCCGACTGCGTGCTGTGCGCGGCGTTAGTGCCTTCTTCGGCTGGTTTTTTGCTCGTCGGCCCGCACTGAAAGGTCATTCCGCGTTGCCATTGGTCTGGATGCTCGCGACGATACGCCCAAGCACGCTGCTGCTGGTCATCTTCATACCTAACTCCTAAGTGGGTTTTTCAGCATTTCGCGTGCCGGCGGTTGCCGCCCCATGTCGACTGGTCAATCGGCAAATTACATCTGAAATAGGTGTTGACGCTGACAGCAGTTCCCGTCGCAACATTAGGTCCGGTCCGGTCGGAACTCCCGAGCAACGCCAGTACCTTCACAATCCTATTCGGCTCAAACAATCGGAGAACCCATGAAGTTGGCTCAGCGGGTCGCTGTTATCACGGGTGCAGCGCAGGGTATCGGCGCCGCGTGCGCGCGGTTGTTCGCCGAGCAGGGCGCCAAGGTCGTGATCGCCGATATCAACGAAGCGGGCGCGTCAGCGCTGGCCGACGAAATCGTCAAAGCTGGCGGCGCTGCGATATTCCGACGAACCGATGTTGCCGTGGGTAGCGATTGCGCAGCGTTGATCGACAAGGCGGTCGCGCAGTTCGAGCGGATCGACATCTTCGTCAACAACGCCGGCGTGGTGCACGGCGCCGAGTTTCTTGAACTCGCTGAAGAAGACTTCGATCGCGTCCTGCGAATCAACCTGAAGGGCGCGTTCTTGTGCGGACAGGCCGCGGCCCGCCGGATGATTGCGCAGCCGCCGCGGAAAAATGGCGAAAGAGGCGTCATCGTCAACATGTCAAGCGTCAATTCCGTGGTCGCGATCGCGAACCAGGTGCCCTATACCGTCAGCAAGGGCGGACTCAATCAGTTGACGAAGGTAATGGCGCTGGCGCTTGCGCCGCATCGAATTCGCGTGATGGGCATCGGCCCCGGCTCGATCGCGACCGAGATGCTGAAGGCAGCCGTGCTAACCGATGGCGCCGCACGCACGCGCATCATGTCGCGCACGCCCCTGCAACGGCTGGGCGAGCCCGAAGAGATCGCCAAGGTCGCCCTGTTTCTTGCCAGCGACGACGCGTCGTACATGACCGGCACGACGGTGTACCCGGACGGCGGGCGACTCGCACTGAACTACACCGTATAAGACTTGAACGCCGCTATACCGATTGCTGCCTGTGCCACCTCTAACACTTGATCCCGCGCGTGAGCGCCGCATGCTCTGGACGCTGACCGCGATCCAGTTCACCACGATGCTCGACTTCATGGTGATCATGCCGCTCGCGCCGCAATTCACGCGGGTATTCGATCTCAGCGCGCAACAGTTCGGATGGCTCATTGCCGCGTACACGTTCGCAGCAGCGATTGCCGGTATTGCCGCCGCCGTCGTAATCGAGCGCTTCGAGCGCAAGCGATTGCTGCTGGCAATCTATGTCGGCTTTATCGCGGCGGCCGCCGTGACGGCCAGTGCGCAGAACTTTTCGATGCTGCTACTGGCGCGCGCGCTAGCCGGCGCGTTCGGCGGCGTGCTCTACGGTGTCGTCTTCACCGTGATCGGCGACACGATTCCCGAAGCGCGGCGCGGACATGCCACCGGAGTCGTGATGACGTCGTTTGCGGTTTCGACGGTGGCCGGCGTCCCGATCGCGCTGCTGTTATCGAACGTATTCAACTGGCGTGCAGCGTTTGTTGTGGTCGCCATTACGGGCGCTATTAACGCGCTGATTGCGCAGCGAACGCTGCCGTCTGCCGCTCATATGGTGGCGCCGACGGTCGAGCGGCAACGCGAGCGTGCAATGTGGAGCGAGTTCGTGCGCACGCTGACGTTCCCGAATCATCTGCGCGCATTTGTGTTCACTCTGCTGATGATGATCTCCGGCTTCACGGTAATTCCCTATGTCGCCCTGTACATGACGTTGAACATCGGGTTGCCTGAAACGCAGTTGCCGCTGGTTTACCTGGCGGGCGGTGTCGCGACGTTCTTTACCGCGCGCTGGTTCGGGCATTGGGCGGACCGCTCGGGCAAACACGACGTGTATCGCAAGCTTGCGTTGATTTCGCTCGCGCCAGTTCTAATCATTACGCACGCGCCCGCATTGCCGCTCTTCCTGACCTTGGCTCTCGCCGTCCTGTTCTTCGTCTTCGTTTCCGGCCGCATGGTGCCCGGCATGGCGGTCGTGACCAGCGCAGCGCGCCCGGGCGCCCGCGCGGCATTCATGACGCTAAATGGTTCGGTGATGCAGATCGGCTCCGGCTGCGCGGCAACGCTGAGCGGCGCGTTGATACAACGGATGCCATCGGGCGCGCTGCAAAACTACAACTGGGTCGGATGGATCGCCGCGGCCGCAACCTTGATCGCAATCTGGTGGGTCAGCAATATCAAGACGCTCGATGCAGCGCCCGTCTTACCCATTGTTGAGGAACCGATCGGCTAGCGCGGCTTGGCTGCGCGGCGCTTCGCAGCCTTCTTGCCCGACTTTGTCGCCCGCTGTGCAGCAGGACTGGCGGTGGTCGCCGCAATCTTCGTGAGCTGATCCTGCAGGGTGTTCCACCAAGCGGCTGGATTGACAGACGCTGCGGCAGCCGGCGGACGGTGCAGTGGCATTCTTGTTCGCGCGCTTCCTCTGCTTCCTGGTTGCGCTCGGCAGAGCTGGAGGCGGCGAAGACGTTGCGGCCTTTGATTCGTCCGCCTTCATCGCTGCGAGCCCTAATGCCACTTCGGGCGGCGGCGCTGGTGACGCTCCAGGCTTGCTCAGCATCGGCGCCCACATCGCACCTCCGATACCTTTGAGTGTCGCAATCGTCGCGCGCTGCACTTCCAGGGTCTGAATAGTCGTGCGCAGGATGCCGGCATTCAGTTCGAGCCATTGCTCGACCGCGCGCAGATCGGCGATGCGCTTCTCGAGTTCGTTAACGTCCAGCGTCGGCGCCAGCATGCTCGGCAGCTGCTGCGGAATACGCGCTGCCATGGTCGCCAGATTGCCCGCGGTTGGAATGCTCGGCAGGCCGGCAAATCCCCACATCTTCTTCATCAATTCCAGACCGTCACCGACCGGATTCAGGAACGGCAGGCTGCCCGCGCGCTTCGTCGTCATACTGATCCTTTCAATTTGGCCGCGGCCGTGCCACGGTTTGTTCGATCGCACCGAAGATTGATCGGCCCGCATCGTCGAACATCTCGATGCGCACCTGGTCGCCGTACTTCATAAACGGAGTCTTCGCCGCTCCGTGTTCGATCATTTCGAGGCTACGCTTTTCAGCGATACAGCAATAGCCGAGGCTGCGATCGGTGTTCGAAACAGTGCCCGAACCGATGATCGATCCGGCGCGCACGTTGCGCGTCTTTGCTGCATGCGCGACCAACTGCGCGAAGCTGAACGTCATGTCGTCGCCCGCATTCGGCGCGCCGACCTTGTCGCCGTTCCAATGCACGACGAGTGGCCGGTGCACTTTGGCGTCGCGCCAATAGTCACCCAGCTCGTCGGGCGTCACCGTGACCGGCGAAAACGCGGTGGCCGGCTTGCTCTGAAAGAACCCGAAGCCTTTTGCGAGCTCGGCCGGAATTAGATTGCGCAGGCTGACATCGTTGACCAGCATTAACAACCGAATGTGCTGGCCGATGTTCTTCGGCTTCGATCCCATCGGTACGTCGCCGGTAACAACCGCCACCTCGGCTTCGAAATCGATGCCGTGCTCCTCGCTGGTGCACACGATGTCATCATTGGGCCCGAGCAGATCGTCACTGCCGCCTTGATACATCAGCGGATCGGTCCAGAATGACGGCGGCATTTCGGCGCCACGCGCCTTGCGCACCAGCTCGATGTGATTCACGTACGACGACCCGTCGGCCCACTGGTATGCGCGCGGCAGCGGCGCCATTGCCTGCTTCGGATCGAAGGCAAACGCATGGCGTGCGCTGCCATCGTTCAGCGTTCGATATAGATCTTCGAGTTGTGGCGCGAAAAAATCCCAGTCGTCCAACGCGGTTTGCAGGCGCGTCGCAACCCCCGCGGCATGGTGCGCCAGCGCCAGATCGCGCGAGACGACTACCAGCTGGCCGTCGCGGGACCCGTCTCTCAGCGTTGCCAGCTTCATCGATCGATTGCCTCAAGAAGACCACTGTATCTTAGCGTTCGTACAGCGCACACTTTGGCTATAAGCGAGTCCAACTCGATCATGTCGACCAGCTTCTCCGCACAATCCTGGCGCGGCCCGTCGATGCCGCGGGCGGTGTTCGTATTTGCGCTGGTGCTGCTGATGCATTTCGCCGCGTTGATGGTGTTCTCGCGCGGACTGTCTGCGCTCGATCCGGACCAAGTAACGCAAACCACGCTGTCGGTTTCACTGCTGGCGCCGCCACCGGCCCCCGCGCCGGCCGCTGAAGCGCCAAAGCCAAAGCCGCGCCCGCGTGCGCGCAACGCACCGACCATAACGCCGCCGCCTGCGCCCACTCCTGCGCCCGCGCCCATCGTGGAAGCCCCGCCCCCGGTCGAAGTACCTCCCGAGCCTGCGCCGCCGATCGTCGCCGCCGAGCCACCGCCTCCGCCGACGGCCGCAGCGAAGTTGCCGCCCGGCGCGGAGGCGGTGCCGACCAAGGGGCGCATCGTCTATCGCACGACCTACACGCGGCTGCCCGTTACGGCTCTGACCTACGTCGACTGGTCGATTGATCCGGACAAAGCCACTTACGAGCTCTGGTTACGCACGGTCGATCCGACCGGGCTGCTCGATCTGCGCTCGACCGGCACGCTAAAGCCGTGGGGCATTGCGCCGGACAACTATGTTGAGAAAGTCGAAATTGCCAATCGCGAGCTGCGCGCGGACTTTGACTGGAAGGCGAACGCGGTCAGTTTCGTCGGTCGCGGCGCAGACAAGACTGCATTCTTTGGCGAAGGAACGCAGGATCCGTTATCGCTGCAGTTTCACCTGCCGTTGTTGGCGCAGGCGTACCCGTGGCGCTTCTCTCCCGGATCCGAGGTGACGTTTACTGTCGCCCGCCGCAGCGTCGAGAACTACTCGTTTGTCGTCGAAGGCTTCGAGGCGACCCGCATTAACGGCACCGATGTGATGACGTTGAAGATCGATCGCAAGCGCGGACCCGGTGCGAGCCGCAGAGTCGAGATCTGGATGGCGCCCGAGTTTCAGTGGCTGCCGGTGCGACTGCGGTTTACCGACACCAACGATGAAGTGTGGGACAGCGTTCTGGCGCATATGCCCAACGAGCCAGCTCCGCGGGAGCCGATCGTGCAGGAGCCGGTCAAGCCTTAATCACCGATCACGAGTATCACGCCGCTCGAGGCGTGATGCTGATTACTTGCGCCTTCGTCTGCCCACGCAAGCGGGCCAGCAGATCGTCCCACTTGACGCGCGCGACTTTCAGATTGCCTTCCTTGATGTGGCCGTAGCCGCGAATGTCGTCCGGGATACTGGCCAGTTGTACCGCGAGCTGCTGATTGTCGGACGAAAGTCGGGACAGGATTTCTTCGACCAGCGCCTCGTACTCGCCAATCAAAGCCCGCTCGGTGCGGCGCTCTGCGGTGTAGCCAAAGATATCGAACGCCGAGCCACGCAAGAACTTCAACCGGGCCAGCATCGAGAACGCCCCCATCATCCATGGACCGAAGCGCTTCTTCGCGACTTTTCCGGTCACCGGATCGGGCTTCGAAATGATCGGCGGCGCCATATAGAAGTTGAGCTTGTAATCGCCGTCGAATTGCGCCGCGATCTTTGCGCGGAACGCCGGATCGGAATGCAATCGTCCGACTTCGTACTCGTCCTTGTACGCGAGCAACTTGAAGTAGTAGCGCGCGACCGCCTCGGTCACGCGCGTCGATTGCAGCCGATCGGACTCGACCTTGCGCACGCGCTCGACCAGATCGGCGTAGCGCTTTGCATAGGCTTCGTTTTGATAGCCGGTCAAAAACTCAACGCGCTTCGCAACGATTTCATCGAGCGAACTCGCGAATCGCTTTAACTCGACCACGTTATCCGGGAACGCGATGCGCTTGACCATTTCGACGTCGTGCGCCGCGGCGCGGCCCCATTCGAATGCCTTCTTGTTGGCGTCGACCGCGACCGCGTTGATTTCGATCGCGCGCTGCAGCGTTTCGTAGGCAAGCGGAATCCATCCTTTCTGCCACGCGTAGCCGAGTATCAGCGGATTGGTGTAAATGGCATCGCCCATTAACGCGGTCGCCAGCGCATTGGCGTCGACAAACGCACATTCGCTGTCGCCAATCGCCTCACGTACTTGCGTTGCAAGGTTCGGGCTGCCGTACTGCCACTCCGGATTGCGTACGAAATCAGCCGTCGGCGACTCCGAGGAATTGACGACTGCCTTGGTGTAACCGGCCTTGATCTTCGACAGCGCTTCATTGCTGGTCGTGACGATCAGGTCGCAGCCGAGCACCACGTCGGCTTCGCCCATCGCAATGCGGGTTGCGTACAAGTCTTCCGGCGTCGGCGCGATCTGCATATGCGAAAACACCGCACCGCCTTTTTGCGCCAGGCCGGCCATATCGAGCACCGAGACTCCCTTGCCTTCGAGGTGCGCCGCCATGCCCAGCAGCTGGCCGATCGTCACGACACCGGTGCCGCCGACTCCGGTAATGACGATGCCGTACGCACCCTGCGATCGCAAAGACGGCAGCGCCGGTTGCGGCAGGCTCGGAATGCTGGCCGCCACGGTCGACTTGCCCTTCTTCAGCTGCCCGCCTTCGACGGTGACAAAGCTCGGGCAGAAGCCATTCAGGCACGAGTAGTCCTTATTGCACGTCGACTGATTGATCTTGCGCTTGCGTCCGAACTCTGTCTCCAGCGGCTCGACCGACAGGCAATTCGACTTCATGTTGCAATCGCCGCAGCCTTCGCACACCAACTCGTTGATCACGACCCGGCGCGCAGGGTCGGGAAAGTACGTTTTCTCGGCCGTGTTTTTCTTGCGCTTGCGCCGCTTTTCGGCCGCGCACGTCTGGTCGTAGACCATTACCGATACGCCGGGATGCTCGCGCAGCTCGAGCTGGATGCGATCGAGCTCGTCGCGATGGTGCACCGTGACGTCGTCGGCAAAGTCGGCGTCCTTCGGATATTTGTCCGGCTCGTCGGTGACGACCACGATTTTCTTCACGCCTTCGGCCGCCATCTGTTGCGTGATCATCGGCACCGTCAAGGGTCCATCGTGCGGCTGGCCGCCGGTCATCGCGACCGCGTCGTTAAACAAAATCTTGTACGTGATCGAAACATCGGCCGCGACCGCTGCGCGCACCGCCATTGAACCCGAGTGGTAGTAGGTGCCGTCACCGAGGTTCGCGAAGATGTGTTTCTCGTGGGTAAATGGCGCCTGCCCGATCCATGGCGCGCCTTCCCCGCCCATCTGTGTATACGTGCTGGTGTTGCGGTCCATCCACAGGGCCATGTAGTGGCAGCCGATGCCCGCCATCGCGCGCGAGCCTTCGGGCACGACGGTCGATGTGCTGTGCGGGCAACCCGAGCAGAAGTACGGCGTGCGCTCGGCGATGACGCGCGGCTTAGCGAGCGCTTTTTCCTTCGCATCGATGACCGCGAGGCGCATCTGCATCCGCGCGCGAATCTCAGCCGGCAATTCGAGCTTGCCGATTCGCTGCGCGATCGCCTTCGCCACGATCACCGGTGAAAATTCATAGTGCGCCGGCAGGATCCAGTTGCCCTGCGGCACCGCCCACTCGCCGCCGTCCTTTTCGTCGAACTTGCCGATCACGCGCGGCACCCGCTTGCCGGTGCCGATCCAGGAGAACAACTCCTCCTTCAGCGCGTACTCGAGCAATTGGCGCTTTTCCTCGACCACCAGGATTTCTTCCAGCCCTTCGGCAAACGAGCGCACTGCGGTGGCTTCGAGCGGCCACACCATGCCGCACTTGAACAATCGAATCCCGATGTCCTTGCACGTTTGTTCGTCGAGGCCGAGGTCGGAGAGCGCCTGCCGCGTATCCAGATATGCCTTGCCGCTGGCGACGATGCCGAAGCGCGCGTGCGGCGAATCGATCACTGTGTGATTCAGCTTGTTGGCGCGGCAGTACGCGAGCGCGGCGTACAGCTTGTAGTCGAGCAGCCGCGCTTCCAATGCGAGCGGGCTATCGGGCCAGCGGATATTGAGTCCGTCGGGCGGCATCACGAAATCGGTCGGGATCACGATGTCGAGCCGCTCCGGATCGACCATCACCGACGCCGACGCTTCGACCACCTCGGTCACCGTCTTCATTGCGACCCACACGCCGGCATATCGGCTCATCGCGAAGCCATGCAGGCCGAGATCGAGATATTCCTGCACCGACGCCGGGAACAACACCGGCATCATGCAGGCCTTGAAGATGTGATCGGATTGATGCGGCAAGGTCGACGACTTGGCGCCATGGTCGTCGCCGGCTACCGCAATCACTCCACCGTGTTTGCTGGTGCCCGCCGCGTTTGCATGCTTGAACACATCGCCGCAGCGATCGACGCCCGGCCCCTTGCCGTACCACATCGCAAAGACGCCGTCGTACTTGGCGCCTTCGTACATGTTGACCTGCTGCGTACCCCACACGGCGGTCGCTGCAAGGTCTTCGTTCAACCCTGGCTGGAAGCGAACGTTGTGGCGCTCGAGAAATTTCTTTGCGCGCACTGCGGTTTGATCGACGCCGCCCAACGGTGAGCCGCGATAGCCCGTTAGGAATCCCGCGGTATTCAGCCCTGCGAGCTGATCGCGCTGATGCTGCAGCATCGCCAAGCGAATCAGCGCCTGCGTGCCGCTCATGTAGGCGCGGCCGCGGTCAAGCGTCCACTTGTCGTCGAGAGTAACTTCCGTCAGCGCACGGCGGACGGACTCGGGTAGGGGGGCGTTCATTCAAACTCCTGCCAAAAATCGTGTTCTTGGAGTCGGCCTTCGGACGTGGGTCATTTTGGCCGTCAAGCGTCGCGCGCCTTGTGAGCGAGGTCGGCGGGGTGGCTCGTTTTCGAGAGAATGCGCAAGCGGCGCGAGGGTAACACCGGGAGTCCATCGTCTCAATTTGCACTGCGGCGTGGCATGGAGCGTTCCCGCCAGGTTAGATCGCGGGAGGGATTCCGTTATAGAGAATGTCTCGACAAGCCGCTACGCTGCGCCAATGCCCACGCCGTTTAAACGACTCTCTTCACGGTCGTGCGTCTCGAAACAAGTGCCGAGGCGGAATCAAGGCGTGCGAGGAGCTTCGTATTCCGCAACGCCGCCTCGCTCCCGGTCTGGACCTATTCCTCGATCATGCGCCGCCGAGTCTAAGAGATAGTTCGCGCGCTGCCGCCATCGCGCAGTCGCGCAGCTCGCGCAGCTTCGGCAGCGTGTAGCGCGAGGCCGGCCCGGAGAGGCTGATGCCGCCGGTCACGCTGCAGTCCTTCTCGAGCACCGGTACCGCGACGCAACGCATATCGTCGGCAAACTCGAAGTCGTCGTAGGCATAGCCTTGCGCGCGCACCTTGCGCAGCTCGGCGCGCAGCCGCGCCGCGTTGGTAATCGTGTTGCGCGCCGCCCTGGGCAGGCCGCGCCGGATCGCCGCGTCGATCAGGGCAGCGTCCTGGTAGGCGAGCAGCACCTTGCCGATGGAGGTGCAGTGCAGCGGCGCGCGGTCTCCGATTTGAAAGTCGATGGTCACGAGCTGCGTTCCTTTCGCCCGCTGCACCAGCACCGCGCAATCCCGGTCGAGCACCGAGTAGTGGACCGTCTCTCCGCTGTGCGCCGAAATCTCGCGCAGGCACTCGCCGATGAGCTCCGACTTCTCGTCGCCGCTCAGCAGCGGCCGGCTCAGGCTCAGGATCTTGTAGCCGAGGCGGTAGCCGCGGGTCCTCGGGTCGCGCTGCACGTAGCCCGCGTCCATCAGCGTCATCAGCATGCGGTAAGCGGTGCTGCGCTCCGCGTCGATGATGACAGCGACCTCGGCCGCCGACATGGGCGCGCGCGCCTGCGAAAGCACCTCCAGCACGTTCAGGGCGCGCAGCGCGGTGGCGCTCTTGTTGGGGTCGACGGTTTTGCGGCGCGTGCGCATCAAACAATATTTGTACGCTGGAGGCGAGGCCGCTGCAAGTGGATTGCAATATTCGTTTACGTGGTGCGATACTTGAACATCAGGAGGCGGGCCATGCAGATGCTCATCGACAGCGAGTGGGTCGACGCGTTGGAGGGGGCGGTGGACCCGATCTTCGACAAGGCCACGGGCGAGCTGATCGAGACCGCGCCGTGCGGCACCGCTGCCGACGCGGCGCGCGCGGTCGCCGCCGCGCAGGCGGGCAGGCGCGCGATGGCCGCGATGCCCTCCCACGAGCGCGCGGCGATCATCAACCGCGCCGCCGACGCGATCCGGGCCGAGCACGAGGCGCTGAGCCGCCTGCTCGCGCGCGAGAACGGGAAGACGCTGCGTGAAGTGCGCTCGGAGCTCGACGCCGCGATCCGTATCTTCCGCGGCTACGCCGAGGAAGCGAAGCGGGTCTTCGGCCGCGCCACGCCGCTCGACTCGATCCCCGGGCAGCAGGGCTCGCTCGCGATCACGCTGCGCCAGCCGCGCGGCGTTGTCGCGGCGATCGTGCCTTTCAACTATCCCGCCGAGCTGTGGGCGCACAAGGTCGCCGCGGCGCTCGCCGCCGGCAACGCTGTCATCACCAAGCCCCCAGAGGAGTGCCCGCTGACGATCGGCAGGATCGCCGGTCTGCTGCAGGACGCCGGCTTGCCGCGCGCGGCGCACCAGGTGGTCACCGGCGACGGCGAGGTGGTGGGCGTGGCGCTGGTGCGCGCCGCGGGCGTGCAGATGGTAGCGATGACCGGGAGCACCGCTGCCGGGCGCCAGATCCTGCGCGACGCCGCCGACTCGCTGAAGAAGGTGCACCTCGAGCTCGGCGGCAACGACGCCACGATCGTGTGCGACGACGCCGACCTGCAGGAGGTCGCGGCCGCCCTCGTCGCGGGGCGCTTCACCAGCGGCAACGGTCAGATCTGCTGCGCGGTCAAGCGCGTGCTGGTCGACCGCCGCATCTTCGAGCCGCTGCTCGCGGCGCTGGTCGAGAAAACGCGCGCTCTCAAGCTCGGCAATCCCCTGGAGTCGGGCACCGACGTCGGCCCGCTGATCAGCGAGCAGGCGGCGCAGCGCGTTGAGGCGCAGGTGGCGCGCGCGGTCGCCGAGGGCGCCACCGTGGTGGCCGGCGGCGCTCGCCGCGGCGCTTTCTTCGAGCCGACGCTGCTCAAGGATCTGCCGGCCGAGAGCGCGGCGCTGCAGGAAGAGATCTTCGGCCCGGTGCTGCCCCTCATTCCCTTCGACAGCTTCGAGCAGGCGCTCGAGCTGGCCAACCTTGGGCCCTATGGTCTGCAGGCCGCCGTCTTCACCCGCGACCTGTCGCGCGTGATGCGCGCCTTCCAGGCGCTCGAAGTGGGCACGGTGGTGGCAAACCACAGCACCGCCATCCGGCTGGAGAACCTGCCCTTCGGCGGCACCAAAATGAGCGGCAACGCCCGCGAGGGGCTGCACGAGACGCTGCTCGACATGACCGAGGAGAAGACGCTGCTGATGAGCGGGGTGTTCGGGTCGTGACGCCGTTCCTGCAGATGCGCGGCATCAGCAAGCGCTACGGCGGCACCCAGGCGCTGCGTGCCGTCGACTTCTCGGCCAGCAGCGGCGAGGTGCACGCGATCGTCGGCGAGAACGGGGCGGGAAAGAGCACGCTGTCGCGCATCCTCACCGGCGCGATCCAGTCCGACGCCGGCGAGATACTGCTCGACGGCGCGCCCGCGGCGATCGACAGCCCGCTGCGCGGCCAGCAGATCGGCATCCGCATGGTGCACCAGCATGCCAACCTCGTGCCTAACCTGAGCGTCACGGAGAACATCCTCCTCGGCGCCATGCCGACCGCCGGGGTCCCGTGGTGGATCGACTGGCCGGCCGCGCACCGCAAGGCGCAGGAGATCCTCGAGGCGATCGGTTTCCGCGGTATCGACGTGCGGCTGAACGTATCCCGGCTGAGCGCGTCGCGGCACCAGGTGGTGGAGATCGCCAAGGCGGTGGCCCTGAAGCCGCGGATCCTGATCATGGACGAGCCCTCCGCCGTCCTCGCGGAAGACGACTTGAAGACGCTCTTCGCGCTGATCCGGCGGCTGCGCAACGAAGGCGTGCTGGTGCTCTACATCTCGCATCGCCTCGACGAGCTGTACGTGATCGCCGATCGGGTCACGGTGCTGAAGGACGGCGCGCTGGTCGGCACGGTGGATCCCGGGGATACCGACCGCGACGGCCTGATCCGGCTCATGGTCGGCCGCTCGCTGCAGGAGATCTTTCCCCGGCGGCAGCCCGGGATCGGCCCCGAGCGCCTGGCGCTGAAGGGCCTCGGCCGGGCGGGCAGCTTCGAGGACATCTCCTTCTCCGTCGCCCAAGGCGAGATCGTCGGCCTGTACGGACTGATGGGCAGCGGGCGGACCGAGGTCGCGCGCTGCGCGTTCGGCGCCGATCGACCGAGCTCGGGTGAGATCCTGCTCGACGGACGCGTGCTGCGCCTCCGATCGCCGCGCGACGCGCTGCGCGCCGGCATCGCTATGCTGACCGAGGACCGGATTGGCAGTGGCCTGGTGCCGGGGCTCTCGATCCGCGACAACGTCAGCCTGGCGAGCTTCGACGCCATGAGCCGGTGGGGCGTGCTCAATCGCGGCCGGCAAAGCGCGCTCGTCCAGTCGAAGGTGCGGGAGCTTGATGTGCGCCCGCGCGACATCGAGCGGCTGGTTCGCATGCTGAGCGGCGGGAACCAGCAGAAGGTTGTGCTGGCGAAATGGCTGCTGACGCAGGCCCGCGTCCTCATGCTCGACGAGCCGACGCGCGGCGTCGATGTCGCCGCTAAGAAGGAGATCTACGCAACGGTGGCGGATCTCGCCCAGCGCGGCATGGCGATCCTGCTGATCTCCTCGGAGCTGCCGGAGCTGCTCGGCATGTGCGACCGGATCCTGGTCATGCGCGAAGGCCGCCTGGCGGGCGAGTTCGCGCGCGCGCAGGCCACCGAAGAGAAGATTCTTTCGCATGCAAACTGAGCAGGGCCTCGGCGCGCGCGTGGGGCGGTGGTGGTTCGCCGGCGGCGAGCCGCGCCTCAGGCTGGTGGACGTCAGCTTGATCGTGTGCGTCGCCGCCATCCTGCTCGCCGCGACTTGGTTCGCCGAAGCCTTCTTCACCGAGCGCAACGTCATCAACCTGCTGCGCCAGGTCGTGGCCAACGGCCTCATCAGCCTGGGGATGCTGCTCGTGATCATGACCGGCGGCATCGACCTCAGCGTCGGCGCGCTGGTGGCGCTGGGCGGGGTGCTATTCGCCGGGATGACCGACCAGCTCGGCATCGGCCCCGCGCTCTGCATCGCCATCGGTTGCGGCGCGCTCGCCGGGATGGCGAACGGCGTGATCATCGCGCGCTTCAAGCTGCAGCCCTTCATCGTCACTCTCGCCACCATGGGCATCGTGCGGGGCTGCGTCTACCTCTATACGGAGATCCCGATCTCGCCGTCGCACGCGGGCTTTCGCGAGCTGGGCGCGACCCTGGTCGGGCCGATGCCGATGAGCATGATCATCATGCTCGCCTGCTACGCGCTGATCTGGTTCTACCTCAATCGCACGCCGGTCGGCAGGGCCACAGTGGCGGTCGGCGGCAACGAGGAGGCGGTGCGCCTCGCCGGCATCAACGTCGGCGGCACCATCGTGCTGGCGTATGTGCTCTCGGGCGCGTTCTCCGCCCTGTCGGGCGCCATCCTGGTGTCGCGCCTGGGCATCGCCCAGCCAAGCCTCGGCATCGCCTACGAGCTCGACGCCATCGCTGCCTGCGTGATCGGCGGCGCCGCGCTAGGCGGCGGCACGGGCGGGGTTTTCGGCACGCTTTTCGGCGTGTTCACGCTCGGGCTGATCAACAACCTGCTCAACCTGGTCGGGGTGAAGAGCTTCTACCAGGACATCGTGAAGGGCAGCGTCATCATTCTCGCGGTGCTGCTCGTCGCGAAAAGGAGGACAAGGTGAAACTCATCTCTCAACAGAAGGAGGACCCGCAATGAAACGCTTGACCGCACTCGCCATCTGTCTATCCGGCTTCCTGGCATTCGCCGGACCCGCCTTCGGGCAGAAGGAAACCCGGATCGGCATTGTCACGCTGCAGATGAAGGCGCCCTACTTCATCGCCATGGTGCGCGCGCTGGAGGCGGAGGGCGCCGCCCGCGGTGTGAAGACCTTTGTCGCCGACGGCAACGGCGACGTGGCCAAGGTCAACGCCGACATCGAGGACCTGCTCGCCAAGGGTGTGGACGGCCTGATCATGAACATCAGCCCGTTGGAGGCGCTGCCCGGCGGCATGGCCGCGATCCAGAAGGCCGGCAAGCCCCTGGTCCTGGTCAACCGCAGGCTGAAGGGCGGCGAGTACGACGCCTGGATCGGCGTGGACAACTTCAACACCGCCGCGGGCGTCGGCGACGTCATCGTCAAGCGCATGGGCGGCAAGGGCAACCTGCTGATGATGCGCGGCGGGCCGGAGGACAACAGCACCGGCAACGCGCGCCGGGATGGCGTGCTGTCGAAGGTGAAGGGCACGGCGATCAAGGTGACCTTGGCGCCGGAGTTCGGCAAGTGGACCGAGGACGGCGGCATCCGCGTGATGGAGGACATGCTCGCCAAGCACAAGGACATCAACGCCGTGTTCTGCGAGGGCGACGTGATGTGCCTGGGCGCGCAGAAAGCGATCGCCGACGCCGGCCGCTCCAAGGAGATCCTGATCTTCGGCTTCGACGGCCAGAAGGCCGCGATCGAGCAGATCATGAAGGACTCCAACTTCGTCGCCACCGGCGTGAACTCGGCAGACGCGATCGCCAAGCAGGGGTTCCAGACGATGATGGACCTGCTCGCCGGCAAGAAGCCCGCGCAGAAGGACTCCTCGCCCCCGGTGGTCGTCGTCACCAAGGACAACGCCAAGCAGGTGTACAACCCGAAGGCGCAGTTCTAGCCGAAGCTCAGCTCGAAGTTGCCCAGCGCGTCCACCCGAAGCCTCGCCTTCGGGTGGACCACCACCGTCGTGTCCGCGGTCTCGACGCGCGAATGTGTGGGAGTTCGAGCGGTGTCTGGCCGATCTCGGCAAACCGGTCGATCGCGCGCGCTGGTTCACTTCCGCGCAACTGGTCAACGCATTCGCGTGCGGCCCGAACGAGATGTGTTTCCGGCCGCGATTCTGCAGCCCCGTTCTTCAACGCCGGTGCAGATGATGCAGTCAATTTCGGCGGCATCGGCGTCACGTGATCGGCCACGAGATGACGCATCACTTCGACGATCGTGGCCGCCGAGGTCGGCAACCTGGCCGACTGGTGGAGCGCCGATGATGCGCGCTCCTGGCGAGCAGATTTCGATCTGGTGATCAGGCGGCAGCAGCCGGCATCGGCCGTCCATCTTTCAATGCCAGCCAACCGCGTGCGATGCGATAGATCGCCCAAATGCCGAGCGCGAAGAAGCCGATCCACCAAACTGACAAGTCCGAAGCCCAATAGCGGCAACAGTACCAATCCGACCACCCCGATAGTCACTGCGAACAGCATCGCCCACCAGAACGTTCGGATCTGCCACGAGAAGTGTGAATCGAGATACGTGCCGCGCACGTCGCTGCGCTTCACGTAGTTGATGATCACCGCAATGATCGACGGCCAACCGAACAGGAACATGCCGATCACCGACGCGGTGCCGAACGCGCCGACCACCAAGCCGAGCGTGTGCAACGCGTAGACGACGTGCGTGATCGTTACGAGCGACTCGGACGGTGCAGCGACAGCAGGCGAGGGAGGAAGTGGCGTGCTCATCGGCGAACTCCGGTCGAGAGTTAGGCGGAGCATTGAGCATACCTGCTCCGCCTGCAGGGGTTCGCCGCGGAAAAACATCTGCTGACACATCGCGGCGCGAGTACTCAGGTCGGCACCGACGATGCCGAAAGACGCGGGCGGCTCGTGGGCGAGAGCGCGATTCGGTATCGTTACGGGTTCCGTAGTAATTGAACGTCCATGACCAACGATCACGCCAATCCACTGTTACAACCTTGGGACGAACCGTTCGGAGTGCCACCGTTTACGCTCGTGCGGGCCGAGCACTTCGGACCTGCCTTCGAGCAAGCGATGGCCGCGCATCGAACCGAGATCGATCGCATTGCGAATGCGTCCGAGGCGCCGACATTCGAGAACACGATTGCTGCGCTCGATCGCAGCGGTCGCTTGCTGGCACGTACCGCGCAGTTGTTTTTCAACCTGACCGCGTCGAATACATCGCCGGAGCTGCAGGCAGTCGAACGCGACGTGGCGCCGAAGCTCGCCGCGCATGACAATGCGACTCTTCTCGATGCGAAGCTCTTCGGCCGGATTGACGAGCTGCATGCGAAGCGCGCTGCGCTGTCCTTGAGCCCGGAGCAGATTCGTCTGCTCGACCGCGTACATCTGGATTCCGTGCTGGCCGGCGCGCGGCTATCGTCGGAGGCCAAGACAAGATTGAGCGAGATTGTCGAGCGGCTCGCGCAGCTGCAAACCAGCTTCTCGCAAAACGTCTTGGCCGACGAAGCCGCGTGGTGTTTATGGCTGCATAACGAAGACGATCTGAAAGGCTTGCCGCAAGCGGTGCGCGCGGCAGCGAAATCTGCAGCGGAGCAACGGGGCAAACCGGAGGCGTGGGCGATTACGCTAAGCCGCTCGCTGGTCGTTCCATTCTTGACGCATTCCGAACGGCGCGATCTGCGCGAACAGGCGTTCAAGGCGTGGACCAGGCGCGGCGAGAACGACGGCGCGCATGACAACCGACCGATTGCGCGCGAGATCCTGAAGCTGCGTGCCGAGCAGGCGCGGCTAAACGGCTATGCGAGCTTTGCGGACTATGCGTTGGTCGACCGCATGGCAGGCAAGCCGGCCGCGGTTGCCGATTTGCTCGAAAGAGTGTGGGAGCCCGCGAAGGCGAAAGCGGTCGAGGAGGGCAAAGCGTTGCGTGCGATCGCGGCCTCACGCGGTGAGTCGACCGACATTGCGCCGTGGGACTGGCGTTACTACGCCGAGCTGGTGCGCCAGGCGCGCTATCACGTCGATGATGCGATGATTAAGCCGTACTTCTCGCTCGACCGCATGGTCGAGGCAGCGTTCGACTGCGCGCATCGACTATTCGGCATCGAGTTCGTCAAACGGCCCGATATCACCGCGTACCACCCCGATGTGCGCGCCTACGAAGTGCGGCGCGGTGAGTACCCGATCGGCGTTTTTCTGCACGACAACTTTGCGCGGCCCACCAAGCGCGGTGGCGCGTGGATGAGCCACTATCGCTCGCAGTCGCGCATCGACGGCGACGTGCTGCCGATCGTCGTCAACAACAACAACTTCGCCAAGGGTGCACCAACCCTGCTCTCGCTCGATGACGTGCGAACACTGTTTCACGAGTTCGGCCACGGCCTGCACGGCCTGCTGTCGCAGGTGACGTACGAACGATTGTCTGGCACGCGTGTGTTGCGCGACTTCGTCGAGCTGCCGTCGCAGTTGTTCGAGCACTGGGCGCTCGAACCGCAGGTGCTCAAGAAGCACGCGCTGCATGTCGAAACGGGCGAGCCGATCCCCGACGAGCTGATCGATCGGCTGCAGCGCGCACGGCGCTTCAACCAGGGATTCGAAACCGTCGAATACACCGCGTGCGCGTTGCTCGACATGGCGCTGCACGCGCGAGCGGACCCCGATGGAGTCGACATCAGCAGTTTTGAGCAGAGTGAGCTCGCGCGCTTGGGCATGCCGCGTGAGATGGTGCTACGCCATCGACTGCCGCACTTCTCGCATCTGTTTTCGAGTTCGAGTTACGCCGCCGGCTACTACGTGTACATGTGGGCCGAAGTGCTCGACGCCGACGGCTATGACGCGTTTGTCGAAGCGGGAAATCCGTTCGATCCTGCCGTCGCCGCGCGCCTGCTGAAGTACGTTTATTCGGCCGGCAACTCGATCGAGCCGCGCGCAGCGTATCGCGCGTTTCGCGGGCGCGATCCGGTGGTCGAGCCGCTGCTTGCCAAGCGCGGGTTGATCGATGAAGTGCAGCCCGCCTAAACGCCGACTATCGATACGTCGAAAACGCGCTCGATGAACCAGAGCCCGGCAACAATGACAATCACCGCCGAGCCGAGGCCTAGAACCCGGCGCGGATAGCCCGGCCAACGGCGCAATGTCGCCAGCACGAGGAATGCCGCGCCCACGATCGCGATCTGCCCGACTTCGACGCCGAGATTGAAACCGAGCAACGCCAGCGCCAGCTCATCACGCGGAAGCGACAACGGTGCGAGCACTTCGGCAAAACCGAAGCCGTGAATCAGACCGAATGCAAAGGCGACTGCCGCTAGACGTCGCGTAACGACCGGCCAGACATTGTTCAGCGCGGCCGCGACGATCGTCAGCGCAATGAGCGGCTCGATGACGCGCGCCGATATCCGAATTACGCCGAACGTGGCGAGCGCCAGCGTTATCGAGTGCGCAATCGTGAATGCGGTCGCGATCCAAATCACCGTTACCAGCGCGCCCCGCACGTCCTCGCGCGCGACCCATCGGCCTGCGCGTCGTTGCAGGACTGCGGGCAGCAACAGTGTGAGCAGGAACAGCACATGATCGAATCCGCCCGCGATGTGCTCGATGCCGCTCCACAAGAATCCGCTGAAGCCGCTCGGTGCATCCGTGACGGATTCGGCGCCTGGCAAAGTCACTGTGGCGCCAGGCGCAGCAATGTGCGGCTGGGTCGTGCCGCGCACGCTGACGAGCACGCGGTGCGATGGATCGACACCTTCGAACAGCCGATAGTCGAGCGCCAGCGCACCGCCGGCGCCGCAGTCAGCGGTGCCCTCGACATGCGCATATCCGGCATCGGCCAGGCGAACGTAGCGCGGCGAGTCGAAGCGCAATGTGCAAGCCGTCGCGCCGCTTCGTATCGAGATTCTTGACGCTGCCAACGCGGTGACATCGGCCGCGCGATCGGCGACTTCGCCCCAGATGAGCTGGCCATCGCCGTTGGTGTCGATGTCAAGCAGGGCATCGAGATCGCGCAGTGCGATTCGCCACTGCAAGGTAGGTGCGCTGGGAGCGCTCGCATCGACTTCAAGATAAGCCGTGCTGGTTGAGTGCGCGTACGCGTCAAAGCCCAGCGATGACAGTGCGACGACGACACGGCGCCTAGCGCCTTGAGTGCGCGTGACGGCATCAGGTCTTCACCGAATTCAATGCGCGCTCGACCCGTACATCGCGCAAACCGCTGCGTGCAAGCCAGTCGCGCACTTCGGCCAGCGTGGCCGCATCGCTTGCCGCACGAGCGGCCAGCGCCAGGATTCGCAGATCGGCGGGCTCGCGCTGATCGCTCCAGTTCTGCCGCGCCAGTTTTAGCGCTGTGGCGCTGTCGCCCAGTTCAAGCGCGAACAGCGCGGCTTCGCGTGCATGCAGGAACTCGCCGCGTACCTGCGCGGCCGCAAAGCGATCCGCCAATAGCTTCTGTAACGCAGCGGCGTCGCGCTGCTGCTTGCGTGCGACGATCCAGCGACGCAGCAATACCGCGTCGGTACTCGGCAGCGGCACCAGCAACGCTTCGGCTTGCGCCCAGCGCTGTTGCGCAATCAATGCATCGACCAGCGCCACCGTGGTGTACAGATCGTCGTCGAGCGCGAGCGACGCGTTGTATGCACGCACGGCTGAGTCGGGCGCGCCCTGCTGCTCATGGATCTCGCCGGCCAGCGATAGCGCCCAGCCTCGCAGCGAGGGGTCGGTGACGTTTTCGAGCCCGGCCAGGGCCTGAGCATTGTTGCCGCTCAACGATTCGCCGATCGCGCGGCAGATCACAGCCACCGTCGGCGCCGACTGTACGCAGCGCTTCGCAATCGGCGCGCGCCGCGACGATGTCGCCGCGAACATGCGCAATCGTCGCGCGCGTCAGCCGCGCTTGCATATGCGCGGGCGCTTGTTCGATCGCACGGTCGAGCAGCGCGCGCGCCGCATCGAACCGATGGCGGCTTTGCTCGATGGTCGCCCGCAAGACCAGCACTTCGATGCCGGTGGGACCGGTGTCGGGCAGGCCAGCCAACTGCGCTTCGGCGTATCCGAGCGTGCGTGGGTCGCCGCTCGCGCGTCCGGCTTGAATCAAACGCCGCGCGCTATCGATGCGCTGTTTGGGCTCGTCGGTCGGCTTGGCCGCATCGAGCTTGACGCTGTCCAACCGTTGCACAGACTGCTTGACCGCTCGTGGCAGCAGTTGCGTTTCGACCACCTCATCCCGCGAGGGGACGCGCGCAGGCTCGGTGGCCGACGCAGCGCTTGCCAGCGAACACAGCCAAATCAGAAGCGCCCGGCAGATCCGTGCCGAGCGCTTCGTCGAGCTGACGCCGGCGAGCCTAGATCGACGTCGGTTCGGCGATATCAGTAACCGGCGGCGTGATTCCACCGATGTTGCGTGGCTCATTGGTTTCCTGGGTCAAAGACGCAAGCACCGTCTGTATGAAAGCGATGAGGCCGGCAACGCTGGCCGACGCCGCCGCATCTTCCTGCGCCATCGGGTCTACCGGCGGCGGAGCAGATGGCGGCGGAGCGGGTGGCGCCGGCACCGGGTCGTCGTATGACGAAGAGCCGCCGCAACCTGCAGCGAGCATCGTGACAACGCACGCCACGGCTAATGCCTTGAATCGGAAATGGTCTTTCATCGCGGCTCCTTTATTGCGCACCGGGCAGCGGCGTCGCCAGATACGGGAAAGCGGCGCCGAACATCGCGTCCGAAGTCGCAGTGCCGTTATCCGTCAGCGCCAGGCCGCCCGACGGTGCATCGGCGGCCACGCACCCAAAAGCCGACGGCATATTCAACGTGCACAGCACGCCCATCGCAACGCGCAGCGAGATGTCAACCACATCGTCGCCCGGCCGCCGCCCGTTCGGAAAGCCGGCGTTGTCTCCCGCCAGCACGCCGAGCGGGTTTTGCGAACCTTTCGGCAGCGGTGCGATCGACGTGTTCAGGCGCAGCATCTCGGACGCCACCACACCCGCGGGTTGATTCAAACCCGGCACACCGGTCAGGAACGCGGTCACCAGATCCTGGCGCGGAAACTTGGTCGGCGCACGCACGCCGGCCGACGAGAACAGAATCTCGATCAGCGCGGGCAACGTCGGGTTGGTCACGTAGTCGGCAAACTGGCCGTCGTCCTTCGGCTTCGAGGCGTTGAACTTGTCCTTGTCCTTCAGCCCGATCACGACTTCGTTGACCAGTGGCATTCCGAGCCGCGACACCTGAACCCAGGCGCCGCCTTCCTTTGCAGCTACCGAATGCCCTGACGGCGGTGTGCCATCGAGCAGCCGCGCCTGGCGCAGGCTGGCGGTGGTCCAGCCGCCGATGATCGGGCTGGTGCCGCTGGTCAGGCATGCGGATGCAACTTCCAGCACGATGCTGCTGATGTTCTTGTCGGCCAGATCATCGACACCGCCGCTTACCGCCAGCGGATTCAGGTTCAGCAGGTCGAACGTCTTGCCCAGGGCGACCACGAACGGATCTTTGCGCTGGCCGACGAACACCTTGCCGGGCGTGGCGCAACCCGGAATGTTGATCGTTTGAATGCTCTGCGCTGCATACGCTTCGTAGCCGGCGACCGAGCCGAAGGTCTTGGTGCCGATGAAGTCGAACGGCTTGACCAGATCGCGCGCGCCGCCGGCACTCGTCACCGCCTGGCGCTGCCCGCCGCGACGATCGCTGCGCACGATGTCGATCTGGTAGGTCTCTTTCAGATTGAGTGCAGCATTGCTGGAAGCCGAGATTGCACCGGCCTGCACCAGCGGGATCGAGACGTTCTTGCCCGCGATCGGCAGCGTGATATCCGCCAGACTGTTCTTGAAGCGAAACTGGAACGTGATGTCTTCGACCCCGTTGCCGTTGTTGTCGATGTGAATCTCGTACAACGCGTTGGCATCGAACGAGAAGTAATTAGGACCGCCGTACGCATCCTGCAGCGGAATGTAGTTGGCCACCAGCGTGACGAACGCGTCGCGGCCGGGCTCGTATGAGCGAAACATGTAGAAGTCGGTGCCGTCGACTTTGGGGACCGTGGTGATAAACGGCGCCTCGCGATGGCTCGATGCTGCTGCTGGCTGGACGAACGATGCGGCGCTTAGCGCCGCCATAGCAGCCAGCGCAAATGGCGCTGCCCGCAGTAATTTTCTTGACATGAGAGTCTCCTTGGCTGAAGCCAAACGTGAATGGAGTTCGGCATTCATGACCCGTTACGGGCCAAGGACTCATTTGGATGAGGCGGATGTGCGGTCCGTACGTTGTCGAACCGCGAATCAGCGCCGCAAGAACTCGCTACGCTGGTCGGCACCCTGCGCCAATAGTGCGTTGGATGCGGCGAAGCACCAGCGCAAATAACCCTCGCCCTCGGCTCCGAACGCAGCGCCGGGCGCGATGCCGAGACCGGCTTCGGCAACCAGCTGCTTGGCCAACGCGATGCTGTCGTCGCTGCGGGCGGCGATGCGAAAGAACAAATACATCGCGCCGGGTGGCGGCGCGACTTCAATCCCGGGCACTGCAGCCAGCGCAGTCACCAGCAGATCGCGCGACGCGCGCAAGCGCGCAACCGTTTGCTGCACGCTTGACTCACCTTCGTTCACCGCGACAAGCCCCGCGCGCTGCACGAACGGCGGCGCACACGATGTGTTGAATTCGATCACCTTGCCGAGCTGCGCGATGAATCTTCGCGGCGCGACGATCCAACCGAGCCGCCAGCCGGTCATCGTCCAGCTCTTGGAAAATGTGTTGGCGCTGATCACGCGATCGTCGTCGCTGATCTGCGACAACACACTCGGCGCGTGCCCGTTGATCGTCATCGACGGTTCGAAGACGATGCGCTCGTACGCATCGTCGCTGACCAGCCAGATGCCGTGCCGGCGGCAATGCGCGAGCAAGTGATCCCAGTCGTGCTGCGGCATCGTCCAGCCGGTCGGATTATTCGGCGAGTTGACGAGCACGATGCGGGTGCCGGCCGTTGCCGCATCGAGCAGCCGTTGCAGATCCAGCGACCAGACACCCTTGCTGCACGTCAATGACACCGGAACGACTTCAGCGCTCATGATGCGCGGCATCGCCGTCAGGTTCGGCCAGACCGGAGTGACGACGACGACTCGGTCGCCCGGCTCGATCAGCGCCTGATCGATCAGCGACAGCGCGTGCACGCCCGCGCTGGTGACGGCGATACGGTCGACGTCGATGCGCTCGGCCGGCGTGTGCAGCCGGTTCGCATAGGCGGCAACCGCTTCGCGTAGTTCGACTAATCCGAGGTTATGGCTGTAAAACGTTTCGCCGGCGTCGAGCGCGGCCTTCGCGGCGTCGCGAATGAACGCCGGTGTGACCTGATCGCCTTCGCCAAACCAGAATTTCAGAATGTCTGCGCGACCGATGCCTGCGTTGGCAACTTCACGGATGCGCGATGCGGGTAACGCTTCGATGGTCGGTCGGATCATCTCGATTCCCAAGGGAACCGGATTATCCATGCGACCTATGTCGTCAGTGGTCGCGGCATCGGCACCGAGAGTCGTTCTGACCACGGTTCGAGCGCAGGCAAGATGTCCGTTTGCAGCTCGACACCGTTGGCGATTTGATCGCGTCGGCGCGCAAGGCCGCGTCCTCCGGGCAATCGAACTGCACCGACGCCGGCGCGTGGCGGATTGTCACGGCACGCTTGCGCAATCCACTCGGCTTGGCGCGCAAACGCATCGAGTCCGCCAAATGCCGCCGGGTCGATCGCCTGCACGAACACCGTCGCGCCCCATCCTTCCTTTGCGTCGGCGCGGCCAAAGCCCGCAAGCCCGCCGGTCAGCATCTCGACGATCAGCGCGAGCGCGTATCCCTTGTGACCGGCGTCGACGCCGCCGGTGGGCAGTATCGTGCCGCGCGGTTCATTGAACAGCACCGCAGGGTCGTCGGTAACTTTGCCATCGGCCGTCATTAGCCACGGATGCGCGAGCCGCTGGCCGTTCTTGTGCAAGCGCGCGGTCATCCCGTTGGTTGTCAGCGACGCCGACAGATCGATCAATACCGGGTCGCCCTGCGTGGGGAATCCGAATGCGAGCGGATCGGGAGTGAACACCGCACGCGTTCCGCCATGCGGCGCAACGCTTGCCGCGTTGGGATCGGAGCACGAAAGAAGCAGCACGAAGCCGCGCTCGGTCGCGCGGCTCAGATACGCGGCGAGGCAGGCGATGTGATGGCTGCGGCGGATAACCACCGTGCCGGTGCCGCAGCGGCGCGCGCGCTCGATCGCATCATCGATCGCCAGTCGCGTCAGCCACGGCCCCGGCAGCCGATCGCCGTCCCACAGCGCGCTCGCCGCGCGCTCCTCGACCACGCGATGCTGTCCGCTCTTCGTCATCGTTCCCGCGTCGAGCTCGCGCAGATACGGGGCGAGCAGCGCCAGGCCGTGCGTGTCGTGACCGAGCAGGTCGCCTTCGAGCAGGACCTCGGCCACGACTGCCGCCACGTCTCGCTCGAGACCAGCGTTAATCAACAGATCGTGCGCAAACTCGCGCAGCGCTTGCGTTGCGTAGCGCATCTGCATTTGCATCCGCATTGGTATCAATAGACCGCGCGACCGCCGGATAGATCGAACACCGCGCCGGTCGAGAATGAACACTCCTCAGTAGCGAGCCAGGCGACTAACGCGGCAATCTCGTCGACCTCACCGAAGCGGCCCATCGGAATCTTCGACAGCATGAAATCGATGTGACTCTGCGTCATCTGCGCAAACATTCCGGTCTTCACTGCCGCGGGGGTCACGCAGTTAACGCGTATTCCGGTCTTCGCCAGTTCCTTGCCAAGCGACTTGGTCAATGCGATGACGCCGGCCTTTGATGCGCTGTAAGCGCTGGCGTTCGGATTGCCTTCCTTGCCGGCGATCGAAGCGATGTTGACGATGCGTCCGTAGTCGTTGGCTTGCATGTGCGCAATCAGCGCCCGGTTGCACAGGAAAACGCCGGTCAGATTGATGTCGAGCACTTCCTTCCACGCTGCCACCGGATACTGCTGCACGGTGGTGTTCGGGCCGGTGATCCCCGCGCTGCAGACGAGCGCGTCGATACGTCCGAGTGCCTTGATGCTCGCTTCGCACGCGGTCGCGACTTCGCCTTCGCGAGTGACGTCGAGCATGGCCGTGTGCGTATTCTTGCCGAGCGACTGCGAGGCGGACTGCAGCGCGACCGCGTCGCGGTCCCACAAGCTGACGCGAGCGCCTGACGCGACCAATCGTTGCGCGATCGCGTAGCCGATACCCGCTGCACCGCCGGTCACGATCGCGCTGCGTCCCTTCAGATCGAGCTGGTTCACGAGTGCCTCCGGTGTGTAGCTGCCTGATGCGACGTAGCGAGTAGCTCGCGAGATTGCGCCGAGGGGCGGAAGCGTACGACCGAGCTACGCTGAGCACCGCAGGCGCAAGATCGGGGCGCGCAGTAGTCGCATCTGGCTGCGGCGACTATATCCGCAAATTGGTCTTACCACTTGACCGATTTTGTTGACCGCTTCGCGGGTCCGTCGATACACTGCCCGCGCCCTTCATCAGCCGTCATGTCCCCGAAGAAACCCCGCCGCAGTCAGTCCTGGTTCGGCCGTCTCGACCGCGATGGTTTCATCTACCGCTCGTGGATGAAGAACCGCGGTATTCCGCACGATCAGTTCGACGGCCGGCCGGTGATCGGCATCTGCAACACGTATTCCGAACTGACCCCATGCAATTCGCACTTTCGCATTCTCGCCGAGCAGGTGAAGGCAGGGCGTGCTCGAGGCGGGCGGCTTTCCGCTCGAGTTTCCCGGTGATGTCGCTCGGCGAGACCTTGCTGCGGCCGACGACGATGCTGTTTCGCAATCTGGTCAGCATGGACGTCGAGGAATCGATCCGCGCCAACCCGCTCGATGGCGTCGTGCTGCTGATGGGCTGCGACAAGACGACGCCCGCATTGCTGATGGGCGCGGCGAGCGTCGACCTGCCGACGATCGGCGTCTCCGGCGGACCGATGCTGTCGGGCAAGTATCGCGGCGAGCGAACTCGGGTCGGGCACCGGCGTCTGGCAGATGAGCGAAGCCGTGCGCGCCGGCGAGATCTACGCAGCAGGATTTCTTCGAGGCCGAGAGCTGCATGCATCGCTCGCACGGTCACTGCATGACGATGGGCACCGCGTCGACGATGGCCAGCATGGTCGAAGCGCTCGGCGTCGGCTTGCCCGGCAACGCGGCGTTTCCCGCGGTCGACGCGCGCCGCAACGTGCTCGCGCGCATGGCGGGCCGGCGCATCGTGGAGATGGTCGAAGAAGATCTGGTGTTGTCGAAGATCCTGACGCGCGCGGCGTTCGAGAACGCAATACGCGTCAACGCCGCGATCGGCGGCTCGACCAACGCAGTCATCCACCTGATCGCGCTCGCCGGCCGCGTCGGCGTGAAGCTGACGCTCGAAGACTGGGACGAGCTGGGCCACGACCTGCCATGCTGGTCAACCTGCTGCCGCAACGGCAAGTACCTGATGGAGGACTTCTACTACGCAGGCGGTCTGCCGGTCGTGATCCGCGAGCTTGGAAGCGGGTCTTGAACAAGGACGCGATGACCGTCAACGGACGTACGCTGTGGGACAACAACCGAGACGCGCCGCGTACGACCTCGACGGAACGAAGCCGTGATCATGCCGTTCGACAAGCCATTCAAGACCGCACGCCGGCATCGCCGTCCTGCGCGGCAATCTTGCCCCGACGGCGCGATCATCAAGCCCTCGGCCGCGACCCCGGCGCTGATGAAGCACGAGGGCGCGCGGTCGTGTTCGAAAACATCGAGGAGTTCCACGCGCGCATCGACGACGACAGCTTGACGTGACGCCGACGACATCCTCGTGCTGAAGAACTGCGGCCCGAAGGGTTATCCGGGCATGGCCGAAGTCGGCAACATGCCGCTGCCGGCCAAACTGTTGCGCCAGGGCATCACCGACATGGTGCGCATTTCGGATGCGCGCATGAGCGGCACCGCGTACGGCACGGTCGTGCTGCACGCGGCGCCCGAAGCCGCCGCGGGCGGCCCGCTGGCGCTGGTGAAGAACGGCGACCTCATCGAGCTCGACGTCGAGCGCCGCCGCCTGCATCTGGAGGTGAGCGACGAGGAGCTGAAACGCCGCCGCTCGGCGTGGAAGACGCCGACGGCGCCGATGTCGCGCGGCTACTGGAAGCTCTACGTCGATCACGTGAACCAGGCCGACGAAGGCGCCGACCTGGACTTCCTCGTCGGCAAGAGCGGCTCGGCGTCCCCCGCGACAACCACTGATGACCGATCGTGCGCGCGCTCATCACCGACTACGACTTTCCCGACGTCGAACTCGAGGTCGAGGTTTTTCGTGCGGGCGGGCGTCGAGATGTCGCCGCGCAGTGCCGCACCGAGGACGACGTGATCGCGGCCGCGCGGGGCTGCGATGCGCTGCTCTTGCAGTACGCGCCGATGAACGAGCGCGTGCTTCGCAGCGTTGCCGCGAGTCGCATCGTGAGCCGCTTCGGCGCGGGCTTCGACACGATCGATACCGAAGCGTGCCGCGCGCCATGGCGTGTGGGTCGCCAACTCGCCCGACTACGGCGTGGGCGAGGTCGCGACCCACGCGCTCGCGATGGCGCTCGCATTGGTTCGCCACCTGGCGATCTACGACCGCGACGTCAGCGCCGGCCGTTGGCACTACCTGTCCGCCGGGCAAGCTTGCGCCGCCGCGAGCCGATGACGCTCGGCATCCTCGGGCTCGGGCGCATCGGCAAGCGCATGGCGTCGCTCGCGCGCGAATGTCTTCGCGCGACGTGATCGCCTGCGATCCGTACATCAGCGACGCCGACTTTCCCGCCGTACGTGCGGCGCGTGGACGCGCGACGGAGCTGTTCGGCAGGCCGATCGTGATTTCCTGCACGTGCCGCTGAACGACGAGACGCGCGGCATCGTGGATGCGTCGCTGCTCGCTCGATGAAGCGCGGCTGCGTGGCTCGTGAACACCGCGCGCGGCGCGCGTCGTCGACATCGATGCGCTGCGTGCTGCGCTCGACGACGGCCGGCTCGACGGCGCGGCGCTCGACGTGCTGCCCATCGAGCCGCCGCGCCGCACGCATCCGCTCGCGCAGCATCCGCGCGTGCTGCTCACGCCGCACGCCGCGTTCTACTCGGCCGAGTCCGAGAAGGAGCTGCGCCGCAAGGCGGCGCAGAATCGTTCATGGGCGACTGGGCGCCGAGTATCCGGTGGGCACGGGTCAAAGAGCCCGCGCTACGTCGTCTCGGAAGGAACAGGCCGCTGATGGCGCCGTCGCAATCCGCGGCGTCCACAAGCACTTCGGCGGCACGCACGTGATTCGCGGCGTCGACATCGAGATCGCCGACGGCGAGTTCGCGGTGCTGGTCGGGCCCTCGGGCTGCGGCAAGTCGACGCTGCTGCGCATGATCGCCGGGCTGGAGGAGATCGGCGAGGGCGAGATCGCGATCGGCGGCAAGGTCGTGAACGACGATGCAGCCGAAGGAGCGCGACATCGCGATGGTGTTCCAGAACTACGCGCTCTATCCGCACATGAAGGTGCGCGACAACATGGCCTTCAGCATGCTGCTCGCCAAGCGCCCGCAAGGCGGAGATCGACGCGCGGGTGAAGAAGGCCGCGCGACATCCTCGGCCTGACCGAGCTGCTCGACCGCTATCCGCGCCAGCTCTCCGGCGGCCAGCGCCAGCGCGTGGCGATGGGCCGCTGCATCGTGCGCGACCCGCAGGTGTTCCTGTTCGACGAGCCGCTCTCGAACCTCGACGCGAAGCTGCGCGTGGCGATGCGCACCGAGCTCAAGGAGCTGCACCAGCGCCTGAAGACCACGTCGATCTACGTGACGCACGACCAGATCGAGGCGATGACGATGGCCGACCAGATCGTCGTGATGCGCGACGGCATCGTCGAGCAGCGCGGCCGGCCGCTCGAGCTCTACGACCACCCGGCGAACCTCTTCGTCGCGGGCTTCATCGGCTCGCCGGCGATGAACTTCCTGCCCGGCACGCTGCGCCGCGCAACGGCGCGGCGCGCGGTCGAGCTGGCGGGCGGCGTGCGCGTGCCGGCGCCGCATGCGGCGCGGCGCAGGACGGCCAGAAGGTGATCTACGGCGTGCGGCCCGAGCACCTCACGCTCGGCGACGGCAGGCGGGCTTCCGGCCGAGGTCGTCGTGGTCGAGCCGACCGGCGCCGACACGCAGGTGTTCGCGCGCTTCGGCGAGCATCCGATCTGACGGCGGTCTTCCGCGAGCGCCACGACTTCGCGCCCGGGCGAGACGCATCTCGCTCGCGCCCGACGCGGCGCGCGCGCATCTGTTCGACGCGGAATCAGCGGGACGCCTGATGCGAGAGCCTACGCATTCATATGACGGACGTGACGACCAGCAGACGGAGACAGCATGTCGAAATTCACGAGACGCGAGTTCCTGAAGACCACCGCCGGGGCGGCCGCCGCCACGTCGCTCGGTGTCGGCAGTGCGCTCTGGTCGCCGGATGCCTGCGCACAGCGCTGAAGTGGAGCCGGAGAAGGGCGCGAAGCTGCGCGTGCTGCGCTGGAAGCGCTTCGTGCAGGGCGACGAGGACCGTGGATGGCGAACACCAAGAAGTTCACCGAGAAGACCGGCATCGAGGTGCGCGTCGACAACGAGGGCTGGGAGGACGTGCGGCCCAAGGCGGCGGTGGCGGCCAACGTCGGCAGCGGGCCCGACATCATCGTCGGCTGGTTCGATGACGCGCACCAGTATCCCGACAAGCTGGTCGACGTGACCGACGTCGCCAACTACCTCGGCGACAAGTACGGCGGCTGGTACCCGGTGTGCGCAGAAGCTACGGCACGCGCGAGGGCAAGTGGATCGCGCTGCCGCTGGGCATCGTCGGCAGCGCTGATCGTCTATCGCGAAAGCCACGTGAAGGCCGCGGGCTTCGACGGCATTCCCGAAGGACACCGCCGGCTTCCTCAAGCTCTGCCAGGCGCTGAAGGCCAAGGGCACGCCCGGCGGCTTCGCGCTCGGCAACGCCATCGGCGACGGCAACAACTGGGCGCACTGGCTGCTCTGGTCGCACGGCGGCAAGCTGGTCGACGAGAAGGGCAACGTCGTCATCGAACAGCCCGGAGACGATCGCCGCGCTCGAGTACGCGAAGCAGCTCTACGAGACGTTCGTGCCGGGCACGCTGTCGTGGCTCGACCCGAACAACAACAAGGCGTTCCTCGACGGGCAGATCTCGCTCACCGCGAACGGCATCTCGGTCTACTACGCGGCGAAGAACTCGACCGGATCCGAAGCTGCAGGAGATGGCGGCCGACATCAGCACGCGCAACTTCCCGATCGGTCCGGTCGGCGGCCGACGGAGCTGCATCTGTTCTTCACGCAGATGATCCTGTTCAAGTACTCGAAGTTCCCGAAGCCGCGAAGGCGTACATGCGCGTTCATGATGGAAGAGGAGCAGTACGACCCGTGGATGCAGGCGGCGATCGGCTACATCGACGCAGCCGCTCGCGGCGTACGAGAAGAACCCGGTCTGGACGGTCGATCCGAAGCACACGCCGTATCCGCGACTCGCGTCGACGATCATGCTCGCCGCACGGCTACGCCGGCACGCTGGGCTACGCGTCGGCCGCGTGCGTCGCGGACTTCATCGTGGTCGACATGGTCGCGGAAGCCGCGAGCGGGTCGAAGACGCCGCAGGAAGCGGCGGAGCGCGCGCAGAAGCGCGCCGAGCGGTACTACAAGGTCTGATAGTTGCGGACGCTTCGGCGCCGCGATTTCTCGCCTGCGTTCGAGCGACAGGCGTCGTTGCAGTCGCTGCTCAACCTCGGCAGGGCTCGCGTGATGCGCTCGACGTATCCGAAGCTTCGTCATTCGACCGCCTGCTGAACAATCGCAACGCCCTCGGGCTGCTGTTCATGCTGCCCGCGGCGGTGCTGTTGTTGCTGTTCCTGACCTATCCGCTCGGGCTCGGGCACCTGGCTCGGCTTCACCGACACGAAGATCGGGCGCGGCGGCGTGTGGGTCGGCCTCGAGAACTTCAAGTACCTGGTCGGCGACAGCGTCGCGCAGCTCTCGCTCTTCAACACGCTCTTCTACACGATCGTCGCGAGCGTCGTGAAGTTCGTGCTCGGGCTGTGGCTCGCGCTGCTGCTGAACCGGCACCTGCCGTTCAAGTCGTTCTTCCGCGCGGTCGTGCTGCTGCCCTTCATCGTGCCCACGGCGCTCTCGGCGATCGCGTTCTGGTGGCTCTACGACGCGCAGTTCTCGGTGATCAGCTGGACGCTGACGAAGCTGGGCCTCATCGACCGCTACATCGATTTCCTCGGCGACCCGTGGAACGCGCGCTTCTCGGTGATCGCCGCCAACATCTGGCGCGGCGTGCCGTTCGTCGCGATCTGCCTGCTGGCGGGCTTGCAGACGATCTCGCCGTCGCTCTACGAGGCCGCGGCGCTCGACGGCGCCACGCCGTGGCAGCGCTTTCGCTTCGTCACGCTGCCGCTGCTCACGCCGATCATCGCGGTGGTGATGACGTTCTCGGTGCTCTTCACGTTCACCGACTTCCAGCTGATCTACGTGCTCACGCGCGGCGGGCCGCTGAACGCGACGCACCTGATGGCCACGCTTTCGTTCCAGCGCGCGATCTCCGGCGGCTCGCTCGGCGAGGGCGCGGCGCTCGCGACCGTGATGGTGCCGTTCCTGCTCGCGGCGATCCTGTTCAGCTACTTCGGCCTGCAGCGCCGCGCCTGGCAGCAGGGAGGACGGGACAAATGAGACCGCCGTGAAGCGCCACCGAGCAAGACGGTCGACAGCGCAGGGCATGAAGTTACCTCGGAGATCGTTGCCGCAGCGCGTCGTCACGCTCTACCTGCCGCTCGCGTCTTCCTGTTCGTGCTGCTGTTCCCGTTCTACTGGATGGTCGATCACGTCGTTCAAGCCGAACGACGAGCTGCTCGTCGCGCGCGGGCAATCCGTTCTGGGTGATCGACGCCGACGCTCGCGCACTTCAAGAAGCTGCTCTTCGACACGCCGTATCCGGAATGGATGTGGAACACGATGATCGTCTCGGTCGTGGCGACCTTCTTGTCGCTCGTCTGCAGCGTGCTTCGCTGCCTACGCGATCGAGCGGCTGCGCTTTCGCGGTTCGAAGCAACGTGGGCCTGGCGATCTTCCTCGCCTACCTGGTGCCGCCGTCGATCCTGTTCATCCCGCTGGCGACGATCGTCTTCAAGCTTGGGCTGTTCGACACGCGCTGGGCGCTGATCCTCACCTATCCGACGTTCCTGATTCCGTTCTGCACCTGGCTGCTGATGGGCTACTTCCGCTCGATTCCGTTCGAGCTCGAGGAGTGCGCGCTGATCGACGGCGCGACGCGCTGGCAGATCCTGACCAAGATCGTGCTGCCGCTCGCCGTGCCGGGCCTGATCTCGGCCGGCATCTTTGCCTTCACGCTGTCGTGGAATGAGTTCATCTACGCGCTGACCTTCATCTCGTCGTCCGAGATGAAGACGGTGCCGGTCGGCGTCGTCACCGAGCTCGTCGAGGGCGACGTCTACCACTGGGGCTCGCTGATGGCCGGCGCGCTGCTGGGCTCGCTGCCGGTGGCGGTGATGTACTCGTTCTTTGTCGAGTACTACGTGTCGGGAATGACGGGGGCGGTGAAGGAATAGGGTGCTGCGGCAGACACAGCCGCGACGTCGGGCGTCAACGCACCGGCTGAACCTCTTCGGTGAAGACGTACCCTGCACCACGCTCAGTAGCGGATCAGCGCCGGTCGGGAGTCGTCGATCGCCATCTTCTTGCGCAATCGCCCCAACTGAACGTCGATCGACCGGTCGTAAACCTCGTCGTTATGCAGACGCGAGCGGCCGAGTAAGTGGTCACGCGACAGGATGCGCTGTGGCGCTTCAAGGAACGCTACGAGTAGATTGAACTCACCGTTCGTCAAACTAAGTTTCTCGCCGGACGGTGCCGTCAGGCGACGCAAGCGAACATTTAGCTCCCAGCCGGCGAAGCGATATCCACGAATCTTCGCGAGCCCGTCGGCAATCGTCTCGCTCGCGCGTGAGCGACGCAGCAGCGAGCGAATCCGCGCAAGCAACTCGCGCGGCGAAAACGGTTTTGTTAGATAGTCATCGGCCCCGAGCTCAAGCCCCATCACGCGGTCGGCTTCGTCTTTGCGACCAGTGAGCATGATGATCGGTAGGTTCGAGTCCTGACGCAATTGCCGCGCGATCTGCATCCCATCTTCGCCCGGTAGCCGCAGGTCGAGAACGAGAACATCGACCATGTCACGCGCAAGCACATTGGCAATGTCGCGTCCGCTTGCGAGCGCGGTCACGCGCACATCGTTGTCAGTCAAGTAATCGGAGATCATCTGGCGCACCGATGGATCATCGTCCACCGCTAGAACGTGCGTCGTCGTGTAGTCAGCACTTATCGTCGGTGAAGCTTGCGTCATCTGCGGGTGCCTCGTTAAGCCGTCTATTCGGAAACCTAGCTGTCCAGCGCTTCGTGAGTGTGTGGTCAAGCGTCAGGAATGTGTCGGTTGACACATTGAATCATACGACGGTCACACTGGCGCACGTCGCCGGCGGTTCAATCCTGCGTAATGGCCTCGCGCTGAGGATCGGTGCTGTTGTGCCCGAGCAAGATGAAGCAAGGAAGACCGGTGGATCGGAAGGGCTATATTCTCATCGTCGAAACCGACCACCTCATTCGGGAACTACTCGAGCGCTGGCTCCGAGAGGCGCAGTATGACGTCGCTGTCGGCGAGCCCGACACCCTCGTGCGTAAGGGCATGCCCAGCCTCGTCATTGCGAACATCTCTAGTCCACAAGCAGCAGATGAGCTAGTCGGGTCGCTACAGGCTAACTATGCGGCGCCCATTCTCGCGATCTCCGCGCGCTTTCGGCGCGGGCTTGGTACATCCGCCAATGCTGCGCAGCAACTCGGGGTGCGCGGAGTCCTGCCCAAGCCATTCACGCGCGAAGAGCTGCTCACTGCGGTTCGCGGGGCAACCGTGAATCTGACATGACGTAAATGGCCAGGTTCTTTCGCTTCTCGCCTTCCAAGGTGGCGTTGGGTTACATCGCGCTCAGCGTGCTCGCTATCGCCCTACTTGCGATCCCGCTCTGGTATGCGTACCACGCAAACATCGGAACGTTCAGGGCATACGTTCAGGGCGAAGCACTGCAAAGGCTGGTGCAGGTATTCGACAAAGAGGGCGCGACTGGACTGGTTGCCGCGATCGAGTCACAGGCGACAACGGTACCTCGCGACGAAATCATCGCCCTCGCGGACGCATCGAAACGGCGGCTCGCCGGCAACCTACCGATATGGCCGGTTGAAGTCCCCGACGCTCCCGGTATCTACGGACTGGTGATCGACCTGGGCAGCGGATCGTCGATGCGAGTCGTGGCCTCGCATGTGACGCTCCCCGGTGGATATCACCTGCTGATGGGCCGCGAAAGCGTTCGTTTCGACTCGCTTGTCCAACTGTTCTGGTTTGGGATCGCCGGCGCCATGGCCATCGTTTTGGTCATGGCTGCAATCATGGCGTGGCTGATTCGCCGTGCGCTCCTTTCCGAGGTGCATCAAATCAGTCGCACCGCGTCTGCCATCGTCAACGGCGATCTTTCGCGCCGTGTAGCAACGCGTGGTGGATCGACCGAGCTGGATGCGCTGGCGCGGACAGTCAACGGCATGCTCGAACAACTCGCTCGGCAAAACGTGCGTTTGGAGGGCGAGATCGCGGTTCGCCGTCAGGCCGAGCAGGCGCTGCAACACGCGCATGAGAAGCTCGAGGAACTGGTCGCGCAACGAACAGCGCAACTGGCACACGCCAACGATTCACTGCGCCGAAGTGAGAAATTCTTGGCCGAAGCACAGCGACTGAGCCTCACCGGCAGCTTCGGCTGGAGGGTCGCGAGCGGCGAGCTGACCTGGTCGGATGAAACCTATGCACTGGTCGGGCTCGATCCAGCAACGAAGCCGACGCTCGACGATGTACGCCGATGCGTACACCCGGAGGACCTTGCGCTATTTCAGGACACGCTGAGTCGTGCGGCGCGCGAGCGCGAAGACCTCGACTTCGAGCATCGATTGTTGCTGCAGGACGGTTCGGTCAAGCACGTCCACGTCCGGGCGCGTCTTGCCGATAGGGAGTCCGAAACGCTCGAGTACGTCGGCGCCGTGACCGATGTAACGGCACTCAAGCGCGCGGAAGACTTGCTTGCGGGCGAAAAACACTTGCTGGAGCTGCTCGCGAAGGGCCATCCGCTGCCGCAGATTCTCGAATCTCTGTGCAGGCTCGTCGAAGGCAACGCTGACGGATGCCTGTGTGCAATCGTGTTGGTGGATGCCGATGCCACGCATCTACTGCACGGTGCTGCGCCTAGTCTGCCGCCCAGCTACAACGCCAGCAGTGAAGGCCTTCCGATCGACCCGAGTTCGTGCCCATGTGCGACCGCGGTGCTGCTGAAGCAACAGGTGATTGTTACCGACGTCGCGTCGGAAACCCGGTGGAGCAAATCGCAATGGCGCCAGCGCGCGTTGGCGCATGGGCTGCGTGCGTGTTGGTCCTCGCCCATTGTTTCATCGACGGGCAGCATTCTGGGTACGTTCGCGCTCCATTCCCGTCAGCCACGCAGTCCGACTCCTCACCATCAACAATTGATCGAGCAGTTCACGCATTTCGCGAGTATTGCGATCGAGCACAAAGCGGCCGAGGAGGAGCTACGTCAAAGTGAGGCTTATTTAAGTCAGCTATTTGAACTGGCACCAGACGGCGTCGTGTTGACCGACCTCAGCCGACACAGGATCTTGCGCGTCAACCGCGAGTTCACGCGGATGTTCGGCTATTCAGCCGAGGAAGCCGTGGGCCGCAGCCTGCGCGAACTGATCGCTCCGGATGAACTGGAAACGGTTTTCGCGCAAAACGCCGCTTTGATCGCCTTGGGGCAGAAGATCGACATGGAGGTCGTGCGGCAGCGCAAGAACGGCACGCGCCTGCATGTGCACTTCAACGCCGCGCCGGTCAAGTCGGGCGACGGGAAGAATTGTGCCTATCTTGTCTATCGCGACATCACGGAACGTAAAGTAGCCGAAGAGAAGCTGCGCCGCAGTGAGGCGTTCCTGGCTGAAGGCCAAAAGATCAGTCGCACCGGAAGCTGGGGATGGGACATTGCCAGCGGCAAGCTCGTCTGGTCAGAGCAGCAATTCCGGATGCTGGGGTTCGAGCCGGGCAGCACCGAACCGTCGATGAGTTCGCTCTTCACGGCCATTCATCCCGAAGATCGATCGCGCGTTAGGCGCACACTCGAAGCGGCAACCCGAGAGCGACGGAATTACGCGATCGACTATCGCATCGTTCTCGCAGATGGATCGGTGCGCCACATGCGAAGTGCAGGACGACCTGTCGTAACGGAGACCGGCACCGTTGACGAGTACATCGGCGTCACCACGGATACCACGGAACGCGTGCAAGCCGAGACTGCACTCCGCAGCGCACAGCGGCTGGAAGCCACCGGCACTCTGGCCGGTGGCATCGCGCACGACTTCAACAACATTTTGGGAGCGATCCTCGGCTATGGCGAAATGGCGCTGCGCGATGCGCCGAAGGGAAGTCGGTTACATCGCGATCTCGACAGCATCATCTTGGCGGGCGAGCGCGGGCGCGCGCTGGTTGATCGCATCCTGACGTTCAGCCGAAGCGGCGTTGGCGAACGATTCCCCGTGCATGTTGAGAAGGTAGTGCGCGAGGCGCTGGATCTGCTCGAAGCGAACCTACCGAAAGGCATTCGAGTCGATGCGACGCTGCGCTCGGACCAGGCGGCGATGCTGGGCGATCCCACCCAAGTGCATCAGGTACTGATGAACCTGGGGACGAATGCGGTGCAGGCGATGCCCGCGGGAGGGACCTTGTCGGTGTCGCTCGACGCGGTTCACTTCGACGTCGGCAAATCAGCCACCATCGGCATCGTTGCAGTCGGCGACTACATCGTGCTGAAAGTGGGCGACAGCGGCAGCGGCATCGCGCCTGAAGTGCTCGATCGCATCTTCGATCCATTTTTCACCACGAAGGAGGTGGGAGTAGGCACCGGCCTTGGCTTGTCGCTGGTGCACGGCATCGTCACGCAGGTCGGCGGTGCGATCGACGTCGCCAGCACACTCGGTGCGGGCAGCACCTTCACGGTTTATCTGCCGCGCGCGGGAGATGCCGCCGAATCGCTCGACGATGAAGAGCCTGCGCTACCGCGCGGCGCCGGCCAGCGTGTCCTGATCGTCGACGACGAGGAGCCCCTGGTCAGGCTCGCGACGCGCACTCTCGAGGAGCTTGGATATGCGCCGGCCGGATTTACTTCGAGCGTTGCGGCACTGTCGGCCTTCCGCGCCGACCCCGCGCATTTCGACGCCGTGATCACCGATGAGCGCATGCCCGGAATGTCCGGGTCCGCGTTGATCCGCGAAGTGCGCAGCATCCGCGGCGCGCTGCCGGTGCTGCTCGTAAGCGGCTACGTCGGGGGCAAGGTCACGGCGCAGGCACGCGAAGCGGGCGCCGACGAAGTGCTGAAAAAACCTCTGCTCGCGCGCGAACTGGCGACAAGTCTGGCGCGCGTTCTGCGTACGTGAGAAAGAGCGAGACGCTCTGACGGCTTCGGATGCAGCCAATGCCCGAGACGTGGACCGCCGCCGATGGGACCGTGGTCACCATCCGCCCAATTCGCGCGGAGGACTTGGCGCTCGAGCAGGAGTTCGTGGAGGGTCTTTCGGCGCGCACCGGGTATCAGCGATTGATGTCGGCCAGAAGTCCATCGCTCGAGGAGCTCAGGCGCTTTACCGACATCAACCACGAACGTGAGCTCGCGCTGATCGCGACTACGCCTGTTGATGGCAGGGAGCGTCAGATTGGCGTGGCCCGCTACGTCAAGGAGTCCTCACCCGGCGACGCCGAGTTCGCGCTCGTGCTGAGCGACGACTGGCAGGGACGCGGGCTAGGGACCCGGCTTCTCGGCAGTCTGCTTGCTGCCGCAAAGAACAATGGCGTGCGACGGCTGGTCGGCACGACGATGTCGGAGAACGGCGGCATGCTCGCGTTGGCTCGCAAGCTCGGGTTCAAGCTTGCAAAAGACCCGAGCTCGGCGACGATCACGAACATGACGGTGGACCTAGTCGGCTAGCTTGCGAGCTGCACGGCGAGTTGCGGTCATTCATCCGTGAGCGGAGTCGCGCCGAGCTCGCTCGCTACGACACCTTGCAGCAGCGAGCGCAGTTGCGCTGCGCGCTCCTTGCCATAGGCTGCTTCGAAGCGCTTCTGCGCCTCCGCCCACCGCTCGATGGCTGGGCCCAGGCGCGCCGCGCCCTTCCTGGTTAGTTGCAGCTCTTTGCTGCGCGCGTCCGTGACGCTGGGCTCGACTCGGATCAGGCCGTCGCGCTCGAGCGGCAGGATGTTGCGTCCGAGCGTCGTGCGATCCATTACCAGCTCGGCCGCGAGCGCATTGATCGTCGTCGGTCCGAGCCGCTTCAGTTTGGCGAGGATGGAGAGCTGCGTGGTGCGCAATCCGCTCGGCGCGAGATGCTGGTCGTAGAGCTGCGTGGTGAGACGCGTCGCCTGGCGCAGCGCGAGGCAGTTGCAGACCTCCGGCTTTAGCTCGCTTTGCGCCATCGGCGCTCCCTATCAGCCTTGAAAATAGGTGCATATGCACGCATACTACGCGCACATACGCCTATGTCAAATAAAGAGATCGCTGATGCCTGATCGTGAAATCGTCCTGTGCAACCCGGTTCGCACTGCCATCGGCACCTATGGCGGATCGCTGAAGGACACGCCGGCACCGGACCTCGGCGCTGCGGTGATTCGCGAAACCCTGAAGCGTTCCGGCCTTGCTGTGGAGAACATCGACACGGTCGTGATGGGCAATGTCATCCAGGCCGGAACGAAGATGAACCCGGCACGCCAGGCGGCGATCGGTGGCGGGCTGCCGGTGCGCGTTCCGGCAATGACGGTGAACCGCGTGTGCGGCTCTGGCGCGCAAGCGATCGCGAGTGCTGCGCTCGAGATCCTCGGCGGCTACGCGTCGTGTGCGATCGCCGGCGGCATGGAGAACATGGATCAAGCGCCGTACGTGATGGCGGGCGGACGGTGGGGCTACCGGATGGGCGATGCCCAGATCTACGACAGCATGCTGCGTGATGGGCTGAACGACGCTTTCAGCGGCGAGCACTCCGGCTGGCATACCGAGGATCTGGTCACCAAGTATCGCGTCACGCGCGAGGATCAGGATCGCTGGGCGGCGCGCTCGCAGCAGCGCTTCAGCGCCGCGCAGCAAGCAGGGAAGTTCAAGGACGAGATCGTTGCGATCGAATTGGCGAGCCGCAAAGGGCCGGTGAGCTTCGACAAAGACGAGGCCAATCGGCCCGACACGACGATCGAGACGCTCGCCAAGCTAAAGCCTGCGTTTCGCAAGGACGGCACGATCACGGCCGGCAATGCGCCGGGCTTGAACAGCGGCGCCGCGGCGATGATTGTGGCCGAGCGCGCGTTCGCCGAGAAGCATGGTCTGAAGCCGCTGGCGCGGCTCGTGTCGCACGGTGTCGTGGCGGTCGAGCCGGGGATGTTCGGCATCGGCCCGGTGCCGGCGGTGCGGCTCGCGTTGGAGCGCGCGCACTGGAAAGTGTCTGACGTTCAGCGCATTGAAATCAACGAGGCATTCGCCGCGATCGCACTGGCTTGCCTGCGCGAGCTCGAACTCGCGGAAGATGTGGTCAACGTCGAAGGCGGATCGATCGCACACGGCCACCCGATCGGTGCGACCGGCGCGGTGCTCACAACGCGGCTGCTGCATTCGATGCAACGCGACGGTTTAAAGCGAGGCATCGTGACGCTCTGCATCGGCGGCGGTCAAGGCATCGCACTCGCGCTCGAGATGCTCTGAGGGCGATCGAATCAGGGCTCTGGTATCAATCTGCGAAAAGGTGATCACTGAACTCATCATGAAAGGCAAAGACCGGCGTACGAGGGTCGAGAGAAGGGACGAGAAGAGCAAGCTGAGAACGACGGGTCGGTGGAGTGTCTGCGCTTCGGCGCAGGTGCGAGGCGGAGTTCCGCGGCCATATTCACGAGGTCGGCGAGAGAGTCAGCCTTCATCTTCTCCATAACCTTGCCTCGGTGTGCCTTCACCGTGATCTCGCTGATGCCGAGCTCGCCACCGATCTGTTTATTCAACAGGCCGGAGACCACCAACGCCATAACCTCCCGTTCGCGAGGGGTGAGTGACGCGTGACGGTCCCGCAGCGCACGCGTCTCGGCCTCATCACGCAGCGCAGTCTGGCTGCGGTCGAGGGCGTATTGGATCGCCCTTAACAGAACGTCGTCGTTAAGCGGCTTGATCAAGAACTCAACGGCTCCCGCCTTCATCGCTTGCACCGTCATCGGAACATCTCCGTAACCCGTGATGAAGATGATTGGCATGTCAATCCGATCGGCCGCTACGCGCTTCTGCAAATCGAGACCGTTGAGGTCCGGCAAGTTCACGTCAAGCACCAGACAACTCGGAGCGAGCACGCGCGGGCAGGCAAGGAATTCCTCTGCACGACGCGAATGTCTCCGACCGCCAGCCTGCCGAGTCGATCAGCAATTCCAGCGATTTGCGCACCGAGACATCGTCGTCAACGACAAACACTATCGGTGTGGCGTGCGACATGTCCGATGACTCGATGCGTATTCAGGTGGGTTCGTCGAGCTGCATCATCACGCTTTTGACCTTCGGGCGCTATTACGTTTTCCATTTAACGTCTTTCCATTAGATACGGCCGAGTATCGCTCCGGCAGAATCAGAATTCCGCGGCGATGCGCGGCGATTTCCTCGCGGCGCGTCATTGATTTCCAACAAGGACCCTTGTGACTGATCACGCTCCCGGCTCCATCATTGCAGTGGTCGATGATGATCAAAGAATTCTGGAGTCGCTCGAAACTCTGCTCGAATCCGCAGACCATGCGGTGCGGCTGTTCGCCTCCGGCACAGCGTTGCTGGACAGCGGTTGCCTGGCACAGATTGATTGCCTGATCTCGGACATCGACATGCCTGAGATCGATGGCTTCGATCTATTACGAGCGGTTCATGCAGTACGGCCGGGGTTACCCACCATCCTGATCACTGGTTACCCCGAGGTCCTGAATAGATTGCCGCCCAACGGAGCCGGTCACTACCGCTTGTTCACCAAGCCGTTCGATGGACAGGCACTGCTCACGGCTGTGAGCGACGCCCTGCGAAATCCAGATCCGCGCCAAACCCTGTCGTGACGCGCAGGAGGTAGAGCGCGCGTTCTGGCGTACGAGCAGCAAGTACGTGGCGCCGCCGATCAGAATGGCGTACGTCAGGGCATTGAGCGTTTGTCGTCACGCGGAGCGCGTCGAAGAGGCGTTTTCGAGGCATCATGCACCGCAACCTGATGTCGCAGGCGCACCTAGCAAATGGACTCGACCATCGCCGCTCCGATAAAAAAGACGCCCACCGTCCTCCCTGACGGACAGCATTTCGTCTTCTCGAGCTTGTCGCCAAGTGCGGCGCAAAAGCGGGTCGCTCTTGCCGTCGTCGTCGGCATATTGGTCGTGTTTACCTTGATCACCTTTGGTCCACTCAAGGGCGTCAAGCTCCCCCGGATCGACGCCTTCGTCCCGGCTTATGCGTCGGCGATGTTCGTGTGCGATGCGATCACCGCGATCCTGCTGTACGCCCAGTTTTCTATTCTGCGCTCGCCTGCCATCCTCGTGATTGCGAGCGGATATCTCTTCACGGCGCTTATCCTGATCCCGTTCGTCCTGGTGTTTCCAGGTCTGTTTGCGCCCGGACCGGGCCTGTTTGGCGGTTTGCAGAGTACGTCGTGGGTCTGGTGCTTTTGGCACGCCGGGTTTCCACTGTTCGTACTCGGCTATGCCCTGCTAAAGGATGCGGATTCGAGCGAGCGATTCCGGCGGGGCACGGTGCGTACGCAGATCGCACTGAGTGTGGCCTTGACAGCGGCCGTCGTCTCGGTGGCGGCATTTTTCTTCATAGCGGGCGATGCGTTGTTGCCCCGGGTAGCGTCCGATACCCTCCAATTTAGCTCGCTGTGGCCTTACTTTATCGGGGCGCCCGTAGCGTTGGCGAACGTTTCCGCCCTCATCGTGCTCTGGGTCCGGCGACGCTCAATGCTCGATCTCTGGTTGACCGTCGTGATCTGCTTGTACTTGATCGAGGTACCGCTCAGCTACTACCCAGATCCGACTCGTTTCAGCGTCGGCTGGTATACGGTTCGCGTGATCGGGTTCTTAGCTAGTGGCCTGGTCTTGATTGGCCTGCTGTACGAAATCACGACGCTTTATTCGAGGCTGCTCGGCGCGGTCCGGGCCCAGCGCCGCGAGCGTGAGGCGCGGCTGATAACTGGGGACGCTGTCTCGGCGACGGTCGCCCACGAGATAAGACAACCACTGACTGCGATGGTAACGAGTGCCGATGCAGGCTTGCGCTTTCTTGATCGTTCTTTGCCGAACCTCGAGCGCGCCAAGGAGGCGTTCAAGCGAATCGCCGCGGATGGCCATCGCGCGGGAGCAGTGGTCGAAAGCATTCGTACGAACTTGAGGAAAGACGTCCAGAACAGGATTTCGCTCGACGTCAATGAGCTTATTCAGGAAGCAGTTGCCCTGGAGCGCAGCGAGCTGCAGAAGCACCAGATACTGGTCCAAGTCGAGCCGAACAAACAGCTGCCGCAGGTACGAGCGGATCGAGTCCAACTACAGCAGGTGCTTGTCAACTTGATCACCAACGCCATTGACGCGATGGCGGCCAAGGACGAGCCACGAGTCCTATGCGTTAAATCCGAGGCGCATGAAGGCGACGGCGTGGTGATATCGGTTGCGGACACCGGGACGGGAATCAACTCACAGGACGTCGACCGAGTATTCAACCCGCTCTTCACGACGAAATCCGACGGTATGGGGATGGGCCTATCGATTTGCCGTGCGATCATCCAAGCTCACGATGGCCGGTTGTGGTTTGCGCCGAACACTCCGCGCGGCACCGTATTTCAATTTACTTTGCACACCGTTCATGCGGCGCCCGCCCGTGCCTGACCCGGGAAGCGCAATCGGGACGCTCATCTTTGCGAATGCCGCGAGCGGGTCATCGGTATTTCGAGCGTCCCGGCCATTCTCACCAGCTCGGCAAGCGATCCGGCCCTCATCTTCTTCATGATGTTGCCGCGATGAATCTGGAGCGTGATCTCGCTGATGCCTAGCTCGGCCGCGGCCTGCTTGTTAAGAAGGCCGCTGACGACCAGAGGCAGAACCTCGCGCTCGCGTGGTGTCAGCGACGAAAAGCGCTCGCGCAACTCCGCCAGCTCGGTCCTCTTACGCCTAGCGTTGCGATCGTGCTCGAGGGCGGCATTGACTGCGCGCATCAGATCCGCCTCCTTGAATGGCTTGGTCAGGAAGTCGACCGCGCCTGCCTTGATCGCGCGCACAGACGAGGGGATGTCACCATGTCCAGTGATGAACACGATTTGCGGGTGATCCGCCTGCGCGATCTGGCTTTGGAGCTCCAGTCCGTTGATGTCCGGAAGTTCGACATCCAGAACCACACACGCCGGGACGTCGGGCTTCGGATACGCCATGTACTCCGCAGCGGAACCGAACGTGACCACGTGCATGTCGAAGCTTGAAAGGAGCTCGGACAACGCCTCGCAGATCCGACGGTCGTCGTCTACGACGAACACGATGTGGTCTTGCCGATCCACTTGTGCGATTGAGCAAGTCGTGAAGGATCGCAGTCTGCCACCTTCGGCATATCCGTACTCGGCCGCGGCCATCTCCGTGTGTTGTGAGCTGCGGTAACAACGCCGCTACATGCATGTCTGATCACGCGACGCCCGCTTGATTCGCCACCGGAAGCTTGCGAATGCGTTTGCCTGTCGCTGCGAAGATTGCATTGGTCACTGCCGGCGCAAGCGCAGACGTTCCGGGTTCTCCCATTCCACCCGGTGTCTCGCGGCTCTTCACTATGTGGACATCAATGATCGGCGTCTCGTTAATGCGCAGCACTCGGTAGTTGTGGAAGTTGGCCTGCTCGACGCGACCGTCCTTGAACGTGACTTCGTTATACAGCGCACCCGCAATGCCGAAAATGATCGCGCTCTCAATCTGCGCCCGCACCGTATCGGGGTTCACGACAACGCCGCAGTCGACAGCGCACACCACACGCTGCACGTGCACGGCACCGTCGCTTGCTACTTTCACTTCGGCGACTTGCGCCATGTACGTGCCGAAGGCGAATTGCAGCGATACGCCGCGGCCGACACCTTGCGGTAGTGCTTTGCCCCACTGTGCCTTTTCCGCCGCGAGGTCGAGAACCGCTTTGGCCCTCGGGTTCTGAGCGAGCAAGGCGCGGCGATAAGCGACAGGATCTTTTTTGGCGGCGACGGCAAGCTCGTCGATGAAACCTTCAACCATGAAGATGTTGTGCGTCGGGCCGACACCCCGCCAGAACGCGGTCGGAATGTCGGGTGGTTCATGCTGCACGTAATCGACGAGAATGTTCGGCAGCGCATACGGCGGCTCTGCTGCGCCATCGACCGTTTCAGGGTCGAACCCGTTCTTGAACAGCGGCGGCGCAAACCGCGCAAGAATCGAGGAGCCCGTGATGCGATGATTCCACGCGACCGGCATGCCTTGCGCGTCGAGCCCGGCAGCGAGTCGGTCGTAGAAATACGGGCGGTACATGTCGTGCTGGATATCTTCCTCGCGGGTCCAGACCACTTTGACCGGACCATCGACGTGCCTGGCAACTTGCACCGCGCGGATCACGCCATCGATCTCCAGTCTTCGGCCAAAGCCTCCGCCGAGCAGATGGTTGTGAACGGTGACCTTATCCAGCGGCAAGCCAGCGGTCTTTGCGGCGGCCTCGTGTGCACGACTGAGCACTTGCGTCCCGGTCCAGACCTCGCAACTGTCCTTCCGCATGTGCACCGTGCAGTTCATCGGCTCCATCGCTGCGTGCGCGAGGAATGGAACTTGGTAAATCGCTTCCACTTTGGTGGTGGCGTTTGCGAAGGCCTTGGCGAAGTCACCTTCCGCGCGCGCGATCGCGCCGGGCTTCTTCGAGGCTGCATCCATATCGCGCACGATGTCAACAGTGGTGAGCTTGGCGTTGCGGCCGTCGTCCCATTGGATATCGAGTGCGGCGAGGCCCTTCTTCGCGGCCCCCATATGGTCGGCGACGACGGCTACAGCATCATCCAACTTCACCACTTGACGAACGCCGTGGACTGCCATCGCTTTGCCCGCATCGACGCTGCGCAACCGCCCACCGTACGCGGGTGATATTGCGAGCGTCGCGATCTTCATGCCCGGCACCTTGACGTCAATGCCGTAGACCGCGCTGCCATTCACCTTGCCCGCAGTGTCGAGGCGCTTGGCCGGCGTTCCGATCAGCTTGAATTGCTGCACTGGCTTCAGCGTCACGCTTTCCGGCGCGGGAAGCGGAAGCTTCGCCGCGTCGGCGGCCAGTGCACCGTACTTCAAACGTCGACCACTGGCGGCATGGATGACTTCGCCCTTTTCGGCACGGCATGACGCAGGGTCGACGCGCCAGCGCTGTGCCGCGGCTTGCACCAGCATCGTTCGCGCAGTTGCTCCCGCGCGCCGCATCGGTTCCCACGCTGCACGTATCGCGGTCGAGCCGCCCGTGGCTTGAAATCCGAACAGGGGATTCGCGTAAAGCTTGTCGCTCGGCGGGGCGTGCTCGAGGCGAACCGATTTGAGGTCGATCTCAAGCTCTTCCGCGATCAGCATCGGTATCGACGTGTAAGTGCCTTGTCCCATCTCGACATAGCTCATGATCAGCGTGACCTGACCCGACGGATCGATACGGATAAAAGCGTCTGGTGCGAAAGACGCGCTGTTGGCGCTTTGGGCGTCGGCGGCGCTGATTGCAGGACCTATCGTGAAGCCGATCAACAAACCCCCGCCCAGCGATGCGCCGGCGCTTAGGAACTGACGACGAGAGATCATCTCAGCCCCCTTTCTTGTCGTTCGTCAGATCACGCGCAGCGAGCTTGATTCCTTCGCGGATGCGGGCATACGTGCCGCAGCGGCAGATGTTGCCCGCCATTGCGGCGTCGATGTCGGAGTCGGTCGGTTTTGCCTTTGCGGCAAGAAGCGCGGCCGCAGACATGATTTGCCCGGACTGGCAATATCCGCATTGGACGACGTCGAGCCTTTCCCACGCGATCTGCACCGCCTTGCCGGTTCGAGTCGAACCGATGTTCTCGATCGTCGTGACACGCCGGCCCGCCGCGGCGGAAACGGGCGTGGTGCACGAGCGCACCGCTTTGCCATCGATATGCACGGTGCACGCGCCGCACAGTGCGAGTCCGCAGCCAAACTTAGTGCCGGTGAGCCCGATGACGTCCCGAATCGTCCACAGAAGTGGCGTGTCAGGCTCGACGTCGACTTCGTATTTCTTGCCGTTTACGTTGAGCGCAATCATCGGAGCTCCTGTTTCGGACATGCGCACCGCAATTGGAGCATCTGCGGAAAGGCGAATCACTTGGACGATGGTATCGATCGATACCAAGGTCTCGATGCGCTACGCGACTTCAGTCTCGATTGCTGTTTTCACCCGACGATGTCACGGCCCGACAGTTCTGTGTCAACGGACATCTGCCGCCTCATTTCTTCTGCTTCGCAACCGACGTACGGACCGCGTCGAGGATCTCGTTCGAGAGCGCACGATCTTCGACGGCCCGCGCGAGAACTATCCCGCCCACTAGGCTTGCATACGTTGCGATCGCCTTCTCGCGCTTCGCCTGCTTCGAGCGGCTGGGCATAAAGTCTGTAAGGAATTCGAACGTCGACCGCAGCGATTCGGTGATCGCCTTTCGCACGGGAGCACCCTGACGCGGCGCTTCGGACGCCAGCGCCGCCATCAGACAACCCGCGCCCGGGTCGTCGCGATGACGCGGACTTAGGTACACGCGCGCGATCTCCGCGAGTGCATCGTCCGGTGCGCGTTCGGCGACCCTCCCGAACAGCGTCTTCGACCGCGCCGAAGCGTGCTCGCACGTCTGCGCCGCCAGGTCTTCCTTCGATTCGAAGTGGCCGTAAAAACCGCCGTGGGTAAGCCCGACAGCTTTCATCAGGTCCGCGACGCCGATACCCCCAAAGCCGCGCTCGCGGAAGAGCTGCGCGGCCGCATCCAGAATGCGTTCGCGCGTCTGAATCGCCTGCTCTCTAGTGACTCTCATCCGAGTGCTCCGATACCCTGTTGACGTTTTACATGATGATCGTCATATAATTTGGAATCATGACGTGCATCATGTAACGCAAAGCTACAGGATTTCGGAGGCCGCGATGCGCATATCTATCCTTCGTCTCGTCGCTGTGATGAGCGCGCTCGCGATCGCCACTCTGGTGGCACGCGCGCCTGTCGCGCACGCGGAAGCACCGCTCCGCCCGCATCAGGTGCCCGGTTACTACCGCCTGATGGTTGGAGACTTCGAAGTCACGGCACTCTATGACGGGGGTGTCGGCATCGACTCGGCGCTTCTGCGCGGCAACGCGCAGCAAATCCGGGCCTTACTTCGCCGGGCGATGTACGAGGACCCAACGGACGTCTTGGGCTCCGTCGCCGGTTATTTGGTGAACACCGGATCGAAGCTCGTTCTGATCGACGCCGGAACGGGCGGACATTGGGGCGGCCCGACATTGGGCAGGCTAGTCGCAAACCTGAGAGCGTCAGGCTACTCGCCGGATCAGGTCGACGTCGTCCTCATCACGCATCTTCATGCCGATCACGTCGGCGGTATCTATGGCGCAGACGGCAGCCGGGTCTTTCGCAATGCTGAGATCCGCATGGCGAAGGCAGACAGCGACTTCTGGTTGTCGACCGACATCGCGTCGAAAGCGCCGCCCGACGCGCAGGCCTTTTTCAAGATCGCACGCGATGCGGCCGCACCGTACGTCGCCGCCGGGAAGTGGCGGCCATTCGAAGGTACGGACGCCATCGTGCCGGGCGTTCGGCCTTACCCCATCGTCGGTCACACCCCCGGCCATATGGGTTACGAAGTCACGTCGAAGGGGCAGTCGCTCCTGGTCTGGGGAGACGTCGTGCACGTCATGGCGGTGCAGATGGCTCGACCTGGCGTCGGTATCGCGTTCGACATCGACAGCCCGACCGCGATCAAGGCACGCGAAGAGCTCTTCGCGAAGTTGTCCGCATCGAAGACGCTCGTTGCCGGCGCCCATATGCCTTTCCCGTCGCTGGGCTACCTGCGGCGCGAAGGCTCCGGCTATGCGTGGATTCCGGTGGTGTTTAGGGACCTCGCGACTACAGCCGGCTCCGACCTTACCGAGGCTCGAGCGCGCGAGCTGATCGCGCGGTGGTACGGCCTGTTCAATCAGCCTGTCGCGGCCGACATGGTCAAGTCCGTTCACGAGCAACTCCTCTCGCCGGATTATCAGTCCTGCTGGGGCGTGCTGGCCGGGGAGTGCTGGGGGCGCGAGCAGTCCATGAAGGTGGTCGGAAACTTCGCCAAATCGATTCCCGACATGAAGTTCGACATCAAGGAAGTGCTGGTCTCAGGCAACCGGGTGATCGTGCGTGGCGAGGTTTCGGGTACGCCGTCCGGCGAACTGTTCGGCGTCCCTCACGGCGGAAAGAGCTTTCGCATCATGGCTGTCGACATCCAGACGATCCGCGACGGGAAAATCGTACAGACCTATCACCTGGAGAACTGGCTCAGCGCGCTTGGCCAGCTCCGCGCGAAACAGCCGTGAGGCGTGCGCGTGCCTGGTAGCGAGTGGCGTGGGTTGGTGCGCACCAATGGAACGCAGTAGTTCGCGGCTGCGGCGCTGGACCAAACCGTGGCGACTTTGCGGATCAGCTAACGACGGCCCTTCCGCCTCAGGCGTTTGCCGATTTTCCTGACTCTTGCTTCGCCTCTGGAGGCGCATCGGCAAGTACCCAGTGGGCTTCTGGCCATGCAGGTCGGACGTTCCAAAGAACGACGTCTCGAGGCCGGAACCGCTCGTCGGAAAGTGTGTCTTATACACACTTTGATTTGCCGGTGGTGTGTATGATACACACCATGAAGAGCGCCGACCTGTGCAGGCTACTTGAGAGAGCCGGCTGGGTTCTTACACGGACGCGCAGCAGTCACCGGCAATATACAAAGGATGGTCGCACGGTGACGGTGCCGCACCCGAAGAAGGACTTGGGTGTTGGCTTAGTGAAGGCGATTCGGAAACAGGCGGGACTTTAAGCGCGGCGGCAACCGCAAGACACGGAGGAGCAGTATGTTGTATCCAGTAGCAGTTGAACGCGGCGACGCTAAGCACGCTTTTGGAGTTGTAGTACCGGATCTGCCGGGTTGCTTCTCGGCCGGCGATACGTTCGAGGAAGCGCTTGTCAACGCGCGCGAGGCGATCGAGCTGCACGTCGAAGGTCTGCTTGACGCGGGCGAGCAAGTGCCGGCGCCGAGCCAGGTCGATAAGCTCGTGGCGGATCCTGATCTCAAGGACTTCGTCTGGGCCTTCATCGATGTGCCTGCCGAAGCGCTCGATAACGCGGTCGAACGCGTGAACGTGACGATACCGAGGCGTGTGCTGCATGCGATCGACCAGGCGGCACAGCGCCGGCACAAAACCCGCTCAGCGTTTCTAACGGAAGCAGCACTGTTCTTCGATCGCGTGCCGGTGATCGATCTGGTGGTCCCCGCACCGCGCACACGTGCGGCGGCGCCGGCGGCGAAGCCAGTTCGGAAGGCGATCAAAAAAGTGCGTGCGTAGGGCAGCAACGACTCTGCATCGAACGATCAGTTGGTATCAAAATCGCGCCGGCACGTTTACGCGTTCACGTCCAGCTGATCGCGACGCAGATCCGAATATCAGGACGCCCCAGGAACCTTTTTGGGTGCCGAATCAGCGTTGAGCAGTTCCTTTATCACGCGGATGAAGTCATCGAGCACCTTCGATCGTGGCTGATGGGCCGGCAGCACCATCGAATACTCGAACGGGACAGTCGGCACCAGAGGACGGCAGACAATCTTCGGGTTGCGCAGGTTGTTGTAGGCGGTGAACGGGTCAACCACGGTGATACCCAAACCACCAGCGACTAGGTTGCACGCCACGTGGGCAAGCGTTGTCTCCACTGAACGTCGGCACGTCACTCCGGCGGCTTCCAGTGCCATCTCCAGCCTCATGCGCATCGGGCTGTTGCGGCTCAGTGAGATCAGCGGCTCGCCCTTCAGATCAGTGAATCGCACGGTCTTCCTGCGCGCCAGTGGATGGCCGCGTGGAAGGACACACATGGCAGCTACGCTGGTGAGCGGGTACACGTCCACTCCTGCGTATTCGCTACCCATCATCTGTATGAATCCGATGTCGACCTGATGGGCGGCGGTGAGTTCGAGGACACCGAGCGAATTGCGAACGTCCAACGAGATTTCCAAGCCCGGCCGGGCCAGCGAGAACCGCCGAATACCCTCAGTCAGGATGCTTAGTCCCAGCGTGTGCATGGAGGCGATGCGCAACGTGCCGATCCGCGCGGACTTCAGGTCCTGCGCAACCCGTTCGACCTGCTCCATCCCCCGATAGAAGCGATCCACCTCTCGAAAGAGTCGCTGTGCTTCCGCGCCGGGGATGAGGCGGTTGCCTTCACGCCGAAACAGCCGGATGCCCAGAGTCTTTTCCAAATCCTTGATCAGTCGGCTCACCGCAGGCTGACTGATGTTCAGGAACTCCGCGCCGATGGTCATGCTGCCGGTCACCATGACGCTGCGGAAGGCTTCGAGCTGTCGGGGATTAAGTTCCATGGTTGCACCAAGGCAAGGAGCGTGACGCGACTCGCCACATGCTGGCACATAACATTTTCTTATGCGCGTCCAACTCGGTCTGGGGTTGTGTAACGGGCCAAGTGGATCTCATCATTGAGCCATGCAAACGGCCACCACCTCACAAGAAATATTGCTCACGGACGCCAGGCTAAGCGCGCCACCGGCTCCGCGATTGCTCAAGTACCACGACCTGCCCGCCCTCGAGCGCGAGAAGAAGCAGTTCTATGAATTCGTCGCCGTCGACCTGGCTCACACCGCCATGCTGGTCGAGGAAAACATCATCTCGGCCGCGGTTGGCCGCGCCATCTTGGAGCAACTGCTTGCCATCCGCCGCTTGAAGCCCGCGGACTTTCCGACCGATGTGCGCAAGGGCAGCTTCCTGCTGCAGGTGGAGTCCTATCTCTTCGCAGCGGTAGGCGAAGACGTGGGCGGCCAGATGCACACCGGCCGCAGCCGCATCGACCAGGGTGCCACGGTCCGGCGGCTCTACAAGCGCAATCGCATCTTGAACGTGATGGATCGGCTCAACGACCTGCAGGACGCCATCGCCGAACAGGCGCGGCGCCATGCCCGCACCATCATGCCCGGCTACACCCACATGCAGCACGCGCAGCCCTGGGTCTTCGGTCACTACCTGCTGAGCTTCAGTTCGCGCCTGCACGACAGCTTCCAGCGCCTGACCGAGGTCTGGGCCCGCGTGAATCGCAACCCGCTGGGCGCGGTGGGCTTGGCCGGCACGTCCTGGCCGTTGAACCGCGCACGCACCACGGAATTGCTCGGCTTCGATGGCCTGGTGGAGAACTCCAAGCTCGGCCGCGAGGCCTACTACGCGGCCGAAGCCATCGCCGCGCTGGCCTTCGTGATGGCCGACCTCAACGACCTGGCGACCGATCTGCATGTGTGGTCCAGCACGGAGTTCGGGCTGGTCGAAAGCGACGACAGCTACTGCAGCACCAGCAGCATCTTTCCCCAGAAGAAGAACCCTGCAGGCCTGGAGACCATCAAGAAGGCAGCTGGCTCGGCAGTGACCTGGCTGGCCACGGCCCTCGCCACCTTCCGCGCCGAGGGGACGGGCGATCAGGCCGTGCGGGACTTGCCGTTGATCGACGAGGCGCTGACCACTACGGAGGGGATGCTGGATCTCTTCACCGGCGTGATCGAGACGCTCATCGTGCACGAAGACCGTATGGCCGCCTCGCTCGACGGCAGCTGGTGCACGTCCAGCAACCTGGCTGATGTGATCGTGCGCGAGCGCGGTCTGTCGTTCCGCCAAGCGCATCACATCGTGGCCCGTGTGGTGCGGAACGCGCTGGCGATGGGCATTGGTCCAAACGAGCTGACCAGCGCGCTGCTGGACGAGGCGGCTCTAGAAACGACGGGCCTTGAACTCAAGCTCGGCGACCAGGCCGTACACGATGCGCTTGACCCGCGCCGGTTCGTCGAGACCCGCGTCACCGATGGCAGCGTGGCACCGCAGCAGGTGACCCGTCTGCTTGCCCATGCCCATTCCGAACGCGAGGCCGACCGCCGCTGGGTGGCAGAAGCCCGCGCTCGGCTGGTCCGTGCCCAGCATCAGTTGGACACGGCCGTCGAACGGATCGTGGCTCCGGAGAAGATCGCATGAGATCCGATCTCGTCGCCCGGGTGCACGACCTGGGTGTTGTATCGGGCAACACCTTTGTCCAATCGACCGGACGACGGATGTCTGGTGTGATCGTGTCAGCGCTGCGCGGATCGATCAAATCGAATCAAGCTCGCATGACACCTGACTTTCACAGATAACGAACCGCGATGTACCGGCTCTTGTTTTCGCAAGACGAACGAGCGACACCGCAGCAGCGTCGGACACTAGCGCTGCGCGGCTTTCTTGCGACGCTTGCGCCCGGATTTTTGCCTCTTGCTCTTCCAACTACGGAGAGACCATGACCACTCTCGATACCGAAAGCACCGTCGTAGCCGATGCATCCTCGGCTCGCCAGGCGGCCAAAGATCACCCGATTCGGCCTTTCACGTTCAATGCACCCCAAACCGAGCTTGATGAGCTTCGCATGCGCATTGCTGCCACGCGCTGGCCTACCAAGGAGCTCGTCGAGGATCGGTCGCAGGGCGTGCAGCTGGCGACGCTGCGGGAGCTCGCCCTCTACTGGACGACCGAGTACGACTGGCGCAAGTGCGAGGCACGACTGAACGCGCTGCCGCAGTTCACGACCGAGATCGACGGGGTGGATATCCACTTCATCCACGTCAGATCGCGGCATGAGAACGCGATGCCGCTGATCATGACGCATGGCTGGCCCGGCTCGGTCATCGAGCTGCTCGAGACCGTCGGTCCCGCTGACCGACCCGACCGCGCACGGTGGCACCCCCGGCGACGCATTCCACCTCGTGCTGCCGTCCCTGCCCGGGTATGGGTTCTCAAGCGAGCCGACCGAGCTCGGTTGGGACGCCGCCCGCACCGGACGCGCGTGGGCGGAGCTGATGAACCGCCTCGGCTACACGCGCTACGTCGCCCAGGGCGGCGATGTGGGTGCCCTCGTGACGGACCTGATGGGCCGCCAAGCGGTCGAGGGTTTGGTCGGCTACCACCTGAACCTGCTCACGGCGGTGCTCGCGATCGGCGATCACCTGCCCAGGAAATCCGAACAGGAACGCGCAGCGGCCAAGGCGGTCGCGACGTTCAAGGAGGACGGCTTCGCCTACTTCCTCGAGATGGCAACGCGGCCGCAGACGATCGGCTATGCCCTGCTGGATTCACCCGTCGCGCTGGCTGCCTGGTTGCTCGACCACGACACGGACAGCTACTACAAGATCTCCCGCGCGTTCGTCGACGGCGAGCCCGTGGGCAATCTCACCCGGGACACCATCGTCGACAACATCACGCTGTACTGGCTGACCGGCACCGCAGCGTCGGCGGCGCGGTCGTACTGGGAGGACGGACGGGCGCTGGCCGCAGCGCTTGCGTCCGGCCAGCCTCCTCCGCCGGTCAAGGTTCCGGTCGGCTTCACGACGTTCCCTGGCGAGATCTGGGCGTCCCCGCGCAGCTGGGTCGAGGCGGTCTACCCCGGCCTCGCCTACTTCAACGAAGTCGACCGCGGCGGACACTTCGCGGCATGGGAAGAACCGGAGCTCTTCGCGTCAAGAGTTGCGAGCCGCGTTCAAGTCGTTGCGGTAGCGGAGAACCACGCAGCAGACGATGCGTACGTTGCATCGTCTGCTGCACAGAGGACACGAGATTCACATGAGAACGATGCCAATGATCGCGTTGACGGAAACGACCATGACCTTAGAGAACCCGCGGTGTAGGCGTGTCATCGCCACGGTGGTGGCGCTCGCCTGCGTCCTTTTCGCTTTCTCGACGCCCACCCGCGGGCAGACCACGACCATCGCCGATGCTGAAAGCTTTGCCGTCGCCCTCGCATCCTCCAAACAACGCGCGGCCGAAGATCGCTCCATCCGCCCCTTCAAAGTGCAGATGCCGCAAGCCGCGCTCGATGATCTGCGCCGGCGCATCAACGCGACGCGTTGGCCGGACAAGGAAACCGTCGCCGATCGGTCACAGGGCACGCAGTTGGCCAAGCTGCAGGAGCTGGTTCGCTACTGGGGCACCGACTACGACTGGCGGAAGGTGGAGGCGAAGCTCAATGCGCTGCCGCAGTTCATCACGACGATCGACGGGCTCGACATTCACTTCATCCACGTCCGCTCGCGTCATCCCAATGCCTTGCCAGTCATCATTACGCATGGCTGGCCGGGGTCCGTCACCGAGCAGCTCAAGGTCATTGGTCCGCTGACGGACCCCACGGCACACGGCGGACGTGCGCAGGATGCCTTTGACGTCGTCATACCTTCGATGCCCGGCTACGGCTTCTCCGGCAAGCCGACGAACACCGGCTGGAACCCGGATCGCATCGCGCAAGCCTGGGCAGAGCTGATGAAACGCCTCGGCTACACCCGCTACGTCGCGCAGGGCGGCGACTGGGGCTCACCAATCTCGAGCGCAATGGCGCGTCAATCGGCGGCGGGGTTGCTCGGCATTCACATCAACTTGCCGGCGACGATACCGCCCGATGTGGCTGCAGTACTCAACAGCGGCGGGCCTGCCCCGGCAGGACTGTCCGACAAGGAACGCGCGGCGTTCGACTCGCTCGATGCGTTCTACAAGAAGCGCAGGGCCTACGCACAAATGATGGGCACGCGGCCGCAGGTGATAGGCCAAGCGCTGACGGACTCTCCAGCGGGACTCGCGGCGTTTATGTATGACTACAACGACGGCGAGCCCGAGCGCTTGCTTACCAAAGATGACTTTCTGGACGACGTCACGCTGTACTGGCTGACGAACACTGCCGCCTCGTCGGCGCGGCTGTACTGGGAGACCGCCGGCCAAAGCGTTCTTCTCTCGGCCGCGCAGAAGACCTCCGAGATCTCGCTGCCAGTGGCCATCACGGTGTTTCCGGAGGAGGTCTATCGAGCCCCGGAAACATGGGCGCGGCGCGCGTATCGCAACTTGATTTACTTCAAGGAAGTCGACAAGGGCGGCCACTTCGCGGCGTGGGAGGAGCCTCAGCTTCTCGCTGAGGAAATGCGCGCCGCGTTTCGATCGCTCCGCTAATCATTAAAGGAGATATCCATGTCCATGGCCACGGCGAAGACGATGGAGGGGTTCCAGCCTCTTGAGAAGTCCAGGGCGGAGTGGAAGAAGCTTCTGCCCGCGGATCGGTACGCGATCCTGTTCGAGGCGTCCACGGAGCGATCGTTCTCGAGTCCCCTCGATGGCGAGAAGCGGGCCGGCATCTTCATTTGCGCGGCCTGCTTCCTGCCTCTCTTCAGCTCCGAGGGCAAATTCGATAGCGGCACCGGCTGGCCCAGCTTCTTCCAGACGCTGCCCGGCCGTGTCGCCACGAAGCGCGACTTCAAGCTGATCCTGCCGAGGACTGAATATCACTGCGCCCGATGCGGCGGGCATCAGGGTCACGTCTTCAATGACGGGCCGGCACCCACCGGCAAGCGCTACTGCAACAACGGTCTCGCACTGGAGTTCGTCCCCGATGGGGAGGAGTTGCCTGCGTTGAGAACGTGACGTCTACGGAGGTGGCTCCACCATGAACGAAAAGACGAAGATCGCCACATTCGCCGGGGGATGCTTCTGGTGCATGGAACCTCCCTACGACAAGCTCGATGGCGTGATCTCGACCGTCTCCGGCTACACCGGAGGCCGCACGGTGAATCCGACCTATGAAGAGGTCTCGTCGGGAACCACCGGACACGCCGAGTCGCTGCAAGTCACCTACGATCCGTCCAAGATCGGCTACGAGAAGCTGCTCGATGTGTTCTGGCACAACGTCGATCCGCTGGCGCGCGACCGGCAGTTCTGCGACATCGGAGAGCAGTATCGCAGCGCCATCTTCTATCACGACGACGAGCAGAAGCGGCTGGCCGAAGCCTCCAAGCGCGCTCTGGAGCAATCGGGACGGAACCTCCTTGCCCGGCGAGTGGAACGCCACCGTTTGTGCGGTAAAGACGTTGCCTTCGGCGTCCACCAACTCAATTCGCACCTTGTGCCCGCCGCGCGGCATTCCCCCCAAGATGATGGTGTTGCTCTGACCGTAATCCGCCCAAAACCAAGGCAGGTCGTCGACCGTGATGTGCAGATGACCAACTCGTGGAGACACGCTCCGTGCGGCAGCCCCGCCCAAAGGCAGGATGCGCAAGTTCTCTACCCGGTACGGGATGAACACGACGCCCTGGGCCAATGGACCAGGAAGCGGCGGCTCAACGATCAGGCTGGGCGTGGGCTCGTTGTCGATGGGAACGACCGTGCTCTGGGCGAAAGCACCGGTGCCGATCGCGCGGTCTTCGACCAGCGTATTGATCTGGTTCATTGCATTCTCTCCTTTTGAGATTCGAAGCACGGCAGATGACGCGCACATGGCGCGCCATCCACTCGTACGACCTTTGAACTTCCGCGAACTACCGCAGCGACTTGAACCCTGCGCGAAGGTCTTCCACGATCGCCTGCGGCTGCTCCCACGCGGCAAAGTGCGCGCCTTTCGGATGGCGCCGGTAGTAGGCCAACTTGGGATAGGCCTTCTCGGCCCACTTTCGCGGAATCGGGCAGATCTCTTCCGGGAACGCGCTCACCACGACCGGGATCTTGACCCCTTCGGAGCAAAGAAGCCGAACTTGTTTTCCCAGTACAGACGAGCCGACGACACCCCCGTCTTGGTCAGCCAGTAGAGGGTGATGTTGTCGAGAATATCGTCTCGCGTCAGGCCCTCGGTGTCGCCGTCGAACACTCGAGCGATTTGCCGATACGTCCAGATGTCGTGATCGATGATCCACGCGGCTAAGGCGACCGGGGAATCCTGCAGCCCGTACAGTGTCTGTGGCCGGTGCCCCATTTCCTGGGCATAGCCGAGACCATGCTTATAGAAGAACGAGACGTGGTCGAAAGCAAATTTCTCCTCTTCGTCGAGGCCGGCAGGCGGCGGTGCGCCGGCAAAGGCCGCCGCATCAACCTCGGACGGAATCGCACCGGCCATGTTGGTGTGAATGCCAACCAGTCCTGGCGGTGCCTGCACACCCATCATGTCGACGATGAGCGCGCCCCAGTCGCCGCCTTGCGCGGCGTAGCGCTGGTACCCGAGGCGGCCCATTAGGGTGGCCCAGGCCCGGGCGATGCGTTCGGGCCCCCAGCCGGCCGTGGCCGGCTTGCCCGAGAAGCCGTAACCCGGCATCGACGGAATCACCAGATGAAACGCGTCCGCCGCGCTCCCGCCGTGGGCCGTGGGATTGGTCAGCGGCTCGATGATCTTGAGCTGCTCGATGACCGAGCCGGGCCAGCCGTGGGTGACGATGAGCGGCAGCGCGTTCTCGTGTTTCGAGCGAACATGAATGAAGTGAATGTCGAGCCCATCGACCTCGGTGATGAAATGCGGGTAGGAGTTCATCTTCGCCTCGACCTTGCGCCAGTCGTGCTCCGTCGCCCAATAGCGCGCCAGTTTCTGAATCGTGGCGAGCTGGACGCCCTGCGTGTCATCAGCGACGGCCTCCTTCTCGGGGAAGCGTGTCGCGACGATGCGCCGGCGAAGCTCGTCGAGTTCGGCCTGAGGCGCTTCGTAGGTGAACGGGCGGATCGAGGGATTTTCGGTTGCCTGGCGCGTAGTGGGCGCTGCCGCAACGCCTGTGTCAGTTTCGTACGTTGTCATGGTCTTATCCTTAACGTAGTTAAGAGAGGCGAACACAAATGGGCTGACAGAAAGCGCGGCTGCCACGCCGAGTCAGCGACGAGGACGAAGTTGTGTCGGGGATCGACATCGCGAAAGGTCAAGCTTTTCGCGCCCCGGCGGGTACTGCTGATTCTTGAGAGCCATCGTTAGCTTTTTGTTTGAGAGTGGTCAATCTTCGGCCGCTTCGGTACAAGATTTTCTGAAGTTGCTGGAATCGGCTGAAATCGAGGCGTCGATCAGCCGAATGTGAACGAGTAAACCTCAACGCCCGAATCGAGGAACTCGATCTCGAACTGACGATCAGCGACGGGCCTACGTTGTCGGACTAACTGATACAGCCGCTGTTCGGTGGCGATGCCATTTCCTTGCTCATCAACATCAATACCGTGATCGGCCCGCGGCGGTTGTCCGTCGATCAGCACGCGAAAGCGCACTGCGGTTCCGCCAGCTGGCGGTCCCATCACCAAGTGAACGTCGCGCGCATGAAAGCGGTGTGCGATCCGTCCGTTGGGCTTGTTCAGCACTGTGGGCTGTTTGCCTACTGTCCAGTCACCCGCCAGCGCCCAATGATTGAGTCTCAATTGCGTGGGGATGGCGTAGAGATATTGCTTGTCCCGCACAACGCCGCCCGGAGACACAAAGTTTTCGTGCGCGCGTAGCCGACATAGGCTTCGGGAGACTTCAGGTTGCGCCAATCGGCGTCCGCTTCTACACCTTGCGCATCGACTGAAACCAGCTCACGGCTGATCCCGCTGTTTCCGGCCTCGGTCAGCAGTTGTTGAATCATCCTTTCCGACCGGTCGTATGCACCTTCGCCGAAGTGATGATGTCGCATCCGCCCCTGCGCATCGATGAAATACAGAGCCGGCCAATAGTTGTTGTTGAACGCACGCCAGATCGCATAGTCGTTGTCGATCGCGATCGGAAAGTTGACCTTCATGACGTTCGCAGCGCGCCGGACTTTATCGATGTCTTTCTCGAACGCGAACTCCGGCGTATGCACGCCGATCACCACCAGGCCGTGGTTCCTGTACTTCTCGTCCCACGCGCGAACGTAAGGATGCGTACGGATCCAATTGATGCAGGAGTAAGTCCAGAAGTCGATCAAGACGACTTTTCCGCGCAGAGTAGCCGCCGTCAACGGCGGCGAATTGAGCCACGCGGTTGCACCGTCAAACGCAGGTAACTCGGATTTGACAGATGCTCGCGGTGGGTTGGGCATACCGTGCAGCAACGGCACCTGAGCGGCTGAGGGTGTCATCGGCTGCGACTTAGCCCGCTCCTGAGCGCCGGCTGCGATCAGAACGCCGAGTGCGCCGGCCACTACAGCGGTCAGCGCCAATTTGTTTGCTCTCATCATGGACCACGACCTACTTCGCGGTCGCCGCGCGTTTGATGATGCCGGCCACAGCATCCGGGCGCGACAACATCGGTACATGCGATGCGCCTTTGATGACGACTGTTTCCTTCGACTTGGCGCGCTCGGCCATGAACGCCATCGCCGCTGCCGGAATGTTCTTGTCGCCGTCGCCGTAGATGTGCCACGACGGTACGGTCTTCCAAGCCGTCAGCAATCGCTTGTTCATGAGTCGGTACCTCCATTAATAGTTGCCATCACGGAGTTTCGGCTGCGATCTCGTCTTCTTGGCGTCACGCACGAGCGACTTCGTGTCATGTGAAACAAACGCTATTGAAATTGCGTTTGTGCCGTTAACAACGTCCTGTTCAATGCAAATTGCATCACGCGTGTGAACGCAACTCCATCAGACGTTGGTATCGGTTGACGTCCAAGCATCAATTGCGGTGTCGGTCGAGATGCCGGCCGTGCGGTCTGCCGGCGCGGTTCATACCAAGGTATTCGCGCAACACCTCGGTCCAATGGACCCGACTGCATGCGTCTGGTGAGATTCAATGCATCACTTTCGGCGAGTATGCTGGTGGTAGTCGAGCTGTTCAACCGAGGCGGTGTCCGCAGCCCTTCCTGAATGCAGGATTCACATGAAAACGACTCGAATCATTGCAATCGCGGCGCTGATCGCCACCACCGGCCTGGCGCTGCACGTGGCGCAGGCGCAGCTCGTCGGAGCCCGGCGCATCGATCTCCAGCGGCACGACCTGAGCGTCCCCGGACGCGAGGTCATCCAGGTGATCGTCGAGCTCGAGCCGGGAACGATCGGCCCCCAGGCACTCGCATCCGGGCGAAGAGATCATCTATGTCCTCGAAGGCACGTGGGAATACACGCTGGACGGCAAGCCGCCGGTGATCGTCAAGGCCGGCGAAGTCCTGTTCATCCCGGCCGGAGTGATCCACTCGGCGAGGATCGTCGGCACCGGCCGCGGCAAGGAGCTCGCGACATACATCGTCGAAAAGGGCAAGCCGCTTCTCGTGCTGAGCAAGTGAGCTCCATAGCGACGTGGCTCAGTGAGTCAAAACCTAGTTCAGAGGAGGCGAGGACATGGGAACCAAAACAACAGCAAAAGAAGTGATGTCGGTGGCCCAAGTCCCCAAACCCGGAGCAGATTTCCAAATCGTCGAACGCGACATTCCTGAGCCGGGCGTGGGACAGGTGCGAATCAAGGTACAAGCCTGTGGCGTTTGCCACAGTGACGTATTCACGAAAGAAGGCTTGTGGCCCGGCATTCAGTATCCCCGCGTTCCGGGACACGAAGTTGTCGGCGTCATCGATGAGGTGGGTGCCGGTGTTTCCGGGTGGACCAAGGGACAGCGCGTGGGCGTCGGCTGGCACGGCGGTCATGACGGCACGTGTGCCCCTTGTCGTCGCGGAGATTTTCGCAACTGCCAGAACCGGCAAATACCGGGCATCAGCTATGACGGCGGATACCAGCAATACATGGCGGCACCCTTGGAGGCGCTGGTGGCGCTACCGGAAAGTCTCAGTGACGTCGAAGCAGCGCCGCTCCTCTGCGCCGGTGCTACTACCTTCGACGCGCTGCGGCGCAGTGGCGCGTCTCCCGGCGACCTTGTCGCGGTGCAGGGAATCGGCGGTCTGGGTCACCTCGGAATTCAATTCGCGAACAAGTTTGGTTTTAAGGTCGCGGCCATCGGGCGCGGGTCCGAAAACGCGGCGCTCGCAAAGAAACTCGGGGCGAGCTTGTACATCGACAGCAAAGCGACGAACGCAGCGGAAGAATTACGAAAACTAGGTGGCGCCCAGGTGATTCTGGCGACAGCCCCGAGCTCGAAAGCGATGTCCGAGCTGATCGATGGTCTGGGGCCGAACGGCAAGCTTATGGTGATAGGTGCGACATTCGATCCCATCGAAGTCACGCCGGCACAGCTCATTTCCGCAGTTCGAAATATTCAGGGCTGGGTCGCGGGAACATCAGCCGATTCCGAAGACACACTGCGCTTCGCCCAACTGACCGGTGTGCGCCCAATGATTGAAACATATCCGCTCGAAAAAGCAGCCGAGGCTTACGCGCGAATGATGAGCGGCGACGCAAAGTTCCGCGTCGTTCTGACGATGTGAAGTCGGCCGGGCGGTGACGGGAGGGAAATTGAATTGATGGATACAAAGCTCGAAGTCGTCGTCATTCCGGTGTCCGACGTCGATCGCGCCAAGCGGTTCTACGAGAACTTGGGGTGGCGCCTCGACGCCGATTTCGCCGGTGAGAATTTTCGAATCGTGCAGCTGACACCTCCCGGCTCGCAGTGCTCTATCCACTTCGGCAAGGGACTCACGACGGCCGTGCCGGGTTCGGTTCAAGGGCTGATCTTGACCGTCGAGGACGTCGAGGCCGCGCGCGCGGAACTGATCAGATCAGGCGCAGATGTGAGCGAGCTGTTCCACTACGACGGCATTAGGGGACCGCGCGTGCCCGGCGCTGATGCCGAACGTCGCTCCTACCGCTCGTGGGCGTCATTCAGCGATCCAGACGGCAATGGCTGGCTGCTGCAGGAAGTCACAACGCGGCTTCCGGGACGAGGCTTCAGCATGGACGTCGCGACGCTGACGAAGATTCTGCGAGAGACAGAAGAGCGTCATGGCGAGTACGAATCAACCGCTACCGAAGCATCACTGGTCGGATTGGTACGCGGCCTACATCGTCGCGCGCGAGCGTGGCAAGACGCCCGAGGATGCAGCTAAAGATGCTGCGATCCATATGGAAGGCGTTCGCCGTACTACTTAGCGCGCATTCAAAAAGAAGCACAGATCGACGATCGCGTCGCTCTGATACCAAGGTATCGACCAACACCATCGTCCAATCGACCGCGCGCTACGCGTCTGGTGTGATCACTTCCACGCTGTTTAGGTCGATCAAATCGAACTGCACTCGCGTCAGAACGTTCTCTTGCTGATAAGGAGTCACGATGACTTTCGAAGTACCGCAGCGAGCTGCAAAGAGCGTCGGGCTCTTCTCTTCACGAAGTCAAGCGAGGGGAGCCGCAGTGGCATCAGTGCCAACGCCGCACAGCCTTGTCGCCACCACGCTTGCGCTTGGCCTTCTTATGTTTTCCTCCATTAACTACGGACAGACCATGACCATTTCTCAAACCGAAAGCTCTGTTGCCACGGCGACGTCTCAGAAACAGCGTGTGCGTGGCGAAGATCGCTCGATCCGGCCCTTCACCGTCCGCGTACCCCAGGCCAAGCTCGACGACCTGCGCCGGCGCATCTGCGGCCACGCAGTGGCCCGAGAAGGAGACCGTCGCGGATTCGTCGCAAGGCGTGCCGCTTGCGACGATGCGCAAGCTCGCGAACTACTGGGCGACCGGTTACGACTGGCGCAAGGTCGAAGCAAAGCTGAACGCCCTGCCGCAATTCATCACCGAGATCGACGGGCTGGATATTCATTTCATCCACGTTCGTTCCAGGCATGCGAATGCGTTGCCGCTCGTCATCAACCACGGATGGCCCGGCTCGATCATCGAGCAGCTGAAGATCATCGATCCGCTCGTCAATCCCACCGCCCATGGCGGCAGCGCAGCAGACGCCTTCCACGTGGTGATCCCGTCGATGCCGGGCTACGGTTTCTCCGGCAAGCCGGCGAGCACCGGCTGGGGCCCCGAGCGCATGGGCCGAGCCTGGGACGAGCTGATGAAGCGCCTCGGCTACACCCGCTACGTCGCCCAGGGCGGCGACTGGGGTGCGTTCGTCGTCGACCAGATGGGCCTGCAGGCACCCGCGGGGTTGCTCGCCATCCACACCAACATGCCCGCTACCGTTCCAGCGGACGTCGACAAGGCTCTGCTGGCCGGCGCACCGGCGCCCGCCGGTCTCTCGGCCGAGGAACGACTCGCCTATGCGCAGCTGGAAAGAACCTTCAAGCAAGTCGACTACGCCAGGTTGATGGCATCGCGCCCGCAAACCCTGTACGGCATCGCGGATTCACCGGTCGGCCTGGCCGCCTGGCTTCTCGACCACAACGACGCCGACGGCCAGCCGGCCGCGACCGTTGCCGCGGCTCTGAAGCGGCCCTCGAGCGCCACGGGCGAACTGACGCGTGACGAGATCCTCGACAACATCACGCTTTATTGGCTGACGAACACCGGGGTCTCCGCGTCCCGTCTCTATTGGGAATACAAGGGTGGCTTTTTCAACGCCAAGGGCGTCTCCATCCCGGTTGCAGTGAGCGTCTTTCCCGGCGAGCAATATGAGGCCCCGCGCAGCTGGACAGAGCGGGCGTATCCCAAGCTCATCCATTACAACAAGCTCGACAAAGGCGGCCACTTCGCGGCGTGGGAAGAACCGCAGCTCTTCGCCGCAGAGCTGCGCTCGGCGTTCAGATCGTTACGGTATTGAAACGCAAGTGTGCGAGCCAATCGAATCCGCACCCGCATGACACCGAACTCTCATGGACAAGGAAGCCCCATGAATTTCCGTTTACGAAGCCCCGCGGCCATCGCGCTCGCATTCGGCCTTGTTGCCTTTTCTCCCATTAGTTACAGCCAAGTCAATTCCGATGGCGAAACCACCGTCGCCCAGGCCACATCCAAGCAGCGGGTGCGCGGCGAGGACCGCTCGATCCGGCCGTTCAAGGCGCAAATTCCGCAAGCCCAGATCGACGAGCTGCGCCGGCGCATCGAGGCCACGCGCTTTCCCGAGCGCGAAACCGTCGACGACTTTTCCCAAGGCGTTCAGCTCGACAAGCTGAAGCCGCTCGTCGAGTACTGGGGCAAGTCGTACGACTGGCGCAAGGCCGAGGCGAAGCTGAACGCGCTGCCGCAGTTCATCACCACGATCGACGGCCTCGACATCCATTTCATCCATGTCCGCTCGCGTCATCCCAACGCGCTGCCGATGCTGATGCCGCACGGCTGGCCCGGCTCGGTGTTCGAGCTGCTCAAGGTCGTCGACCCGCTCACTAATCCCACAGCGCATGGCGGACGCGCGGAAGACGCGTTCCATCTCGTGCTGCCGTCGTTACCGGGCTATGGCTTCTCGGGCAAGCCGCAGAAAGGCGCGACGTGGGGTCCCGACCAGATGGGTCGCGCGTTTCACGAGCTGATGCAGCGTCTGGGATACAAGGAGTACGTCGCCCAGGGCGGCGACTGGGGCGCGATCATCGCCGAGGTGATGGCGGTGCAGGCGCCGAAAGGACTGCTCGCCATCCACGTCAACATGCCGGGAACCGTGCCGCCGAGCGTCCTTGATCTGATCCGGCTGCGCCAACCTGCGCCCGCAACATTTTCCGAGAAGGAGAAAACCGCGTTCGCCGGGCTCGAGTACTTCTACCGCAACGGCTTCGGCTACGCCGAGATGATGAACACCCGTCCGCAGACGCTCGGCTACTCGCTCGCGGATTCGCCGGTCGGCATGCTCGCCTTCTTCTACGACAAGTTCACCGAGTGGACGCACAGCAACCGGCAACCCGAGAAGGTGCTTTCGCGTGACGACATCCTCGACCAGGTGACGCTGTACTGGCTGACGAACACCGGCACGTCCTCCTCGCGCTCGTACTGGGACGCGGCGCAGGGCGGCGGCGGGCCGTTCAACGCCGTCAACATCACCGAGGTGCCGGTCGCCGTGACGGTCTTCCCCGGCGAGATCTATCGCGCTCCGAAGAGCTGGGGCGAGCAGGCGTTCAAGAAGCTGATCTACTGGAACGAGGTCGACAAGGGCGGTCACTTCGCCGCGAACGAGCAGCCGCAGATCTTCGCAGAGGAAATGCGCAAGGCGTTCAAGTCGCTGCGCCAGCAGTAGAAGGTCGACCGGCGCGAGCCCACTCGGAAGTCTCAATTGCGGAGTGATCAATGTCTGAAGAAATCAACCGCCATCGCCGCGGCTTATTGGGTGCTGCGGCCATGACGATCGCTGCGGTCGACGTTGCCGTCAGTGGCACTGCACATGCCCAATCGAGATCGGTAAACGCAATCGGCGCCAAGGCGGCAACGAGCACGTCCTTCGCTCCATTGAAGCAGATCGATGCCGGCGTGCTGAATGTTGCCTACGCGGAGGCCGGCCCCGCCAACGGCCCGCCGGTCATCCTGCTGCACGGCTGGCCCTACGACATCCACAGCTTCGTCGAGGTCACCCCGCTATTGGCAGCGGCGGGTTACAGGGTGATCGTGCCGTACCTGCGCGGGTACGGCCCGACGCGCTTTCTATCGAGCGAGACATTCCGTAATGGCCAGCCGTCAGCGGTCGCGGTCGATACCGTCGCTCTGATGGACGCTCTCAAGATCGACAAAGCGATCGTCGCCGGCTTCGATTGGGGCGCGCGCACTGCGAACATCGTCGCGGCGCTCTGGCCGGAGCGCTGCAAGGCGATGGTGTCGGTGAGCGGCTATCTGATCGGCAGCCCCGAGGCCGGCAAGATGCCATTGCCGCCGAAGAACGAGCTCGAATGGTGGTATCAGTTTTACTTCGCCACCGAGCGCGGGCGCGCAGGTTACGACAAGTACCGCCACGACTTCGCGAAGCTCATCTGGCAGATCGCCTCGCCGCAGTGGAAGTTCGACGATGCGACGTTCAATCGCAGCGCGGCGTCCTTCGACAATCCGGATCACGTCAGCATCGTGATCCACAACTATCGGTGGCGCATCGCTCTCGCCGATGGCGAGCGGAAGTACGACGACCTGGAAAAGCGGCTTGCCACATTTCCCGTCATCACCGTGCCGACGATCACCCTCGAAAGCGATGCCAACGGTGCGCCGCATCCGGACCCAAGTTCCTATGCCAAGAAGTTTTCGGGCAAGTACTCGCACCGACATATCACCGGCGGCATCGGTCACAACCTGCCGCAGGAAGCCCCGCAAGCCTTTGCGCAAGCTGTCGTCGAAGTCGATCGTTATTGATCACGTGCTATGGACGCCAGACAGACAACAGCAACCTCCACGGCGCTCGCTCACGTGCTCGCAGTCGATGACGATATATCTGTGCGGGAATGCATCGCAGACTACCTCCGCGATAACGACATCCGCGTCACAGCACTTGCGAACGGCCGTGACATCGCTGATGTCATGCAGCGCGAGATCGTCGATCTGCTGATTCTCGATCTAAAGCTTCCCGGCGAGGATGGAATGCAGATCGCACACCGGCTGCGTAGTGAATCGGACGTGCCGATCATCATGCTCACCGGCCGCCACGAGGAGGCCGACCGGGTGATGGGACTGGAGCTCGGTGCCGACGATTACATCACCAAGCCCTTCAGCCCGCGCGAGCTGCTCGCCCGCGTCCGCACCTTGTTACGCCGCCGCCGCGCGCAGGTCAAACAGGCTCGCCCCATAGGCGTACGCGCTTACCGCTTTAACGGCTGGGTGCTTAACCTCAATACCCGCGGCCTGACGTCGCCGGATGGTCGCCCTGTTCGGTTGAGCAACGGGGAATTCAACCTTCTCGTCGTCTTCGCCGGTTCGCCACAACATGTCTTGAGCCGGGGCCAGCTACTCGACCTCTCGCGGCTACACAACGACGAGGTGTACGACCGCAGCATCGACGTGCAGGTCGCGCGCCTGCGCCGCAAGCTCGAAGCAGATCCGGCACAGCCCCGCTATATCAAGACCGAGCGTGGCGGAGGCTACATATTCACCGCAGCGGTGGAGCTCGTCGCATAGGCTCTGTTTCGCAGTTGCCGCGACTCACAAATGACTCATCCGTAACATGGCCGCTGCATTTCGGAGATGTTGCGGAAATCATCGCGCCTCATTCTTCATTCCTCGTAGCCGGAATCGATCGTCGATCGGTGTTGCGGCCAGCGATAACTTTCAACCTGAGGAGTGAACATGAAACGTGCACATATCTTGTCGATGCCCCTGTTTGTCGTGGGCCTAATTGGCGCCGCGTCGGCGTCTGCGAACGATCCACTTTCCCTAGGGAAGGGGCCTTATCCCCCTGTTGGCGAAGAAGTGTGGAGATTTGATGCTCCGCGCGCACCGTCGTCGACAACGCGAACTCAGGTCAAGGCCGAGCTCAGCCAGGCTCAACGCTTGGGTCAAGTCTCCGCCGGTGAAGAACCCTGGAGGTTCGTCAACCCGCCCATGGCAGCTGCGAACACGCGGGCACGCGTTGTGGCCGAGCTTCGCGAAGCTCAACGACTTGGTGCCGTGAGCGTGGGGGGCAAGTATCCGCTCGCAACTCCGGAGCAGGAACGTCTGATTACCTTGGCAGGTGTGCGCGCGCTTGAAGAGCCGGCGATGGCGAGCCGCTAGGCATTGCGGGCATGCGCAACGAAGGTTGCGCATGCCTCGCCTTGCTTTCGGTCGCGTTCGCCAGCGCGCCGATACCATCGTCCAATAGATTCACGTTCGCGCTTGTAGTGTGATCGCATTTGCGTGATCGCATCCATGGAAGACATTCATCATGAATGCAAAACAGCTTTTGCTCGCCGCGATACTCCTCAGCGCAATCGGGACTCCGATCGAGACCTTGGCCGAGGACAAAAGGGTGATGCAGCAGACGACGCGCGCAACAGTTCAATTACCCGTTGAAGGTACGTTGCCTTCTCTCGGCAGCGCGACCGAGTGGCTCAATTCGCCGCCATTGACGGCGGCCGAGCTACGCGGAAAAGTCGTCCTGGTCGAGTTCTGGACGTATACGTGCATCTATTGGATACGCACCCTTCCCCATGTCCGCGCGTGGGCCGAGAAATACAAGAGATCAAGGATTGGTGGTGATTGGCGTGCACACGCCTGAGTTCGCATTCGAGAAAGACCTCGATAACGTTCGCCAAGCGGCGAAGGCCATGCGGGTCGAATATCCGATCGCGATCGATAACGACTATGCGATATGGAATGCTTTCAAGAACAACGCCTGGCCGGCGCTCTATTTCGTCGACGCGCGGGGCCGAATTCGCCACCGTCATTTGGGCGAAGGTGAATACGAAAAGTCAGAAAAGGTCATTCAACAGTTGCTGTCCGAGGCCGGAGTCGATGGCATCGGTCGTGACTTGGTTTCGGTCGATGGCCGTGGTGTGGAGGCCGCCGCCGATTGGCGCAGCCTGAAGTCCCCGGAGACTTATGTGCGCTATGAGCGCGCAGCGAGCTTTGCGTCTCCCGGCGGCGCAGTATTGGACAAACGTCACGTCTATACGGCGCCTGCGCAATTGAAACTTAATTATTGGGCCCTGTCGGGTGATTGGACGATTGCGAAACAGGGCAGTGTGCTGAACAAGCCCAACGGGCGGATAGCGTACCGCTTTCACGCCCGTGATCTTCATCTCGTCATGGGCCCGGCAGCGCGCGGAACCTCCGTGCGATTTCGCGTGCTCATCGATGGCCAGCCGCCGCTCGCTGCTCATGGAGTCGACGTTGACGAGCAAGGCTACGGAACGGTTACCGCACAACGGCTGTATCAGCTGATCCGACAGCCGAAGCCCATCGCTGCTCGACAGTTCGAGATCGAGTTTCTCGATTCAGGCGTGGAAGCTTTTGCGTTCACGTTCGGCTGATCTACGGACGAGCCCACTGCGACACGTGATGCACTATTTCAACTGACACAGCGCGCCGCCTAAGCGTCACACGTCGGTGACCTTCGCGGTCGAAGATTTATATTCATGTCGACATTCGAGCTGTCCATTCCGGTCAACCGCACCGATCATGCGCTCGGCGTTGGGCATGCGGCAGTAACGCTAGTCGAGTACGGCGACTTCGAATGTCCTAATTGCAAGCAAGCTGCACCGGTTGTGAAACTGTTGTTGGCACGTTTCGCCGAACGCATTCAGGTTGTCTATCGCCACTTTCCGCTCGTAGAGGTTCATCCGCACGCGCTGCATGCCGCGCTCGCGGCGGAAGCGGCAGCAGCCCAGCACAAGTTCTGGCCGATGCATGACCTGCTGTTCGAGCACCAGGATCACCTGAAGCTCAAACAGCTGCGCGGATACGCGCAGCGGCTCGAGCTTGACATGGTGCGCTACGACGCCGCAATGGAGGACGAGGTCCACCTGCAACGCGTCCGCGAGCATATCGAGAGCGGCGAGCGCAGCGGAGTGCGTGCCACTCCGACATTCTTCATCAACAACGTGATATGCGACGTCTCGTTTGGCCTGCAATCGCTGTTCGACGCTGTCGAAGCCGAGTTGCGGAGTAGTGAGCCGATTAGGAGTGCCGAGAAGTAAGTTGCAATCGTCACATCCGGATATCAGCTGATAGCTGCAGGACCGGCTTGCGATATCAATTCGATACGTCTGGGCTGCAGACTGCAAACCATCAAAGCGATTACGAAGTCCCCTTAACGATCCTTTGAACACGGAGGTTTGCAAATGAAACGTCTGCTATTTCTGCTTAGCGTCGTAGTTCTCGCCACAGCCGGATGTGCGACTTCGGTCGCGCCGAGCGCGGGGTTCAACGACTGGACGAATACCGCGGCCTACCCTCACTACCAGGTCAAACCTTGAGCTGAGGCATGGACATCACTGCGCATCGCCTGTGCCATGAAGAGCGCGCTCACAAGATGTAGGCTAGCTCTCACTGGCAAGGCGATTGCGACGCTGATCGTGATCAGTTTGGTTGTTATCGGAGTCGTATTTGTCATCAATCAGCCGCAAGAGCTACCGTTGGAAGGCGAGTTCAACGCAACGCGCGTCATCGTCTCGCTCAAGATCACCGGATAAATCTGCACCGCAGACTCCAAATCGTTCGTCACCAATCGGAGGGAGACCATGTCGATTTCTTTGAAGAATGCGTTGTGTGTCCTTGGTGCAGCTATCGCGATCGGCGTCGTTGATTCGAACGCGCTTGCTCAAGCAAGCCGGCCAGGCCGCACGCCCTCGAGCGTATTGCCGTCAGGCGGCGGGCAGGCCTTGCTCGATCCGTCCGACACGGTAATCCTGTTGCTCGATCACCAAGCCGGTCTGTTCCAAACCGTAAAGGACATCAGCGTCTCCGAACTGCGGACCAACACCACGCTAATCGCAAAGATTGCGACGCTCCTCAAGATCCCAGTCATCACGAGTGCGTCCGAACCCAATGGGCCGAATGGACCGCTGATGCCTGAGATTCATCAATCCGCGCCGCACGCGGTCTACGTGCCGCGTAAAGGCGAAGTGAACGCCTGGGATAACGAAGACTTTGTCAAGACGGTACGTGCTACTGGTCGAAAGACGCTGATCATCGCGGGCGTCTGGACCAGCGTCTGCGTGATGTTCCCGGCGCTCGATGCCAAGGCGGCGGGCTTCAAGGTTTATGCGGTGATGGATGCGTCCGGCGATCCGAGTGAATTGGCGTCGCGAACCACCCTCGCTCGCTTCGCTCAGGCGGGTGTCATCCCGACGTCGGCGAATGCTGTCCTGTCCGAAATGCACCGTACGTGGAATCGCCCTGAAGCGGCCGAGCTCGCGAAGCTGTATGCCCTCGCGACGCCGCACTACGCCGCCGTTGTCGAGAGCTACCAGACTGCGCAGGAGGCGGCGAAACAGAAAAAATGAGCGAATTGACCAAGCGACGCGGTTAACTTGCAGCGCTGCTTAGCTTTCGTCAAAACTCGTGAAAGGCGCCGTATTGAAAATCTACCCGGGCGGAACACACAGCCTGGGCGACACAAGCAAAGAGCAACTCAACGCAGATCTTCTTGCATTCGTGAGATCTAGCCCAGCCAAGTCGGTGTCAGCACAGGCTGAGCGCGAGACGGTCTGAGCCGCGGCATCGCAGGCCTACGCCGCGTCCGAGGCTGTTCGCCTCGGACGCGGTGAAGCGTTCGCTACTGGCAAAGCGATCTCGCGTTGCTGCCCGTTACCATCTAGTTTCGAAATGAAGTCACTAGGCAGAAAACCGGAAGGCGCGCGGCTCGAGCGCATCAAAGCTTCGCCGCTCTGGGCGGTCGATCGGTTCCGCAACGTGCATCCGATCATGCCGGGCTTGCGCGATCCGAACGTTTCGATGCCGACGCTCCGAGAGTTTCTGTGCGACGGTGAGCGACGCGTGCCACGCGCGCCGCTGCCGTCGATGAGCCCACTCGAAACGTGGGGTAGGACGCCCGCCAGCGGCCTACGCGCCACCTGGCTCGGACACTCGACGGTGCTGATCGAGATCGATGGCCTTCGCGTGCTCACCGATCCAGTTTGGGGAACGCGCGCGTCGCCGTCGCGACTCGCCGGGCCCAAGCGCTTCCAGCCGGTGCCTGTTTCCATTCGCGCGATGCCGCCGATAGATCTCGTGATCGTGTCGCATGATCACTACGACCACCTCGACTATCCGACCATCCGCGAACTCGCGAAACGCGACGTGCCGTTCGTGACGTCGCTCGGCGTTGGCGCGCACCTTGAAGCCTGGGGCGTGCGACCTGAGCGCATTGTCGAGCTCGACTGGTGGGAATCGCACCAGCTGCCGAACACCGAACTCACGGTCACTGCCGCGCCGTCGCAGCACTTCTCGGGACGCGGCCTGCATGACCGCAACGCAACCTTGTGGTCCTCGCTCGTTATCCGTTCGCAACGGCACGCGGTGTTCTTCAGCGGCGATACAGGCCTCACGACCGAATATCAGACGATCCGCGAACGGCTCGGGCCGTTCGACCTCGTGATGCTCGAGGTGGGCGGGTTGCATCCTTCATGGGGCGACATGCACCTCGGACCGGAGAACGCGCTGAAGGCGCTGGCGCTGCTCGGAGGTAGCCCCTTCCTGCCCATCCACTGGGGCACGTTCAGCCTTGCGATGCATGCTTGGGACCAGCCTGCGGAAACGTTGCTGCAGTTAGGTCCGAAAGCAGGCGCGCAACTCGTGATGCCTCGCCTCGGTGAGCCGGTCGAGCCAGCACACGCGCAACGCGTCGAGCCGTGGTGGCGTGTCGTCGATACGATCGCGCAGGCGCCAGAGCCCGAGGTGTCTGCTGCTACGTTGCCGAAGGCGATGCCTTGGCCGCTCGACTAGCGATGCCGCGCTCCGGCCAAGACGCGGATTGAGATGTCAGCCACGAGTACAAGGAAAACGATGTCGGAAGAAATGCAGTTCACGGACCGCACGGTGATGGTCACCGGCGCTGCGGGCAACCTCGGCCGGGCAGTCGCACAGGCGTTCGCCGATCTCGGCGCGAGTCTCGTGCTCGTGGATCTGAAGAAAGGGGACCTGCAGGACGGCGAAAGGCGGCTGGTTCTTTCGGCAAACCTGCTGGATCAGGAAAGTGTTCGCGAGGCAGTCGAGAAGGCCCTCCAGCGCTTCAAACGGATCGACGTCCTGTGCAACATCGCCGGCGCCTTCCGCATGGGCCAGCCGGTTCACGAGATCTCGGACCAGGACTGGAATTTTCTCTTCGACGTCAACGCGCGCACCGTGCTTAACACCGCCAGGGCAGTGGTACCGGTGATGCTGAAGGGCGGAGGCGGCAAGATCGTGAACGTCGGGGCGTATGCCGCGCAGAAAGGCGTCGCCCGGATGGGCGCCTACGTGGCATCGAAAAGCGCCGTGATCCGCCTCACGGAAACGATGGCCGCGGAGCTGCGCGAAAAGAACATCAACGTCAACTGCGTGCTGCCTACGACCATCGATACGCCCGAGAACCGCGCTGCCATGCCGCAAACCGACCCGCGCCGCTGGGTCGCGCCGGAGGATCTCGCCCGCGCGATCGTATTTCTGGCGTCAGACTCCGCGCGTGCGATCCATGGCGCTGCGCTACCCGTCACGGGGCTTAGCTAATCAACATGAACGGCAACGCGCCAAACTCGCTGCGATCTCCACGCTATTGCGTCAACTGACACACAAGTCGCATTCCGTGTCATCGATGAGACGCGCATCGTTTCCACACTAACAACCCCGTGGAGCTTCGGGTTAATCGCTGAGATGTCAGTCAGGACGAGGCTTTCGCTGCGGAGTCAAAGAACGGCCTTCCCATGTTGAGTGAAAACTTCAGCGCATGAGGGGCGACGAAATTCAAGCGAATCAAAAGGAGATCAAGATGGATGGAGCACCTGGTGTCGCGGTAAGAATGTTGTCCTCGTTCACGGTGGCTTCGTGGACGGTTCCGGCTGGGAGGACGTCTATAAGATTCTGAGGAAGGACGGCTACAACGTCAGCATCGTTCAGAATCCAACGATATCGCTGGCCGACGATGTCGCCGCAACCAAGCGTGTTGTTGCCGCGCAGAAAGGCCCGGTAGTTCTTGTAGGCCATTCCTATGGCGGAGTAGTGATCACCGAAGCCGGCAACGATTCGAAGGTTGCGAGCCTCGTCTATATCGCGGCGTTTGCCCCGGACAAGGGCGAGTCGGTGTCCACGCTTATCAAGGACCCACCACCTGGCGCCCCTGTACCGCCGATACTGCCGCCGCAGGATGGTTATCTATCTCTCGACAAGGCGAAGTTCGCTGCTTCATTCGCGGCTGACGTCGGCGCAGAAAAGGCAGCGTTCATGGCGGACTCCCAAGTCCCGTGGGGCGTGGAAGCGCTCAGCGGCACGATCAGCGAGCCAGCGTGGAAGACCAAGCAGAGCTGGTATTTGGTCGCCACCGACGACAAGATGATCCCACCGCCTGCCCAGCGTTTCATGTCCAAGCGCGCCGGTGCGACAGTCGTCGAGGTCGCCGGCAGTCACGCGATTTATGTGTCGCAGCCAAAGGCGGTGGCGATGCTCGTCGAACAGGCCGCTAACGCTGTGACAGCTGCCGCGCACTGAAGGCTAGCTGTCCACCTACGCCTGCGCTAGTTCGATCGCCGGCGCACGATCCCATGACGCACGATCACACGGTGTTGGTGCTGCAAGGCGGCGGTGCGCTGGGCGCGTATCAGGCCGGTGTTTACGAGGGGCTGACGGAGCACGGATTCGCGCCGGACTGGGTGGCGGGTGTGTCGATCGGCGCCATCAATGGTGCGCTGATTGCAGGCAATCCGGTCGAGCGAAGGCTCGAGCGGCTGCGCGAATTCTGGCATCGGGTCTCGTCCGGACTGGCCTGGAACCCGCTCGTGCAGCTCACGCCGCTGCGCGCTGGGCTAAACCGGTTCAACGCGCTCGCCGCGGCGACGTTTGGAGTGCCAGGCTTCTTCTCGCCACGAATACCGCCAGCCTTGTTCGCGCCCGATGCCACGCCCGAAGCGCTCAGCATCTACGACACCTCGCCGCTGCGCCGGACGCTCGGCGAACTGGTCGACTTCGACTTCCTGAACCGTGAGCAGCGCGTGCGCCTGAGCGTCGGCGCGGTCAACGTGCACAGCGGCAACTCGATCTATTTCGACAACCGCGAGCGCAAGCTCGGCGTCGAACACATCATGGCGAGCGGCGCGCTGCCGCCAGGTTTTCCGCCGGTGATGATCGAAGGCGAGCACTACTGGGACGGCGGCATCGTCTCCAATTCGCCGTTGTGGCACGTGATGGACGATTCGCCGAGCCTGAATGCCCTGATCGTGCAGGTCGATCTCTTCAGCGCGAAGGGCGAGCTGCCGGCGAACCTCGATCAGGTGCTCGAGCGCGCGAAGGACATCCAGTATTCGAGCAAGACACGGTTCAACACCAAGCGCGTCCAGGAGATCGCCCAACTGTGCACCGCGTTGATCCGGCTGATGGAAAAGCTCCCGCCCACCCTTCACGACGACCCCGACTACAAGCTGCTGCACGCGGAGCTGGCCCAGCAGCGCCAGATCACCATCGCCCACCTGATCAACCGGCGCTTTGCCCACTCTGCGAATTCGAAAGACTACGAATTCTCCCGCGCCACGGTGCGCGAGCTCTGGCAGGCTGGGCTCGACGACATGCGGCGCACCTGCGCCCATCGCGACTGGCTCAAGGCGACGGAAGTCGTTAGCGGCGTACGGGTAGTTCGATCTGTCGCGCCCACCCACCGGACAAAGGACCCCTCGTGACCGAAAGTGAAGTGAAGGCACATGCATTCGCGATGCCCCTGGCCAGCCCCGCGTTCCCCGCGGGCCGTACCGGTTCGTCAATCGCGAATATCTGATCGCCACGTGTCGCACCAACCCGGATGTCGATCAAAATGTCAGTTGACACAAAGCGACCGTATCAAGACACAAAGTCGGGCGCGGATGCGCTGCACAGTCGCTGAGAATTTCCACAGAGGGTGACATGCTGGGACTGACACCGCTGGGCACTTTTCATACCGCCATCAGCTTGATCGCGCTGATCGCCGGATTCGCCGCGTTGTGGCGATACAAGGAGATCTCCACGAAGAGCAGGTCCGGCCAAGTGTTCGTCGGGGGCACCATCCTCTCGTGCCTTACCGGCTTCGGAATTTTCCAGCACGGCGGATTCGGCAATCCGCACATCCTGGCGATCGTCACACTGATTGTGCTCGGCATCGCGTTGCTGGCGGAGCGTCGCGGAATGTTCGGTCGTCTGTCGCGCTACATCGCGACCGTTAGCTACTCGCTCACGCTCTTCTTTCACTTCATCCCCGGCACTGTCGAGACTTTGCAGCGCTTGCCGGTGGGTGCGCCGTTCCTGTCGAACCCCGATGACCCCAAGGCGCAGCCGATCGTCGCAGTGTTCTTCGTACTGTTTCTGATCGGCGCGACCTTGCAAGTCATCCGGATGCGAGCAACCCCAAGCCTCTTTCGCCGCGCGGCGGCCGCGGAGTAGCGATGAATTGCGTACTGAGCTCAGTCTTGCCGCGTTGCTTGCTCTCGCTGTTCTTGGTCAGCGGTAGCGCAGCCGTGCCCGCTCTCGCTCAGCCGACTCCGTATTCGCCAAGAGGGGCCTACAGCGCGCCGGTCACAGAAGTCCCAACGCGTCTGCCCAAGGGATTCAAGGAAACGAGTGCCAATGTGAACGGTGTGAAGATCAACTACAAGATCGGCGGCACCGGCCCTGTGGTCGTCCTGCTGCATGGCTATGCGCAGACGAGCCATATGTGGATCCCGCTGATGCCGCTGCTCGCGACGTCTCACACGGTGATTGCGCCCGACCTGCGCGGCATCGGCGGCTCGCAGCGTACGCGCGACGGTTACGACAAGAAGACGATGGCGAAAGACATTCATGACCTGGTGCGCCAGCTCGGCCATCAGCAGGTTCAACTCGTCGGTCATGACATCGGGCTGATGGTGGCTTACGCGTATGCAGCCCAGTATCCGAGCGAGGTCAGCAAGGTCATCTTGATGGATGCGTTCCTGCCGGGTATCGGCAACTGGCAGCAGGTCTGGTTGTTGCGCGACCTCTGGCACTTCCACTTTTACGGCGAGACGCCGCTGGCATTGGTGAAAGGTCGCGAGCGGACCTACTTCGAACATTTCTGGAATGACTTCGCCGCCGACAAGACGAAATCGATACCCGAGGCGGATCGACGCGTCTATGCCAGGTCTTATGCGCGAGATGACGGCATGCGGGCCGGCTTCGAGGTCTTCAGGAACTTCGAGCAGGACGCGAAGGACTTCGCGGCGTTCTCGAAGACGAAGCTTGATATGCCGGTGCTTGTCCTCACCGGTGAAAAAGCCTCCGGCACGTTTCTGATCGACCAAGCGAAGCTGGTCGCGACCAACGTGTCCGGCACGGTCGTGAAGGGTTCCGGCCATTGGCTAATGGAGGAAGCGCCCGACCAGGTCATCCCGGCGATCGTCGGATTTCTCAAGTAACTGAACCTCTATTGCTGAAGGGAGAAGCAACCAACAAAAGACGTGCTCCCGACTTTGGAAGAATCGATGTCGTACCTCACACAACGCATGTCTCGCCATCTGGCGCTGCTGTTGGCGCTGATTGCGCTCTGCGGCGCCCCGCAACGCGCCTTGGCCGCAGATGTCGTGACGAGTTGGAGCTCGCTGGCAGCTGGTAACGCGGGCGAGAATTTCGACCCGCATACGACGACACTGATGCACGCGGCCATGCACGATGCGCTGAATGCGATTACTCCGCGCTACGTTCGCTGGACTCCAGGTACACCGGGCGAGCCGTCTGCCGCCGATGCAGCACCTGAAGCTGCAGTTGCCGCGGCGGCGCATGCTGTTTTGATCAGCATGCAACCGGAGAACACCGCGTCGGCCGACGCAGCCCTTACCGCCGCGCTCGCGGCCGTACCCGAAGGCCCGCGCAAGGCGGCCGGCGTCGCACTGGGCAAGGCAGTCGGCACGGCTACGTTGGCCCAACGCGCCGGTGCCGGAGATATTCCTGTCAAACCATTCACTCAAAGCAAACGAGCCGGCCATTGGCGCGCCACTCCACCGTACGCCGACGCCCGGCCACCGTTTGTGCGGTTTCCGACTTTCAGCGGCGTCGCGCCACTTGATCTTCCGGTACCGAGCCCACCAGAGTTAGGCAGCCCGGCCTATCGCGCTGCGGTCGCAGAGATCCGCTCGCTCGGCCGCTTAGTCTCGAAGGAGCGCAGCGACGCTCAAACAGCGGCGGCGTTTTTCTTCGCATACCAGTCCTCGCACCTTAACTTCATCGACTTGACAATCCGCCTTCTTGCCGCAAGGCCGGCGCCGCAGGACATCTGGGAGAGCGCGCGCACGATGACGCTGATGTCCATCGCGCTGAGCGATTCGTTCATTCTGACTCTGGAAGCCAAGGAGCGTTTTCACTTCTGGCGACCGATCACGGCAATTCGAGAAGGCGGCTTTGGCGTAACTCGCGAAGCCGACTGGGAGCCGCTGGTAGACACGCCGCAGCACCCCGACCATCCAAGCGGGCACGCGGCAGAGTGCGCAGCGGGCGCAGCGGTCCTGCGCTTGTTGTCCGGCACCGACGCACAACCGGTGCGCTATATAGCTACGGACATTCCTGAACGGCCGGCTCGCGAGTATCCGGGATTCACCGCCATCGCCCATGAATGCGCCGCCTCGCGCCTCTGGGCTGGGGTGCATTTTCGCACTGCGAACGACGCTGGCCAGCGTCTCGGCGAGAATGTCGCCGATCACGTCGTCATCAACTTGTTGCGGCCGCTGCGCTAGAACGCAGCGAAGTAGCGGACATGGGAGCGCCATCAAATGACAAACCTCAGACTCGCGCATGAGCGCGGGCATGCGAAGCACGGCTGGCTCGAGTCCTATCACACCTTTTCCTTCGCTGATTACTACGATCCGAAGCACATGGGCTTCGGGCCGTTGCGCGTCATCAACGAGGACCGCGTGCAGCCGGGATCCGGATTCGGGACACACTCGCATCGCGACATGGAGATCATCAGCTATGTGCTCGAGGGCGCTCTGGCCCACAAGGATTCGATCGGCAACGCTTCGACGATCGTGCCGGGCGACGTGCAGCGCATGAGCGCCGGCACCGGCGTGCGCCACAGCGAATACAACGACGATCCGACGGGAGTCACTCACTTCCTACAGATTTGGATCGAACCGAACGTCGTAGGCATAACGCCGGGATACGAGCAGAAACACTTCGCGCCGGAAGAAAAGCGTGGCCGTCTGCGACTCATCGTCTCTCCCGACGGCCGCGACGGCTCAGTGTCGATGCATCAGGATGCGCTCGTTTATGCCGGGCTGTTCGACAGCGATGAAAAGGCGCGCTTGGACGTCGAGTCGGGTCGTAAGGGCTACGTCCACGTTGCACGCGGCAGCGTGTCGGTGAACGGGCAGTCTCTGAGTGCTGGCGATGCGCTGATGACGGACGGCGGCCCGATACAGATCGACCGCGGCGAAGGCGCAGAAGTGTTGTTGTTCGATCTACCCAGGAAATTGAGTTGAACCCTACCTCGCATTGAAGGCGGGGTAAGAAAAGTTGTCGTCCGGGGTTACCTCCAAGATCTCAATGTCCATATCTTCCGGCTCGCAGATGCCCATCCGGCTACAACGATTCGACGTGTAGTAAACAGAAATCATCTCGAGTCGACCATCCCCATCGAGATCGGTAACGCCGACTACTTCATTGAGCTCCCTAGCAGGTCGCTGCGGACCCCATACAACACGTACGCCGCGACTGTCTGCCAGTAACAGAGCGGAAGCGCGTTGCTTAAACCACGACGCAGCCTCTGCATCGGTGGCATTGCGTGGCCAAGCCTCTAGATTGTGTGGCAACGGTCGTTGTTGGGAAGTGCAGCGGACTCGTGCCAGCCGTGAGGAATCAGAGGGCTTGCCCCACACCTCAGCGGTTCCCGAACCTGCTTCGCAGATGAAGTACGGGAGCTCTCGCTCAAACGCGACACGCACCGCGGATTCGTCCGCTCCAAGTTCCTTCGCCAGCGCTGCAAGATTCGAGGGCGTATTGCCCTTAGAGCCAAGCGCGACCTTGCGCGCTGCCAGCCTAGACCGCCATGCTTTCGCGAGAGCCGGATCGGCAAAGGTGAGCGTTGTGCCGCTCGCGGTTCTGCCGATCTTGACCTTGGGACTGACGCACCGCGGCTCGCACCGCGCGGGTCACATCGGGCCGGGTCAACCACAGACATACCGTCGGCTCATTCTTGTGCCTTTCGCACCAACGCAATTCCTCCGCCGAAGGCGGATCGTCGTGCAAGCCACGCCCCAGCACCGACAATAGGCTCGCAACTAGCACTTCGCGGCGCCAGCCGTCGCTTGGCCGTGTAAAGCCGGTCACCAGCCGCAGCGTGGCCTCTGGCTCGGCGGTCAAGAGCTCTTTAGCCGGTATGGCGTGACCTGATCTGTACCAATTGCAGAGCGCGTCCTTTCCTTCTGCGACGCGACGCGTCCAAACTGCGTCCATAGGAGCAGGGGGCAAACCAGCAGAGCCAAAATTTATGCACTGCTCTGCCTTCGCACGTTTCAGACGGTGCTGCCTAATCAACGCGACGACCGGCGCCTCGCGATTTGACCACTGCGCGAACGTAGAAGATGCGGTGCCTGTAGCCGCAGCGGCCAGCATCATGTCGGTGCCTGCCTCGACCATTGCGGTACGCGTCGCTTCATCTTTGGCAGCGATCGCGGACAGCAGCAGCCCCTTCGCAATCTCTCCGGACGGCGTGGGCGTCGCTCGCTGCGCGTCGGCAATCAAGGCGACGTCGCCCGGGTTGAGCTCAGCCAGCATCGCAAAGTCAGCGAGCGGGTTAGCGAACGCCGGCTGCGCGCGGAGATGAGCGGTGATCACCGCAGCGGCTTCCGGGTAGTCGTTCCGAATACTACGAATGCGTTCGGGAGCCGGCGGTCTCGACGCAGCGGTCGCTCCGTGCTCAAGGTAGGGAAGCGTAGGGACGACATGAAGCGCAGCAATCAGAAGCCACGCCTGAGAACCTGGGTGTAGGGTGGGCGCTAAGGCATGAAAAGCAAACAGAGGGTTATCTGCGGTTGGAGCATGCAGGGCCCGCGACCGATCTCGCAGCCACGTCTCTATCTCCGCGGTGGAGCGAAAGGTTAGAGCACCAGCGCGGAGGGCCGCGTTGAGTGTTTTGGTGGCTTCAGTGGGCGTAAGACGGTTGAAGCGTTCCGCTTCAAGCTGCCGAACCAGGGACCAATACGGGTAACGCGGCAACCCCACGGCTATCGCGATGCCGGCGCAAAGTGCGATTGCGAGAAGAATCCCTTGACGACGCGTATCAGTCACTGGTTCGACATCCAGTTAGCTCGAGCTCTGTGGTACCGAGCGCGATCGCTTCTGACTTTAGTCGAGGGGCTAGGTCAGCCAAGCGTCAGCAGAGGGTGACAATGCCGCGCTTTTTCGAAAGACTTGCGAAATTTAAGTGCAGTAACCGAAAGCTTTCACAACGCTCCAAACTAATTTTGCGTTCTACCGCCGGGTTCCCTGCTATTGATTCCGTCAATCATTCTCGAACCCTGTCAGCCTGCGCTCTGTTCGGCGGTCGACAGGTCCGCTCGACGAACCTGGAAGAGATCCGCGACCAACCCGCGTAGCCAGCGATTACCCGGATCGTGGTGAAAGCGCTCGTGCCAGTGTTGCTTCACCTGGAACTTCGGAATTTCGATCGGCACCGGAAGGATGTTGACTTCGGCGAGCTCGCGGCACGCAGCGGCCAGTCGGCTCGGGACGATGACGAGCAGATCGGTACTGGACACGATCGAGGCCATCCCCATCGCATGCGCCGCTCGCACTGCCACCCGCCGTGGCACATCAGCGATGGCGAAAGCTTGATCGACCGCACTCTCCTGCAAGCCGTGCCCGCCTCCGGTGGGTCGGTAGACAAGCTGCGGTGTTGCGAGAAAAGTTTCGAGCGACAGCGAATCACGAATCGTCGGGTGACCACATCGCACCATGCCGACATAGTGCTCGTCGAACAGCAACTGCTGCCGGAAAGACCCGTCGAAGTCCTCGAAGTAACCGGCCGCCAGATCGACATCGCCGGACTCGAGCGCCATGTCGCGCATCCGGGCCGGCGGAACCTGAACCGTCTGGATGTTCACGCGCGGAGCAACTCGGGAGATGCGCTCGAGCAAGCGAGGTAGCAATACGAACTGGCCGACGTCCGACATGAAGATCTTGAATGTTCTGTCGCTTGTTGGCGGATCGAAGCCGAGTTGCTCCTCGAAGCAGAAGCGGATCGCGACCAGCGATTTGTGGATCGGGTCAGATATCGCCAGAGCGCGAGGGGTGGGCATCATTCCCTCGCTCGTCCGTACGAAGAGCGGATCCTCGAACGCATCCCGCAGTCTCGCCAGCTGATTGCTGACGGCCGACTGGGTCAGACCCAGATTCGAAGCGGCGATCGTTACGCTGCGCGTTTCCAGAATGGCGTTAAAGACGCGCAATAGATTCAGGTCGATTCGATTCGGATTCACGCTTCCCCTTCCGCCGGAGCATACCTAGTCGTCCCGTGTTGCCGATACCCTCGCTACGTCCGCAGGCGGAGCGCCTTGCGAACGCGAGTGTATTTGCCCCTTCGATGCACGGCATTTTCATATTTGATTCGACCTCGTGGAACAGCGCCCTTACAGTGACGCAGCGATCGGCACCTGGCCGCGAGTATGCAAAGTGTCATGCAGGCATTTAAATGATTGAGCGTGATCCGTGATTACGCTGAGCGACATCCGATACGTCCGGCTCGGAACCCACGATGCAGGCGTCGCGGTCAAGTTTGCGACCGAGATTGTCGGATTGCAATTAGCCGGACAGGATGGTGACTCGATCTACCTTCGCTCCGACGATCGCGACCATACGCTGGTTTACACGCCGGGAGATCCGCTCGAGCATACGGTCGGATTCGAGCTGGCGGACGACCACGCGCTGGATGCGGCCGCAAGCGAGCTCGATAACGCCGGCCACGCGGTCCGTCAAGGCACCGCCTCGGAATGCGAGCAGCGCCGTGTCGGCGCCTTCGTGACGTTCAAGGAGCCGTCGGGAACCTCGATAGACCTGGTCGCGCGTCCGTGGCATTGCGGCCGGCGCTACAAGGCTTCGAGGGACGCCGGCATCACCGGCTTTTCGCATGTGGGCCTTTACACGAAGTCGCCGAAGCGAGACGAAAAGTTCTGGACCGAAGCGTGCAACGCCCGCGTCAGCGACTGGATCGGGGCCGCACCGCTGCTGCGCATCGACCCGGTGCACCACAAGATCGCCCTGTTCCCGTCCAGCCGGCACGGGGTGCAACACATCAATCATCAGGTTCAAAGCATCGACGATGTAATGCGCGCGTACTACTTCCTACGCGACAGTGGCGTGTCGATCCGTTTCGGCCCCGGACGCCATCCGACGTCGGGTGCCGTGTTTCTCTACTTCGAAGGCCCTGACGGCATGACGTTCGAATATTCGACCGGCGTGCGGCTGATCGAAGACGAAGCACAACATCGGCCGCGGCAGTTTCCGTTCACTGAGAAATCCTTCTGCATGTGGGGCGCGCGCCCTGCAATCCCGGAGTTTCAGTCGTAGTCCCCATTGCGAGAGCACGCGTGAGCGAGTTCGTTGCCAATCTTCCGCAGCGGATCCGAGTCGCGTGTCGGGCCGTCGGACGCGCGGGGCTGAGTCACGCCTACGGACACTGCAGCGCGCGGCTCGATGCGTCGGACTTTCTGGTGAGCCCCGCCAAGCCCCTGCTGCTGGTTTCTGACCGCGACGAGCTTGTGCGAGTACGCGTGGACGGTCCGCTGCCAAAGGATGCGCTTCCCGAGGTCAGATTGCATCAACAGATCTACCGAAGGCGTGCGGATGTCGGAGGCGTCGTTCGCTTCCAATCACCGAAGCTGATGAGCCTATCGACATTGGGTCGTACCCCGAAGGCTCGGCACGGCCTCGGCAGCTACTTCGCTCCGCAGCCGCCGCTGTGGCCCAATCCGCGCCTAGCTCGTGATGACCACACCGCAGCGGAGATCGCCGCTGTGCTCGGAGATGCGCGCGCGATTGTGCTGCGAGGCAACGGCGCGCTAACCGTTGGACGGTCTATCGAAGAAGCGACCGTTCTTGCCTGGTACCTCGAGGACGCCGCGCGCGTGGAGCTCGACGTGCTCGGTACCGGTTGTGCCGGATTGATCTTCGATCCTGCAGAGGCCGCTGACCGCGCGATCATGTCGGGACGTCTGTTCGAGCGGATGTGGGATTGGCTCGTGGCAGGCGATCCGTCGGCCACAGCGATGCCGCCGTTATCACCGACGTAAATCCAAGAATCATCAATATTTGTTGGATTCGTCTCTTCGACGTCTCTACGCTCGACGCGAACAGACGCGTTTCGCTTTCGCGACGCGATCATCGAGGAGACGAAAAAATGAAGCGGTGCAAGTCACTGTTGACGACCACGGTTGCGATGGCATGCATGGCACCAATGCCGGCGGCATACGCAGTCAAGTTCAACACTGGCAACGAAGACCTCCAAGTTCGTTGGGACAACACGGTGAAGTACAGCGCCGCATTTCGACTTAAGGATCAGTCGCCCGTAATAATCGCCGATAGAAATGCAGACGATGGTGACCGCAATTTCGACCAAGGCCTGATCTCGAATCGCCTGGACCTGCTGTCCGAGTTCGACCTCTCCTACCGCAACGTTGGCCTTCGTCTGAGTGGCGCCGCTTGGTATGACCAGGTGTACAACAAGTCGAACGACAACGATTCGCCCGCGACGGCGAATCCGCTGTCGGTGCCGTTTAACGAGTTCACTCGCGCAACGCGCGATCTGCACGGCCGCAGGGCGGAGTTGCTCGATGCGTTCGTGTTTGGCCGAACCGACCTGGGCGATATGACGCTCACCGGCCGCCTGGGCAAACACACCCTGCTTTATGGCGAGAGCCTATTTTTTGGCGCCAACGGCATCGCGGGAGCGCAGACAGCGGTCGATATCATCAAGGCGCAATCGGTACCGAGCACGCCGTTCAAGGAGCTCTTGATGCCGATCGCGCAGGTGTCCGGTCAGCTGCAGATTCGGCCCAACTTATCGGTCGGCGCGTACTACCAGTTCGATTGGAAGCGCAATCGCATACCGGCGTCCGGCAGCTACTTCTCGACGCTCGATGTTCTCGACGACGGCGGCGAACGCAGTCTTGGCGGGCCCACTGGGACGACGACGATTCCTCGCAGGGCTGATCTCGAGGCTAGAAATTCGGGGCAGGGTGGGATACAGCTCAGGTTTCGCCCCGAAAGTCATGACGCTGAATATGGTCTGTATGCGGCGCGATTCCATTCCAAGAGTCCGCTGCTCTATGTGAATGGCGCTTCGCCGCCGGTTGGATTCCCACCGCTTCCACCGCCGGCCACAAATACGAATGAGTATCGGTTGGTGTTTCCCGAAGGTATCGAGGTCTACGGAGTTAGTGCTTCGACGACGCTCGGTGATACCAACGTTGCGGGCGAGATCTCATACCGCCGCAACACGCCGTTCGTGCGCCCCGCCTTGTATGTGAATCCACTCGGCAGCAGGGACAACAAAGACAACCCGGCGTACGCGGTCGGTGATTCGCTACACGCGCAGATCTCGTGGGTCATGCTGCTCAAGGCCACTGGGTTGTGGGAAGGGGGAAATTTACTTGGTGAGATTGCCTGGCACCGGCGACAAAGCGTTAATAAGAACGCTGCCGCGCTGGACCCGAACAGTACGCGTAGTGCATCGGCGCTGCGCGTTGTGTTCTCGCCGAAGTACTTCAACGTGATCTCCGGCTTGGATCTCAACGTGCCGATCGGCATTGGCTACGGAATTTCCGGCAGATCGCCAGTGATCAATCCCGGTTTCAGCGTCGAACACGGTGGCGACGTCAGCATCGGGCTTGCCGCCGACTATTTGCGAGTCTGGCGCTTCGGAATCAACTACACGCATTACTTCGGCGACGAAAACGGGGGAACGTTACCGGTGAACGTCTTCCCACCCGCGAAGTTTTTCACCTATGACCAGGCGCTTAAAGACCGCGACTTCATTTCGCTGATTGTTCAGTACTCGTTCTGATTCCAGGAGGCATCATGAAACATCGATACGCGCTCGCGCTCACTGCCATTTGCGGGTTGCTGAGTGCAAATCAGTTGACGCTGGCAGCCGTCTCCCCAGAAGAGGCGGCCAAGCTGAAGACCGTTTTAACGCCGCTCGGAGCGGAAAAGGCGGGCAACAAAGACGGCACGATTCCCGCGTGGGATGGCGGCTACATCAAGGTGCCGGCCGGCTACAAATCTGGAACGGTGCTGCCCGATCCGTTTGCAAACGAAAAGCCGCTTTACTCCGTTTCAGCAAAGAACGCCGACCAATACGCCGACAAGCTGTCGGAGGGTGTCAAGGCGCTGCTGAAGAAGTATCCGGCGAGCTTCCGCCTCGACGTTTATCCGACTCATCGCACCGCGGCGGCGCCGCAATGGATCTACGACAACACGTTCAAGAATGCGACCCGCGCCAAGACGAAGGATGGCGGTGTCTGGATCGAAGGTGCGTACGGCGGCATTCCATTCCCGATTCCGAAAGACGGCTTCGAGGCGATGTGGAATCACAAGCTAGCATGGGTCGGCACCACCACCATCACCTACTATCAGAATTTTCTCGGACTGCCCGACGGCAAACGAGTGCTTGCGGCACAAGGCATCAATCGCGTGCAGTTTCCCTACTACGATCCGAATACTCCGGCCGATTCCTTCACCGGCGTTTACAAGCAGCTGAGAGTCGTTCAGACGGATCCGCCGTTTAAAGCAGGCGAGACGTTCCTGCTGCTCGACGCCGTCGACCGGCCGCGGCAGGCGTGGCAATACCTGGTCGGACAGCGCCGCGTACGCAAAGCGCCGACGATCGGCTACGACACGCCGGACGACATCACGTCGGGCGCGCAGAACTACGACGAGGCGTTCGTGTTCCTCGGGGACCTCGACCGCTACGACTGGAAGCTCGTCGGCAAGAAGGAGATGCTGATCCCGTACAACAACCAGAAACTGTATGCGACGCCGACCGACAAGCAGTTCGCGCCTCATCATCTGAATCCGGACGTCGTGCGATGGGAGTTGCACCGTGTCTGGGTTGTGGAAGCCACGCTCGCTCAGGGCAAGCGCCACACGATGCCTAAGCGGCGCTATTACCTGGACGAGGATACCTGGTCCGCCGTCCTCGCCGACCATTGGGACGCGCAAGGTTCGCTGTGGCACGCGTCGGTGTCGATGCCCGTTATCGTTCCCGACGGACCGTTCGTAGCGCCATATTTTTTCTGGACGACTTTCAACTTGCTGACCGGCGGCTGGGTCACCGGATCCGGTCCCAACTACGAGAACGGCCCGTTCATGAAGGTGATTGACCGCTTGCCAACGAGCTTCTTCACTCCCGATGCGCTCGCCGGCGAGGGCGTGAGGTGACGATGCTGTCACGAGCCGCAACGGCGACGCTGTTGACATGGGGCGTCGCCTGCGGTCTCGCCGATGCGGCGCCGGATGTACGAGATGCACTGGATCGTCCGGCTTTGCAAACTCCGCGCGCCGCCGGCCGCGCGCTGCTCGCCGTCTCACGTGCCGGCAGCCGCCTGGTGAGCGTAGGTGAGCGCGGAATCATTCTGCTGTCCGATGACAACGGAACAACCTGGCGCCAGGCCAAAGTACCGGTCAGTGTCTCGCTCACCAACGTACGTTTCATCACAGACAAGAAAGGATGGGCCGTTGGTCATAGCGGCGTGGTGCTGCACAGCGCCGACGGCGGAGAAACATGGCTGCGCCAGCTCGGCGGTGCCGAGGTCGCTGCATTGGTGCTCGATGCGGTGCAGACGAAAGCAAGCAAAGGCGAGGGCGTTCAGAAGGAGCTGGCCGAAGCGCAGCGACTGGTCGCCGATGGTCCCGACAAACCTTTCCTGGACGTTTACTTCTTTGATGAGAATCGCGGCTTGATCGTCGGCGCTTACGGGCTAGCGTTCGCAACACAAGATGGCGGCAAGCGCTGGCAACCGTGGTCAGACCGAATCCCCAATCAACAAGGCAAACATCTTTACAGCATCCAGGCGTCCAACAATGGACTCTTCATTGCCGGCGAGCAGGGCGCACTGTTCCGTTCCAACGATGGCGGAAACTCGTTCACCAGCGTAACCACGCCTTACGCGGGCAGTTATTTCGGCGCCATTAGCGGTGCCAACGGCGAGCTCGTTGTGTTCGGATTGCGCGGCAACGCTTACTGGTCAGGCGATGCCGGAATGAGCTGGAAGAAAGTGGACAGCGGCGGCGCAATCTCGCTGACGGATGGAGTGCGCTTGTCCGACGGCACGTTGCTGTTGGTCGATCAGGCCGGGCACCTTCTGCAAAGCCGTGACCAAGGTCGGAGCTTCCGGCGTGTGTCGCTGCCAGACGCATCGCCTGCAAGCGGCGTGACGCAAGCGGCCGACGGCGCGGTGATTCTGTCCGGCATGCGCGGCGTCAAACGCGTGATGCTGCCCGCAACATGAAACACGATTCATCGCTTGCTGAACAAGCTGTCGTCGCCGATCTGAAGAACTTCGATCGCAACTCCGGATCTCTGGCCGAACGGCTGTTGTTCAACAACCGGCTGATAGTTGTCATTGTCTGCCTGTTGGTGACCGTGTTACTCGGAGCGCAGGCGACGAAGCTCAGGTTGAACGCCGGCTTCGAAAAGATGGTTCCCACCGAGCATCCGTTCATCGTCAACTATCTCGCCAACAGGTCCGAGCTCGCCGGACTCGGCAACACGCTGTATGTCGCCGTCGAGAGCACCAAGGGTCAGATCTTCGATGCGGATTACTTGGAAACGCTGCGCAAGTTAAACGACGAGATCTTCCTGCTGCCCGGTGTGGATCGTCCGTACATGAAGTCGCTGTGGACGCCGTCGGTACGCTGGCTTGGCGCGACCGAAGAAGGGCTCGAGGGCGGGCCGGTGATACCGGACGACTACGACGGCTCGCCCGCGAGCGTCGAACAGCTACGTGCCAACGTCGAGCGCTCGGGCGAGGTCGGGCGATTGGTCGCAGGCAACTACCGCTCGAGCATCATCGTTGTGCCGCTGCTGGAGAAGGACTCGACCGGAAAGCGCCTCGAGTATGGAGCGTTCTCGCAACAGCTAGAGCAGCTCCGAGGCAAATACGATTCGGACGCGATCAAGATCCACATCACCGGCTTCGCCAAGGTGGTCGGTGACCTAATCGACGGTTTGCAGCAGGTGCTGCTGTTCCTCGCGCTCGCAATCGTGATCTGCACCGCGGTGTTGTACTGGTACACGCGCTGCATCCGCAGCACGCTCCTGCTGGTGGCCTGCTCGTTGGTGGCGGTGGTGTGGTTGCTCGGCTTGCTGCCGACGCTGGGTTACGAGCTTGATCCTTACTCGATCCTGGTGCCGTTCCTGGTGTTTGCCATCGGCATGAGCCATGGCGCGCAGAAGATGAACGGCATCATGCAGGACATCGGTCGCGGAACGCACAAGCTGGTGGCCGCGCGCTACACGTTCCGCAGGTTGTTTCTCGCGGGCCTCACCGCGTTGCTAGCCGACGTCGTCGGCTTCGCCGTGCTGATGGTGATCGCCATTCCGGTGATCCAGGAGCTGGCTATTACTGCCAGCATCGGAATGGCGGTGCTGATCTTTACCAATCTGGTGCTGCTTCCCATTCTGCTGTCCTACGTCGGCGTCAGCCCACAAGCAGCCGCGCGCAGCCTCAGAGCTGAGTCGATAGAGAGGAAACATTCGTTCTGGGCTTTCCTCGATCGCTTTACCGAACGCAAGTGGGCAGCGACCGCCGTGCTCGCCGCGGTGGGATTGGGCGGCGGTCGGATTCGTAATCAGCCTCAATCTCAAGATCGGCGATCTTGACCCAGGTGCGCCCGAGCTACGACCCGACTCACGCTACAACCGCGATGCGGCGTTCATGGTGGCGAACTACGCGGCTAGCAGCGACACCTATGTGGTAATGGTCAAGACGCCGCAGTATCAGTGCACTCGATACGGCACCTTGATGCAAGTCGACGCACTGGAGTCCGAGCTGCAGCTGCTGCCGGGCGTGGAGTCGACCAACTCGTTCGCCGCGATGGCGAAGCACGTGGCCATCGGCATGAACGAAGGCAGCTTCAAGTGGTACGAACTTCCGCGCACGCAGGACATGCTGAACGCGATCACGATGCGTGCGCCGCGGGAGCTGTTCAATCAGAACTGCGATCTGTTGACCGTCTATGTCTACCTGAAGGACCACAAAGCCGACACGCTAAGCAGTGTGGTGGACGTGGTCGAAGCATTCGCGCGACGCCACAGCACCCCGGAGGTGAGCTTCCTGTCCGCGGCCGGCAACTCCGGTATCGAGGCCGCGACCAACATCGTGGTCAAGCGCGCCAATGTGCAGATGCTGTTGCTCGTTTATGCCGCGGTGATCGTGTTGGCCTTCATCGCTTTCCGCTCGTGGCGCGCCGTGTTGTGCGCCGTGCTGCCGCTGATGTTGACGACCGTGCTCGCCGAGGCACTAATGGTAGGTCTCGGGATCGGCGTGAAGGTCGCCACTTTGCCGGTGATTGCGCTGGGTGTAGGCATCGGCGTCGACTACGCGCTTTACGTGCTGACGGTGACGTTGGCGCATTTGCGCCGCGGCCTTAGCCTGTCGCAGGCGTATTACAAGGCACTGCTTTTCACCGGCAAAGTCGTGACGCTGACCGGCATCACGCTCGGCATTGCAGTGGCCACCTGGGCCTTTTCGCCGATTAAATTCCAGGCCGATATGGGCATCCTGCTCGCATTCATGTTCATCCTGAACATGCTGGGCGCGCTCGTGCTGTTGCCTTCGCTCGCGCACTTCCTGCTTCCGGCAACGACAGGGAACAACGTCGACCAAGTCGCCAAAGAAAGGACAACGAACGATCAGAGCTATGCGGTGGATTCCGCCGATGAACGCGTCTTCTCGCGTGTGCTTGCGCTCGATCGGAGGAGCTTGCGATGAAGCTCTTGACGATCAATCAAAGCCGCGGCGGAACCGCAGGTGCGCTGCTGCGCTCGAGCGAGATCCTGAATTTCGCGCGAGCCGCCGACGCAGCGACTATCGAAACGTGGATACCGACTGAGTTGCGTGCGATTCTCGAGGCCGGGCCGCGCGGTCTCGACGTGGTGCGCACGCTGGTCTCGAGAGTGGAACGTGGCGATCACGAGCAGACGCAGCGATTGCGGCACGAGGGAGCGTTGATGCCTGCGGATACTCCGTTGCTTGCGCCTGTTCCGTCGCCGCGGCTCGTGGTCGCCGCGGGCCTCGCATACAAATCCCATCTTGCTGAAATGTCGGGAACGCCGACGCCGAAGCAGCCCACCGCGTTCATGAAGAGCCCGAACTCGATCACGGGTCCCGGTGCGCAGGTCACGCTGCCCGCCGGCGCGGCGGGTCACGTGGACTATGAAGGCGAGCTAGCCGTGGTGTTCGGCAAGGAGTGTCACGATGTGTCTCCCGAAGATGCGATCGACCATGTCGCCGGCTACACGGCGGCCAATGACATTTCCGCGCGCGACTGGATCCCCGGAGTCGTCAATGCCACGCAGCCCTGGGAAGCGCGACAGACGTGGGAAGTCAACATCATGGGCAAGCAGTTCGACGGCTTCACGCCGCTCGGGCCCGTGCTGTTGACCGCCGATGAAGTGCCCGATGCCGGAAAGTTGGAGATCACAACGCGCCTGAACGGCAAGGTGATGCAACACGCGCCGGCATCAGACCTGATCTTCAAACTGCAGCAGACAATTTCCTACTTGTCTCGCTGGTATGTATTTCGGCCTGGAGATGTGTTGCTGTCAGGCACCCCAGCCGGCGTCGGCGTCGGCCGCAAGCCGCCGGTCTTCATGCGCGCCGGCGACGTCGTCGAGGTGGAGATCAGCGGCATCGGAATCTTGCGCAACACGATTCACGCATCACAAGCTGAACTTCGCGGCGAACGCTCCGACGCCGCGCACGAGGTCACGCCCTAGTCACATGCAAAAATCGACGGAACGTCAGTGTTTTTGCATATGATCGGGTACGCGCAGCGTTGAACCGCACCTTCTGGGGCGGCCGCTTTCGGGAGCATCAATTGGCGACTGTCGACCCATTGCGGACACGCGTGGCGCTAAAAAAGCGGACACAAACATCCTGCCGATAGCAGCCGTTCAACGGATCGGCGTTCAGCGGCCAGCAACAGAGTGACCGAATCATGCCGGACTCAGAATCTCGCCAGACTGCGACCAAACTTAGTTGAACCGCGCTCCCGCTGGTCCGCTGCAACGCCTCGTATACGGGGCTCGCGGCGTCGTTTAGGAAAGTAGAAGTTGAGTAAGAGCCCGAGATTCGATCGGCGCTTCAAAGCAGCCGACGCGAACTTTCGTGGCTTACTTTGAAAGCACAAACGTTGATCCAGACGCGGACTTCCCTTCAAGCTTCTCGCCGTTGACCTTCAGTTCAAAGTTCGCTCCGCAGCCCTCTTTGACTCCACTAGCCGCCTTGTCGGTTTGCAGGGTCAACTTGTCGCCTTCAAGTACGCCCACGACAGGAACGTCGCCACGACAGAATCCCCCAAAGGAGCCGAAGTCGGTGACGGTCCCTTGGACGGTTCCACCTTCGACCTTATCGATCTTGATCTCAATCCGGTCAGTTTTAGCATGGCCGGCGGGCCCGACGAAGCTTGTGGTGCCACTGTACTTTCCGGGCGTTAGGCCTTGGGCGAAGGCTAGATGCAACGGTGACAGCAGCACAACGAGAACTAGCGCACAGATGAAGGACTGCAAAAGCATTCTCATCGAGATTTCCTTTTGTTGATACTTAGGAGTGGCGAGCGCACAAGCTTCTGTGCGAGCCTGTGCGGCAGGCTATGGCATGGGGTCAACGTTGTCTGTGCGCTGACGCACGAAGTGAACCGCCATGCTTATGGACAGTGCGATTGGCAGCGCTAAACAAATGTCAGCTTGTGGCCGAATTGAAGATACCCACGTTTGATGGACACCTCAATGAGAGCAATACTGACTTGAAGAGGTGTTCGATGGAATACACACCGCGCAGGAAATTGACTCGGGAATTCAAGCTTGAAGCGGTTCGTCAGGCGGCGTTGAGCGAGAAGCCCAAGGCCCAGCTGGCTCGGGAGCTGGGCGTACGCGTCGGCCAGCTGCGAACGTGGCGGCTCGAGTTCGAGAAGGAGGCGGTGACCGGCATCGCCAAGCCTGATCGATCTGCCGCTGAGGATCTTGAGCAGCTGCGTCGCGAGAACGCAAAGCTCAAGATGGAGATCGAGATTTTAAAAAAAGCGGCCATCTACTTCGCTCGGGAAGCGAAGTGAAGTACGCCTTCGTCGAGAAGAATCGACGGCAGTACGGCGTGCCGGCCCTGTGCGAGGCGCTGCAGGTCTCGCGCAGCGGGTACTACGCTGCGCGGCACCGCGGTCCCAGTGACCGCCAGAAGCGCCGGGTCGACCTCACGGCTCGTATCAGGACGATCCACCAAGCCAGCCGCGAGTCGTACGGCGCTCCCAGGGTGCACGTCGAGCTGATGGCCCAAGAGGTGCCGTGCTGCCGCAACACGGTGGCCAAGCTGATGCGCAGGGCTGGGATCCTGCCCAAGGCGATCCGGCGGTTCCGCGTGACCACCGACTCCCGCAAGACCAAGGCATCGCCGAACCTCATCCAGCGGGACTTCACGTCAGAACATCCCAACGACCTCTGGCTGAGCGACATCACCTACATACCGACGCGGGAGGGTTGGCTCTACCTGGCTGCGGTTCTGGACGCGTACTCGAGAGCCTTGGTGGGCTGGGCGATGAGCCGAACTCTGGACACCAAGCTGGCGATGGACGCGTTGAACATGGCGATCGCTCATCGGGGTCCACCGGTAACGCTGCACTCCGACCAGGGCTCAACGTACGCCACCGGAAGCTACCGGGAAATCGTCAACCGCTATGGCATCCGGCAGAGCATGAGTCGCAAGGGTGATTGTTGGGACAATGCGCCTATGGAGAGCTTCTTCCATACGCTCAAGACCGAATTGGTCATGCACTGCGACTACAAGACACGCGACGATGCGCGGGTCAGCTTGTTCGATTACATGGAAGTGTTTTACAACCGGCAGCGACGGCACTCATCGATTAGCTACGAGGCCCCGCTACCGTTCGAGGCGATGAAATCGCCTGGTAAGGTGTCCACCGTTCGTGGGTAAGACCAAATTGTGCCGCTGATGCTCCGCCGGTCAAGCGAGCCCCAGCAATGAGATCCAAAGCGGAAGTTCGGGTTAACGCAGAGGAGACTTGACAAAAAATCGCTTCCGCAAACGTTGCAACCGTAGGGGGAAAAGCTTGGTTGAATAAGAATTTGAGCTTCACTAGCCCAATGTCGGCATGTTGAAACCCGGCGCCGGCGTGTCCTGGTGCGGCCAGCGAGTCGTGATGACTTTGGTGCGTGTGTAGAACTTAACACCCTCGGGGCCATGCACGTGAAGGTCGCCGAAGAGCGAGCTCTTCCAACCGCCGAATGAGTGGTACGCCACTGGCACCGGAATCGGCACGTTGACACCGACCATTCCGACTTGGATCTCATTTTCGAAGCGTCGCGCCGCACCGCCTGATTCAGTGAAGATCGCGGTGCCGTTCGCGTACGGGTTGCGATTCACCAGCGCGATCGCGTCATCGAGCGTCTTCACTCGCAGAACGACCAGAACCGGGCCGAAGATCTCGGTCTTGTAAACCTCCATCTGCGGCGTGACATCGTCGAACAGCGTCGTGCCGAGGAAGAAGCCTTCGCTGATTCCGGCGTCGCTGCCGTCGAGCAAAACCTTTGCTCCTTCTATCACGCCAGTCTTGATGAACGAGGCCACCTTGTCCCGGTGCTCGCGTGTGATCAGCGGCCCCATGTCGACGCCGTCCTTGTCTCCGGCGCCGATCTTGATGGCTTGTGCTTTCTTCTGCAGCAGCTTCGCCAGCGGATCTGCTGCGGCTCCCACCGCAACCACGGCGGAGATCGCCATGCAGCGCTCGCCCGCCGAGCCGTACGCAGCGCCGATCAGTGCGTCGGCGGCGAACTCGAGATCGGCATCGGGCAGCACCACCGCGTGGTTCTTCGCTCCGCCCAGCGCCTGCACGCGCTTGCCGGTCTTGGCGCAGGTCTCGTAGATGGTTTTCGCGATTGGAGTCGACCCGACGAAAGAAATTGCTCTTACGCCTTCATGCAGGAGCAAGGCGTCAACGGCGATTTTGTCCCCATGCACGACGTTAAGCACACCGTCGGGAAGGCCGGCCTCCTGAAAAAGCTGCGCCATGCGCACCGAGGCCGACGGTACTTTCTCGGACGGCTTCAGGATGAAGGTGTTGCCACAAGCGATCGCCATTGGGAACATCCATAGCGGCACCATCACCGGGAAATTGAACGGCGTGATCCCGGCGCACACACCCACCGGCTGAAGCACAGTGTGCGTATCGACCTGGGTGCCGACGTTTTCCGAGTGCTCACCTTTGAGCAGCTGCGGAATGCCGCAGGCGAACTCGACCACTTCGATACCGCGCTGCACCGAGCCCATCGCGTCGGGCAGTGTCTTGCCGTGCTCTTCTGTGACGATCGCTGCCAGCGCTTGCTGATTTTTTCTCAGTAACTCCAGAAACTTCTGCAGCACGCGCGCACGGCGCAGCGGCGGCGTGTCGCGCCATCCAGGAAACGCGGCGGCAGCGGCATTCACCGCAGCGTCGACGACGTGCGCATCGGCGAATGCGACTCGCTTGGTCACCTGACCGGTGGACGGGTTGTAGACCTCCCCGAACCTCGCCGCATACGCGTGCGATTTGCCGCCGATCCACGACGGAACGGTGTCGATTTTTAGATCAACAGGCTTGTTCAATCGCTATACCGCCGGCTGGATCGGCGGCAGCACTTTGGTGAAGAGCAGCTCCAGAAGCTCCATTCCGCCAGGCCGGCTCCAGTCGTAACCGAGCTCGGCGATCATCGTGTTGGTCGCGGTAAGCACTACACCGGCATCGCGCATGCGCTGTTGCGCCAGCAGCTCCGAAAGCTCAAAAGGTGATCCGGAGGCGTCCATCACGGCCTGCACCTGATAGCCCATCTCCATCGCGGTGATCGCCGGATACACCAGACATACGTCGGTGGTTACGCCTGCCATGATCAGATTGCGTCGGCCTAGATTTTCGACGGCCGACTTGAAAGCAGGGTCGTCCCAGGCGTTAACTACGCCCGTACGTCTGACACGCGCAGCGAATGCCTCCGGCAGAAACTCTTTTAGCTCGGGAAGTATCGCGCCCTGCAGCCTATCCTCCTGGCTGCTGGTGACCACTGCCGGAATCTTTAGGATCTGTGCGGTACGAGCGAGTGCCAGCGTGTTGCGCTTGACCAGTTCGACCGGGAGATTCTTGATCAGCTGCATCGTGCCGTACTGGTGATCGATCAGCACAAGAGCGGAGTTGCTCGGTGAGAATACCTTCGCCATTTGAATCCTCCCGCAGAACTTTTCGACAGATGATCATAGGTGTAGGGAGTTGGCGCAGTCGAATCACAAATCGAAATGCGGACATTCGGAGCGCGTGGCTCGCCATCATTCGCCTGCGAAATACTCCGATGCAGGATTTTGATTGGCGATGACCCACCACGGGCAGTATCGTGGTCCTAGGCCTAGAGGAGGATCATGCGACTCGGCAAGAAGCTGAACAAGCTTATGTTGCGCGTCATCATGTTGGCGCTGCCGACCATCATTCGGCAAGCGGCCAAGAAGCACAGATTGGTGCGCGAAAAACTTCAGTCGCGTGACTGCATCGTGCAGCTTCGCCTGCGCGATGGCAGTCTCGCGCGGCACTATGTTTTCGAGAAGGGCAAGATCAGCGCATTTGCGGGCGTGCACGCGCGACCCGATACCGAGATGGTCTTTGCGAGCGTCGATACTGCGCTCGCAATGATGAAACCCGATCCCGATCACGCGGTGGTCATCGATGCGCTGAAAAACTTCAAAGCGTCCGCAGGCGGGCAGGACGCATGCACGGTCTGGTTCGGACAGCTGATGCATCTGGTCGGCTCGGCCGGATGGAAGTACGGCATGCCGTTGAAGGACGGCACCGTTCGCTACACCAACCTGACCAACGGCGGTCCGATTCACGTCTATGTGCGCGACGGGAAAATCGTGCGCACTACGCCGATCGAGCTTGACGATAGCGACACGCCCAGCTGGACCATTCGTGCGCGCGGCCGAAGCTTCACGCCGCGGCGCACCGCGACCGTAAGCCCGCATGCGCTGGGCTTGAAGTCGATGGTGTACTCGCCCAAGCGCCTGCTGCATCCGATGAAGCGGGTCGACTTCGATCCGAAAGGGGACCGCAATCCGCAGAACCGCGGGATATCCAAGTACGAGCGCATCAGCTGGGACGAGGCGCTCGACATCGTCGCCGGCGAGATCCAGCGCATGAAGCGCGAGCACGGCCCAGGCGCAATCGCGATCCAGCAAGCCGCTCATCACCAGTGGGGCAACGTCGGCTATTGGTTGAGCGCGCTGCTTCGCTTTGGCAACCTGATCGGCTACACGCGCGTCGCGTTCAGCCCGATCAGCTGGGAGGGCTGGTACTGGGGAGCGATGCATCACTACGGCAACAACATGCGCCTCGGCATCCCAAGCTTTTACGGCACCGTCGAGGATTGCCTGAAGGAAGCCGAGCAGATCGTGTTCTGGTCGAGCGATCCTGAATCCACCGGTGGAATCTATGCCGGCTTCGAAGGCGCGCAGCGGCGGCTCTGGGCCAAAGAGCTCGGCATCGAGTTCGTGCACATCGATCCGTGCCTCAACCACACCGCGCAGCTGCTCGGTGGCAAGTGGATTCCGATCCGTCCTGGCACCGATGCGGCGCTCGCCAACGCGATCATGCACGAGTGGATCATCAACGGCACGTACGACAAAGATTACGTCGCCAATCGAACCACCGGCTTCGACGAATGGCGCGACTATCTGCTCGGCAAGACCGACGGCGTGCCGAAGACGCCGGAGTGGCAGGAAGCCGAGACCGGCGTTCCAGCGAAGGACGCGAGGAGTCTCGCGCAGCGCTGGGGAACGAAGAAGACCTATCTTGCCGCCGGCGGGCTGGGCTCTGGCTTCGGCGGCGCTTGCCGCACCTCAACTGGCGCGCAATGGGCGCGCTGCATGGTGCTGATGATGGCGATGCAGGGCTGGGGCAAGCCCGGCGTCAACTTCGGCAACCTGCAGCTCGGCGTGCCGATGGATATGAACTTCTATTTCCCCGGCTATGCCGAGGGCGGCATCTCGGGCGATCTGTACAACTCGGGAACCGCGCCGCATAACTACGTCCGCATGCCGCACGTGCTGACGCTGAATCCGGTCAAGCAGATTATTCCGCGGCAGCGACTCGCCGACGCGATCATTGAAGGCAAGGCGAGCGGTTATCACTGGGACGGCTTTTCAATCGAAGGCCAGTTCGATCGCTTCGAATATCCGGCGCGCGGTCACTCGCGCGTGCACATGCTGTACCGCTACGGCGCCTCGTCGCTCGGCACGGTTCCAAATTCGGCGCGCCTGGTCGAGATGTATCGCCATCCATCGCTCGAGTTCGTCGTCAACCAATCGATCTGGATGGAGAACGAAGCGCAGTTTGCCGATGTGATCCTGCCGGCCTGCACGTCGCTCGAGCGCTTCGACATCGCGGAGTTCGCCAACTGCGGCGGCTTCATTCACCACGGACAGAACCAGGTCAATCACCGCATCGCCATCCTGCAGCACAAGTGCATAGAGCCGTTAGGGGAATCGAAGTCGGACTACCAGATCTTTCTGGATGTCCTGACGCGCCTGGGGCTCGGCGCGATGTTCTCCGAAGGAGGTTGCAGCGAGCTCGATTGGTGCAAACGGATTTTCGATTCGTCCGATCTGCCGAAGGTCGTTAGCTGGAAGAATTTTTTGAAGAAGGGCTACTACGTGATCGGCCCCGGACCCGAAGCTGCGCGGCCGCCGGTCGACATGCGCTGGTATGCAGAAGGCCGCGCCAAGGACACGCCGGAACCGTTGCCGCTGCCCGGACAGTATGGCGAAGAGTTTCTGAAAGGACTGCCGACGCGGTCGGGCAAGTTCGAGTTCGTCGCGAGTTCTTTGCGCAGGATCGAAAAGGACGATCCGGAGCGGCCCGCACTGAACCGTTATTTCCCGAGCTGGGAGGGCCCTCGCACAGACCTCGCGCGGCAGTTTCCGCTGCAACTGATTACCGTGCATCCGAGATACAGCTTTCACACGTACGGCGACGGCAAGGAATCGACGATCAACGACCTCGGCGATCATCGCGTCCAGGTTGATGGTTATCGGTACTGGATCCTGCGCATCAATGCGCACGACGCCGCCAGACGCGGTATTCGTCAGCACGATCTGGTCAAGGTGTACAACGGCCGAGCTGCGGTCATTTGCGCAGCCGACGTGACGGCGACGATGGCGCCCGGAGTCGTGCGGGGCAACGAATCGTCCGCCGAGTTCGATCTGATCGCTACCGGTGATGGCCCGGTGGATCTCGGCGGCTGCCTGAATCTACTCACACCGGCTCGCACGATGTCGAAGACGGCGGACGGGATTTCTCCGAATTCGTGCCTGGTCGAGGTCCGCAAATGGGATCGCGCGATCGAAGAGAGGAAGGCCGCATGAACAAGCGCGCCTTGATCGTTGATGTCGCCAAGTGCACCGGCTGCAACAACTGCGCGCTCGCCACTAAAGACGAGCACGTCGGCAACGAATTCCCTGGCTACGCCGCGGCACAGCCTGCGCATGGACACGAATGGATTTCGGTCGAGCGTCACACGCGCGGCAGCGGCCCAATGGTGGACGTCTCATACGTTCCCCGCATGTGCAATCACTGCGACGACGCACCGTGCATTAAGGCGGCCGGCGATGGCGCGATCTACAAAAGACCCGATGGCATCGTCATCATCGATCCGGTCAAAGCGCGCGGTCGCAAGAACCTGGTCTCGGCATGCCCGTATGGTGCGATCAGCTGGAACGAGGAAGCGCAGCTTCCGCAAACCTGGATCTTCGATGCTCATCTGCTCGATCAAGGTTGGACGAAGCCGCGTTGCGTGCAAGCTTGTCCGACCGGCGCGCTGGAATCCGTTCATGTCTCCGATGAAGCGTTGCGCGAGCTCACGACCAAAGAGGGCCTCGAAGTTCTTCGACCCGAGTTAGGCACGCAGCCGCGAGTCTTCTATCGCAATCTGCAGCGAGTCACGCGTTGCTTCCTCGGCGGCAACGTAAGCCGGACAACGGCTGATGGCCGCACTGAAAACGTCGCGGCGGCTCGCGTTGAGTTGTCGATCGAAGGCGACGAGTCGCGCAGTGTCCTCACGGACCACTTCGGCGATTTCAAGATCGATGGGCTCAAAGGTGACGTCAAGTACTCGCTAAGCATCAATCATCCGGTGTTTGGTGAGACGCAGCGTACGGGCGTGTTACGCACCAGCGAGAACCTTGGAGCGATATCACTTGCGCAATCTCAGGAGGTTTCTCATGTATGAACTGAGCCGAACCGTTCCCGTCAATGAGCCGGGCAAGCCGGTCTTAACCCGGCAAGACGTATGGGCCGGACTGATGATGAAAGCCAACAATGCGTTGCCGTATGTGCCGGCGATGAAGAAATGCGAAGTCATAGAGAAAGGAGCCGGTTGGCTGCTGCGCGACATCCTGCTGGGTGATGAGCCGTTGCGTGAAAGAGTGACATTTGAGCCTGAGCGGCGCGTGATCTTCGAGCGCGTCGAAGGCAATGAGCCAGGCCGGATCGAGAACATCCTGGGTGAGGACGAGCATGGCAATTTGACGCTGACGTTTGCATTCTCTCTGACGCACAAAGGGCTTGAGGGCAACCCCGAAGCGGAGAAGAAACATTTCGCGCCGATGGAAGGGATGTATTTCAACGCCGTGGCGTCCACGCTCGCCGCTGTCCGGCGCATGGTCGAAGAAAAAAGCGCAGCACCTGCATCGAGCCGCTAATCGATGACGCATTGCGTAACGCTGCAGCCAAGCGGTCATCGCTACCAAGTGCCGGACGGCCACACCGTCCTGCAGGCGGGGCTCGATGCTGGCTTCATGATGCCGTACAGCTGCCGCTCGGGCATATGCACCACCTGCCGCGGCACCGTCCTCGAAGGTAAGGTCGACTACGGCATGGTGCATCCGAATTCGCTGCCCGATAGCGACAAGGCCAAGGGCTACGCACTGCTCTGCCAGGCCAAGCCGCTATCGGATGTCGTCATCCACGTGCGCGAAGTCGAAAGCCTGCCTTCGCGCGAGGTTCCGTGCCGGGTCGAGCGGCTGGAGAAGCCCGCGCCCGATGTTGCAGTGATCGGCTTGCGTCTGCCAATGAACGAGAACTTCCGCTTTCTCGCAGGCCAATATATCGACATCCTGCTGAAGGATGGCAAGCGGCGCAGCTACTCGCTTGCCACGCGGCCCGATCCGGGTGGCGTTACCGCACTCGAAATTCATGTACGTCACACGCCGGGCGGCGCATTTACCGATCACTGCTTCAGCAAACTCAAAGTCAGGGATCTGTTGCGTTTCGAGGGGCCGCTCGGCAGCTTTTTCCTACGCGAAGATTCGGACAAGCCGATCGTGATGGTGGCGAGCGGCACCGGGTTCGCGCCGATCAAGGCGATATGCGAACACGCGTTTCAGAAAAAACTCGCGCGGCCGATCACGCTGTACTGGGGTTGCCGCGCGAAGCGCGACCTTTACATGCTTGATATTCCTTCGAGCTGGCAGCACGCTGGATTTAGGTTCGTCCCGGTACTGTCCGATCCGACTCTCGAATGCGACTGGACCGGGCGCACCGGCTTTGTTCACCGCGCGGTGATGGAGGATTTTCCGGACATGTCGGGCGTGCAGGTTTACGCCTGCGGCGCGCCGATCATGGTCGATAGCGCGCGGCGCGACTTCAGTTCGCGCTGCGGCCTGCCAGCGGACGAGTTTTTCGCCGATTCTTTCCTGACCGAGGCAGACAAGGCGACCGCAGTCGCGGCCGCTGCCTGATTTCATCGCGAGGAGTGTTCGAATGACTACTCAAACCCGAGACATGATTCAGGACGGCATCGCCGACGCGAAGATAGAGAACTCGATCATCAAGCCGTACGTAATGTCGCACGGAACGATGGAGTGCTACAGCCTGAAGGAGTCGCGCAAGTTCTACGAGGAGTTCCTCGGCCTCGAATGCGTACGCCATGCGAAGCCTTCGATGGTGGTGCGATGCGGACTCAAGTTCCACATCGTCGCGGTCGAAGTCGGCCAAGCGCTGCATCCGGTCAACCTGCTCAATCACTGGGGCATCGACCTGACTTCGAAGGAGGATGTCGACGCCGCTTATGAGAACTCGGTCAAGCACCAGGACAAGTACGAGATCCGCCAGGTGCTGAAGCCCGTTCAGCAGCACGGCGTGTACTCGTTTTATCTGGAGGACCTCGATCACAACTGGTGGGAGATCCAGTACTACCCGGGATTCCAGAACGAAGATCTGTTCGACTTCGGCGACCGCTTTTCGATGGACGACGCGGCCGAAGTGGGCGAGCTGAAAGAGCTGAACATCAAGACCACCGCGTGATGCGTACCAAGCCCTGCCTGACGCTCGAGGACTGCAGGGCCATCACGGCCGCCTGTGAGGCCGAGGCGCGGAAGAACAACTGGAGCGTGACCATTGCTGTTGTCGATGACGGCGGCCACGTGTTGCTGTTGACGCGCATGGACGGCGCGGCTCCGGTGGCTGCGCAGATCGCCACCGAGAAAGCCCGCAGCGCGGCTGTCGCGCGGCGGTCGACCAAGGTGAACGAAGACCGCATCGCCGCCGGCCGCGTCGCGCTGCTGAAGATGCCGGTGTTGCCGGTGCAGGGCGGCGTGCCGATCATCGTGCAGGGTGAATGCGTGGGGGCCGTGGGCATATCCGGCGTGCAATCGCACGAGGACGAGCAAGTCTGCAATGCCGGCATTGCTGCGTTGACGTAAATGAACTGTCCGACTCTTCTCAACTTCATCGACAACCGCTTCGTCCCGGGAGGCGGCCGAACGTTCGAGAAACGCTCGCCGGTCGACGGACGCCTGATCGCGCACGTCGCTGAAGCAGGTGAGGAAGAGATCGACGCGGCCGTGCGAGCGGCACGCGCTGCGCTCGGAGGCGAATGGGGTCGCTTGGATGTGGCGAAGCGCGCCGAGCTTCTTCACGCGGTCGCCGACGAGATCAACCGACGCTTCGACGATTTTCTCGAGGCGGAAGTGGCAGACACCGGTAAGCCTGTGTCACTTGCTCGTCACCTGGACATTCCGAGAGGCGCAGCGAACTTCAAGGTCTTCGCCGACACCATCAAGCATGTCGCGATCGAAGCGTTCCAAACGCCTACACCCGACGGCAACGGCGCGCTGAACTATGCGATCAGGGTACCTAAGGGCGTCGTCGCGGTGATCTGCCCATGGAATCTTCCGCTGCTGCTGATGACATGGAAGGTCGCACCGGCGCTCGCCTGTGGAAACACGGTGATCGTGAAGCCCTCGGAGGAATCGCCGAGCACAGCGACGTTGCTCGGCGAAGTAATGAACACGGTCGGCGTTCCAAACGGCGTCTACAACGTGGTTCACGGCTTCGGACCCGGCTCTGCCGGGGAATACCTGACGCGTCATCCCGACGTGAATGCAATCACATTCACCGGCGAGACGCGCACCGGCGCCGCGATCATGAAGGCCGCCGCCAACGGGACGCGCGCCGTTTCGTTCGAGCTCGGCGGCAAGAATGCGGGAATCGTGTTTGCCGACTGCGACTTCGAGGCCGCTGTCGAAGGCATTGCGCGCGCCGCGTTCGCCAACTGCGGGCAGGTTTGCCTCGGCACCGAGCGCGTGTATGTCGAGCGCTCCATCTTCGCGGCGTTCATCGACGCGCTCAAACGCAAGGCCGAAAACCTCAAGCCCGGTCGGCCCGAGGATCCGCAAACCGGCCTCGGCCCCTTAATTAGCCGCGAGCACCGCGAGAAAGTGCTCTCTTATTACGGTAAAGCCGTCGACGAAGGCGCAACGGTGGTGACCGGAGGCGGAGTGCCTAGTATGCCGACCGAGCTCGCAGACGGCGCTTGGATTGAGCCGACGATCTGGATGGGACTGCCCGAAACGTCAGCGGTAGTTCGCGAGGAGATCTTCGGCCCGTGCTGCCACCTTCGTCCGTTCGATACCGAGGAAGAGGCGGTGCAGCTGGCAAATGACACACCTTACGGCTTGGCCGCCACGATCTGGACACGCGATCTGGCGCGCGCGCATCGCGTGTCGGCCCGCATGGAAGTCGGAATCGCGTGGGTCAACTCCTGGTTCCTGCGCGATTTGCGCACACCGTTCGGCGGATCCAAGGCGTCGGGAATCGGTCGCGAAGGCGGCGTGCACTCGCTCGAGTTCTACACCGAACAACGCAATATCTGCATCAAGCTCTGAGAGGAGAGAGCCAAATGCTCACTGAAGCGATTCGCACGCAGGCCGCGCAATCCTTGATACAAGCCGAGCAGGAGCGAAGGCCCGTGGTCCAGTTTTCCAAGACCTGGCCGGATATCACGCTCGATGACGCTTACGCGATCCAAGCTCTGGTGAATGAAATCAAGGTCGCGAACGGATCGCGCATCATCGGCAACAAGATCGGGTTGACGTCCAAGGCGATGCAGCAATCCTCGCAGATCGACGAGCCGGACTTCGGCGTGCTGCACGACTACATGATGATCGAGGATGGCGCCAAGGTGCCCTTCGAGCGCTTCATCATCCCGCGCGTCGAACCGGAGCTTGTGTTCGTTCTCGGCAAACCGCTGAAAGGACCAGGCGTTGGGTTACTCGACGTGCTGCGCGCGACCGAGTATGTGGTGCCAGCGATCGAGATCATCGATGCGCGCGTGCAGAACCCGCGCAAGATCTTCGACACGGTGGCGGACAACGGCGCGGCCGCGGGGCTGGTGCTCGGCGGCCGGCCCGTCGGCCCTATGGAGGTCGATCTGCGTTGGGCGAGTGCGCTTCTCTATCGCAATGCAGACATCGAAGAATCCGGCGTCGCGGCTGGAGTGCTCGGTCACCCCGCGGTCGCGATCGCCTGGCTCGCCAACAAGGTCGCGCCCTTTGGCACCACACTCGAGCCGGGCCGCGTGATGCTGTCCGGATCGTTCACCCGCCCCGTGTGGGCGCAGAAAGGCGACACCTTGCGCGCGGACTTCGGACCTCTCGGAAGTCTGTCGGTGCAGTTCGTTTGATCGAATTCACGTGCCGCGCGCAGACCTTATGTGCCGCGCGCAGCGATCGCGACAGCGGCGCCCGCCATCGCGGTTCCCGCGCCGCGGTTCAGCAGTCGAATCGAACGCGGCTGGCGAACCAGTTGTCGTGCCTGCGTTGCGAGAAGCGCGTACGCGAGCATCACCAGCGGAAGAATGACGACGATCGCGATGCTGACCTGCAGGTACGCCGTTGGAGTAAACGTCTCCAACGACACGACCGAGGGCAGCAGCGCCACAAAGAACAGCATCGTTTTCGGATTCCCGAGCGTCAGCGCCAGGCTTCCCAGAAACAGACGGAAGTGGCTGCGAGCAGATGATCCGATATCACTGGTTTCGAGCGGCTGCGCAGGGGCGGTCCAAAGCCGGTAAGCGAGATAGAGCAGGTACGCCGCGCCCGCGTACTTGATCACGACAAACGCCGTCTGCGCTACTTGCGCCAGTGCAGCCAGGCCCGCAGCCGCGATTCCGAACCACGTCAGGTCGCCGACAGCTAACCCGGCGATGAAGGCAGGCGCGCCGCGCATGCCATGACCCAGCGAACGCGCGAGAACAGCCGCGACAGCAGGCCCGGGGGATGCCACCGCCAACGCATAGATCGCACAGAACGAAAGCAACCCGTAGAACGACATCGCCCGATACCTCGTTGCGTTACCGCTACAGCGCTGCTCGCAAACGGCTGGTTCTGCCCGAAGCCCGTCTCGCGAGTGCGACGACGCCACCGCGACGCGACATAGAGAATGACCACTGCTGCGATGGCGGCGGCAAGCGCGTACCAGCCAAAGCCTTCCAGCTGCAACAGTGCCGACTTGATCTGCTGGTGCAGCAACATTCCAGCGGCAACGACGACGACACCGTAGAGCGAAGCGCCCGCGGTAGTGAGCATCAGAAACTTGCTCCATCGCATTCCAAGCGCACCGGCCAGCGGTGGCGCGAGCTAGAGATACGCCGGGCACAAAGCGGCCCACGACGAGCGACGATCCACCCCAACGCCCAACCGCACTCTCGGCGCGCGAAATGAACGCATCGCTTGAGCCGGCAAAGCGGCCTAGCTGCTTCAGACCACCCATACCGTAGCGGCGTCCGGCGGCGAACCAGAGAGAGTTACCGATTAACGTTGCGGCGACGACTGCGACGATCGCCAGAATCGCCAGAAACGGATCGAAAGTTCCGGATACTGCATTCGCGCCGGCCACGAGCACCGTCGGCGTCATCGGCAACGGCACGCCAACCTCATGCAGCAGCGTGTTGGCGGCGACAGTCCACAAGACCTGTTGGCCGTCAAAGGCAGCAAGCGAAACGTCCGTTGAGTTCATGGCGGCAGTTTCGACGCCGGCCATGTCTGATCAATGTCGTCGAGCTAATGGCTGCGTTTCAACCGTAAGCGCGGCTGCAGACAGCGTATCGACCGTAATCCTCGACACTGCTTTTAGAAACGGTCCGGCAACAGTGCGCCCACATCCTGATGACAGTCGAAGCTTGAGCAACGACATGTTCATTCAAAGAATCCGAATGAACCTAACTTCCAATCTAAATGAGGAATCATCATGAAATTGAAATCTGCACGTGCTCTGTCCATCGCAGTTCTCTTAGGCTTCTCTGGCGTGGCTGCTGCCGGTGAGATCCCGATCGGGGAAGGTGCTTACCCGCCGGAACCGGAAGGTGTTTCCACTGTTATCACCCGCGCTGAAGTCGCGGCCGAGTTGCGCGAGGCGCAACGGCTCGGCCTGGTGACCGTGGGAGAAGCTGACCCGTACGCTGTCGTACCGCCGCTCGCGTCGACCAAAACGCGCGCCCAAGTGGTTGCGGAGCTGCGCGAGGCGCAGCGGCTCGACCTGGTCGACGTAGGCCGGAGAGGGCGACGCACCAGTCGCAACCGCCGAGCAGGAGCGGCTGATTGCCGAAGCCGGTCTGCGAGCGCGCGGGTAACCGCTGAGTTGCTGCGCGCTAGACGCGCGCAGCCGCTTGACCTTTTCGGCAGACCTGCAACCGCTGCGTTCAGTTCGATATCGAGCTGAGCGCTGCGCGCGAAGCCGCGCTGCCGATCAGGTCAGAAGCCGAAACGTGCTTGCGGCAACGTCGAGGTGCGCGCAGCGGCTGTCGTGACGCGACAAAAGGCCACGCGCTTTCTCGCTAATCACGGGCACTTCGTAATCCTCACCGGCAAACGACTTCACGCCGTCGAGCGACTCGAACCACACCAGCGTGACGAACTCGACCTCGCTGTGCAGCGGCTGGGTGAGCACGTCGTAGCCGATATAGCCGTGCTGCGCGAGCTCTTGCTTCAACTTCGGAAACAGCTCGTCGGTCAGGTAGTTGCGGTAAGCGGCGGCGTTCTCCCTGGAGGTCCAGCCCCGCCACATCCGGCAAATCATCAGACGAGCGCAATGCGCATGCGGCGGTTGCGGCGACCCTTGTTCTCGATCTTGGTGATGCGGATTGGCCGCGACTCGCGAGTATTGGCGAGGTGTGTGCCGCCGCAGGCCTGACGATCCAGATCGCCGATTTCGATCACACGCAGCGTGCCGTCGGGCGTCGGCGGCGGCGCTACCGAGAGGCTGCGGATGAGCCCGGGCGTCTCACGTGCTTCCGATGCGGACACGTAGAGGCAGCGCACGGGCAGCCCTTGCGCGATAACCTCATTGATGCCGGGCTCGATCGCGCGCAGAAGATCGTTGTCAACATCGGGCAAATCGAAATCCATGCGCGCGGTTCCGTCGCCGCTGATCTGCGCTCCGGTGACGAGCGACCCGGCGAACTGCCGGAAGACGAGCGCGTTCATGATGTGCGTGGCGGTGTGCAACTGCGCAAGGATGCTGCGGCGCTGCGCATCGATGAGCACCTGCGCCTGGCCTGTCGGTACGGCTGCCTCGGTGTTCAAGAGGTGCCAATACGTGCCATCTTCCAATCGAACATCGACGATGCGGCATTCACCCGCCGGCATGTCGCAGCGTCGCATGATCGGATTCCTGCCCGCCACCGCCGGGATGCAGCGCTGAGCGCGCTAACAGCACGGCGCCGGGGCGTGTTGCAACGATCTCGGTGTCGTGCTCCAGCAGATCCGGCTCTTGATGGCAGAGATAGACGGTCATGACAAACAATCAACCGGCGAACGATCAAGCGGACATCCGCTCACGCAGGTCGGCAGACGCGCACCATGCGCCGGCGCTGAATGCCATGACACGTCCTCGTCGTTTATGCGATCGGCGAGTAGGTACCTGCGTCGATCGTCAGTGCGATCGGATCGCTTGCAGGAAAGGTTGCTTCGAGCGCTTGGTCGAGCAGCGCCTCAATGTGGTCCGCGCTCGCTTCGAGTGCATCCATGACGGGTTAGATCGTCGTTTCGGCGCGCCTCGAGTTTCCTACGAGCTCTTCCCACAAGCCATCGGGCTTGCGCAGCGCGAGTGCCGCATCGGGTTCAAGCACATACCAGGCGCCGAGCTCGATCTCGTGACGCAGCTCGCCTGGCCGCCAGGCAACGAAGCCTGCGACGAAGCGCGCGTGATCGGATTCGGAGCGAATGATGCGATCGACCGTGCTGGCGTCAACTGCCGCGTACAAGCCGGGCATCAATTCGATCGACTTTGCGCCCGGGCTGTCCGCGCGCTGTACGAGCGCGAAGATGTGTTCGGTACCGAGCGGCCCGCCAAGATAGACTGGATCGATGACTTTTTGCGACGGGCCATCGCTCGGAAAGAGCTTTCCGAGCGCGACGTCGGTAGGCCGGTTAACGATAAATCCTACGTGCTGGTCGGTGCCAATCGGTACGACCACGAGCACTGTCGCGCCGTAGAGCGGGTCTCTGAGCTCCGGCTTCGCGACCAGCACCACGGCTTTCGTTAGATCCTCTGCCCGCGCGAACGTCGTTGCCACCATCAGCACCGCAAACAACAAGTACTTAACAGCGTTCCTGGTCATATGTCACCGCCTTCATCGACCTTTCAAGATCATCGTGTTAGGTAGCTTCGGGCAAGGCGATTGCCGTTACATGTCCCTGCTATTACAGATGCAATCGGCAAGGCAAGCGCGATGCCCAGTCAATTTGTGCTTCACGGATGCGCACTCTTGACGGCATGAAAGGCACTAGCGCGTCACAGCTATGTCAAACGACTCTTCCATTGTCTCCGTGCATACTTTTCAATAGAGGGTGCGTCGGTTTGACCCCATAGTGAATCTAGGAGATGACTGTGGATAAGAGTGTCGAGCAAGTCGCCCTGGAGCGTATCGCCCAGTCCAAATACGAAATTCTGAATTCGCTGCGGATGGCAGCAATTGGCATTCCGCTCGCTGCCGAACCGGATCCCGAGCGGCTGCAGCGGCGGCTGCAGGCAAAGGCTGGCTTGTCGCGCAAGGAAGCAGAAGCCATTGGCGCCGGGATTCAAGCGCTGGCTCACGCGCCGGGCGATCTCGCACTGGAAACGATCAGGGAGCGGGGGCCCGAGGCGATCTACGGACACACGATTGATTTCCTGAGCGTTTCATTTCTGGAGCGCGGCGTAGCGGCAGCAAGAGCAGTGGCGCGAGTCGCATTTCAAGACGGTCGGCCACAGGGAACCGGATTCATGGTTTCGGATCGCCTGTTCGTCACGAACAACCATGTGATTCGATCGCCTCAGGCAGCGCGGCAGTTCTGCCTGGAGTTTGACTATGAGCTCGATTCCACGCGGCAACCGAAGGCTGTCAGCCGCTACGCGCTCGATCCGGACGCGTTATTTATCTCGGACTCGGTCGATGGTCTCGACTACACGTTGATCGCGGTCGGCAACAAGGTCAGCGGCTCAAGATCCTTGGATCACTTTGGGTGGTGTGCTCTGTCGAACGCAAGTGACAAACATGCCTTGGGGGAAATCGCGAATATCGTTCAGCATCCGGACGGACGCTACAAGGAAGTCGTCCTGCGCGAGAACCAGTTGGTCGCTCGGCTGGATGTCGTCCTGCATTACGTTGCCGATACGCAACCAGGTGCTTCAGGATCGCCGGTTTTCAACAACGAATGGCAGGCGATTGCGTTGCATCACTGGGGCGGGCCCTGGCGTCAGAAAGTGGATCCGAACGGCAAAGAGCTCGACTTGGAAGTCAACGAAGGAATTCGAATCAGCGCGATTGTCGATGATCTGAGAAACAAGCTGGGCGACCTTTCTGCAAATCGCAGGCGCCTGATCGAAGAACTGCTCGCAATCGGAGAAGCTAAGGCGTTACCGGTACCCATCACACCCAACGATCAACGGGGCGCGTCGTCGACAATCGGTCCCGACGGATCGATCACATGGAGAGTGCCGATCGAGATATCCGTAAGGGTGCCGATGCTTCATCCGTCGGCCGCAGATGTGACGCTAGGTCCAACTCCTGTGGTCAGCGTCACCGAGCTGGATGGCAGTGAAGCGAAACTAAAGCCCAGCCCGAACTACGCCGATCGGTCCGGATACAAGCCGCGATTCATTCGAGGTCATCCGATCAATCTGCCCCGACTCTCGAAAGCTCAAAAAGCCATCGCGGCGCCGAACAAGCAGGCCCGACCGGGCGACGATCCGTTCGAGTTGAAGTATCACCACTTCAGCATCGTGATGAATGCCAAGCGGCGTCTGGCTTTCTTTACCGCATGCAACATCGATGGCGCGAGCTTCGAAGCACGTTAACCGTGATACTGGCCATGTGACGCCGTTAACGGCCGACGATCCCGGCTTGGAAAGTCTGTGGGCGGCTTCCGAGGCAGTAGAGGGAAGCGAGACGTGGTACGACGACCCGCGCCTTGAGCCGGAGCACTACGCCGGCAAGGACGTGTACGAGAAACAGATCGTTCCCGGCCATCCCGATCCGCGAAGCATGGGTCGAACACTGCGAATGTTTCAGCGCGGCCACCTCGTGCGTCGCATGGACCCCGCGTGGGGATCGAACAGGCAGGCGCTGACCGCGGACGCCGACACCTTCCACTGGACAAACTGCTCGCCTCAAGTCGGGTTTTTCAATATGGGGCGGGCCAGTCGTTCCGAGCCCAATTCCGGAGGGGGAAAGTTATGGCGTGCGATCGAAAACTATGTCCTTCGAAACGCCGTAGCGGATGACACGCGCGCCACCTGTTTCACTGGTCCCGTCTTCCGAAAAAACGACCGGAAGTTTCGGGATATTCAGGTCCCTTCGGAATTCTGGAAGATTGTTGTATGGCAGGACAAAGGAAAGCTCCGTTCATTAGCGATGCTTGCGAACCAGAAGCCCGTGATCGACGTCTGGCCCGAAGCGTTGGATGGACGTGAAGAATTTGGCGACGTTGCTGAGCTGGACAAGGTCGAAGATTTCTTGACCACGGTCGAGCACGTAGAGCAAGCGACAGGTCTCGACTTCGGAGACGATGTGCGGGACGCTGATATCAACGCGGGCGCCGAGAGTCTTCGGAGAATCTACTTACCGCAGGAGATCGCGCTTCGGAAGCCGGTTGGCGTCAAGAAGAAGAGCCTGGCGACGACACGGTAGTGCGGGGTTTAGGGCCCGACTACCGTGGTGGTGTTAGGTGAATGCAGAGATTGCACGTTCAGCCAGTTCGTTGAACAGACCAACTTCAGATAGTTCGCTGAACAGACCGACCGCGGTTACTACGAACAACGGCTAGAACGACGCTTGCGTATAGGACGTCGTTGATTGTTTCGAAGTTAATCCAGCGATTCATGATCATCTTTCTTACGTCTTGCCTTCATTCATGCCAGAACGGCCGCCTTGCGGTTTGGCTTCGAACAAAGTCTTGATCGAGTCCTACGTCGCGAAGCTGCCGCTCATTAAGTAGAACTACTTCGTAGCGCTCGTTGGGACGCCGTAGCCACTCCCACAATGCATAGAAAATCGCGGTCACTTGCAGACTCCTATCAGGTTCATTTGATGCGTCGGAGGCACGATGCATATTTGCTCCGGATTGAGGGCTTTGTGGACGTGGCTATCGTCGCGAGTAACGGTTGCGCACGGGTTTCAACGAATTGCGAGGCGATTTCAGATGCAACGGATCGTTGTAACGTTATTTAGCCATATGGGTGAATGTGGGTGATAAGTCCTCAAGCGAGGCTTCTGCGCAAACCGGTGTATTCCAGTTCCGCGAGCAGGACGACCGCTATAGCCTGCGCGATGACGAAGGCATGGCCGAGCAAGGTTGGAAAAACCCAGTCGCCGATTAGAAGAATGACGCTGCCGACGACCCAAAGGGCATTGCCGGCAATAACGATCCACGCGCCGAGCCGAGACAGATTGGCTTGCGTTGCAACCCATGCCATGAAGGCTGCAATTGGAAACAGGCTCAGTCCGGAGTACTGAAGCAGCAGTCTTGGCAATCCGAGCAGCGGCGAGAGCAGGTCTGAGCCGAGCGAAAGTAACAGTCCCATTGCGACGCAGGTCGCGGCGTCGACAACAAGCACGCGACGCAGGAACGCGGAGCGGTCGATCGGGGTGGTGATAGCAGCCATGTCATCCTCCAGTTGGTCAATGAAAATGAAAATAAGAAGCTGGCCGCATATTCCGCGGTTCATCAACCGCCGTCGATTACCTGCGAGGTAATTGGATCGCGGTCTCGGTTGAACTATCGTTCACGCCACGATGCAATCCGCCAGGCCCGTCGGAACACTTCTGCGCGAGTGGCGCCAGCGCCGGCGCATGACGCAGCTCGGTCTTGCGCTGGAGGCCGAGATTTCGCCGCGGCACTTAAGCTTCGTCGAGACAGGCCGCTCGCAACCGAGTCGTGAAATGCTTCTGCACTTGAGCGACGAGCTTGAGATTCCGCTCCGCGAGCGCAATCTGCTTCTGATTTCAGCGGGGTTTGCGCCGATGTTTGCAGAGAGGTCGCTGATGGACGCAGAGCTGCAGGCGGCGCGTCGGGCGGTTGACTTGGTGCTCGAAGCGCAGAAGCCATTTCCGGCGTTTGCGATCGATCGGCACTGGCAGATCGTCGCCAGCAACGGCGCGCTTCCGGAACTGTATGCGGACGTTGCCGCCGAGCTGTTGCAGCACCCGATCAATGTGCTGCGCCTGAGCCTGCATCCTTCGGGGCTTGCACCGCGGATCGCAAACCTGGCGGAATGGCGCGCACATCTGCTGACACGGCTGCGCCGCCAAGTCGATCTGACCGCTGACGCGTCGTTGCTGGAGTTGCTGACGGAGATTTCGGCATACCCCGCGCCGCCGGCGAGCAGCGCCGAACATGCCGCCGCTCAATACAGCGTGATGGTGCCGTTGCAGATCCGCAGCGAAGCGGGATTGCTGTCGTTCTTTAGTACCACCACGGTGTTCGGTACATCGGTGGACGTCACGCTGTCCGAGCTTGCGCTGGAGCTTTTCTATCCTGCGGACGCGCAGACTGCTTCGATGTTATCGCCGTCAGAGACGAAGCGGAAGTGCGGTGATCGTGGTCTGCTTGAGTCCGAGCGGCGTTAGTCGTAGCTTCATGCAGTAGGGCGCGCGCCGTCGCAGATCCGCAAACGTTGCAACTGCAATTGCCGCGCGCGGCAATGAAACGCGCGCGCAACGGCTTCGCACGAACGTGCCGAGATAGATCCCTTCAACAGGAGACACGATGACCAACCAAACAGCCGTCGTAGTTGGCGTGGGTCCGGGTCTGGGCTCTGCGTTGGTTAAGGCGTTTGCGAATGAGGGCTACACGGTATTCGCCGCTGCGCGCAGAGCATCTGCGCTCAAGGACCTGTCTGCTCCGAACAGCGCGCGCGTGATTCCCGTTGACGTCGACGCGACCAACGCCACGCAAGTCGACCATCTGTTCGCGAGCGCGGAGAAACAGGCGCCGGTCGCGGTGAGCGTTTTCAATGCAGGCACGTTCGTCCGAAGCAATGTCGTAGATACAGATCCCGAAGCGTTTGAGCGCTGCTGGCGCGTCGGCTGCTTCGGTGGATTTCTGGTCGGACGCGCTGCCGCGCGTTTAATGATCAAGCGTGGCGCCGGCACGATTCTGTTCACCGGCGCGACGGCTTCGCTGCGTGGAGGCGCGGGGTTTGTGAATCTTGCTTCGCCGAAGTTCGCGCTCCGTGCGGTAGCGCAGAGCATGGCTCGCGAGTTAGGACCACAAGGCATCCATGTCGCGCATGTGATCATCGACGGACAGATCAATGCGCCGCGCTATGCAAATGTGGCTAGCGAGCGTGGAGCAGATTCCTTGCTCGAGCCTGATGCGATCGCAAAGACCTACGTCGCGCTGCATCGGCAACACCGCAGTGCGTGGACTCAGGAGCTTGACTTGCGACCGTGGAGTGAAAAGTTCTAATCGACAGCCGGCACACCAGATGGGGCGAAAGACCTTCCGAGACCCTTAAACGTCGTAAACAGCTGATGCCCCGCGACAGGCGCAGTGAGCCAATTCCGCTTCTTAGTGACGAATCTCAGAACCGTTCGACCCAGGGCGAGCCGTGTTCAATCCGCGATGTGAGGACGACTACGATCGGACTCGCTGTCGCAGCGCCTGAGAGTTCACGAGGCTTACGCCCGAATCCATCATCCGCCGCCGCGTCGACTCCAGCGAACCACTTTGATCAATGGCTCGACACGCATCCTCGATGACGAACGTTACGAATTCTGCCTCACGCGCGTCGAGTGCGCTCCAGGCGACGCAAAAGTCGGTCGCCAAACCGCAGCAGTAAACATCTGTCACGCCGCGCTCGCGCAACAGTGACGCGAGCCCGGTGCGCGTCTTGCGATCGGCTTCCATAAACGCGGAGTAGCTATCCACGTTCGGGCGATGGCCCTTGCGTATGACGGCGTGCGCATGAGTAACGACCAACCCGGGGGCAAACGCCGCGCCATGAGTTCCTTGTATGCAATGCGGTGGCCACAGCACTTGCGGACCATGTGGCAGCTCGATCGCGTCGAAAGCAGACTTGCCAGGATGAGAGGATGCAAAAGAAATGTGCTGCGGAGGATGCCAGTCCTGAGTCAGGATCACGTTCTCGAACTTGAGCGCCAGCGCGTTGATGATCGGGACGACCTCGTCGCCCCTAGGCACTGCGAGCGCGCCACCGGGCAGGAAGTCGTTCTGTACGTCGATAACGAGTAACGGCAGCACTCATCGAGCGCGAGCGTACGTCTTTTCATTAGTGATTTCTTACGGGCAAAGAAAAGCGGCGCCTCGGGAGAAAGGCGCCGCGAAGTACCCGCTCGGGGGGAAGCGGGAACAGGGAGGAGTCAGTGGTTGAAGGTAACGAAAACCGGCCCGCCACTCGCGCGTTCAAGTATCCGCAGACGACGCTCTAGGTCCGCGAGATCGGTCGCGGCGGAGAGGTACTCCTCCGCCGTATCGTCGGCCTGCCACCAGCGCCGGATCCGCTGACCGAAGCTGTCCCGGTGCGCTTGAGGCGAAGTGCCGACAAACCGTTGATCGTGCTCCATGGTGCTTTACCTACTACCGGTTCGCAATGTAGGCACACCCGGCTTCCGCAATGTGTCGATCGTGTAATCGCCGCGTTTCAGACGTAATACAAGAACAAGACGCGAACCGTTGGTAGCGCCGGCCTGATCCCTGCGTCGGCAGAGTGGTCAGTTGCCGTTCAACTCCACGAGCCGTCGCTCGAGAAATCGCCGTTGCAGTTCTTGTTTCGTTAGACCGATCGCGCGCTTGTACGACGAGCGCGCCTCCACCGTTTTTCCGAGCCGTCGGCACAGGTCCGCACGCGCCGCGTGCGCCAGGTGATAGTCGTTGAGATCCCCGCGCTTCAGGATGGCGTCGATCAGTGCCAGGCCGGCCAGCGGACCATCGCGCATCGCCACCGCCACGGCGCGGTTCAGCTCGATCACGGGCGACGGATCTGCGCGCAGCAATACATCGTATAAGCCGACGATCTCTTCCCAATCCGTTGCGGCGGCATCGGGCGCTTGCGCGTGCACGCCTGCGATCGCTGCCTGCAGCGTGTACGGGCCGAATCGGCGCGACTGCAGGGCGCGCTCTACCAGCACCAAACCTTCTGTTATCAGGTCGCGGTTCCAAAGCGAGCGGTCCTGATCGTCCAATAACACCATCTCGCCGTCCGATGATGTACGTGCGGCGCGCCTTGATTCCTGTAACAGCATCAGCGCCAGCAGTCCCATCACCTCGGGCTCGGGTAGCAACTCGATCAGCAGCCGTCCCAAGCGGATCGCCTCGCCCGAAAGATCATGCCGCGTCAGCGACGCTCCCGAAGACGCCGAATATCCCTCGTTGAACACCAAGTAGATCACTTGCAATACAACGTCCAGCCGATCCGGCAGCTCATCGCGCGATGGCACCTGATACGGAATGCGCGCATCGCGGATCTTGGCTTTCGCGCGAACGATCCGCTGAGCCACTGTCGGGGCCGCCGTCAAGAAAGCGTGCGCGATCTCTTCGGTTGTCAAACCGCATACCTCGCGCAACGTCAGCGCGACTTGTGCATCGGGTGTTAGCGCAGGATGGCAGCACGTGAAGATCAACCGCAGCTGGTCGTCTACGACGTGCTCTTCATCCACGTCGACGGCGTCGGTGGTCCCGCCGAGTTGCTCAGCCAGTTCTTCCGTCAGACCGGTGTCGAACCGCGCGTGCCGACGTATGCCGTCGATGGCCTTGAAGCGGCCAACCGACACGAGCCACGCACGAGGATTGGCCGGCACGCCATCGCGCGGCCATTGCTCCATCGCCGCAGCGAAGGCGTCGTGCAAAGCCTCTTCGGCGAGGTCAAAGCCGCCGAGCACGCGGATCAGGGTTGCGAGGACGCGGCGCGATTCAGAGCGGTAGACGCTGTCCACCAGCTCATGCGCGCTCTGCAGTGGTCATCGTATCTCCATTGATTCTTTTAGGAAAATGCTGAACTGTCGATTTGTGCGCCGCGCGTTCGACTGTAAGTAAGAGCCGGCCTCGCCGAGGCCGAGCCTTCCAACCCGTAACCACAAGGAGAGTTAACGATGCGATTCATGGTCATAGTCAAAGCCACCAAAGACTCGGAAGCAGGCGTGCTGCCACGCGAAAAACTGCTTGCCGAGATGGGAAAGTACAACGAAGAGCTTGCGAAAGCGGGTGTGCTACTTGCAGGCGAGGGGCTGCAACCGAGCTCGAAAGGGGCGCGCGTCCGGTTTTCCGGGAAAAAGCGCACCGTGGTCGATGGACCTTTTGCGGAGACAAAGGAGCTGATCGCAGGGTTCTGGTTGTGGCGAGTGAAATCGTTGGACGAGGCGATCGAATGGGTCAAGCGCTGCCCGAATCCGTTCGAGGAGGGGGACTCCGAAATAGAGATCCGTCAGGTATTCGAGGCGGACGACTTTGGCGCCGAGTTCACCCCTGAGCTCAGGGAACAGGAGGACCGTGTGCGCGCGCAAGCCGAGAAGCTCGCCAAGAGTACGCAGTAGCCACACAGCCTCAAGTTACAAATGAAATTAGCCGAGGCGTCTATTTAATCGACCGCTATTCGACGAGCGATATAACCCACCGACATGACCCCACCGACGTAACTCACCGAAGGAGACCTAATGCAAGCGCAACCTTATCTATTCTTTGACGGCCGTTGCGAAGAAGCGGTCGAGTTCTACCGTAACAAGCTTGGCGCCCAAGTAGACACGTTGATGCGTTACAACGACAGCCCGGAGCCTCCTCCGCCCGGCATGGTTCCGCCCGGGTCGGAAAACAAGATCATGCACACGAGCTTCCGCGTCGGCGATACGACGGTGATGGCTTCCGACGACTGCACCGGACACCCGCGCTTTCAGGGCTTCTCGCTGTCGCTTTCGGTATCCAAGGAAGCAGAAGCGGATCGCTATTTCAACGCATTGGCCGATGGCGGAAAGGTGCAAATGCCGCTGGCGAAGACGTTCTGGTCACCGCGCTTCGGCATGCTGACCGATCGCTTCGGCGTCGGTTGGATGGTCAACGTAGTCGCTTGAGTATCACAACGGAAGACAGGAGGAAATGATGATGAACGTTGAACCGCTAAAGGAACACCGGTGGCTGGACAAGCTGGTCGGTGAGTGGACGTCCGAGATCCCGATGGGTGACACGAACGAGAAAAGCACAGGCACCGAGAGTGTGCGCAAGCTCGGCGACCTGTGGGTGTTGTGCGAAGGTCGCGGCGAGATGCCTGGTGGCGGTATCGCGCACATGTTGATGACGCTGGGCTATGACCCGCGGAAGAAGCGCTACGTCGGCACATGGGTGGGGTCGATGATGACCTGGATGTGGATCTACGAAGGATCGCTGGATGCGGCGCAAAAGGTGCTGACGCTCAATTCTGAGGGCCCGCAGTTCACCCCCGAAGGGAACTTGGTCGAAGGGAAGTTTGCGAAATACAGGGATGTCATCGAGTTCAAGAGCGATAACCACCGCGTGCTGACGTCGCACGTGCTGGGTGACGACGGCAAGTGGAATCAGTTCATGGAAGCGCACTACCGTCGAAAAGAGCAGGCAGCCGAACCAAAAAGGAAATCAGAACATGCGCTTCATGATCTTGGTTAAGGCGAGCAAGGACTCCGAGGCGGGCGCGCTGCCCGACGAAGACATGATCGCCAAAATGGCGACCTATCACGAGGAGCTGCAGAAAGCCGGCGCGTTGGTCGACGCGTCGGGCCTGCAGGCAAGCTCGAAGGGTTGGCGCATCAAGTATTCCGGGGGCAAGCGCACTTTCGTCGACGGGCCTTTCACCGAGACCAAGGAGTTGGTCGCCGGCTACACGATCATCAAGGCGAAGTCGAGGCAGGAAGCCATCGAGTGGACCAAGCGCTTTCCAAATCCGAGCAACGAAGACGGCGAAATCGAAGTGCGTCCGATGTTCGAGCTGGAAGACTTTGAACCCAGCGAAGCGATCGAGCGTTTTCGCGAGCTGGGAGTCGCGACCGAGAAGTAGTCGCCTGCAGAAAACATGAAGCAAGCTGGACGTCGAGAGTGGATCGGGCTGGCGGTGATTGCGCTCGCGTGCATGCTGTACTCGATGGACCTGACGGTGTTGAACCTCGCCGTCCCGTCACTCAGCGCCGACCTGAAGCCGACCAGCGCCGAGCTGCTGTGGATTGTCGATATCTATGGCTTTCTCGTCGCCGGCTCACTGATCACGATGGGCACGCTCGGCGACCGTATCGGTCGCCGCAAGCTGCTGATGATCGGCGCAGCGGTGTTCGGCATTGCTTCGATGTTCGCGGCATTCTCGACCAGCGCGGCGATGCTGATCGCGACGCGTGCGCTGCTCGGCGTCGCTGCGGCGACTCTCGCGCCGTCGACGCTATCTCTGATCCGCAACATGTTTCTTGACCCGCAGCAGCGCACGGTCGCCATCAGCGTGTGGATCATGAGTTATTCGGCGGGCGCGGCGATCGGACCATTGATCGGCGGTGTGTTGCTTGAGCATTTCTGGTGGGGTTCGGTGTTCCTGATCAACGTGCCGGTGATGTTGCTATTGATTGGTCTCGGGCCAAAGTTGCTGCCCGAGTTCCGCGATCCCAACGCGGGTCGATTGGATCCGCTGAGCGCAGCCCAATCGCTCGCTGCGGTGCTCGCCGTTATCTATGGTCTGAAGCGCATTGCCGAGGGCGGCTTCGGCTGGATCGCAGTTGTCTCGATCTTGGCGGGTATCGCTATTGGCTTGGCGTTCATGCGGCGGCAAAGCAAACTGGCCGATCCACTGATCGACCTGAAGCTCTTTCGCATCCCAGCGTTCAGCGCCGCGCTCGCGGTGAACATCCTCGGCTTTTCGACGGCGTTCGCTGCCTTCCTTTTTATCGCGCAGTACCTGCAATCGGTGCTGGGACTGTCGCCGCTGCGAGCGGGATTGTGGAGTATTCCTTCAGCGCTCGCGTTCATCGTCGGATCTATGTTCACGCCGGCGATCGTGCGTCGCTTTCCACCCGCGTACGTGATCGCCGGTGGCATGGCGGTTTCCGCCGCCGGTTTCGTTCTCCTTGCGCTTGTCGATGATGCCGCCTCTCCGCTCGCGATGCTGGTGGCCGGGTCGATCGTGTTCTCGCTCGGACTGACTCCAGTCGTCACGCTGACAACCGACATCGTCTTGAGCGCTGCTCCGCCTGAGCGAGCAGGCGCCGCGTCGGCGCTGTCGGAGACGAGCTCCGAGTTCGGCGGAGCGCTGGGAATCGCAGTGATGGGCAGCATCGTCACTGCGATCTATCGCGGCGAGATTGCCGGCGCGTTTCCGGCAGGTGTGCCCGCGGAAGCCGCTGAAATCGCACGCGGCACGATTGGCGGAGCGGTATCGGTTGCGAGTGATCTGCCCGACGTTATAGGTGCCGAACTTCTCGGCTCGGCGCGTGAAGCCTTTGGGCAAGCATTCGGAACGACCGCAGCGATCAGCGCGGTGATCGCGATCGGTGTCGCGTTGCTCGCGGTAGCGATGCTGCGGCGTGCCCAGGCAAACGCATGAATTTCACGGAGACGAAAGATGAATCAGCAGAAATCCGTAAGTTCCAACAGTGGACCCGGCTACAAGAAACACCCAGGGCATCGCATCGAAACGAAGCCGGCCGGCGGGCGTGTCAAGGTGACACTTAATGGAGACGTCATCGCTGACAGCCGCGATGCGATCCAGCTCAAGGAAGCCGACTACCCGATCGTTTATTACATTCCGCGCAAGGACGTGAAAATGGAGCGTCTTAGTCGCACAAGCCATCAGACTTACTGTCCGTTCAAGGGGCAGGCGTCGTACTACTCCTTCGTGAACGGTGCCGCGAACGCCGTTTGGTCCTACGAGGAACCATACGATGAAGTGCGCGTGATCAAGGAACACCTCGCCTTCTATCCAGAGCGGGTCGACTCGATTACAACCGAGGCGGCCTGAGGGACTTGCGTCGCGCCGCGCCATCACGGCGTTGACGCTGCCGCCCTCGGCTGTACCGCGATGCCCGCGATTGAGCTCTTGATGATGAACTCGTACGTGACCGCTCAGACGTTCACGGTCGATGGCGGCCTAACGGCGCTGTGAACAGCACTCATCGAAGTCGGCAAACAAAAGGAGACATGAACATGGCAAAAGACAGCATTAGCCACCGAGGCTACCGCGCGAGGGAGAGACTCGAGACCGAAGCAGACATCCCCTCAGATCGCCCAGCGGTCCTGCGCTCTCTCTTTGCTGTACTTGTCTTCACTTTCGCGAGCTTGAGTATTGTGTGCGCGCCGACAGCCGCAAAGGAACAGGTTCCGCCGTTTGTCGCTCGCGGCATGCCCGGGCCAGCTCACAAAGCGATGGCGCCGCTCGTCGGCTCGTGGAACGCCGAGCTGAGCATCTACGGGACGATGGGACGCAGCCCGAACCTGCCGCCTATTGTTTCGCGCGACATCCGGACGACGCGAGTCTGGGTCGCGGACGGACAGTACGTCGAGGACACCACCGAAGGCACCGTGGACGGACAGCCGTACTGGCGCAGGGGCTGGCTCGGGTACAGCAATCTCGATCGCCGCTACGAATGGGTGACCATCGCGCCGCGGGTGCCGATGATGATCTACCACAGCAAGGCCGGTACGAAGATGCCAATCGAACTGACCGGCTTCTTCACCGACCAGGGAGTGGTCAACGAGCAGACGGTCGGCAAGCGCGTCGCACAGCGCACGGTGTTCCGCGTTGAGAGCAACGATCAACACGTGTCCGAGCTGTACTTCACTCCGCCGGGTGGTAAGGAGCAGCTCGCCATGCGCATCGTGTACACGCGAGTCAAGTAGCCATGCCGATCGTGCTGCCGCAGCTTCCGGACGCTGCTCCGGGCGAGACCAGCCCCTACTGCGTTATCGCCAAGCATCGCGCGAAACCGGGCCGCGCCGATGCCTACGAGCGGCGCATGCTGGCCGATCTTGCGGCCACCCGGGCCGAGCCCGGGTGCCTGCAGTTTCATATCCACCGCGAAAGAAGCGACCCGAATCTGTTTGTTATCTATGAGGTGTGGAGGGACGTGAACGCGCTGCGCGAGCACTTCGAGACGCCCTATGTGAAGCAATTCGTCGCCGACAGCGCCCAGTTCATCGAGGGCAACATGGAAGCGCAGTGGCTGGTGATGAAAAGCAAATACGATTTAGGAGCGCGCTAGACCCTCGATGATCACGCGATCGCTGATCAGACTGATGCTCCACGCTCTTCAGGCCACCCCCATGACGGATGCTGTCGCCGTCGATCTTTCGTGCACGGGCATTCCTCGCGTCGATCCGGCGCAATGGTCGCTCACGATTGACGGATTGGTAGGCAGTGCAGACACGCTCAGTCTCGACGATCTCAAAGCGCGCCCGAAGAGAACGGTGGAGGCGATTCATCAGTGCTGCGGCAATCCGCTCGAGCCAACCGTGCCGACACGCCGTATCGTCAACGTTCGTTGGGGCGGTGTCGATCTCGCTGCGCTGCTCGATGAGCTCGAGATTGATCCGCGCGCGCGCTTCCTCTGGTCGTATGGGCTCGACGGCGGCGACTTCGCCGGAACGTCTTGCGATTGGTTCGTCAAGGATCTGCCGCTTGATCGATTGGCCGCCGGTGACGTCCTGCTCGCGTATGAATTGAACGGTGCGCCGCTGCCGGCCGAGCATGGCTTTCCGGTGCGGCTGGTCGTGCCCGGGTATTACGGAACCAACAGCGTCAAATGGTTATGGCGGCTGCATCTGGCCGATCGTCGCGCCGACGGACCGTTCACGACCGTCTTCTACAACGACAGCTTAAGTGCGGATGATGTCGCAGCCGGCCTTCCACCGCGGCGACCGGTATGGGCGATCGCGCCGGAATCGATCATCGTGGCACCGGCGCCCGACGCAGTGATTGGCGTGGGTGAACGCGCCGAAATTTGGGGATGGGCCTGGTCGTTCCGCGGTATCGCTGCCGTCGAAGTCAGCGTCGATGGCGGCGCGAACTTCACTCGAGCCGTTGTCGAGCGGCGTCGTGGCTGGGCTTGGCAGCGCTTCTCACACTCATGGCAGCCCGCCAAGCGTGGCGACGTACAACTCAGCGTGCGCGCTTTCGAGGCGAACGGAGCCACGCAGCCGCGAGAAGGCGCGCGCAATTCGATTCACACGGTGCCGATCGTCGTCCGTTGATCACAACTTATCCGCCGCTTAACGCCTGCACGATCTGCACCTTGTACGTTGGACGAAGCGGATGCTTCGGGTCGCGCACCAACTCGCCGTTGACGAAGAAGCGGATATGCGGGCGAATCGCGCTCTGCTCGTCGATGATGCGGAAGCGCAGGCCTGGATAACGGCGATCCAGGTCGGTGACCAGCGCATCGAGCGTCGAACCCACTGCCTCCACTTCGCGCTGATGGGTGTATGACAGCAGCGGGCTTGGAATCCGAACCTTCATGCGTCCACAGTTCCGGCCTCGACCGAATAGATTTCGGGAAGATGGCGCGCAATGCAACTCCAGCGCGCTCCTTCGTTGCGGCTCGCCCAAAGCTCACCGCTGGTGGTGCCGAAGTAAACGCCAACCGGCTCGCCGGTATCGGCTGTCATCGCTTGTCGTTTGACCGTGAGCCACGACTGGGCTGGGGGCAGACCTGCATCGAGGCGCGTCCACGTCCGGCCGCCGTTACGCGTGACGTACGCAGCGGGTTTGCCGTTCGGGCTGGTGCGCGGCCAGACTCCGCCGCCGTCCATCGGGAACACCCACGCTTGATCAGCATTACGCGGGTGCGGAACGATCGGAAACCCGACGTCGCCGACGCTCTTCGGCATGTTTTTGCCGATTCGCAGCCACTGCTTCGATGGACGATCTAGCCGGTAGATGCCGCAGTGATTTTGCTGATACAGCCGGTCAGGGTTGGCAGGACTGATCACGATGCAGTGCGGGTCATGAAAATTCTCGACACTCGCATCGAGACCTTCGACCACTTCAAGCCCGTTAATCAGCGGACTCCAAGTGCGCCCTCCATCGGTCGATTCGTGTACGCCGCCGGACGACATTCCGACATAGAGATGCGTCGGGTCACGCGGATCAAGCAGCACCGAGTGCAGCTTCGGGCCATCGGGCGTGCCATCCTGTTCGTTGCCGACCCAACCGGCAAACCGCGGATGATCGTTAAAGCCGGGCACCGGCTCCCACGTGTTGCCACCGTCCTCTGAGCGAAACAACCCTTGGGGCGACGTGCCGCCGTACCAAACGCCGGGCTCGCTCGCATGCGCTGGAGTCAGCCAGAAAACATGATCGACTACGCGACCTTTCTGGCCTTCCGGCGCCTTCGGAAATGCGGGTGGCCGTGCCGCTTCCTTCCACGTGCGGCCGAGATCCTGGCTGCGGAACACAGTCGGTCCGAGATGCCCGGTCCTGGTCGCCATCAGGACCGTTCTGCCGTCGCGCGGATCGAGCATCAGGTGGTGGACGATATTGCCCAGCAGATGCGGGCCATCGGCGCGCCACGTTCGGCGCGAGGGATCGCCATGGTAGATCCATGCTCCTTTGCGCGTGCCGACCAGAATCAGCACGCGCGCACGCCGGCTGGAATACTTCGCGGCAGGCCGACGCGCCGGGACGCGGCGGGTTGATCTCACTTTTTTGGCTGTTGTCATCTTCATTGCTCTCTGAGCGGTCGCACTTCGATACACCCGAGGCGTCCGGGCGGAATCTTTGAGGCCACGCGAATCGCCTCGTTCAAGTCCCTGGCGTTGATCAAGTAAAAGCCACCTAGCTGCTCTTTCGTCTCGGCAAACGGACCGTCGGTGGTGGACACCTTGCCATGTCGAATCCGCAGCGTCGTGGCTGTCTGAACCGGTTGCAGCGCTTCGGCTGCAATGTAATGGCCATTTTCGCGCAGCTCGTCGCTAAAGGTGAAGCACTCGTTCATTATTGCCTCGGTCGTCCCCGGAGGCAGAGCATCGAGATTCTTCTCGTCGTAGTAGATCAGGCACAGATATTTCATGGCGCGCTCCCAAGTGGCCTAACTAGTCGTTCGGCGAAGCCCGAAATCGACAATGACTGACCGACGAGGTGGCGTCATTTGCATTTGCAATCCGTAGAGGGACTCCACAATCCGTATCGCCTGCACGATAAGTCCTTGCTATTACTGGCTTATTGCTATCGGCGATGACGAACATCGCAACATGCGATTTGGCTTTGCTCGCTGCAGGCCATAACTTCGCACCATCACTGAACAAGGGATGGATTATGCGAAGCTTTGATAAGCGTGGTGGCGACCGAAGCATGGTCGATGCGCTGGATGGCGTGAAGATGCATGCAGCGGCACGTGCGTCCGCGAAGGCGCACATGCGGCGAGCAGAAGCCATTATCAATGGCGCTGAAGACGCGTGGTTCGCCGCTGGCCAGTTTCTCGTGTCTGCTGGGCGTGGCGTGCTCGGCATTTCACGACAACTGCGAACCGTCATGCGACGCGCGTAGCCTTTTGCCTCGAGAGCAGCGGATTGTGTCCGGTGACAAAATCAATACTGCGGCTGACACACTTTCGAGAACCTGGCCGCTGACACTGACGTAGCGCCGTAACTTCGACTCCGACGGAGCAGCACTTGCCAGACCTGCAGCTGGTGAACGACAGCGATGCGCGCCGTTATCGATTGATGTCGGACGGCGAAGAGGTGGGCTACAGCGAGTACGATCCGATCGCACCGGCGTCGATCCTGATCAAACATACCGAGGTCTTGCCGCAGCACGAAGGCAAGGGTTTCGGATCGCAACTGGTCAAGCAAATGCTTGACGACATTCGCACGCAGGGTAAGACCGTGATTCCGATTTGCCCGTATACGTTGAACTACATTCGCCGGCATCGCGAATTTCTGGACTTGGTTCGAGCCGACCTGCGAGCCACTCTGTAGCGTCCCTTGCAAATCATGGAAACAGACACCCTGACTCCACTACGCCCCGCCGCATCGGCGCTCGATCCGACCGACCCGTACGCGCGTGAGGCGCAAACGTTTCCACGTCTTAGCGTCGAGATGTTGGAGCGAGTCGCGCGCTACGGCAGCGAAGAGCAGTTGCCTAAAGGCACTGTGATTTTCGAGCGCGGACAGCGCGGCGTCGATTTCTTCGTCGTCGTTGACGGCACTATCGAGATTTTGGATCGAGACGACTACGGTAACCCGAACGTTTTCGTTGTTCACTCGGCGCGACAGTTCGCCGGCGAGCTCACCCTGTTCAATGATCGACAGATTCTTGTTTCGGCCCGTACCAGCGCCGATAGCCGCGTGCTTCGAATCAAGCGCGCCGATTTTCTGAGAATGGTCGCCGCCGAGTCGGACATCAGTGAAATCATCATGCGCGCGTTCATCCTGCGCCGTGTCGGCATGATTCGTCATGTGCATGGTGGCATCGTGCTGATCGGTCCGGGACGCGCCGGCGATACGTTGCGGCTGCAACGCTTTTTGATGCGCAACGGTTATCCGTATCGACTGCTCGACACGGATAGCGATCCCGACGCGGATGGATTCCTTGACTGCTTCAAGCTCACCAGCGATCAGTTGCCGGTCGTGATTGCGCCCGGCGGGCTTCCGCTGCGCAATCCGACCACAGCGACGCTTGCTGACGAACTCGGGCTCACCGAGCACATTGATCAGAACGATGTGTTCGACGTGGCAGTGGTCGGCGCGGGCCCTTCCGGCTTAGCCGCGGCTGTTTATGCGGCATCCGAAGGATTACGAACGATTGTGGTAGAGGCGCTCGCACCCGGCGGCCAGGCCGGTACCAGCTCGAAGATCGAAAACTATTTGGGCTTTCCGACCGGCATCTCGGGTCAGGCGCTGGCAGGCCGAGCGCAAGTGCAGGCACAGAAATTCGGCGCGCGACTAGCGGTTGCACGCGCCGTGATCGGCATCGACTGCGACCACAGGCCGTATCGATTGCAGCTTGAAGATGATCACGCAATCACCGCGCGCTCGATCGTGATCGCTACCGGCGCGCGTTATCGCAAGCTCGACGTATCCGGACTACGAACGCTTTGAAGGGCAGGGCATTCAGTACGCGGCCACCGCAATGGAGCAGCGCCTGTGCGCCGGAGAAGAGATCGTGATCGTCGGCGGCGGAAACTCGGCCGGGCAGGCGGCAGTATTCCTGTCGAGTACGGCAGCACATGTGCACGTTCTTGTGCGCGGTTCGGGGCTCGCGGCAACGATGTCCGACTACCTGGTTCAGCGCATTGAATCGTCGCCGAAAATCACGTTGCATTCGCACACCGAGATCACTGCGCTTGCGGGCGACAACACGCTGCGCGAGGTGACGTGGACTGATCGAAAGACCGGCGAAAGCAAAACTCGACACATCGGTAATCTATTCGTGATGATCGGCGCCGAACCCAATACCGAATGGTTAAACGGATGTCTTGAGCTTGATCAGCGCGGCTTTGTCGTTACTGGTCATGACGCCGACGGCCGCCCGCTCGAATCACCTTTCGCAACGACGATCGACGGCATCTACGCGGTCGGCGACGTTCGATCAGGTTCGACCAAGCGGGTTGCGTCAAGCGTGGGCGAGGGTTCAGTCGTCGTGCAGGCGATTCATCGCTTTCTAAGCCCCGTCATCGCTTAGCCAACTGCAGCGAATTGCAGGAAATAAGAAAACCAGCGCGAGCGCGGACGCTCATGACGTGATCCGCGACCTCGGGCTCGCCGCGATGGGTTGCCCATCTTTGGAAAAAAAAGGGCGTCGCGCGGAAGCGACGCCCTTCGACACTACTTAGACCCTACTTAGCTTGGACGCCCGTCGCCGTGATCTCAACCCGGCGGTTCGGTAACAGACATTTGATCAAAGCCGCGCGCGTTTTCGCTTCTCCCTTTTTCTTGCAATCGGCCTCGGTCACCAGGAGCTGCGTTTCTCCCCGGCCTTCCGTTTTGACAGCGCCCGATGGAACCCCCTGACTTACCAGATAGTCGCGTACTACCGCAGCGCGCTGCTCCGACAATTTCTGGTTGTGCGCATCGCTGCCCAGCGGGTCCGTGTGTCCGGATATCGTCATGGCCGTCACCGACGTGATGCCTGCTTGCCGCGCCCCTGCGAGCATGGTGTCGAGACGACTCCGGCCCACCGGCGTCAACTGCGCGCTGTCGAACGCAAACATTCCGTCAGCCGAGAGGTTGAACTGCCTCGTCGTCGGCGCCGGCGGGGGTGGCGGCGGCGGTGGTGGCGGCGGTGGCGGTGGCGGTGGTGCTGGCGGTGGTGGCGGCGGTGCCGCGCGAACCGGCTGCGCTACCACCGGCGCCGGTCCCAGCGGAATCTGCACGCCGAACGTTATGACCCAGTCGTTGAAGCTGCTACCGCTTACCAACTTGCCATGGTTCTCGTCCCAACGATAACGGCCATCGAGATACAGTCGGCCGAAATTTTGGATGGGCCAAGCGAACCCCAGTCCTAGGTTGGCCGTGACGCTCGTGTCATCGTGTCCTCCGAGCTCATCCCTGATGGCGCCAACGCCAGCCAGGCCATAGAACTGCACATTTCTCCAACGCTCGAGTCCCTCTCTGCCCAGGAAGTACCACTTGGCGTCAACGCCCAAGGTGAAGATCTTCCATCTTGACGTTATGCCGTCAGGATCGAGCTCCTCATAGGACCCGCGCAGCTCCAAGTCCCACGCTGGATGGATGGCCCTGCCGATGGCCAGCCCGCCGCCCCAGCCGTCCTCGGCTCTGCGATCGTTGTCCGGGAAAGTGTAGGTACCGAACGGCGCGATGTACCACCGGCTGTCCCACCAGCGCTCGGCCGGGTAGCTAACCTGCGCCTGGGCTGCGATCGGGGCTGCGGCCATGCATGCGAACAAGACCTTCCGCATTACAGGCTTCTTCATCATGGGTGTCCTCCATTAGGAAAGGTTCGTAAGCGACTCGGTCTAGTTTCGCCTTCTCCCAATGAGTGACGCCGATCTCACACCCTATCGAATGACCTGCTCGGAGCGATTACTGGCGCTCTGGTCCAAACGAATTGCTTCGGACCGGACTGCAGGGGTCATGAGTACGGCGTCACAAGCGCAACCTCCCACTTCTTCCGCCTGTTGCAGCCTGCTGGGACGGTGATGCCGATTACTTGTTGAAGTTACTGCCGCTGTCAGTGTGCCCATGCCTTCATGTTCTTCTTCCGAATTACCGAAGAGAACGAAGTTTTTCAGCACGGCATTTCTCCACGAGGTGGAGTTCACTTTGACGAAGTCGATTTCCGGCTTGGCCAAAAGAAACTCACAGCACAGCGAACAACACGACGCAGTTTTTGCATCGCAAGGTGAAGATAGGCGTTGACCTGCTGTCAAGCAAGAGTGGTCGCTCGACTTGGCTTTCTTGCAACAGCCAATTAGTGGGATGCCTGGACGCGCGAATTGAAAGGGATTCTCTTGTCGTGATCGAAGTGAAAAAAATACAGCGGGCGATCGGATCCGACCGCGCCCAAGCGCTCGATTGCTTGGCGTCACAGGTGGCACTAGGACGCTGCTTCCGTCGGCTGCCGGAAGGCGCCGTCCGGTTCAGTCTAGTTCGCGGTCACGAGTAGGCGCGGACGCGCTGGCGCTGCTCGCCCAAGCCTGCAATGCCCAACGTGACGACATCGCCTGCCTGCAAGTAACGCGGCGGCTTCTTTCCCATCCCGACACCCGGCGGTGTGCCGGTGGTGATGATGTCTCCCGGCAGCAAGGTCATGAACTGGCTGACGTAGCTCACCAGGTGCGCGCACCCAAAGATCATCGTCGACGTGTTGCCGCGCTGCATGCGCTCTCCGTTCACATCGAGCCACATGTCGAGACGCTGCGGATCGGGTACGTCGTCACGCGTGACGAGATAAGGTCCGATCGGTCCGAACGTGTCGCAGCCCTTGCCCTTATCCCATTGACTGCCGCGCTCGAGCTGAAACTGGCGCTCGGAGACATCGTTGACGATGCAGTAGCCGGCCACGTGGTCAAGCGCGCGCTCGATCGTCACGTACTGCGCCTTGGTGCCGATGACGACGCCCAGCTCGACTTCCCAGTCGGTCTTGGTCGAATTTTTCGGAATGACGATGTCGTCGTTCGGCCCGTTGATGCAGGTCGTGGCTTTCATGAAAATGATCGGCTCCGCAGGTACCGGCACGCCCGACTCGGCCGCGTGGTCGGCGTAGTTGAGTCCGATGGCAACGAACTTGCTGATGCCGATGTACGGAACACCGAGCCGAGGCGATCCGGAAACCAGCGGCAGCGATTCGGGCTTCACTTGTGCGAGCTTCTTCAGTTCGCGCGGAGCAAGGTGCGAGCTGTCGACCTGATCGATGACGCCTGATAAGTCGCGAATCTTGCCGGCGGTGTCGAGCACGCCGGGTTTTTCGTAGCCCGCCGGGCCGTGGCGCAACAGTTTCATCTTGAGGCTCCTGTTAGAGAGACATGCCGCCGTCGACAAAAACGGCTTGACCGGTCATGAATGACGACTCGTCGGAGACGAGATAGACGAACGTGTCAGCAATTTCTTCTGCGGTCGCGAGCCGGCCCATCGGCTGTCTCGCAATGAAATCCTTGCGCGCCTGCACTGGATCAGCAAACGCATTGATGCGATCGCCGAGCGACGGCGTGTCGACCGTGCCAGGGCACACGCAATTGACGCGGATGTTCTGCTTTACGTGATCGATCGCAAGTGCGCGCGTGAATCCGACCACCGCGGCCTTGCTTGCGGCGTAGGCAAGCCGGTTCGGCGCCGCTTTCTGTGCGCCGAGCACGGACGCCATGTTGAGAATCGTGCCGCCACCGGCGGCGATCATCTTCGGCAGCATCGCCTTCGTCATCACGAACATGCTGCGCACGTTCAGATCAAAGCTGAAATCCCAATCCTTGATTGCGCAATCGAGAATCGTCCCCTGATGAACGTAACCGGCGCAGTTGAACAGAATGTCGACCGCACCGATGCTTTCAACCAGAGCCTGGACCGCCGCATCATCGAGAACATCGAGCCGCTTCTTATTGATCTCTGAAGGCAAGTTCGCGAGCAACTCATCCTTCAAATCGGTCGCAGTCACCTGTGCGCCTTCGCGCGCGAATGCCAGCGTTGCTGCTCGCCCCATGCCTTGCGCTGCGGCGGTGACGAGTACCGATTTTCCCTGCAAGCGGCCAGTCATTCATTTCCTCCGCGTTGCTTGACACTGATAGGGCCGCGTGTGAAGCTCGCCCGCCGGAAATCGCAGCACAAATTGGTCTGACCACTTGACCAGCCGCCGGCAGTGTAAGCAACCCCCGATCGAATTGTCCAATGCCGATACAGGCTGTCGAACCGCAGCGGTTGTACCGACGCATCGCGGAGCAGATTGCGCGATTGATAAAGCGCGGCGAATACAAGACGGGCGAGCGCCTGCCGCCCGAGCGCGACCTCGCGAGGATGCTGAAGGTCAGCCGGCCGTCGGTGCGCGAAGCATTGATCGCGTTGGAGGTCGAAGGTTACGTCGATGTGCGAGTGGGCTCGGGCGTGTATGTAGCGCGTGCCGGTGGCGCACGTGGGAAAGCCGTTCGCCTTGCCGCCGATTCGGGCCCGTTTGAGTTGATCAGCGCGCGCCGCCTGCTCGAATCCGAGTGCGCTGCACTTGCGGCGAAGAATGCGAGTGCCGCGCAGATCAAACGGATGCGCGCCGCGTTGACCGCAATGATTCGCGACCGCAAGCGCAATGTGATGCCGCTTGCGAACGATCGCCGATTCCACCTTGAGATGGCTGAAGCCAGCGGAAACAGCGCGCTTGCGCTCGCCGTGCGCACACTCTGGGATCAGCGCACGGGTCCGCTGTTTCTGCAGCTCGAACACCATTTCGATACACCCGATCTATGGGATGCTGCCATCGCCGAGCACCGGGCGGTGATGGTCGCGATCGAAGCGCACGATGGAGCGAAAGCTCGCGCAACGATGCGCCGGCACATGGACGAGGCTGCGCGCCGGTTTCAGAAGAGCTGGACCGCAGAGGGTCCGACGCCACGCAAACGAGTTGGAAGTGGCAATGGCACAGCCTGACACGTCGGCGTCGGCGCCTTTGTCGCAAGCCGACGAGCACGTGCTGACCGCCAGCGGTGAGTTCGACGTCCACGATGCGCCGATCGACATCCGTGTGTATCGCTTTGAAGAATGGATTGCGTTTGTCTTCTTCTGGGCACTGTCGTTCGTGATCTTTTGGCAGTTCTTCACGCGCTATGCGCTAAACGACTCGGCAGCCTGGACCGAGGAGATAGCGCGTTACCTGCTGATCTGCACGATGTTCATCGGTGCGTCGATCGGCGTACGGAAGAACAATCACATCCAGGTCGATTTTCTGTATCGCGTATTGCCCGCGCCACTGATGCGCGTGATGTCGATCCTGGTCGATATCGTCCGGACTGCCTTCCTCGGTTACGCAACCTGGCTTACGTTTCAACTGCTGATGCGGATCGGCGGGCAGCAGATGTCGGTGGTCAATCTGCCGATCGGGCTCGTCTATGGCGTCGTGCTCGTGGGGTTTGCGTTGATGACGTGGCGATCGATCGACGTCGCGATCGCAAACTGGCGCCGCAAAGCCTCGGTGCTCGAGAAGCCGGAGCTCGCGGAGAGCGCAGCTTGAAGGATTTCCGATGAATCCGGCCAGTTTCAAGCTGCTGTTCCTCGCGATGATGGGTTCCGGCATTCCGGTCGCGATCGCGATGGCGGGTTCGTCGCTGATTTTCGTGATGGCAACCGGCATGGTGCCGGACTTCGTCGTGATCCATCGGATGGTCAGCGGCATCGATTCGTTTCCGCTGCTGGCGGTGCCGTTTTTCATCCTCGCCGGCAACCTGATGAACTCCGCGGGCATCACCAACCGCATCTACAACTTTGCGCTGGCGTTGGTCGGCTGGCTGCGCGGCGGGCTGGGACATGTCAACGTTGTCGGCTCGATGATTTTTGCCGGCATGTCAGGCACGGCGATCGCCGATGCGGCCGGGCTCGGGACGATCGAGATCAAGGCGATGAAGGATCACGGCTACAACCTTGAGTTTGCGGTCGGCGTCACGGCGGCGTCAGCGACGCTGGGGCCGATCATTCCGCCTTCCTTGCCGTTCGTGATCTACGCGATGTTTGCCAACGTCTCGGTCGGCGCGTTGTTCCTGGCGGGCATCCTGCCCGGCGTCGTGATGGCGTTGTTGATGATGGCGACCGTCGCGTTCTTCGCGCACAAGAACAAGTGGGGCGGCGACATCGCATTCGAATGGTGGCGCATCGGCAAGGCGCTGCTCGAGCTGGCGATCGTCGCCGGATTTCCGATCGCGATCTGGCTTGCGACGCAAAACGGAACGAGCCCGGTATGGACCGTCGTGATCGGACTTGCGCTGTTGTTGGCGGCCGATCGCTACTTTCGCTTCAACGCGGTGCTGCCGATCATGACGCCGGTGTTGCTGATCGGCGGCATGACCACCGGGGTATTCACCGCAACCGAGGGCGCCATTGCCGCGTGCGTGTGGTCGTTGTTTCTGGGTGTCGCCTGGTTCCACACGCTGAACTGGAAGATGCTGATCAAGGTGTCGATGGACACGATCGAAACGACGGCGACTGTGCTGTTCATCGTGGCGGCGGCATCGATTTTCGGCTGGATGCTGACGGTCACGAAGACGACCGAGGTGATCGCAGATTGGGTGCTCGCCTTCACGCAGGAACCCTGGGTGTTCCTGCTACTTGCCAATGGCTTGATGTTGTTCGTCGGCTGTTTTCTGGAACCGGTGGCAGCGATTACCATTCTGGTTCCGGTGCTGATGCCGATCGTCCTGAAGCTCGGAATTGACCCGGTGCACTTCGGGCTGATCATGGTGCTGAACCTGATGATCGGCCTGCTGCATCCACCGATGGGGCTGGTGTTGTACGTTCTTGCGCGCGTGGCCAAGTTGTCGATCGAACGCACGACGATGGCGATCCTGCCATGGCTCGTGCCGCTATTGATCAGCCTGGCGGTGGTGACGTACGTGCCGGTCATCAGCTTATGGCTGCCGCGATTGGCAATGTGAGGAAAAACGAATGTTGCAGGAAGTCCCGCTCGTATTAAGACTGAATCCCGCCGACGACGTCGTCATCGCGCGCCGTCAGTTGGTCGCGGGCACGCTGATCAAGGGCGAAGGCGTGACTGTGATCGGTCTGGTGCCGCCGGGCCACAAGCTCGCGACGCGCGCGATCGCTGCGGGATCGCCGGTGCGTCGCTATAACCAGATCATCGGCTTTGCGACGCGCGACATTCGCGCCGGCGAACACGTGCACCTGCACAACATGGGAATCGGCGCGGACCATGGCGCCAATGTGGGCGGTGCGGCACGCGATTACGCGTTTTGCGTCGACGTGAAGCCGACCAAGATGATCAACCCGCCCGCGACATTCATGGGCATCGTCCGCGACGATGGCCGCGTGGCCACGCGCAATTACGTCGCGATCATCTCGAGTGTTAACTGCTCGGCGACGGTATCGCGCGCGATCGCGGATCAATTCCGCACCGACATCCGCCCGGAAGCGCTGGCTGCGTATCCGAACATCGACGGCGTGATCGCGCTAACGCACGGCACCGGCTGCGGCATGGACATGGGCGAGAGCATGGACGTGCTGCGCCGGACAATGGCAGGTTACGCGCGCCATCCGAACATCGCGGCAACGATCTTTATCGGCCTCGGTTGCGAAGCGAACCAGATCACGTCATTGCTCGGCGCCGAGGGGTTGAAGGAGAGCGACCGTCTGGCGCGCTACAACATGCAGGACGTCGGCGGCACCGCCAAAGCGATCGAGCGCGGTGTGGCGATCGTCAAGGAAATGTTGCCGGCCGCAAATCGCATTGTCAGGACACCGGTGCCCGCAAATCACCTGATGCTCGGTCTGCAATGCGGTGGCTCGGACGGGTACTCGGGCATCACCGCCAATCCGGCGCTCGGCAACGCCGTCGATCGTCTGGTCGCGCATGGCGGTACCGCGATACTTTCGGAGACCCCGGAGATCTACGGCGCCGAACATCTGCTGACACGCCGCGCCGTCTCGCGCGAAGTCGGCGAAAAGCTGATCGCGCGCATCAAGTGGTGGGAGGACTACACCGCGCGCAACCACGGCGAGATGAACAACAATCCGTCGCCGGGCAACAAGGCGGGCGGGCTGACGACGATTCTCGAAAAATCGCTCGGGGCAGTCGCAAAGGGCGGCACCACGAATCTGGTCGACGTTTTCGAATACGCGCAGCCGGTCACCGCAAAGCGGTTTTGTCTATATGGACACGCCGGGCTACGATCCGGTGTCGGCCACAGGGCAGGTCGCGGGCGGCGCCAACATGATCCTGTTTACCACCGGCCGCGGTTCCGCGTATGGCTGCGCGCCGTCGCCGTCGCTGAAACTATCGACCAACACCGAGCTGTGGCAGCGCCAGAGCGAAGATATCGATTTGAACTGCGGCGAGATCGCAGACGGCGCAGCAACGATCGAAGAGATCGGGGGGCGGCTGTTCGAGCTGATCCTGGCCACCGCATCGGGTGAGAAGACAAAGAGCGAACGCTTTGGCTACGGCCAAAGCGAGTTCATTCCATGGCAGCTGGGCGCGACGATGTAGCCGCTCCCGACGATATTCCGCACGACGCATTACACCAAAGGAGAAGACATGAGTTTGAGATTTGCAAAATTCGCCACCGCGGCGGCTTTGTCGCTGATCGCGCTCGGCACGGCAGCGCAGACCAAGCTGAAGTGGGCGCACGTCTATGAAACGAGCGAGCCGTATCACACCGCCGCGGTGTGGGCAGCCGGCGAAATCGCGCAAGCGCACCAACAACCGCTACACGGTCGAAGTGTTTCCGGCGTCGACCCTCGGCAAGGAAACCGACATCAATCAGGGCCTGACGCTCGGCACCGTCGACATCATCTACACCGGGCAGTTGTTCGCCGGCCGTACCTACGGTCCGCTCGCGATCGGCGGTGCACCGTTCATGTTTCGCGACTTCAATCACTGGAAGGCGTTCGCGACCAGCCCGCTGTTCAGCGAATTGGCCGAAGGCTACCGGCAGAAGAGCGGCGGCCACAAAGTGCTTGCGATCACCTACTACGGCGAGCGTCACGTCACATCGAACAAGGCGATCAACAAGCCGGAAGACATGAAGGGCGTGAAAATCCGCGTGCCGGACGCGCCGCTGTACACGATGTTCCCGCGCGCTGTCGGCGCCAATCCAACGCCGATCGCATTCGCCGAGGTATATCTCGCACTGCAGAACGGCACCGTCGACGCGCAGGAAAACCCGCTACCGACGATCGATGCGAAGAAGTTTTACGAAGTGCAGAAGTTCATCGTTCTGACCGGACACATCACCGATGCATTGCTGAGCATCGTCAGCAGTTCGACTTGGAACAAGTTGTCCGATGCCGACAAAGCGATCTTCGAGACGGTGCTGAAAGAAGGCGCAGCGCGTGCGACAGCGCAAATCATCGAGATCGAAAAAAATCTCGGTGCCGAGTTCAAGAAGAAGGGCAAGGAAGTCGTGGCGGTCAACCGCGCGCCGTTCCGCGAAGCGACAGTCAAGATGCACAACGGGCCGGATGCAACCTGGCCGAAAGAAATCTACGACAAGCTGCAGGCGATCAAGTAGTTGGATACGCGTAAAAAAGCGGCCCGTGGGGCCGCTTTTTTTGGCGCAGACGCATTCACTTTGCCTTTGCAGCTGCCGTGATCTGATCGAGCGTAAATGTGTAGCTCGCTTTGTCCAGCGGCTTGTGGCAGGCGAGACACTCCGCCTGGTTGACACCGGCACGAAGCTGCTTGGCGGTAGTGAAGATTGCGTAATTCCAGTCTTCGTTGCGTAGCATTTCAGGAATCTCTTTGCCCCAGCCCTCTTCACGCGCCATCGCCGTGTAGAACAGCAATTGGTCGGGAACATAGAAACCGTCGCTACCCGTGACCGGTTTCTTATCTGCATCGAGCTTTGCCGAGTAGACCTCCGCAAACAGCACCGAGCCGTTCGGAAGCGACTTTCCGTCCTTCGCTGCCTGCAATGCAGCAGGGTTTGCGTAGTAGTAGCGCACCTGTCGCGTAGCAGGGAAGTTGATCGTGTAGTACTTGGTAAACGCGCTCTTGTAGTGTTCCGGAAAGCTGACCCCGGTCTTCACGAGTTGCGGCAGCAGTTCGGACTTTGTTCCAGCAGTTGCCCCCGGCTGAGTCGCGTAGAACGCCGCTACGTTGGCTATATCAGTTGGGCTCAGCTGGCTTGCGATCGCATTCATCACCGCGTTCTTGCGTGAGCCATCCTTCAGCGCTTTCAGCTGATTCTCAAGATAGATCGCCCTTTGACCTGCGAGATTAGGAATGGCATCGCTGACACTTACGCCGTTAGCGCCGTGACATGCTGAGCACACGGCCTGCACCTTCGCTCTGCCGGCTTCAATGTCTGCGGCACGCGAAACGGTAGTCAGCGGCAGCGCCAGCGCGACGCTGAAGCAGATTGTCCTAAGCATGGGTTGCCCTCCATGACAGGAGGGATAGCAACTTCGATACCTGGCTTACCGAACGAGTTGATTGATCTCAATAATCGGCAGCAGCACTGCCAGCACGATCAGCATCACCACTACACCCATCGTAAGGATCAGGATCGGCTCCAGCAAAGAGGTAAAGAAAAGCGCGCGGCGTTCAGCCTCACGGGCATGAATATCCGCCGCGCGCGTCAGCATTTCGGGCAACTTGCCGGTTGCTTCGCCCGATGCAATCAGGTGGATCAGCACCGGCGGAAAGAGCTTCACATGCCCGGGCTTTCTTTCCTCATCGGCGTCGGCGCGCAGCGCTTTCGCCAGCGAGAAGCCTTCGCGCACACGCTGCACGGCGTCCATCACGCGGGTTCGCATCGCGAGATTGGTCACGGTTTCGCCCGCGGCCTGCAGCGAGCGCAGCATCGGCACGCCGGATCCGACCAGGATCGCCAAGGTCGATGAAAACCGCGCTGTGTTGATCGAGCGCGACAGCACGCCCATCACCGGCAACGTCAAGATTCGTTTGTGCCAGCGCAGCCGCACCGGTGCAACGCGCAGCGCGCGCTGGGCGAGGAACGCCGCGATCGCCGCGATCAAGAGCACGATCCAGCCGTAGTTGCGCACGAAGTCCGACAGCGCAATCAGCGCGACCGTCAAGAACGGCAGCGCCTGCTTGGTGTTCGCAAAAACCTGCACGACCTGCGGCACGACGTATGTCAGCAAGCCGATCACGACTGCCAGCGCAACGAACGTGACGATCGCGGGATAGACGAATGCGAGAGTGATTTTCTGCTGCAGCTTCGCGCGCTCTTCGACGTAGTCGGCCAGACTGCCGAGCACCGAACCCAGCTTGCCCGACTCTTCACCGGCGGAGATCAGAGCGCGATAGATATCGGGAAACTGGCGCGGGTGACGCACCAGCGCCTTTGACAGCGACGTGCCGCTGAGCACATCGGTGCGGATCGATGCCATCAGCTCGCGGGTCTGCTGCTTCTCGCTTTGCTCGACCATCACGGTCAGCGCATCTGCGACCGGCAACTGCGCGCCGAGCAGCGATGCCAGCTGCCGCGTGATGACTGCGAGCTCGGTTTGCGACAGTCGTCGGCTGAGTGACAAGCCGCCGGCACGCGCGCCGGCATCGCTCATCACCGGATCGACCGACAACGGAATCAGCCCGCGGCCGCGCAGCAGCTGACGGGCCACGCGCGCGCTGTCGGCCTCGAGTACTCCGCCGGACTCTTTCCCGAGGCTGTCTACCGCGGCAAATCTGAATGCGGCCATGCGAGTGCTACTCGCGAGTTACGCGCAACGTTTCTTCTTGCGACGTGATACCGGTCTTGATCCAGCGCTGCGCGTCGCCACGCATGTTGATCATTCCGTTCTTTTCAGCGACGCGCCGCATGTCGGTGTCGTTCGAGCCCTGGTGCACCAGCATCCGTATTTCGTCGTTGACGATCAGCAGCTCATAGATGCCGGTGCGGCCCAGATAACCGGTATGGCCGCAATGGCCGCAACCGACGGCGCGCCAGCCGCCCACGGCTGGATCGGCTTCTTTGCAATGCGGACAAAGCTTGCGTACCAGACGCTGGCCAAGCACTCCGAGTAATGACGATGACAGCAGGAACGGCTCGATGCCCATGTCGATCAGTCGCGTGACGGCCGACGCCGCATCGTTGGTGTGCAGCGTAGCCAGCACCAGGTGGCCGGTCAGCGAGGACTGCACCGCGATCTGCGCGGTCTCGAGATCGCGAATCTCGCCGATCATCACGATGTCCGGATCCTGGCGCAGGATCGCGCGCAGCGCCTTCGCGAAAGTCATGTCGATTTTCGGATTGACCTGCGTCTGGCCGATGCCCTCGATGTCGTACTCGATCGGATCCTCGACCGTCATGATGTTGGTCGTGTTCTTATCGAGCCGGCGAATGCCCGCGTACAGCGTGGTGGATTTGCCGGAACCGGTCGGGCCGGTCACCAGAATGATTCCGTGCGGCTGGTGAATCAGGTTGTCGAATGCTGCCAGCGTGCCTTCGGCCATGCCGAGGTTGGTCAGCTCGAGCTTTGATAGATCTTTTTCGAGCAGGCGCAGTACGACTCTTTCGCCATGGCCGGTCGGCAATGTCGAAACACGCACGTCCACCGGCCGGCCACCGACGCGTAGCGTGATGCGGCCGTCCTGCGGCAAGCGCTTTTCGGCGATGTCGAGCGCCGCCATGATCTTGATACGCGACACGAGCGCGGCGTGTAGCGCACGCTTCGGCCGCACGATGTCGCGCAGCGTGCCGTCGATCCTGAATCGGACCAGCGAATACGTTTCGAACGCTTCGATGTGAATGTCAGACGCGCCGTCGCGCGCAGCCTGCGTCAAGAGCGCGTTGATCATGCGGATGATCGGCGCGTCGTCCTCGGTCTCGAGCAGGTCCTCGACATCCGGGACCTCCTGCATCATCCGCGTGATATCGAACTCGCCTTCGATGTCGCCGACGATCTGCTGCGCCGATCCGCCCTGATCACCGTAGGTCTGCGAGATCGCCGCGACCAACTTGCCCGGCTCGACAACGATCGGCTTGACCTTGCCGGGGAACACGCGGATCACTTCATTCAGTGCAGCCAGCGGCGTTGCATCGCTGATCCACACCTCCGCATCGCGATCGGATTTCGGCACGAGCAAGATTGCGTTATCGCGCGCGAACGCGTACGGAACGAGGCGATTGGCGGTAATCATGGCGTGACGATGATTGGATCGAATCCCATCGCCCTCAATTTTGCAATGGCATCGGCAACGCTCTGCGTGGCCGGGTCAACCGTCACCCGCACTCGCACGACGTCGGCACCACCCTTGGTGCGCACGCTTTCCCAGTAGGCGTCCATGCCGGCCGATCGCAGCTGGCGCTGCAGCTCGCGACCGCGAGCGATGTCATTGACTGACGCCACTTGAAGTAACTGCGATGAGCCCGGCGACGTTGTGCTCGGGCGCGGGGCAGTCGGCGCCGGGTCAGGTCTCGACGGGGCGGCCGAAGGCGCTGCCGCGCCGCCAACAACTGCCGAAGGCGGCGGTGAAGGAGGCGGTGCAGCCACCACCGGGGCGGCGGTGGCGGCGGCGCTGGCGTGACGGCAGGCGCTGGAGCGGGCACCGGCTGCGCAGATGCTGCCGGTGCTGTTTGCACTGGCGTCGGCGTCGGATCAGGAGGCGCGGGTGGCGGTACGTCAACTATCGGCGCTGGCGGTTGCGTCTCCCGGGGAGCGGCCGTGGCGGGTGGCGGCGTCACCGGCGCTGCCTCTGTGCGAGTGGGAAGCGCCGCGACCGGAGGCGGCGCAACCGGAGGCGGCGCAACCGGAGGCGGCGCAACCGGCGCAGGCGCTTCCGTTGTTGGCTTGACTGGAGCGGGCGGGGGTACTACGGGCGGCGCCACATCGATAATCGGCGCCAGCTCTGCCCTCTCGGTGCGCGCGCCGAGCCCCGCTTCCGGCGAGCGCGGCAGCGGCGCCGACTCAGCTGCGGGGGCCGGGCTGCCGGCACCGCCCTGCGGGGGGCGCATTGAGGGCGGCACCGGGGGCGTCGCTGGCAGTTGGCTGCCCTGCAGATCCTTAAAGATCGGGGTGTCCGGTAGCGTGCCCGCCGCGACCTGGCCTCGGATATAGGCATAGCGATCCAACGCCAGCGCCGACGATGTGCCTTCGTCGCGCACCACATACGGTCGCAGGAACACCAGCAGGTTGGTCTTTCTCCGGCCGCGGTTCTCGTAACGGAACAGCGCGCCGACCCACGGGATATCACCCAACAGGGGCACCCTTTGGTGGCTGTTGTCGGTGCGATCTTCGATCAGGCCGCCGAGCACGACGATATTGCCGTCTTCGACCAGTACGCTCGATTCGAAGCTGCGTTTATTCGTGATGATGCCGCCTTGCGCAGCCGTCAGCGTGTTTTGGATCGACGACAGTTCCTGGTAGATCGCCAGCCGCACGACATTGCCTTCGGAAACCTGCGGCTTGACGCGTAACTGAAGGCCGATATCCCGGCGCTCGAACGTTTGAAACGGATTGACAGCGCCAGCGCCTCCAGTCGATGCAAACGAACCGGTAATCAGTGGAATGTTCTGCCCAACCAGAAACTTCGCTTCTTCGTTATCCAGCGTTTGAATCGTTGGCGTCGACAAGATGTTCGCATCGGCACTGGTCGCCAGAGCCCTTGCGAGAAAGGCCAGATTCAGCACTTCGCCGATGCCGGGGATGTTGATCCGGCCGCGCACAACGCCTAGGTTCAATCCCGGTCCCAACAAGCCGATGTTTTGTGCAGCGCTAATGATGTTCTGTCCCGGTGTGCCAAAGTTGGTGCCGCCAATGACGCTGGTTCCGGAGTCGTCTATGGCGCCCAATGCCTGCCATTGAATCCCGAACTCGGACGCTTTGTCGGCGGTGACTTCGACGATCAGCGATTCAATGACGATCTGCGCGCGCCGTACGTCGAGCTTGTCGACGATTGCACGGATGTTTCGGTACAGCGGCTCTGGCGCGGTGACGATCAAAGAGTTGGTTGCCGCATCGGCCTGAATCATGCCCGCCAGGCCGCCCGTGCCGCCGGCGCCCGCGCCGCCACCGGGGATCTGGCCGACGCTGGGAGCAGGGCCGCCGGGCGCACCGAGCGTCGTACCGGTCTGAGGCTGGCCGGAGCCGGGCCCCATGGTTGTTGTCGGCGAAAGTCCGCTGCCGCCGGCCTGTGGCACATACGACGCGTCGGCGCCGATGATCGCGCGCAGCAGCGGCGCCAGTTTGACTGCCTCGGCGTTGCGCAGATAGATGACGTTGATGTTGCCCGGCGTCAGCGCCGGTCTGTCGAGCTGTGCGATCAGGCTCTTGGCAAGCTGCTGTCGCTGCGGACTCGGTGCGCGGATGATGATCGAATTGGTGCGCGGCTCGGCCAGTAACGAAATGCGCTGGCCCGCGTCGGTCGCTTGCCCCGCCGCCCGCGCGCCCTCATCAAGAACGCGACTGACGACGGTCGCAATCTCCAGTGCCAGACCGTTCTTGATCGGGATGATCTCAACATCGCTGGTGGCCGGCGTGTCGATCGATTCGATGATGCGCTGAATCCGGCGCAGGTTATCGGCGTAATCGGTAATGACCAGCGTGTTGTTCTGCGGGTAGGCCGAAATCGTGTTGTTCGGCGCGATCAGCGGCCGCAGAATCGGCACCATCGCGGTGGCGGATTCGTACTGCAGCCGAAACACCTGCGTTACGAGCTGGTCTCCGCTCGGCGCGGAACCCTTTGGAATGACGACGGCCCCGCCTTGCAGTTTCGCATCGGCCTCTGGCACGACGCGCGCCACGTTGCCGGTCTGCACGATCGTGAACCCCTGCAGCCGCAGCGCGGTAAGAAGCTGGTCGTAGGCCTGCTGGCGCGTTACGGGGCGTTCGGTCGAAAGCGACAACGTTCCCTTGACTCGCGGATCAACGACGAACGTGCGGCCAGTGAATTGCCCGATCGCACGCACAACAGCGTCGATATCCGCGTTGACGAAGTTCAGCAGCACGGTGTCGTCGCGACCTGCGCTCTGCTCCGTCTGTGACTGCGCCGGCTTGGCTGGCGGCTTGGCGCGTGATGTTTGCGCGAACGCAGGTGTGATAACGGTCGTGGTCGTCATCAGCCAGGCGCAAGCAAATGCGGTCGAACGAACCAGAAGACTGCGCGTGCCTGACGCGCGGATAGGCTTTATATCAACCACCGACATTTAGCAGAGATCCCTCGCCGTCGCGCCGCCCCAGCAGCGAGATCAGCCCCGTCAGTTGAGCCTTGACACCGGGATCGGTGCCGGCCATTGCTTGTGCCCGTCCGGTGAAGCGTAAGCGCCCACCCTCGTTGATTGTGCCACTGCCCTTGAGCTCGAGGGGACCCGAAATGGTTAGTAATTCCAGTTGAGTTCCAGGCCAGACGCCATTGGTTTGCACGCGGTAATGCCCCATCGGTGATACAGGCGTCAGAGCGCTCGACGCGTACTGCCACTCGCCGTTTATTTGGCCCTGCCAGCGTCCGCGTTCCACCAGCAGGCGATCCCAAGAAACCGTCAAGATGCCTCCCGGTCGCACCGTGTTCCAGGGCGCGCCGAGGCCGACCAGCAGCGATGCGGGCACGCGCAACGCGGTCGCGCCGAGCGTCAGCTTGCCGCCAGTGAGCGCTGCGTTGACCATTAGAGGCTGAGACAGCGCAGATGGATGCATCAGCGCCGCGTCGATCTGGCCAACCAGCAACGCCCACGGGCTCAAGCGCCATGACAAACGCTCGGGCAAGCTGGCATGCGACGCACCGGTCTCGGCCGGCGATGCGATCACCACCACCGCCGAGCCGTTCCATAGTGTGCCGCTCGCCTCGGCCAGCTCGACTCTGCCACCGGTCGCCGATCGCACATAGCCGGCCGCCCATTGCGCAGGCGCAAGCACGAGCGCCGTGACCAGCAGGATGATCAGCGCTGCAACGACGAAGTAAGCAGTGCGCATAGTCGGTGCCGCTCATCCGGTCATTTGCGTGCCAACCGCAACGCAAGCTCGACGTCGACGTTTCCCGGCGTCTTGTCGCGCGCGGCAATCGTGACCGAAGTGGCGCGCGCTCCGAGCTCGCGCTCGACGCCGGCGAGCCACGGCGCCCAACTGGCGTACGGCACGTCGGAGAACGTCATCTGCATATCGCCGTCGGATAGCGGAACGATGCGAGCGGCCTTGATGCCGGCGCGCCCGAGCGATGTATCGATCGCGGCGCGCACATCGCCCGCCGACACCGACGCGACCTGCGGCCGCGCCCGCATTGCCTTGACTTCGGACAGCAATGAGTCGAGCTCGGCGGCACCTGCACGCTGTTGTGGCAGGCTGCGCTCGAGACGAGCAATGCCGGTGTACGCCGGTTCGATCAGCAGCAGGAAAGCGATCACCGCTAGCAGCGCAAAGCCGCCAACCAGCAAGATCGCGCGCTCGCGCGGTACACGCTCGGCCCAGAAAAGTTTGAGGGCTTCCATCATGCCCCCGCCGCTGTGACACGCGCCGAGCCGTCGGCTTCGAAACGGATGTTCAATCCCTGTTGAAGCGCGACCGAACGCAGGCTGTTTTGCAGCCCCGCGTTTTCTGCAACGCTCGGCTTGAACTTCACCTTTAGCGCGCCATCGCGATACTCCATACCGGCGACGCTGCCGACCGGCGCGGCCGACAGCAGCAGTGCGGTGCGCGCATTTAGCACCGAAAAATCGTTGGCCGAGGCAATACCGGCGCGCGCACGCAGCTCGGCGAGCTTCTGCTTGGCCTGCACCGTCGTGTCGGCCACCGTAGTGACCTCGGGAAACGTCGAGCGGAAGTTAGTCTGCATCTGGCTGCGGATTGCTCTTTCCTCGCTTGCCAGCTTCAGGTTGTAGGCGTTCATGCCGACGATCGCGACCAGCGCGCCGGCTGCGGTCCAGAGCAGCGGAACCCGCACTGCGCGGCTCGACAGTGACAGCTTCGAGCTGCCGACAAGACCGCCGATCATTCCGCCCTGCGCAAACGCGCCTTGCAGCAGGCTCACGCCCGTCTCGGTGCTGGCCAAGTCGGCTTCGTGCGCGCTCGTGTCGATCTGCACGTTCAACGCCTGGGCCAACGAGGCCATGCGTGCGCCGTCGCGTCCGAACACCTGAATCCGCTTGATGCCTAGCTGCCGCACCGCCAGCGCAAGTGCCGGTGGAATCGAGTCGTCGCCAAGATCGAAGGCGAAGCCGTCGTGCGTTGCCGAGCGCGCGATGCCGCGTCCGCGATCCACTCTGACCGACAGCACGCCGGCGGCCGGCGCGGGCACCGTGTAGATCTCGCTGTATGCCGCGCGTACCTTGAAGCCGGCATCGGTGAACACATCGAGCGCACGTGTCAGGATGCCGCGGTCGATCACGGCAACCGGCATCTTCGGCTGCGCCGCAATCGTCGTCGTGCCGGTACCACCCCGCGGAATGTTGAATGCGAAATGGCAATCGGTCGAATCGGCCAGCAGACGATCCTCAAGAATGTTCGGCAGCGCGATACGCAATCTGCCTTCGGAAAGCTTCGGCGCTTCAATCGCAGTGATGAACACGTCGCTCGAGTCGAACACGAGGTCGGCCGCGGCTGCCTTCGGCAGCAAAGCCACGGGCGCTTCGCCACGCGTCGACTCGCGACCCGACAATGCAACGTAGGACACGACAGTGCCTGAAGCAAACTGCGCTCGCCCGCGGCCGTCGAGGCGCGGCGGCAGGAAAACAAGCAGGCGTTGGTGTGAACGGTCTCTCATCGGTCTACTCTCAAATCTCGCGGGTCCATAGCACGGCTACCGCCTGTTGTCCCTGGCCCGGAATCGCGCGCTTGACCAGCGCTTCCATGCGCGTGACGGCGCGGTCCAGCTTGACTTCGCCGCGAATGAAAAAGAAGCGCGAGGCGGTTGATAGCTCTGAGTCGGTGACCAGCGCGCCCTTGATGCCAAGGCGCGTGCGCACTTCACCGGTGTTGTTGAAGTACGAAAGACGATCGCGCTCGGCTACCAAGGTGCGCGCTTCGGCCAGCGTCAACTCAGGCACACGCGCGGCGATCACCTCCGGTGTTGCAGTGTTGGCATTGACGGGAGTGCGTTCATCGAGCACGACGATGTACGGAGCGAGCCGCTGCACCGCTGTCGGATCGATGCCGGCGATGCCGGCGACGTCCTGCGGCAGCATCAACGGCAACGGACGCGGCTTGTCGCGCTCCTTGATCTTGGCGTCAGAAATCTGGTCGACTTGATCGGGCACGGGTGGCGGCAATGCCTGCGCCATTCGGATCGCGATCAGATCGGCGGTTTGCTCAGGCAACGACAACAGCGAAACGAGCCGACGCAGCGCCTCTAGCTCCTTTTCGAGCACCTGCCCATTTTCAACGAGGTTGCGCAGGTTGAAACGGCCTTGCGCGTCTTCCATCGAGCCGGCAATCGTCGCCAACGCGGCCAGCGATGCGGTCTCGCCCAACTGATCGAGCCGTGTTTCAGCCAGCGGCTGCGACCATGGTTCGCTCAGCGCGTCGTACTGCGAACGGTTGGCGTCTTCGCGCAGGATCGCACGGCCCCAATCAAGTGCACCGCGCAGCAGCAGGCGGCTCTGCGAAGTGAGTTGCTGGTTCTCGATCGTTCGCAGCAGGACGAATTGACGATAAAAGAGCCCGGTAATGATCAATGTCGCCAGAGCGGCGACAAAAAGTGCCATGAGCACGGCTGCGCCGTCGCTGATGGCGGTTGCGCCATTTCGGGGCTCCCTCCCCGGCCCTCCCTCCACGAGGGAGGGGGCCAAATGCGCTGCGCGAAGGTCTCGGGTCGTTTCATGCGCCCACCAGAAACACGCGACGAAACGTCTTGCCGTCGGTGCGCAGCAATGTGACCTCGATGCCCGGCGCCGGCGTTGCGTCGGGCGCACGCGGCTGGGGCTGGGCGCTCGGTGCACCTGGCGGCGTGGACACCCGTTGCGAAGCATCGGAATCGAATGGAGACACCCAGCCGGTTGGCACCTGCCACACCCGCACGTTCATCGCCTGCACTTTGCTTAACAGGCGAGCCGTTTCAAAACTCTCAGCATTGGCGCGGGCGAAGGCAGGCAACGGAGGCGTTGCCTGCCGCATCAAGTCGCCCTCGACGACCCGATAGAAAACCGTCTGTACCTCGGTCGCACGATCGGGGACCGGGCTTGCGACGCGTACCAGTTCGATCACCTGGCCACCGTCGATCACCCGGATGTTCAGCGGCGATGCGGTGAGTCCGAGAAACGCCGGGTTCGTAACCTGCGTCAGGTCGCGCTCCATTTGTCCGAACGTCGGTAAGAAGCGAGCGCACCTCGTCGCCTTCCGGTTCGAGCCGCTCCCGCGTCGCGACGAGTGAGTCGAGCCCGCGCCACGCGATCATCGAAACGATCGACAGCACAGTGATTGCCACCAGCAGTTCGAGCAACGTAAAGCCGCGCGCGCGCTGTCTCTTGGTCATGACTATTGATTGGTCGGCATCACGGTCATCAATTCGACGAGTTGGCGCCGATTGCCCTCGTCGTCACTGCGAAACACTCGCACTTCGACCCTGCGAAAAAACGGATTCGGTGTCGGTTTTACCGCTTGCGCGCAGGTAAAGCTGACGCCGCCTTGCTCGCACGCGATCACGCTGTCTCCAGGCTCGAGGCGTTCGCGGCCCAGGCGCAGTTCGAGCAGGCGGTTTTCCGCGGTCAGCACTGCGAGCAGTTTTTGCCGCGTGTACTCCGCCGTCGAGGTCAACGACATCGCGCCGCGCATCGCGGCGGCCAATGCGACGCCGATAATGACCAGCGCAACTAGTACCTCCAGCAATGTAAAGCCGCGCATCCGCATTACTTTGCCGCTCCCTGATTGGCGGCGAAGATGGCGCGGCCCGTTTCGTCGAAATCGACCCGCACCGATCCGTCTTCGTTAGTCAGCTCGAGCTGCCAGCGCGGCTGTATCCATTCGCGCGCAACCGCGACTCTGACTGGCGGCGCGCCCGGGCCGAGCAGCACCTGCGCCGGCTGCGGCCCGCCGTTGTCAAGCACCGCCAGACGTGTCAGCGGCGTCTCCCATGCACGCTCACGCAGCAGGTCGTCGCCGGTCAGCAAGCGTCGCTCGCCGCCCGACTCAGTGACGAAGCGGTACCCGCGCAGATCGGCTTCCCACACGATCGGCTGCTGCCGAATGCGCGCCTCATCGGCCGCCAGCGCCATCAATTGCCCGACGCGTTGCGCTTCACGCTGCAATTGCTGACGCGGATCGGGCGTGATATTGATCGTAACGAGCGAAATCAGAATGCCCGCAAGGACGATGACGACCATCAGCTCGATCAGCGTGAAGCCCTTGCGGCGCCGCATCCATCTCAGTTTCATCTAGTTGGCCTGGTGAAATTGTCTGGCTTCGCCAGCGATTTCACGCTAACTAACCCGACAAAGGCAGCGAGGCACCACTTTTGTCGGCATGTCTAGAGTTGCCACGAGCCTATGTCGGCATCTGGAGTGTTCGCTTCACCGCCATTTGCACGATCGCGGCCGAGCGAAAACACATCAATCTCACCCCGTACGCCGGGGCTTAAATACTTGTACGGTTCGCCCCACGGGTCGGACGGCACCGTTGAGCGTTCGAGATAGCCACCCTGCTTCCAGTTGCTGGGCATCGGCTCGGTTGTCGGCTTCGTGATCAGGGCCTGCAATCCCTGATCAGTGGTCGGATAACGCCCGTTGTCGAGCCGGTACAGCTTTAGCGCCTGCATGATCGATGCGATGTCCTGTTTCGCGGCGGCGATCTTGGCATCGTCCGTCCGTCCAACCACGCGCGGCACAATCAACGCCGCCAGCACGCCAAGGATCGTGATCACGACCATGATCTCGATCAACGTGAATCCGCGCGCTGCACGTGGCAGAAGCGCGCGGGACAAAAAAGCGGAACGAACGCCTGTCATCGGAGTCATCAGACCATTGGGCAATGCGGTAGAAAACTTGAAGATATGCGCCGAACGCCTTGAAGTTCCTCGCTTTTCGACGCGGACAACCGAGGGTGCAAAGGATATTATCAATGCAAGTCGGTCGCCCCACCCCCCGGAAAGGGGATGCTGTGCAGATTAATTCATGATGAGCTAGCGCCGAACTTTGGACTACTGATGTTGAAAAAGCTTGCTTCCGCTGCGGTTCACTTAGTTTTCTTCGCCGGTGTGATGGCGATCGCTGCGTTACTGGACCATTCGCATTTTCACGCCGGCGTCCACCGCAGCCCCGCCGCCGCTGCCGCCACCGCCGCTACGTGATCCGGATCCGATGGCAGCAGCGCGCATGTTCGGCAAAGTCGATCTCGTGCAGTCGCATGCCACCAATGTGCAGGCGCTGGGTGTATTCGCAGCGGGCAAGGACTCGAGCGCGGTGCTCGTCGTCGATGGCAAGCCGGCACGCGTATTTCTCGTCGGGCAGGAAGTAGCGCCGGGCATGAAGCTGGTATCGGTGACGTCCGACGTTGCGGTTCTCGAAGGCGGTGGCGGCCGTCAGGAAGTTCGCTTGCCGGCGCGACCCGTTGCACAACTGGGCGGCAGACCGGCTGAACCCAATTTTTTTCGCGACGGCAACACGCTGACCGCGCCCAGCAGCGAAGGCGCGCCGAATATTCCGCGCGCTGCACCGGTACCACCGCCGCGGCCCGCTGTTCCTCAACCACCGCCGGCAGTGCCGCAGCCGCCGGCGCAGCAGTTTCCAGCGCAGCAGGTACAGCCGCCGCAGATGCCGCAGCAGCAGGTACCGCAGCAGCAAATCCGCAGCAGCAAGTCCCAGCAGCAAATCCCGCAGCAGCAGATTCCACAGCCGATCATCCCCGGCGGTGTGCCGGCGCAGTCGCAGTAGGGAGCTAGCCGCGGTAGGTAGGTAGCATTACGCCGCCGCTGCGTTATCGGCGTTGGGCGGATAGGACCTTTCGCCCTGCAGCGTAGCGTCGATCGGAAGCGTGGGTTGCCTTGCGATTTCCTCGTACAGCGGCGAAAAATCAGGCGCGGTGGCAGTGAACAGTTGATCGAACGACTCGACGACGAAATAGCTGGATTGATAGTCGTCGATCTTGTACGGCGTACGCAAAACCCGCTTCAGGTTGAAGGCCAGGCGCTGGGGTTTCGGACTGGTAAGTGCGTACTGCATTTCTCCTACCGACGACAGGATGCCTGCGCCATAGACACGCAATCCGCGCTCGGTGACGATCAAGCCGAACTCCACTGTGTACCAGTAAAGACGCGCCAGATACTCGAGCGCCTGCAATCCCGCTGCCTTGAGACCGCCGCGCCCGAACGCCTGCATGTAGTCGGCGAAGACCGGATTGAACAGCAGCGGCACATGGCCATAAAGGTCATGGAACACATCGGGCTCGACGATGTAGTCGAACTCCTCAGGCGCGCGCAGCCAGACGGTGACCGGGAAACGGCGATGGGCGAGCAACGAAAAAAAAGCGTTCTCAGGGATGAGCCCCGGCACCGCAACCACTTCCCAACCGGTGGCGCGTCTAAGTGAGTCGCTGATCGCATCGAAGCGCGGAATCCGGTCCACCGCGCCGAGCATCTCCAGCGAGTCGATAAATTCTTCGCAGGCCTGACCGCGCGCCTGCTTGACCTGGCGCTCGAACAATCGCGCATACATCGCGTGTTCGGCCGGCGCATAGCGCTCCCAGTGCTGATCGCACGTGTAGTCGTCGCGCGCCTCGGAGTAATCGCCGCGCGGCGGGCGGCTGCTAGCGCCGTAGGTGACCGGCAAGACGGCCATCAGGGTCTATTTACTCTTTAAGAGGCCCCGGCTCTATGCAGTCGCCTTGCTGTTGTCCGGCTTGAGCACGCCACGCCGGATCTGATCCAGTTCGATTGATTCGAACAGGGCGCGGAAGTTGCCCTCTCCAAATCCTTCGTCGCCCTTGCGCTGAATGATCTCGAAAAAAATCGGGCCGATTACGGTTTGCGTAAAAATCTGCAGCAACAATTCGTTGGGCGCACCTTGATGCGTTGCGCCGTCGATCAGGATGCGCAGGCGCTTCAGTTCGGCCAACTGCTCCCCGTGGTTCGGCAGCCGCTGATCGACCAGGTCGTAGTAAGTATCGATCGTGTCCTGGAAGGCAACGCCATTGCTTTTCATCGCACGCACCGTCGCATAGATGTCGCCGGTTGCGAGCGCTACGTGCTGAATGCCTTCGCCGCGATACTGGTCCAGATATTCGACTATCTGGCTCTTGTCATCGGCGCTCTCGTTGATTGGAATGCGAATCTTTCCGCACGGACTGGTCATCGCCTTGCTTTTGAGGCCGGTCAGCTGACCTTCGATGTCGAAGTAGCGCACTTCACGGAAGTTGAACAGACGCTCGTAAAACTCGGCCCATTCCTTCATCCGGCCGCGATGCACGTTGTGCGTCAGATGATCGATGAATACGAGGCCACAGCCCACCGGATTCGCGTGCGCGCCGGCGATCGGCTCGAAGTCGACGTCGTAGATGTTGATATCGCCGATCCCGCCCGGAGTATCGGTGTTCTTGCCGCGCCAGCGATCCACAAAGTAGATCAAAGAGTCGCCGATGCCCTTTATCGCCGGGATATTCAGCTCCATCGGGCCGGATTTGGAGTCGAACCCCCACGCCCCGAGCTCAAGCGCACGCCGGTATGCATGTCCCGCGTCGCGCACACGAAACGCGATCGCACATATCGATGGTCCGTGCAGCCGCGCAAAACGTTGCGCAAACGAATCGGGCTCGGCGTTGATGATGAAGTTAACGCCGCCTTGTCGATACAGCGTCACTTTCTTGTGGCGGTGCCTGGCGACGGCGACGAAACCCATCGTCTCGAACAGGGCACCGAGCGCAGCCGGATCGGGCGCGGCGTACTCGATAAACTCGAAGCCGTCGGTGCCCATCGGGTTGTCCCAGGGTGTGAATTGCATGGCAATGTCCTCGTCCGATGGCTACGGAGCAATAATTCTGCCGCAACTGCCAGAACATGGATGCCTATCAGAGGTCTATAAATAGGGTTTGATTGGTATTGGCTTCGCGAAATGAACGAACCTCGCACTCAGACCGCCGGCGAACGAATCTGGCGCAACACGTTCTTTGTGCTGAGCGCTGTAATGGGCGGGTTGGCACTGGTCGACTTCGATGCAGGACGCTTCCCACATGGACTGGGCGATCTCGGGGCGTCGGTTCTGACACTCTCGCTGACAGTTCAATTTCCGTTTGTCCGCGCAATCGTCAAAGCGAGCGGCGAGCAAAGCTCGAGTCAGGCCGGGGCACTGAAACGACGAGAACAGTTGCTGCAGCAAGCCGCGAAGCTGCGCGCCGAAAATCCGTGGGCCGATCGTGCGGGTCGCGCCGGCTGGACGCTGCTGGCGATTTCGTTACTGCTTCGTGTCATCGGAGCAGACTAGTCCGAAAGTAGCTGGATGGGCTTCGTTGCGCCGGTGGCGCGACCCCGGTTCGTCGCCCCATACGTCGCCCTATAGCTGGGTTCGCTCCGATCAGTCTGCGCGACTGCTGTTCACGCCGTCAGTTCTGCAGTTCGTCGCAAGCCCATCGCGCTGGGCGCGCGCGCTCTCTACAGTGCGCGTCAACAGGCAGTTGACGCGACGAAGGAGGGCATCATGTATCGCACATCTCACCAAATTCGCATTCTGAGTGCGGCACTGGCCGCGGTCTTTGGACTCGGACTCGTCGCTACAGCGGGCGGTGCACTGAACGAAGAGCGCGCGCTGCCAACGACCGCGGGCTTGCAACTGGTGCGACTTGAACCGGTTGTCATCGCGCCGAATCAGACAGCGCCGATGGCGGCGGCGTGTGAGCAGACGCCAAAGGCAGCGCTCTAAGCGCTCAGCGCAAGCTAAAAGGCCCGGACGATCCGGGCTTTTTTTTCGCCATCCGGCAGCGTTAGTTGCACTCTATGACCGGGTTATTGCAGTCTGTCGCACCAAATTGGTGTTCGCGTGCGGCAGTTTATAAAGTCGCTGCATGACAAGTGAAAAGAATACCAACGGCACAGAAACGGGCAGCTCAGCCGCTGCTGCGGCGTCTCCCGAGGCGACCGCATCGCAGCGCGCATCGCGCTGGTCACGCGCCTTTGCGTGGACTCGTAGCGCGGCTACCCCAACGATAAAGAGTGCCGGTGCCCGCCTCGGCGATTGGTTGGCTAGGGTTAGCTGGTTCAGGTTTTTTCTGGTGGCGTTGCTGCTGTTGATCCTAGGTGGCATCGCGCAGACCATTGTGTACAGGAGTGAGCCGGTCGTCGTTGTAAGGGTGGCAGAGGGCCAGGATCGCGTGCAGGTGAACCTGCAAGTCGCGCCCGACGGAGTGCGAATACAGGCTCCAGATGAAAAGTCGCCCGCCAGAAAACGTTTGCGCAAGAAGTCGGGCGACCACCCCAGCGTGCAGATTGACGATAAAGGCCTGCGCATCCAGGCGAGCGATGACGGTGAGCAAGTGTCGGTCGTCATCGACGAAAAAGGCGTTCGGGTCGAGCGTCAACCGGCCGATCCCAAATCCGAGGCCAAAGACGAAACAGCATCTAATGCCGACCAGGGTGTGACGGTCGAAGGCGACGGGAAAACAGTAAAGATTGGACCCGAGTTCACCCAGGACCCGCAGCAGCTCGCGCTTGCACTCGACAAGGCGCGTGATCAGATCGAAGACATCGTCGAAAAGCAGATCGAGCGGCAGATCGCGCGAGAAACTCGGCACTTACGCGAAAGTAGCGGCGATTGGCTGATGAGTCTTGTGATGTCGCTGATCCTGACCGGCATCATCGTCAAGGTGGTCCTGGGCGGGAAAAAGCGCGCCGAGTCGCGCGCGAAGGCCGCAACTGAGACCGCGGCCGAGGAAAGCCTGAAGCGCCAGCTCGCCGAAGCGCAACTGAAAACAATGCAGGCACAGGTCGAACCGCACTTCCTGTTTAACACGCTGGCGTCGGTCGACTATCTGATCGAGACCGAGCCGTCGACCGCATCGAAGATGCAGAAGAGCCTGATTCAGTACTTACGCGCCGCGTTGCCACAAATGCGAGAGGGCTCGACGACGCTCGGCAAGGAGATTCAACTGTGCCGCTCGTATCTGGAAATCTTGAAATTCAGGATGGAAGATCGGCTGCAGTATTCGGTCATCGTCCCGCAAGGGCTTGCCTCGGCCCAGTTCCCGCCGATGATGCTGCAGTCGCTGGTCGAAAACTCGATCAGGCACGGCCTCGAGCCGAAGCCCGAAGGCGGTTCGATAACGATTTCCGCCGACATTTCGAACGGGCGACTGCGCGTAACGGTGGCGGACTCCGGGCTCGGATTCGCGACTAGTGAGGACTCGGGCCAACGCGCGGGCGCCGGCGTGGGGCTCTCCAATGTGCGCGAGCGGCTGGCGGCGCTCTACGGTGGCGCGGCACGCCTGTTGATCGAAGCAAATTCTCCGAGTGGAACGATCGTCACGATCGAAGTTCCGTACACCTTCGAGGCGGACGTGCCGCAACCGAAAGCCTGAGTGCGCGAATAGAATCGCCGCATGCCGACGGCGATCATTGCAGACGATGAGCGATTGATGCGCGAGCAGTTGCGCGCACGGCTTGGCGAAGTGTGGCCGGAACTCGCGATTCTTGCCGAAGCGAAAAACGGCGAAGAAGCGGTGGTGGCGGTTCAGGAGCATCGTCCTGATCTTGCGTTCCTCGACATTCGAATGCCGGGGATGACGGGCATAGAGGCCGCGCGTGAAATCGGCGACGCATGCCATATCGTGTTTATCACGGCATACAACGAATATGCACTCGACGCGTTCGAGCACGGCGCGATCGACTATGTTCTGAAGCCGGCTGAAGCCGACCGCCTTGCAGTTACGGTCACCCGCTTGCAGAAACGGCTCGGGTCAAAGCCCAGTGATCTAAGCGCGCTGCTGAGTCAACTGAGTGCCAAGCTCGATGCTACCGGCAGCAGTGCGGGTGGGCGCGGCCATTTGCAGTGGATACAAGCGAGCGTTGGACAACAGCTGCGCCTGATACCGACCGCCGATGTTCTATTTTTCAGATCCGACGAGAAGTACACGCGCGTTCAGACCGAATCAATTGAAGCGCTGATACGCAAGCCGATCAAGGAGTTGATCGACGAGCTCGACCCCGCAGAGTTTTGGCAGATTCATCGAGCCACGATCGTCAATGCGAAGGCCATCGCAGGCGTCACTCGCGATTTTCGAGGACGCCAACTAGTGCTGATAAAAGGGCATCCGGAAAAACTCGAAGTCAGCCGCAACTACACGCACCTGTTCAAGCAGATGTAGCGCGATGCGCGGTGCTGTCTGCGTTGGCAACGCGAAAGCCGAGATCGACCGCCGCCAGCATTTCGGAAAATGTTTCATCCATCAGAGAGGCGGCGCTAGGTGTCTCGAGACCAAGATAGGCGCGCGGCTCGGACGGATCCTCGTGCAGATGCATGCCGGCGCGCAGCGCCAGGCTCTTCAGAGCGTCGTTTTCCGGCATGTACGTCATGATCAGCTGCTTTGCGCCTCGGTTGCGCGCGTGCATCTCAGCGCGCTGTAGCAGACGAAGCCCGAGTCCCTCTCGACGCGCAGAGGGAAGAACGGACAACCCGAACTCTGCGGTTTTCGACTTCGCGCTCTTGTCGAATCCGAGATGCCCGAGGGCAAGGAGCTCCGCGGCATCATCAAAAATGCCGAAGACCGCATCCCGGGTGAAATGCAGGTGGCGAACATAACGACGCAGCGCGTCGTCCGTCACGGCGTACCCGAAGCGGAGCCAGAGGTCTTGCGCAGGTAGTTCGCGCAAGTGTCGCAGCACGCGCGCGCGGTGATGTGGACCCAGTTGCGCAATCAGCGGCGCGGCTGAAGAGTGGTGTGAACCGACTTGATGCATCGCACAATTATCGGTCAGATCCCGGCGAGTTCAATTGGGGTCGAGGACTAGTACTAGCGGCATAAAGCACTTAAGAGCCCAGGAATAAGGGCTTTTGAAGAAAGTAAGCGCTGACAGATTGCGACCAAGTCGTCAGCGCCTTCGCGCCAAGGCCCTCATTCTTGCTGTCCACGACGCTGCAATGCGGCAACTTCGGCGCGCCGGTTTGACAAGCCTTTGTTCCGCAACCATAATTTGCGGTTCGCCGCGGAGGGGTGCCCGAGTGGTTAAAGGGGGCAGACTGTAAATCTGTTGGCTTACGCCTACGTTGGTTCGAATCCAACCTCCTCCACCAGGACACCCGGACTCGCGTATGTGCGGATGTATGAGAGGAAAAGTATTCGTCGGGCGGGTGTAGCTCAATGGTAGAGCAGAAGCCTTCCAAGCTTACGACGAGGGTTCGATTCCCTTCACCCGCTCCAGTCAACAAGAGGAACACGCACTCTACGAAAACAGCAACCGTGTTGTCGAGAACGCCGTGGATGCGCGACGCGAGCGCGAAGTCAGTACGCAGAGGTACGGCAAGCGCGAGCAACAAAGCAGACATGGCGTTATCGGCGATCACGCGAGGCCCATGTGGCTCAGTGGTAGAGCACTCCCTTGGTAAGGGAGAGGCCACGCGTTCGATCCGCGTCATGGGCACCAAATTGAGAGAGAAAGTGGTCAGGAGTTAGCGATGGCGAAAGGCAAATTCGAACGGACCAAGCCGCACGTGAACGTGGGCACGATTGGGCACGTCGATCACGGCAAGACCACGCTGACGGCGGCCATGACGGCGGTGTTAGCGAGCAAGTACGGCGGCGAAGCGCGGGCCTATGACTCGATCGATGCGGCGCCCGAAGAAAAGGCACGCGGCATCACCATCAACACCGCGCACGTCGAATACGAGACCGCCAACCGGCACTACGCGCACGTCGACTGCCCGGGCCACGCCGACTACGTGAAAAACATGATCACCGGTGCGGCCCAGATGGACGGTGCGATTTTGGTGGTGTCGGCCGCCGACGGCCCGATGCCGCAGACGCGCGAGCACATCCTGCTGGCGCGCCAGGTGGGCGTGCCCTACATCATCGTGTACCTGAACAAAGTCGACATGGTCGACGACGCCGAGCTGCTCGAGCTGGTCGAGATCGAAGTGCGCGAGCTGCTGTCCAAGTACGAATTTCCGGGCGACGACACCCCGATCGTCAAAGGCTCGGCCAAGCTCGCCTTGGAAGGCGACAAAGGCGATCTGGGCGAACAGTCGATCATGAAACTGGCCGAAGCCCTCGACAGCTACATCCCGACCCCGGAGCGCGCCATTGACGGCGCCTTTCTGATGCCGGTCGAAGACGTGTTCTCCATCTCCGGGCGCGGCACCGTCGTGACCGGCCGCATCGAGCGCGGCATCGTCAAGGTGGGCGACGAGATCGAAATCGTCGGCATCAAGCCCACCCTTAAGACCACCTGCACCGGGGTCGAGATGTTTCGCAAACTGCTCGATCAAGGCCAGGCCGGCGACAACGTGGGCGTGCTGTTAAGAGGCACCAAGCGTGAAGAAGTCGAGCGCGGCCAAGTACTGGCCAAACCCGGCAGCATCACCCCGCACACCAAGTTCGCCGCCGAAGTGTATGTGCTGAGCAAGGAAGAAGGCGGGCGGCACACGCCGTTCTTTAACGGCTATCGGCCGCAGTTTTACTTTCGCACCACCGACGTGACCGGCTCGATCCAACTGCCCAGCGGCACCGAGATGGTGATGCCGGGCGACAACATCCAGATGGAAGTGGCGCTGATCGCGCCGATCGCGATGGAAGAAGGACTGCGCTTCGCGGTGCGCGAAGGCGGCAAAACCGTCGGCGCCGGCGTCGTCGCCAAAATTATTGAATAGGACGTAGGGGTATAGCTCAACTGGCAGAGCGTCGGTCTCCAAAACCGAAGGTTGGGGGTTCGATTCCCTCTGCCCCTGCCATCAGATCGAACGGCTCTAAGCAGATTGCGCAAGTCATAAATGGCAACACAGAACGTTGAAACCGTTACCAGCAAGGCCGATCTCGTCCTTGTGACACTGGCCGTGCTGGCCGCTGCCGCAGGTGTTCTCGGTTTCACCTTCCTTACCGCACAGCCGACGCTGACGCGCGTTGGAGTGCTGATTGGTGGGTTGGTGGCCGCGATCGCGATCGCATGGTTTTCACCATCGGGGAAGCGCTTTTTGGCTTACGCGCGCGAGTCGTACGAAGAAACCAAGCGCGTCGTATGGCCAAGCCGCAAGGAAACGGTCAGCACCACCGGCGTCGTGTTCGGGTTTGTCGTGATCATGGCGTTGTTTCTCTTTCTGGTCGACAAGAGCCTTGAGTGGATTCTGTACGACATGCTGCTCGCCTGGCGCTAGGGATACAACAATGGCATCTGAAACAGCATCGGACACCGCAGCAGACACGTTGTCACAAGCCGCGGCCGCGTCTGGCAACAAGCGTTGGTACGTCGTGCACGCCTACTCGGGCATGGAAAAAGGCGTTGCACGCACGCTGCAGGAACGCATCAATCGAGCTGGGCTCCAGTCGCAGTTCGGACGGATTCTGGTGCCGGTCGAAGAGGTCGTCGAAGTAAAAGGCGGCAAGAAGTCGATTACTGAGCGCCGGATGTACTCGGGCTATGTACTGGTCGAGATGGAGATGACCGACGAAGCCTGGCATCTGGTGAAGAGCACGCCGAAGGTCACCGGCTTTCTCGGCGGCAGCGCCAATCGCCCGTCGCCGCTGCGTCAGAAGGAAGTTGAGGAGATATTGCTGCGGATGCAGGAGGGCGCCGAAAAGCCGCGGCCCAAGACTCTGTTCGAGGTCGGCGAAATGGTGCGTGTGAAGGACGGGCCATTTACCGACTTCAACGGCAATGTGGAAGAAGTGAACTACGAAAAGAGTCGCCTGCGCGTGTCGGTCACGATTTTTGGCCGTTCGACGCCGGTGGAGCTCGAGTTCGGTCAGGTAGAAAAGGTCTGAGTGTGCGCACAGACTCGAACCTTTCGGCGAGGCTAACTTGTGAAGCAAGTTAAGCCCACGAAGTCGGCCGGAGCCAAAAAGTTAGCCGGGGAGCTGCGAGCGCAGCGCTTGTACCCAAGGAGCCATCATGGCAAAGAAGATAGTCGGATTCATCAAGTTGCAAGTACCGGCCGGCAAGGCGAACCCGTCGCCGCCGATCGGCCCCGCGCTCGGTCAGCGCGGTTTGAACATCATGGAATTCTGCAAGGCGTTTAACGCTCAGACGCAAAGCATGGAGCCGGGTCTGCCGATTCCCGTGGTTATCACGGCTTTTGCGGACAAGAGTTTCACGTTCGTGATGAAGACGCCGCCCGCGACGGTGCTGATCAAAAAGGCCGCGAAGGTCGAGCGCGGATCGCCGAAACCGCACACCGATAAGGTCGGGAAGATCACTCGCGCTCAGGCCGAAGAGATCGCCAAGGCGAAGATGCCCGATCTGACTGCTGCCGACATGGATGCAGCCGTACGCACGATTGCCGGCAGCGCGCGTTCGATGGGCATTACGGTGGAGGGTGTGTGATGGCAAACCTTTCGAAGCGCACGCAGGCCATTCGCGGCAAGGTCGATACACAGAAGATATATCCAGTCGGTGATGCGCTGTCGCTCGTAAAGCAGTGCGCGACTGCGAAGTTCGACGAGTCGGTCGATGTTTCGGTCGCGCTTGGGATTGATGCAAAGAAGTCGGATCAAACGGTGCGTGGGTCGGTGGTGTTGCCCGCAGGTAGCGGAAAGACCAAGCGCGTTGCCGTGTTTGCGCAGGGCGCTAAGGCGGAAGATGCCAAGGCCGCCGGTGCCGACATCGTTGGCATGGACGATCTGGCAGCGAAGATCAAAGAAGGCTTCATGGAGTTCGACGTCGTCATTGCGTCTCCGGATGCAATGCGCGTGGTCGGTGGCCTTGGTCAGATTCTTGGACCGCGCGGATTGATGCCCAATCCAAAGGTTGGGACGGTGACGCCCGACGTGACGCAAGCGGTGAAGAACGCGAAGGCGGGTCAGGTGCAGTTTCGCGCCGACAAGGCCGGCACCGTGCACGCGTCGATTGGCCGCGCCTCGTTCGAGGTCGACCGTTTGCAGACCAACTTGTCGGCGCTGATCGACGCGTTGAACAAGTCGAAACCGGCGTCATCGAAAGGCATCTTTCTGCGCAAGATTTCAGTGTCGTCCACGATGGGCATTGGCGTGCGCGTCGATGCCGCAACGCTGAACGGATAAGGAGAGTGCTCGGGCGACCGGGCACAGCATGATGTTTTCGCCCGAAGGTAATCGGGCAACGAGGGCTTTGGGCTGCGCGCCGAATCAGAGTTATCGATACAGCGCGCTGCTGTCAGAGACCGCTGGAAGAAGGCGTTGCCTTCTCTAAGTTTGGAAGAAGCTTTCCATTCCAGCGCAGACGGTGGACCCGAAGAAAGCATGGAAGTGCGTTGTATGACGTGCATCGGTGCTTCGCTTCGGTCGCCGGTTTTTAACCGGTGCTTGAGTATTGCGAAGCACTTTTGATGGAGCCAGTGCATGGGTCTTAATCGGCAGGAAAAAGCGGCTGTGGTCGAAGAGGTCAGCGCTCTCGTGGCGTCGGCGCAATCGATCGTAGTCGCCGAATACCGTGGGCTGGATGTGGATGCTGTCACCAAGCTGCGCAAGCAAGCGCGCAGTCAGGGTGTGCAATTGCGTGTGCTGAAAAACACGTTGGCGCGTCGTGCGGTGGGTGGAACGCCGTTCTCAGGGTTGTCCGACAAGCTGGTCGGACCCTTGGTGTACGGATTTTCCAAAGACCCAGTGGCCGCTGCCAAAGTGCTTTCGGGTTTCGCCAAGGACAACGACAAGCTCGTCGTCAAGGCCGGCGGGATGCCCAACTTCGTGATGGACGAAAAGGGCGTCAAGCAACTGGCCACGATGCCGAGCCGTGAGGAGTTGCTGGCAAAGCTGATGGCCACGATGCAGGCGCCGATCGGTCAGTTCGTTCGCACGTTGAACGAAGTGCCGGCGCGCCTAGTGCGCACCCTGGCTGCGGTCCGCGATGCGAAGGAAGCGGCGCCCGCTTGAACCACGTCCGAATTTAAACACCGATACAACGCATTTATCAGGAGTTAGTAATGGCACTTTCGAATCAGGAAATTCTCGACGCAATCGGCGCCAAATCCGTTCTTGAGATCAGCGAGCTGATCAAGATGATGGAAGACAAGTTCGGCGTTTCGGCGGCCGCCGCTTCGGTAGCCGTGGCGGCGCCGGCAGGCGGTGGTGCCGCTGCGCCGGCGGCTGAAGAGCAGACCGAATTTAGTGTGGTTCTGGCCGAAATCGGCGCCAACAAGGTCAACGTCATCAAAGCGGTGCGTGAATTGACCGGCCTCGGTCTAAAGGAGGCCAAGGACATGGTCGATGGCGCGCCGAAGGCGGTCAAGGAAGGCGTGAACAAAGCGGATGCCGACGCCGCGAAGAAGAAGCTGGAAGACGCCGGCGCCAAAGTTGAAGTCAAATAAGGTTAGGTCGCCGGCGAAGCTTGCTTCGCCGGCGACTCTGAGCTTGGTTTTGGGTGGTCTTTGATTTGGTGGTTTCGCCCCCAACTCAAAGTCTTCCCTGGATGAACGAACGCGCGGGACACCCCTACGCCGCTCGGACGCACGCGTCAATCGCTGCGTCCGTATTGGCGTTCGTGTTTCGCTCGTCGGACGTCCTCGGCTAATCGTTTTGCCCCTGTCTCGTATCGAACGGAGCGTCCATGCCGTACTCGTTCACTGAAAAAAAGCGCATTCGCAAGAGCTTTGCCAAGCGGCCAAGCGTGTTGTCCGTGCCATTTTTGCTGGCCACTCAGCTTGAGTCGTACACCCACTTTTTACAGGCCGATGTTCCGCCCGCAAAGCGTGAAAATCACGGCCTACAGGCCGCGTTTACTTCGATCTTTCCGATCTCCAGCCATAACGGCATGGCGCGGCTCGAGTTCGTCAGCTATTCGCTGGGTGAGCCGCCGTTTGACGTCAAAGAATGCCAGCAGCGCGGCCTGACGTATGCGTCGCCGCTGCGCGCGAAAGTACGACTCGTGATCATGGACCGCGAGGCGTCAAAGCCGACCGTCAAGGAGGTCAAGGAGCAAGAGGTCTACATGGGCGAGATACCGCTGATGACGACGACCGGCTCGTTCGTCATCAACGGTACCGAACGCGTGATCGTGTCGCAGCTGCATCGCTCGCCCGGCGTGTTCTTCGAACACGATCGGGGCAAGACGCATTCGAGCGGCAAGTTGCTGTTTTCGGCGCGCGTGATCCCGTACCGCGGCTCATGGCTCGATTTCGAATTCGATCCGAAAGACATTCTGTACTTCCGCGTCGATCGCCGCCGCAAGATGCCGGCGACGATCCTGCTGAAGGCGATCGGACTGTCCAACGAGCAGGTGCTCGCGCACTTCTTCCGTTTCGACACGTTCGCGCTGAGTGCCGAAGGCGGCTTCATGGAGCTCGTTCCCGAGCGGCTGCGTGGCGAGATCGCGCGGTTTGACGTCACCGACAAGACCGGCAAGGTCGTCGTCGCCAAGGACAAGCGGATTAACGCCAAACATATCCGCGATATGGAAGCTGCGGGCATGAAGCGCATCGCAGTGACCGAGGACTATCTGCTTGGGCGTGTGCTGGCGAACAACGTAGTCGATCCCGAAACCGGAGAGATCGTTGCCAATGCCAACGACGAGTTGACGGAAGACCTGCTGAAGACGCTACGTGCGGCCAACGTGCAGGAAATTCGCACCATCTACATCAACGATCTGGATCAAGGCGCGTTCATATCGAACACGCTGCGCATCGACGAGACTGGCGATCAGCTCGCGGCGCGTATCGCCATCTACCGCATGATGCGTCCCGGCGAGCCGCCGACTGAAGACGCGGTTGAGACACTGTTCCGTCGCTTGTTCTTCGACGACGAAACGTACGACCTTTCCCGCGTTGGGCGGATGAAGGTCAATAGCCGTTTTGGACGGCCGGAAATCACGGGCCCGATGACTTTGACGCACGAAGACATCGCGGACACGATGAAGTTGCTGGTCGAGTTGCGCAACGGACGCGGCGAGATCGACGACATCGATCATTTGGGCAATCGTCGCGTACGTGTGGTCGGTGAGCTGGCCGAGAACCAGTTCCGCGCGGGTTTGGTGAGGGTCGAGCGCGCGGTGAAGGAGCGGCTGGGCCAAGCGGAAACCGAGAATCTGATGCCGCACGACCTGATCAACAGCAAACCGATCTCGGCGTCGATTCGCGAATTTTTCGGCTCTTCGCAATTGAGCCAGTTCATGGACCAGACCAACCCGTTGTCCGAGATCACGCACAAGCGCCGCGTCTCGGCGTTGGGACCGGGCGGGTTGACGCGTGAGCGTGCCGGCTTCGAGGTGCGCGACGTTCACCCGACGCACTACGGGCGCGTGTGCCCGATCGAAACACCCGAAGGGCCGAACATCGGCCTGATCAATTCAATGGCGCTGTATGCGCAACTGAACGAGTACGGCTTTCTGGAAACGCCGTACCGCAAGGTTGAAAGTGGCCGTGTCACCAACGACATCTCGTATCTGTCGGCGATCGAAGAAGGCAGGTATGTCATCGCGCAGGCGAATGCGCCGCTCGACAAGAGCGGCAAGTTCCTGGATGAGCTGGTGAGCTGTCGCGAAAACGGCGAGTTCGTGCTGATGTCGCCTGGGCGCGTGCAGTACATGGATATCGCGCCTTCGCAGATCGTGTCGGTGGCGGCGTCTTTGATTCCGTTCCTCGAGCACGACGATGCGAACCGCGCGTTGATGGGTTCGAACATGCAGCGGCAGGCAGTGCCGTGCCTGCGGCCAGAGAAGCCGTTTGTCGGCACCGGCGTGGAGCGCACGGTGGCGGTCGACTCCGGAACGACCGTGCAGGCCTTGCGCAGCGGCACGGTTGACTACGTCGATGCGAACCGCATCGTGGTGCGCGTCGACGACAAGGAAAACGTTGCCGGTGAAGTCGGGGTCGACATCTACAACCTGACCAAGTACACGCGCTCGAATCAGAACACCAACATTAACCAGACGCCGATCGTCAAGAAAGGCGAATCGATCGCCAAGGGTGACGTGGTAGCCGACGGTGCATCGACCGATCTCGGCGAATTGGCGCTTGGCCAGAACATGCTGGTCGCATTCATGCCGTGGAACGGCTACAACTTCGAGGACTCGATCCTGATCTCGGAACGCGTGGTCTCGGACGACCGCTACACCTCGATCCACATCGAGGAGTTGAACGTCGTCGCACGTGACACGAAGTTGGGCCCCGAGGAAATCACGCGCGATATTTCCAATCTGTCCGAAAATCAGCTCGGCCGTCTCGACGACTCGGGCATCGTTTACATCGGCGCAGAAGTCGGTGCCGGTGACGTGCTGGTCGGCAAGGTCACGCCAAAAGGCGAGACGCAGCTGACGCCGGAAGAAAAACTGTTGCGTGCGATCTTCGGCGAGAAAGCATCGGACGTGAAGGACACGTCGCTGCGGGTGCCGTCGGGTATGAGCGGCACGGTGATCGACGTTCAGGTGTTCACACGTGAAGGAATCGTGCGCGACAGGCGTGCACAGCAGATTATCGATGACGCGCTTAAGCGTTACAGGCAGGACTTGAACGATCAGCTGCGCATTGTCGAAGGCGATGCGTTCCAGCGGATTGAAAGGCTCTTGCTGCGCAAGGAAGCGACTGGCGGACCGAATCGTCTCGCGCGGGGTACGGCGGTGACGAAGGACTATCTGCAATCGCTCGACCGTTATCACTGGTTCGAGATTCGACTGGCCGATGATGAAGCCGCTGCGCAACTCGAGTCCCTTAAGGATTCGATCGAGCAAAAGCGCAAGCAGTTCGACCAGGCGTTCGAGGACAAGAAGAAGAAGCTGACGCAGGGCGACGAGCTGCCGCCGGGCGTACTGAAAATGGTCAAGGTGTACCTGGCCGTCAAGCGTCGCCTGCAGCCGGGCGACAAGATGGCGGGCCGCCATGGCAATAAGGGTGTCGTATCGCGCATCGTGCCGGTCGAAGACATGCCGTACATGGCCGATGGAACGCCGGTCGATCTGGTGCTGAATCCGCTTGGCGTGCCGTCGCGCATGAACGTCGGTCAGATTCTGGAGACGCATCTGGGTTGGGCAGCGAAGGGTCTCGGCCAGCGCATCGGCGACATGGTGGCCAATGTCAGGACGGGACAACTGCGCACGTTCCTGAAGGAGGTCTACAACCGTTCAGGCAAGCCGGAGGAGATCGATCAGTTAAGCGATGAAGACGTCGCTCAGCTCGGCGAACACTTGAAAGACGGTGTGCCGTTTGCTACGCCGGTATTCGATGGCGCAGCAGAGAAAGAGATCCACGCGATGCTGGACCTCGCATATCCGCAAGACGTCGCTCAGCGCCTGCAATTGACACCGACCAAGACGCAGACGCGGCTATTCGACGGCCGCACCGGCGAGATCTTCGAGCGTCCGGTCACAGTCGGCTACATGCACATGCTGAAGCTGCACCACTTGGTCGACGACAAGATGCACGCGCGCTCAACCGGCCCGTACTCGCTGGTCACGCAGCAGCCGCTGGGCGGCAAGGCGCAGTTTGGCGGCCAGCGTTTCGGCGAGATGGAAGTGTGGGCACTCGAGGCCTACGGCGCGGCGTACGTGCTGCAGGAGATGCTGACGGTGAAGTCGGACGACGTGCAGGGTCGCACGAAGGTGTACGAAAACATCGTCAAGGGCGATCACGTGATCGATGCCGGCATGCCGGAGTCGTTCAACGTGCTGGTCAAGGAAATCAGGTCGCTCGGGATCGATATCGATCTCGAGCGCAAATAGTAGTTACTGAGGAGCACTGATGAAAGCGCTACTCGATCTGTTCAAGCAGGTCCAGCAGGAAGAGCAATTCGATGCAATCAAGATCGGCATCGCGTCGCCCGACAAGATCCGTTCGTGGTCATTCGGCGAAGTCAAGAAGCCGGAGACCATTAACTACCGCACGTTCAAGCCCGAGCGTGATGGGCTCTTTTGCGCCAAGATTTTTGGGCCGATCAAGGACTACGAGTGCCTATGCGGCAAGTACAAGCGCCTGAAGCATCGTGGAGTGATCTGCGAAAAGTGCGGCGTTGAAGTCACGCTGGCCAAGGTGCGCCGCGAGCGCATGGGCCACATCGAGCTTGCCAGCCCGACCGCGCATATCTGGTTCTTGAAGAGCTTGCCGTCCCGCATGGGGATGGTGCTCGACATGACGTTGCGCGATATCGAGCGCGTGCTGTACTTCGAAGCGTTCTGCGTCGTCGATCCGGGCTTCACGCCGCTCAAAAAAGGTCAGCTGATGACCGAAGACGACTTCATCGCGAAGACCGAAGAGTATGGCGATGATTTTCGCGCGTTAATGGGCGCGGAGGCGATTCGCGAGCTGCTGCGCGGCATCGATGTCAACAAGGAAATCGAAACGCTGCGCAAGGATCTTTCGGAAACGGGCTCGGAAGCCAAGATCAAGAAGTTTGCGAAACGGCTGAAAGTGCTCGAAGGATTTCAGCGCTCCGGCATCAAGCCGGAATGGATGATTCTGGAAGTGCTTCCGGTGCTTCCGCCCGAGTTGCGCCCGTTGGTGCCGCTCGATGGCGGTCGCTTCGCGACGTCGGATCTGAACGATCTGTATCGCCGCGTGATCAACCGCAACAACCGGTTGAAGCGCCTTCTTGAGCTCAAAGCGCCCGAGATCATCGTACGCAACGAGAAGCGGATGCTGCAGGAGTCGGTTGATTCGCTGCTCGACAACGGCCGTCGCGGCAAGGCGATGACCGGCGCGAACAAGCGTCCGTTGAAGTCGCTCGCCGACATGATCAAGGGCAAGGGCGGCCGCTTCCGGCAGAACCTGCTCGGCAAGCGGGTCGACTACTCGGGTCGCTCGGTGATCGTCGTCGGTCCGCAGTTGAAGCTGCATCAGTGCGGACTTGCCGAAGCTGATGGCGCTCGAGCTCTTCAAGCCGTTCATCTTCAACAAGCTCGAACTGCAGGGGCTGGCCACGACGATCAAAGCGGCGAAAAAGATGGTCGAGTCCGGTGAGCCGGTCGTATGGGACATCCTCGAAGAGGTGATCCGTCAACACCCAGTGATGCTGAATCGCGCGCCGACGTTGCACCGTCTTGGCATTCAGGCGTTCGAGCCCGTGCTGATCGAAGGCAAGGCGATCCAGCTGCATCCGTTGGTGTGCGCGGCGTTCAATGCTGACTTTGACGGCGACCAGATGGCTGTGCACGTTCCGCTGTCGCTCGAAGCGCAGCTGGAAGCGCGCTCGCTGATGCTGGCGTCGAACAACGTGCTGTTTCCGTCGAACGGTGATCCATCGATCGTGCCGTCGCAGGACATCGTGCTGGGTCTTTACTACGCGACGCGCGAAAAAATCAATGGCAGGGGCGAGGGCTCGTTCTTTACCGATCTCGCCGAGGTGCATCGCGCCTACGAAAACCGCGAAGTCGAACTTCAAACGCGCGTCACGGTGCGCGTTCGTGAGTTTGACGTCAATGCGGAGACAGGCGAGAAAACGCCAAAGCTGACGCGCTACGAAACGACGGTCGGTCGTGCGTTGATGTCGGAGATTCTGCCCGCCGGGCTATCGTTCAGCGTGCTGAACAAGCCGCTGAAGAAAAAGGAAATCAGCCGGCTGATCAACATAGCGTTCCGCAAGTGCGGCCTGCGCGAAACGGTGATCTTTGCCGACAAGTTGATGCAAACCGGTTTCACGCTGGCTACGCGTGCAGGGCTGTCGATCGCGATCGACGACATGGTCGTGCCGCCGCAGAAAGAAGAGATCATTCGCAGCGCCGAGCGCGAGGTGAAGGAGATCGAGGCGCAGTACACCTCGGGTTTGGTCACGCAGGGCGAGCGCTACAACAAGGTCGTCGATATATGGGGCCGCGCCGGCGATCATGTCGGCAAAGTGATGATGGAGCAGCTCGCGACCGAGCAAGCGAGCGACCGCCACGGGCGCGAGTCTTCGCAGGAATCGTTCAATTCGATCTGGATGATGGCCGACTCCGGTGCGCGGGGTTCAGTCGCGCAGATTCGGCAGTTGGCCGGCATGCGCGGATTGATGGCGAAACCCGACGGCTCGATCATTGAGACGCCGATTACCGCCAACTTCCGTGAAGGGCTGAACGTTTTGCAGTACTTCATCTCGACGCACGGCGCACGCAAAGGCCTGGCCGACACGGCGTTGAAGACGGCGAATTCGGGCTATCTGACGCGGCGGCTGGTCGACGTAACGCAGGACCTGGTCGTCACTGAGGATGATTGCGGAACGAGCAACGGCGTCACGATGAAGGCGCTCGTCGAAGGTGGCGAAGTGATCGAAGCGCTGCGTGATCGCATTCTCGGCCGCGTGACCACCGTAGACGTGCTAAGTCCTGAAACGCAGGAAGTGCTCTATCCGGTCGGACATCTACTCGACGAAGACAATGTCGACCAAATCGAGGCGCTGGGCATCGACGAAGTGCGCGTGCGGACTCCGTTGTCGTGCGAAACGCGCTACGGCTTGTGCGCCAAGTGCTACGGGCGCGACCTCGGTCGCGGCGTGCTGGTCAATGCGGGCGAGGCGGTCGGCGTCATTGCCGCGCAATCGATCGGCGAACCCGGCACGCAGCTGACGATGCGCACGTTCCATATCGGCGGCGCAGCGTCGCGTGCCGCGGTTGCGTCCGGCGTCGAAGCGAAAAGCAACGGCACGGTGCGCTTTACCAGCACGATGCGCTATGTCACCAACGCCAAAGGCGAACAGGTCGCAATCGGCCGCTCGGGTGAAGTGACGATCGTCGATGACAACGGACGTGAGCGTGAGCGCCACAAGGTGCCGTACGGTGCGACGTTGCTGGCGGCCGACGGCAAGCAGGTCAGAGCCGGGACTCCGCTCGCTAGCTGGGATCCGCTGACGCGTCCGATCATCACCGAGTTTGCCGGCACGGTGAAGTTCGAGCACGTCGAGGAAGGCGTCACGGTAGCCAGGCAGATCGATGAAGTAACCGGGCTTTCGACGCTCGTCGTTATCGATGCCAAGCGCCGTGGCCCAACCACCAAGGGCGTGCGACCGCAAGTCAAGCTGCTGAACGACATGGGTGACGAAGTCAAGATTCCCGGTACTGAACACTCGGTCACGATCAGCTTCCCGATCGGTGCGCTGATCGTCGTGCGCGATGCGCAGCAGGTGGGAGTCGGGGAAGTACTGGCACGGATTCCGACCGAGTCGCAGAAGACGCGCGACATCACCGGCGGTCTACCGCGGGTGGCAGAGCTGTTCGAGGCTCGTTCGCCGAAGGACGCGGGCATGCTGGCCGAAGTGACCGGCACGGTGACGTTCGGTAAGGAGACCAAGGGCAAGCAACGCCTGATCATTACCGACCTCGACGGCAAGGAGCATGAATTCCTGATTTCGAAGGAAAAGCACATGCTCGTGCACGATGGCCAGGTGGTGAACAAGGGCGAGCTGATTGTCGATGGCGCCGCTGATCCCCACGACATCCTGCGATTGCTGGGCGTCGATGCCCTGGCGCGCTACATCGTCGATGAAGTGCAAGACGTCTATCGATTGCAAGGTGTGAAGATCAACGACAAGCACATCGAGGTGATCGTGCGGCAGATGCTGCGCCGGGTTCAGACGACCGATCCAGGCGATGCGCCGTTCATCACCGGCGAGCAGGTCGAACGCTCCGAAATGCTGGACGAGAACGACCGCGCGATTGCCGCCGGCAAACGCCCTGCGTTGTACGAAAACATCCTGCTCGGCATTACCAAGGCGTCGCTGTCGACAGACTCGTTCATCTCTGCGGCTTCCTTCCAGGAAACCACCAGGGTGCTGACTGAAGCGGCCATCATGGGCAAGAAAGACGATTTGCGAGGCCTCAAGGAAAACGTCATCGTCGGTCGCCTGATACCGGCGGGAACCGGCCTGGCCTTTCATCGTGCACGTAGGGACAAGGAAGTCGCGGACGCCCTCGAGCAGAAGCAACTGGCCGAGATGGAAGCGATGACCGCCTTGAGTGGTGAAGCGGAAACAGGAGCCGACGAGTCGGCCGAAGTCGCTGAATAGCAGTAGCAAAGGAAAGCGGCCCGCCGCGGCGGGCCGCCTCTTGAAGTTGCCTTAACACGCTAAGTCGCAGATAATAGAAGGCTTTTCGGCGCCCGCTGGGCGCTGGACGTGACAGAAAGAGCGGGTAGAAGAAGCGAATGCCGACCATTAATCAACTAGTTCGCAAGCCGCGCGAGAGTTCGCGCGTCAAGAGCAAGAGCCCCGCGTTAAGACTGAGCCCGCAAAAGCGCGGTGTCTGCACGCGCGTGTACACGACGACGCCGAAAAAGCCGAACTCCGCCTTGCGCAAGGTCGCCAAGGTGCGATTGGTCAATGGTTACGAGGTGATCTCGTACATCGGTGGAGAGGGTCACAACCTGCAGGAGCACTCGGTTGTATTGATCCGCGGCGGGCGCGTAAAGGATCTCCCCGGCGTGCGTTACCACATCGTGCGCGGATCATTGGACACTCAAGGCGTCAAGGATCGCAAGCAAAGCCGCTCCAAGTACGGCGCTAAGCGTCCGAAAGCTGCGTGATTTAAGAGCGATCGTCCCGATATAGGACGGTCGAGTAAGTCGCGGTTCGTCAGCATGGAACCGCATAACGACTGAAGAAAGAGGTGAGAAGTGCCGCGTCGTCGTGAAGTACCTAAGCGTGACATCCTGCCCGATCCGAAATTCAACTCGCAGGATCTGACCAAGTTCGTCAACGTCATCATGCTGGACGGCAAAAAAGCCGTCGCCGAGCGCATTGTTTACGGCGCGTTGACGCAAATTGAAACCAAGGGCGGCAAGAACGCGCTCGAAGTGTTCTCGGCCGCGCTCGCCAATGTGCGGCCGATGGTCGAAGTGAAAAGCCGCCGTGTTGGCGGCGCCAACTATCAGGTTCCCGTCGAGGTGCGTCCGGTGCGCCGCATGGCACTCGCAATGCGCTGGTTGCGCGAAGCGGCCAAAAAGCGCAGCGAAAAGTCGATGCCGCTGCGACTTGCCGGCGAGTTGATGGAAGCGGCCGAAGGCCGCGGCGGCGCAATGAAAAAGAAAGAGGAAGTGCACCGGATGGCCGAGGCGAATAAAGCCTTCGCGCATTTCCGGTTCTGAGAAGCCGGCCCGCTAACGCGGTCCGGCAACATGAGTTGGGATTTATCGTTTCTATGCCACGCAAGACTCCTATCGAACGCTACCGAAACATCGGAATCTCGGCGCACATTGACGCCGGTAAGACTACGACCACGGAGCGCGTGCTGTTTTATACCGGGGTGAATCACAAGCTCGGCGAGGTGCACGAAGGCGCCGCGACGATGGACTGGATGGAGCAGGAGCAGGAGCGCGGCATCACGATTACATCGGCTGCGACCACCACGTTCTGGCGCGGCATGGACATGTCGTTCCCAGAGCACCGTATCAACATCATCGACACGCCCGGGCACGTCGATTTCACGATCGAAGTCGAGCGCAGCATGCGGGTTCTCGACGGTGCGTGCATGGTGTATTGCGCGGTCGGCGGCGTGCAGCCGCAATCGGAAACCGTGTGGCGGCAGGCTAATAAGTACGGCGTACCCCGGCTGGCATTCGTCAACAAGATGGACCGCACCGGTGCCAATTTCTTCAAGGTCTACGAGCAGATGCGGTTGCGCCTCAAGGCCAATCCAGTTCCGATCCAGATACCTGTGGGCGCCGAAGAGGGTTTTCGTGGGGTGGTCGATCTGGTCAAGATGAAGGCCATCGTCTGGGACGAAGCCAGCAAGGGGATGAAGTTCGAGTACATCGACATCCCGGCTGATCTGCTCGATGTCGCCAAAGAGTGGCGCGAAAAGATGGTCGAAGCCGCAGCCGAAGCGAACGAGGAACTGATGAACAAGTACCTCGAGGGCGGCGCGCTCACCGAACAGGAGATCAAGCACGGTCTTCGCACGCGCGCGATAGCCGGCGAGATCACGCCGATGCTGTGTGGCTCTGCGTTCAAGAACAAGGGCGTGCAAGCGATGCTCGATGCGGTGATCGAATATCTGCCAAGCCCGGTTGATATTCCACCGGTGACCGGCGAGAACGAAAAAGGTCAGTCGGTAGAGCGCCCGCCCAATGATCAGGCGCCGTTTTCTTCGCTCGCGTTCAAGATCATGACCGATCCGTACGTGGGGCAGCTGACGTTCCTGCGCGTGTACTCGGGTGTGCTGACTTCCGGCGATACGGTTTACAACGCGGTCAAGGGCCGTAAGGAACGCATCGGTCGCATCTTGCAGATGCATGCGAATCAGCGCGAAGAGATCAAGGAAGTCTATGCCGGCGATATCGCCGCAGCAGTCGGGCTAAAGGACGTTACAACGGGCGACACGCTGTGCAGTCCCGATAAGGTCGTCACCTTGGAGCGGATGGTATTTCCGGAGCCGGTGATCTCGCAGGCGGTCGAGCCGAAGACCAAGGCCGATCAAGAAAAGATGGGAATTGCGCTGAGTCGTCTGGCGCAGGAAGACCCGTCATTCCGCGTGCATACCGACGATGAGTCGGGTCAAACGATTATCTCCGGTATGGGAGAGTTGCACCTGGAGATCATCGTCGACCGCATGAAGCGCGAATTTTCGGTCGAGGCGTCGGTCGGCAAGCCGCAGGTCGCTTACCGCGAGACGATTCGCCGTACGGTAGAGAATGCCGAGGGCAAATTCATCAAACAGTCAGGAGGCCGCGGGCAGTATGGCCATGTCGTGTTGAAGCTCGAGCCGCAGGATCCCGGCAAGGGCTTCGAGTTTGTCGACGCTATCAAAGGTGGAGTAGTTCCGCGCGAGTACATTCCCGCCGTCAATAAGGGTGTCGAAGAAACACTGAAGGCCGGCGTCCTGGCCGGTTATCCGGTGGTCGATGTCAAAGTCACTCTGCACTACGGCTCCTATCACGAAGTCGACTCGAACGAGAACGCGTTCAAAATGGCAGGCTCGATGGGCTTCAAGGACGGCATGCGCGCTGCATCACCAGTGCTGCTCGAGCCGATCATGGCGGTCGAAGTCGAGACACCCGAAGAGAAGATGGGCGACGTGATGGGCGATCTGTCGTCACGCCGCGGCGTGATCCAAGGTATGGACGATATCGCGGGCGGTGGTGGAAAGGCCGTGCGCGCCGAGGTGCCGCTGGCCGAAATGTTCGGCTACTCGACGACTTTGCGTTCGTTGACGCAGGGTCGTGCGACCTACACGATGGAGTTCAAGCATTACTCGGAGGCGCCGAAGTCGGTCGCCGAAGCAGTGATCTCTGCGAAGACCAGATAGCGAAGCAATTAAGAAGGTCTAAGGAATAAGAAATGGCGAAAGGCAAATTTGAGCGGACCAAGCCGCACGTGAACGTGGGCACGATTGGGCACGTCGATCACGGCAAGACCACGCTGACGGCGGCCATGACGGCGGTGTTAGCGAGCAAGTACGGCGGCGAAGCGCGGGCCTATGACTCGATCGATGCGGCGCCCGAAGAAAAGGCACGCGGCATCACCATCAACACCGCGCACGTCGAATACGAGACCGCCAACCGGCACTACGCGCACGTCGACTGCCCGGGCCACGCCGACTACGTGAAAAACATGATCACCGGTGCGGCCCAGATGGACGGTGCGATCCTGGTGGTGTCGGCCGCCGACGGCCCGATGCCGCAGACGCGCGAGCACATCCTGCTGGCGCGCCAGGTGGGCGTGCCCTACATCATCGTGTACCTGAACAAAGTCGACATGGTCGACGACGCCGAGCTGCTCGAGCTGGTCGAGATCGAAGTGCGCGAGCTGCTGTCCAAGTACGAATTTCCGGGCGACGACACCCCGATCGTCAAAGGCTCGGCCAAGCTCGCCCTGGAAGGCGACAAAGGCGATCTGGGCGAACAGTCGATCATGAAACTGGCCGAAGCCCTCGACAGCTACATCCCGACCCCGGAGCGCGCCATTGACGGCGCCTTTCTGATGCCGGTCGAAGACGTGTTCTCCATCTCCGGGCGCGGCACCGTCGTGACCGGCCGCATCGAGCGCGGCATCGTCAAAGTGGGCGACGAGATCGAAATCGTCGGCATCAAGCCCACCCTTAAGACCACCTGCACCGGGGTCGAGATGTTTCGCAAACTGCTCGATCAAGGCCAGGCCGGCGACAACGTGGGCGTGCTGTTAAGAGGCACCAAGCGCGAAGAAGTCGAGCGCGGCCAAGTACTGGCCAAACCCGGCAGCATCACCCCGCACACCAAGTTCGCCGCCGAAGTGTATGTGCTGAGCAAGGAAGAAGGCGGGCGGCACACGCCGTTCTTTAACGGCTATCGGCCGCAGTTTTACTTTCGCACCACCGACGTGACCGGCTCGATCCAACTGCCCAGCGGCACCGAGATGGTGATGCCGGGCGACAACATCCAGATGGAAGTGGCGCTGATCGCGCCGATCGCGATGGAAGAAGGGCTGCGCTTCGCGGTGCGCGAAGGCGGCAAAACCGTCGGCGCCGGCGTCGTCGCCAAAATTATTGAATAGTGATCGGTGATCGATTGAACAATGTCGGCAGCTCGCTGCCTCGCTCTTTGAAAGATAAGTCATGCAAAGCCAGAGAATTCGAATCCGCCTCAAGGCGTTCGATTACAAGTTGATCGATCAATCGGCGCTCGAGATCGTCGATACCGCGAAGCGCACTGGCGCCGTTGTGCGCGGACCGGTTCCGCTGCCGACGCGCATTCAACGCTTTGACATCCTGCGCTCGCCGCATGTGAACAAGACATCGCGTGACCAGATGGAAATGCGCACGCACCAGCGCCTGATGGACATCATCGATCCGACCGACAAGACGGTCGACGCGCTGGCGAAGCTCGACTTACCGGCAGGTGTCGATATCAAGATCAAAGTGCAACGAGTTGCCGGCGAGTAAGTTGCAGGCAGGCGACTGCCTAGGATAAACTCACCGGCTTTTCGCGTCTTGGCCCGATGCCGAGGCGCTAGTAGTCGCAGGTTCAGAGTCACAGGTCTCGGCCAATCGAAGCCGGGAATGGAGATAAGAATGAGAGAAGCCTTAGGCCTACTGGGCCGCAAGGTAGGCATGACGCGCGTTTTTACCGACGACGGCGAGTCTGTCCCGGTAACCGTGCTCGACGTGTCGAACAACCGAGTTGCGCAGGTACGCACCGACGAAGCCGATGGCTACGCCGCGGTGCAGATTGCCTACGGGGAGCGCCGCGCCTCTCGCGTATCGAAGCCGCAGGCGGGGCATTTTGCGAAGGCAGGTGTTGAAGCCGGCTCGACCCTGAAGGAATTCCGGCTTGACGCGAAAGAAGCGGCCGAACTAAAAGCCGGCGCGACCGTGGGTGTCGGCCTCTTTTCGGTGGGCCAGAAGGTCGATGTCACCGGCGTGACCATCGGCAAAGGCTTTGCCGGTGCGATAAAACGTCACCACTTCTCATCGAATCGCGAGACGCACGGCAATTCAGTGTCGACCAATGCACCAGGCTCGATCGGCATGCGCCAGGATCCTGGTCGTGTGATGCCGGGTAAGCGGATGGCCGGACATCTAGGCGACAAGCAACGCACCACGCAAAACCTGATCGTGGCGCGCGTTGATACTGAACGCCAGTTGCTCTTGATTCGCGGCGCCGTGCCGGGCGCCGCCGGCGGTAATGTCATTGTGCGGCCGGCAGCGAAAGCCAGAACGGTGCAACCGACCAAGTCTGGCGGCGGCAAATAAGGGGCGCGTATGGAATTGAGAATGCTAAACGCCCAGGGCCAGGATGCCGGAACGACCTCCGCGCCGGAAACGGTGTTCGGCCGCGAGTACAACGAGGCGCTTGTGCATCAGATCGTCGTCGCATACCAGGCCAACGCACGGCAAGGTACGCGCGCGCAAAAAGATCGCACAACGGTCAAGCATTCGACGCGCAAGCCGTGGCGGCAAAAGGGGACCGGCCGCGCGCGTGCGGGGATGACTTCGAGCCCGATCTGGCGCGGTGGTGGTCGCACGTTCCCCAATTCGCCCGACGAGAATTTTTCGCACAAGGTCAACAAGAAAATGTATCGCGCGGGCATGACATCGATTCTGTCGCAGCTAGCGCGCGACAATCGCATCGCTGTGGTCGACGCGCTGGCAGTCAACACGCCGAAGACCAAGCAGCTTGCGGACAAGCTGAAGGCGATGGGTCTGCAGTCGGTGCTGATCATCACCGACGATATCGATGAGAATCTGTACCTCGCGTCGCGCAACTCTGAAGGACGTGTTGGTCGTGGAGCCGCGCTATGCGGACCCGTTGTCGCTGATTCACTACAAGAGAGTGATCGTGACCAAGCCAGCGCTCTCCAAGCTCGAGGAAATGTGGGGATGAACGCAGCCAAGCAGCCCAACTCGACTCCGAGCGCCAAGAACGATCGGCTCTATGCCGTGCTTCTCGGACCGGTAGTGTCCGAGAAGAGCACGATGATCGGTGAGAAGCACGAGCAGGTTGCGTTCCGTGTCAAACACGACGCGACGAAGACCGAAGTGAAGGCTGCGATCGAGTTGCTGTTCAAGGTCGAGGTCGCCCGCGTGTCGATCCTGAACCAAAAGGGCAAGGGCAAGCGCTTTGGGCGCTTCGAAGGCCGGCGCAGTGATGTGCGCAAGGCGTACGTGAAGCTGAAGCCTGGCCAGGAAATCAACTTCGCGCAGGAAGTTAAGTAAGGGTCCGGATAAATGGCGCTCGTTAAAGTCAAACCTACTTCTGCCGGTCGGCGCGGGCTGGTTAAGGTCGTCAGCGAAGACCTGCACAAGGGCAAACCGTTGGCGTCGCTGACCGAAAAGAAAATTCGCGGGTCGGGCCGCAATAATTCCGGCCACATCACGGTTCGTCACAAAGGCGGCGGCCATAAGCAGACCTATCGCCTGATCGACTTCAAGCGCAACAAGGACGGCATTGGCGCCAAGGTCGAGCGGCTCGAATACGATCCGAACCGCTCTGCGCATATCGCTCTGCTGGTGTATGCCGATGGCGAGCGCCGCTATATCGTCGCGCCAAAGGGCGTGGCGGTTGGTGTCCAGTTGATGAGTGGCAATGAAGCGCCGATACGTGCCGGTAATACGCTGCCGTTGCGCAATATTCCGGTCGGCACGACGATCCATTGCGTCGAGATGCAGCCCGGTAAAGGCGCTCAGATGGCGCGCGCTGCGGGAACTTCGGTTCAACTGCTGGCGCGCGAGGGCAGCTATGCGCAGCTGCGGTTGCGGTCGGGTGAGATTCGGCGCGTGCTGATCGATTGCCGCGCGACGATCGGCGAAGTCGGCAACGAAGAAAACAGCCTGCGGCAGATAGGCAAGGCAGGTGCGATGCGTTGGCGAGGCGTACGTCCGACAGTGCGTGGAGTTGCAATGAACCCGGTCGACCACCCCCACGGCGGCGGTGAAGGCCGTACCGGCACGAAGCGCGATCCGGTCAGCCCATGGGGCACGTTGACCAAGGGTTATCGCACGCGCAAGAACAAGCGCACCGATTCAATGATCGTGCAGCGGCGCAAAAGAAAGTAAGGACACCGAATGTCACGTTCATTGAAAAAGGGACCGTTCGTCGACGACCACTTGCTGAAGAAAGTGGAAGCCGCGTCGGCGACGCGCGATAAGAAGCCGATCAAGACGTGGTCGCGCCGCTCAACGATCCTGCCGGAGTTCATCGGCCTTACGATTGCTGTGCACAACGGCAAGCAGCACGTGCCCGTTTATATCAACGAGAACATGGTCGGCCACAAGTTGGGTGAATTCGCGCTGACCCGCACGTTCAAGGGCCATGCAGCGGACAGGAAGGCCACCGTGCCAGCGAAGAAGCCATAGGTTAGGTGAGTAAATAAGCGATGGAAACCACAGCATCAGTACGCGGCGTGCGCTTGTCGAGTCAGAAGGGCAGGCTGGTCGCCGATCTCGTGCGCGGCAAGCCGGTCGACAAGGCGCTCAATATCCTGTCGTTTACGCAAAAGAAAGCGGCGGGGCTGATCAAGAAAGCGCTCGAGTCCGCGATCGCGAATGCCGAGCACAACGACGGCGCCGATATCGACGACCTGCGCGTTACCCGCATCTATGTCGAGCAGGGGCCATCGCTGCGTCGCTTTGCTGCGCGTGCAAAAGGCCGCGGAACCCGCATCACGAAGAAGACCTGCCACATTTTTGTGACGGTCGGCGACACTAAACCGAAGAAGTAGGCAGAACATGGGTCAGAAGATCAATCCAACCGGATTCCGGCTTGCCGTTACGAAAAACTGGGCGTCGCGCTGGTTCGCGACCGGCCCGGAGTTTCCGCGAATGCTCGGCGAGGATTTGAAGGTTCGCGAATACCTGCGCAAGAAACTGCGCAGCGCGTCGGTCGGGCGCATCGTGATAGAGCGTCCCGCGAAGAACGCGCGCATCACGATTCATTCAGCGCGGCCGGGTGTCGTGATCGGCAAGAAGGGCGAAGACATCGAGTCGCTGAAGATTGCGCTGCAGAAAATGCTCGGTGTTCCGGTGCATGTGAATATCGAGGAGATTCGCAAGCCGGAGTTGGAAGCGCAGCTCATCGCCGACTCGATTACTCAGCAGCTCGAAAAGCGCATCATGTTCCGGCGCGCGATGAAGCGCGCCATGCAAAACGCCATGCGCCTGGGCGCGCAGGGCATCAAGATCATGAGCGCGGGGCGCCTGAATGGCATCGAGATCGCCCGCACCGAGTGGTATCGCGAAGGCCGAGTGCCGTTGCATACGTTGCGCGCCGACATCGACTACGGTTTTTCCGAGGCAAAAACGACCTACGGCGTGATCGGCGTCAAGGTGTGGGTCTACAAGGGCGACACGCTCGGCCGCAACGAGGCGCCTGGGGCCACGGATGCCGCGCCTGCCCCGGAACGTGAAGAACGCCGGCCACGGCGCGAGCGGCCGGCAGGCGATCGTCCTGCCGGTGACCGTCCGACCGGAGATCGTCCGCCGTCAGGCAGAGCCCCGGCCAAACGTGCGCGCAAGACGGCGGCCAACACCACAGACACCGCAGCGCCACCGGTCGAAGCTCCGAAACCCGATGTTCCAGCGAAGCCGGTGATCAAGCGTGTGCGAAAAACCGCGGTGAAAACACCCGACGGCGGCGGCAAAAAGGACGGAGAGTAATCAATGCTACAGCCCGCTCGACGCAAATATCGTAAGGAGCAGAAAGGCCGCAATCGCGGCCTGGCGCTGCGCGGCGCGCACGTCTCGTTCGGCGAATTCGGACTGAAGGTGACCGAGCGCGGCCGTTTGACGGCGCGCCAGATTGAAGCCGCGCGTCGCGCGATCAGCCGCCATATCAAGCGTGGTGGTCGGGTCTGGATTCGCGTGTTTCCGGACAAGCCGATTTCGCAGAAGCCGGCCGAGGTGCGGATGGGCAACGGTAAGGGCAATCCGGAGTACTGGGTCGCAGAAGTGAAGCCGGGCAGTGTGGTTTATGAGCTTGACGGCGTAAACGAGGTGCTGGCACGCGAAGCGTTCGCATTGGCCGCTGCCAAGCTGCCGCTGAAGACCACGTTCGTCGTGCGGCAACTGGGACAATAGCGGCTGATAGAGGATCACGATGAACGCCAGGGAGATGCGCGAGAAGAGTGCCGACGCGCTGCTAAAGGAGTTGCAGGAACTGCAGAAGGCGCATTTTTCGCTACGCATGCAGCATGCAACGCAGCAGTTAGCCAATACCGGCCAGCTGCGCAGAACGCAGCGCGATATCGCGCGCGTGCGCACCGTCCTGGCGCAGAAGGTGGCCGCCAAATGAACGCGGAGATCGTTTTGAACGAACAGCAGAAGTCGCTGCAGCACACCTTGGTTGGCAGGGTTGTCAGCAACAAGATGACGAAAACCGTGACGGTGCTGGTCGAGCGACGCCAGAAGCATCCGATTTACGGCAAGTACATCGTCAAGTCGAATAAGTATCACGCGCACGATGAAACCGATGCGGTCAATGAAGGCGACATTGTCGAAATCGCCGCCTCGCGTCCGCTGTCTCGTACCAAGACCTGGACCGTGACCCGGGTGGTCAAGGAAGCAGAGATAATTTAAGGCCGACAACAGCGCACCCGTTGCGGCGGTGCGTGGCAGTCGGATATACTCACACGCTTCGCCTTATTTTGACTTGGCGAAGCGAGATTTCATCCCTGAAACGGGACCCAAGACTGACTGCAGCTGCGAAAGTGGGCAGCCGCGGATCAAGTTGGGAAATTGATTAAGCCGGCGTTAGTTGGGCAAAACCTAGTTGGGCAAACCTAGCTAGGCGAAAACCTGGGTACAACGATGATTCAGATGCAGTCGATGCTCGACGTCGCCGACAACACCGGCGCGCGCTCGGTGATGTGTATCAAGGTGCTGGGCGGCTCCAAGCGTCGCTATGCCGGCATTGGCGACGTCATCAAGGTGACGGTCAAAGAGGCTGCGCCACGCGGGCGCGTCAAAAAGGGCGAGGTCTACAGCGCGGTCGTGGTGCGCACCGCCAAGGGTTTGCGACGGGGCGATGGCTCGGCGATCAAGTTCGACAGCAACGCAGCGGTGCTACTTAACGCGAAGCTTGAGCCGATCGGCACTCGCATTTTCGGGCCGGTGACACGCGAGCTGCGCACCGAGCGCTTCATGAAGATCGTGTCGCTCGCGCCTGAAGTGTTGTAGAGGGATCAGCACATGCAACGAATTCGCAAAGGCGACGAAGTCATCGTCATTGCCGGCAAGGACAAGGGAAAGCGTGGCGTCGTGCTCAGTCGCATAGGCGCGTCGCGTCTGATGATCGAGGGTATCAACATCGTTAAGAAGCACACGCGCCCGAATCCTATGAAAAACGTGACCGGTGGGATCACGGACAAGACGATGCCGATCGAGCAGAGCAACGTCATGCTGTTCGATCCCGCAACCGACAAAGGCGGACGCGTCAGCATCAATGAAGTCGACGGCAAGCGCGTGCGCGTATTCAGGAGCAACGGCAATCTTGTAGGCCAATCGAGCCCTGGGAAGCCAGCACGGGGAGCGAAGCAGACGGCCAAGCCAACCAGGCAGAAAGCGGCAGGTTGAAGATGGCGCGTTTGCACGACCAATACCGCGAGAAAGTTGTCCCTGAGTTGATGCAGAAGTTCGGCTACAAGAGTGTGATGGAAGTCCCGCGCGTCACGAAGATCACACTGAACATGGGTGTCGGCGAAGCGGTCAACGACAAGAAGAATATCGATATGGCGGTCGCCGATCTGACCAAGATCGCCGGTCAGAAGCCGGTCGTCACCAAATCACGCAAGGCTATCGCCAACTTCAAGATTCGCGAGAATCTGGCCATCGGCACGATGGTCACATTGCGCGGACAGCGCATGTACGAGTTTCTCGATCGCCTGGTCACGATTGCGTTTCCTCGCGTGCGCGATTTTCGTGGCGTTCCGGGGCGCGCATTCGACGGCCGCGGCAACTACAACATCGGCATTAAAGAGCAGATCATTTTCCCCGAGATCGAATACGACAAGATCGACAAGCTGCGGGGGCTCAACATCAGCATTACCACGACTGCGAAGACGGATGACGAAGCCAAGGCGCTGCTGGCGGCCTTTCGCTTTCCGTTCAGAAACTAGGGGGTCCTTTAATTGGCCAAACTCTCTCTGAAGAATCGCGAGGCAAAGCGCGCTGCAACGGTGAAGAAGTTCGCCGCCCGGCGCAGCGAATTGAAGGCGATCATCGACGATCAGACGCGCTCGATGGAAGACAGAATGGACGCAATGAAGCGGTTGCAGGCGCTGCCGCGCAATGCGAGCCCGACGCGACTGCGCAACCGGTGCGATGCGACCGGACGCCCGCGCGGAACGTTTCGCAAGTTCGGACTCGCGCGCGCCAAGATTCGCGAAGCGGCAATGCGCGGTGATATTCCCGGCCTGATCAAGGCCAGCTGGTAGCGAGGAGATCGAACGATGAGCATGAGTGATCCGATCGCCGACATGCTGACCCGCATTCGGAATGCGCAAGGCGTCGAGAAGGTCGATGTGACGATGCCGGCTTCAAAACTAAAGGTTGCGATCGCCGAAGTGCTGAAGGATGAGGGCTACATCGACGGCTTTGAGGTTGTGAACAGCGACAGCAATGCCGGCAAACCCGAGCTCCGCATCGGCTTGAAGTATTACGCGGGCCGGCCGGTGATCGAGCGTCTGGAGCGCGTTTCGCGGCCTGGTCTTCGAATATACAAGGGCCGGGGCGACATTCCGCAGGTGATGAACGGCCTGGGGGTGGCGATCGTTTCGACTTCGCGCGGCGTGATGACCGATCGTAAGGCGCGCACCGAAGGCGTCGGCGGCGAAGTGATCTGCTACGTCGCCTAGCGGAGAAGAAAAATGTCTCGAATCGCAAGAATTCCGGTGGGTATCGGCAAGGGTGTCGACATTCAGGTCGCGGCCAATGAAATCACGGTCAAAGGCCCGCTCGGTACGCTGAAGCAGCCGAAGGCCGGAAATGTCCAAGTCACCGTGGCCAATGGTGAAGTCAACTTTGCCGCCACCGATGAAACGCGCGAGGCGCGCGCGATGAGCGGCACGATGCGCGCGCTGGTCGCCGGCATGGTGCACGGCGTCTCGAAGGGCTTCGAGCGCAGGCTGTCCTTGGTCGGCGTCGGTTATCGCGCGCAGGCTCAGGGCGACAAGCTCAATCTGTCGCTCGGCTTTTCACATCCGATCGTGCATCAGATGCCGTCTGGCGTGAAATGCGAAACGCCGACGCAGACCGAGATCGTGATCAAGGGGTCGGACAAGCAGAAGGTCGGCCAGGTCGCAGCCGAAGTGCGCGGATACAAGCCGCCCGAGCCTTACAAGGGCAAGGGCGTGCGCTACGTCGGCGAAACGGTCTTGATCAAAGAGACCAAGAAGAAATAGGCGCGAGGGCACTCAGCATGATGCACAAGAAAGAATCCCGATTGCGCCGTTCACGCGCGACGCGCGTGCGCATCGGACTGCAGAAGGTCGATCGATTGACGGTCAACCGGACCAATTTGCACATCTATGCCAGCGTCATTTCCGGCGAGAACGGCAAGGTGCTGTGCTCGGCATCGACGCTCGAGACCGAAGTTCGCAATCAATTGGCATCCGCCAAGGGCCGGGGCGGCAATGTAGATGCCGCGAAACTGGTCGGCACGCGCCTGGCGCAGAAGGCAAAAGCTGCCGGAGTGGAAAACGTTGCTTTCGACCGGGCTGGGTATCGATTCCACGGCCGCGTAAAGGCGCTGGCCGAAGCCGCGCGCGAAGCAGGCCTGAAGTTTTAGGAGACAAAATTGGCACGATTTCAGCCCAAGGGCGTCAATACCGAAGACCGCGACGACGGCATTAAGGAAAAGATGATTGCGGTCAACCGCGTGACCAAGGTGGTCAAGGGCGGCCGCATTCTTGGTTTTGCAGCGCTGACCGTGGTTGGCGACGGCGACGGCCGCATCGGCATGGGCAAGGGCAAATCGCGCGAAGTACCGGTGGCGGTGCAAAAGGCGATGGAGCGCGCACGACGCGGCATGGCGCGCATTCCGCTAAAGAACGGAACCGTGCATCACCTGGTCGAAGGCAAGCATGGTGCGTCGCGCGTCTTGCTGTCTCCCGCGGCAGACGGTACCGGAGTGATTGCCGGCGGGCCGATGCGTGCGGTGTTCGACGTGATGGGCGTGCGCAATATCGTTGCCAAGTCGCACGGTTCGACCAATCCGTACAACCTGGTGCGTGCAACGTTGAACGCGCTTGAGCAATTGCGTACGCCGTCCGAGATTGCGGCCAAGCGCGGCAAGTCGGTCGAGGAGATCCTTGGCTAAGGAAATTGCGATGGCAGGCAAGACCACTGAAAAGAAAGTCCGAGTGCAACTCGTAAAGAGTCCCGGTTTCGGCCAAGGCGGCGCATCAGGCGACGGTGCGCGGCCTGGGACTCAGGCGCATGCATCAGACGCGCGAACTGGAGGACACGCCGGCAGTGCGCGGAATGATCAACAAAGTCGCGTTTCTTGTGAAAGTCGTCTGATGCGTTTGAACAATTTGAAACCAGGCGCAGGTAGCAAGAGCGCGCGCCGTCGCGTCGGGCGTGGCATCGGCTCCGGCTTGGGCAAGACCGCGGGCCGCGGCCACAAAGGTCAGAAGTCGCGCGCCGGCGGGTTTCACAAAGTCGGCTTTGAAGGCGGCCAGATGCCGCTTTATCGCCGCCTGCCGAAGCGCGGCTTCACGTCGCGGTCGCGCCGCTATGTCGATGTGGTGCGATTGAGCGATCTGCAAAGGCTCGGACTCGCTGAAGTCGATCTTTCAGTGTTGAAGCAGGCAGGCATCGTGTCCGCGCTAGCGCTCGACGCGCGAATCGTGAAGTCCGGTGAGCTGTCGACCAAGGTCAGTGTGCGCGGTGTCGGTGTCAGCAAGGGAGCGAGGGCGGCCATCGAAGCGGCCGGCGGTTCGCTGGTAGATGAGCCGGTTGAAGCCGACGCCAAACCAACGAAGAAAGCAGCAGAAAAAGCGGCAAAAATTGCAGCGAAGCAAGCGCCGAAAGAATCGGTGAAAGAACCCGCAAGTAAGCCGCCGCGCAAACAAAAGAATAAGAGCGCCGAAGGTAGCTAGGAAAAATCGTGGCGACGAGTCTGCCCAACACGTTAGGCAACACCGGAAAATACGGCGATCTAAAAAGGCGCCTGATTTTTCTGTTGCTGGCGCTCGTCGTCTACCGGATCGGCACCCACATTCCCGTGCCCGGAATCGACCCGGATCAGCTGCGGCAACTGTTCAACAGTCAGCAGGGCGGGATCCTGGGACTGTTCAATATGTTCTCGGGCGGCGCGCTCGAGCGTTTTTCAGTGCTCGCGCTGGGAATCATGCCGTACATATCCGCGTCGATCATCATGCAAATGCTCACGTACGTGATGCCGTCGATGGAGGCGCTGCGCAAGGAAGGTGAATCGGGGCGCCGCAAGATCACGCAGTACACGCGCTACGGCACGCTGGGACTGGCGATCTTTCAGGCGATCGGTATTTCGGTGGCGCTTGAATCGCAGGCGAACCTGGTGATCGATCCGGGAATGATGTTCCGCTTCGTGTGCGTTGTGTCGCTGGTTACCGGCACGATGTTCCTGATGTGGCTCGGCGAGCAGATTACCGAGCGCGGCCTGGGCAATGGCATTTCGATTCTGATCTTCGCCGGCATCGTCGCGGGCTTACCCACTGCTATCGGCGGATTGTTCGAACTGGTCCGAACCGGCGGTTTGGCGCCATTGGCTGCGATTTTTATCATCGCGCTGATCATCGGCGTTACGGCATTCGTCGTGTTTGTCGAGCGCGGGCAGCGTAAGATCACGGTGAACTACGCCAAGCGTCAGGTCGGCAACAAGATCTACGGCGGACAAAGCTCGTTCCTGCCGCTGAAGCTCAACATGTCGGGCGTAATTCCGCCGATCTTTGCGTCGTCCTTGATACTGTTCCCGGCAACATTGGCAAGCTGGTTTACGACCGGCGACGCCACGCTGTGGATTCGCGATCTGGCCGCGGCGCTGTCGCCGGGACAGCCGCTGTACATGTTCTCTGTATGCGGCACTGATCATCTTTTTCTGTTTCTTTTACACGGCGCTGGTTTTCAACAGCAAGGAAACCGCCGATAACCTGAAAAAGAGCGGCGCGTTCGTGCCTGGAATTCGCCCGGGTGAGCAGACGGGACGCTATATCGACCGGATTCTGATGCGATTAACCTTGGCGGGCGCGATCTACATCACGTTTGTCTGTCTGGTGCCGGAGTTCTTGAATGCGCGCTTTGCGGTGCCATTTTATTTCGGCGGCACGTCGCTGCTGATCGTTGTCGTCGTGACAATGGACTTCATGGCGCAGGTGCAGGCCTATTTGATGACGCATCAGTACGAGTCGCTGCTTAAGAAAGCAAACTTCAAGGGTTTTGGCCCGGGGCAGCTGCCGCGCTGATGTCGAAGGACGACGCGATTCAAATGCAGGGGGAGATTCTGGAGAATCTTCCGAACGCGACATTTCGAGTGAAGCTGGAAAACGGGCACGTAGTGTTGGGACATATTTCGGGAAAGATGCGTATGCACTACATCCGCATCCTGCCAGGCGACAAGGTCACGGTGGAACTCACACCGTATGACCTTTCGCGAGCACGCATCGTTTTTCGTGCCAAGTAGAGGCACGTGGAGATTCAAATGAAGGTGATGGCTTCGGTCAAGAAAATGTGCCGCAAGTGCAAGATCATCAAGCGCAAGCGGGTAGTGCGGGTGATCTGCACGGATCCGCGCCATAAACAGCGTCAGGGGTAGGAGTACAGACGATGGCTCGTATTGCTGGCATCAACATTCCGCCGCATCAACATGCCGACATCGGCTTGACGTCGATCTATGGCATTGGCCGTGCGCGCGCACGTGCCATTTTGGACGCCGCCGGCGTTCCATACGACAAGAAGGTCAAGGAGCTCAACGACGCCGAGGTCGAGCGCATTCGCGAGGCTATGGGGCGGGCAACGGTCGAGGGCGACCTGCGGCGCGAGGTTCAGCTTTCGATCAAGCGGTTGATCGATCTCGGAACGTATCGCGGGGTGCGGCATCGGCGCGGATTGCCGGTGCGTGGCCAGCGCACACGCACCAATGCACGCACTCGCAAAGGGCCTCGCAAGGCCGGCGTGTCGCTCAAAAAAGCCGCAGCAGCATAGGAAAACTACATGGCAAAAGCTCCGTCTCCGCAACAGGTCGCCGCGCAGCAGCGTGCGCGCAAGAAGATCAAGAAAATCGTCTCAGACGGTATCGCGCACGTGCACGCTTCCTTTAACAATACGATCATCACGATCACCGATCGGCAGGGCAACACGCTGTCATGGGCGACCTCTGGTGGTGCCGGGTTCAAAGGCTCGCGCAAATCGACGCCATTTGCCGCGCAGGTCGCGGCCGAAACGGCGGGACGCGCGGCGCAGGAGCACGGGATCAAGAATCTGGACGTGCGCATTACGGGCCCCGGCCCTGGCCGCGAATCGTCGGTACGCGCGCTCAATGCGATCGGTATTCGTATTTCATCGATTCAGGACATCACGCCGGTGCCGCACAACGGCGTTCGTCCACCAAAGCGTCGCAGGGTATAGATCCGCGACGATAACCACTGTCTGCACGACCAATGCAGACTTAATGCGGCAAGTGCCGCAGGATCATGAGGAAGAAAAGTGGCTCGTTACACAGGACCCAAGTTAAAGCTTTCGCGCCGCGAAGGCACCGATCTGTTTCTAAAGAGCTCGCGCCGCGCGTTCGATTCGAAAGCCAAAGCCGATAGCAAGCCCGGCCAGCATGGTCGCATCTCGGGTGCGCGCCAATCGGACTATGGCACGCAGCTGCGTGAGAAACAGAAATTGAAGCGAATGTACGGCGTTCTGGAGCGCCAGTTTCGTCGGTACTATCAGGAAGCGTCGAGCCGAAAGGGCAACACCGGCGAGCATCTGATCATGCTGCTCGAATCGCGGCTCGATAACGTCGTATACCGCATGGGTTTCGGCGCGACGCGCGCTGAGGCGCGGCAGCTGGTGTCGCATCGAGCGATCGCCATTAACGGCGAAACGGCTGGTATCGCCGTCGATGCGAGTGCGTGCCGGCGATCTGATCGCGGTGCGTGAAAAGGCGCGCAAACAAGGCCGCATTACAGAAGCGCTGACGCTGGCAGGCCAGACCGGGTTTCCGTCGTGGGTCGATGTTGATACGACCAAGCTCGAAGGCAAGTTCAAATCGACGCCGGGGCGTGGCGATGTGGCGCAGGACGTCAATGAGTCGCTAGTTGTGGAGTTGTATTCGCGATAACGCGGATTGGACCGCCGCTGTCTTCGACACCGGCAACAGCATTTTTTGGGACCGGTCGGGGGCAACTGGTCCGTCATAAGAGCCCCAGTAATCAGCCTTATCGGCGTAACGAGCCGAGGGTATTGAAAGGATCGTCATCATCATGACAAACGTTGCACTATTGAAACCACGCGCGATCGAGGTTGAAGCGATCGGCCAGAACTCCGCTGTCGTCACGATGGAGCCGTTCGAGCGTGGCTATGGCCATACGCTCGGCAATGCGCTGCGTCGCATCCTGCTGTCTTCAATGGTCGGTTACGCGCCGACCGAAGCGCAGATTTCCGGTGTCGTACATGAATACTCGACGCTCGACGGCGTGCGCGAAGACGTTGTCGACATTCTTCTTAATCTGAAGGGCGTCGTGTTCAAGCTGCACAACCGCGACGAGGTCACGCTCATATTGAAGAAGGAAGGCGAAGGCGTCGTTACGGCTGGCGATATAGAACTGCCGCACGATGTCGAAGTCGTCAACCCCGATCACGTCGTCGCCCATCTGTCAGGCGGCGGCAAATTGGAGCTGCAGATCAAGATTGAAAAAGGTCGTGGCTATGTGCCGGGCAATGTGCGCGCGTTCCGTGACGATCACTCAAAGTCGATCGGCCGCATCGTGATGGACGCATCGTTTTCGCCGGTCAAACGCGTTTCATACGCAGTCGAAGCCGCGCGTGTCGAACAGCGTACCGACCTCGACAAACTCGTGATGACGATCGAAACGAACGGTGCGATCACGCCCGAAGAAGCGGTGCGGCAATCGGCGCGCATCCTGATGGATCAGCTGCAAGTGTTCGGTGCGCTCGAAGGGATGGCCGAATCCGCCTTGGCCCAATCGTCACGCGCGCCGCAGGTCGATCCGATTCTGTTGCGGCCGGTGGACGATCTGGAACTTACCGTGCGCTCAGCCAACTGTCTGAAGGCTGAGAACATCTATTACATCGGCGATCTGATTCAGCGCACCGAGAATGAGCTGCTGAAGACACCGAACCTCGGCCGCAAATCGCTGAACGAGATCAAGGAAGTGCTGGCTGCGCGCGGACTAACGCTCGGCATGAAGCTGGAAAATTGGCCGCCCGCAGGAATGGAAAAGTAAGACGCGTTGAAGGCGGCAATTTCGGTGAGGCTAACGTGGCGTAGCAACGTTAAGGCGCGAAGCGCCGGCCGGAGCCAAAATTGGCCGCCCGCAGGAATGGAAAAGTAAGACACATCAGCTAGACAAGCGAGCCGTCCGCTCGGTGGATCGAGACGGAATCGAAGACTCGCACAATGAAGACACGAAACGGAGCGACATATGCGTCACGGGCACGGACTACGCAAACTCAACCGCACGAGTTCTCATCGCTTGGCGATGTTGCGCAACATGACGAACTCCTTGCTGCGGCACGAGGCCATCAGAACCACGCTACCCAAAGCCAAGGAATTGCGGCGCGTGGTCGAACCTCTGATCACGCTCGGCCGCGAACCGACGGTTGCGAACAAGCGCCTCGCGTTCAACCGGCTGCGTGATCGCGAGATCGTAGTGAAGCTCTTCAACGAGATCGGTCCGCGTTACGCGGCGCGCAAAGGCGGCTACACGCGCATTTTGAAGATGGGTTTCAGGGTGGGGGATAACGCGCCGATGGCCTTTATGGAACTCGTCGATCGCCCGCAGCCTGCGACCACTGAAAGCGACAGCGACACGGCGACATAACGCTTGAAAAAATGACAAGTGCGCTGCTCGTGCTGACCAATTGTCCGGACGCAGCAAGCGCGGATCGCATTGCGTTGGCGCTGGTCGAGCAGGGGCTCGCAGCGTGCGTCAATCAGTTGGCGCCAGTTCACTCTACTTATCGCTGGCAGGGGAATGTCGAGCGCGCGACTGAACTGCCGTTGCTGATCAAGACCACCCGTGAGCGCTACGGCGATGTCGAGCAGGCGATCCGGCATCTGCATCCTTATGAAGTGCCGGAAATCATCGCGATGCCGGTTTCAGCCGGGTACGCTGCCTATTTGCGCTGGATTGAGGCAGAAACGCAGCCGCCGCTGCTCGCGTAGCGAGCCTAATTACCGCAGCCAGCGGGTTCTCGGACGGTGCGGTCGCTCCAGAACCCGACGTGTCCAGAAAATGACGAGCACGACAACCGCTACGACCGCCATTCCGGCGAGCGTCCAGCCGAAGCCGTGAAAATCATTGACCAGCGGCATGCGATCAAAATTCATTCCGAAAATACCGGTGATCAACGTCAACGGCGCGAAAATCGCGGTGATCGCAGTCAGCGTTCGAACGATCCGATTGGTCTGGTGAGTCGCCGCCGAGAAGTGAAGTTGCACGGCCGATTCCGCCGTCGACTCCAGCCGCCGCGCATGATTCAGTACGCGCCGAATGTGTTCGATGACATCATCGAGCCGCACCAGATACGCATCGCTTTGCTGTGCCTGAGGCGTCTCCTCCAGATAGGCATCGCGCATTTCCTGCAGAGCGTCGTATTGACCTTCGGACAGGTTTTCCAGTTTTCGAAGCTCGATGCGCGCATCGAGGAGTGCCGACCAGCCGGAAAACGGGCGACGCGGATCGAGCAGCTCGTGTTGCCAGCGATCCAGGCGATCCGTCAGCGGCTCGCGCAGATCGAGGTAGCGGTCAACCATTGCGTTCAGCATGCGCAGCATCAACTCGGCTGGCCTCGCTGGCGCCCGCGGTCGATCGTTCTGATTCGGATCAGCTCGGGCGCGCGGTTCCAGCACGCGGGCCCGGACATGGTCAAGTGTTCTCGAACCTGCATCGCGCACCGTCACCAACGCTTGCTCGAACTCAAAAAAAGTGATCGGCCGGGTGATGATCTCCTGCAACGCTCGACGCTCGGATGGCGGGGTTTCGGCTAACGGCGCCACATCGCTCGACAGTTTGCGAAACACCAGCATGTTGTACTGGCTGGTCGAATCGAAATACGACGGATGCTGCAGATTAAGCGCGTCCTGCAAGTGCACGTCGAAGATACGCACGGAAGTTAGCTTTTCGATTGCGTCGCGCAGCGCTTCCGGGTTGGCTGCGACCTCGTCGTGCGTGACATCGAGCCATACGAATCCGTCCGTCGGCAGCCGGTCGGGCGACGCATCGAGTGCAACGGCGCCCGCCGCATCGATGACGATCCATTTCATGCTGGACTCGCGCAGCGCACGTCAGCTCTCCTCACTCAGCCATCGCGCTACCTGCAGTCCGAAGTAGGTCAGAATTCCATCGGCGCCCGCGCGTTTAAAGGCAAGCATCGACTCGAGCACAACTTTGCGCTCATCGAGCCAGCCGTTGGCCGCCGCGGCCTTCAGCATCGAATACTCACCGCTGACTTGATAGACGAACGTAGGCGCTTTGTAAGTGTCTTTTACACGCCGCACGATATCGAGGTACGGCATCCCTGGCTTGACCATCACCATGTCGGCGCCTTCGGATAGATCGAGCCCGACTTCCCACAGCGCTTCATCGCTGTTGGCCGGATCCATCTGGTAGGACATCTTGTTCGAGGCGCCGAGATTGGCCGACGAACCGACCGCATCGCGAAACGGATCAAAAAACGCGCTCGCGTACTTCGCCGAGTACGCCATGATGCGCGTGTGTATCGCGCCACTCTTTTCAAGTGTCGAGCGAATCGCGCCGATTCGGCCGTCCATCATGTCGCTCGGCGCGACGATGTCGACCCCCGCCTGCGCCTGCAACAGTGCCTGCTGCGTCAGGATGTCGATCGTTTCATCGTTCAGCACGTAGCCGGAAGAGTCGATGACGCCATCCTGGCCGTGCGTCGTGTACGGATCGAGTGCAACGTCGGCCAGCACGCCGAGTTGCGGAAACCGTTGCTTCAATTGCCGTGCAATGCGCGGCACGATTCCGTCGGGGTTGGTTGCTTCGCGCCCGTCGGACGATTTCAGCCGCTGCTCGATCACCGGAAACAGCGCGATAACCGGAATTCCGCGCTGGACACACTCGTCGGCAATCGGCAGAAGAAGATCTAGCGATACGCGCTCGATCCCGGGCATCGATGCGACCGGTTCGCGTCGCTTGTTGCCGTCGAGCACAAACACCGGATAAATCAAATCGTCCGCTGTCAGTCGATATTCGCGCATCAGGCGCCGCGAAAAGTCGTCGCGCCGCATGCGGCGCATTCGCACGAACGGAAACTGGCCAAGAATCTGCATGCAAAAACTCCCGAGAGACGCGCAAAAAAACGAAGGCCGCTCACCCTGCCTTCTTATCCGCTGTGCAACTGATCGTCAACTGCGCAACCACCCTGCGAGGATATACGCTAGCTCATCAATGCCTTGCCGTTTCAGCGCCGAAAACAACTGCGCTGTCGCGCGTGCGCCGATTTGTGCGGCACGCCCCTGTGCAGCGCTTAACGCGGCCTTCTTTTCAGCATTGCTCAACTGGTCCGACTTGGTCAGCAAGAAATGCAGTGATGATTGGCGCCGCTCAACAAAATCGATCAACGCATCGTCGCCAGGTGTCAACGGTCGTCTCGCGTCCATCACGATCACGATTCCAACCAGCGTCTGGCGCTGGCCGACATAACCGCCGACCAGTGCGTCCCACTGCGCACGTTGCTCTTGCGGCGCTTTTGCAAAGCCGTAGCCGGGCAAGTCGACCAGTAGTCCACGCCTGACGATCTGCCTGTGTTCATCTTGCTCTGAGAGCTCGAAGAAGTTCAGCAGTTGCGTGCGGCCAGGTGTCTTGCTGGCAAATGCCAATCGTTTCTGACCGGTAAGCACATTGATCGCGGTCGATTTGCCGGCATTCGAACGCCCGGCAAAGGCGATCTCCGGCACCGTCGGCGGTGGCAAATCGGCGAGTTGAGCTACCGACATCACGAAGCGGGCAGAGCGAAAGAGCTGCACGGAGGGCTAAACGGCTGCAAGCCAAGGCATTACGTGGGGTTGCGTAGAATACGCGGCGCCCTGCAGGAAGGCGCTTGCATCGTCGCTCGCGCACATCATGTCTAACGAAAGCGTTTCGATGAGATTCTCGATTTGGCGGCGTTCGATGGTCACCCTCGCCGCCGTTGTCTGCGCGGCTGCTGCGGCCAGCGTGCAGGCGCAGATCAAGCCCGCGCCGAAAGTGGATCCGGCGCGAGGCCAACAGATCGCATCGCAGGTATGCGCCGCTTGTCACGGCCTCGATGGCAACTCGCCTGCACCGGCCAATCCGCGGCTGGCGCAGCAGCACTACGAGTATCTGTACAAGCAACTGCTCGACTACACGGTGCGGCAGGGACAGCAGCGTCCGGCGCGCGAGAACGCCATCATGAACGGCATCGCTGCGCAGCTATCGGATGACGACAAGCGCAACGTGTCGGCGTGGTTTGCAAGCCAGTCCGCGCAGCTTGACACCGCGCGTAACCAGCAAACACTGGATCTCGGCCGGCGTGTCTGGCGCGCCGGACTGCCTGAAAAATCGGTACCGGCATGCGCTGGCTGTCATAACCCCGCGGGCCTCGGACATTCCGATTCAGTATCCGCGACTGGCTGCGCAGCATGCGGAATACGTCACTGCAACGCTGAGGGATTTTCGCGAAGGTGTTCGACGCAATAATCCGGCGATGCAGGAGATTGCGGCCAGACTGTCAGACACGGAGATACGCGCGGTGGCCGATTTCATGCAGGGATTGCGCTTGCGCGAAAGTCCGAAGTAGGCCGGCTACGGCAAGCGTGATTCGCCGGCGAACAACTCGGCGATTGTTTCGCGCTGACGCACGCAGTACGAGCGCGCGCCATCGACCATCACTTCAGCCGGACGCGCACGCGTGTTGTAGTTCGAACTCATTACCATCGCGTAGGCGCCGGCGCTGGCGATCGCCAGCAGGTCGCCGGCTTGCAGCGCCAGCGCTCGATCGCGCGCCAGCCAATCGGCCGATTCGCACACCGGACCTACGATGTCGTACTGCTGAGTGCCGGATTGGCGCGGCATCACCGGCACGACGTCCATCCACGCGTCATACATCGCGGGCCTGATCAGATCGTTCATCGCGGCGTCGACGATCGCAAAATTTTTTGAATCACCGGGTTTCAGATACTCGACCCGCGTTAACAGAACACCTGCGTTGCCGACGATAGAACGGCCGGGCTCCAGCATCACCATCTTGTCCTGATGACCGCGCGCGTCGAGCCGAGCTAGCAGTGCCCCGACCAAATCCGATGCCAGGGGCGGCGATTCATCGCGATAGCGGATTCCGAGGCCGCCGCCCAGATCGATATGGCGAATCCGAATTTCTTCGCGCTCGAGCGCATCGATCAGGTCGATGACGCGCTCGGCAGCGTCCACATACGGCGCAATCTCGGTGATCTGCGACCCGATGTGGTACCCAAGGCCAATGAAGTCGATTGCTGCCTTTTCGGTCGCGCTGCGACACAACGCCAACGCATCGGCGTATGCAACGCCAAATTTGTTTTCCTTGAGCCCGGTCGAGATGTACGGATGCGTGCCGGCGTCGATATCGGGATTGATTCGCAGCGACACACGTGCTCGCGTATTCGACCGTCGCGCGGCGGCGTCGATACGGTCCAGTTCGGGTGCCGATTCGACATTGAAGCATGCGATGTCGGCTTTCAGTGCCGCCTCGATTTCCGCTTCGCTCTTGCCGACACCGGAGAAAACGACTTTGCTTACATCCCCGCCTGCCGCCAGCACGCGCGCAAGTTCGCCGCCAGAGACGATGTCGAACCCTGCGCCGAGGCGAGCCAGCACATCGAGCACCGCCAGATTCGAGTTGGCCTTGACCGCGTAGCAGACCAATGAACGCCGACCCTGCAGCGCCGATGCGTAAGCGGCGTAGCCCGCCTCAATCGCGCGCCGCGAATACACGTATAGCGGCGTACCAAAGCGTTGCGCGAGATCATCGAGTGCGACCTCTTCACAGTGCAAACGGTGGTCGTGGTAGCTAAACCCCTCGCTGGCCGGCAGCGCGGGAATCATTTCTGTTCGGATGTTGCAGGAACGTCGGGGAACGGCCTATCTGAGGATTTAGCGGGTGCCTTTGACTGCTGAGACGTTGGCGTTGGGGGCAGTGTCAAGGGCCCTTTTTGACCGCACGCGGACAGGCCAACGAAGAAGAACGCGGCGAGTATCGTTGCGCAGAAGGTGGATCGCATGTCAACGAATCTAACATGAGCGAATCTGAATTCCAGGAACTGGCGGAGGCGACGCTGGCCGCGATCGAGCGCGCGGTCGATGAAACCGATGTCGACATCGAAGCATCGCGCGCCGGCAACGTATTAACGCTCGAACTCGGCAATGGGTCGAAGGTCGTGATCAACAGCCAGGCGCCGATGCAGCAGATGTGGGTTGCCGGCAAGAGCGGCGCGTTTCACTACGCGCGCAGCGGCGATCGATGGATTGACACACGCGACGGTAACGAGCTGTTTACTGCGCTATCGCGGCTGATCTCGGCGCAGGGCGGTGAAGCGGTCGTGCTGCGGAGCTGACGCACACTACAGCTTCACTTTTGTGTGCCTAAAAAATCTGCTCCCGCACAGACTCTCGTTTGACCTGCTCTTCAGGCGGCAGCAGATCTTCCAGACCAACGCTCGCCACACCCTGCCCCGGTTGGTGCTCGACGAAGTAGTACTCGCCTCCCAGATTGACAACGCCGCTGGGCACCTCGCGCGTCGCTTCGGGCACGCCTTTAAGCGCCTTGCCCATGTACGAAATCCAGATCGGGAGCGCCAGCCCGCCGCCGGTCTCGCGCTCTCCCAGTGGACGCGGCTGATCGAATCCCATCCAGCTGACAGCCACCAGGTCGCCGCCATAGCCGGCAAACCAGGCATCGTGTGAATCGTTGGTGGTACCTGTCTTGCCGGCGATATCGGCTCGCTTTAGCGCACCGCCGGCGCGCGCTGCTGTGCCATAACGGGTCACATCCTTCAACAGATTGTCCATCAGGAAAGCGTTGCGTGTGCCGAGCACACGATTCGCTTCCTCGCCCGCGAGCAGCGGCTTGGCTTCCATCAGTAACTTACCGGTGCTGTCGGTGACTCGCGCTACCAGATGCACATTCAATCGATATCCGCCATTGGCGAACACGGAGTACGCGTTGAGCATTTGCCAGGGCGTCACTGTCCCGGCGCCGAGCGCCATCGTCAGATACGCCGGATGCTTTTCCGCTTCGAAGCCGAATTGCGTGACCCAATCGCGCGCATAACGCGGCCCAATGGCTTGCAGGATGCGAACCGAAACCAGATTCTTGGATTTTGCCAGGCCCTGGCGCAAGCGCATCGGACCTTCGAACTTGCCGTCGTAGTTTTTGGGCTCCCACAACTGCCCACCGGTCAGGTTTGGATCGATGCTTATCGGCGCGTCATTGATCAAAGTGCTCGGCATGAAGCCCTTTTCAAGCGACGCTGAATAAATAAACGGCTTGAAGCTCGATCCTGGTTGGCGCCATGCCTGTGTCACGTGATTAAATTTGTTCAGATTGAAGTCGAACCCGCCGACAAGCGCCTTGACCTGTCCATCCTTTGAACTGGCAGAGACAAACGCGGCCTCTACTTGCGGCAACTGAACGATCTGCCAGACGCCCTTGTCATCGCGCGTGACGCGAATCACGGCGCCCGGAACGATCTTGCGATTCGGCTGCGCCTTCGGTGATAGCGACGGCGCGGCGAAACGCAGCCCATCGCTCTTGATCTCGACCGTCGAGCCGCCTTGCAACGCTGCACGTACCAGCGCTTGTGACGCGTCGAGTACGACTGCAGGCACCAGATTCGGGCTGTCGATCGCCTCGATCAAGGCATCCTCGATGCGTTGCTCACGCACGACCGGGTCGGCATGGAGCTCGATGAACGCCTCGGGGCCGCGATAGCCGTACTTGCGGTCATAGTCGAGCACCTGCTTACGGAGACTGTCATACGCGACCTCTTGATCGTCTTTGCGCAAGGTCGTGAAAACGTTCAGTCCGCGCGTATAAGTCTCGTCGCGAAACACTTCGTACACGAGTTGCCGCGCGAGTTCGGCTGCGTACTCGGCATGCAAGCGCACCTTGAACGCCTGCTCGACCGCATAGTTGGCGGCGCGCGGTCTTAGTTCCTGCGCGAGCGCCGCATCATGCGTTGCCTGATCGATGTAGCTAAGCTGCAGCATGCGCGCCAGGACATACTGCTGTCGGCCCTTGGCGCGCTTCGGATTTACAAACGGGTTGTAGGCGGCCGGCGCCACCGGCAAACCGGCCAGCGTCGCGATCTCGGCTGTCGTCAGATCCTTCAGCTTCTTGCCGAAGTAGATCTGCGATGCCGATGCGAATCCGTAGGCGCGTTGCCCCAGAAAGATCTGGTTGGCGTAGACCTCGAAGATGCGATCCTTCGAGAGCGACGATTCGATCTTGTATGCCAGCGCGATCTCATACAGCTTGCGCACATAGCTGCGCTCGGAGCTCAAGAAGAACGTGCGTGCGACCTGCATCGTAATCGTGCTGCCACCCTGACCACGGCGCCCCGATGCGAAGTTGGTCACGAGCGCGCGCGCAAGTCCAGCGTAGTCGACGCCGTGATGCTGATAGAAGCTGTCGTCCTCGGCCGCGAGAATCGCTTTCTTCAGTTCGTCCGGAATCTCAGCCAGCGGCACGAATTCGCGCCGCTCTTCGCCGAACTCGCCGATCAGTATTCCGTCGGCGGTCCAGACGCGCAGCGGGATTTTCGGGCGGTAGTCGGTCAGCGCATCGATCGGTGGCAAGTTCGAATAGACGATCGCAAAGACGAACACAACGAGCAGTGCGCCCGCGACCGCTGCGCCTGCGGCGATCAGGGCGCCGCCGCGCAGTGCGCGCCAGTACCACTTGAGCGGCTGACGCCGCACTTCGTCGTCGTCCATTTCAGAATGGCGGGAGCTCACGTCGATTTTCGGTTGGCTGGCAAATGCAACAGCGAGTTAGGCGTGTGAGCGACCGCTTTTTTGCGCTTCGATGCAGGAGGAGTGCGACATTATAGAAGTCGGCTGTGCGCAGTCGCGCCTACGTTAGCGTCACGTTCGACGGTGGCCGGCGAAAGATGTTCGTTGTTAATCCCTCAAAGAGGGCACGATTAGGCCGAACACGGGGCTTGTGTGGTTTTTGCGTATGTTGCTAGGATTTCGTGTAGCGTCCGATAAAAGTGCGGTAAACGCTCGAAACATAAGGAAAAATGGGTTTCGATCGGGCCGTACTGCGGGGATCGGAAGGTCTAACGCCCTCGATAAGTTGCGGGGCGCACCGTTGAGCATTCGTTCGAGCGTCGCCACCTGTTGGGAGCGTCACCTTGGCCTTTGATCTGCCTTTCTCGCCTAAAGCGCCGCCGTTGGTCGGCCTTGATATCGGGTCGTCCAGCATCAAGATCGTTGAACTTTCCGAGGCGGGCAAGGGCACGTTGCGGCTCGAGCGCTACGCCATCGAGCCACTGCCGCGCGGGGCGGTCGTCGATGGCAACGTCGATAAGATCGACGTCGTTGCCGAAGCCGTCAGACGCGCTTGGCGTCGCGCCGGCGGCAAGATCAAGAATGTGGCGATGGCGCTGCCGGCTTCCGCGGTGATCACGAAGCGGATTGCGTTGCCGGCGAACCTGCGCGAAGAAGAGCTCGAGATGCAGGTCGAGAGCGAGGCGAATCAGTACATCCCGTTTGCGCTCGACGAAGTCAGCCTCGATTTTCAAGTGCTGGGTGGAATTCCGAATGCGCCCGACGACGTCGAAGTGCTGATCGCCGCGTCGCGCAAAGAGAGAGTCGAAGACAGGGTCGCAGTGGCGCAAGCCGCCGGCCTAAAACCGATCGTGGTGGATGTCGAATCGTATTCGGCGCGTTCGGCGATTGAGCGGCTGATCGAGCAACTGCCCAACGGTGGTGAAGGGCTGGTGATCGCGGTGTTTTATATCGGCGCCAATACCACCAGCGTCACGGTGATGCACGACGGCGAAGCGATCTACGAGCGCGAGCAGCCGTTCGGTGGTCAGCAGCTAACCGGTGACATATCGCGCACTTACGGTATCCCCACGGAGGAAGCCGAGGCGAAAAAGCGCAGTGGCGACTTGCCCGCCGACTACGAGACCGCTGTGCTGAAGCCGTTCATTGACACTGCGACGATCGAGATCACGCGCGCACTGCAGTTTTTCTTCACGTCGACACCCTACAGCCGGGTTGATCAAATCATGCTGGCCGGTGGCTCAGCCGTTCTGAGCGGCCTGCCCGATGCGCTCATGGAGCGCTCGCAGGTACCGGCCTCGGTGATCTCTCCGTTCAAGGGGATGGAGATCTCATCAGGCATTCGCGAAAAACAATTGCGGCTCGATGCACCGGCGCTGTTAACGCCGTGCGGATTGGCGATGCGGAGGTTCGATAAATGACAACTCCGCGCGTCAATCTATTGCCGCATCGCGAAGCCCGGCGCGAGCGGCAAAAGCGAGTCTTCTGGTTCATGACCGGGCTGTCAGCGCTGGCCGGGCTGCTGATGATCGCAGCCGTGTGGACTGTCCTGCAGGGCTACATCTCGAACCAGGAATCGCGCAACGAATTCGTGCGCGCCGAGAATCGAAAACTCGATATCCAGATCAAGGAAATCGCAACATTGCGCGCCGAGATCGACGGTCTCAGAGCGCGCCAGCGCGCGGTGGAAGATCTACAGGCTGACCGCAATTTGCCCGTGTATCTGATCGACGAAGTTGCCAAGCAGGTGCCGGAAGGCATTTACCTGAAGGGCATCAAGCAGGAGGACAAGCGTGTCAACGTCACGGGCTGGGCGGCGTCGAACGAGCGCGTATCGGAGTTCCTACGCAACCTGCAAAACAACTCGCGCGTCCTCGAGCGGCCGGAGTTGATCGAGATCAAGGTTGCCGGCGCAGGACCGCAGGGCATCAATCGCCGCGTGTTTGACTTCTCGCTGAATTTTTCGCTGAAGCAGACGCCGGAGCGTGCGCAATTGCAGCAGGCTCAGCCCGGTGCCAAGACGAATCTTGTGCCGACGACGCCTGTGCCGACCGCGGTGCAATCGGCGCCGAATCTCAAGTCATCTGCGGCAAAGTAACTGCTAGCAAAAACGAGGAATCGATGGCAACCGGTCGTAGTCTCGCATCACAGTTTCAAGGCTTGAGCCTGGATAACGTCGGCGCGTGGCCGCCGGCGCCGCGCATCACGATGTGGTTGTTCGTGATCGCAATCTGCGCAGTCGGCGGTTGGTTTGGGTTGTGGAGCGGCCAGAAGGAACAGCTCGAACAGTTGCAGGCGGAAGAACAGAAGCTCAAAGAGGAATACAGGAGCAAGCTGCAGCAAGCGATCAACCTTGATGAGCTGCGCAAGCAACGCGAGCAGGTCAGCCAGTACGTGTTGACGCTCGAAAAGCAATTGCCGAGCAAGTCCGAGATGGACGCTCTGTTGTCGGACATTAACCAGGCCGGTGTTGGCCGTGGTCTGGACTTCGAGTTGTTCCGGCCCGGGCCAGACCAATGTGCGTGAGTACTACGCCGAGTTGCCGATTGCGGTCAAGGTCTCGGGCAAGTATCACGACCTCGGAGCATTTGCGAGCGACATTGCCAATTTGCCGCGGATCGTGACCTTGAACAACGTCAGCGTGCAGGCTAGCAAGGGCGGCAATCTGACGTTTGACGCAACGGCGAAGACCTATCGTTATCTCGATCCGGAAGAGATCGCCGCACAGCGTGCCGCCAAAGCGAAACTGGAGAAGAAAGGGCCTGGCAAGTGAGACCCTCAATCATTTCTACGCGCTTCGGTGCGCTTGCAGCGTTGGCTCTGACGGTTGCCGGCTGTGGCGGCGGCAATGAAGCCGAATTGCGCACGTGGATGGAAGACACCCGCAAGACGATGCGGCCGACCACGCAGCCGGTGCAGGAGCCGAAGCAGTTTTCGCCGTTCACGTACGAGGCAAAGGCGTTGATCGATCCGTTCGATCCGCAGAAGATGATCTTGGCGGCCGCGCGCCAGGCGCAGTCGCGGTCGAGCACCAGCTCGATCAGACCCGACCTGGATCGCCGCCGAGAAATGCTCGAAGGTTATCCACTTGATCAACTGAAAATGGTGGGCACGTTGCTGCAGGCTGGTAACCAGGTAGCCCTGATCGATGCGGCCGGCCAGACCTTCATGGTTCGGCGCGGTAACTACATGGGGCAGAACTTTGGGTTGGTGACCAAGATTACGGAAACCGAAGTCGACTTAAAGGAAATCGTTCAGGACGCCGCAGGCGAATGGATTGAGCGGCCCACGAAGCTGGAATTGCAGGAAGCTGCCGCACGGCAACAGACGGCTGCCTCGCGGCCACAAGGGAGTAAACGATGAGTATCTCGATCCAGAGTATGGCCGTGTGCTTGTCGCGACTGGCGGCGGCGCTTGGCTTGGTTGCAACCGCGGTTGTCGCCTCGGCTCAGACCGCAGCCGGCGACCCCGGCAATGCGATCGAGCGGGTAGATGCGACGCAAACGAGTACCGGCGTCGTGGTCACCATCGAGTTGAAAAATCCGCCGCAGGGGGTTCCGGCGAGCTTCTCGGTCGCGAATCCCGCGCGGGTCGCACTCGATATGCCTCAGACCGTCAACGCACTTGGCAAGAACGTGGTCGAGCTTAACCAGGGCGACCTGCGCTCGGTCAACGTTGTGCAATCGGGTGGTCGTTCGCGCGTGGTTCTGAATCTGAAGCGGCCACTGACGCACACGGTGTCGATCGAGGGCAAGCGCGTGCTGATTGCACTTGGAGGTGCTGCCGATACGAGCACTTTCCGTGCTGCGCCGGCCGCTGCGGCGTCCGCTGCGCAAGCATCACCGTCTGCCACTGCACCGGTTACAGCCGGTCCGTCGGCGTTCACCGGTAGCCGTACGTTGCGCGGCATCGATTTCCGTCGCGGCGCCGAAAACGAGGGTCGCATCGTCGTCGATCTGTCGGATCCGAACACCAATGTCGATATCCGGCAACAGGGTAACAGCGTCATCGTCGATTTTCAGAACACTACGTTGCCCGACGCCTTGAAGCGTCGGCTCGATGTCACCGACTTTGCAACACCGGTAGCGCATGTCGCGGCCAGCCAGCAGGGCAACAACGCGCGCTTGGTGGTCGAACCGCGTGGCGTGTGGGAGCACAACGCGTATCAAAGCGACACTCGCTTTGTTCTGGAAGTGCGTCCGGTACGCGAAGATCCGACGCGCTTGTTTCCGGGAACGCGACAGGGTTATCAGGGCGAGCGTCTGTCGCTGAATTTCCAGAACGTCGATGTGCGTTCGCTGCTGCAGGTAATTGCCGACTTTACCAATCTGAACATCATCACCAGCGATTCGGTAGGTGGCACGATCACGCTGCGACTAAAAGACGTTCCCTGGGACCAGGCGCTCGACATCATCCTGCAGAGCAAGGGTCTGGACATGCGCAAGAACGGCAACGTGATACTGGTCGCGCCGCGCGACGAGATTGCCGCCAAGGAAAAGCTCGAACTTGAAGCGCGCAATCAGATCGCGGATCTGGAGCCGCTGCGTTCCGAGGCTTTCGTTGTCAATTATCAGAAGGCCGAAGATGTGCGTAAGCTGTTGAGCGATGAAAAGCAGCGTCTGATTTCAAAGCGCGGCAGCGTGGCTGTCGATGTACGCACCAATCAGATTTTCGTGCAGGACACGACCGCGCGGCTCGAAGACGTGCGCAGGCTGCTGCAGCGGATCGACATTCCGGTCCCGCAGGTGCTGATCGAGGCGCGCATTGTCGAGGCCGATGATGACTTCAGCCGCAATCTGGGTGTTCGCTTCGGTTATAACCGCGTGACGAACGAAGCTACGGTCGGAGGACAGAACCTGCTGCCGGGGCAGTTGCCGCCCTCGACTACAGGCGGTGGCACAACTGGCGGCATTGGTCCGGTACCTGTAAGCGGTCCACTTGGTTTGAATAATGTCCTCCTTCCTGCATCACCGATCGCGGGTTTTATCCCGGGCTCATTTAATCTGACTCTATTCAACAGCGGCCTGACCCGCCTGATCAATCTGGAACTGATGGCGTTGGAAGCTGATGGCCGGGGCAAGATCATCTCCAGCCCGCGCGTCGTGACGGCAGACAAGGTTAAAGCCGTGATCGAGCAGGGAACCGAGATTCCATACCAGCAATCCACCTCCAGTGGGGCGACGTCGATAGCGTTTCGCAAAGCGGTGCTCAAACTCGAAGTTACGCCGCAGATCACGCCTGAGGGCGCGATCTTCCTCGACGTCAAAGTCAATAAGGACAGCCGCGGGCAAGAGACTCTGTCAGGGCCGGCGATCGACACCAAGAACGTGCAGACGCAGGTGTTGGTCGAAAATGGTGGCACGGTCGTGTTAGGCGGAATCTACGAACAAGCCGACCGGGTCACGGTGACCAAGATTCCGCTGCTCGGCGACTTGCCCGTGGTCGGCTATCTGTTCAAGAACACAGCCACGGTCCACGACCGCACCGAACTCATTATCTTCATCACGCCGCGCGTGATATCGGAGCGGGTGACCGCTGCAGCGCGTTAAAGAGCCAGCGAGCAAGAAAAGGGGTCGCATGCGCGGCCCTTTTTTGTTCGCTGTCTTAGTACGCTACAGCCATGGCGAACGACGCGCGCTCGGTGTTTCTGATCGGCATGATGGGCGCCGGGAAGTCGACAGTCGGCCGTTTGCTTGCGCAACAACTGAGCTATCAGTTTGTCGATGCGGATCGTGAGCTAGAGGCGCGCAGCGGTGTTGCGATTCCGACCATCTTCGAGATCGAAGGCGAGGTCGGTTTTCGCCGCCGCGAAGTCGGCCTGCTTGATGAGCTAACGCAGCGCCCGGGCATCGTACTGGCGACTGGCGGCGGCGCGATCCTGGACGCCGCAATGGCGGACTTGTTGAAGCAGCGCGGCTTGGTGATCTACCTGCGCGCGAGCGCTGATGAAATCTTTCGACGTACCCGGCAGGATCGGTCGCGACCGTTGCTCCAGACCGCGAATCCGCGCGCTCAGATCGATCAACTGCTGCGGGAGCGCGAGCCACTATATGAGAAAGCTGCCCACCTGGTCTTTCAGTCGGCGGCATCGAATCCGCGTCGACTAGTCTCGCGGCTGATCGAGCATCCGCTGCTAAAGGCGATCATGCTTCGAAGCGCCTGAACCGCATGATCGTCGAGCGCAGATTCGACGACTTAAACTGCCGCATGCGCTGCGTGACCGTTGATTTGGGGCAACGTTCTTATCCGATCTACATCGGAGCTGGTCTGCTTGACCAATTGCATGAACTGATCGCGCCACTGGCGCCGACTTCGATCGCCCTTGTCACAAGTCAAGCGGTTGCCCCGCTTTACGCGCAGCGCGCACTGCGCGGCCTCGGACGCGTCGTGGCCACGACGGTCGTCGAATTGCCGGACGGCGAGCAGCACAAGCATTGGGATACCGTAGCGCAGATCATCGATACGATGGTGCGCGCGCGCATGGACCGCCGCTCGCTTGTCGTTACCCTCGGAGGAGGCGTCGTCGGCGACGTCGCCGGTTTTGCCGCATCGATTTACATGCGCGGAGTGCGTTACGTGCACGTGCCGACCACCCTGCTTGCCCAGGTCGATTCATCGATCGGAGGCAAGACCGGAATTAACCATTCAAGCGGAAAGAATCTGATCGGCGCGCTTCACCAACCGTCTGCCATCATCAGCGACACCGATACATTGAGAACGTTGCCGTCCCGAGAGCTGTCCGCTGGGTTGGCCGAGGTCCTCAAGCACGGCCTGATCGCCGACGCCGATTATTTTGAGCGGATGGCTGCAGCGATCGACTCACTACGCGCCGGCGATCCGGTAGCGCTGGCTGGAGCCATTGCGGGCTCGTGCGAAATCAAGGCTTCGATCGTTGCGCGTGACGAGAAAGAAGCGGGCGAGCGGGCGCTGCTTAATCTGGGTCACACGTTCGGACACGCAATTGAAGCGATGACCGGGTACTCGAGTTGGCTGCATGGCGAAGCGGTCGGCTGCGGACTGGTGCTTGCTGCGCGGCTTTCATGCGCGCTCGGATCGTTAGCAGCCTCCGATGTGCAAAAAATCGGCGATGCTGTGATGCACGCCGGACTGCCGACGCGGGCTGACGGGCTGTCTGCCGTTGACGCAATCGAAACGATGCGTGGCGACAAGAAAGCGGACGCCGGCGAGACGCGCTTCATCGTTCTGGAGCGGATCGGCAAGGCGTCGCTGCGCACGGTGCCGCAACGAGTGCTGGTCGAGACGTTGATGGCAGGTGGGTTCGTATGACCGATGCGGCACTTGCGCCGTATGCGGCGCATGCCGATCGATCGCGTGGCCGCCGGCATCCAGAACCCGAGTCCGTGTCGCGCACGCCGTTTCAACGCGATCGCGATCGGATCATTCACTCGACGGCGTTTCGCCGGCTTGAGTACAAGACCCAGGTGTTCGTCAACCATGAGGGAGACCTGTTTCGAACGCGGCTGACACACTCGCTTGAGGTTGCACAGATTGGGCGAGCGGTCGCCCGCAACTTGCGCTTGAACGAAGATCTGGTCGAGGCGATCGCTCTGGCGCACGACCTTGGCCATACGCCGTTCGGGCATGCCGGGCAGGATGCGCTGCATGAATGCATGAAGCCGTACGGCGGTTTCGAGCACAACTTGCAGTCGCTGCGCGTGGTCGACGAGCTTGAGGAGCGTTACGGTGCGTTCAATGGCCTGAACCTCACTTTTGAGGCGCGCGAAGGGATACTGAAGCACTGCTCGGTCAGGCACGCGCGCGCCTTGGGCGATGTCGGGCAGCGCTTTCTTTCAAAGAAGCAGCCCGGCTTGGAAGCGCAGATCGCGAACATCGCCGACGAAATCGCCTATTGCAATCACGACATTGACGATGGACTGCGCTCGGGCCTGCTGCAGCTGGCGCAACTTGAGAGCGTCCGGTTGTTCGCGCGTCACTCGGCCGTCGTGAGGGCAGCGTATCCAGCGCTCGTCGACAAGCGGCTGGTCCATGAAACGATTAGACGCATGATCAACACACTGGTCGTCGACCTTATCGAAGAAACAAGCCGCCATCATTGCGCGAGCCTCGCCGGCCAGCATCGATGACGTGCGATCGGCCCGACCGCTAGCCGCTTTTTCGCCTCAGGTACGCGGCGAAGCCGACGAACTGAAGGCGTTCCTGCACGAGAACCTGTACCGACACTACCGCGTGATGCGAATGACTGCGAAGGCACGCCGCATTGTGGCCGACCTGTTCGCCGCGTTTCTAGCTGAACCGAGGCTGCTCCCGCTCGACCACCAGTTACGCGCGGCGACCGACGCGCCGCGAGTGATCGCTGACTACGTTGCCGGCATGACCGATCGGTACGCGATCAAGGAGCACCAGCGCCTCTTCGCCGTAGAAGGCTAAAATCGGGGTCAGACCCCAATTCTGGTCGATTTTTCATATGGCGAGATTAGCGCGGCTCTCCGTCGCCGGATATCCGCACCACGTAATTCAGCGCGGCAACGATCGGCAGGCGATCTTCGCCGATGCGGTCGATCTCGGCAAATATCTGGATGCCCTGCGCGAGGTGTGCGAGCACCACGAGCTCGCGATCCACGCCTATGTCTTGATGCCGAATCATGTGCATCTGCTGATGACGCCGACCGGCCCGCGCGCCGTCGGCGCAGCCATGCAGGCCATTGGTCGTCGCTATGTCCGGTGGTTCAATGACCGGCATACGCGTACTGGCGCCCTCTTCGAGGGGCGGTATCGCTCGACGGTGATCGAGGCCGACCGTTATCTGATGGCTTGCATGCGGTACATCGAACTCAACCCCGTGCGTGCGGCACTGGTTGCCGTGCCCGAGCAGCATCCGTGGTCCAGTTACCGTCACCACGCAGGGCTAGCAAACGATCCACTAGTCACCGACCACTCGCTTTACTGGGGGCTCGGCAACACTCCGTTCGATCGCCAGGCGCGGTACAGACTGATGTTTGAGCATGATCTTGCCGCGGGCGAGATTGACCTGATCAGAAAGTCAACGCATGGCGGCTGGGTCCTAGGAACACGCGACTTCGCACTTCGTCTGAGCCGCAACTCCAACCGCCGGGTCGAACGGCGGCCGTCAGGTCGCCCCACTCTGTCCCTAATTAGGTAAGCTCATGGGCCTCGGGGCAAAAATCGGGGTCTGACCCCGATTTTTTGGGTTGAAAGCAGTGCTGCATCGCAGTAGAGTCCAGTTGGCCTGTTAATCGGAGCGCACATGCTTGCGCGTGATCTAGACGCTGCTTTCTCTGATGCCGCGCGGCGAGGGTTGTACTCGGGCGCACACGAGCATGACGCTTGCGGCGTCGGATTCGTTGCGAACATCAAGGGCCGGGCGAGTCATGCACTGATCCAGCAAGCGCTGTTGATCCTGCAGAACCTCAATCATCGCGGCGCGGTGGGCGCCGATCCGCTCTACGGCGATGGCGCCGGCATCCTGATTCAGATTCCCGACGCGTTTTATCGCGCTGAGCTCTCGCAGCGCGATGTCGAACTGCCGCCGCCGGGCGAATACGGCGTCGGAATGATCTTTCTGCCGCGCGAGCACGCCTCGCGCCAGGCGTGCGAACAGGAGCTTGAACGGACGGTGCGCGCCGAGGGCCAGACGGTTCTGGGATGGCGCGATGTGCCGGTAGACCGCGAGATGCCGATGTCGCCGCTGGTCAAGGATCGAGAACCGGTGATCAAGCAGATCTTCATCGGCCGTGGCGCCGACGTGATGGTGCCCGATGCGCTCGAGCGCAAGCTCTATGTGATTCGCAAGACGGCTAGCCACAAGATCCAGGCACTCAAGCTCAAGCACGGCAAGGAGTATTTCGTGCCGTCGATGTCGACGCGAACGATCGTTTACAAGGGGCTGTTGCTGGCCGATCAGGTGGGCCGGTACTACCGCGATCTGGCCGATCCGCGAGTCGTCTCGGCGATCGCGATGGTGCACCAGCGGTTTTCGACCAATACGTTTCCCTCGTGGGAGCTGGCGCATCCCTATCGGATGATCGCGCACAACGGCGAGATCAACACGGTCAAGGGCAACTTCAACTGGATTCGTGCGCGCGAGCGCGTGATGTCGTCGCCAGTACTGCGCGATGATTTATCGAAGCTGTTTCCGCTGATCTACGAGGGCCAGTCAGACACGGCGTGTTTCGACAACGCGCTCGAGCTTCTGACGATGAGCGGCTACCCGTTGGCGCACGCCGTGATGATGATGATTCCTGAAGCGTGGGAGCAGCACACGCTAATGGATGAATCGCGCCGCGCGTTCTACGAGTATCACGCGGCGATGATGGAGCCGTGGGACGGTCCGGCGGCAATCGCATTTACCGACGGCGTTCGCATCGGTGCCACGCTCGATCGTAATGGCTTGCGACCCGCACGCTACATCGTGACCGACGATGACATGGTGATCATGGCATCCGAGGTCGGCGTGCTGCCGATCGCCGAAAGCCGCATTATCAAGAAGTGGCGGCTGCAGCCCGGCAAGATGTTTCTGATCGACACCGAACAGGGCCGCATCATTGATGACGCCGACGTGAAGCAACAGCTCGCCGCGAGCAAGCCGTACAAGGAGTGGATCAAGCGTATTCGGACAAAGCTGGCGGAATTGCCTGCGGCCAACGCAGAAGACTCTGGATCGGCGGCGAAGCTCGACGTGCCACTTCTGGATCGCCAGCAAGCGTTTGGGTTCACGCAGGAAGATGTGCGGCTTTTGATGGAGCCGATGGTGCTGGCCGCTGAAGAAGCGGTGGGCTCGATGGGCAACGATACTGCATTACCGGTGCTCTCCGATCGTGCCAAGCCGCTGTACCACTACTTCAAGCAACTGTTCGCCCAGGTGACGAATCCGCCGATCGATCCGATCCGCGAGCAGCTTGTGATGTCGCTGGTGAGCTTTATCGGTCCTAGACCTAACCTGCTCGACATTAACAACATCAATCCGCAGATGCGGCTCGAAGTGAGCCAGCCGGTGCTCGGCTTCGATGACATCGCCAAGATCCGATCGATCGATTGCTTTTCGTCGCACAAGTTTCGCTCGTTCGAGCTGGACATCTGCTATCCGCTCGCGTGGGGCAAGGAAGGCGTTGAAGCGCGGCTCGCGTCGCTGTGTGCGCAGGCGGTCGACGCGGTTGGCAGCGGTTACAACATCCTGATCATCACCGACCGCATGCTCGACGCCGAGCGCGTCGCGATCCCCGCTTTGCTCGCCACAAGCGCCATCCACCAGCATCTGATCGCGGTCGGTTTGCGCACCTGTACCGGCCTGGTCGTTGAAACAGGTTCGGCGCGCGAAGTGCATCACTTCGCCTTGTTGGCGGGCTATGGCGCCGAAGCGGTGCATCCGTACCTCGCACTCGAGACACTCGTCGATCTGCATCGGTCCGACGTCGAGAAAGCCATCGAGAACTACATCAAGGCAATCGGCAAGGGGCTGCACAAGGTGATGTCGAAAATGGGCATCAGCACCTACATGTCGTACTGCGGCGCGCAGATCTTTGAGGCCGTCGGGCTTTCGAAGGAGTTTGTCGACAAGTATTTTCGCGGCACCGCCAGCAATATCGGTGGTGTCGGTTTGTTCGAAGTGATGGAAGAAGCGGTGCGTACGCATCGCGCCGCATTCTCCGACGATCCGGTGCTTTCCACCGCGCTGGATGCGGGCGGCGAATATCAATGGCGCGTGCGCGGCGAAGCGCACATGTGGACGCCGGATTCAATCGCCAAGTTGCAGCATGCAGCGCGTTCCGATAACTACCAGACGTACAAGGAATACGCGCAGTTGATCAACGATCAATCGCGTCGGCACATGACGTTGCGCGGATTATTCGAGTTCAAATTTGATCCGGCGCAAGCGATTCCGTTGGCCGAGGTCGAGCCTGCGGCGAGCATCGTCAAACGCTTCGCCACCGGCGCGATGTCGCTCGGGTCGATCTCAACCGAAGCGCACACGACCTTGGCGATTGCGATGAATCGCATCGGCGGCAAGAGCAACACCGGTGAAGGCGGCGAGGATCCGTTGCGCTATCGACATGAGTTGCGCGCAGGAGCGGGTGCGATTGAAGCAGGAGCCACGCTGGCCGGCGTGCTCGGCCGTGATCGGGTCGAAGTCGATAGGCCATTGCGCGCCGGAGACTCGCTGCGATCGAAGATCAAGCAAGTGGCATCGGGGCGCTTCGGCGTCACGACCGAGTATCTGGTCAGCGCGGATCAGTTGCAGATCAAGATGGCGCAGGGCGCGAAGCCGGGCGAGGGTGGCCAGTTGCCTGGGCACAAAGTCAGTGCCTATATCGCTGAGCTGCGTTACGCGGTGCCGGGAGTCGGGCTGATTTCACCGCCGCCGCACCACGACATCTATTCGATAGAGGACCTGGCCCAGCTGATCCACGACTTAAAGAACGCCAATCCGCGAGCGTCGATCAGCGTCAAGCTGGTCTCCGAAGTCGGGGTCGGCACCGTCGCTGCCGGCGTTGCGAAGGCAAAGGCCGATCACGTGACGATCGCCGGCCACGATGGCGGCACCGGCGCGTCGCCGGTGTCATCGATCAAGCACGCAGGGACGCCGTGGGAGATGGGGCTGGCCGAGACGCAGCAGACGCTGGTGCTGAACCGACTGCGCAGCCGCATTGCAGTTCAGGTCGACGGTCAGATGAAGACAGGCCGCGACGTTGTGATCGGCGCGCTGCTCGGCGCCGACGAGTTCGGCTTTGCCACGGCGCCGCTGGTTGCCCAAGGCTGCATCATGATGCGCAAGTGCCATCTGAACACGTGTCCGGTCGGCATTGCGACGCAGGATCCGCTCTTGCGCAAGAGATTCAGTGGCCAGCCTGAGCATGTCGTCAACTATTTCTTCTTCGTGGCCGAAGAGGTGCGCGAAATCATGGCGCAGCTCGGCGTCAGTACGTTCGATCAATTGATTGGCCGCGCCGATCTGCTCGACACGCGTCGCGGCATCGATCACTGGAAGGCGCGCGGGCTGGATTTCAGCCGAATTTTCTATCAGCCACAGATGCCGGCCGACGTACCGCGGTCATGCGTCGAAGCGCAGGATCACGGCCTTGGTAAGGCGCTCGACCACAAGCTGATCGAGCAATGCAGGCCGGCGCTCGAACGTGGCGAGCGCGTGAGTTTTATTACGCAGATTCGTAACGTTAATCGAGCGGTCGGTACGATGTTGTCGAGCGAAGTCGCGCGCCGTTATGGGCATGGCGGTCTACCGGATGACACGATCCACATTCAATTTACCGGCACCGCAGGGCAAAGTTTCGGCGCATTTCTGGCTGCGGGGATTACGCTCGATCTGGTCGGTGACGCCAATGACTACACCGGCAAGGGGCTGTCTGGCGGACGATTGATCGTGCGCTGCCCGAACGATTTTCGCGGCGCCGGTACGGAAAATATCATCGTCGGCAACACCGTGCTTTACGGCGCGATCGCCGGCGAAGCCTTTTTTAACGGCGTCGCAGGCGAGCGGTTTGCCGTGCGCAACTCCGGGGCCACCGCGGTCGTCGAAGGCACCGGCGATCACGGCTGCGAGTACATGACCAAGGGTACTGCGGTTGTGCTTGGTGCGACGGGCCGTAATTTTGCGGCCGGAATGTCGGGCGGCATCGCATACGTGTTCGACGAATTCGGAGACTTCGCCAGCAAGTGCAATCAGTCGATGTGCGAGCTCGAAGCGGTGTTGCCCAGCGCAGAGCAGCAACGGAAGGTCGATGAAGCGATCTGGCACCAGGGAGAAACCGACGAGTTTCTGTTGCGCGGCTTGATTGAGAGTCATTTCCGCGCCACAGGTAGCCTGCGCGCGCGCGCACTGCTCGACGACTGGCCTGCCAGCCGCGCACGCTTCGTCAAGGTGTTCCCGCACGAGTACCGGCGAGCGCTGAAGCAGATGACCGCAGTGTCGGCGCCATCTGATGCACAAAAAAGGCTCGCCGCGTAGTGGCGCGGCGTGAGACAGTCCGATGCGAGCGCAGCTGCTCTGGCCGCGGACGTTGCGCGAGTGGCTGCCGGGGTTGATCGCTAGTGTTCCGCTGTCGATCCTGCTGCTTGGCACACGCGGCGCGGGCTCCGAAGTCGCAGCGATAGCCGCCAGCGTTGCGCTCGTGCTCTCGCTTCCATGGGTCGTGCCGGCGACGATGCTGCTGGCGGTTTTCTCAGTGCCCATTTACATGTGGCTGCATACGCAGGGTCCGGTGCCGACGGTGCTCGATTGGCTGGGCGGCGTCGTGCTGGTTGGCACAGTAGTCGGCGGCCACTTGAACGCAGCGTTGCTAGTGGCTTGGCGACGCGCGCGTAGCGCGGAAGCGCCCGAGGTCGGACTGCGTGATTTTCTGTTTCGTCACGGACAACAAAAGTAGAACGATGGGAAAGATCACAGGATTTATCGAGTATCAGCGGCTGGAGGAGGCCGCCGAAGCGCCAAGATCGCGCACCCGGCACTGGCGCGAGTTCATCGTTGCCTTGTCGGATGCCGACGCTGCGGTTCAGAGTGCGCGCTGCATGGACTGCGGCATTCCGTTTTGCAACAGCGGCTGCCCGGTGAATAACATCATCCCGGATTTCAATGATCTGGTGTACCGGCAAGACTGGAAGACTGCGCTCGACGTTCTCCACAGCACTAACAACTTCCCGGAGTTCACGGGCCGTGTGTGCCCCGCGCCGTGCGAGGCCGCGTGCACGTTGAACATTCATGACGCGCCGGTCGGCATCAAGTCGATCGAGCACAAGATCATCGACAAGGGATGGGAAGAGGGCTGGGTTGTCCCCCAGGCCGCCGAGATCAAGACCGGCAAGCGCGTGGCGGTCATCGGCAGCGGCGCCGCGGGGCTGGCCGCCGCGCAGCAGCTCGCAAGAGTTGGACACGACGTCACCGTATTTGAAAAGAACGATCGCATCGGCGGACTGCTGCGCTATGGCATTCCCGACTTCAAGATGGAAAAGTCGCATATCGATCGCCGCGTTGAACAGATGGCCGCCGAAGGCGTCGTTTTCCGTACCGGTGTGCTGGTCGGCAGTCTCAACGGAGGCGAAGGCGTAATGAACGATGCGACCGAAACGGTCGACGCGGAGGAGTTGCTGAACGATTTCGATGCGCTGATCCTGGCAGGTGGCGCCGAGCAGCCGCGCGATTTGCCGGTGCCAGGCCGCGACCTCGACGGCGTGCACTTTGCGATGGAGTTCTTGCCGCTGCAGAACAAGGTTGTCGCCGGCGAGCAGGTACGCGATCAGATCGTCGCGACCGGCAAGCACGTGATCGTGATCGGTGGTGGCGATACCGGCTCGGACTGTGTCGGCACCAGCAACCGGCAAGGTGCCAAGAGCGTTACTCAGTGGGAGCTTCTGCCGCAGCCTCCAGCCAGCGAGAACAAGCCGTTGACATGGCCGTATTGGCCGCTCAAGTTACGCACTTCCAGCTCGCACGAAGAGGGCGTGCAGCGCGACTGGGCCATCGCGACCAAGGCGTTCAAGGGCGATAAGAAGGGGCGGGTCACCACCCTCGTCGCGGTGCGAGTCGAGTGGCAGCAGGATCCGATCACAGGGCAGCTGAAGATGGTCGAAGTGCCCGATTCAGAATTCGAGGTGCAGGCCGATCTCGTGCTGTTGGCGATGGGCTTCATCGCACCGGTCGGTTCGATCCTCGAAAGCTTCGGCGTTGCCAAGGATGCGCGTGGCAACGCGCGCGCAACAACAGATGGTGCTGCGAGCTATCGAACCAATGTCGACAAAGTCTTCGCTGCCGGCGATATGCGGCGCGGACAATCGCTGATCGTGTGGGCGATTCGTGAAGGTCGACAATGTGCGCGTGCGGTCGATGAGTACCTGATGGGCAGCAGCAGCCTGCCACGCTGACCTTCACGAACCGCCCAAGCGTGCTACGCACGCGGGCATTGGAAGATCGCGCGCTGAGCGCGCGAGCGTGAAGGCCGGCAATGTGCGCGAGCGGTCGATGAGTACCTGATGGGCAGCAGCAGCTGCCACGCTGACCTTCACGAACCGCCCAAGCGTGCTACGCACGCGGGCATTGGAAGATCGCGCGCTGAGCGCGCGAGCGTGAAGGCCGGCAATGTGCTCGCGCGGCGGGTGAATTCCTTATCAGTCAGAGCCTACTTCCGCGCTAATCGAGGCCGGAATTTTGCTACTGTGCGCACATGAAGCCTTTCATCATCATCGTGCTGCTGTTGTCGCTGCCGGTTAGAACCGTGTTGGCGGTATCCAGCATCGGCTGTCCGATGATGCCCATGCAGACGCCAACTCATCAGACCGACGGCGCGCCTTGTCCTATGCATGCAGATGCAATGGAACTTGGGTCGCCGACGGACAATCAACCGGCCGATTGCCCGACCTGTGCTGCGCTGTGCTGCGCGGCTCTGGCGCCGATGCCCGCGATAGCCATGATCGCTGCGCCTGCTAAGAACCAAAGTTCAGTCTTCGCCGAAACGTTGTTTCACAACGCCGCTCGTCAGTCGCTCGAGCGACCTCCCAAACAGTCCTGACTCCGTGCCGGCACACGCCGGCGATGCACTGCGGGTGCATGACCCGCACGACCGCGGCTCAGCCGCTTTCGGAGTTCAGGAATGCTCAAGCTTTTTGCTGCCGCGCTGGCGGCGATCTCGTTGCCCGCCGCTGCTGCGCCAGTCAGTTTCGCCGACAGCTGGATGGTGATGGGTGAACTCTGGCGCGATTTCAAGCAGCTGGATGTGATGTATAGCCCGACGGCGCGCTATTCGATCGCGGCGACGTTCACGCAAATGGAGGAACCCGATCGCGGAGAGCGGGTCAATCTGGCGGTCGCTCACTACAACCGGCTGCTTTGGCGAAGAAACTTTCCTGAAGCGCAGTTCAACGGTTATCTGTCGGTCGGTGCCGGCACGTCGCGCTCGAATGCCGCGTTCCAATCGGATCGCGATCAGGCAGTGGCTGCGATTGGCGCTCAAGTCGACTATGAAACGCGACTTCTCTATTTCGCCGCCAAAACGCACTACTGGAAAGCCGAACACTTCACGGTTGGCTACAACAGCGTGCAAGCTGGCTTTGCGTTCTACAAGACCGAATGGGACGAAACGCAGCCGTGGCTGATCGCCGAGGTCAGCCGGATGCCCGGCATCAGCGATGAATACGACAAGGCGGTTATATCTCCGTCTAATTAACAAGGGATTCTTCGTCGACGTCGGCATCGACGATGATCGCCGTCCGAGACTCAACTTTCGCTACACGTTTTAAGGGAAAGGTCGATATGAAAACCACACTTGCTGCAATCGTTTTGTCGTTAGGCGCGCTATCAGCCGGCGCACAAACCAGTCCGCCCTCGACGATCAAGGCCGAGGTCAACGGCATGGTGTGCGCCTTTTGCGCGCAGGGCATCGAAAAGAAATTGAAGGCGATGCCTCAGACGCAAGACGTGCTGGTCAACTTCGATAAACGACTCGTCGCCGTTGAACTGAAACCCGGGCAGACCGTCGCACACGACAAGATCAAGGAGGAGATCGCCGACTCCGGCTACGACGTGACGAAGATCGAGACCGTTCCGGTGTCGGTCGAAAGCAGCTGAAAGCCCAACTGAAGTGACCGGCAACGTTGGTAATCAGGTTGACTCGACGTTGCGCGCGCAGGAGCGTAGTGCGCGCGCGGCGTCGATGCTTGAGCATCTTTACGTCTAGCGGCACGCTAGTCTGTTGCGCCTTGCCGGCGTTGTTGGTCGCGGTCGGCGCCGGGGCGGCGCTGTCCGGTCTGATGTCGACTGTGCCGCAAATCGTGTGGTTGTCCGGCCAACAAGGCGCTCGTTTTCGGCGTTGCTGCAGCGATGCTCGTCGTCGCAGGCGCGTTGCAATGGCGCGCCCGGTTCGCACCTTGTCCGGCTGATCCGGCGCTTGCGTCGGCCTGCGCGCGTGCACGGCGCACATCGGCTCGGATCTACGCTGGCTCGGCGGCAATCTTCCTCGTCGGCGCGTTCGTCGCCTTCTTGTTGCCCGCGCTTTTAGGCTAGCGCCGAGACGCAAAACACCGCCGTTTAGCGTGCGACAATCCGCCGCTGCCCGCGCGTCGCCGGATGCCAGCCCGGTGAACAACTAGACATTGAACAACGAAGCGCTCGTTCAAATTGATCATGTGACGTTTGGCTACGACCGACGTCGCAACGTGCTGCACGACATCACGATGTCGTTTCCGCGCGGCAAGGTGATCGCGATTATGGGTGGTTCGGGTTGCGGCAAGACGACCCTGCTGCGATTGATCGGCGGCATGTTGACGCCAGGCAAGGGCACGGTCACGTTTGATGGCGAGCACGTGAACCCGCGCGATCGTGAGGCACTGTTCAGATTGCGGCGCCGTGTCGGATTGTTGTTTCAATTCGGCGCGCTGTTTACCGATCTGACGGTGTTCGACAACGTTGCGTTTCCGCTGCGCGAGCACACCGAGTTGCCGAGGGCCATGCTGCGCGACCTCGTGTTGATGAAGCTAAACGCGGTTGGGTTGCGCGGGGCGGCGCAGCTCAAGCCCGCGGATTTGTCGGGTGGAATGGCGCGTCGAGTGGCACTGGCGCGCGCGATCGCCCTCGATCCCGAGCTGATCATGTACGACGAACCGTTTGCCGGTCTCGATCCGATTTCGCTCGGTGTGGCTGCCAATCTGATTCGCCAGCTGAACGATGCCACGGGTGCGACATCGCTGGTCGTCTCGCATGACGTCAGGGAGTGTTTCAAGATCAGTGACTACGTGTACGTGATGTCGGCCGGACGCGTGGTGGGTCACGGCACTCCGGCCGATGTTCAAGCGTCGGACGACGAAGAAGTGCGGCAATTCATTCGCGGCGAACCCGACGGGCCGGTCAAGTTTCACTACCCTGCTAGGCCGTTTGCGCAGGATCTTGGGCTGCGCGGGTGAAAGCCTCCGATCTGTTGCCGCGGCTTGGCGTGCGTGCGCTCGAGGTGCTGCGCGGCCTGGGCCACGCAACGTTTTTCGTGATCGATCTGCTGCGCAATTCGCTGTCTGCCATCACGCGGCCATATTTGACGATTGCGCAGGTCCACGCGATCGGCAACCGATCGCTGGTCATCATCCTTGCGTCGGGGCTGTCGGTCGGTCTCGTACTGGCGCTGCAGGGTTATTACACCTTGAGCCGCTATGGCGCTACTGCGTCGTTGGGCCTGGTCGTCGCGTTATCGCTTGTGCGCGAGCTCGGACCGGTGGTCACTGGGTTGCTGTTTGCCGGCCGTGCCGGCACATCGCTAACCGCGGAAATCGGTTTGATGAAGGCAGGTGAGCAACTGGCGGCTATGGAAATGATGGCGGTCGAACCGAAGGCGCGCGTGTTGGCACCCCGCCTTCTGGCGGGCATCATTTCGATGCCGCTGCTGGCGGCGATGTTTTCGGCTATCGGGATCCTCGGCGGTTATGTGGTCGCAGTGTTGATGATTGGCATTGATGCCGGCGCGTTCTGGTCCCAGATGCAAGGTGGGGTCGACGCGATCGATGATGTCGGTAACGGCATCGTCAAGAGTTTTGTGTTCGGCGTCGCGTGCACCTTCGTTGCGCTCTATCAGGGCTTTGAGGCGACGCCGACTCCCGAGGGCGTTTCGGAAGCGACTACACGCACGGTCGTGATTTCGTCGCTGTTGGTGCTTGGCCTCGATTTCGTCTTGACAGCGCTGATGTTCAGCACGCCACACTAAACAATTGGAGACGTGGGATGGGACGCAAAGCAGTTGAAACACTGGTCGGGCTGTTCGTCTTGCTCGGAATCTTGGCAATTCTGTTTCTTGCGCTGCGAGCGGCCAATCTGGGCAACTTTGTGATCGGTGACACGTATCTTGTAACGGCGCGCTTCGACAACATTGGCGGTCTCAATATACGGGCGCCGGTTAAGAGCGCGGGTGTTACGGTCGGCCGCGTAAAGGCAATCGTGCTCGATACGAACACATATCAAGGGCAGGTCACGATGGAGCTGGAACAGGGCGTTATGTTTCCGGAGGATACGTCGGCCAAGATTCTGACCTCGGGCCTGCTCGGCGATCAATTCATCGGACTGGTACCCGGGGGATCGGATAAGAACTTACAACCAGGCGGCGTGATTAAACTGACGCAATCGGCGGTCCTCCTCGAAAACCTGATCGGTCAATTCTTGTATAACAAAGCGGCGGAGCCACCGCGCCGAATCGGGAGCGCGGCCGAAATAAGCAGCATTGGCGGGCGTGGCGCTTGCCCAATGGCCGAATAAAAATCCCGCATGAAAAACACTTTGACCTCGGTCTTTCGCAGCGCCATTGTGCCGCTTCTAGTCGCAACGGCGGCGGTGATATCGGGCTGCGCCACCGTGCCCGCAGATGCTGGACAAGATCCACGCGACCCGCTCGAGTCGCTTAACCGCCAGGTGTTCGAATTCAACGACGTCGTTGATCGCGCGGTGTTAAAGCCGGTGGCGCAAGCTTATGAGGCCGTGTTACCCGAACCGGTGCGCGATTGCTTGAGTAACGCGTTCTCGAATTTGCGCGAGCCATCGAACGCGATTAACAATCTGCTGCAGGGCAAACCCGTTGACGCGATGTCGGACACCTGCCGCTTCGTCGTCAACAGCACCATCGGACTGCTGGGATGCTTCGATCCCGCCCGCCAGATGGGGCTTGAAAAGCACAGCGAAGATTTTGGCCAGACGCTGGGCCGCTGGGGCGCTGGCCCCGGGCCCTACCTGGTCGTGCCGATTCTTGGGCCAAGCACTGTCCGTGATGCGATCGGCATCTATGGCGTCGAACCGTATCTCGATGTGAATTTCTACATCGAAAATGTCCGCGTTCGAAACTCCATTCTCGGCACTCGCTTCGTCAATCAGCGCGCGGAACTGCTGCAGGCGGATGACCTGATTTCCGGCGCAGCGCTCGACAAATATAGCTTCATTCGCGACGGCTATTTGCAACGTCGTCGCAATCAGGTGTACGACGGCACCCCGCCGCCAGCCGCCGATGAAAGCGACGGCAAACCTCCTTCGTCCAGTCCACTGCCGGACGACCCGGGCGTTAAGAAGGAGCTGGCGCCGCCGCAGTCGGGCACGCCGGCACCGGCCGCCAAATAAGGGTGCCGCGGGTCAAACAAACGAACGAATTACACCGAGACCAGTTCCAATTTATAGTCTTCGAATCACCTTCACGAGACGGACCACGATGCGATTTCTGAAGCCACTACTCTGTTGTTTTGCTGCTTCAACCCTGCTTCTCTGCGGCGCCAACGCACAGCCGACAACCAGCGCGCCCGACGCCTTGGTGCGCGACTTGTCCACCGAGGTGTTGAATGCGATCAAGGCAGACAACGCACTAAAAGCGGGTGACCCCAACCGCGTCCAGAAACTCGTAGACGAGAAGATACTGCCGTACACCGACTTCGAGAAAATGACGCAGCTGTCGGTCGGTCCCGGTTGGCGTAACGCCACTCCTGAGCAGCGTGCGGCGCTAACGCGCGAATTTCGTACGCTGTTGGTGCGCACATATAGCGGCGCGCTGTCGCAGGTCAGTGATCACAAAGTGGAGTTGCGGCCGTTTCGCGCACAGCCGAACGACAACGACGTAATCGTGCGCACGCAAGTCGTGGCGTCACGCGGTGATCCGATTCAGCTCGACTACCGGCTCGAAAAGACCGGCGCCGGCTGGAAGATCTACGACCTCAACATCCTCGGCGTCTGGCTGGTCGAGAACTACAAGTCGCAATTCAGCTCGCAAGTCAATGCAAGTGGAATCGACGGCCTGATAAAGACGCTCACCGAACGCAACAAGCAACTCGCGCAGGGCAAGAAGGCCTAGCCAGGCAAAGCACCGTGCGCGTCGAAGCAAACGACATGAGCCTTGCCAACGCGGCGCAGATCGCGGAACTCGGCATCGAGGCAATCCATGGCGGGGATGCATCGTTCGATCTGTCTGCCGTGCGTACATGCGATTCGTCGGCGCTCGCGGTACTGCTTACGTGGCAGCGCGAAGCTCAGGCGGCCGGGCATCGTATCGAGCTATCCGGCGTGCCCGATGACATGAAGAGCCTTGCCACGGTATACGGCATCGACGGCCTGTTACCGATTGCCGAGACCGCGGGCCCCTAAGGCAGCTAACGACTACGGATCGCCGCTCTTCCATAGCTGCCATTCAGGTTTCCGCCGTTAGCAAACGCTACGGCGCGCTGCTCGCGCTTGATCGCGTCAATCTGCAGATTGAGCGTGGAGAATTCTTCGGACTGCTCGGTCCAAACGGCGCCGGAAAAACAACGCTGATTTCGATCGTCGCCGGTCTGGTGCGTGCGACAAGCGGGCAAGCGACCGTGATGGGCCATGATGTAGTCAGCGACTATCGAGCTGCGCGACTAGCGTTGGGCGTCGTTCCGCAGGAGCTCGCTTTCGATCCGTTCTTTAGCGTGCGCGAGACGCTCGAGTTTCAATCGGGCTATTTCGGATTGACCAACAACGGCGCTTGGATCGACGAAGTGCTCGCCAATCTCGGCCTGGCGTCGCGCGCCAACACGAACATGCGGGCGCTCTCCGGAGGGATGAAGCGGCGCGTGCTGATCGCGCAGGCGTTGGTGCACAAACCGCCCGTGATCGTGCTCGATGAGCCTACCGCCGGCGTCGACGTCGAGCTGCGGCAGACCCTTTGGGGATTCATCCGCCGGCTCAATCGAGAAGGCCATACGATCGTGCTGACCACGCACTATCTGGAAGAAGCGCAGGCGTTGTGTCAGCGGATCGCGATGCTGAAGTCAGGAGCGGTGATAGCACTGGACACTACGCGCGCGTTGCTGTCGCATATCGAGGGCGTGCAGATGACGCTCCGCGTACGAGGGACCTTGCCGCCGTCGGTTCTGGCGCATCGCATTGACGAGCGCGACGGCGCCATCGTGCTGCGACTCGGCGAGCCGGACGACGTCGGCCGCGTGCTGGCCGAATGCCAGGCCGCAGGCTGCGAGATCGACGATCTGGAGGTCGGGCGCGCGGATCTCGAAGATGTTTTTCTGCAGCTGATGTCGGAGCGCAACGAGTCTGAACGGGCGCCCGCGTCGGCAGCGATATGAGCCCTCCGCCCGGCCGCACGAAAGAAGCCTCGCTGCCGCTTGGCGGGACGGCGCGCAGCGTCCAGGACGTACCAGCAAGTGCGAGCTCGGCCGCCGTTTCGTTTCGTACGTTGCTGGCGAAGGAAGTGTTGCGATTCTGGAAGGTGAGCTTCCAAACCATCGCGGCGCCGGTGTTAACGGCCGTGCTGTATCTGCTCGTCTTCGGTCACGTGCTGGAAGAGCATGTGCAGGCCTTGCCTGGAATTAGCTACACCGCTTTTCTGATTCCCGGGTTGGTAATGATGTCGGTGCTGCAGAACGCCTTTGCCAATTCGTCATCCAGCTTGATCCAGTCGAAGATCATGGGCAGCCTGATCTTCGTACTGCTGCCGCCTTTTTCACACTGGCAGCTGTACGGTGCGTATGTGGCGGCATCAATGGTGCGCGGCGTCGTCGTAGGGCTTGGAGTCTTTATCGTTACTGTATGGTTCGTGCCGCCGTCGTTTGCCGCTCCGCTGTGGATCGCTGCCTTTGGTCTCCTCGGCGCGGCGATGTTAGGGACACTTGGCTTGATCGCCGGCATCTGGGCCGACAAGATTGATCAGCTCGCCGCCTTTCAAAACTTTATCGTGATGCCCGCCACGTTCTTGTCGGGTGTGTTCTATTCGGTTCAGGGGCTGCCTCCATTTTGGCGCACGGTTTCGCTCTTCAACCCTTTCTTTTACATGATTGACGGTTTTCGCTACGGCTTTTTCGCGCAGTCCGATGTCAACCCCTGGTTGAGCCTCGGCGTACTGGCACTCGCATTCGTCGTGACCGCGGGCATCGCGGTCAGCCTGCTGGCGCGCGGCTTCAAGCTGAGACATTGACCGAAGGCATGGAACCGACGCCTGACGACATCGAGCGCTACATCGCCAACGGCCTCGACTGCGAATTGATCGAAGTCGCGGGGGATGGCCGGCACTTTCAGGCGTTGATTGTCAGCGCCGCGTTCGAGGGCCAGTCACGCGTGGCGCGCCATCAGCAGGTTTACCGAGCGCTGGGTGACCGGATGCGGCAGGAGATCCACGCGCTTTCGATGCGCACGCTGACACCAGACGAATATCGCGCGCAACAGCCGTGAGTTCACCGTACCTTCACATGCAGTTCGCGCAGCATTCGCTTGCGCGCGCGAGCCTTGCAGCCGATCGCCCGCATTTCGCGGGCGCGTTTGCAAGGAGCTCTCGATGCCTGACTCTGTTCCAGCAATCTCGCCGCGTATTACTCGTGCCGTACATTTCCGCTCGTCGGAATTAGGACGGCATGCGCCCGTTAGCTTCGATTGTCCAATGGACAAGCTGAAAATTCGCGGTGGTACACGCCTGGCTGGCGAGATCACGATCTCGGGCGCAAAGAACGCTGCGCTGCCGATTCTTGCGGCGTCGCTGCTGACAGCCGACGAGATGATCGTCGACAACGTGCCGCAGCTGCAGGACGTTGCGACGACGGTAAGGCTGCTCCGGCAGATGGGTGTTGCAGTCGAACGCAGTGGCAGCACGGTGAGCTTAAAGGCGAACGCCGTCGCAAACACCGAAGCGCCGTACGAGCTGGTCAAGACCATGCGCGCCTCGATCCTGGTGCTTGGCCCATTGGTGGCTCGCGCGGGCAGCGCGCGTGTTTCGCTGCCCGGCGGCTGCGCGATCGGCGCGCGTCCGGTCGATCAGCACATCAAGGGGCTGGAAGCGCTTGGCGCGACGATCCGCATCGAAAATGGCTTCGTGGTCGCCGAAGCCAGACGGCTGCGGGGAGCTCGCATCGTGACCGACATGGTGACGGTGACCGGCACTGAAAATTTGATGATGGCGGCGACGCTGGCAGATGGCGAAACGATTATCGAAAACGCGGCACGCGAACCGGAAGTGGTCGACCTTGCCGCTGCGCTGAACGCGATGGGCGCGCGCATTCGCGGCGCAGGAACCGATCGCATAGCGATCGAAGGAGTCGATCGGCTACATGGTGCACGTCACAGGGTGATGCCGGACCGCATCGAGACCGGTACGTTCCTCAGCGCGGTGGTGGCCGCCGGTGGCCGTGCGGCATTGCACGGAGCCGCCGCGGACACACTAGGTGCAGTACTGGGCAAATTGCGCGAAACAGGTGCGCAAATCGATGCGCAAAACAGCGCACTGCGCATCAAGATGGACTCCCGACCGCGCTCAGTCAGCCTGCGCACCGCTCCGTATCCCGCTTTTCCGACCGATATGCAGGCACAGTTCATGGCGCTTAACTGCATCGCCGATGGGGTTGGAGAAATCACCGAAACGATCTTCGAGAACCGCTTCATGCATGTGCTCGAGTTGCAGCGGCTAGGTGCCCGCATCGAGATTGACGGCAATACCGCCACGGTGCATGGCGTTCGCAGACTCGCCGGTGCGCCGGTGATGGCCACTGACCTCCGCGCTTCGGCTAGTCTGGTGGTCGCAGCGCTGGCGGCCGAGGGCGAAACAACGGTCGATCGCATTTACCATCTGGATCGCGGCTACGAGAACATGGAGAACAAGCTGGCTGCGCTCGGTGCCGATGTAGTCAGGATCAAATAAGGGCGAAATGGTGAATTCGGTGATCACGCTGGCGCTGTCAAAAGGGAGGATCTTCGACGAGGTCCAGCCGCTGCTGGCGGCGGCTGGCATTGCGCCGCTTGAGAACGACGAAGCCTCGCGCAAGCTGATCATCGGTACGACCGATCCCCATCTGCGCATTGTTGTAGTGCGGGCGTCCGATGTGCCCACCTATGTGCAATACGGCGCCGCCCAGCTTGGCGTCGCCGGCAAGGACGTGCTGCTCGAACACGGCGCACAGTGGGGCGATCGCGGCTTGTATCAGCCGGTGGACCTCGGCATTGCGCGCTGCCGGCTGTGCGTGGCGGTGTCTGCTGGCTTCGACTACGCCAACGCGGTGCGGCGCGGCGCTCGCTTACGGGTCGCTACGAAGTACGTGCAAACCGCGCGCGAACACTTTGCCGCCAAGGGCGTGCATGTTGATCTGATCAAGCTGTACGGCTCGATGGAGCTGGCTCCGCTGGCCGGATTGGCCGATGCGATCGTCGATCTGGTGTCATCGGGCGGCACATTGAAGGCGAACAATCTGGTCGAAGTCGAAGAAGTCGCGCAGATTTCAGCGCGCTTGATCGTCAACCAGTCGGCGCTGAAGGTGCGGCGCGAAGAGCTGATGCCGGTGATCGCGCGTATCGAGGACGCAGCAGCGTGCGTGGAACGATGAAGATCCGCCGGCTCGATACGAGCGACCCCGGCTTCGATGCGCAGTTCGCCGCGCTGATTGCCACCGATACCGCGATTGACCGCGACATCGAGCGCGATGCCGTTGCGATCGTGGACGACGTCAGGCGGCGCGGCGATGCCGCATTGCTGGAATACACGAAGCGGTTCGACCGAACCAGTGCGGCCACGGTCGCCGAGCTCGAGATCGATCCGGCCGAGATGCGCGCCGCGCTCGATGCGCTGCCCGACGACAAGCGCACCGCGCTTGAAACCGCGGCGCGCCGCATTCGCGCATTCCATCAACGGCAGCTCGCGGAGACCTGGAGCTACACCGAAGCCGACGGCACCGAGCTCGGGCAGCGCGTCGGCGCACTGCAAAGCGTCGGACTGTATGTGCCGGGCGGGCTCGCCGCATATCCGTCGTCGGTGTTGATGAATGCACTGCCGGCGCAGGTGGCGGGCGTCGACACGGTCGTGATGGTCGTGCCCACACCGGGCGGCCTCCGCAACGCGCTGGTGTTGGCCGCCGCGTCCTTGGCCGGCGTGTCGCGCGCGTTTGCGATCGGCGGCGCGCAAGCCGTGGCTGCGCTCGCCTATGGCACGCAGACAATTCCGGCGGTCGACAAGATCGTCGGGCCCGGGAACGCGTACGTCGCGGCTGCCAAGCGGCGCGTATTCGGCACGGTCGGCATCGATCTGATCGCAGGGCCGAGCGAAATCGTGGTCATTTGCGATGGCAAGACCGATCCTGACTGGATTGCGCTGGATCTGTTTGCACAAGCCGAGCACGACGAGTCTGCGCGAGCGATCCTGTTGAGCGACGATCCTGAATTCATAGAGCGCGTGCAGGTGTCGATCGATCATCTGCTGCTCGCGATGCCACGCCGCGCAATTATCGAAAAGTCGCTGCAAGACCGAGGTGCGTTCATCATGACGCGCGACCTCGAGCAGGCGTGCGATCTCGCCAATCGCATCGCGCCCGAGCATCTGGAGATCTCGACCGACGAGCCCGAGCGCTGGGCGGCGAAAATCCGCCACGCTGGTGCTTTATTCCTCGGCCGGCACACAAGCGAAGCGATCGGCGACTACTGCGCCGGCCCCAACCATGTGCTGCCGACTGCCCGCTCCGCGCGTTTCTCGTCGGCTCTCGGTGTTTACGATTTTCAAAAGCGCACCAACGTCGTGCGGGTTTCTGCAGCCGGCGCACAAACGCTGGGAAAAGTCGCTGCGATTCTGGCGCGCGGTGAACACTTGACGGCGCACGCGGCGAGCGCCGAGTACCGCATCGCTACAGAAGCGCCACGCGCGATCGATTGCACATGAGCCTTTCGCCCGGCCGCCAATGACCCAAATCGACCGTTTGGGCCCCCGCCCGAACCTCGCGGTGATTCGAGAAGATGTGCGGGCCATTAAGGCCTATCCGGTGCCAAGCGCGGTCGGTTTTGTAAAGCTCGACGCAATGGAAAATCCCTTCTCGCTGCCCGAGGCGTTGCAGCAACAGCTGGGTGAACGGCTCGGACGCCAGGCGCTGAACCGTTATCCGCTCTCGGACCCGCGTGGTTTCAAGGAGCGTCTGGGCAAGGTGGTCGGCCTGCCGCCAGGCATGCAGTTGATGCTCGGCAACGGCTCCGATGAACTGATCCACTTGATCATTCTCGCGTGTGCGAAGCCTGGCGCCACGGTGCTGGCGCCGGCACCGAGCTTCGTGATGTACGAGATGTCGGCACGCTTTGATCACTGCAACTACGTCGGCGTACCGCTGAAGGACAACTTCGTACTCGATACCGAGCGGATGCTGAAGGAGATCGAGCAGCATCGACCGGCGGTCATCTTCATCGCTTATCCGAACAACCCCACGGGCAACCTCTTCGATCGTGGCGGCATCGAAGCGATCCTGCGGGCGGCTCCGGGCATTGTCGTGCTCGATGAAGCGTATCTGCCGTTTGCGCAAGACACATGGATGTCTTTGCTAAAGCACACTCCGAATCTGCTGATACTGCGAACCTTGTCAAAGATGGGGCTGGCGGGCATCCGGCTCGGCTACCTGGCCGCAGACAGCGAGTGGATCGAACAATTCGACAAGTTGCGGCCGCCGTATAACGTCAATGTGCTGACGATCGCCGCCGCCGATTTGATGCTCGAGAACATGTCGATCCTGGATGCGCAGGCAGCCACGCTGCGCAGCGACCGCGCGAAGCTGCTCGGCCAACTGCAGGCAACGCCTGGCGTGCGCGCGTTCGAGTCGGCGGCTAACTTCATCCTTTTCAAGGTGGCGCAACCCGACGCCGTCTTTGCCGCGCTGAAGCAGCGCGGTGTACTGATCAAGAACGTAGCCGCGATGCATCCGCTGCTCGCCGGTTGTTTGCGAGTTACAGTTGGGACAGCTGCAGAAAACGAGGCGTTTATGAAGGCGCTGCGAGCGTCGCTTGATACACGACAATGAACTCCGTCAACCGCCGTGCCGAGGTAGAGCGCAACACCAAGGAAACGCAGATTCGCGTCACCGTCGATCTCGACGGTGGCGGCACGAGCCGGCTTGCGACCGGAATCGGCTTTTTTGATCACATGCTGGAACAAATCGCGCGGCATGGCGCCATTGATTTGACGATCGAAGCGCGGGGAGACCTGCATATCGACGGCCATCACACGGTTGAAGATGTCGGCATTACCTTCGGCCAGGCGCTGGCCAAGGCATTGGGCGACAAGGCCAGCATCCGGCGCTACGGGCATGCGTATGTTCCGCTCGACGAGGCGCTTTCGCGGGTCGTTATCGATCTGTCGGGCCGGCCCGGGCTCGAGTGGCATGTGCCGTATACGCGCGCAATGATCGGCGGGTTCGATGTTGATCTAACGCACGAATTTTTTCAGGGCTTCGCCAACCATGCGCTGGCAACGCTGCACATCGACAATCTGCGCGGCGACAATTCACACCATCAGTGCGAGACGGTTTTCAAGGCGTTCGCGCGAGCGCTGCGTATGGCGGTCGAACGCGATCCGCGTGCGACGGGAGTGCCTTCGACCAAGGGATCGCTTTAACGCACTGATCGCAAGCGATGCAGGAGCGCCGAGCATGATCGCTGTTGTCGACTACGGCATGGGCAATCTGCGCTCGGTTGCCAAGGCGATCGAGCACGTCGCGCCGCAAGAGCGGGTCGAAGTGACGTCGGACGCCGCCGTTGTGCGTGCCGCTAGCCGCGTCGTGTTTCCAGGGCAGGGCGCTATGCCCGATTGCATGCGCTATCTGCGCGAAGCCGGGTTGGAACAAGCCGTCCGCGAGGCGGCCGCGACCAAGCCCTTGCTTGCCGTCTGCGTCGGCGAGCAGATGCTGTTCGATCGCAGCGAAGAAGGTGACACGCCAGGCCTGGGGTTGTTTGCAGGCAGTGTCGTGCGCTTTCGCCACGAAATGTGGGGCGAAGATGGCGCGCGGCTCAAGGTGCCGCATATGGGTTGGAATCGCGTCCGTCAGAGCCAGCCGCACGCTCTATGGAGCGGAATCGACGATCAAAGCTGGTTTTATTTCGTCCACAGCTACTACGTCACGCCGCTGGCAAAGGATCTGGTAACGGGGGAAACTACATATGGCGGTGTCTTTACCTGCGCCGTCGCCAGAGATAATATTTTTGCCACTCAGTTTCATCCGGAAAAGAGCGCCGCGGCCGGCCTACGCATCTACGAAAATTTCACGCGCTGGAACCCCTGAGCTTGCCCTAGGGTCGCATCCGCGCAACCCCCCATGCTGCTGATCCCGGCCATTGATCTGAAAGACGGACGCTGTGTGCGTTTGCGCCAGGGCAACATGAGCGGCGATGTCACGGTGTTCTCCGAGGATCCGGTGGCCATGGCGCGCCATTGGCGCGAGCAGGGCGCACGCAGGCTGCATATCGTCGATTTGAACGGCGCGCGCTCGGGCAGGCCGGTCAACGAAGCGGTCATCAAGAAGATCGTCAAGGCGGTGGGCGAGGATCTGCCGGTGCAACTCGGCGGTGGCCTGCGCGACCTGGATATCGTCGAGCGCTACATCGACGACGGCGTCAGCTTTGTCGTAATCGGCACTGCCGCGGTGAAAAACCCCGGCTTTCTGCACGATGCTTGCAGCGCCTTTGGCGGCCATGTGATCGTCGCGCTCGACGCCAAGGGCGGCAAGGTGGCGACCGATGGGTGGAGCAAGCTCACCGGCCACGATGTCACCGATCTCGCGACAAAGTTCGAGGACTATGGGCTGGAGGCGATCATCTATACCGACATCGGGCGCGACGGCATGATGACCGGGGTCAACATCGAAGCAACCGCCGAGCTGGCGCGGCACGTGAAGATTCCGGTCATTGCCAGCGGCGGCGTTGCCAGCCTTACGGACATCGAACAGCTGTGCGCGATGGAAGAAGAAGGCGTCGAAGGCGTTGTACTTGGACGGTCGCTGTACGAAGGGACGATCGATTTCAAGGCTGCTCAGGAGCGCGCCGACGCGCTAACGGCCTGAACAAGACGCCGCGCACCGCGCAAAGTCACTTCCACAAATCGACGATTTGACCGCTTGCGCGCAGCCGCTCGGCGCGGGCCTGGACGAACCGCTGAAAGCTCGGTTCCTTGCGATAGGCGCCGCTGGCAACGTACTCCAGCGCTGAGGCCAGGTGAAACGGGCGCGTATATGAGTCGACGCGAAAGACCTCACCGCTCGCGTCGAAAAACACCAGAGTCGGCGCGTAGACGACCCTCAATTCGCGTGCCCATGCATCCACCGTCGTTTTCTGGCCGGCCGGTGTGACGATTGTGCTTTCGTCCTTCGGCGTGAAGCGCGCGACGTCGAATTTCGGAAGTAGTTCGGTTACTTCCTTGCGCCGCAGCGCATCGCGGTGCAGCTCGTCGCAGCTAGAGCAATGCGTGCGCTCGAATAACACTAGCAGTGGCCGGGCGCCGGCCTTGCGCGCCAGCAAGTACGGCGGTTTGATGAAAAACGGTTGATCGTGCAGTGTCGCGCTCGCGGGTTCGACTGCCACGTGCTGCATGTAGTCGGCAAACGATTGCTTCGTTTCGAGCCGCTCGGCGGCGTATTGCAATGCTGCGGCCATCCTTGATGGCGACTGATACCCATTTAGCCGCACGATGACTTCGGCTTTTTCGTTGAGAACCAGCAAGGTCGGCGTGAATTGCACCTTGAGAAGTGCACCGAGCTGCTTCTCCGTCATCTTGCGGCCGTCGGCCCAGACGACTTCGCGATCTCCCCACAGGTTGAGCGCGATCGGGGTGAAGCCGCGGCGCACCAGATCGACCACGCGCGTTTCCGTAAACGTGGTCTGCATCAGCAACTTGCAGTATGGGCAGCCGTCCTGGCCAAAATAGACGAGCAGCCGCTTGCCCTGCGCGCGCGCCTCGCGCGCGTCCTCGCGAAAGTCGAGAAACGTCTCGACGAACCAGCGCGGCAGCTCGATCGCGTGCGGGGAAGGTTGCATGATAAAAAGCGTACCTGCGTGCAACGCTACTCGGGTCACGCCGACGCACTACATTGCCTACAGACCGGTTGAAGCTAACGATATGCTGGCCAAACGCATCATCCCCTGCCTTGATGTAAGCGCCGGCCGAGTGGTCAAGGGCATCAACTTTGTGAACCTGCGCGACGCCGGCGATCCGGTTGAGGTCGCGCGCCGCTACGATGCCGAGGGCGCCGATGAGTTGACGTTTCTCGACATCACGGCCAGCTCGGATCAGCGCGACATCATCGTCGAAGTGATCGAAGCGGTTGCGAATCAGGTGTTCATTCCGCTGACTGTTGGCGGTGGCGTGCGCAGGGTCGATGACGTGCGCCGGCTGCTGAATGCAGGCGCGGACAAGGTTTCAATCAACACCGCCGCGGTGCAAAACCCGCAACTCATTGCCGAGGCCAGCGGACGCTTTGGTTCTCAGTGCATTGTGGTTGCGATCGATGCCAGACGAAGGCCCGAAGCGTCTGGTTGGGAGGTCTACACGCACGGGGGGCGTACGGCGACGGGCCTCGATGCGGTGGACTGGGCGCGCAAAGTCGTAGAACTTGGCGCCGGTGAGATTCTTTTGACCAGCATGGATCGCGATGGAACGCGCCAAGGCTTCGATCTCGAATTAACGCGCGCGGTCGCGGAAGCCGTCTCGGTGCCGGTCATCGCATCAGGCGGCGTTGGCAGCTTGCAGCATCTGGCCGATGGGATCACCCTGGGGCTCGCTGATGCGGTGCTCGCAGCGTCGATATTCCACTACGGCGAGCACACGATATTGGAGGCGAAGCGCTTTCTCGCAGACCATGGCATTCGGATGAGGCAGTGATATGACACGCTTACTTCGACGATCCGCAACCAAGCGGGACTTCCTGTGTTTCCCGTAGCGCCATGAGTGCCTGGCTTGACGAAGTCAACTTTGGCGACGAGGGCCTGGTGACGGTGATCGCGCAGGATGCCGCCAGCGCTCGAGTGCTGATGGTGGCGTCTGCAAATCGCGAGGCCCTGGCTGAAACAGCAGCTTCCGGCCAAGCGGTGTACTGGTCGCGTTCGCGCAGGCGGCTCTGGCGCAAGGGCGAAGAATCGGGCCATCGGCAGCGAGTCCTGGAAATTCGTCTCGATTGCGATGGCGACGTGGTGTTGTACGCTGTCGAGCAAACGGGCGGCATCGCCTGCCACACCGGCCGCGAAAGCTGCTTTTTCCGCCGGCTCGATGGCGAACAGTGGAGAACAGTCGATCCGGTGCTGAAGGATCCTGAACTGATATATCGCAAATGAGCGAAGCGATACTCAAGCAACTGGCCGACGTGATCGATTCTCGCAAAGGCGGCGACGCGGCCGAATCCTACGTCGCACGCTTGTTCGCGCTGGGCGAAGACGCCATCCTGAAAAAGGTTGGCGAAGAAGCCACTGAGGCCGTGCTGGCAGCCAAGGATGGCGAGCGCGAGCGCATCGTTTCAGAAACCGCCGATCTGTGGTTTCACTGCATGGTCATGCTGTCGCATTACGGCCTGCGGCCGGAAAACGTGCTGGAGGAACTGTCCAGGCGCGCAGGCACCTCCGGCATCGAAGCACAGGCACTGCGCAAGGCGCTTGCCAGAGGTTTGTAGGCGATGAGCGCCGATACGTGCCTGTTCTGTCGCCTCGTTCGGGGCGAAATTCCGAGCCAGAAGCTGCATGAGGATGACACCGTCATCGCGGTCCACGACATCCATCCGGCTGCCCCGGTGCACTTTTTGATAATCCCGAAGTCTCATGTGGATTCATTGCTTACCACCGGATCGGAACACGAGGCAGTGTTGGGTAAAATGGTCGCCCTTGCGCCGCGCCTCGCGAAAGAACAGGGCTGCGACAACGGCTTTCGGCTCGTGATCAATAACGGTCCGGACGGCGGGCAAGAGGTTAATCACTTGCACATCCACATCCTGGGCGGACCGCGCCCGTGGAAACGTCTGTAGGAGTACGAAATGGGTTCATTTTCGATCTGGCATTGGTTGATCGTGTTGCTGGTCATCATCCTGATCTTCGGTACTGCCAAGCTGAAGAACATCGGCAAGGACATGGGCGGTGCGATCAAAGGCTTCAAAGAGGGCATGAAGGAAGGCACCGACGACGTTGCCAGCAAGGTCGACGATCGGCGCCAGGTGCCCGGCCAGACGATCGACGTTCAAGCCAAGGAAAAAGGCCCGGTCTAACCAGGCCCGGCGTCGAAACCGCCAGTGTCCAGCGCGATGTCCCGGCGCTAGACGCCCGACGCTGACGCTGGACCGCCCTCATGTTCGATTTCAGTTTCGGTGAGCTTGCCGTTATCGGCACCGTTGCGCTGGTCGTGCTTGGTCCGGAGCGACTACCGCGCGTGGCGCGCACCGTTGGTGAATGGGCCGGCAAGGCGCAGCGCTACGTCGCGCAGGTCAAAGCCGATATCAACCGTGAGGTCGAGCTCGCGGAACTGAAGAAACTGCAGGACGAAGCGCGTGACGTCGCGCGTTCGATCGAATCGACGGTGCAGGGGAATATCTCGAGCCTGCAAGCCGGAATCGATTCGACCGTCAAAAGCCTGAATACAGGATTCGATGATCCAGCTGCGGCGTCGTCGTCAGCATCAACTTCGACCGATTACTCGTGGGAGGGCGCTGGGGAAGCGTGGACCAGTCGACGCTTTGAGCGCCGCTTCAAGCCCGGTCCCACTATCAACGACCTAAGCGAAGAGATTGCCAGGCTGAAGCGTCAGCTGGCGATGCCCGATGCGCCGGTCCTCTGCGCAAAGACGAGCCCCGCGCGCGCGTATTAACAAACCGCGCATTCGGCGCTAGCGCGCGCCGATGTCCGCCGACACCGAAGAGCCGGGCCCGGAACAAAGCTTTCTGTCTCACCTGGTCGAGCTGCGGCAGCGAATCGTGCGCGCCGCGATCGCCGTCATCGTCGTCTTCATACCGATGACGTTCTTCATGCAGGAGATTTTCAATTTCCTGTCGCAGCCGATGATGGCCGCGCTGCCGGCGGGCGCCAAGCTGCTCGCGACCGGGGTCATCACGCCGTTCATGGTGCCGCTCAAGGTCACATTATTCGGCGCGTTTCTGGTCACCCTGCCGTACGTGCTTTGGCAGGCTTGGGCGTTCGTTGCGCCAGGCCTTTATCGGCACGAGAAGCGGCTCGCGGCGCCGCTGATCGCTTCGAGCGTACTGATGTTTTTCACCGGCATGGCGTATTGCTACTTTGTAGTGTTCGGATTCGTGTTCAAGTTCATCGCGGGCTTTGCGCCCGCGTCGGTCTCGGTTTCGCCCGACATCGAGGCATATTTCAGCTTCGTGATGGGAATGTTCGTCGCGTTCGGGCTGACGTTCGAAGTGCCGATAGTGGTCGTGCTGCTGGTGCGCTTCGGCATTGCCAACATCGACAAATTGAAAAAGGCTCGCCCCTACGTGATCGTCGGCGCTTTCATTGTCGCGGCGATCTTTACGCCGCCCGATGTGTTGTCGCAGTTACTGCTGGCGATTCCGCTATGCCTGTTGTACGAATTGGGGATCTTTATTGCCCGTTTCACTGGCGGCCCGAAACTGGCCGATGAAGCACGGGCGCAGGAAGCGTCGTCAACGTGATCCGCATTGCGTTCTTGCTATCGGCGCTGTTGCTCGCAATCGGCAGCGCCGGTGCAAGTCAGCTGCAGGTCGTTCCTGACGAAGACGTTGACGTGGCCGCTGGCTGGAGCGCGTATCGCGCAAACGATCCGGTGCGCGCCATTGCGCACTATCGAAAGGCGGCGGATCGCAACAATCGCGTCGCCCAATTCAATCTGGCGGTGATGCTGTTGGCCGGTGAAGGCGCGAAGGCCGATCCCACGGCCGGCGTCAGCTGGCTGCGCAAGTCAGCGGAGCGGGGTTTCGCCCGCGCGCAGTTCGCGTTGGCGCTGCTGCATGAAAAAGGCGAGTACGTGGCTCGTTCGCAGGACGAAGCCACCGCATGGTTTCGCAAGGCGGCAGAGCAAAATCATCTCGAGGCTCAAGTTGGCTTGGCGACGCAGTATTTTCTCGGCCGCGGCGCGCCGCGCGACTACCGGCAGGCTGCGCAGTGGTACGAGCGTGCGGCCGAGCAGGGCGACGAGGCGTCTGCCTACATCATCGCGAGCCTGTATGAGAAAGGGCGAAGGTGTCGAACAGGACTATCCACGTGCGTGGTACTGGTACAGCCGGGCCGCTACCAGCGGCGAGCCGGCGGCGATCATGAAGGCGCGCGAGATGCGGGGAAAATTGCCGCGTTAATTGCGGACACGCGGCGTCGGTCGTTCTCCGACCGCCACCTGCAGATTGATTTCCTTGCCAGCTCGGGCAATCTTGACCTTCGCGTCGGAGCCAGGAGGAAGTTGCGAAATCTGATTGAGCATCGCCCTGCTGTTAACGACCGGCTGCCCGTTGATGCTCAGCATCACATCGCCCGGTTCGAGTCCCGCCTTTCCTGCCGGGCTCGATCGCTGGACGCCCTTTAGCACCACGCCCTCAGCGCGCGGCAGCCGCAGCAATTCCGCCAGCTCGGCCGTGATGTCTTCCGGCTCAACGCCAAAGTAGCCGCGCTGCACTTTGCCGCTCTTGATCAGCTGATCCATCACCTGCGTGACGATCGTCGACGGAATCGCAAAGCCGATGCCGATCGAGCCGCCGGTGCGCGAAAAGATCGCGGTATTAATACCGACCAGGTTGCCGTTGGAGTCGACCAGCGCCCCGCCGGAGTTGCCCTGATTGATGGCGGCATCGGTCTGGATGAAGTTCTCGAATGTATTGATGCCGAGGTTGCTGCGCCCGAGTGCGGAGACGATGCCCATCGTCACCGTTTGTCCGACATCAAACGGGTTGCCGATCGCGAGGACGATATCGCCGACCTGCAGCGAATCCGATCGGCCGAAGGTGATCGCCGGCAGATCGGATGCCTCGATCCTCAACACCGCCAGGTCGCTTTCAGGATCGGCGCCAATCAGCCTCGCTTCAAATTGGCGACCATCCGGCAGCGCCACCGCGATTTCATCGGCGGCCTGGACAACGTGGTTATTGGTCAGCACGTAGCCGTCTGCGGTAGCCAGCACGCCGGAGCCAAGGCTTGCCACCCGGTCAGCATTGCCGCCAAAAAGACGTCGGTAAAGCGCATCGTCGGGCACGCCGCGGCGACGCACTTCCTTGGTCGTGTACACATTGACGACCGCCGGTGCAGCGCGCTTGACCGCGCCGCCGTACGAATTCAGAGCATTGGCGCGCGCGTCGGGGACGCTGGCCTGCTTGATACCGAGGCTTTCGGCGGCCGGCAGCGGGGCGGCGGGCGCGGGCCGGCGCGAGAGCCACTCAGGGCGCAGCGTCGAAACGATGAACAGCAGCGCCAGACCGATGGTGGTGGCTTGAGCAAACACGAGCCACAGGCGACGGATCATTTTGAAATTCGGTCCTTGCTAGTTCCAACCAAAGGGCAAGCATTATTCCTCAGGCGGCGGTGCGTATCCCGACCGCCGGTCTGCGCGCCGGCGCCGGGCCTCAGCCCGGCTACTTTAGTCTCTTTAGCTCGTCGCGGATTTCACGCAACAGCACGACATCCTCGGCCGGCGGCGGCTTTGCTGCGTCAACTCCCGCGCGCACGCGGTTAACTGCCTTGACCATCCAGAAGATCACGAACGCGAGAATGATGAAGTTCAACAGAATCGTGATGAAACTGCCCCACGCCAGCACCACAGCGGACGTGCGCGCGGCCGCCAGCGGCGTGCCAGCCGGAACGCTACCCGACAGCACGACATATTGATTGGTGAAATCCACTGCACCTCCGACCATGGCGTTGATCGCCGGCATCACTACGTCGTTGACGAGCGAATCGACAATCTTGCCGAACGCGGCGCCGATGATGATGCCGACTGCCAGGTCGATGACGTTGCCCTTGACTGCGAAGTCACGGAACTCTTTCAACATGCCCATGGATCCTCCGAACGAGCTTGGCTATTGGCGTGCGATGCTGCCCTGATCAGTCTAGCGAGCGCCGAGTGGAAATCGTCAGTGCGCATCAAGTAGAATGCCGCGCTGCCGTCGGGGCGGGTCGAACTCAAGAGACACTTCGCGAGCACGTTCCCGCACACATCCGCCTCATCGGTCTCCACCATTACTCTGGGGTTTTCATGTCGACCACCACCGTCACCGAGAGTGGCGAGCCCGCGAATCAACCCATCGACAAGGAACGTAGAGCCACGATCGCGGTGGCTGCGGTCGTCGGTGGAGCCGGCGTCGTCGCAGCTGCCGTCCCGTTTGTAGGGTCGTTCCTGCCTTCCGAGCGCGCCAAGGCGGCGGGTGCACCGGTCGAAGTGGATATCTCGGGTATCGCGGCAGGCGAAATGCTTACGGTCGAGTGGCGCGGCCGTCCGGTGTGGATTCTGAATCGCACTCCGCAGATGCTGCAGTCGATCCGAAAAGCGGACGGCGAGGTCGCCGATCCGAAGTCCTTGCGCACCGCATTCCCGACCCCCAAATACGCACAGAATGAATACCGCTCGATCAAGCCAGAGTACTTGGTTGCAGAAGGGATTTGCACGCATCTCGGGTGCAATCCGATCGGCCCGTTTGCGTCGGGAGCCAACCCGCAACTGGGTGCCGATCCCGGCTTCGTATGTCCGTGCCATGGGTCGACGTTCGATCTGGCCGGGCGTGTCTACAGAAACAAACCGGCGCCGGACAATCTGCCGGTGCCGCCTCACAAATACTTGTCTGCCAGCGTCGTGCTGATCGGCGACGATTCAAAAGCGTGATCGAGGATTAAATGGCGGAGCAAAAGAGCCAATACACCGGCTTGATGGGCTGGATCGACGCGCGTATGCCGACCTTGATGTCGGAGTTCAAGAAGCACGCGTCCGAGTACTACGCGCCGAAGAATTTCAACTTCTGGTACATCTTTGGCGGACTCGCGCTTGTCGTGCTGGTGCTGCAGATCTTGACCGGCATTTTCTTGACGATGCACTACAAGCCGGATGCAAACCTTGCATTCGCATCGGTCGAATACATCATGCGCGACGTGCCCGGCGGCTGGTTCATCCGCTACATGCACTCAACCGGCGCTTCGTTCTTCTTCATCGTCGTCTATTCGCACATGTTTCGCGCGCTGCTGTACGGCAGCTACCGGCGTCCGCGCGAGCTGGTCTGGATCTTCGGCTGCTCCATTTTTCTGACGCTGATGGCCGAAGCGTTCTTCGGCTACCTGCTGCCGTGGGGTCAGATGAGCTACTGGGGTGCGCAGGTGATCGTCAATCTGTTCGGCGCGATTCCGCTGATCGGGCCCGAGTTGGCGATCTTCATCCGCGGCGATTACGTGGTTGGCGACGCGACATTGAACCGCTTCTTCGCGTTTCACGTGATCGCGATCCCACTGGTGTTGCTTGGCCTCGTGGTGGCGCACATCATCGCGCTGCACGACGTCGGCTCGAACAATCCCGACGGCGTCGAGATCAAGGCGCACAAGGATGCGGAAGGCAGGCCGCTCGACGGCATTCCGTTTCATCCCTACTACACCGTGCACGATCTGTACTGGCTGTCGATCTTCTTGATTCCGTTTTTCGCGGTCGTGTTTTTCTGGCCGGAGTTTGGCGGCTACTTTCTCGAATGGAACAATTTCATCCCGGCCGATCCGCTGCAGGGGCCGACGCACATCGCACCGCTCTGGTACTTCACGCCGTACTACTCGATCCTGCGCGCCACGACCGAGCAATTCATGATCGTGCTCGCGATCGGCACGATTGGCCTGTCCGCCCTGCTGCTGCTGACGATTTCGAATTCGATCGCACGGGCTGCGGTCGCGGTGGGCACGATCGTCGTGCTGCTGGGGTACTTCACGCTTGATCCCAAATTCTGGGGCGTCGTGCTAATGGGCGTTTCGGTGCTGATCTTTTTCGCGCTGCCTTGGCTCGATCAATCACCTGCCCGATCGATGCGGTATCGGCCAGCATGGCACTTCGGCCTGTTGATTGTCTGGGTGGTGGCCTTCCTGATCCTCGGCTATCTCGGCACGCAGGCGCCGACGCCCACCTCGACGCTGATCGCCCAGGCGCTCACCCTGGTGTACTTCGGGTTTTTCGCGTTAATGCCGTGGTGGAGCAGGATGGGTACGTTCAAACCCGTGCCAGAACGCATAACGTTCGCACCGCACTGACGCGACGGATGAAGATAAGGACTTTCATCGCAGGAACAGCGGTCGCTGCTTCGATATTGGCAGGCACCGGCTCCGCGCTCAGCACCGAAGCCGGAATCTCAATGGACACATGGCCCGTAGACCGGGCCCAGAATCCGGCGGCGCTGCAAAATGGCGCTCGGCTGTTTGTGAATTACTGCATCGGCTGCCACAGCGCCAATCTGGTTCGCTGGAACCGCTTGCACGAAATCGGGCTGACCGATGCCCAGATTCAGCAATATCTGATCTTCGGCAATCAGAAGGTGGGTGACACGATTCGCAGCGCCGCCGCGGCGTCCGATCAAAAGCGCTGGTTCGGCAAACCACCGCCGGACTTGTCGGTGATCACGCGTGCTCGTACTTCGGCCGACCATGCGGGCACTGATTACATTTACACGTTGTTGCGCGGTTACTACCGTGACACCGGTTCGCCGACCGGCTGGAATAACGTGGCGTATCCCAACATCGGGATGCCGCATATCTTTTGGCGGGAACAGGGTCCGCGCGAAGTCAGGATCGAACAAACCGACGCACGCAAGGATCCAAAGACCGGCGCCGTCCAATACGTGAATGTTGTCACGGTATTTGAGCCTAACGGAATGTCGTCGCGCACCGAGACTCCCCTTTCCACGCCGGGCATCGAAGGCATTCGCTATGCCTTCACTCCCGTGAACGCAGACCAAGCACGGCGATTCGATGCGGATGCTGCCGATCTGGTCGCGTTTCTCGCGTTCATGACTGACCCGACGGCAGGCAAACGCGTGCAGATCGGCGTGTGGGTGCTGATATTCCTCGCGATCTTTACCGCTGCCGCATGGCGTCTGAATGCCGTGTACTGGAAGAAAATCAAGTAAGCGTTCGGCGTGTACGCCGGCCTTCAGCGCAGAAATGCAAAAACAAGGAAAAAACAATGATGGTGCTTTACTCCGGAACGACCTGCCCGTTTTCACAACGCTGTCGCTTCGTGCTGTTCGAAAAAGGGATGGATTTCGAGATTCGCGATGTCGATCTGTTCAACAAGCCCGAAGACATCAACACGATGAACCCCTACGGCCAGGTACCCATACTGGTCGAGCGCGACCTCGTGCTGTATGAGTCGAACATCATCAACGAATACATTGATGAGCGCTTTCCGCATCCGCAGCTCATGCCGGCCGATCCAGTAATGCGTGCCCGCACGCGGCTGTTCTTGTTCAACTTCGAACGCGAATTGTTCGTGCACGTGCAAACTCTTGAAAACAGCAACAATCAAAAGGCGATGGACAAAGGCCGCGCAACGATTCGTGACCGGCTGACGCAACTGGCGCCGATAATGCTGAAGAACAAGTACATGCTCGGTGACGATTTTTCGATGCTCGATGTGGCGCTGGCGCCGCTGCTCTGGCGGCTCGACCACTATGGAATCGAGCTGCCGAAGACCGCCGCGCCGCTGATGAAGTACGCCGAACGCATGTTTTCGCGTCCGGCTTATATTGAAGCGCTGACGCCCTCTGAAAAGGTGATGCGCAGATAATCTGTATCGCGAACGATGGCTGACATTTCCACCAAGCCCTATTTGATCCGCGCGATTCACGAGTGGTGTGCCGACTCGGGGCTAACTCCGTACATCGCCGTGCTCGCCGACACCGGGGTCAACGTGCCGCAGGAGTTCGTCAAGAACGGCGAGATCGTGCTAAATATCTCGCCGCTTGCCACCAATCGATTGAAGCTCGGCAATGAGCTGATCGAATTTCAGGCGCGCTTTGGCGGCGTGGCGCGCGAAGTGGTGGTTCCGATCGAAAAAGTCATCGCGGTGTATGCGCGCGAGAGCGGGCAGGGCATGGCGTTCGACGTTGCGCGCAACCTACCGCCAAGTTCGGAGTCTGAGAGCACCGACGCCGGGGCTGCAAAAACGCTACCGGGTCCGATGGCGCTGGTGCCGGTGCGTGCCCCCGTGACAGTGGCGGACAATAATGAGCCGAACGACCCGCCGACCCCACCGCGGCCGGGTGATCGACCGAAGCTGACGCGGATCAAGTAGCGACGCCGGCATAGCTCAGTTGGTAGAGCAACGGTTTTGTAAACCGAAGGTCGGGGGTTCGAGTCCCTCTGCCGGCACCAAGCAATCAGTGTCGTTAAAGCGAACCCATGCGTTCGATTCAACAAAAAAAGCCGCGGCGCAAGCCGCGGTTTCCTTTGGTGCGCTGCGTGTTACTACGACGGACGGATCTCCGCAGCCTGCGGGCCCTTCGCACCTTGCTTCACGACGAACTCCACGCGCTGGCCTTCGGTCAGCGACTTGAAGCCGCCAGCCTGAATTTCGGAGAAGTGCGCAAACAAATCTTTGCCGCCATCCTCGGGCGTGATGAATCCGAAACCTTTTGCATCGTTAAACCATTTGACGGTGCCTGTTGCCATTTTTACGTTCCTTGATATTAAGATCACAACAAAATCAGCCGCTGGAAAGGTCCAGCGGCGAGCTAACGATCAAGAGACGTGAACCTGATAAAAAAGACGCGCCGTTGTTTTACGAACCAAGCAACAGGCCAGAGATAACCGGAGAACGACAGACTCAAGCGAAAGCGAGTCGAAGTGTACGCTGTTTCGAACCCCGCGCCACGCGCCGCCCTCCGGCATGCATGTCTATGCGCTAGCAGACAAGCTCCGTGATGACCAGTACGCCGGAACCTAGGAAGAACCAGCTGCTCGCCGCGCTGCCAGCCGCCGAGTGGGAGCGCTGGCTGCCGCAACTCGAATGGGTCGAGATGCCGCTGGGCGAAGTGCTGTACGAGTCGGGTACCACGCTGAGCCATGTGTACTTTCCACTCACGGCCATTGTCTCCCTGCTATACGTGATGGAAAACGGCGCCTCGGCCGAGATCGCGGTGGTCGGCAACGAGGGCATCGTCGGCATCTCACTATTCATGGGGGGGGAGTCCACTCCCAGCCGAGCTGTGGTGCAAAGCGCGGGCCATGGCTTTCGGCTGAACGCGCAGACGATGAAAGACGAGTTCAACCGCGCTGGTCCGGTGCTACATCTGCTGCTTCGCTACACCCAGGCTCTGATCACGCAGATGGCGCAAACGGCGGTGTGTAACCGGCACCATTCGCTGGACCAGCAGCTGTGCCGCTGGCTGCTGCTGAGCCTGGACCGTCTGCAGGGCAACGACCTCGTGATGACGCAAGAGCTGATCGCCAACATGTTGGGCGTGCGCCGCGAAGGCGTGACGGAGGCGGCGCTCAAGCTGCAGAAGGTCGGGCTGATCCGCTACGCGCGCGGCCATATCTCAGTACTGGATCGGGCCGGGCTGGAGCAACGCACGTGCGAGTGTTATGCGGTCGTCAAGAAGGAGTACGACCGGCTGCTTCCTGAGACGTTGGCGACTTAGCCCGGAGTGATAAGGGCTCTCGCCTCCCTCGACCAGGGTACCTTCTTGTGCGTTAGCGCACAGACGGTGCATGCTGCCCTTTCGTACTCTGGCGTCCGATGGGAACAACTAGCAACGAGCTAGAGGGGTCAGCTTGTGCAGCACCGGCGCGGAGTGATCGAATGACAACGGGAGCCGCTAACGGCCATGCGCATGCCTGGGTGGAGGCGGCGCCCGGCATGCGAGGTCCGCCTAACGCGGCGCACGAAGTCGTCGAGCCGGCTGCTGAAGCTACGCCTGCGCGATCGCCGCTAGCGCTCGCCGGTACCGCGGAGCTTTACCGCGCACTCTCAACCAGCCAGCAACAAGTGGTAACAGCGCTGCGGCATATCGACACGCTGCAAAAAAGAGATGAACTTCTGAAGCAGGAGGTGAGTCAGCTCACACAGGCGGTGGCGCAGGCGCGCCGGTTTGCACATTACGACCAGCTCACCGGCTTGCCCAATCGCACTTTGCTGTTGGACCGCTTCAATCAGGCAACGGCGCGGGCAGCGCGCCAGCACAAGCAGGTGGCACTGCTGTTCCTCGACCTTGACGGATTCAAGAGTGTCAACGATGTGCTGGGGCATGTGGCGGGTGACCAACTGCTTCAGCAAGTGGCAGCGCGCCTGACCGCCAGTATCCGTACGTCCGACACCGCCTGCCGGTACGGCGGCGATGAATTCGTCATCTTGCTGCCGGAGCTCGAGTGCCGGGAAAGTGCGGTTGCGGCGACGGAGAAGATCCGGGGCCATCTTTCGACGCCTTATCTAGTCGGCGGCACCAGCATCCAAGTTACCGCAAGCATCGGAATGGCCGTCTACCCGACGGACGGGAGTGAGTTAGGTGATCTGATACAGCAGTCGGACGCTGGCATGTATTGCAACAAGGCTTGCGGTCCCGCTCCGGCTAGCGTCTTTGTATTGCGCCCGTAAACGTGGTGGCAGCCCGAGCCCGTGATGAAACACTCATCGGTCGAAGCGCAAGCTCCCGCGCATCCGCCGCAGTCGACGTTTAACACCGACGAAGCCGAGCGCTTAACGGCGTGTGCGGAGCGTGCCTCGCACGATCAATCGAACAGCATCGAGACTTCGCGGCTATTGAAAAACATGTCGCGCATGCTGTACTGCGCACTCGTCGAGACAGCGCAGCGCGCCAAGGTGCGCCTGGCATCTGTGATAGCGCTCGATCGAATCTCGCAGCGGCTGCGCCGCTTCGATCAGGAGGCCGATGTCGAGGAAATGCTGGCCGACACAGTTGCATCAGTCACGTTAATGGCTAACGCGAACGACACCGACGATCCGATCGAACACCAACGCAAGAACACCGAAACCTTGCCGCGCGCACCGCTTGCGTCGATCAGCGACAACAACGCACGCTTGCCTCTCCAGTAGATCGCGACACGGCGGTACATCTGCAGTAGCGTCGCAGTAGTTAAAAGCGCCGCGCAGCATACTGTTCGCGATGCGGCCGGTCACCATACTGAGTGCAGACCAGGACGGTAGTAATCTGCAGGTCGATGGCCGAACAGCGCGTTGGCGGTTTTCACCACGTTCAGTTGGCGATGCCCGCTGGCGGAGAAGCGCAGGCGCGACAGTTTTACGGCGTGCTGCTCGGCTTGGCCGAAATAACAAAGCCTGCGCGGCTCGCAGCGCGCGGAGGAGTCTGGTTTCAATGCGGCTCCATTCAGTTGCATCTTGGAGTCGACGCTGATTTTGTGCCGGCGAAGAAAGCGCACCCCGGATTGCTGGTCGGGAATTTGGCGGAATTGATTGACGCACTGACTGCGAGCGGCCATGAAATCAAATACGACGGCGAACGCTTGGCCGGATTCGATCGAGCGTTTACCGCTGATCCATTCGGCAACCGAATAGAACTGCTGCAATTACTCGACATTGAGCGCGACTAGGCGCGCTGCGGATCGGCGCCGATCTGGCCGTCCCAGCGCGGCGCCAGTTGGTGTTGGATGCCAAGCAGATCGAGCACGCGCGCTAGCGTGTGGTCGACCATTTGCTCGAAGCTCTGCGGCCGCTGATAAAACGCGGGCAGCGGCGGAAAAATGATACCGCCCATTAACGTCACAGCTTCCATGTTGCGAATGTGCGCGAGGTTTAGCGGCGCTTCGCGCGGCAGCAACACAAGCTTGCGCCGCTCTTTCAAACTCACGTCGGCAGCGCGCGAGATCAGATTGTCGGCATAGCCGTGCGCGATGGCCGCCAGCGTCTTCATCGAGCATGGCGCGATCACCATGCCGTCGGTCTTGAACGAGCCGCTGGCGAGCGCGGCGCCGACATCACCGACGCTGTGCACCACGTCGGCCAGCGCATCGACATCCGTGCGCTTCAGATCGAGCTCCTGATGCACATTCAGCACGCCGGCCGGCGACAGCACCAGATGAGTTTCGACGCCGAGTGCACGCAAGTGCCGCAGCAGTTGCACGCCGTAGATTGCGCCGTGGCGCCGGTGATCGCAACGATCAGGCGCCGCATTTAGTCCGCTGAATCAGAGAAATTGCTCGTGCGCTCGTCTGCGCCTCGACCCGCCATGCGTCGTTGCAAATGCTCGCGATATGACCCGATATCGCTGCGCTTTGCGCCTAGCCTGCCGGGCCGCTGCACAGCCGCTCCCACGTAATTCCTCTGATTTAGCGGACGGCCTAGGTGACCTGGGCGTCCTTCAGCAGCGTTTGCAACTCACCCGATTCGTACATCTCGGTCATGATGTCCGAGCCGCCGACGAACTGTCCCTTGACGTATAGCTGCGGAACCGTGGGCCAGTTGGAAAAGTCCTTGACGCCTTGTCGTACGTCATCGTCCTCGAGCACGTTGACCGTGACTAAATTCTTGACCCCGGACTGCTTCAGCAGCGCAATCGCGCGCCCCGAAAATCCGCATTGGGGAAACTGTGCGGTGCCCTTCATGAAGAGCACGACCGGATTGTCGGAAACCGTTTTCTTGATGAAATCTTGAGGGTTCATAGGCATCAATCAGTGTGGATTTTCCGAGTGTAGCGACAGCGGAAGCTGCGTCAAACGACGCCGCTCAGATGCACTAGTCACTCTGTCGTGCCCCGCTGAGTCGGCTTCGGTTCGCACATTGCGCCAGTGGCGCGCCGCAAACAGACTGCGCACGGCGTGCCCCTGGTCATGGCCGTGCTCGAGCACCAGGATGCCGCCCGGTACCAGGTATGACAACGCGCCTTCGACAATCGTTCGCAAGCACGCCAGGCCGCTATCTCCGGCGGCCAGCGCCACACCCGGCTCAAAGCGGAGCGCGTCAAGATGAGGGTCGCCGGCTGCAACGTACGGCGGGTTGCTGACGATCAGGTCGAAACGCTGATCGCGTGGCGCTGCGGAGTACCAGCTACCGTGGCGAAACCTGACGTTGTTCGTCTGCCATCGCTCGGCATTTAGGCGCGCCACCTCGATCGCCTCCGACGACACGTCGGTCGCTGTCACCTGCCATTCGGCGCGCTCGAGCGCGAGCGTGATAGCGACGCAGCCGGAGCCGGTTCCGAGGTCAAGCACGCGCGCTTGGTTGCGCGGACCCAGGCGCAGCGCAACCTCGACCAACAGTTCGGTTTCGGGACGCGGTATCAACACCGCAGGCGACACGGCAAACATGCGCCCGTAGAACTCCCGTTGACCGAGCAGGTACGCGAGCGGCTCGCCGCGCTGCCGTCGTTCCGCGAGCTGCGTGAAACCTCGAACATCTGCTGCCGCGACCGCTTGCTCGGGTCGTGCGATCAAACGCTCGCGGGCGACTCCGAGCTGATGCGCAAGCAGCGCGCGCGACTCGAGTGCAGGCAGGTTGCTGGCGCTGAGGAGCTCTCCGACCCGCCGCTCGCCCGCCACCAGTTCGTCATCAAGCGGCATCGCCCAACGCAGCCAACAGTTCCGCCTGATGCTCCGCGGCGAGCCTCTCGGTCAATTCGTCCAGATCGCCGTCCATGATCGCTTCGATCTTGTACAAGGTCAGGTTGATACGGTGATCGGTCACTCGGCCTTGCGGAAAGTTGTAGGTGCGAATGCGCTCCGACCGGTCGCCCGAGCCGATCAAGGTTTTGCGGGTCGACGCCTCCTTGGCCTGCTGTTCGCGCGTCTGCTGATCCTTGATGCGCGCAGCGAGAATCTTCATCGCGCGCTCGCGGTTCTTGTGTTGCGACCGATCGTCCTGGCATTCGACAACGATCCCGCTCTGCAGATGCGTAATGCGGACCGCGCTTTCGGTCTTGTTGACGTGCTGGCCGCCGGCGCCTGAGGCACGAAACACGTCGATGCGAATTTCGGCCGGGTCGATCTTCACGTCGTCGATTTCGTCGGCTTCCGGCAGCACCGCAACCGTGCACGCCGATGTATGAATGCGTCCCTGCGATTCGGTCACGGGGACGCGCTGCACTCTATGGCCGCCCGATTCGAATTTGAGTTTTGAATACACCCCTTTCCCGACCAGCCGCACGATCACTTCCTTGTATCCGCCCATGTCGGACGCGCTCTCGGAAATCATTTCGCTGGTCCAGTCGTGTCGCTCCGCGTACCGCATGTACATGCGCAGCAAATCGCCGGCGAACAGCCCGGATTCGTCGCCCCCGGTGCCGGCGCGAATTTCGAGAAAGACATTGCGATCGTCGTTCGGGTCCCTGGGCAGCAGCAAACGCTGCAACTCGCCTTCCAGAGCCGCGATGCGCGTCTTCGACGCATCGATTTCTTCTTCGGCGAGCACCTTCATTTCCGGCTCGGCGAGCATTTGCTGCGCGCCCTGAAGATCGCCTTCCGCTCGGGTGTAATCGTGAAATCGAGCTACCACCGGCTCGATCTCGGCGCGTTCCTGACCGAGCGCGCGAAAGCGGTTCATGTCGCGCGTTGCGGTCTCGCTCGACAGCTGCGAATCGATTTCACCGAGCCGATTTGCAAGCTGCTCAAGCTTTTGGCGCATTGAAGGGTTCATGTGATTGTGAGGCCGTGCGCGCGCATGCAGGCGGGAAGCCTGCGCACGCGCTCGCGAAACCTAATTGTCCGTGTTGTTGGAGTAGAAGCGCGCGAGCAGCGCCTGCAGGCGTGCATGCTCGGCATCGTCGCCGGCGGCGCGCAGCGCGCTCATCGGGTCGTGTAGAAACTTGTTGGTCAACGCGTGCGAGAGCTGGTCGATTACGCGCTCAGCCGGCTCGCCCTTGGCAAGCAACTTCAGCGCGCGCTGCAGCTCGCGCTCGCGCATCGCGTCTGCACGCCCGTGCAACTCCTGGATGGTGGGCACCGAGCGGCGCACCCGGACCCATTCTTCGAAATCCCGCACGCGCGATTCGATGATCGCCTCGGCCTGTGCGACCGCCGCCTGCCGTGTGTCATTGCCGCTCGCAACGACCCTGCCGAGGTCGTCAACGGTGTGCACATAGACGTCGTCCAGCCGAGCGACCTCGGGTTCAACATCGCGCGGCACCGCGAGGTCGACAATGAACATCGGCTTGTGGCGCCGCGCGCGAATCGCGCGTTCGACCATTCCGAGGCCGACAATCGGCAGCATGCTGGCCGTGGACGACACGACGATATCGAACTTCGCAAGCTCGTCTGGTAAGTCGCCGAGCTTCATCGGGCGGCCATGAAGCCGGGTTGCGAGCGCTTCGGCACGCTCGAGCGTGCGATTGGCAACGGTGATTGACTTCGGTCGCTGCGCGGCAAAGTGAGTCGCGGTCAGCTCGATCATCTCGCCGGCGCCGATGAACAGCACATGACTGGCAGACAGGTCACCGTAAATCTTCTGCGCAACGCGCACGGCAGCGGCCGCCATCGACACCGACTGCGTGCCGATTTCGGTGGTCGTGCGAACCTCTTTGGCCACGGCAAACGTGCGCTGAAACAGGTGATTCAGCATCAGGCCGAGCCCGCCGGCGCTGCGCGCCAGGCGTTCGGCCTGCTTCATCTGACCCAGGATCTGCGGCTCGCCCAACACCATCGAATCCAGCCCGCTCGCCACGCGGAAGGCATGCCGTACGGCATTTACGTGCGGCAGCACGTACGAGTGCCGCTGCAGCTCAGCAAGATCCAACTGCCTGTCGGCCGCGACAAACTCGTGCAGCGCGCGCTGCGCGAGATCGGGTTCCTCGGCCGCGCAATACAGTTCGGTGCGATTGCACGTCGAAACGATCGCCGCTTCGGAGATGCGTCCGCCTGACGGTTCGCACAGCCGCTCGCGTAACCGGCCGATCGTTGCCCCGACTTCCTCGGCTACAAAGGCCACACGCTCGCGCACCGCCAGCGGTGCCGTCGTGTGATTCAGGCCAAGAGTCAGAAGTTGCATCGTTGAAGTCTCGCGCGGCCCCGCCGTTAGAAGCTCGCAAAAAGCGCTGGAATTATAGGTGGCGGGCCGCTTGTTCCCAGCGCCGAAACACGACGTGGATCGACAGAATAAGGATTAGCCCGCGCTCTCGTTTTTCGGGCGCGTCGATTAGGATGACGCATGCCCTCTGCCGCGATGACCGTTCGTCCCGCAAAGCGCTCAAAGCGAGCGCCGGTGGCAACGCCGATACCGTCCACGCCGCGCGACATCGCGCTGGTTGCGAGCGAATGCCGCAAGCTGGTCACGCGGCGTGCCCTGATTTCAGCCGGTGCGTCGGTGGTGCCGTTGCCAGGCGTCGATGTGGCGGTGGACATCACGGTGTTGGTCCGGATGCTCGAAGAAATCAATCAGCGCTTCGGTCTAACTCAGCAGCAGATCGAGCAGCTGGCGCCGCACCGGCGGCTGTTTGCTTACAAGGCGGCGATGGCGGTCGGCAGCGCGTTAATCGGCCGCCTGGTGACCCGCGAGCTAGTGCTCAGGCTGCTGAAGACGGTCGGCGTCAGACTAAGCGCGAAGCAAGCGGCCAAATATGTTCCGTTCGCCGGCCAGGCGATCGCCGCGTCGTTGTCGTTCGCAGCCATCAAGACGCTCGGCAACCGGCACATCGAGGATTGCGTACGAGTTGCCCAGGCGCTCACCGAGCTTCGCGACCTCAACGTCGTCGCAACGTATTGACGGCGGCGAAATCCCGCGGGCCGCTAGATAACTTTGTCCCGCGCCAGCGCCGCGCTGATCGTGCTGGCGAACTGCTCAATCGTCTTCTGCATCGACCCGGTGGGTACGGTCGTCGACGAGCCCGACCACAGCACCGTGTAGTCCTTGACATCGAACATACGCGTGTCGACCAGCACGTTCTGCACCGTGTAAACGCTCGGCGGGATGGCGTACGCCGCCGACCAGAAGCCGTGGTAGTAGCCATAGAAACCCCCCCATCCAAAGCCCCACGGCGGGCCGGCCACGTATCCCGGCGATACCCGTACTTCATTCGTGACACTGATGGTGCGCGAAATCAGCACCGCGTCGGCGCCAGCGTCTTTCAGCGCCGCTTGAATCGCCTGCTGTTCAGAGGGTCCGTCGTCCGGCAGCGACTTGTACGACTGCACCGCCTTGACGCCGCGCGTGCCAAGCTGCGCACACCATCGCGTCTTCATAGACTCGGCGCGCGGTTGCATCGCGGCTAACGCTCATCACCATCACGCTCTTTACCGGCAAGCGGCTGCCCGCCTGCGGATTTACCCATTGCGCATTCAGCTCTGTGCTGGCGCAACCCGTTAACGCAAGCACCGCTGTGGCCAAAAGCAGCAGGCTTTGAAATTGTCTTCTCATGGTTGCCTCCTGACAGCTGCTAATGCTCATAACGACCGAGCCGCACCTGCGTATTACCAGGCCTCAGATGGCGCATTGAGGGCATCACCAGAACGGTGTCGTCGTACGGGGCCGTCCAAACCATATCGCCGTCACGCGCAATCGGCATCCCGGCCTTGGGGACAATACTCAATCCTTCGATCGGCACAACGAACTCAAAGTTCATGGACCGCGCAACGACGGGCTCGGTGACGCGAATGACTCGCTGCTGCGCCGGGGGTTGGATTCGCAGTCTCGATTCGATCGACGTGGCGGCCACGCTGCCGGTGGCGGCCAGGAAGCGCAACATCGTGTCGACCGCCACCTCGACTGCCGATTTTTCCCAGTGCTGCCCGCATTCGATCAACAGTGCCGCTCGCGGGCTGGCCGGATCACTGAAGCTGCCGCGATCACGCATGCGCACCCCGGCCGGATGCCCGGTGTCGAGCAGCAGATCGGCTGGCAAACCGACCTTGCGCGCCAGCTTGACGTGCTTATCGACGATGCCGCACACCATGATCGGCCTGCACGGTTCATGCATTGAATGGATGTCGAGCAGAAAGTCAGCGGCATCGACAAACGGCTGCAACTGCCGGGCTCGGCGCAACTCGGCCGAATCGCGCGCGCCAAAAAGCACATCATCGGCCCAGACGCGGTTGTAATCCTCGTCGATATAGCGTGAGGCGTCTGGGTCGTCGAAGTCGAATCGTGCGTAGGCGTCGACGTTGGCAAATGCGACGACTAGCTTGCCGGCGCTCGGTGCGATTTTTTCTTTGAGCAAATAGTCAAGCGCGTGCGCGCCGCAAAACTCATTGCCATGCGTCAGCGCCTGCAGCACTACGGTGGGCCCGGCGCGGCCCGAGTCGATCAGATGCACGTAATCGACGCCCGTGTTGCCGTGCCTGTAAGGCGCGATATCGGGTGGCTGCACTTCAACCGGATGGTGCGCCTGCACTCGTTCAGCCACGACGAGTTTCCCTTCCGATGTAATCAACGATCGCTTCGATCAGCGTGCGCAGTTTGCTCTGCAGGCGAGCAAAGCCGGCATTCCGTTCGCGCTTGCCCTCATCCATATAAAGCCGCTTGTTGATCTCGAGTTGCAGGCTGTGACGGCCGCGGGCGGGATTCGAATACGCCTTGACCAGCTCGACGCCTTTATAGGGATCGTTCACGCTGACGCTGTGCCCCATTGCGGCAAGCGTGGTGCGTACGAACTCGGTAAACGCCGGATCGCAGGTTGTTCCATCGCGGTCTCCCAGAACAAAATCGGGCCGGGCCGAACCCGCGACACCTTCTCCCATCTCGCCTGCGACCGAATTCATCGAGTGACAGTTGATGTGATACACGTGGCCTGCGCGCGCATGCTCGCGATCGAGCAAGTCCCGCAACGCTCGATGGTAGGGTGCATGGCAGCGCTCAATGCGGCCGAGCACTTCATCGACCCTGAGTTTGCGGGCATAAATGGCGCGACCGTCGTCGAGCGTGCGCCAGATCAGCGCCTTGCCAATGTTGGCTTTGCCACTCGGCACGAAGGTGTGCGGCCAGGCTCCGCCCTCGATCAAGTCGAGATCGATGTCGCCCGCGTGCCGATTTGCATCCACATACGTGCGCGGTGTCTGTGCCGCGAGCAAGGGGACGCCGAGCTCGGTCGCCGGCATGTACAGTTCATCGACGAAACAGTCTTCGCCGTTGCGTAGATCGAACTCCGAGACGACCGCGTCGAAATCGGCCGGGAAGTGCATCCCGGAGTGTGGTGAATCGAGCACCAGTGCAACTCGCGGCTGATGCGGACCGTGCAGCCGATACGTGTCGCTATTCATTGCAGCCGAGTAGTCGTCTCGTCGTTCAAATGGCACGCGGACCAGCGCTCCGCGGCTATCTCGCGCAACGCAGGTATTTCGGTCGAACAGCGCGGCATCGCATGCGGACAGCGTGGATGAAAGTGACACCCGCTCGGCGGCGCCAGTGCCGAGGGAATCTCACCCTTGATCGGCACAAACGTGCGGCGCCTGCGGTCGATGCGCGGCACCTCGGTCAGCAAGGCCTGCGTATACGGATGATTCGGCTGCGCAAACAACTGTTCGGTCGGTGCAATTTCCACTACGCGCCCGAGGTACATCACGACCACGCGGTTCGACAAATGCCGCACGACGCCGAGGTCGTGGCTGATAAATAGATACGTCAGATGGAACTGATCGCGCAGATCCATGAAGAGATTCAGCACTTGCGCCTGGATCGACACATCGAGCGCCGCGACCGCTTCGTCGCACACTAGAAACTCGGGCTTTACTGCGAGCGCTCTGGCGATACCGATGCGCGCGCGCTGCCCGCCCGAGAACTGATGCGGATAGCGGCGCACAAAACCGGCATCAAGCCCGACGCGCTTTAGCAACTGCGCCACGTAGTCCTCGACCTGCTTCGCGTCGACCAGGCCGTGCACGAGCGGGGCTTCGCCGACGATTTTGGCGACGCGCATACGCGGATTCAACGATGCAAACGGATCCTGGAAGATCATTTGAATCGGACGCCGCGCGCCGTCGGCGTGCGTCACCGGCTGGCCTCGATAACGCACGGCGCCGTCGCTCGGTGCGTACAGCCCGCATGCGACACGGCCCAGCGTGGATTTGCCGCAGCCGGATTCGCCTACCAGCCCCACGACTTCGCGTTCATCGACCGCGAAGCTCACCTTATCCACTGCGTGCACGGTGTGCTCGCTGACCTTCGCGCCCATCGTACGAGCAAATTTCTCAATCACATCGAGCCGCTTTGAAAAGCGCTTGGATACGACGTCGAATTCCAGCAATGCCGTCATGCTGCTTGCTCAAGGTACTGCAACGGAAAATAGCAGCGCAGCTCGCGGTCATCGACGCTCGTCATCTGTGGCATGACCTCGCACGGCGCGGCGGCGCGCGGGCAGCGCTGCCTGAACGCGCAGCCGGCGTCGAGCCTTAGCAGGGACGGTGTTGAACCGCTCAGTTGCCTCAGCCGCTGCCCCGGCGTCGTCGCAGTCGGCACCGAATCAAGCAGCCCGCGCGTGTACGGATGGCGCGGTGCCTCGAGCACATCGGTGGCGTCACCCAGCTCGACAATGCGGCCCGCGTACATCACCGCAATTCGATCGGCAAGGCCGGCGACCACCGCGAGATCGTGCGTGATCCAGATCAACGCAGTGCCCGATTCGCGCACCAGCGTCTGCATTTCGTACAGGATCTGTCCCTGGACCGTGACGTCGAGCGCAGTGGTCGGCTCATCGGCAATGATCAGATGCGGGCTGTTCAGCAACGCGATCGCAATCGCGACCCGCTGCCGCATGCCGCCTGAAAATTGATGCGGATACTGCGCGAGACGCTCCGCGGGCGACGCGATTCCGACTCGGCTCAGCGTCTTGATGGCGCGCTCGCGCGCCGCTTCGCGTGCAACGTTTTCGTGCGCGAGCACCGTTTCCACCATCTGCGTTTCAATCGACAGGACCGGATTCAGCGTCATCATCGGGTCCTGGAAGATCATCGCGATCCGCTTGCCGCGCAGTGCGCGCATGCGCTCGGGCGATGCGCCGCGCAGTTCTTCACCATCGAAAACGATGCTGCCGCCTGCAATTTGCCCCGGCGGATCGATCAGTCCAAGGATCGAAAAACCGGTTACCGATTTACCCGAACCCGATTCGCCGACCAGCCCCAGAACCTCGCCGCGCGCGAGATCGAATGAAACGTCGGCGACTGCCGGCAGCACGCCGTCCCGCGTATGAAACTCGGTACGCAGGTTGCGCACGCTCAGCAGCGGCATACGCGTCATCGCGCCAGCCGCGGATTCAAGATGTCGCGCAGCTGATCGCCGACCAGGTTAATCGACAGGATTGTTAGCAGCAGCGCGATACCCGGATACAGGCTGATCCAGTACTTGCCCGACATCAGATATTCGTAGCCGTTGGCGATCAGCAAACCGAGCGACGGCTCGGTCGGAGGCAATCCAAGCCCGAGGAACGACAACGTTGCTTCGAGCGCAATCGCGTGCGCGACCTGCACCGTACCCACCACGATCAGCGGCGGCAGTGCATTCGGCAGCAGATGGCGCAACACGATGCGTGCGCGCGAGAGTCCAAGTGAGCGCGCCGCTTCGATGTATTCCTTGTTGCGCTCGACCAATGCCGCCGACCGCGCGGTGCGTGCGTAATACGCCCATTGCACGGTGATCAGCGCGATGATGATCTTGTCGACGCCCTTTCCCAGTATCGCCAGCAGGATCAGCGCCACCAGGATCGCTGGGAAGCCGAGCTGAATATCCACGACGCGCATCACAAACTGCTCGAAACGGCCGCCGAGGTAGGCCGCGAGCACGCCGACAATGGAGCCGATCGTTAGCGCGATCGCGCCTGACAGCACACCGACCATCAGCGATACGCGCAGGCCATAGATGATGGCCGACAGCATGTCGCGGCCCTGGCCATCGGTGCCCAGCCAATACGTCTTGCCGTCGAGGCTGCTGGCGCCCGGCGGCTGGCGCGAGTCGAGCAAGTCGAGCTTTGCGAGGTCGTACGGATCTTGCGGCGCGACCAAGGGTGCTGCGAGCGCAATGGTGACGATCACGATCAGCATCGCCAACCCGAAGGTCGCGACCTTGCTTTCGGCAAACTGCGACGCGAAGCGACGCCACGGCAGTTGCGTGTGATCGATCGGAACGAGGTCGACGGCGGTGCTGGCAGTCTCGATCGGTGCAGCGCTCATGCTCACTTCTTACTGTTGAATGTCCGCCAGGCGAACGCGTGGATCGAGCACCGAGTACATCAGGTCAACCAGCAGATTGATCACGATAAACATGAACACGACCACCAGCAGATAGGCAACAACGACCGGTCGATCGAGCTGAAAAATCGAATCGATCACCAGCTTGCCCATCCCGGGCCACGCGAAAATCGTTTCCGTAACAACCGCAAAGGCGATCACCGAGCCGAGCTCGAGCCCGATGACCGTGATCAGCGGAATCATGATGTTCTTCAGCAGATGCACGCCGATCACACGCCGGTTTGTAAGCCCTTTGGCGCGCGCGAACTTGATGTAATCGAGCAGGCTTTGTTCACGCACCTGCGCGCGCGTCAGCCGGATGATCAGCGATAGCTTGAACAGTGCGAGGTTGATCGCCGGCAGCAGCGCGTATCTGAGCCCCTCCAGATTGAAGATCGACAACTGCAGTCCAAGCACATCGGTGGTCGGGCCACGGCCGGTCGATGGCAGCCAACCCAATTGCACGGCGAACACCATGATCAGAATCAGGCCGACCCAGAACGTGGGCAGCGAAAAGCCGAGAATCGAGCCGGCCATGATGGCCTTCGCTACAGCGCTATGCGGTCGCAACCCGGCGTAAAGCCCAAGCGGAATGCCGAGCGACACGGCGATCACCATCGCCAGAAACGCCAGTTCGAGGGTGGCCGGCATTCGCTCGAAAATCACTTCGAGCGCCGGCCGCGCGTAGACGAACGAATTGCCGAGGTTGCCGGTGAATGCGCCCGACACGAAACTCACGTACTGCTCGTGAATCGGCTTATCGAGCCCCAGTGCCTTGCTCGCGCGCTCCTTCTCGATCTGATCGGCCGACGGATTGACGAGAATCTCGACCGGATCACCGATCAGGTACAAGCCGCCGAACACCAGCACCGATGTGATCGCGAGTACCAGCAGCGTCTGCGCAAGCCTGCGCAGCACATAGACGGTCATGTGCTCTGGCCGCTAGGGTGATGCCTTACTTCTTGCTGGCGGCCATTGCGGCGGCTTCGGGCCGAACCTCGAACGCAAACGTGTACTGATCCGCGCGCGCCTTGTAGTTCACTCCCTGCCGCATGGCCCACGTGCTGACTTCATAGTGCAGCGGGACCAAGCCCATCATTTCGCCGATCGCCTTCTCGGACGCACGGGCCAGCATGATCCCGCGCTTGGTGTCGTCGATCGTCGTCAGCGCCTGCGTCAGCAGCGCGTCGACTCCGGCGTCCGAAAACCGCCCGCGATTCGCCGTCCCCAGCCCCTGCTTGGCATCGAAGGTGGCGAGCAGCGCGCGCAGCGGCGAGCTGGTCTCGCCGGTTTCCGCACCCCAACCCGCCAGAAGGAACGAGAATTCCAGCTTGGTGCCGCGTGGAAAGAACACGGCCGACGGCATCGTCTCCAGCTTGGTCGGAATGCCGTTACGGGACAGATATTGCGCGACTGCCTGCGCGACCGCCGCATCGTTGATGTAGCGATTGTTCGGCGCGTGCAGAGTGAGTCCGAAGCCGTTCGGATAGCCAGCCTCGGCCAGCAGCTTCTTCGCGCCTTCAGGATCGTATTTGTCGGGTTTCAACGCCTTGCTGGTGCCGAAGAACTGCTCGGGCAGCAACTGGCCAGCCGCCACGCCCTGGCGCTCCATGATGCGCGACACGATCGCGTCGCGGTCGATCATCTTCGAAATCGCACGCCGCACGCGGGGATCACGCAGCGGATTGGCTTCGAGCGGTTTACCGTCGGCGGTCGTTACGAACGGCGAATTCTTTTCGCGACCTGAGTCCATGTGCAGGTAGATGATTCGGTTGGACACCGCCGACGACAGCGCAACCCGCTTGTCTTTCGACAGATTCGCGATATCCGCGGTCGGAACCCCTTCGATCATCTGCACGTCGCCGGCCAGCAGCGCCGCCACTCGCGCCGGTGCACTCGTAATCATCTTGAAGCGAACGTTGTCCCAGGCAGGCTTGGTGCCCCAATAGTTTTCATTGCGTTTGAGAACGACGCGGTCGCCTGCGACATACTCGGCGTAGCGATAAGGTCCGGTGCCAATCATCGCTTTACCCGAATTGAAGTCCTCGGTCTTCGCGGTTTCGGCAACCGACTTCGGCACGATCATCACCGCCCCTAAATCGTTCGGCAAAAGCGGATGAGGCTTGTCGGTCTTCACGCGCAGCGTGTACTTGTCCGGAGTTTGAACGTCGACGATCGGCCGCACAAAAAACGCAAACGACGCCGGAGAGTTCGGCACGTTGGGCACGCGCTTAAACGTCGCAATCACATCGTCGGCGGTGAAATCCTGTCCGTTGTGAAACTTGACGCCTTTGCGCAGCTTGATCTCCCATTCGAGATCGTTCAGCGCTTTCCACGATTCGGCCAGCCCCGGCAGCATCGTCTGCTTCTCGTCCTGCCTGATCAGCGTCTCGAACACATGGCGGCCCAGGCTGTTGTTCGGCGTCAGGTTATGAAAGTGCGGATCGAGTGAGGTGATCGGAGTCGACAGTCCCACTGTCAGATCGGCCGCATAGGCCGACGCGATCAAGAACGTTGAAGCGAAGATCGCACTGACGGCGCGCAAACAGTTGTGAAACATGAGACCTCCCGAGGCGGCAAGGCACTAGCTTAGCGGCTCGCTGGTCAAGCGGGGGCAGGCTGACGGCAATGGAAAGCCCTTAGAAACCGCACTGCGTTGGATCACGCTGCTGTTCGCTCCGACTCTACTCCGCGCGCAGCGCCTGCACCGGGTCGAGCCTCGACGCGCGCCGCGCCGGCAGCACCCCCGCCGCAAGCCCGATAACGAGCGCTACCACTTCGGCGAGCAGCATGAAGGTGAGCGGTGTATGCACGGGCAGCGCAGGCACGAGCGAGCCTCACAAGTTGCGCCAGCCCGATTCCGATTACCAGCCCAAGCACGCCACCGACGGCAGACAACACGACCGCTTCGCCGAGAAACAGCCGCAGCACGGTTGCACGTTTCGCTCCGACCGCGACCAGCAGTCCGATCTCGCTGGTGCGCTCAGCCACCGCAATCGTCATGATCGTCACGATGCCGACCGCGCCGACCAGCAGCGAGATGCTGCCCAGCGCGGCCACCGCCATCGTCAGTATGTCCAGGATGTTGGACAGGGTGCGCAGCATGTCTGCCTGCGTAACCACTGTGAAATCCTCGCGTCCGTGACGAGCGATCAGAATGGCTTTGGCGGCATCGGCGACACGCTGTGCGTCGGCGCCCTCCGAATACGCGAGGTTAATCTCCATCAGCCCGTCGCGATTGAACAGTTCGAGCGCGCGTGCGGCCGGCACATAGACAACTTCATCGAGATCGATTCCAAGGAACTGGCCGCGCGCTTCGAGCACTCCGATGACGCGAAACTGCAAAGTGCCAACGCGCACTCGCGCGCCCAGCGCGTTGTCGCTGCCGAATAATTCCTGTTTCAGCTTCGCGCCGAGAACAGCGAAGTTGCGCGCGCTTTCTGCGTCGTCGCCCGGCAAGAATTGACCGCTCTTCACGCGCAGGTTGAACGACTGCAGCAGTGAAGCGGTCGTGCCGTAGACGGGCACGCGTCGCAGCCGGCCGTTGCCCTCGACTTCCGAATTGCCGGTAATACCCGGTGTCACGCTGTTTACGTTAGGAACGCGGCTTCAGAGCCTGCGTGTCGGCTAGCGTGAGTGGCCGCACCGACGACGGAAAACCGGGATTTGCGCCACCGGTAATCGCCTTGCCTGGCGTGATCTGAATCACATTGGTGCCGAATTGAGTGAACTCCGCAAGCACGAAGCGGTGCAAGCCTTCGCCGATCGATGTCAGCAGAATCACGGCGGCGATTCCGACCGCGATGCCGAGCAACGTGAGAAGGCTGCGCGAGCGTTGCGCGGCGAGTGAGCGCCACGACATTTTGATTGCGTCCTGCAAGCGCATGAAGCTAGTGCCGAGCCAGCGCGGTGACCGGATCGAGCTTCGCTGCGCGCCGCGCCGGCAACACACCGAACAGGATGCCGGTGGCGAGCGCCGTGAATAGAGCTGCAAGCACCGCCCAGGTGGGCGGCCAGGCGGGAAACGCCGGGTACAGCTCGCGGATCACGAATGCGCCGAAGTGGCCGACCACATAACCAAGCGCCGCACCGGCCAACGATAACAACACCGCTTCGGTCAGGAATGCGGTGCGAATGGTGCGCGCTGTCGCACCCAGCGCTTTCAGCAGACCGATCTCGGCGGTGCGTTGAGTCACCGCCACCAACATCACGTTCATCACCAAGATACCCGCTACCGCGAGACTGATCGCGGCGATTCCGGCGACACCTGCCGTGAGCGCGACCAGCAGACGATCGAAGGTTTGCGAGCACTGCATCTTGCGTGATCACGGTGACATCTTCTTCGCCATCGTGGCGCTGCTTCAGAATGTCGATCGCTTGCGCCTTGGCGGCGGGGATCGCATCGCGGCTGCGCGCTTCGATCAAAATGCGAAACAGCGTATTGGTATTGAACATCGCCTGCGCCAACGCCAACGGCACGATCGCCAACTCATCGGTCGCCATGCCTAACCCCTGTCCGGCAGGGGCCAGCACGCCGATCACGCGCAGCCGGCGATCGCCGACTCGCACCCATTGACCCAGCGCCGGCGCATTGCCAAACAACTCAGTGCGCAGCTTGGCACCCAGTACGACCACCGCAGACCCGCGACTCCATTCGTCTGGCGGCAAGAAGTGTCCTTGCGCGAGCGACCATGCGCCGCACATCGACGAACTCGCTCGTGGTGCCGATCACCGTTGTCTCGCGCAAGCGGCCGCCTGCGCTGGTCTCCGACAACCCCACCGCCATCGGCGCAAGCCGGCGTATCGCGCTCGCGCGCTGCAGCGCGCGTGCGTCTTCGATCGTCAAATCGCGCGGGGTGCTGGTCACCACGTTGGCGGGGCTGAAGCCACCCGTCTGCGAACGTCCGGGCAACACGATCACCAGATTGCTGCCGATAGAAGAGAATTGATCGACCACATAGCGCCGCGCGCCATCACCCAGCGCAGTCAAAACCACGACAGCAGCGACACCGATCGCCATCGCCACCATCATCAGCGACGTACGCAACGGACTGCCAGTCGCGGCGCCGCGGGCGAACTCGAAGACATCGGTCGCGCGCATGTCAGTACAGCGGCGAGCACCGCCGGCAAGAAGCCGTAAGCATGTCTGTAGTCATACCGTTGCAGCGACTGCTGTGTCGTTCGTGATCGCGCCATCCTCCATCAGCAGCTGACGCCGTGCCCGTGCGCCAAGATGCGCATCGTGGGTGACGACAATCAGCGTGACGCCACGCGCGTTGAGATCTTCGAGCAAATGCACCACCTCATCGCCGGTAGCGCGATCAAGATTGCCGGTCGGTTCGTCAGCGAGTATCAGCGCCGGCCCCATAACCGTCGCGCGCGCAATCGCGACCCGCTGACGCTGACCGCCGGACAATTCGTTCGGCCTGTGTTGCGCGCGATCGTGCAAACCAAAGTCCTTCAGCGCCCGCTCGACTCGATCAGCGCGCTCACGCGGCGCGATGCCCGCCAGCATCATCGGCAGCGCGATGTTCTCGGCCGCGGTCAGTCGCGGCACCAGATGAAAGCTCTGAAATACGAAGCCGACGCGGCGGCTGCGCACGTCCGCCTGCTCGTCGGGCGTCAGCGTCGTCACGTCGCGCCCTTCGAGCCGGTAGCGACCCGCATCGGGACGATCGAGCAGTCCGACAATGTTTAGCAGCGTCGACTTGCCCGAGCCGGAAGGTCCCATCACTGCCACGTATTCGCCGGCTTCGATTGTCAGATCGATGTCGCGCAGCGCGTGCACTTCGCTGTCACCCAGGCGAAACACGCGCTCGATGCCTTCGAGCTCCACCTGCGCTGCCATCGCTCAGCGCGGCTTCGCCGCCGGTTGTTCGATCTTGATCCGCGCGCCCGCTTTCACTCCCTCGCGCTCAAGCGACGTCACGACGCGGTCGCCGGCGGCAAGGCCTTCGAGCACCTCCGTCTGTTCCCAATTGGAAAGCCCGGTCTTCACTTTGCGTTCGGTCAGACGATCACCATCGACCACCAACACGCGGCCGCCCTCGCCGAGCGCGGCCGTCGGAATACGCAGCACGTTATCGCGCACATCGAGAATCACCTCGACATCGGCGCTATAGCCGACCAGCAACGGCCCAACGGCATCGCGCTGGTCAAATGTCACATCGATGTCGACTGTGCGTGCTTGCTTCTCGACCGCTGAGACGAACGGCGCAACTCTCTTCACGCGGCCAGGGAATGTCTGCTTGGGCAATGCATCGATCGAGATGCGCACCGGCTGACCGGCGCGAATACGCGGCGCGTCGACTTCGTCTAGCGGTGCCTTGACGTACAAGCACGAGTCGTCGATCAGATCGATCGCAGGCGGCGTGGGCACGCCCGGCGGCGAGGGTGTCGAGTATTCGCCGATCTCGCCGACGATCTTCGCCACCGTTCCGTCGAACGGTGCGACGAACACGGTGCGGCCCTGTTCGACGCGCGTGACGTTGACGCGCGCCTGCGCCTGTCCGATGTCGGCTCTCGCCGCGGCGCATGATGCGTGACGTGCATCGGCGTCAGAGCGCGCCGCATCCTCGCGTGCGGTCGAGACGAAGCCCTTGATGCGCAAGTCAGTCTGGCGCTTGGCTTCGCGTTCGGCAGCTTCCGCCATCGTGCACGCCTCGCCGACTCGTTTGCGCGACATCTCGAGCTGGGCGACCGCCAGCGCCTGCTGCGCCTGCTGGTCGTCGTTCCACAGCTTCATCAGCAGTTGACCCTTCTTGACGCGGTCGCCCTCCTTCACTGTCAACAAGTCGATGCGACCACCTGAAATCGTCGAAAGCTTGGCGCGCTGACAGGTCTCCACTGCGCCCGCGCGCGTGTTGGCGATCGTCGCCTCGACCTTGCCGCGCTCGACCTCGGCGACGGCGATCGACACCGGCTTGCCGCGGCCCAGCCACATGACCGCCCCAACAATGACGCCAAGCGCGCCCAGCGCGATCAGGCCGCGGCGTAGCCATGGCGAGCGGGAAGACGCTTTCATGGGTGTCGTGGGGGTAGGTTGGCCGTAAAAGGGCCGATTCTGCCTGCGCTATCGATTGCGCGAAGTGTCGCAGGCACGGCGTGTGCGATCAGCGGAATGCATATCCGTCGAACTGATGAGTAGCCAGAAAGACAATTCGCGCCTGCGCTCGTCGCCTTTAAGCAGCGGCAAATCGACCGTCAGGGCGAGACCGTCTTCGCGCCCGACCCTGCCTGCACCAGACCGGGCCGAGCACGAACTGGAAAAATTTCGCGCCGCCCTATGGCAGGTGTTACAAGATAACAAGACTGTGCGCGAAGAGCTGGAAGCGGCGAATCAGGCAAAGGACCGCTTCCTAGCCGCGTTATCGCACGAGTTGCGAACGCCGCTTACCCCGATAGCGATGGCAGTGCATGCATTGGCACGTCGTACCGATCTGCCCGAGTCGGCGCGCGAGGCGCTGGAAATGATCCGGCGCAATGTGCGCCTCGAATCGCATTTGATCGACGACCTGCTCGACGTGGCGCGCATTTCTCGCGGCAAGCTTGAAATTATTTCAGAGCCGATCGATCTGCACGTAATGATTGCTGGTGCGGTGGAAATCTGCGAAGCGGATATTCGGGGCAGGAATCAGGAGTTGACGGTCGCGCTCGAGGCGTCGCGCTACCGAACCGAAGGCGACTTCAATCGATTGCAGCAGGTCGTGTGGCGCCTCTTGAAGAATGCCTCAAAGTTCACGCGCAGCGGCGGCGAGATCCACGTGTTGTCGCGCAGCGAGGAAACCCGGTTCTTGCTGGCCGTGTCGGATAACGGCACCGGTATCGAACCCGACGCGCTGCAAACGATTTTCGGCGCGTTTGACGAGGGGAACGAGTCAGTCAGACGCGAGTTCGGCGGGCTGGGCCTCGGACTTGCTATCTCGAAGGCAACGGTCGAAGCGCACGGCGGGATTCTTAAGGCAGAAAGCGGCGGCCGCGACCAGGGTGCCACCTTTACCGTCGAGTTGCCTTTGAGCAAGGCGGACGGCGGGACCCTCGAACTGAGATGAGTCGTAACGTGAGCAGCACAGCACGCACCGAAGCTTCATTGCGGGTTTTCGTGGTCGAGAACCACCCAGACACGCGTGAGTACCTCACCCTTCTGCTCGAAGGGCTCGGGCATACGGTAATCGTCGTCGATTCAATGAAGAAAGCGCTGCGCGAAGCGCCGACCGCAAATTGCCATGTTCTGATCTCCGATATCGGTCTGCCGGATGGCGACGGCTGGGAGCTACTGAGCCGGCTCTATCTTCAGCCGCCGATGTATGCGATTGCAATGAGCGGCTACGGAATGATGTCTGACTACGCTCGCAGCAAAGCAGTCGGCTTTCGGCACCATCTGGTTAAACCCATCGGGATCGAACAGCTCGAAGGCATCTTGGACGAGGCGGCGACCGAGCTCGAAGGGCTCGCCTACGGTCAAGGTAAGGCCGCGAGCCCGCGTAAGAGTCTGGTGGCCAAGGACGGAATTGAACCGCCGACACAAGGATTTTCAGTCCTCTGCTCTACCAACTGAGCTACTTGGCCTGTGTGTTGCAGGACGGCGCTAGACGCTTGCATTGGCACCGTCGCGAAGGGCGCGAAGTATAGCCGGCGCAGTCCGAAGCCGCGCCTACTTCGCAGCGACTACGATTCGGCTACATCCTCTTAAGCGGGAATGGCAGCGCGTTAAGCGCGGCGTCTAAATGCCACCAAAATCGGCACCGACCGAATTCGACGTTGCGGTGATTGGCACCGGCATCGTGGGATTGGCTGCTGCGCTTGGTTTTTCGCAGCAAGGCTTTAGCGTGGCGTTGGTGGGGCCGCCCGCAAACCCACATCGCTCGAAGCCCGCTGATGCGTTCGATCCGCGCATCTACGCGATTGCTCCGGCGAGTGTTGAGCTACTTGAGCGGCTTGCGGTGTGGGGCAGCATCGATCAGCAACGTACGTGTGCGGTCGAACGCATGCGCGTGTTCGGCGATGCAGGCGATGAGCTGACGTTTGATGCGTACGGCGCAACGGTCGAGCGGCTGGCCACGATCATCGAAGAAGGTGAAGTATTGCGCGCACTCGACGCGGCGTGCGGTTTCCAGCCGACGATCAAGCGCATTGCTTCGCACCTCGCTTCGATTCACATCGCGCCTGAGGCGGTCGACGTTGAGCTTGAAGGAGGCCGCTCGCTGTCCACGCTGCTTGTCGCGGGCGCCGACGGCGCGAATTCATCGGTGCGCGCGGCGGCGGGCATCAGCGCATCCGTCAAGTCGTATCAGCAAACGGCCGTCGTCGCTAATTTCGAATGCGAGCGGCCGCATTTAAATACCGCCTGGCAATGGTTTACGGACGAAGGTGTCGTTGCGTTGTTGCCGCTGCCGGGCGATCGCGTGTCGTTGGTGTGGTCGGCACCTACCGCGCTTGCGAACGAGCTGACCGCGCTAAGCGCCGGTCAGCTGGCGACTCGAGTGACCGAGCGCACTGCGGCGGTACTCGGCACCTTGGCGGCAATTGGCAAAGCGCACACGTTCCCGCTGCGACGCCTGACTGTCTCAAGCCTGATTGCATCGCGCGTCGCTTTGATCGGCGATGCCGCGCACGTGATTCATCCGCTGGCGGGGCAGGGTTTGAATCTAGGCTTGCAAGACGTTGCGCTGTTGCTCGATGTGGTTCGCGCACGCGAACCATTTCGCGATATCGGTGATATTGCGTTGCTGCGCCGTTACGAGCGCGGCCGCGCCGAAGCCATCAGTCTGATGCGCTTCGCAACCGACTCGCTGGCGCGGCTGTTTGCGTTCGACGATCCGCTCGCACGCAGGCTGCGCAACGTCGGAATGGCGGCCGTGAACCGTGTGGGTCCGCTAAAAAACGCCCTAATTCGCCAGGCGCTCGGTTGAACTGGATCAACGGTCGGTGGTCTACCCTGACGATTCGTTACGGTCGTTACACTGCGCGCCTCACGCCGTCCGCCGGTGCCGGAGAAATAGATGAAACCTAGTATTCGACGCGCTGCTGCTATCGCGATGTCGCTCGCTTGCTCATTCGCGTTCGCGCAAAATGCGTCGAAGCCGGTTGATGGCAAAAGTGGGCCCGCGCCCGGCAGCCCCGAAGCCCAGGTCGCAGCGCGCTTCGCCGAAAAGTCCGGCGGTCAGAAGCCGGATCAGGTATTCAAAGGCCGCGGCGGTTTGTATGAGGTGTTAGTCCAGGGCCAGCTCCTGTACGTCGATCCCGAAGTCACTTTCGTTCTTAGTCGGCCGCATGATCGACCCGCGCACGCGTGAAGATCTGACACAAAAGCGCCTCGATACGGTGCTCAAGGTCGATTTCAAATCGTTGCCGCTCGATCGCGCGGTGAAGACCGTACGCGGCGATGGCTCGCGCGTGCTGGTGACTTTCGAGGACCCGAACTGCGGCTATTGCAAGCGGCTGTGGCAGAACATGGCCGAACTTAAGAACGTGACGATCTACACGTTCCTGTTTCCGATTCTGTCACCTGACTCGATGGAAAAATCGAAAGCGATCTGGTGCTCGAAGGATCGCGCTGCAAGCTGGGACGAATACATGGTGCAGAACAAACCGCCGGCTGCGGCATCGGCCGACTGCAAGAACCCGCTCGAGCAGAATGTGGCGCTCGGTCGTGAGCTTGGAATTAACGGCACGCCGACGATAGTGTTTGCCGACGGCACGCGTGCAGCGGGTGCGCTGCCGGTGCCGGCGATTGAACAGCGTCTGGCTGCGGTCAAAAAATAATCACCGTTTGAGCAGGGATTCGGGTGTAGTGCCCTTTGGCACCAGCACCCATGCGCTGCCTTCGTGTTTTTGCCGGCCGGCGCGCTCGCCGGCCGCGGCACCGAACCCCCAGAAGAAGTCAAAGCGCAGCGGGCCGCGAATCGCGCCGCCGGTGTCCTGCGCCAGCATCGGCCGCACTATCGGTGACCCCGAGTTCGGATCCGTCGTTGCCAACACGACCGGTGCACCCAGCGGAATAAAGCGCGCATCTGCGGCCAGCGAGTAGCCCGGAGTTAATGCAACGCCGAGGGCGCCGACAGGGCCCGCTGCCGGATTTCCGAGCGGCAGCTCGCGGAAAAAGACGAAGCTCGAATTGTGATTCAGAGCTTCCTTTAACCGCGCCGGATTGCGTTGTGCCCATGCCTTGATGCCCTGCATCGACGCCTGGTCGATCGTCAATTGGCCCTGATCGACCAGCCAGCGGCCGAGTGATCGATACGGATGCCCGTTTTGATCGCCGTAGCCGACGCGCACGATGGAGCCGTCATCAAACTGCACGCGCCCCGAGCCCTGTATATGCAGAAAGAAGGCATCGATCGAATCGTCAACCCATAGCAACTCGTGGCCGGCTAAGGTATTCGAGCCCGTGATCTCGCCACGCGTTGGATACGGAACGATGCGACGACCCTCCAGCTTGCCGCGCAGTCGCATCGTCGAAAGTTCTGGATAGACCGAAGCCAGGTCGACCACAATCAGATCATCGGGCACGCGATAAAGCGGAACCGAGTACTTGTCGCTGCGTCGGCGGCTGCCGCGCAGCAGCGGTTCGTAGTAGCCCGTCACCAGGCCTTGACTGCTGATCGGCGCGTCGATCTCGTTACCGCTTTCATACTGTCGCGCGGTAACGCGATAGGCATCGAAGCGACGGGCAAAAAACTCTCGCGCTGAGGCGCCGTCTCGCGCATCCACTGCGAGCGTTTGCGCACAAACCTCGCGCCATGCATCGCGTCGGGCCAATGCGTTGCAAGAATTTAGAAAGGCCGGCCATGCTGAAGCCCAATCGGCAAGTGACACGGCGGGCAGCGCTTCGAAAGCGACCCGCTCATAGCTTGCGCGTGTTTCGACCGGGGGAGGCTGTGGGACCGGGCGTGGCGCCGTCACCGCAGGTGGTGTTGACGGCGGCACCACGGCAGGTGATGGCGGTGGCGTTACCGTCGGTGCTGGCTGTCTGGGCGCAGTCGCACATCCGGCAAGCAACAGCACTGCAATCGCCAAACTAGAATGCCGCCAACGATGCTTCCTGCCCATCATGTGGCTCATTTTGCTTGAAGCGGCGCTTGCGCTGGGGCTGCTTGTCTTTATCGTCTGGTGGACGATGTTCAGCAAGCCGACGAAGAAAGACTAGCCAGCGGCCTGATGCAAAACTGCACGTTGCTAGTGCAGCGCGCTCGGGCTCGACAATACAAACTCCGGAATCTTCGCTTCGAAGCGTGTGCCGTCGGCCGCGATGCAGTGATACGTACCCCGCATCGAACCCACCGGAGTAGGCAGCGGGCAACCGCTGGTGTATTCGAACGCTTCGCCGGGCTGCAGAATCGGCTGCTCGCCGACCACGCCTTCGCCTTCGACTTCCTCGATCCGGTTATTGGCGTCGGTAATGATCCAGTGACGCGAGACCAGCTGCGCAGTCGCATCGCCGGTGTTCTTGATCGTTACCGTGTACGCGAACATGAAGCGCTCCTCGGAAGCATCCGAGTAGTCGGGCAGGAATTGCGGGCGCACCGTTACCGCAAACTGATACTTGGCCATTTCGTTGAAGCGCCGAATCGGGAAGGCAGACCCTTAGAATAAACGCAGCCTACGAGGTTCCGATGACAATAAGAAACCGCCGAATCGCCCCCAGCATCTTGTCCGCTGATTTTGCGCGGCTGGGCGACGAGGTCAAGGCCGTAGTCGCCGCTGGCGCAGACTGGATCCACTTCGATGTGATGGATAACCACTACGTGCCGAATCTGACGATCGGACCGCTGGTTTGCGAAGCAATACGCCCGCTGGTCGATGTGCCAATCGATGTGCACCTGATGGTAAAGCCGGTCGATCGGATCGTGCCGGACTTTGCGAAGGCCGGCGCCAATGTAATCACGTTTCATCCGGAGGCGTCCGATCACGTCGACCGCACGTTGTCGCTGATTCGCGAATCAGGCTGCAAGGCCGGGTTGGTGTTTAACCCTGCAACGCCGCTGTCCTATATGGACCATGTAATGGATAAGCTGGACCTGGTGCTGCTGATGTCGGTCAATCCCGGCTTCGGCGGACAAGCTTTTATCGCCGAGTCCTTGCACAAGATTGCCGCGGCACGCGCGAAGGTTGACGCGTACAAGGAGGCAAGCGGGCGCGAGATCCTGGTTGAAATCGATGGCGGAGTGAAGGTAGACAACATTGCCGCGATCGCGCGCGCCGGTGCTGATACGTTCGTCGCCGGCAGCGCCATCTTTGGCGCGCCCGATGCAAATGGAGGGTATGCCGGCGTAATGCGCCGGCTGCGCGACGCACTCGCGGCAGCATGACGGCGCGCCTTGCCGTGCGCGCGGCGCTGATTGACCTGGATGGCACGCTGGTCGACTCATTGCCGGATATCGCCTGCGCGGTGAACGCGATGCGAAGCGATCTTGGACGGCCGATCTTGTCGGTCGAGCGCATAGCAATGTACGTCGGCAAGGGCGTCGATGTGATGGTGCATCGTGCACTGACCGAAACCATGGATGACTCGGCGGCGCCCGAAGCGTTCGCACACGCTAAGCGGTCGTTTAACCGGCACTACGCGCAGGTAAATGGCAATGAATCGCGCGTCTTCGCCGGTGTTCCTGAAGCGCTGAACGATTTGCATAGCAAGGGCATCCTGCTTGCATGCGTGACCAATAAGCCGCAAGCGTTCACGTTGCAGCTGCTTGAGCGAATGGAGCTAAGGTCAGCGCTCGACGCAATCGTTAGCGGAGACGACACCAAGCAGAAGAAACCACATGCTGAACCGATGCTGCGCGCGTGCGAACTGCTCGGCGTCTTGCCCTCGGACGCCGTCGTTATTGGCGACTCCGAAACCGACGTGTTATCCGCACGAGCGGCCGGATGCCGCGCTATCGTTGTCGAGACCGGATACAACGAGGGCCGGGCAGTGTCCGAGCTGAATGCCGATGCTATAGTGCCTTCGCTGCTGCACGCGGCTCAACTGATTGGGCCGCCGTCAAACTAGATCCGGTACATCGATGTCGACATCTTGCGAGATCAATCGACCTTCCTCCGGGGCGTTGCACGCCCGGGGAGCCTGGCCCTGGCGTAGCTGCGCACGCAGTTAGCGACCCACTGGGCGCCGTGCACACACGGCACTCGCTCTCAAACCGCCGCATTGTTCGCGGCACTTCCTTGCCCTCGGCGTTGTGACAACGTGACTGAACTGGAATTCAAGGCTCTTGCCGCGCAGGGCTTTAACCGCATTCCGCTGATTGCGGAAAGCTTCGCGGATCTTGAGACGCCGTTATCGCTGTACCTGAAGCTTGCCAATGAGCCGAACACGTTCCTACTCGAGTCGGTCGTCGGTGGCGAGCGCTTTGGTCGCTACTCGTTCATCGGTCTGGCCGCACGCACATCGATTCGCTCGTTCATTCGCGCCGATGGAACCACGACCGAAATAGTCGAAGGTGGTCGCGTCGTTGAAGTCATTAAAGGCGATCCGCTCACCGCTGTGCAGCGTTACGTCGATCAGTTCAAGGTGGCGGTGCGCCCCGGGCTGCCGCGCTTTGCCGGCGGATTGGCTGGCTATTTCGGCTACGACACCGTGCGGGTCATTGAAAAGAAGCTCGCGCAGCCAAAGCCTGATGATGTTGGCGTACCCGACATCCTGTTGTTACTCGCCGAAGACGTCGCGGTCATCGATAACCTCGCGGGTCGCATCTATCTGATCGTTTATGCCGATCCGCGTCAGAGCGAGTCGTATGCGCGCGCGCGGCAGCGATTGCGCGCGCTGAAAATGCGGCTGTATCGCCCGATCGAGCCTCCGCACGCGCGCGCCAGCGTGAGGCGCGAGGAATATCGAGAGCTTGCCAAGGGCGACTATCTGCAGGCGGTAGCCAAGGCCAAGGAGTACATCACTGACGGTGACGTCATGCAAGTGCAGTTGGGTCAGCGCATTCGCAAGCCCTATGCGGATTCACCGTTGTCGCTGTATCGCGCGTTGCGAACGCTCAATCCGTCGCCGTACATGTATTTCTACAACTTCGGTGATTTTCACGTGGTTGGCGCGTCGCCGGAGATCCTGGTGCGCAGTGAAGACCGGCAGGGGCAACGGTATGTGGCGATTCGTCCGATTGCGGGCACGAGGCCGCGCGGCGCAACTCCCGAGCAGGACGAAGCGCTTGCGGCGGAACTATTGGCCGATCCGAAGGAGCGCGCGGAGCACTTGATGTTGATCGATCTAGCGCGCAACGATATTGGCCGTATCGTTCAGACCGGCAGCGTCAAGGTCACCGAGCAATACGTGATCGAGAAATATTCGCACGTACAACATCTGGTCAGCCATGTCGAAGGCGTACTCAAGCCCGGCATGAACAACTTCGACGTGCTGCGTGCAACATTTCCGGCGGGAACGTTGACGGGTGCGCCAAAAGTGCGCGCGATGGAAATTATCGACGAGCTCGAGCCGGTTAAGCGCGGCATCTACGGCGGGGCCGTCGGATACCTGAGCTTTGCCGGCGATATGGATCTAGCGATCGCGATTCGCACCGCGGTCGTCAAGAACAATATGTTGTTTGTGCAAGCCGCCGCTGGCATCGTTGCAGACTCGATTTCCGAAAACGAATGGAATGAAACCGAAGTCAAGGCGCGTGCGGTGTTACGTGCTGCCGAGCAGGTCGAAGACGGGTTCGAGGCAGAGTAGCCATGCTGCTGATGATCGATAACTACGACAGCTTTACCTATAACCTCGTGCAGTACTTTGGCGAGCTGGGTGAGGATGTACACGTTGTGCGCAATGACGAAATCACGCTCGATCAAATCGATCGGCTTGCGCCGCAGCGTATCTGCATTTCTCCGGGACCGTGTACACCGAACGAAGCAGGTATTTCATTGGCGCTGATTCAGAGATTCGCGAATCAGACGCCGATTCTCGGGGTGTGTCTTGGACATCAAGCGATCGGCCAGGCCTTTGGCGGAAGAGTCATTCGCGCCAAGTCGCTGATGCACGGCAAGGTTTCGCCGATCGAGCATACGTCGCTTGGCGTGTTTGCAAACCTGCCCGATCGCTTTAGCGCAGCGCGTTACCACTCGCTTGCAGTTGAGCGTGCGTCGTTGCCGCAGTGTCTCGAAGTCACCGCCTGGACCGAAGATGGCGAAATCATGGGTCTGCGCCATCGGACGTTGCCGATCGAAGGCGTGCAGTTTCATCCGGAATCGATCGCGACCGAGCACGGTCATGTCATGTTGAAAAACTTCTTACGGACATCGGAGAACGCCGTATGTCGATAGCACCTACCGAAGCGCTGGTTCGATGTATCGAGCATCGCGAAATCTTTGCGGACGAGATGCTGTCGCTCTGGCGGCGACTGATGAGCGGCGAGCTGACACCGGTGCAGATCGCGGCACTGACGATGGGGTTGCGAGTCAAGAAAGAAACCATCGGCGAGATCGCGGCGGCGGCGCAGATCATGCGCGAGTTTGCTACCAAGGTAGAGCTCGCCGATCGCACGCATCTGGTCGATCTGTGCGGCACGGGAGGCGATTCGGCCGGCACGTTCAATATTTCGACCGCGTCGATGTTTGTGGCTGCAGCCGCGGGCGCACGCGTGGCCAAGCATGGCGGACGCGGTGTCTCCTCGGGATCGGGCAGCGCCGATGTAGTGGAAGCGTTGGGCGCGAAGATCACCTTGACGCCCGAGCAGGTTGCAAAGTGCATTGACGAAACCGGTATCGGCTTCATGTTTGCCCCGAGCCATCATGCAGCGATGAAGCATGCAGCGCCGGTGCGTAAGGAACTCGGCGTGCGCACGATCTTCAATCTGCTCGGTCCGCTGACCAATCCGGCCGGTGCGCCAAATCAGGTGATGGGTGTCTTTCATCCCGATCTGGTAGGCATACAGGTGCGAGTGCTGCAGCGACTCGGTTCGAATCACGTGTTAACCGTGTATGGCAAGGACGGCATGGATGAGGTGTCGCTGGGCGCCGCGACGATGGTCGGCGAGCTTAAGGACGGTGTCGTGCGCGAGTATGAAATTCATCCGGAGGACTTCGGGATGGACATGGTGTCCAATCGCAACCTGAAGGTAAGCAACGCGGGCGAGTCCAAGGCGATGGTGCTCGAAGCGCTCGACAACGTAGAAGGCACGCCGCGCGAAATCGTCATTTTCAATGCCGGTGTCGCGCTATACGCCGCCAACGTTGCCGACTCGATCGGCGACGGCATCACGCGCGCACGCGGCGCCATTGCGAGCGGAGCCGCCAGAAAAACGCTCGACCACTTCGTCGCGACCACCCAGAAACTCGCATCGTGAAAGACTCAACTAAATCGGGGTCAGACCCCGATTTTCGTGCTGACCTGCTTGGGCGGATACTGACGACGAAGCGCGCGGAAGTCGCCGACGCTCAGGCAAGGGTACCGCTGGCCGACGTGCGGCGCGATGCCGAGGCGCGACGTGATGTGCGCGATTTCGTTGGCGCGGTTAAGAGCCGCGTAGCGGTCAATCGCTCAGCTGTGATCGCCGAAATCAAGAAGGCGAGCCCGTCGAAAGGCGTGTTGCGCCCGGAGTTTGATCCGGCAGCGATCGCTGCGAGTTATGCGGCCAATGGTGCCGCGTGTCTGTCGGTGTTGACTGACGAGCAGTACTTCCAAGGCTCGCCGCAGCATCTTGCAGCTGCGCGCGCGGTGTGTGGCCTGCCGGCGCTGCGCAAGGACTTCGTCATCGATGCTTATCAGATCTATCAGGCTCGCGTGGTCGGCGCCGATGCCATCCTGTTGATCGTTGCCGCGCTTTCCGACTCGCAGTTGATCGACTACGAAGAAATCTCCCAAGCGCTTGGCATGGCGGTACTGGTCGAGGTCCACGACGCTTCAGAACTGGAGCGCGCGCTGCGACTTCAAGCGCCGCTGATCGGCATCAACAATCGCGATCTGCGTTCGTTCGAAACATCGCTAACGACGACGCTCGATTTGCTGCCGCGGGTTCCACCCGACCGAATTGTCGTGACCGAAAGCGGCATCCTTGCGCCAACCGATGTCATGCGCATGCGTCAAGCCGGTGTGCACGCATTCCTGGTCGGCGAAGCCTTGATGCGAGCGCCTGATCCCGGTACCGAGTTGGCGCGGCTGTTCGCGTGATCGATATCGCAGAGCTGGCGCCTGGATGGCAGGCGCTGGTCGACAGGTTCTTCGCGTCTGCGGATGGCCGCAAGCTGCGCACGTTTCTTGCAGAGCGACAGGCGGTAGGTGCCGCGATATTTCCGCCGCAGCCGCTGCGCGCACTGACCCTGACACCGTTTGATGAAGTGCGCGTGATCATCCTCGGGCAGGATCCCTATCACGGCGAGGGCCAGGCGCATGGCCTCGCATTTTCGGTGCCGCACGGAGTAGCCGTGCCGCCGAGCCTGCGCAATGTCTTTGTCGAATTGCAGCGTGATCTTGGCTGCGCACCGCGCGCGCATGGCGCGCTCGATCACTGGGCACGACAAGGTGTGTTGTTGCTCAACGCCATTTTTACCGTGGAGCGCGGTGAGCCCGGTTCGCACGCGGGCCAAGGATGGGAGGTGTTGACTTCAATGCTGGTTGGCGCGCTGGCTGCGGATCAGCGGGCGAAGGTGTTCATGCTATGGGGAGGTTTTGCGCAAGCCCGGCATGCGCGCATCGGTGAGCCGCATTTGATCCTGAAGGCAAATCATCCATCGCCGTTATCTGCGCGTCGACCACCGATTCCGTTTGTTGGATGCGGGCACTTCTCTCGCGCTAATTCCTTCCTCCTCGAACATGGCCGCGGACAGATCGATTGGTGCTAGATACTGCGTGCCGCGTCCCTGGCAGATGCTTTGCGACAGCTTCTAGCGATGCTGACGAGTTGAGCTTGCAACGCCAAGCCAACTCTTACGCAGTCGATGCGCAGCGCCCGCGCTCTTTGGGTCAACCTCCAGCGTAAATTTCATCGGCGGCTGCGCGGCGAGCTTGACGTCGAAGCGCAACAGCTCATCGCGTCGAAATGCGTGCACCTCGACCAAGTCGCCCGTTGCATAGCGCGACAGCAACGTATCGATATTGGCTGACGTCACCCGAACTCCTCCGAGCGCGACCAGCACGTCGTTGCCGGACAGCCCGGCCGCTTGTCGCAGGAGCACCGTCGAACACGTGCGCCAGCTTGCATTCGCCATTCGCATTGATGGTCTTTACGCCGAGCAATGCGAAGTGCGCTGCATCCACGTCGGGACGCGGCATGCAACGCACGCCGAACGGCGCGAACAACGCTTCGAAATCAGGATCGGTCGTACCCTCGGTCCACTCGGTGATCTCTCGTGCCAGTGACAGGCCGGTCGCCTGTTCAATTGCTTGCTCGATCTCGTCTTCGGCGACGCCGCGATAGTTGTCGGCGCGCGTCTTCCAGAGTTTCCACAGCAGTCGCATCAAGTCGTCGAGCGAGCGCCGGCCCCGGGTCCGCGCGCGAATTGACAAGTCAAGCGCGAGGCCGATCAGTGAACCCTTCTGGTAATAACTGACCACGCTGTTCGGCGCGTTTTCATCCTGCCGGTAGTACTTGATCCAGGCATCGAACGAACTGTCGGCCACACTTTGCTTGAGCCGGCTCGACCGTTGTGTCACGGTGGTCAGCGTCTTGGCCAGCGTCGTTAGATACTGCGTCTCGCTGAGCAATCCGGCCCGCGCCAGAAGCAAATCGTCGTAGTACGACGTAAACCCTTCGAACGCCCATAGCAGCCGCGTGTAGTTCTCGCGCGTCAGGTCATACGGAACAAACGCTGCCGGCTTGATGCGCTTGATATTCCACGAGTGAAAATACTCGTGGCTCGCCAGACCGAGAAAATTGCGATAGGCCTCGGTCGACTCGGTCATGCCGAGAAACGGCAGACCTTCGCGCTTGGTAACAAGCGCCGTCGAATTGCGATGCTCAAGGCCGCCATACGCGTCGCCGAGCGCCATAGTCAGGAACGTGTAGCGATCAAACGGCGCCGCCCGACTGCGCGGCTCGAACAATTTCACCTGTGTTTCGCAAACGCGTGCGAGATCGGCCGTCAGTCGCTGCATGTCGAGCTTCGGAACGCGACCGGTAATCGCGATCTCATGCGGAACGCCAAAAACTTCGAATCGGCCCAGTTCAAAGTCACCCATTTCGACCGGACAGTCGATCAACTCGTCGTAATCAGCTGCTTCGTAGGTACCGAAAGCATGGCGACGCGTGCCTTGTATCGGCGCCAGCGCCGTAGCAACCCTCCAGCTTCGATAGCGCGCGCCGGGCGGCGGCAAAATGTCGACGATGCACTGTTCGTGCTCGAGGCCGATCGGCAACAGGAAAACCGACGCACCGTTGAAGAATCCGTGCGTTTGATCCAGATGCGCTGCCCGCACCGACAGATCCCACGCATAGACCTCGTAGGCAAGCTCGATGGCCTTTGCCGGCGCGGCGCGCCACGTGTGTTTGTCGATTTTTTGCAGCGGCACTCTGTGGCCGGCGGAAAGTGCCGCGATTCGCACGATGTGACGTGCGAACTCGCGAATCATGTAGCTGCCCGGGATCCATGCGGGCAACATGAAGAGCTGGCCCAGCGGATCGGGCTGCTCGACTCTGCACGTCACATGGAACAGGTGTGCACTTGGCGACGCAGGGCGTATTGCATAGTGAACACCCATCGCGACAGTCGTCTCGGCGGTTAGCCGCGCAGAACTTCGAGCACGTCTGAACGAAACTCGCGCCGATACAGCAGAAACACAATACCTACCGTGGCCAACGCAAAGGCAAGCGGCGAGGAAAACCACATCAGCGCCGCAAACGACATATAACAGGCACGCAGTCCGTCGTTAAAAGTCTCGGCCGCCATGCCGACCACCCTGCTGGCGCGGTCTGCATATTCTTCCCGGCTTGCCTTGCCAGCTTCGAACTCCTTCGCGTCTGGCATCGAAGCAATCAGCAGCGCGCCGAACGTGTATTGCCGCATGGACCACGTAAAGCGAAAGAACGCGTACACGAAAATTCCGATCAACAAAAGCAACTTCAGATCGAAAACGAACGCGTCGGTGGGCGCGGCAAACGGAAACTGCTTAACCAGATCGGCGGCGCCCTGCGCTCCAAGCACTGCCAGCAAACCGCCGATGATCAAGATCGTCGTCGATGCAAAGAACGAGGGGCTGGTCGACAGGTTCTGCACCACAACGCCATCGATCACTCTGTTTTCCCGACTCGGCCGCTTGCAGCATCCACAGGCGCCGAAAACGGTTGGTCACCGCCAGTAGGGAGCCGACCGTCGCAGCACGCCGGGTCGCAAACATCGCGTAGCCGATCCAGGCGATGAAAAACGTCGCCAGCGCAAGCCAATCGACTAGCGTCATGACCGTGAAGGCACGCAGCAGTTGCATTGTCATCGCAGCATAGAACACTGCGCGACTAACTTCATCGATGATCGATATCGATCAGGACGCCTTCGTCATCGACCTCGATCAGATGCGGCGCAAACTTCTCGAGCACCGCACGTGCGCCTTGGTCGCCTTGGCAGCCAAGCAGCTCGGTCAAGCAGCGTGCAGAAAATCCAACGGGATGTCCGCGTTGCCCGCGGTACACCGGCGCGGCAGCCGCGTGGCCCGCGCGCAGCGCGCCGACGACGGCGTTGATCGTAGCCGGATCGATCGCCGGCATATCGGCAAGTGCGACGATCCATCCGTCGGCGCTCGCGCTCGCGCGAACGCCGCACGCGAGCGACGCGCCCATGCCTTGATCCGCGTCCTTGCAGACGACTAGCTCGCAGCCTTCATGCTGCAAGAGTCCGTGCAACGCCGGCTGATGCGGGTCGTCAAGCGGACGCACGACGCTGAAGATCTGTGCGACGTTTGATCTTAGGTTTCGTGCGGCCGCTGCGGCGACCGGTACGCCAGCGCTTGAGCCTTCGGCGACCGGCTGCAGCAACTTCAAATGCTTACCGGTCGGGTCATAGCGTGTCCCCAGTCCCGCAGCAAGCAATATCCCGACTATTCCAGCATCGCGCGGCGGAGTCTTTCGACTCACGCGGCTTTCTTCAACCGAGCGATGATCCACACGACGACCCCGGACAGCATTACGTAAATGGCAACCCGGATTGCCTGATTCTCGAACGTAAAAATAAGACTTCGATAGAGCAGGAACACGCAAGTACCGACGAACACGATCGGCAGAATCGGATAGAGCGGCACCTTGAAGGGTCGTGCCACATGCGGGTAGCGGAAGCGCAAAACGAATAGGCCAATCCCGGTCAGCAGAAAGAACAACCAAAACACCGGTGCCGTGAAATCCACCATGAACTTGACGCCCCCCTCATTTGCGGCGGCTATCAGCACAATCAGCAGCGTGATGAAACTGGTTGTTAACAGCGCGACGATCGGTGCGTCCCGTTCAGCATTCCAGTGGCTCATAAAGGCAAATATCCGCCAATCCTTGCCGAGCGAGTAGTTAGTGCGCGCAGTGACGAGCATCGTCGCATTGATCGACGTTAGCGCTGCCAGCGCAACGATCGCGCCGATCGATTTTTCCCCGAAGCTGCCGAATGCTCTTTGTGCGACGTCGGCGGCGACTTGCTTGCTCGCCTTTAAGCCGTCAAAGCCCAGTCCGACCACAAGAGCGGCAACGAACAGTAAATAGATAGCTGTAACGACAAGCAGTGACACCACAAGTACCTTAACAATGACGCGACGGCCACCCTTGACCTCAGCCGAGATATACGCGGCGTCGTTCCAGCCGCCATAAGTAAACAGCACAAACAGCAATGCGGTGCCGAAAAGCGCCGGTACGTCGCCTATCGGGGCCGCCGGGGCGGCACTCGTAGCCGCAGGTGCGACAAAGCCCGCAACGACAACAAACAGCAGGCCCAGCACCAGCAGTACCGACATTACATTTTGCGCTCTGGACGATGCCCGCAGGCCGGCGATGTTGACCGCGGTTAACGCAATGACGATCAAAATTGCGTAGATAACCGAGGAGTACTCACCAAGCGATAGCACGCGGCTCATGTAATCGCCAAATACGAACGCAAGCAGTGCGATCGCGCCCGTGGAAATTACCGTGACGCGTGCCCAAGCGAAAAAGAAACTTACGTCGCGGCCGTATGCGCGAGTCAGGAAGTAATAATCACCGCCCGCGTTTGGAAATGTGGTGGCTAGCTCCGCATAGCAAAGCGCACCGATGAGTGCGAGCAGCGCTCCGAAGATCCAGGCGCCGAACATCCACTCCACCGAACCGGTCATCCCCGCCACAAGCGGCGGAAAGGCAAATATTCCACCGCCAATGACGATGCCGGTAATGATCATCACCGCGTCGAAGACCGATAACGCCGGTCGAGGCGCCGCAGAAGTTGTGGTAGCAGCTAGTCCGGGTGAAGTTGGTATTTCGGCCATGACTTGTCCCAAAAATAGAAAGCCCCGCGTTTTGCGGGGCTTTAGCCGTAAGGCAACGTGCAAAAAGACTACTTGCGGGTTCCGGTAACTTTGGTTTCGCCGCTCGCGCCTTTCAGCGTGCCGGTCAGCTCATTGCCACGCACTGTTCCGGTCAGGGTGCGAGTCACGCCCTTGTCGTCGTTAAACGCGAACTTGATCTCTTCGCCGCGCACGGTGGCTCCCACCAGCGGCTGCTGCTTGGTGCCGGCAGCCGACACGTCGCCGCTGATCTTCTGATACTTCTGACTCAGATTGACCGTGTACTGCGCATTGCCAGCACCCTGTTCGCGCAACGTCCACGTGCCTTCGACCTTGGCCGGCACGATCCACAGGTACGCGCTGCGGTAGTCGACCTCAGCAGTTTCATCGGGCTCCCAGTCGCCCATCGTGAACTGATGCGACGTGACGCGCGTGCCGGGCTTCATGTTCAAGATGGTCGGACGCAACCGCAGATTCAGCTCCGGCAGCAGGTACATCGTGACCACGCTCGCCTTGCTGAAGTCCTCCTGGAACACATCGCCCTGGATGATGCGCGTCTTGCCCGTAAGATTTTCCGCTTGCACGTAGCACTGGGCGAGCTTTGCCATGTCCGCGTTGTACTCGATACCGACCGCATTGGCGCCCAGCTTGCCGGCCGCTATCGCAATCTTGCCGTCGCCCGCTCCGAGGTCGTACACGATGTCCTGCGGCGTGACCTTGGCCATGCGCAGCATGCGCTGCACGACTTCGTCCGGCGTCGGCACCCATACGACGTCCTTGCCCGACTGGCCGACCTGCGGCTTGTAATCGCGATCGCAGTCCCGGCGATCCTTGGCATCGACATTGACCATGGCCGCGGTGAGCACTCCGGCCAGTGCGATTGCTGTGCTGCTGCGAAGAAAACGCGACATCATCGATCTCCTTGTGCTTAACGTGCGGCTGGATTATGCAATTTGTCGGCCAGTGCCGAATTGTTCCGACGCACCGGCCCCGGTTCGGTTCCGTTGAGACGAGCACAACGCCAGCACAAATCGAGCCGAGGCCGGATCAATCCTACGCGGTGTCCGCTGTGACCCTAGCGATTGACATCGACGACCACTCTGCCACGAACTTCGCCGGCTAGGATCGCACGCCCCGCCTCGAATGCGTCGGTTAGTGCAATCTCACGTGTAATCGCATCGAGCTTAGCGCGGTCCAGTTCTTGCGCCAGATGTTGCCATGCCTCTTTCCGGCGTTCGATCGGGCACATGACCGAATCGATGCCAATAAGGCGTACTCCGCGCAAGATGAACGGCGCCACCGTACTAGGGAAATCCATACCCTGAGCGAGTCCGCATGCGACGGCAACGCCGCCGTAGCGCACTTGGGCACAGGCATTGGCGAGCGTGTGACTACCGACCGAGTCGACGACACCAGCCCAACGTTCCTTTTGTAGGGGCTTGCCAACAGCGGACAATTCAGCGCGATCGATCACCTCAGCCGCGCCCAGCGCGCGCAGGTAATCGGCTTGATCAAGCTTGCCGGTGCTGCCCGTTACGCGATACCCGCGCTTGGCCAAAATTGCCACCGCAAAGGATCCGAGGCCGCCGCTCGCGCCCGTAACCAAAATTTCGCCGGAAGCAACGCCGTTATCGACCAGCGCCATCGCGGCCAGCATCGCCGTAAAGCCCGCGGTGCCGATCGACATCGCATCGCGCGTGCTGAGCGGCGCCTGGGATCCGCACCAGCCAGCCGCTCTTGTACCGCCCACGTTGCGCAAGCCCGCCCCAGGTGGTCTCACCCGCGCCCCAACCGTTCAGCACGACCTTGTCGCCAGCACCTACATTCGCTGACTGGCTTGCAACGACGCTGCCGGCGCAATCGATTCCAGGGACCATCGGCCATTTACGGACGATGGGGGATGTGTTGGTCAGTGCTAAGCCATCCTTGTAGTTGATCGTCGAGTAATCGATCGCGAGCATCGTGTCGGCGTCGGGCGTATTGGCCTCGAGCTCGGCATCGTCTAAGTCGCGCAGCTCGGCGCGAAACTGATCGGCCTTGGTCAGATAGATCGCTTTGAACATGCGAATGCCGGCGGAACGTGCGCGCGCGAACAGCGGGACAAGACAATACTACGGTGCTCGACGCCGACCGCAGAGTGCGTGGCGCACGTCGCTGGATCGTTGTCGTCGAACAGCCGGGTTAGGCGGCTACCAACTCTCTTTTTGAGTCTTCGCTGTCGCTGGACGTGGGCATCGTGGCAGAATCGAGCATCGTCACGACGAGGAGTCCGTTGGCGTCGACCGTCATACCGCTGCGGCAGGCTGCCGTTGAGAGCTCGCTCAAGCGGGCAGCCTTTGATTACGCCGGCGTTGCCATGTTTTGTGTTAACGCCGCGGGCCAGATTCTCGCGCTCAACTCGGAGGCTGCCGCCCTCGTCGGCGGCGAATCAGCGGTAGGCCGCAGCGTCGCGGAGCTGCTTTCGTTTCCAAGTCACCAGGCATTCGTGCGCCGCTGGAATCGCCTGTGGGCGCTCGCGGCGAACAACACGCATGCGCGGGTAGAAACGAAGCTGCCTTTGCGCGGCCGCAGCCGTCTGGCGGCGCGCATTGCGATGCGCCTGTTTCGCTTCGAGCAGGAAGAGTTCGGATCGATTGCCGTTACCGACACGACGCAATCGCGTGCTGAAGCAAAGCGCATTCGAACTGAGGAAGCGCGCACTCGGGCGCTGGCGCACCACCAAACTGAGCTGACCGTCGTTTTGAACGAAGACCGGCGCGTTGTCTACGCCAGCGCTGCATTCGAGCCGATTACTGGCGAGCAGGTGTTCGACGTACTGGGCTCACCGTTCGAGTTCATCCTCGATCAACCGTCGCGCATCGAATTTAGGCGTGCAGTCGATCGCATTCTGCGGGAGCCCCCTGGCGATCGGCAGGCTGCGCCGTTGCTGTTGCGCACCCGCGCCGCACTCGCCGGAAACGGTCGCAGCATGTCCTGCGTCATCTCAAGTCGCATGGACGATCCGAATGTTCGCGGGCTGGTCCTGACCGCGCGCGATCTGGGGCCGGCCGAGCGCGCGCAGGCGCGCCGGCTGCGTTTTCGCGAGCGTCTACTCGAACTCGCAATCCAGCCGAAGTCTGACTTCACGCATGCGCTAGCAAGTATCTTGCGCACGGCCACCGAAGTGCTCGATGTCGGTGCGGTGAGCTTCTGGCGTTTGGCGCACGACGGCGAAGCACTGCACTGTGAATCGTTGTTCGATCGCGCCAAGGATCGCTTCATGCGCGATTGGGTTGGACGCGAGTTCACTGCCACACGCTTCCCTGCTTACTTCGCCCAGCTGATGAACCGGCAGCCGATCATCATCAACGACACGCACACTTCGCGCGTCACGACGTTGTTCGCAGGTGACAGAAGCTGGTCGCGCGTGCGAGCGCTGCTCGATGTTCCGGTTTTGGTCGAGGGCGAAGTGAGCGGCGTTCTCAGCCTGCAGCACTACGAGACGCGTCACTGGGACGACGACGACCTGAGCTTTGCCAACACCACGTCGCTGATGCTTGCGCTGGCGCTCGAAGCAGCACAGCGGCAGGAGGCCGAAACACGCATTGAGCACCTAGCCTGGTACGACGTGCTGACCGGATTGCCGAATCGCAATCTGCTGCGCGAGACGCTGCGCGACTTGATCATGACCGCGGCCAATCGCAAGCGTCGTATGGCCGTCATGCTGATCGACCTGGACCGTTTCAAGGACGTAAACGACACGCTCGGTCACCTCGTGGGCGATGCGTTGATCAAGTCCGCTGCGGAGGTGCTAGTCGAAACCGTGGGCGATGTAGGCACGGTCGCGCGTTTGGGTGGAGACGAATTCGTCGTGCTGGTCAACGAGTTCGTCCATCGACAGGAGGTCGCGCTGCTCGCGGCGCGCATTGCGCAGGCACTGAATCGCACCGATCTTGTGCCCAAGATCGACACGCAGGTATCCGCATCGATCGGCGTCGCGCTATTTCCCGAGCACGGGCGCGACATGAGCACGTTGCTTAAGAACGCCGATGCCGCGATGTACCAGGCCAAGCGCGATGGACGTAATCAGTTCAGCTTTTTCAATCCGATTCGCTATGAGCGCGCAGCGCGTGAGGTGCAGTTAGGGATCGAGCTGGTGAAGGCGTTGCACAGCGAAGCGCCGCAGTTCATTTGCGAGTATCAACCGCAGGTGGAGATGGCAAGCGGTCGCGTGGTGGGACTGGAAGCACTGATTCGCTGGAAGCACCCGGTGCATGGGGTTTTGACGCCCGATCGTTTTATCGGCGTCGCGGAGGTCAGTGGACTATCCGAGCGGGTAACGCGCTGGGTGCTGAACGAAGTCTGTTCGCAGATCAATCGGTGGCGTCTGGTGCATCCGGATTTCGATGTCCCCGTGTCAATCAACGTCGCCGGGCGCGAAATGGGATCGACCGCTCTGCCGGCACTGGTGCGCGCTGCGCTTTCAAAACATGCGATCGATCCGCGGCTAATCGTGCTCGAAATCACCGAACGAACACTGGTAAGAGAGACCGAGATCAACAACGATGTGCTGGCCGAACTCGCTTCGCTCGGAGTCGGGCTCGTGCTTGATGACTTCGGCACCGGTTACTCGATGCTCGGTTATCTAAAACGCATGCCGATTACCGCGCTGAAGATCGATCAATCGTTTATCGAGGGCATCCCGGACGACGCCGACAGCCGCGCCATCGTGCATGCAATGCTCGCGGTGGCGCGCCACTTCAAGTTGAAGGTCGTCGCGGAGGGCGTCGAATCGATCGAGCAGGTCGAATACATGCGCGACAGCGGCTGCGAATTTGCGCAGGGATACTTTTACGCTCCCGCCTTGTCGTCGGACACGATTCTCGACTATCTGGCCCGTTCCAGCGCTTAGCGTTTCCATCCGGCCGTCTCGCTAAGATGGCCGCACTCGATGGAGACGCTAATGAACTACGAACACATCCTTGCTGAGTCCCGCGACCGAGTCGGTCTAGTCCGGCTCAATCGCCCCCAGGCGCTCAATGCACTGAATGACAAGCTGATGGATGAACTCGGCGCTGCTCTGCTCGCCTTCGATGCGGATGACGGCATCGGCGCAATCGTGATCACTGGCAGTGACAAGGCGTTTGCCGCCGGCGCGGACATCGGCGCGATGAGCACGTGGTCGTACATGGACGTTTTCAAATCGGACTACATCACGCGCAATTGGGAAACGTTGAAGCGCATTCGCAAGCCGGTGATCGCCGCCGTGAGCGGTTTTGCGTTAGGCGGCGGATGCGAACTGGCCATGATGTGCGACATCATCATCGCCTCCGATTCGGCCAAGTTCGGCCAACCCGAAATCAAGCTTGGAATCATTCCTGGCGCCGGCGGTTCACAGCGGCTGCCGCGAGCCGTAGGTAAGGCGAAAGCGATGGACCTTGTACTGTCGGCGCGCATGATGGACGCCGCCGAAGCCGAGCGCGCAGGGCTGGTCTCCCGCGTGGTGCCAGCCCAAAATCTGCTGGACGAAGCGCTGAAACTTGGCGCCACGATCGCGAGTTTCTCGCTACCAGCGGTTTTGATGGCAAAGGAAGCCATCAATCGCGCGTACGAGCTTCCATTGGCGGAAGGGATTCTCTTCGAGCGGCGGCTGTTTCACTCTTTGTTTGCGACGGCCGATCAAAAGGAGGGAATGGCCGCGTTCGTCGAGAAACGCTCGCCGCGATTCGGCCACCGTTGAGCGCCGGCAGCCTTTTCGAGGCTCCTGAAGGTTCGATTCGCGTCGCCAAATTCCAAGCGGCGCGAACAATTTCCAGGGCACTCCCGCGCTCGGCCGGCCATGTTGCTTGACAGCATTTTGGCCGACCTTCATAATCTCACCCCTTCGCAGCTCCCGTTACGCAGCGCTGGAAAGTGCGTGCGACGGGTGCTCTGTTCTTTAAAAATGAAACAGCCGATAAGTGTGGGCGCTTAATGAACGGCGCAACCGGATCGCAAAGTCTCACGGCTAGCGCTCCGGCTGAACTCAAATCATTAGTGCTCACGCAATGGAAAGAGAAGTTCGCAAGAGCCTCTCGATTCCAGCGAGAGTAATCAAGCACACAGTATCGAACTGAAGAGTTTGATCCTGGCTCAGATTGAACGCTGGCGGCATGCCTTACACATGCAAGTCGAACGGCAGCACGGGGGCAACCCTGGTGGCGAGTGGCGAACGGGTGAGTAATGCATCGGAACGTGCCCAGTAGTGGGGGATAACTAGTCGAAAGATTAGCTAATACCGCATACGACCTACGGGTGAAAGCGGGGGACCTTTACCGGCCTCGCGCTATCGGAGCGGCCGATGTCTGATTAGCTAGTTGGCGGGGTAAGAGCCCACCAAGGCGACGATCAGTAGCTGGTCTGAGAGGACGACCAGCCACACTGGGACTGAGACACGGCCCAGACTCCTACGGGAGGCAGCAGTGGGGAATTTTGGACAATGGGCGCAAGCCTGATCCAGCCATGCCGCGTGCGGGAAGAAGGCCTTCGGGTTGTAAACCGCTTTTGGCAGGAACGAAACGGCGCGAGCGAATATCTCGCGCTAATGACGGTACCTGCAGAATAAGCACCGGCTAACTACGTGCCAGCAGCCGCGGTAATACGTAGGGTGCAAGCGTTAATCGGAATTACTGGGCGTAAAGCGTACGCAGGCGGCTTTGCAAGACAGGTGTGAAATCCCCGGGCCTAACCTGGGAACTGCATTTGTGACTGCATGGCTAGAGTTTGTCAGAGGGGGGTGGAATTCCACGTGTAGCAGTGAAATGCGTAGAGATGTGGAAGAACACCGATGGCGAAGGCAGCCCCCTGGGATGTGACTGACGCTCATGTACGAAAGCGTGGGGAGCAAACAGGATTAGATACCCTGGTAGTCCACGCCCTAAACGATGTCGACTAGTTGTCGGAGGGTAACTCCTTCGGTAACGCAGCTAACGCGTGAAGTCGACCGCCTGGGGAGTACGGTCGCAAGATTAAAACTCAAAGGAATTGACGGGGACCCGCACAAGCGGTGGATGATGTGGATTAATTCGATGCAACGCGAAAAACCTTACCTACCCTTGACATGCCACTAACGAAGCAGAGATGCATTAGGTGCCCGAAAGGGAAAGTGGACACAGGTGCTGCATGGCTGTCGTCAGCTCGTGTCGTGAGATGTTGGGTTAAGTCCCGCAACGAGCGCAACCCTTATCATTAGTTGCTACGCAAGGGCACTCTAATGAGACTGCCGGTGACAAACCGGAGGAAGGTGGGGATGACGTCAAGTCCTCATGGCCCTTATGGGTAGGGCTTCACACGTCATACAATGGCCGGTACAAAGGGCAGCCAACCCGCGAGGGGGAGCTAATCCCGGAAAACCGGTCGTAGTCCGGATTGGAGTCTGCAACTCGACTCCATGAAGTCGGAATCGCTAGTAATCGCGGATCAGCATGTCGCGGTGAATACGTTCCCGGGTCTTGTACACACCGCCCGTCACACCATGGGAGTGGGTTTCACCAGAAGCCGTTTGCCTAACCGCAAGGAGGGCGGCGACCACGGTGAGATTCATGACTGGGGTGAAGTCGTAACAAGGTAGCCGTACCGGAAGGTGCGGCTGGATCACCTCCTTTCTCGAGTACGCGCTTCGATTTAAGCGTTCACACTTATCGGTTGGTTTCTTGCGGCAGCGAGTGGACCAGAAGGTTGCAAGGCGGGGTCTGTAGCTCAGCTGGTTAGAGCACCGTCTTGATAAGGCGGGGGTCGATGGTTCGAGTCCATCCAGACCCACCACGCTCGGGCAGGAGGCTTATGAGTGGGAACCGGGGGTGTAGCTCAGTTGGGAGAGCGCCTGCTTTGCAAGCAGGAGGTCATCGGTTCGATCCCGTTCACCTCCACCATCTTGTCTCAAACGTCAAACGAAAGTGCGCGGCGCGTGCATTTCCGTTTGGTCTTTGACCAAATCGCTGTTTCGATCTTTAACAATTCGGAAGAAGCAAAGCGTTTCAATTCTGCGCCTGGTGATGAGCCGGGAGTGGATTGATAACGGGTTGTAATTGCATTCGAGTCTCAAGCATTAAATCTGAGATTAGCAACATGGTCGCCCGATGACCGTGCTGTCCTGAGCTAACACAGCAGGCCGCACCGTTATAGGATCAAGCGACTAAGTGCATGTGGTGGATGCCTTGGCGATTACAGGCGATGAAGGACGTGGCAGCCTGCGTAAAGCTGCGGTCAGCTGGCAACGAGCGTTAACAGCCGCAGATGTCCGAATGGGGAAACCCTCCCGCAAGGGAATCCCTCGCTGAATACATAGGCGAGTGGAAGCGAACCTGCTGAACTGAAACATCTAAGTAGGCAGAGGAAAAGAAATCAACCGAGATTCCGAGAGTAGTGGCGAGCGAAATCGGACCAGCCTGTGCGTTTTAGCTGATGTCTTAACGGAACGATCTGGAAAGTTCGGCCATAGCGGGTGATAGCCCCGTATGTGAAAAGACGTCGGTGGAACTAAGCGCACGACAAGTAGGGCGGGACACGTGAAATCCTGTCTGAAGATGGGGGGACCATCCTCCAAGGCTAAATACTCGTAATCGACCGATAGTGAACCAGTACTGTGAAGGAAAGGTAAAAAGAACCCCGGAAGGGGAGTGAAATAGATCCTGAAACCGCATGCATACAAACAGTAGGAGCTCCAGCTTCAAGGCCTTCGTTAACCTTGACGCCGCGCCCAGCGCGGCGTCAAAGGTCACCACCACGAAGGGGAATAAGCGCTTATGAACAGTGCGCGAATTGACCGCACGTTGCAGTTCAACGTGTGAGGGCCTTCAAGCTGGAGTGACTGCGTACCTTTTGCATAATGGGTCAGCGACTTACATTCTGTGGCGAGCTTAACCGTATAGGGAAGGCGTAGCGAAAGCGAGTCCGAATAGGGCGTCCAGTCGCAGGGTGTAGACCCGAAACCAGATGAGCTATCCATGGCCAGGCTGAAGGTGGGGTAACACTCACTGGAGGGCCGAACCGACTACTGTTGCAAAAGTAGCGGATGAGCTGTGGATAGGGGTGAAAGGCCAAACAAATCTGGAAATAGCTGGTTCTCCCCGAAAACTATTGAGGTAGTGCCTCGCGTATCACTCCAGGGGGTAGAGCACTGTTATGGCTAGGGGGGCATGGCGCCTTACCAAACCATGGCAAACTCCGAATACTTGGAAGTGCAGCGCGGGAGACAGTGCACCGGGTGCTAACGTCCGGACACGAAAGGGAAACAACCCAGACCGCCAGCTAAGGTCCCCAATATCGGCTAAGTGGGAAACGAAGTGGAAAGGCTAAGACAGTCAGGAAGTTGGCTTAGAAGCAGCCATCCTTCAAAGAAAGCGTAATAGCTCACTGATCGAGTCTTTCTGCGCGGAAGATGTAACGGGGCTAAGCCGGTAACCGAAGCTGCGGATGTAGACGCTTCACTTGAGTTCGCTTCAACTCGCTCGATCGTTCGTTCCACTCCTTCGATCGATCGCTTGACGCGCTCGATCGAGCATTGACGGCTTGCCCTTATGGCACTCGTCTCGGGCTTGATGGCGCAGGCAAGCCGTCTTGAGTTGACGCGAGCCTCCTCTCTCTTTGAGGTTTGGCGACAACGGCTACGCCGTCGTCACCACCATTAGCGAACTCAAGCGAAGCGTCTACGTGGTAGGGGAGCGTTCTGTAAGCCTGCGAAGGTGGCTCGAGAGGGCTGCTGGAGGTATCAGAAGTGCGAATGCTGACATGAGTAGCGTTAAAGCAGGTGAAAAGCCTGCTCGCCGTAAGCCCAAGGTTTCCTGCTCTACGTTCATCGGAGCAGGGTGAGTCGGCCCCTAAGATGAGGACGAAAGTCGTAGTCGATGGGAAGCAGGTCAATATTCCTGCACCGATATCTAATGCGATGGGGGGACGGACTGCTGAAGGTCATCCGGGTGTTGGTTGTCCCGGTTTCTGATCGTAGGTGGCCAGTAGGTAAATCCGCTGGCGTATCACCGAGGAAAAGGATCGAGTGGCGTAAGCCGCGAAGTGATTGAATGTGGTTCCAGGAAAAGCCTCTAAGCTTCAGTTAGATACGACCGTACCGAAAACCGACACTGGTGGGCGAGCTGAATATGCTCAGGCGCTTGAGAGAACTCGGGAGAAGGAACTCGGCAAATTGACACCGTAACTTCGGAAGAAGGTGTGCCTTTTTAGCGTGACGGGAGAAACGCCCGAAGCGTGAAGAGGTCTCAGAGAATCGGTGGCTGCGACTGTTTATTAAAAACACAGCACTCTGCAAACACGAAAGTGGACGTATAGGGTGTGACGCCTGCCCGGTGCTGGAAGGTTAATTGATGGGGTGCAAGCCCTTGATCGAAGCCCCAGTAAACGGCGGCCGTAACTATAACGGTCCTAAGGTAGCGAAATTCCTTGTCGGGTAAGTTCCGACCTGCACGAATGGCGTAACGATGGCCACACTGTCTCCTCCCGAGACTCAGCGAAGTTGAAATGTTTGTGATGATGCAATCTACCCGCGGCTAGACGGAAAGACCCCATGAACCTTTACTGTAGCTTTGCATTGGACTGTGAACCGATCTGTGTAGGATAGGTGGGAGGCTTTGAAGCGGGGGCGCTAGCTCTCGTGGAGCCAACCTTGAAATACCACCCTGATTTGTTTGCGGCTCTAACCTACGCCCGTCATCCGGGCGGGGAACAGTGCATGGTAGGCAGTTTGACTGGGGCGGTCTCCTCCCAAAGGGTAACGGAGGAGTACGAAGGTACGCTAGGTACGGTCGGAAATCGTACTCATAGTGCATAGGCATAAGCGTGCTTGACTGCGAGACCTACAAGTCGAGCAGGTGCGAAAGCAGGTCTAAGTGATCCGGTGGTTCTGTATGGAAGGGCCATCGCTCAACGGATAAAAGGTACTCTGGGGATAACAGGCTGATACTGCCCAAGAGTTCATATCGACGGCAGTGTTTGGCACCTCGATGTCGGCTCATCTCATCCTGGGGCTGTAGCCGGTCCCAAGGGTATGGCTGTTCGCCATTTAAAGAGGTACGTGAGCTGGGTTTAAAACGTCGTGAGACAGTTTGGTCCCTATCTGCCGTGGGCGCTGGAAGATTGACGGGGGCTGCTCCTAGTACGAGAGGACCGGAGTGGACGCACCTCTGGTGTACCGGTTGTCACGCCAGTGGCATCGCCGGGTAGCTACGTGCGGAAAAGATAACCGCTGAAAGCATCTAAGCGGGAAACTTGCCTGAAGATGAATCTTCCCGGAGGCTTGACCTCCCTTAAGGGTCGTCCTAGACCAGGACGTTGATAGGCTGGGTGTGGAAGCGCTGTAAGGCGTTGAGCTAACCAGTACTAATTGCCCGTGAGGCTTGATCCTATAACCGTGCTGCTTGTTCTTAAGTTTCAGAACCTCAGAATTTGAGCTCGACACGCAACGCAACCACTTTGCTTCTTTCCGAATCAGATCTCTTGCGAGCTGCCGCTATGCGGCGGTGAATCAAGAGGTCGTCCGAATTGCCTGACGACCATAGCGAGTTGGAACCACTCCTTCCCATCCCGAACAGGACAGTGAAACGATTCAGCGCCGATGATAGTTGGATGTATTTCCAGCGAAAGTAGGACATTGTCAGGCTAGCTATTCCAAACGCCCCGGTACTCACGTGCCGGGGCGTTTGTCTTTGTGGCGTCAATGGAAGTCGCGCGACGACGTGGCCAGGCGGCCGAGCAGTTTCGTTTGATCGCTGACCTTGCGCGCCACCAGATGCTGCACGCCATCGACCGATTGCCATACGCCTTGCACGGCAAGGAGTCTCGACGCAGTAACGATTTTTATCTCGCGCTCAAACAACTTGTTCCAGACGATCACATTGACTGGCCCTGTTTCATCCTCGATCGTCACGAATACCACTCCCTTGGCCGTTTCAGGTCGTTGCCGATGGGTAACTATTCCGCACGCACGCGCAATGCGGCCGTGTGGATAATTTTTGAGTTCTTCGGCGGACTGGACTCGCATCGTCATCAGCCGTGAACGTAACAGCGCCAAAGGATGGCGGCCGAGAGTGAAGCTCAAGCTGGCGTAGTCGGCGACGATGTCCTGTCCTTCAGTTGGGGCTTGCAGCGCAGCCATTTCCTCCCGGAAGCGAGCCGGTTTAAGCATTTCGGTGCGGCGCGTTTCCACCCCCAACGTTTGCCAGTGCGCTTGATGCCGATGCCCGACCAGAGTTGCCAGCGCACCGCTGGCAGCGACTGCGTTGAGTTCGTGCGCGTTCAAACCGCCGCGCAAGGCCAGATCTTCCGAACTTTCGAACGCGAATTTGTTGCGTGCTTCGACAATGCGTTCAGCAGCCGCTTTAGACAGGCCGCTGATGCGATTCAAGCCGAGCCGCACCGCATAGCCACTTTTCGCAACAGTCGATGGCTCCAATTCAGATTCCACTTGGCTCAATGAAACATCGACGCGTCTGACTTCGACACCGTGGCGGCGTGCGTCCTGAATTAATTGCGCCGGCGCATAAAAGCCAACCGGTTGGCTGTTAAGCATCGCTGCCAGAAACGCATCGGGATGGTGGCGCTTGATCCAGCACGACACGTAAGCCAATAAGGCAAAGCTCGCTGCATGGCTTTCCGGGAAACCATAGTCGCCGAACCCTTTGATCTGCTCGAAGATACGCTCGGCGAATTCGGGTGAGTATTCGCGGGCGATCATGCGTGAGATAAGGCGCTCTCGAAACGGCTCGAGCCCGCCGATGCGTTTCCATGCTGCCATCGAGCGGCGCAACGCGTCGGCCTCATCAGGTGAAAATTCCGCAGCAACGATGGCCAGTTGCATCACCTGCTCTTGAAAAATCGGCACGCCCAGCGTGCGCTCGAGCACTTGCTTCACTTCCTCGCTGGGATAGTCAGCTTCCTCTATGCCGTCACGCCGGCGCAGATACGGATGCACCATGCCGCCCTGGATCGGTCCCGGACGAACGATTGCGACCTGAATCACCAAATCGTAGTAGTTACGTGGTCTCAGCCGCGGCAGCATTGACATCTGTGCACGAGATTCGATCTGAAACGTGCCGATCGTGTCAGCCGCACGGATCATCTCGTAGGTCGGTTCATCCTTGTCCTCAATATCGCTCATCGAAAAAGGTCGTTCCTCTTTCTGACTGACGAACTCCAAGGCGCGCCGGATGGCTGACAACATGCCGAGCGCAAGTACGTCGACCTTGATTAGCTTCAGCGCGTCCAGATCATCCTTATCCCATTCGATCGCGCTGCGGCCTTCCATTGCTGCGTTCTCGATCGGCACCAGGCGCGACAGTTTGTCGCGCGCAATTACAAAGCCGCCGACGTGTTGCGATAAATGGCGAGGAAAACCGCGCAGCTCGCTCGCAAGGTTTATCCACTGACGAACAATCGGGCTATTTGAATCGAAGCCGGCATCCTTCATGCGATCGGCGCGAGCCGTACCGTCATGCCATCCGTGATGGCTCTTTGCTACCCGATCGACACGTTGCAGATCGATGCCCAGCGCCTTGCCGACGTCGCGCAGTGCGCTGCGGGTTCTGTAGCAGATCACGGTGGCTGCAAGAGCCGTCCGCTGGCGGCCGTATTTCTCGTAAATGTACTGAATGACGTCTTCGCGCCGCTGATGCTCGAAATCGACGTCGATATCGGGTGGCTCGTTGCGTTCACGGCTAACAAAACGTTCGAACAGCAGAGTGCATTGCTCGGGATTAACTTCCGTAATACCCAAGCAGTAGCAGACAACCGAGTTAGCTGCTGAACCACGCCCTTGACACAGAATATTCCGCGATCGCGCCTCGCGAACAATGTCTTCGATGGTAAGAAAAAACGCTTCGTATCGCAATTCGCTGATGAGCTTCAACTCTTTCTCGATCAGGTGGCGTACCTTATCCGGCACTCCGTTCGGGAAGCGCCTCTGCGCTCCTGCTTCCGTTAGTGCCCGCAGATGACTGGCCGGGGTTTCGCCGGCCGGAACGATTTCTTCCGGATATTGGTAACTCAGCTCATCGAGGGAAAATTTGCAACGCGCCGCAATCGCGATTGTTTCCGCCAGCCATTCGTTCGCATACAACTGGGCTAACCGAACTCGTGGTCGCAGATATTGTTCGGCGTTTGAGGCCAATGCAAAGCCACACTCTGCGACCGGCACGTCCAAGTCGCGTGGCGACTTGGACGTCGAGCAGCAACTTGCGAGAACGCACGTGCATATGCACGTCGCCGGCGGCAACCAGTGGCAGACTCGGTCATTAGAGCAACGCATTCCACGCGATCGATCAGCGCGCTGTCGGTTGCGCGCAGCAGATTTTCAACCGCAATCCACGCGCGGCCGGCGAACCAGTTTTTCAGCCACATCGCCTGCGTAAACAGGCGCTCGAACGGGGAATCGCGCGCTGGAATCAGCAAGGCGAGACAACCGGGCAGCCCTGCCAGATGTGTGTAATCCGTCGCTGCGCCTTCGAGATCAGATAAGTGCGCGCGGTAAGACCCTTTGTCGGCTCGCATGCGTGCCAGCGTGATGAATTCGGACAAGTTGCCGTACGCAGCATGATCGGTCGCGAGCAAAACGAGCTTCGCGTGCGCTTCACCGCTCTGTGTGGTGAACTGAACTTCCGTGCCGATCAGCAGACGCAGTTTATGTTTCTTGGCCTCGACATGCGCACGCACTACACCGGCCAATGAGCATTCATCTGTGATCGCGAGAGCAGAATAGCCAAGCGCGGCTGCTCGCTCGACGAGTTCTGCAGGATGCGAGGCACCGCGCAAAAACGAGAAGTTCGAAACGCAGTGCAGCTCGGCGTAAGCAGGCAGCTCGGTCATTTATCCGAACTTGCCGTGCAGATACCATCCTTGTCGCGTCAGAGGATTTGGAACGCGTGAACGGAAGATCCATAGCAACGCATTCTGATCATCGCGTGCGATGAAGTAATCGCGTTCAACCCATGACTCGTCCCACCAACCGCCCTCGATGCGTTCCGGGCCGGCGATCAACGTAAGTGAAGTGCCATAAAACGGCACGCTGTTGCATTCGGTCAATGCGATCGGCGCAGGCAGTAGCCAAAGTGGACGCGGCTGCACGGATACGGCTGTACGGTGCGTTTCAATCACGGATGCATCTTCGGCACGGAAAGCCAGCTCGGGCCGGTGATCCTCGTGCAAACGGAAGCGGACAATTTGCTCTCGCCCCAGCCGCGCTTGCAATCGCTCGAGCAGACGCGCCAGCCCTTCGTGCTCCGTTTGACGCCCGGGAAATAATTGTGCAGAAGCTGCCGCGGCAGACACGATGCGTTCGCAGCGCAATGAGATTTCATAAACAGGCGCAACCAGCTGCGTTTTGGCCAGCATTTCGCGCAACAAGAGGGTGAATCGATCTGCGTCGTTGCTTGCATCGGCAAGCTGCAGCGACAAGGATGTCGGCGCCCGGTCTTCGTGAACTAAATCAAAAACAGCCATGCGTGTAGCCGCGTGCCGGCTCGCGAGCCAGCCGCTTAATTGCACGATCAAACGGCGTGCGGCGAACAACAGCGCCTCGGCTGTATCGACACGCGCCGCGAGCTCAATGCGAACGTCGAACATTAAGGGTGCTTCGAACCAGATGCGCGGATCAGCTTTTGCACCGAGAGCGCGGTCGAGCTCATCGAGCAGTTTTTCGGAGAAGCGGCGTGCCACACCGGAGCGCGGCAGACTGAGCAGATCGCCGATTGTTGTCTGGCCGACGCTCTTCAGTTTTTCCCAGCACGCCTTGCCTGCCTCCAGCAGCCGGATCGGCAACGGCGATAAAGCATCGCGCAGTTCAGCATGACTCGCCACGCGCAATCCATCGTGAGCTTGTGCCAGAACCCAGGCGGCTTGCGGTACCGGTGCAGTCGCGATCTGTGCCGCATATCCTTGCACTGCCAAGCCGCGGCGCAATGCGCGCCGGATTGGCGCCAGCCCACCGAACAGCCGGATGCTGCCTTCTACTTCGAGCAATAGCCCCATCGGAGAATCGGGCTGATCTTCTTGCGGCAGTATCAAGCTCACGTTCGGAGTGAATTGCAAAGCCCACATCGCGACGGCGCGCAACGCCGTCTGTTCCCTGATCAGATCGCGCGGCAACAAACGCAATGCGGGACACAGCGCAAGGCCAGTGGCGCGGCGCATGCCGGCGTCCACCCCTGCCTGGCGCGCGGTTTCATTGGCATGCAGGATGCGCTCGCCATCGCAGATCGCAAGCGCCACGTTGTCCGCTGCATGCACTTCCAGCGAAAGCTTCGGTAGCCAGATGGCAATCCACAACATGCCCGCCTCGATGAGCTCTTCAAGCACTCGGAGCACTGAGTACCTGCTGCTGAAAAAGAGGCTTCCGAGACTGCATCGGAAAGCGCGGCTGGCTAGCCGGCGTCGCCGACGGTAGATCGATGACAATCGGTGCAACAGGTGGCGGCCCGCGCCGCTTGAAGATGCTAAGAGCCAGCCGATCGGGCGCTGCCGGCGTCAGCTCGATTCGCAACGGCGCAGGCGAGCTGGCGGCTCGCGCAATCGCCGGACGGAATGCGAAGGTCAGCGTGCGCGATGCCTGCGCTGACAGTTGCAAGCGCCGCACATGATCGGCATGAAGTACGTGGTTCTCTTCAGGCAACCAGGCGACCATCGCACCGAGGCTGGCACTCTTTAGCGCCTGCTCGATGGTCCATAGGCGATCGCCGCGGTGCCCACCATGCACGACAATCAGACGATCCAGCATGACGCCATGTTTGACCAGCGCAGGCGGATAGGGTGTATCGGGGGGCGCCACTATCATGATTACCCGGGCCTCTTGCGATAGACGCGCGAGCACTGGAAGCAGCAATCGCATTTCGCCGATCCCGTTCCTGGGCGGTAGCAATTCGATCAAATTCGAGAGCGGCCAACCTGCACCCGGCAGTTCACGGTCGAGCGCCGCGAACTGCGACGACACGCAGCAGGCTGCCGCACCGCCAAGCTGATCAGCACGCCAGATCGCCGGATGATTGAAGACCGATGCACCGGCAGTAACGGTTGCACTCATCAAAATAGCCGATACTGTATATATTAACAGTATTACACATTTCATCGGCCGGCGCAGTCACACTCATAACTTCGCGGCCCAGGGTCCGCATCCGTAATCCATCTTCACACTCGCTACTAGTGTGAGCAGGCCTGGATCGGCCACAATCGATGCTCGATAGCCTGGGCCGGGAGAATTTGTGCGCTTAATCGGGTTTGCCTTGTTGCTGCTGGCGGTGGCCGGGATCGCGCTCGTCCTCTGGTATCGGCAAGCCAGTCTGCCGGCGCACGAAGGAACGTTCACCGTCTCTGGTTTGCAGCAACCGGTGCGCATCGAGCGCGATGCGCACGGCATTCCGAACATCGTTGCGGCGAACGAACGAGATGCGACGTTCACGCTGGGTTATGTGCACGCGCAGGATCGGCTCTGGCAGATGGAGATCAATCGGCGCATCGCGGCTGGCCGCCTGGCCGAAGTGCTCGGCGAAGCGGCGCTCGACAACGACAAATTTCTGCGAACGATCGGGATCGCACGCACTGCACAAAGCATCTATGAATCTCTCGATGCGGAGCATCGCGATTTGCTCGATGCTTACGCAGCCGGCGTTAACGCGTATCTGAACCACCGCGGCGGACCGTTGCCGCCGGAGTTTTTCCTCACGCGCGCGCCGAAGCCGGAGGCATGGACGCCGGCCGATTCAATCGGCTGGTCATTGATGATGGCATGGGATCTGGCGCGCTATTCGTACTCGCGCGAACTGCGCCGATTGCAATTGGCGCAGCGATTTTCAGTGGCGGAGATCAACGACTTTTATCCGCCGTATCCCGGTGATCCGCCGCCTGCTACCGCTGACTACGCTGAGCTTTATCGCTTGCTCGGTTTGAAATCGACGACCGTGGCGGCGACTGTGGTTCCAGGAGTCAGCTTCGGCGATGGTGAAGGGCTTGGATCGAACAACTGGGTCGTATCGGGTCAGCGCACTGTAAGCGGTAAGCCGATGCTCGCGAACGATCCGCATCTCGGGTTGACGACGCCGTCGGTGTGGTATTTCGCAAGTATGCAGGCGCCGGGGGTAAACGTAATCGGCGCGACGTTGCCTGGTGTGCCCGGCGTCGTACTCGGCCGCAACAATCGCGTTGCCTGGGCGTTTACCAACGCCGGAGTCGATCAGACGGATCTCTATCTTGAGCGCATCAATCCGGAAAATCCGGATGAATATCAGACGCCGGATGGATGGGCCCGCTTCGCAACACGCGTCGAACGCATCCGCGTTAAGGGCGGCGACGATGTCGAGCTGACGGTACGCCACACAAGGCACGGGCCTGTAGTCAGCGGACTCGCCAGCGTCGAAAAGGGCTTTAAGCAGCCGAACTTTGCACTCGCGCTGCGCTGGTCCGCGCTCGAGCCGGACGATACGACGATTGCAGCAATCCGCGCGCTGAACAAGGCTCAGAACATCGATCAGGCCGAACAAGCGCTCGCGCTATTGCAGATCGTTACGCAGTCAGCGTTGATTGCCGATGTTGACGGCAAGATCGGGATGGTGGTCACCGGAAGGATACCGGTGCGCGGCTCGGCGAACGATTTGAACGGGTTCGTTCCAGCGCCGGGTTGGGATGCGCGTTACGACTGGCGCGGATATCTGCCGATCCAACACGTGCCGCGCACTCGCGATCCTGCAAGCGGTCTGATCGTCACAGCGAATCACAAGCTCGTTTCGCCGGCGTATCCACACCACCTGACCTACGACTGGTTCTTGCCGTATCGCGCGCAGAGGGTCGAGCAGCTTCTGCAAGCGCGCGGCAAGCACGACATTGCGACATTCAAGGCGATTCAAGCCGATGTCACATCGTTTGCAGCGCGTGATCTGTTGGCGTTGCTGACGGAGGCGCAGCCGCTGACTGAGGCCGGGCGCGACGCATTGGCGCGGCTAAAGGCGTGGGACTGGCGGATGAAGCCTGACATACCGGAGCCGCTGTTGTTGCATGCGTGGATGCGCGAGCTCAAGCATCGAATCTTTGCGGACGACCTCGGCGCAATGACGGCTGACTTTGTCGATGGCGCCGAGCTGACATCGACGTTGCTGCACGTGCTGTCCGGTCAGGCGAGGGCGCGCGACTGGTGCGACGATCGATCGACCGGCGGGCGTGTTGAAAGCTGCCGCATGCTGGCCGGCGATGCGCTCGACGCGGCGGTGCTGCAACTGGTGCAAGCATCGGGCCGCGATGTGGCCGGTTTGCGCTGGGGTGAATCGCATTTTGCGGTGGCAGAACACCGGCCGATGTCGAACGTGCCGGGTCTTTCGCGACTGTTCGAGTTGCGCACCGCGTACCCCGGTGACACGCACACGATCAACGTCGGTGCACTATCGCATCGCGCCGAGGCACCATTTTCAACGCGCCATACGGCGACATTGCGCGCGATTTACGACATGGCTGCGCTCGACCGCAATTCGGTTTGGATTCACTCGAGCGGGCAAGTTGGCAACCCGTTTTCTGATCTGTACGCGTCGATGCTTCCGCTATGGCGTGATGTGCAGTACTTGCCGATGCATCCGGCCGCACGCGAATCAGTGACCTTGCAGCTCAAGCCGCGCTAGTCAACGGTTGGCAAGCTTGCCGAGACGCTGCGCCAACGCGTCGCCGAGCCGCGCCAGGTGATTCCAGAAAGGAAAGTCTTCGGGCATTTGTTGCGCCACGATCGTAAGGCCGTCATTCCGGAGGGACACTTCCACGCGCTCGTCGGCGCGGTAGGCCGCACCGCGCCTGCGGGCCGGCCAATTCAACAGCAAAGCCTGCAATTCTTGATCGAGCCAACCGCGTGGCATATCGGGCGATACCGCGACGACATAGCGCTCCTGAAACGACGGCCGGCCTTCGTCCAGGGCTATCGCGCTTTCATAGAACTCGGACTTGTCCGCGCGATTGCTCGCGCCGGTCATCGCCTGCGCGACGCCGCTGACGACGTCCATCACGACTCTGCCGACCATGCCGCTTTCCATTTGATAGCGCTTGCGCCCGATGATGACCAGCGACAAGCGCGCAGTTCGCACGTTGTTCGTTTGCCAATGCGCCTTCGGCGTCGGTGATTTGTCGCCGCGATCGCTGTCGTACCACATCGACCACTCGATGCCGCTCCCGGCTGAGCTGAACCGGTAGTCGATGCGGCCTTTGCGCGTGCCGTCATAGCTCCATCCCAGCTTGCGTGCCTGTACTTTGCGCTCGAAGTCTTGCTCCGCTTGGGCTTGCCTGCTTCTTGCGACCAACCAAACGATGCCGCCGACCGCAGCCGCGGCAAGTATCAAGACAGAGAATGCCGTCACGATGACTGTCCCACCCGCTTGTTCACCATACGCAGTCTGGCCAGCGCGTGCGGGAGCGTCAATCGGCTATCGACTCGCCGATGCGGGTTTCTCCGCTCGTAGCGGCGTTTGACGCTGGCTCCCCAATGTGTGCATCATTCTCTGCCTCTGCACAACTATGCCTACAAGGAGAACGTCGATGCGCCGCATCGCTATCGCCGCATTCGTCACCGCCGCAGTACTTTCGACAGCAGCAGTCGACGCCAAGCCCCTGCGCTGGGCCAGTCAGGGCGACATTCTGACCATGGACCCGCATGCACAGAACGAGGGGCTCAACAACACGGCCAGCTCGTACATTTACGAGCCGCTGGTGACCTACAACGAAAAGTTCGAAGTGGTGCCCGCGCTCGCGACCGATTGGAAACAGGAGACGCCGCTGATTTGGCGTTTCAATTTGCGTCAGGGTGTGAAGTTTCACGATGGGGCGCCGTTTACAGCGAACGATGTCGTGTTCTCGATCGATCGAGCGATGCAGCCAACGTCGAACTTCCGGCAGTACACCGTCGGTGTTCAACGCGCGCACGCGGTCGATGACAACACCGTGCTGATCTACACGACGGTGCCCAACCCCGTGCTGTTGCGTCAATTAACCGAGCTGCGGATCGTGAACAAGGCGTGGGCGGAGAAAAACAAGGTCGTCGCGCCGCAGAACTTCGTACAGAAGGAAGAGACGTATGCGGCGCGCAATGCCAACGGTACCGGTCCATACATGCTGAAAGCGCGTGAGGTCGATGTGCGGACCGTCTTCGTCGCCAACCCGAACTGGTGGGGTGCCAAGACCAGCAAGGGCAACGTCACTGAAATCGTTTATACGCCGATCAAGTCGGACTCCACCCGCACCGCCGCTTTGTTGTCTGGCGAGATTGATTTTCTGCTTGATCCGGTGCCGCAAGATATCGCGCGGATGAAGCAAAACGCGGCGATCAAGGTGGTCGAAGGCGCCGAGAACCGGACGATCTTCATCGGCATGGATCAGTTCCGTGACGAGCTGCAGTACAGCGACGTCAAGGGCAAGAATCCATTTAAGGACATACGCGTTCGCCAGGCGCTGTATCACGCGATCGACATCGAAGCGATCAAGAAGGCGGTGATGCGCGGTTCGTCGGATCCGACCGGCGCGATCATTCAGCGTGCGGTCAGTGGCTGGGTTCCGGCAGCGCACGAGCGCCTGCCTTACGACGAGAAAAAGGCGAAGGAGCTGCTGACTGCCGCCGGTTATCCGAACGGTTTCTCGGTCACGCTCGATTGCCCGAACAACCGCTATATAAACGACGAGGAAATCTGTAAGGCGCTGGTCGCGATGTGGGCGAAGATCGGACTCAAGGTGTCGCTGAACGCGATGCCTCGGGCAACATACTTTCCGAAAATTCAGAAACACGACACGTCGTTTTATCTGCTGGGTTGGGGTGTGCCGACGTTCGACGCGCTGTACTCGCTGCAGTCGCTGCCGATGACTGTCGGCAAAGGCGGCGACGGCAACTTCAACCTTGGCCGAGTCAGCAATCCCGAGTTCGACAAACTGGTCGAGTCGATCAAGGGCGAAGTCGATGTCAAGAAGCGCAACCAGATGATCGCCGACGCGTTGATGCTGCATAACAAGCAGGTGATGCATATCCCGCTGCATAACCAGGTGATTCCATGGGCGATGCGCAAGAACGTCACCGTAGTGCATCGCGCAGACAACAGGCTCGAGGCACGATGGGTCAGAGTCGACTAACTTGAGTTGCGTCGTTGCCAACGGGCCGGAGCATTAGATAGATGCACGGCCCGTTTTGTTTTGGGTGACTCGCATCTGTGTATATTTCCTCACGATGACGGCCCGGCGAGGGTGACCTGACCCGAGCGTCGGGCCATTTTCGCATCGGGCCATGGCTGCCTTTATCGTTCGTCGCCTCCTGCAAGCGATCCTCGTCATGCTGACGGTGGCGCTGATTGCGTTCCTGCTATTCCAGTATGTCGGCGATCCGGTATCGCAGATGCTCGGGCAGGATGCGACGCCTGAGGACCGCACCCGCCTACGCAACGATCTGGGTCTCGATCGGCCGTTCTACGTGCAATTCGCCCACTTCGTTGGCAATGCGGTACAGGGTGATTTCGGTATCAGCCTGCGGCAGGGCCGGGCGGTGTCAACGCTGATCAAAGAGCGTCTGCCGGCAACCCTGGAATTGGCGTTTGCGGCGGCGATTATCGCGATCGTGGTCGGCATTCCGATGGGTGTGTACACAGCGCTGCGGCGCGATTCGTGGTTCTCGGAGTTTCTGCTGGCCGCGTCGCTGCTCGGCGTCTCACTGCCCACTTTCTTGATCGGCATCCTGCTGATTCTGGTGTTTGCGGTGCAACTGGGCGTGTTGCCGTCGTACGGCCGCGGTGAGGTCACTCAGCTCGGCTGGTGGAGCACCAGCTTTATGACCGCTACCGGCTGGAAGCATCTGATCTTGCCGTCGATCACGCTGGCATTGATCCAGTTGACCCTGATCATGCGGCTGGTCAGATCCGAAATGCTGGAGGTGCTGCGCACCGACTACATCAAGTTCGCGCGTGCGCGGGGCCTGACGGATCGCGCGGTGCATTTCGGCCACGCGCTCAAAAACACGCTCGTGCCAGTCATCACGATCACCGGCCTGCAACTCGGCGAGATAATCGCTTTTGCGATCGTTACCGAGACGGTTTTTCAGTGGCCCGGTATGGGGCTCCTGTTTATCCAGTCGGTGCAATTCGCCGATATTCCGGTGATGGCTGCCTACCTGCTACTGGTTGGACTGGTGTTCGTGCTAATCAACCTGACGGTCGACTTGCTGTACTTTGGCGTAGATCCGCGGCTGCGAATCGATCGCACGGTCGCTGCCCACTAGGGCTTTATGAATGCGTACCTAGGACTTGCACTGAACGGCCCGTTGGCCGCCATCGTTCCGCACCACGAAGGACTGACCGCTCTGCGGCGTGATCTGCACGCCAATCCCGAGCTCGGCTTCCAGGAGCACCGCACATCTGCGCTGGTCGCGGAGCGATTGCGCGAACTTGGCGCCGAAGTGCATACCGGAATCGGCAAGACCGGTGTCGTTGGCGTAATCCATGGCGCGAATGCCAAATCAGGCCGCTCGATTGGGCTGCGCGCCGACATGGATGCGCTGCCGATCAACGAGGAGAACGAATTCGCGTACCGCTCGACCAAATCCGGATTGATGCACGCGTGCGGTCACGACGGTCACACGACGATGCTGATTGGCGCGGCGCAGTATCTGGCAACGACGCGCAACTTCGACGGCACGGTCTATCTGATTTTCCAACCCGGTGAGGAAGGCTATGCCGGGGCGAAGGCGATGATCGACGATGGGCTTTTCGAGCGCTTTCCCGCCGACGAGGTGTACGCGCTGCATAACTGGCCTGCGCTGCCTGCCGGACAGATTGGACTCAACCCGGGGTCGATGATGTCGTCGGCCGACCGCGTCGAAATCACCGTGTGTGGGAAGGGTGGGCACGGCGCGCATCCGCATCTGACGGTCGATCCGGTGGTGGTTGCCGCGCACATCATTACAGCGGCGCAGTCGATCGTCGCGCGCAATGTGGCGCCGCTGGACAATGCCGTCGTCAGTTTGTGCTCGGTGCAGGCGGGCAGCCCCGGCGCGTTTACGGTCGTTCCGCGCGAAGCAAAGCTAACGGGTACCGTGCGCACATCATCGGTTGATACGCAGGAGATGATCGAGCAGCGTCTGGCCGATCTCGTCGAAGCGACCGCGCGCGCTTTCGGTGCCGAAGCAAAGGTCGTTTACGAGCGCATTTACCCCGCAACGATCAACCACGCGCCTCAGGCGCGGTTCGCAGGAGACGTGGCGGCATCGTTGGTCGGCGAGGACAATGTAGTTCGTAATCTGCCCCCGAGCATGGGTGCCGAGGATTTTTCGTTCATGCTGCAGGCCAAACCAGGGTGCTACCTGCGCCTCGGGCAGAGCGGAGGGCCATCGAATTGTTTCCTGCACAACACCCGATATGATTTCAACGATGCCGTGATTCCGCTGGGATCGGCGTTTTTTTCGGCCCTGGCCGAGCGCCGAATGCCGCTGGCCGCGCACCGATAAATTTCAGGGAGCCATAAATGAAGTCACGCAATCACACCGCTGTCCGATTTCTTCGTCCGCTCGCAATCGGCACGATTGTCGGCGTTTCGTTGATCGCCAGCGCACAGGCGCAAACGCTGAAGTTCGCTAACCAGGGCGATGCGCTGTCGATGGATCCGCATTCGCTGAACGAGTCGTTCCAGCTTTCATTCACCGGCAACATCTACGAGCCATTGATCGGCCGAGGCAAGAAGCTGGAAGTCGTGCCGGCGCTGGCGACTGACTGGAAGCAGACCGCTCCGACGGTGTGGCGCTTCAATCTGCGCAAGGGCGTCACGTTTCACGACGGCTCGCCGTTTACCGCGGAGGACGTGATCTTTTCGTACAACCGTGCCAAGGGCGAAGGTTCCGACGTCAAGACCTACGTCGGTCAGATCAAGGAAATTCGCAAGATCGACGATCACACGATCGACATCGTGACGACCGAGCCGTTCGCGATCCTGCCCGAGGTGATTACCAACTGGTACATCCTGCCGAAGAACTGGGCCGAGGCAAACAAGGCCACGCAGCCGGTCGACAAGCGCAAAGGCATCGAGAACTACGCGTCGTTCCAGGCCAACGGAACGGGCCCGTACCGGCTGCGCTCGCGCGAACCGAACGTGCGCACGACTTTGCAGCGCAATGGCCGCTATTGGGGCAAGATCGAAGGCAACGTGCAGGAGGTGATCTTCACGCCGATTGGCAACAATGCAACGCGGGTGGCGGCGCTGCTGTCGGGCGAAATCGACATGATGGAGCCGGTGCCGGTGCAGGACATCGCGCGCATCTCGGCCAATCCGAACCTGAAAGTGATGCAGGCACCCGAGCTGCGCACGATCTTTCTCGGGATGGATCAGTCGCGCAATGAGTTGCTGCAGTCAAACGTGAAGGGCAAGAACCCGTTTAAGGACAAGCGCGTTCGACAGGCGTTTTACCAGGCGATCGACGTCAACGCGATTCAGAAGACGGTGATGCGCGGAGCATCGGCGCCGACCGGACTGATGATCGCGCCGGGCATCAACGGCTTCGTGCCGGACATGAACAAGCGCCTGTCGTTCGATCCGGAAGCACTCGAAGAAGCTGCTGGCCGAGGCCGGGTATCCGCAAGGCTTCGAAGTCGGCATGAACTGCCCGAACGATCGTTACGTCAACGACGAAGAGATTTGCAAGGCGGTGGCCGCGATGCTTGCGAAGGCCGGTATCAAGCTAAACCTGATGGCGGAAAGCAAGGCCACGTACTTTCCGAAGATTCTGTCGCGCAACACGTCGTTTTATCTGCTCGGCTGGACGCCTGGCAGCTACGACTCGCACAACCCGCTGTTCGCGGTGATGTCGACGCCGGGTGAGGGCGGGCAGGGCCAATTCAATCTCGGTAGCTACAGCAACCCTAAGGTCGACCAGCTGACGAAGACGATCGCGACCGAGACCGACGTCAAGAAGCGCAACGCGATGATCGCCGACGCGATGAAGATGCATCAGGACGATATCGGCCACATTCCACTGCATCAGCAGGCACTTGCGTGGGGGATGAAGCGCAACATCGACCTCGTGCAGTTGGCGGACAACTATATGTTCATCAAGTGGGTCACGGTGAAACTGCCATAGATTGGTGATCCGACGATGGACAGTCAGGCGACGCGACTTTCGGAAGGCGTTCCGCAGATCACCGACCAGGGGTCGGTGATCACGGTCAATGCTGTCGGTCGCATCTGGGACAGCGACGTCGCCTACAGCTTCCGCAATTCGCCGGTGGCTGTCGGTGCGGCGGTGGTCGCATTCGTGTTGATTTTCTCCGCTGTGTTCGCACGTTGGGTTGCGCCGCATAACCCGTTCGATCTGGCGACCTTGAATCTGCTCGACGCTTCGTTACCGCCAGTGTGGGAGGCTGGAAGCAACCCGAACTTCTGGCTCGGTACCGACGACCAGGGGCGCGACGTTTTTTCCGCGATCCTGTTCGGTATGCAGGTTTCGCTCGCGATCGGACTGGCGGCAGTTGCGCTGTCGGTCATGCTCGGCGTCGGCCTCGGGCTGCTGTCCGGTTATGTCGGCGGCCGCGTCGACGCGTTCATCATGCGAGTGTGCGATGTGATGCTGTCGTTTCCCGCGATTCTGACCGCGCTGTTAATCGATGGGGTCGCGCGCGCCGCGCTGCCTCGCGATGCGCACGGCGAGCTCGCGTTTGGCGTGCTGATCATTGCGATTGCGCTCTCCGGTTGGGTGCGATACGCACGTACGGTGCGCGGCTCGACGTTGGTGGAGAAGAACAAGGAATACGTGCAGGCGGCGCGTGTTATCGGGGTGTCACCGTTTGCCATCATGGCGCGCCATGTGCTGCCCAATGTCATGGGTCCGGTGCTGGTGCTGGGCACGGTGCATATCGCGACGGCGATCATTACCGAGGCAACGCTGTCGTTCCTCGGCGTCGGCGTACCGCCCACGACGCCATCGTTGGGCACACTGATCCGGATCGGTAACGAATTTCTGTTTTCGGGTGAATGGTGGATCACAATATTCCCTGGGCTGGCTCTCGTGTTGCTCGTGCTTTCTGTCAACCTGCTCGGTGATTGGCTGCGCGATGCACTCAATCCAAAGCTGAGATAGGTGTTTTTGTGGAGGTGCTTATGAAGAAGCTTGCAATCATTGCCTCAGTGGCGGCGATGGCGGGTTGCGCCACCGCGCCGTTTTCGTACATCGACGCCAACCGCTATTTCAGGGCCGATTACCACAGCTACTCGGTGATCGTGCTCGACGTCGATGGGCGCAGCGAAACGCGTAACCCGGTGATGGTCGAACCGGGCATCAGAGTCATCCGCGTACAGGCGCCGCCGGTCGCGGGCTTCACTTATGGCGAAACACGCAGCCTCACGCTCGATGTCAAACCATGCAATCGTTACTACTTGAAGGCCGTGAAGGAGAATGCACTTCAGCAGGATTTCGAGCCGCAAGTCGATTACGTGGAGCCAATTTCCGGCTGCAGGGCGGCTTAGTCAAGTTTGACCACGGCGGCCGAGCGATGACAATGACCGCGGCCGCGCTGCCTTCGATCGCGACATCGGCGCCGCCGTTACTTGAGGTGCGCAATCTGCGCGTCGAGTTTCCCACTCGTCGCGGCACCCTGGTTGCAGTAGATGATGTGTCGTTTTCGATCGCGCCCGGCGAAGTGCTGGGCGTGGTCGGTGAATCCGGCGCCGGCAAGTCACTGACCGGCGCCGCGATCATCGGGCTGATCGAGCCGCCGGGCCGTATTGCAGCGGGTGAAGTCAAGCTCGCCGGCCTGCGTATAGACACTCTGCCGTACGACGAGATGCGCAAGATTCGCGGTCGTGAAATTGGCGCGATCTTTCAGGACCCGCTGACGTCGCTGAATCCGCTGTACACAGTGGGCCAGCAACTGGTCGAAACGATCACGACGCATCTGAATATGTCGGCAGGAAAGGCGCGCACGCGGGCGATCGAGCTGCTTGCATCGACCGGCATTCCGGCGCCCGACAGGCGCATCGATCATTATCCGCATCAGTTCTCGGGCGGCATGCGGCAGAGGGTCGTGATTGCGCTCGCGCTCGCGGCCGAGCCCAAGCTCGTGATCGCCGATGAGCCGACCACTGCGCTGGATGTCTCGATTCAGGCGCAGATCATTTCGTTGCTGAAGAAGTTGTGCCGCGAACATGGCACCGCAATCATGCTGGTCACGCACGACATGGGCGTGATCGCCGAAACCGCCGACCGCGTTGCGGTGATGTATGCCGGACGCATTGCAGAAATTGGGCCGGTGTCCGACGTGATTCATCGGCCGCAGCACCCGTACACGGTCGGCTTGATGGGATCGATTCCGACGTTTGGCCATGAGACAGACAAACTGATGCAGATCAACGGCTCGATGCCGCGGCTCACGGCGATTCCGAGCGGCTGCGCGTTTCATCCGCGCTGTGAGCATGCCTTCAACCGTTGTTCCCACGAACGTCCGGATCTGTTGCCCGCCGGCACATCAATGGCGGCGTGCTGGCTGCACGACACCGCTGGCGGCCGGGCCGCAGCATGAGCGCAGTGCTGCGGCAGGATGTCATTGAGACACCCAGATCGTTTGCGCCTGATGTCATCGTGCGCGCAGAGGGCATAGCCAAGTATTTCGACGTCTCACCGCCGTGGCTCAATCGCGTGCTGGAACACAAGAGCCGGGCGATCTTGCATGCAGTCGATGGTGTCAGCTTCGAGATCAGGCGCGGCGAAACGCTGTCGCTGGTCGGCGAATCGGGCTGCGGCAAGTCGACTGTGGCTCGCCTTCTGGTGGGGCTTTACGTGCCGACCAAGGGTCGCGTTGAATTCTTCGGCCGCGACTTGAGCGAGATGAATTCGACGCGCGGCCGCAGTCTGCGGCAGAAGCTGCAGATGATCTTCCAAGATCCCTATGCCAGCCTGAATCCGCGCTGGCGCGTCGCCGACATCATCGCCGAGCCGCTAAAGGCGCACGGGCTGATGAAGGACAAGGCACAGATTCTGGCGCGCGTCGACGAGCTGCTGCACCAGGTTCGCCTCGCGCCCGCCGACAAGGAAAAGTATCCGCACCAGTTTTCGGGCGGGCAGCGGCAACGGCTGTCGATCGCGCGCGCACTGGCGACCAAGCCCGAGTTCCTGGTTTGTGATGAACCGACGTCCGCACTCGATGTATCGGTGCAGGCGCAGGTGCTGAACCTGATGAAGGACCTGCAGCGCGAAATGGGGCTGACGTATCTGTTCATCTCGCACAACCTGGCAGTGGTGCATCACATTTCGGATCGCGTCGGCGTGATGTATCTCGGCAAGATCGTCGAGCTAGCGTCGCGCGCAACGTTGTTCAAGACACCGCGTCATCCGTATACACGCATGCTGCTCGACGCGATTCCCGATCTGGAAATGAGCGGCCGCGCGCGCCGGCCAGTCGCGGGTGAGGTGCCGAATCCGCTCAATCCGCCGTCAGGCTGCACGTTCCATCCGCGCTGCCCGCACGCGAATCAGCGCTGCCGGGCCGAGGTCCCCGTCCTGAAGCTGTATCGACACGCAGGTGGCGACACGCAGGCCGCGTGCCACGGCGTAGAGGAAGGCCGGATCTAGCTACAACCAGCGAGCGGCAACTGCAGCGCTTGCAACACTCCGGTGTCGTCTTCAACGAACGCGACCAATGCGAGGTCGCGCGCTGGAGTTGCCGGCACACTGAGTGAAACAGTCCGCGTGCCGAGCGGCAACGGCCCGGACCATGCGCGCGTGACGCGATCGTTGGCCAGTGTCTCCCCGCGGTTCTCGCCGGCAGTGACCTTCGTCGAAATGCCGTTCTGCACCAGTGCAACGTACAAGCGTGGGTTCTTTGCGGCATTCGGTGCGGCGAGCTCAGCGTGCGCACGCACGTCGACCTTGCCGTCGCGCGTTTCGATCTTGTCCAACATGATCGTCGCAGCCGCGGGGCGCTGATTGATCGCGCGCAACTGCGCATCGAACGCCGACGGCTGCGCCCAATTCGTTTCGCGGCTCTGCACGAAAACGCCGGGTGTGTAGCGCGTCCGGTTGCCATTTAGCGCCGCAAGCTGCGCCTGCCTATCATTGAATTCGCGTTTCGCAAAAGGGTCTTTCCAGCCGATGTAGTCCCAGTAGCCGACATGCAGCGCCAGTGGCACCGCTCGGCTTGCATCGATGCGCGAAGAAAGCTGCGAGAGCCATCGATCCGCCGGTGGACAACTGGAGCAGCCCTGCGAGGTGTAAAGCTCGATCAGCGCGACGGTATTTTTGGGGCTGGTGGCTTGGCACGTGGCGGCATGGGCGGCAGGCATGGTGACGGCGAAAAAGGCGGCTGCAATCAGAGAGCGCATTCAAATCTCCTGAGGACAATCTTGGTCGAGGCGCCACCCTATTTATTACACCTGTCCCCAACTAGGCACGCCATCCAAAGCCTCTCGTCGTCCGTACTCTGCGAATCGGTTGTCTGCAAGCGTGCATGGTAGTTGCCGGCCAATCGACTCTGGTTACGCTGCACCCACCCCGGCGTTCAGCGCCGGATCTCGAACATCGGAGATACGTAATGAGAAACTCAATCAAAGCTGTGTTACTCGCCGCCCCGTTCGCCATGATCGGCTGCTCGTCAATGCCGATGATGTCGAGTGCTCCCGACGTCCCCGCCGCGATTGCGGTGCCGGCGGGCAACAAGGTTTCAATGCGCACGGTAGGCGTTGGTGAACTGACCTACGAGTGCCGCGAAAAGCAGGGCGCGGCCGGTACGTTTGAATGGACATTTGTCGCACCCACGGCCACCCTGTGGGACGCGGGCCGCAGTAAGGCGGTCGGCAAGTACTACGGTGGACCGACCTGGGAATCGAATGACGGCAGCAAGGTGACCGGCAAGCAGTTGGCCATTTCACCGGGCAAAGAGGGTGCGATTCCACTGCAGCTCGTGCAGGCAGCGCCGGCGACAGGCAACGGTGCGATGCAGGGCGTTACCTACATTCAGCGCTTGAACACGGTAGGTGGTGTGGCGCCGAAGGAGCCGTGTGCCGCCTCGGGCGCAGGCCAGCGCCGCCAAGTGAAGTACGAAGCCGACTACGTGTTCTACAAGTGAGTTGCAGTTCCGAGTAGAGCGGCGGCGCTTGCCCTGGCACCGCCGCGTTACTTTTCGGTCAGCGCCAACAGAGCGAACGACGCGAGCCAGTGGGTGCCGGCATAGTCACCCCGGCTGGCAGCGTGCAGTGACGCTGCTCAAGTGCGCCTCGATCGCTGTTTCGACGGCTGTCTTTAGGTCGGCATCGAGCTCGGGCATCAACTGCCGCCAGCACCACGCTCGCGACAGGTTCAGCCCGTGCAGGTGGACGATCTTCGGATCGCTCGCGTCGCTGACGGATACTGGTTGCAACCACGCCGACAGACCCCCCGGCGAAGGCTGAAACTGCGTCCACCAATCGGCGAACGAGCCGTCGTCAAGCACCCGCCGCATCAGCGCCGCTTCGACCAGTCCGCCCGACAAGAAGTCATCGCCGCTTGGCTCGTAATCAGCTGGATAACGGCTATCGCGCCCGAACCAACGATCAGCGCGCTCGACGATCAGGCGATGCAGGGCGCGATTCTCGGTCGCTGCGCAGTAGTCGAGCGCTAGCAGCAGAGCGAACGCCGAGTTGCCGTGCGCACCGCCCCGATTCGGATACGTCGCGCGCGGTAGAAAATCGACGAAACGATCGGCAAACGCCTGCACCAGCGGCGCGAGCGAATCACGCCACGTCGCAGCATGCGGCTGACTCGCAGCGAGCAGCTGTAATTCAGCGGCAAGCTTCAGCAACCAGCCCCAACCGTAGGGACGCTCGAAGGAAGCGCGGCGCGGCTGTTCGAGAGTTGCCAGCTCGCCCGCGGTGTTGGCCGCCGTCAGGCGCGCGTCGAAGTGCTCGCGGGTCGCGCCTGCGAGTGCGTGATTCGGATGCAGTCGTAGCAGCCGAGCCAAGGTCCAGTGCATGTGGACGCACGAGTGCCAGTCGTAGCTTCCGGCAAATGCCGGATGCAGCGTCCGCGGTGTTCGAACGTCGGTGTCGCTGCCTAAGACCTGATCGAGCTTGTACGGATACTCGGCGGCGACGTTCGTTAGGGCGATGCGCGCGAAGGTCGCGGCGAGTTGGCTATCGAGCATGCGGCGAGCGTAACGCGCCCGTACACTCGGCGTCGCTCGCAGGAGGGGAAGCCATGCGTACATCGATCCAATGCGGTCATGCGCCAGATCGAAGGCGTTAGCCGTGCCATCACGTAAGCGCGCTCGGCAACGGATATGAAGAGAGATCACTGGCTGCTGCTCGCGGCCGCTGTCGGCGGTGCGCTGATCTGGATACTCATCTCTGTCACGACGGGGAAGAAGGAAGCGTGGGATTCCGGCGTGTACTTCTCGGTCGGAATGCCCGCGCTGTGCTTGCTCGCCGCGCTGTTCGGCTTTTTCGAGCCAACGCGAACGTGGCGCTGGGGAGCCGCGCCGCTCGCCGGCCAATTTGTATCGATGCTGTTCATCGCGGGTCCGGGCAACTTATTGCCGCTCGGCGCGATCGTATTCGCCGTGTTGGCGATTCCGCCGATGATTGCAGCGAGGGTCGGCGCCTACCTTGCGCGCGGCCGCACGCGCGGTAAAGCGCCCTAACGACGTGTGGCCGTCGCTCGTGCTCTACTTCTTCGCTGGTTCGTCGCGCGTGCCCCTTAGCAGTTCCTGCGCTTCCTTCAATCCGCGCGCCGCGGCACGTTGGATCCATAGCGCACCCTCGGTCTTGTTGGCCGCAATGCCCTCGGCGCCCGACACTTGTGCGATGCCGAGCTGAAACGCTGCACCGGCATTGCCGCGCTCTGCCGCTCGGCGCAACAGCGCTTCAGCCAGGGCGGGATCTTTCGGGACACCAGTGGCCCCGCGCAAGTAGAGCGTACCGAGCGACCATTGCGCATCGGCCAAGCCTCTTTCTGCCGCCGGCTCCAGCAGAGTCTTCATGCGCAACCCCGCGTTCTCTGGCGTCGGGCGAGCGCGCTCGATGATCTGCGCGAGAAAGTAACGCGCCCAGGCGGCATCGGCGTCGACGTATGGCTTCAGTACCGCCTCGGCGTCGGCGAGGCCGGTTGTGCGCGCGGCTTCGGCCGATTTCTGCAGCGCTTGTTCGTTGAAACGGTGAAACGACAGGCTGGTGATTGCCCGCTCGGCGTCGCGCGCTACGCCCGGCGACATCTTGGTGGCACGTCCTCGCTCGGAAACTCCGACCTCGACCAGCATCGTGGAGTCGGTCGGATGCATGCACGAAATGCCGACCACGAACATCGAACTGCGCTGTTCGTTCACTTTCGCGGCGTTCTTGCGTGGCGACTTGTCTTCCTGCTGCCGCGCTTCGAGTGTGTGGCGCGCGCAGCGGGTGCCGGCATGGCGCACGATCGTCTCTTCGTGCTTGCCGATCTGCCAGCGCTCGGACAGCCTTGCGTGCCGCGCCTGTGTGAGCTCGAGCAGGGCGCTATCGGTTTCAACCGGCTTATCGAGGATTTCGCTCGACAGCACCAGCACGGCGGTATGGTCCTCAGTGACAGAAAGGTGGCGCCCCATTGACCCGCCGCGTGGAGTGCTGGTCGCAACGAACCAATCGGGCTCGGTCGGCGTCACCACCGCAAAGCCGATAAACGCCCACGGTGCGCCCAGAGCAGTCTGCGGAATCTGCGCTACGTTTTCATCGATGCGTGGCGGCTGGTCGGCAGGCTGGCGCTGAGCGTGAGCCGAACCGATGGTGAGCACGGCAACGAATAAGAGCAACCAGAAGCGCATGAGTAATCCTCGCACGGTTTTGCCGGATCATAGTGAGCCACACGCGCCGCCGATCGCGCGAGTTACCGGTGTGACCGCCGGCGCATCACGCCAAAAGGAGACGAAGATGATTCGAGGGATGCATGCCATGTTCTACTCATCACAGGCCGATGAGTTGCGCGCTTTTATCCGCGACAAATTGGGCCTCGCGGCGACCGACGTTGGCGATGGTTGGTTGATCTTCGACGCGCCCGAAGCCGATCTGGGCGTGCACCCGACCGAAGGAAACGGTGCTTCATCGGGCACCGCAGACATCTCGTTTTACTGCGACGACATGGAAACGACGATGCGCGAGCTCGAATCACGCGGGGTGGAATTCACCCAGAAAGCCGCCGACCACGGCTACGGCTGGGTGACGTACTTCAACGTCCCCGGCGGATTCAAAGTGCAGCTGTACCAACCGAAGTATCGAAAGTAGCGTCAGTGCACACCTAAATTGCTGCCACGCTGACGCGGGATGAGTCAGGCACGACGACTCTCCGCCTCTGTTCGAATTCGTGCAATGCCTGACCGGTCGGCGTCGGCTTCGTTCTGCAACTCGCCCGGCGCGCATTGCGCGACGATGCGCCCGCCACCGGCGCCGCCCTCTGGACCAAGATCCAAGATCCAATCGGCTTCCGCGATCACGTCCAGATTGTGTTCGATGACGATGACGGTGTTGCCCGTGTCCACCAGCCGATGCAGCACTCGGACCAGCCTTTCGACATCGGCCATATGCAGGCCGACCGTCGGTTCGTCGAGTACATACAGCGTCTTCGGTCCGCGCTGGCCGCGGCGGGTGAGGTCATCGCGCACCTTCGAAAGCTCAGCGACGAGCTTGATGCGCTGCGCTTCGCCGCCGGAGAGCGTAGGTGACGGCTGGCCGAGTGTTAAATAGCCGAGTCCGACATCCTGCAATAGGCGCAGGCAGTGCGAAATCGATCGATGGACCGAGAAAAACTCGGCGGCCTCGTCGATCTCCATCCGCAGCACGTCGCCAATCGACTTGCCGCGCCATTTGATCGCGAGCGTTTCTTCGTTGAAGCGCGCGCCGTCGCATACATCGCACAGCACTTTGACGTCCGGCAGAAAGCTCATCTCGATCGTGCGCACGCCCTGACCGTCGCACGCGTCGCACCGGCCGCCTGCCGTGTTAAACGAGAAGCGACTCGCGGTGTAGCCGCGCGTACGCGCTTCGAGCGTATCGGCATACAGCCGGCGGATCGCGTCCCAGAAGCCGACGTAGGTCGCAGGACACGAGCGCGGCGTCTTGCCGATCGGAGTCTGGTCGACCTCGAGCACGCGATCGAGTTCGCGCCAGCCCTCAATGGCCGTGCAGCCGGTCCACGACTCCTTTGCGTTACGTTGGCCGACGACGAGTTGCAGATTTGCGAGCAGCACGTCGCGGGCGAGCGTGGACTTGCCGCTGCCGGATACTCCCGTCACCACCGTTAGCCGTTCGAGCGGGAAGGCGGCGTCGACCGCACGCAGGTTATGTTGGCGCGCGCCGTAGACAGTGAGCTTCGTGGTCGTCTGCGTGACCGTCCTGCGCGGATGCAATGGATGCATCAGCGGTGTCCGTAACAGTCGGCCGGTGGTCGATTCCGGTGCTGCGATCAGATCGCCGACCGATCCTTGCGCTACGACGCGTCCACCGCGCACGCCGGCCGCCGGTCCGATATCGATCAGGTGCTTCGCACGACGGATCGTGTCTTCATCGTGCTCCACGACGACCAGCGTATTGCCCTTCGCCTGCAGCTTTTCGAGTGCGGCGAGCAGGATGCGATTGTCGCGTGGGTGCAGGCCGATCGTCGGCTCGTCCAGGATGTAGGCCACGCCCTGCAGGTTGGAACCGAGTTGCGCCGCGAGTCGAATGCGCTGCGCTTCGCCGCCGGACAGCGTTGGGGCGGCGCGATCGAGAGCGAGATAGCCGAGGCCGACTTCTTCGAGGAACGATAGGCGCGAGCGGATTTCTGCCAGCGCGTCGCGCGCGATTTCCGCTTCGCGGCCGCTGAGTGTCAAGCGGTCAAAAAAGCCACGCGCGTCGGCCACCGGAAATTCGGCCAACTCGGCAATCGATTTGCCGCCGAAGGTCACGGCCAATGCCGCGGGGTTCAGGCGCTTGCCATGGCAACTTTCACACGATGCGGTTTCGCCTTCATACCAGGCGTTCCACCACGATTCTTCACCGCTCTGCTCGGCGTCGAAGCCGGCAAGCGACAAGCCGGTGCCGAAGCAGTCAGGACACCAGCCGTGCTTCGAGTTGTATGAGAACAAGCGCGGGTCGGCTTCGGGAAACGACGTGCCGCACGACGGACAGGCGCGCTTCGTCGAAAAACTCTTCTGTTCGAGCGGCGCAGTCCAGTTGCCGCCGTCGATGGCGTCTCTCAGCTTGCCAAGCGGCCAGGCAATCGTGACGACCCCGTGACCGTGCTCGAGCGCGGCTGCGATCGCGCCGTCGCAGCCGATCTTCGGTTTCCGATTGCACGACCAAATCGGCAATCGGCAGTTCGATCGTATGTTCCTTGAAGCGCTCTATGCGAGGGAACTTCGCCGTCGGCAGAAAATGACCGTCGACTCTTAGATGCGAGTGGCCGCGCGCAGCCGCCCACTTGGCCAGATCGGTGTAAACACCCTTGCGGTTGACCACCAGCGGTGCGAACACACCGATGTGCAGTCCCTTCAGATCGCGCATCACCTGAGCGACGATCGCGTCGAACGATTGCGGTGTGACCGGCACCTTGCAGTTTGGGCAATGCTGCACGCCGAGCTTGACGTATAGCAGCCGCAGGAAGTGATAGATCTCGGTGAGCGTGGCGACGGTCGACTTGCGGCCGCCGCGCGAGGTGCGCTGCTCGATCGCGACCGTCGGCGGAATGCCGTAGATCGCGTCGACATCGGGCCGGCCCGCCGGTTGCACGATCGAGCGCGCGTAAGCGTTCAGCGATTCGAGGTAGCGGCGCTGGCCCTCGTTGAACAGAATGTCGAACGCCAGAGTCGATTTGCCAGAGCCCGACACGCCGGTGATCACGGTGAACGTATCGCGCGGTATCGCAACGTTCATCGACTTCAGATTGTGTTCGCGCGCGTTAAGTATTTGGATGGCGCCGGGTTCTGTCCCCACCTTTGTGGTGAGCGCATCACTCTTGCGAGCGGGGCCAGAACCCGACAGATACTTGGCGGGTGCTTCGTTCACGCGCGGCGCGTGATCAGCGAGCGCATCGCGATAGGCCTTCAGCTCGCGCCCCGTGTGCGAGCGTGCGTTCGCGATCACGTCGTCAGGCGTGCCGGCGGCGACGATTTCTCCGCCGTTGTCGCCGCCCTCGGGTCCGAGGTCGATCAGGTAATCCGCAGCCGAGATCACGTCGAGGTTGTGTTCGATCACGACTACCGAGTGGCCCGCTGCGAGCAGCTTGCGAAACGCACGCATCAGCTTGGCAACGTCGTCGAAGTGCAGGCCGGTGGTCGGCTCATCGAACAGAAACAGGGTTCCGGTTGCGGGGACGCGCGTTTGGCCCGAAGTTGAACCCGATACCCGCGGCGCACCCCTGGTTGCTTCGGCAAGAAACCCAGCGAGTTTCAAACGCTGCGCTTCACCGCCCGATAATGTGGGCACTGGTTGACCGAGCTTGACGTATTCAAGGCCAACATCGGCCAGTGGGGCGAGCACGCGCGCAATTTCCGCGTCGTCGCTAAAAAACGCGAGCGCTTCGTTCACTGTCATCGCCAGCACGTCGGCGACGTTGACAGCCCGACCGTGCCGCTCAACGATGACCTCGAGTGTTTCAGGACGAAAGCGCTTGCCGTCGCAATCGGGGCAGCGCAGATACACGTCCGACAAAAACTGCATTTCGACGTGTTCGAAGCCATTGCCGCCGCACGTTGGGCAACGCCCGTCGCCCGAGTTAAATGAGAACGTACCTGCCGTGTAGTTGCGCTCTTTTGCGAGCCGCGCCTTGGCGAAGATCGCGCGAATGCAATCGAATGCGCCGACGTAGCTGGCGGGGTTCGAACGCGTGGTACGTCCGATCGGCGATTGATCGACGAACACGACATCGCCAAGCCAGTCCTCGCCGAGCAGCCGATCGAAGCTGCCCGGTGTCTCCGTCGATTTCCCCTTCGCCTTCGCCAGTGCCGGATACAAGACGTCCTGCATCAGGGTCGACTTGCCGCTACCCGAGACGCCGGTCACGCACACCAGGCGCCGCAGCGGAATTTCGATGTCGATTGCCTTCAGGTTGTGCTGGCGCGCGCCTTGCAGAATCAACTTCGGTGCGTTCGGTGCGATCGGCAGCGGCCGGGCGGCATCGACGTGCAAACGACCGCCGAGATAGTGGCCGGTCAACGTTGATGACTCCCGCAACTCATCGGGCGTGCCATTGAACACGATGTCGCCACCGCGTTCGCCAGGGCCGGGTCCCATGTCAAGCACGCGATCAGCCGCCAGCATCACCTGCGGATCGTGCTCGACGACGACGAGCGAGTTGCCGGCGTTGCGCAACCGGTGCATCACCTCGACCACCCGATGCATATCGCGCGGATGCAGGCCGATCGACGGCTCATCGAGCACGAACAGTGTGTTAACCAGCGACGTGCCGAGCGCGGTGGTCAGATTGATCCGCTGCACTTCTCCGCCGGACAGAGTGCGGCTCTGACGATCGAGCGTCAGATAACCGAGCGCCGACGTCGACCAGAAACTTGAGTCGCGCACGCAGTTCGTCGAGCAGCATTTCGCTCGCCTGGTCGAGTGGTGCCGGCAATTGAACGCGGTCGAAGAACGTCTTGACTCTTTCGATCGGCAGCAGCATCAGATCGTGGATCGACAGCCCTGGCAGCGCTGCAAGCTGTGTATCGCTCCAACTCGCGTCGACCGGCTTGTAACGACCGTACTTGCCGTCGCTGGCGAGCGCTGCACTGACTTCATCGCTGCCGCCGACTCTCCACAGCAACGCGTCCGGCTTCAGCCGCGCGCCGCCGCATGCGGGACACGGCGTATACGAGCGATAGCGCGAGAGCAGCACGCGTATGTGCATCTTGTAGGCCTTGCTCTCGAGCCAGGCGAAGAAGCGCTTGACGCCGTACCAGACCCCCGGCCACGACTTGTTCCAGTTTTTCCAGCCTGCGCCGCCGTCGATCACCCAGTGCTTTTGCTCCGGCGTCAGATCGCGATACGGGACATCGAGCGGAATGCCGTCCTGGGCGGCCGACTTTTCCAGATCGCGCTGGCTTTCGAAGAATGACTTCGATTGAAACGGCTTGATGGCGCCACCGCGCAGTGTCTTGCGCTCATCCGGAATCACCAGCCCATATTCGACGCCGATCACGCGTCCGAAGCCGCGACACGTCTCGCACGCGCCGAGCGGCGAGTTAAACGAAAACGTACTCGGGTGCGGGGTTTCGTAGTGGATGTCGCAGTCAGCGCAATGCAAGTCACCGCTGTATCGAAACAATTCGGGAAATAAATCGGGGTCAGACCCCGTTTTTCGCGCCGAGTCTCGCGCCGAATCTCGCGGCGCTTTATCGACGTCGACTCGGCCGCCGCCGAGGCGCAGCGCGCGCTCTAGCGCTTCGATGACGCGCGAGCGTTCAACGTTCGAGATGCGAAAACGGTCGGCGACAACGTCGAGCACCCTGCCGTCGCTCACTGTGCGCTCACGATGGATGCGCGTATAGCCTTGCGCTTCCAGGTGTGCGCGCACTTCGTCTTCGCTGAAATTCTTGGGAACCGTGACCGGAAACGTAATCGTCAGTTGCGGATCACCGATCGCGCCCGCACGCTCGACCAGATCGGCATAGATGCTGTCCGCGTTATCGCGCCGCACCGGCCGCGCGCAGCCGCGGCAAAACAGCCGCGCGCCGCGCGCAAACAGCAGCTTCAGGTGGTCGTTCAGCTCGGTCATCGTGCCGACCGTGCTGCGCGATGTGCGCACCGGGTTGGTCTGGTCGATTGCAATGGCCGGCGGCACACCATCGATGCGATCGACCGCAGGACGGTCCATCCGATCGAGAAACTGGCGCGCATACGGCGAAAAGGTCTCGACATAGCGGCGCTGACCTTCGGCGTACAGCGTGTCGAACACGAGCGAGCTCTTGCCCGAGCCGGAGACACCCGTTACGACGACCAATTGTCCCGTCGGAATGTCGAGATCGAGGTTGCGCAGATTATTCTGGCGGGCGCCGCGAATGCGAATCGCCTTGCCCGCCAACGTAGACGTTGCAGACATCTTGTCAGTGCAGGGAAAGACCGCGGATCAGCGATCTAGATAAGGACGAACTGAGCGAAGTCTAGGCCAAGGCGCGGTAGCAGCTCCTGCCACCGATCGTAGCGCGCTTCGCGACGATGACGGCTGGCCGGCGTGCTGATCGTGATTTAGCGGTGGGATGTCGCTTACTGTGAGGTGACTTAATGGTGACCACGCGTACGGCCTATGCCGCATGGCTATGGCTGCTGGCAATTCTCTTCGCAATGCGCGTGTTCGGTCAGGCGCTTCAACTTTGGGCGCCGCAGCAGTTCTTGCCACCGTTTGAGACATTTCAGGGTAGCAACCTGCCGTACTGGCTGCTGTTGCCGGTGCAAGTGCTGATTCTCATTGTGATGATCACATTTGCCCGGCGCGTTCAAACCGGATCACTCGCTCCCCGTGTTCTTCCCGGAACAGTCCTTATGTGGGCTGGCTGGATCTACATGACCGTATCCATCGCACGGATCGCGGTCGGCCTGTCCACGCCCGCGGCGCCGGCCTGGTTTTCGACGTGGATTCCCGCCGTATTTCACGTGGTACTCGCTGCGTATGTGCTGACGCTCGCCTACTACCATCGATGCGGTTCCCAACCGAGTTTGCGTGACGCGAGACAACAGTGATGACGGTCTTACCGTACCTCTGGTACCCCGCGTTCGTTGGGGTAGCGGTCATTGCCTTTGCAACGATGCTTGCAGCAGGCGTGTCGCCTGCGTGGTCGACCTACGTGCCGATCGCAATGGTGGCCGTGGTGATCCTGGTCCTTGAGCGTTGGTTTCCGGAACGGCTCGAGTGGCGCCCACGCTGGTCCGATGTAAGGGCGGATGCCGCGTTCATAACCGTCGTGCAGGTGATACTGCCGCGCGCGCTGGTCGCGCTCGCCGTGTTGGCGATCGCGCAGTGGACGCACGAACACGCGAGGAATCAGTGGTGGCCGCATGCATGGCCGCTTGCTGTACAGATGATTGTGATGGTGCTGGCAGTGGATCTGATGCGCTACTGGCTGCACCGCGCGTGCCATCGTTTTACGCCGCTCTGGCGCTTGCACGAGGTGCACCATTCGCCCGAGATCCTCTATTCGCTGAACACCGGCCGTTTTCATCCGTTCGAAAAGGCGCTGCATTTTTCACTCGACACGGTGCCGTTTCTGCTGCTCGGAGTGGCGCCCGAAGTGATCGCGGGCTACTTTCTGCTGTACGCCGTCAATGGTTTTTTTCAGCACAGCAATGTTCGGCTGCGTTACGGATGGCTGAACTACCTGGTCGGCAGCGCGGAAACCCACCGCTGGCATCACGCACGCGACCCTAGGACTGCGAGCTGCAATTTCAGCAACACGACCATCGTTTGGGATGTGATCTTCGGCACCTGGTACCTGCCGAAGGACAAGCCGGCAGCAGAAATCGGTATCACGGACAAGACGTATCCGAAGGCGTTTTCAGCGCAGATGATCGCGCCGTTCCGCATGCGTCACGGCACGAAGCGGCGATCGTTCAACCGGTGGCTCGCGGACACGCTGATTGCTTGTCGCCTGCGGCTCGTGTGGTGGACTCAAGGGCGACGGATCGCGAACACCGCGCGAGACCCGATGCGCGTGCAACGTCGCTTGCTCGCAAGAATCGTGCAACGGAACCGTGCCACCGCCTTCGGCCGCCAGCACGGTTTTGAAAGCATCACCAGCTATGAAGACTTCACCCAGCGTGTGGCAGTCGCAGACTATGAGGCGTTGCGACCCTTTGTCGAGGCGGAAATCGAGCGCGGCGAAAACGCGCTGACCGCAGAGGCACCCGAACAGTACGCGCGCACCAGCGGCAGCACCGGCAAGCCGAAAGATGTTCCGCTGACGAATTCGTACCTACGCGCGTTGCGGCGAATCCAGCAAACGTCGGTGGCGGCCCAGCATCGCACCTGCCCCGAAGCGTTCTCGGGCGGCATCCTGGCGATTGTCGGCCCGGCGTATGAAGGAGTGCTCCCAAACGGCAAGCCCTTCGGCTCGGCCTCCGGCATCGTCGCCGGCAGCACACCAGCGCTCGTGCGCGAGAAGTTCGTAATCCCAGCGCCGGTACTCACGATTTCCGACAGCCGCGTCAAGTACCTGCTGATCCTGCGGCTTGCGCTGGCGCGGCCCGATGTCACCTATCTTGGATCGGCGAATTCGACGACATTGCTGGCGTTGATCAAGCTCTACCGCGAGCACGAATCGGCGTTGATCGACGATCTCGCGCGCGGCACGTTCTTCATGCAGGACAAAGTCCCCTCGGAAGTGTGGTCCGCGATACGGGTCCGTGTACGCGCTCAACCCGACCGTGCGGCGCAGCTTGCCCGGCTCCGAGGCGGCGCGACTGCTGCGCGCATTGCCGATCTGTGGCCGAATCTGCGTCTGGTGGTGACGTGGACCGGCGGCAGCGCAGGCATTACCGTGGACGCGCTGCGGCGCGAATTGTCGGCGCGCACGCGCGTGCTCGAACTCGGATATCTCGCGAGCGAATTCCGCGCAACCTTTACGATCGGACGAAACGCGCGCAGCGGACTGCCGACGTTCGATACTCATTTCTTCGAGTTCGTCGAGCGCGAAAAGTGGGATTGCGGCGCGCCGGAGTTCCTGACGCTCGATCGCGTTCGCAAAGGCGTCGACTACTACATCATCGTCACCACGCCGTCGGGCCTGTACCGTTATTTCATCAACGATCTGGTACGGGTCACAGGCTTTCTGCACAAGACGCCGCTGCTGAAGTTCATGCAGAAGGGCAAGGGCGTCACCAACATCACAGGCGAAAAACTGTACGAAGCGCAGGTGTTGGCAGCAGCGCGCGATGCTGTGATTGAAATGGGCCGCACGCCACGGTTCGTGATGATGCTCGCCGACGAGCAGGCGCGGCGCTATCGGCTTTATGTGGAAGCCGATAGTGGGCCGAAGCCGGACGCCGTTGAGCTAGCCGCAGCCGTCGATGCAAAGCTGCGGGCGCTTAACGTCGAATACATGGCCAAGCGCGAAAGCGAGCGGCTCGGCCCGATCAGCGCCGCCTGGCTCGCCGCCGACACCGGTGAGGCATACAAGCAGTTCTGCGTGAAGCAAGGCCAACGAGAGGGCCAGTTCAAGATAGTTGCGCTTGCGTATCGGAAAGACTTCAGCTTTGACCTGGACACCTGCGCGGAAAGCGCTTGACCGGAATCCCGATAGTGATACTCGAATCGATTCGGGCGTCGGTGCTGACGATTCCGTTCAACGTCGCCTTCAAGCACGCGTCCGCCGAGCGCTCGGTGTCGCAAACGCTATGGGTCGAAGCGCGCACGCACGATGGCGTGATGGGCTGCGGTGAAGGCTGCCCGCGCGAATACGTGACGGCAGAGAGCCTGCAAAGCGCGTGCGGTTTTGTCGCAGCGCGTGTCAATGAATGGCTTGAAGAGGTGTCGCGATCTTGATGCACTGAACGACTGGGTTGTGCGTCATCAGGAAGACATCGACGGCAATCCTGCCGCGTGGACCGCAGTCGAGCTTGCGCTTCTCGATCTGCTGGGAAAGACCGAGGGCCGATCGGTGGAAGCGCTGCTCGGCGTGCCGGAACTCGCGGGGCTCTTTCGCTACACGGCGGTGCTCGGCGACTCCTCGCCGCGTCAGTTCGAGATGCAGCTGGCGCACTACGTCAAAGCCGGCTTTAGCAACTTCAAGATCAAGCTGTCGGGCGATCGTGCGCGTGATCTGGCGAAAGTAAAAGCGCTGGCCGCGGCGGGCATTGCGCCGCAAGCAGTACGCGCCGACGCCAACAATCTGTGGCTCGACGCAGATGCAGCGATCAGCGACCTGCAGTCGCTTGGTTTCTAGTTTCTTCGCGATCGAAGAGCCGCTGCGCGCCGGCGACTACGAAGGCATGCGGCGAATCGCGGCCGGCGCTCGACACGAAGATCATTCTGGACGAGAGCCTGCTGCGCCACGATCAACTCGCGCTGATCGGTCAAGCCGCAGATTGCTACATCGTCAACCTTCGTGTGTCGAAGATGGGCGGCTTGTTGCGTTCACTGGCGCTTGTACGCGAGCTGCGCCGCCGAGGCTTACCACTAATCATCGGAGCGCATGTAGGAGAAACCAGCATGCTGACGCGTGCCGCGTTGACGGTCGCCAATAGCGCGCGCGACATTCTCATTGCGCAGGAAGGTGCCTTCGGCACCCATCTGCTGGCGCACGATGTGATCGATCCGCCGCTGATGTTTGGCGCCGGCGGCGTCCTAGATGTCGCCGCGCTTGCGATTCGTAATGCGCCTGGCTTCGGACTGGATATCTGCAACGCACACCTTCGCTAGCCTGAGCGCGGCTCGTCCGCGCAGCCTAGCGCTTACAATGTGACGAGGGGCGGTGCAATTTTTTTAGGCGGCCGGTTGTCGTCTTTTGTCGTCGGTTTGCGATCTTCCTTATGCAATTCATTCTGCTGCCGAACCAAACCCCAGATCTTCACTCCGCCGCTGCGCGGCCGCGTTGGTGCGGAGCGTCAATCCCGAGGCTCAAGGAGGCCCCAATGAAAACATCCCGATTCATGCGAAAAACTCAGCACGTTGCCGTCGCAGCGCTGGTTGTGGCGGTGGCTTTCTGCGGCGTCGCGCGCGCGGACGAAACCTGCAACTCGCCGTACATGTCGGGCCTGATCAAGGGGCAGGAAGACTATGTGCACGTCTGGACCCTCGGCGTCGCAGGGCTCGGCGATGGCTTCGACAAGCTGGTAACGATTGACGTCAATCCAAAGTCGAAGACCTACGGCAAGGTGGTGCACAAAGTGTCGGTCGGCGCCCGCGGTGAGGCGCATCACATGGGCTTTACCGATGACCGTCGCTATCTTTGGGCGGGAGGGCTGAACGACAGCAAGATCTACGTGTTCGACGTCGGGAGCAGTCCGGCTAAGCCCAAGCTGATCAAGACGATCGCCGATTTGCCGGCCAAGACCGGCTATGTCGGGCCACACACCTTCTACGCGATGCCAGGCCGGATGCTGATCGGCACACTGTCGAACACCAAAGATAACGGTGGTGTTACCGGAATCGCGGTTTACAACAACAAAGGTGGGTTCGTCGCCAAGTACGACATTCCGACTACGAAGATCGGTGATGTGCAGGGCGATGGCTACGGCTACGACATCGCGATTAACCCCAGCAAGAACGCGATGCTGACATCGAGCTTCGCTGGGCGCGAAAACTATATGCGAGATATCGGCGGGCTCATCAAAGATGAAGCCGCGATGAAGAAGTTCGGCAACACGATGGTGCTGTGGGATCTGAAGGCGATGCAGCCGCGGCAGATTTTCAGCGTGCCGGGCGCGCCGCTCGAGATCCGCTGGTCGCTGAACCCCGGCGACAACTGGGCGATTACCGCTACCGCGCTTACTTCCAAGCTGTGGCTGGTCAAACAGGATGGTGCGGGCAAGTGGCAAGCGAAGGACGTCGGCACCATTGGTGACCCCACCAAGATTCCGCTGCCGGTCGACATTTCGATTACCGCAGACGGCAAGGGGCTATGGGTCAATACGTTCTCGGACGGCTTGACGCGTTACTTCGATCTCACGAACCCGGAAGCGCCGAAGCAAACCTACGCGAAGGAGACCGGACGCCAGGTCAACATGATCAGTCAGTCGTGGGACGGCAAGCGCGTCTACATCACGTCCAGTCTGCTCGAGAAGTGGGACAAAGGTGGCGCCGACAACGAGCAGTTCCTGCGTGCGTTTCACTGGGACGGCAAAGAGTTGAAGCCGGCGTTCGAAGTGGATTTCACGAAGGAGCAACTGGGGCGCGCGCATCACATGAAGTTCAGCGCGAAACCCGCGGCAGCGGCGCGCTGATGTTCTGAGATAGCGGCAGAAATGTTTGGCGCGCGGTGCGCCAGCGTGTTGCTGGCGGCGACTTCATTGTTTCCCGTGCCGGTCTGGTCGGCGCCCGATCCGGGGCCGGCACTCGCGCCTCAAATGGATTTCGTCCCGACGCCTGCCGGTACCTACCAGCTGCAGCGCATTCAGAGTTGCCCCGACGCGGTGCTGCTCAATCCATCGGCGTCCGCGCGACGTCTTTCCGCCTACACGCGCGGCAAGGTCACGCTACTGACGTTCTTCTACACGTATTGCACCGATCCCTGGGGCTGCCCGTTCGCCTACCAGACGATGAAGGGACTGCGCGACCGCATTGCGGCCGATGCGTCGCTGCGCTCACGCGTACGTTTTGTCAGCATCAGCTTTGATCCGACGCATGACACACCCGATGCGCTGCGGAGTTATGCAAAGGGACTCGCGGACGCGCCGGGATTCGAATGGCAATTTTTTACCGCGCGCTCGATGACCGAACTCACGCCGGTGCTGGACGGCTTCGGGCAGGACGTGCGAGTCGAAACCGACGCGACAGGTCGTCCGACGCGGGCGATCAATCACATGCTGAAGTTGTTCCTGATCGATTCCAGCGGTACGGTGCGTGAGATCTACTCGCTCGCGTTTGTGCATCCCGAAGTGATGCTGAACGACATCGAGACGTTGCTGATGGAGTCCGAACCCCTAGCTCGAGGACCGTCCAGCGCGCGCGAGCAGCGGCTGTATCAAGTCCATCGGTAACGGGAAGATGACGGTCGACCCGCGGTCGCCGGCGACCTGCGTCATCGTCTGCAGGTAGCGCAACTGCATCGCCTCGGGTTGCTGCGCGAGCATCTGCGCCGCTTCGAGCAGTGCGGCAGCGGCCTGCTTCTCGCCCTCCGCATGGATCACCTTGGCGCGCCGCTCGCGCTCGGCCTCGGCCTGACGCGCAATCGCCCGCACCATCGACTCGTTCAGGTCGACCTGTTTGATCTCGACGTTGGTCACCTTGATTCCCCAGGCGTCGGTCTGCGCATCGAGGATGCGCTGGATGTCGAGGTTCAGCCGCTCGCGCTCGGCCAGCATTTCCTCCAGTTGGTGCTTTCCAAGTACGGAGCGCAGCGTGGTCTGGGCCAGCTGGCTGGTGGCGACCAGGAACTTTTCCACTTGGATGATCGCCTTCTGCGCATCGACCACGCGGAAGAACACCACTGCGTTGACTTTGACCGATACGTTGTCGCGCGAAATCACGTCCTGCGGCGGCACGTCCATCGTCACCACGCGCAGATCGACCCGCACCATCTGCTGAATCCCGGGAATGATCAGCACCAGGCCCGGCCCCTTGACCTTCCAGAAACGGCCGAGCATGAACACGACGGCGCGTTCGTACTCGCGCAGGATGCGGACTGCGGCATACAGGAGAAACAGCAGCAACACGACGAACGCGCCGTATCCGATCGGCAAGTCGAACAGCATGGTCAGCTCCCCTGAGTGGGTTCCTTGGTGACGTCCAGAGTCAGGCCATCAACGCTGGCGACACGAACGCGGTCGCCATGGGCCAGGCTTGCGCTGCTGCGTACTCGCCAGCGCTCGCCGTGCACTTCGGCCCATGCCGCGCCGGGGTCGACCGCAATCACGATGCCCGGCGCACCCAGCATGTCTTCGCGACCACTGACGACCGGACGGCGGCGCGATTGCAGCGCAAAGGCGCCGAACGCTGCGATCGCGATGGCGCTGGTCAGCGCAAGACCGACGACGAACGGCCAGCCCACGTCGAACGCGGGCTGATCGCTGTCGAACAGCATCAGGCCGCCGACCACGAACGCGATGAAGCCGCCGACGCCGATGGCACCAAAGCTCGGCAGGAACAGTTCCGAAATCATCAACACCGCGCCGAGCGCGAGCAACGCGACGCCCGCCCAGTTGACGGGCAGCATATGAAACGCATACAGAGCCATCAACAGTGCAATCGCTCCTGCCGTGCCCGGAACGCCGAACCCCGGGGTGGTGAACTCGACAAACAGGCCGTACACGCCGATCACCATCAGCACCATCGCCAGCATTGGATTCGACAGCACGCCGAGTATCTGCGTGCGCCAGTCAGGCTGGATCGTCTCCACCGGCGCCTGCGCCAGAGCGAGCGTCACCTTGCCGGTTGGCAGCACCAACGACCGGCCGTCGATCTTTGCCAGCAGCTCGGGCACATCAGCGGCGATAACCTCGATCACGCCGCCGCGCAGCGCCTCGTCGGCCGACAAGCTGCTTGCCTGCAGCACCGCCTGCTCAGCGAACTCAGCATTGCGACCGCGCAGCTGCGCCAGGCCGCGGATGTAGGCCGCCGCGTCGTTAACTGCTTTCTCGCGCATCGAATCGGGCGAGCTGCGCGCGGGCTGGACGCTCTGCCGTCTTCGAGGCATCGCCCTTCGCGCTCTTGTCCGGCTCGCGATCTCTGCCTGGACGCCGCTCGGGCTGGTCGCCGCCTCCGGGCAGGCCGCCGATCGAAACCGGTGTCGCCGCACCGAGGTTGGTTGCCGGCGCCATCGCGGCGATATGGCTTGCATACAGGATATAAGTCCCGGCGCTGGCGGCCCGTGCGCCTTCAGGTGCGACATACGACGCGATCGGTATCGGTGAGGCGAGAATCTCCTTGATGATCCGGCGCATCGACTCGTCAAGGCCACCTGGCGTATCCATCTGCAACACCACCAGACGCGCTCCGCGGCTCTGGGCGCGTTCCAGGCTGCGGTGCACGAAATCAGACGTTGCCGGTCCGATCACTCCTTCGATTTTCACGACCATCACCGGGCCGGCTGGAGGAGTTTGCGCATCGCTCAACGCGGCAAACAGGCCGATCGCCATCGCGGCAAGCAGCAGCGGGTAGCGGAGAATCGTCTGCACCACGGATTTCAGTTTCTATGCGCGTCGGCGACGCGTCCAATGTACGCCGAATGACGCGCTGCTGCGTGCGTGCGAACTGACCTAATGAAGTGCTAGAGGATCACCGACGTAGGACCTGAGGTCCACGAGGGTTGTTTGCCAATCGGCGGGTTCCGTGAACCAACCAAGGGCCGTGTTGCCGCCGGCGCCCTGATCAGTCGACTTTTGAGTTCTGAACGCCGCCTGCGTGGCGCTCTTGCGCATCGAACTGGCGCTTGACGATACCGCGCGTGGGTTCGCGGCCGCGCTCATCATTCTTATCAAACACCATGTCGGCGCCCGCCTGTGCGCGCACCCAAGCTCGGATACGAGTACATGTATCCGGAAAAATGATCGACGACCAGCATCGAGGTTCCACCAGGCAGCAGCAACTGTGCGGTTGATCCAGAGATCAGATCGGCGCGCGAAATGATCAGCGCGCGCGCCATCGGATAGCCCTGGCGTTTGCACTCGGCCACCAGCGGCGTCGACGAACGCCGCACTTTCAGGCCGAACATCGGTGTGTCGCCCATGTATTCGGCAGAACCGTTAGCGATGCGGCACGCCATGCCGTCGATCGGCTTGCCATTCGCATCGACTGTCTGAAAATTGATCACCTGCGTGGCATCGCCGGTCACGGTTGCGCAGCCGCTCACCCCAGCAACGGCCAGAATGGCTATCAAAGTGCGGACGGAAACCAGGCGCATGAAATGCAAGATACCGCCGGAGAGTCCCGGTAATAGACAGTAGCCGCGGGTCAAAACCCCCGCATTCCGGCGTATGGACTAGCGGAAGCCCCCTAAAGCTACTAGGCGGACCGATGTTGCGATAAAGAGGACTAGCGGGCGAGGAACTTCTCCGCCAGCCGCACCCAGTAGGTGGCCCCCAGCGGGATCAACTCGTCGTTGAAGTCGTACGACGGGTTGTGCAGCATGCAGGGCCCCGCCCCATGGCCGGCAGTGCGATGGGCGCCATCGCCATTGCCGATGAAGACATACGCGCCCGGCTTCGCCTTCAGCATGAACGCGAAGTCCTCAGCGCCCATGGTGGGCTCGATGCTGCGCACGACATTGTCGGCGCCGACGATATCGTCCATCACGGTGGCCGCAAACTCGGCCTCTGTCGCATCGTTGACCGTCGGCGGATAGTTCCAGTGAAAGTCGATCTTGCCCTCGGCGCCGTGCGCAGCGCACGTCATCTCGACAATGAGGCGCATCTGTTTTTCGACCAGTGCGGTGACTTCATCACTGAACGTGCGTACGGTGCCGCTGATCTTCGCGCTCTCGGGAATGACATTGGTCGCGTCGCCCGCCTGGACCATCGTGACCGACAACACCGCAGCGTCGATCGGCTTTTTGACGCGCGTGATGATGCCTTGCAAGCCGTTGACGATTTGCACTGCGACAAAGACGGGATCGGTTCCCAGATGCGGCATCGCGGCATGCGCGCCCTTGCCGAGCACCCTGATCTCGAATTCGTTGCTCGACGCCATCGCCGCGCCGCCGGTCACGCCGAACTGACCCACCTTGAGTCCTGGCCAGTTGTGCATGCCGAACACCGCATCGCACGGAAAGCGCTTGAACAGACCGTCGTCGATCATTCTCTGCGCGCCGGCGCCGCCTTCTTCTGCCGGCTGAAAAATGAAGTGCACCGTGCCATCGAGCGATTTCGACTCGGCCAGATACTTTGCTGCACCGAGCAGCATCGCGGTGTGCCCGTCGTGCCCGCACGCGTGCATCTTGCCGGCGTGCGTCGAGCGATGCGCAAACTTGTTGGTTTCCTGAATCGGCAACGCGTCCATATCGGCGCGCAGCCCGACTGCACGCTTCGATTTGCCGTTGCGCAGCGTGCCGACAACCCCGGTGCCGCCCAACCCGCGCGTAACAGCGAGCCCCCATTCGGTGAGCTTGGCGGCGACGATGTCGCTGGTGCGCGCCTCTTCAAAGCGCAATTCGGGGTGCGCGTGAATGTCGCGCCGGATCTGTTGAATCTCGGCGCGGAACTGGACGACACGGTCGATCAGCTGCATGGCTTCAGTATGTTTTCAATGCGGAAAAAAGTTAATGCTACCGCCTCTACAATCGGGGTGTAACGAGCGAGTTGCAGAACCAGTGGGAGCCCGATGATCACGCAAGCAGACCGTGCGGAAACAGTCGTTCGCGCTGCGTGCCCGCACGATTGCCCCGACACGTGCGCGATGCTGATCACGGTGCGCGAAGACCAGGGACGCAAGGTCGCAGTCAAGGTCGCGGGGGATCCGTCGCATCCGACCACTGCCGGCACGTTATGCACGAAGGTCGCGCGCTATCTTGAGCGCACGTACCACCCCGACCGCGTGCTGCATCCGTTAAAGCGGGTGGGTGCGAAGGGCTCGGGCGCCTTCGCGCGCGTGTCGTGGGACGAAGCGCTGAGCGCCATCGCCGCACGGCTGAGCGCAATCGCAGAGCGTGATCCGCAGCGCATCGTGCCTTACAGCTACGCCGGCACGATGGGTCTTGTGCAGGGCGAGGGCATGGCAGCGCGCTTCTTCCACAAACTCGGCGCTAGTTTTCTCGATCGCACCATTTGCGCTACCGCGGGTGGCGAAGCGCTGGCGTACACACTCGGCTTGAAAACAGGCACCGACATCGAACAGTTCCAGAACAGCAAGCTGATTGTCTTCTGGGGCTGCAACGCGATCGGGTCGAACCTGCATCTATGGAGCCGCGCGCAGGAGGCCAAGCGGCGCGGCGCGAAGTTGATCGCGATCGATCCGTATCGCTCGTTGACCGCTGAAAAGTGTCATCAGCATATTGCGCTGATGCCGGGCACCGACGCTGCTCTCGCGCTGGGTGTGATGCACGTGCTGATACGCGAAGGCTGGTTGGATCGCGACTACATCGAGCGCTATACGCTCGGATACGACGATCTCGCCGAGCGTGCGCAGCAGTTCGATCCGCAGCGCGTCGCGTCGATTTGCGGGATCAGCGCAGACGAGATCGAAGTCTTCGCGCGTGAGTATTGGCAGATCCGTCCGGCAGTGATTCGCATCAACTACGGCATGCAGCGCGCGCGCGGCGGGGGCAATGGAGTGCGCGCAGTTGCATGTTTGCCCGCACTGGCCGGCCACTGGCGCGATGCTGCCGGCGGTGTGCTGTTGTCGACCAGCGGCGTGTATCCGGTCGATACCGAGGCGCTGCATCGGCCCGATCTGCTCGCCGGGAAGACTCCGCGGACCATCAACATGTCGACCATCGGACATGACCTTCAGCACGCCGATCCTCCGATCGAGGCACTGATCGTTTACAACAGCAATCCGGTTGCGGTCGCGCCGCAGTCACGCGAAGTCGCGCGCGGGTTTGCGCGCGAGGATCTATTCACTGTCGTGCTCGAACACTTCATGACCGATACGGCCGACTACGCCGACTATGTGCTGCCGGCAACGACGCAGCTCGAGCATGTCGACGTGCACAAGTCGTATGGCCACCTGTACATGCTCGCCAACAACGCGGCGATTGAGCCGCTCGGCGAAGCGCTGCCGAACAGCGCGATATTTCGACAGCTGGCGGCAAGGATGGGATTTGACGAGCCGTGTTTTTCGGAGACGGATGACCAGCTGGCGTCGCAGGCGTTCAAGCCCGAGGGTGCGGCCGCCGACTTCGACTGGCAGCGGCTGAAGGAGCGTGGTTGGCAGCGGCTTGATCTGCCCGAGCCGTACGCGCCGTTTGCTAACGGAGGTTTTGCAACGCCGTCCGGAAAGTGCGAGTTCTACTCGGAGCAAGTGGCAAAGCTCGGTCAGGATCCGGTGCCGGCTTACATTGCCCCGTACGAATCGCCAGCCGGTGCAATGAATGGACATCGCTATCCGCTGGCGATCATCTCGCCGCCCGCGCGCAACTTTCTGAACTCGACGTTCGTGAACGTCACGAGCTTGCGCTCGACCGATGGCGAGCCCACGGTGGAGATTCATCCGCACGATGCCCAGGCACGCGGCATTGCCGACGGCACTCGCGTTCGCATCTTCAACGACCGCGGCAGCATCGACGTGCTGGCACGCGTGACCGATCGTGCGCGACCGGGCTGCGTGGTCGCGCTGTCGATCTGGTGGAAAAAGTTTGCGCGCGACGGCAAGAATGCAAACGAACTGACGAGTCAGGCCCTGACCGATATCGGACGCGCACCGACGTTCTACGACTGCCTGGTCCAAGTTGCACCGCAATGACCTAAGAGGTCCCCGTTTCTAGGCATGGGCGTGCGCGGAGCGAGGCGGGACAATGCGTCTTGCTTCACTCGATGCTCAAACAACATCGCAATGGCCGTGGTCCCAGCTTCTCTATTCGATCTCCCGCTTGCCGCCGTCTACGATTCCGCACGCTGGGGCAAGGCGGCGCTCGACGTCTGGACTGCATCGCACAGTTCACCGGAAGCGATCGCTGCCCACGCTGAGCAGCGGTTGCTTGCGCTGGTTACCTATGCATTCGAGGCGTCGCCGTACTACTCGCGGCTGTATCGCAAGTTGAGAGTGAGTTCAAGCTCGCGCTTGCGGCTGAGTGATCTGCCGCCGGTCACCAAGAGTTCATTGATGGACGAGTTCGATAGTGTGGTGACTGAGCCGGCGCTGACGCGCCGCGCGGTCGACGCGTTCATCGCAGAACCCGGGCGGCTGGGCGGCGCTTTGCTCGGTCGCTATGCGGTATGGACGAGCTCGGGCACGACCGGCGAGCCGGGATACTTTGTGCATGATCCCGACGCGCTTGCGATCTATGACGCGCTCGAATGGCAACGTTTTCGCGGAGTACGGTCGGCATCGGATCTGGCGCGTCAGTTGATCGCCGGCGATCGGTACGCGATGGTCGCGGCGACCGGTGGGCATTTTGCGGGTATCTCGACCGTGGAACGGATGCGGCGTTCGATGCCGTGGTTGGCGGCGGCGCTCAAAGGCTTCTCGTTGCTGCAGCCGGTCGAGCAGCTCGTGGCTCAACTTAACGAGTTCCGGCCCACTCTGCTCGCGTCGTATCCCACCGCAGCGCAGATGCTGGCCGATGAGCAGCAGGCCGGGCGGCTTCAGCTGCGGCTGCGCGAAGTGTGGACCGGCGGCGAGACGCTGGCCAACCACACTCGCGCTCAGTTGCAGCGCACCTTTGGCTGTCCGGTGCGCAACTCGTACGGCGCCTCCGAGTTCTTGCCGATCGCATGGGAGTGCCCGTATCGCCGCCTGCATGTCAACAGCGACTGGGTCATCCTGGAACCGATCGATCGCCACGGCCGGCCGGTCGCTCCCGGCACACGCTCGCACTCGGTGTTGGTCACCAATCTGGCCAATCGAGTTCAGCCGCTGATTCGCTATGACCTCGGCGATGCGATCACGATGCTCGCGACGCCGTGCGGTTGCGGCAGCCGGTTTCCGGTCATCACGGTGGAAGGACGCACCGACGAGGCGCTGGTGTTTCCGTTGGCCGGCGGCGGCACCGCAACCGTCGTGCCGCTGGCGTTGACCACCGTCCTGGAAGACGACGCATGCGTTCACGACTTCCAGGTGACGCAGACCGCGCCGCGCCGACTGCAGATTCGGCTGGGCGGAGAAGAGCAAGCCTCCGCGCGCGAAGTTCGCCGCGCACTGGGCAGCTACTTCGATGCGCTCGGCATCGGGGACGTCTCGATCGACATCGCGCGCCGTCCGCCCGCCCGCGACGAGGTCAGTGGCAAGTTGCGACGCGTTATTTGCCAGCTTCCGCATCATTGATCTGCGGGCACAATGGTGCCCGATGATTTCCCGAGCTCCCCGGTGGCTGCTGGTGGCTGGCGCGATCGTGCTTTCGATGGCGGCCGTGGCCGGCTGTTCGACTCTCGGCTATTACGCGCAATCGATCCAGGGCCACTTTGCAATGCTGCGCGCTGCGCGGCCGATTCCGGAGATCGTCGCCGATCCGTCGGTCGCCGAGTCGCTGAAGCAGCGGCTGCAGCGCGCCGAACGGATACGTACGTTTGCTTCGCAACAATTGGCGTTGCCGGAAAACGAAAGCTATCGCTCGTACGCCGATTTGCAGCGCCCATTTGTTGTCTGGAACGTTTTCGCGACGCCCGAGCTGTCGCTCGATCTGAAGCAATGGTGCTATCCGGTGGTGGGTTGTGCCGCCTATCGCGGTTACTTCGAGCGCGAGGCCGCCGAGCGCGCCGCCGAGGATTTGCGCGCTGAAGGCTACGAGGTCAACGTCAGTGGCGTACCCGCGTACTCCACCCTGGGGTGGTTCGCCGATCCACTGTTGAATACATTTATAGGCGGCGCCGAAGGCCAGCTCGCCGGGCTGGTCTTCCACGAGCTGGCGCACCAGGTCGTCTTCGTCGGCGGCGACACGACGTTCAACGAATCGTTCGCGACGGCGGTTGAGCGCGAAGGCGTACGGCGCTGGCTTGCGGAAAATGGCGATGACGCATTGCGCAAGGCGTATGCCGAGTTTGCGCAACGCCGCAACGAATTTCTGAATCTTCTGCTGCAGTATCGCGGGCAGCTGTTTGAAAACTATCGCAGCCAGAGCTCGGACGAGGCCAAACGCGAGCGCAAGCGAGAGTTGTTTGCGAAGCTGAAAGACGACTACGCTGGGCTGCGCGCGAGCTGGGGCGGCTTTGCCGGCTATGACCGATTTTTCGCGCAGGATCTGACCAACGCGCATCTCGCATCGATCGGCGCGTACAACGATCTGGTACCTGCGTTCGATGCACTACTCGCGCAAACAGGCGGAGACTTTCCGCGCTTCTATCAGGAGGTCAGGCAACTGGCGGCAATGCCGAAGGAGCGTCGCGACGATGTGCTGCGTGGCATGTTGGCGCAGCGCTAGCTCTACCTAAGCTGGCGCGACTATGATCACAAGGAATTCATAGGGAGACACAGATGGACCGGTTCTGGCTGAAGAACTATCCGCAAGGCGTTCCCGCTGACATCGACTACAACCAATACAAGTCGCTGATTCAGCTGCTCGACGAGGCGTTCAAGAAGCACAGCGACAAGGTTGCGTACAGCTTCATGGGCGCCGATATGACGTTCCGGCAGCTCGATGAGAACTCGGCGGCAATCGGCGCCTGGCTGCAGAGCAACGGCCTTACAAAGGGCAGACGGGTCGCGATCATGATGCCGAACGTCTTGCAGTATCCGGTTGTGCTGGCCGGCGTACTGCGTGCGGGCGGCACTGTGGTCAACGTCAATCCGCTGTACACGCCACGCGAGCTCGAGCATCAGTTAAAGGATTCGGGCGCCGAAGCGATTTTCATTCTTGAGAACTTTGCCACGACGCTGCAACAGGTTATCGGCAAAGTACCGACCAAGACGATCGTCGTCTGCGCGATGGGCGACACGCTCGGCTTCGCGAAGGGAATGCTGGTCAACTTCGTCGTACGCAATGTGAAGAAAATGGTGCCGGAGTTTTCGCTGCCGAGTGCACGGCGCTGGAACGACGTGCTCGCGGACGGCATGAAGATGACTTTGAAGCCGGTCGATGCCAATCACAACGACATCGCGTTCCTGCAGTACACCGGCGGAACGACAGGAGTAAGCAAGGGCGCCACGCTGACGCACAAGAACGTGATCGCGAACATGCTGCAGTCAGAAGCCTGGTATCAGCCGGCGCTCGCCAAGCGGGCCGGCCAGCAGCTGGTGACGATCACAGCACTGCCGCTGTATCACATTTTTGCGCTGACCTGCTGCGCCCTGCTGTCGATGCGCACCGGCGGCAAGAACGTTTTGATTCCTAATCCACGCGACATCCCGGCGTTCGTCAAGGAGCTTGGCAAGCATCAGTTCAACGTCGTTCCCAGCTGTCAACACGTTATTCAACGCGCTTGGCCAACAACGACGAGTTCAAGAAACTCAACTTCAAGCCGCTGATCCTGTCGTTGGGAGGGGGTATGGCCGTGCAGCAGGCGGTCGCCGAAAAATGGCTGAAGCTGACCGGCATGCCCGATCTGTGAAGGTTATGGATTGTCCGAAACCTCGCCGGGTGCGACGTGTAATCCGACCGACACGACGAAGTACACCGGCACGATCGGGCTGCCGCTGCCCTCGACGGAGATAGCCATCCTGGACGATGACGGCAACAAGCTGCCGGTCGGCCAGGTCGGCGAAATCGCGATCCGCGGGCCGCAAGTGATGGCCGGCTACTGGCAGCGCCCGGACGAAACGGCGAACGGTAATGACACCCGACGGATTCTTTCGCACCGGCGACATCGGCATCATGGACGCCGAGGGATACACCAAGATCGTCGATCGCAAGAAGGACATGATCCTGGTGTCGGGCTTTAACGTGTATCCGAACGAGGTCGAAGGGGTGGTTGCGATGCATCCGGGCGTGCTCGAATGCGCCGCGATTGGGGTGCCCGATGAACATGCGGGCGAAGCAGTGAAGCTGTTCGTCGTCAAAAAAGACGCGGCGCTCACTGAAAAGGATCTGTCGGAGTTCTGCAAGGAGCATCTGACCGGCTACAAGAAGCCGAAGTACATCGAGTTCCGGTCAGACCTGCCGAAGACCAACGTCGGCAAGATCCTGCGGCGCGAATTGCGCGAGCAGAAGAGAGCCGCGTAGGTGTCCATGAAGCGCTTCGAAAACAAGGACCGCAACGGACCTCCCAGCACACGCAGCGGACCGCGTGCGCGCGCCGCTCAGGAGCGTAAGTTCGGCGATGCGAGATCGCGCGATTCAAATCGCGGAGACCCCTACCAGCGCGCGGAACGCCCCCCGTCACGCACGGGACCGGCGCGTGATGCGCCCTATGGCGAGCGCCTGCGTGCACCCGCGCGCGCCGGCATCGTGCTCGACCCGGACGTGGCACGCGTGTTTCGCGATTCAGAGGCGGTCAATGAAGCGCTGCGGCTGGTGATCCGCCTGGCACGGCTGACGGGCGGTAGCCGTCCGGCGTTTAACCGTGATCGGCCGTCTTCGGGCCCGCGGCCGGGGCCTTCCCCGGACCGTTATTCCCGCGATGACCGCCCGCGCGAGCGGCGCGGACCGCCGCCACGCGCGCCCAAGTTCGACGACGCGGAATAGCCACACTCTCGCTGCCGGTCATCGCGCGTTTGGGCGACGCGACCCGCTCGCATGGACGAGCGATTGCTTCTGAATTCCGCAACGATGCATACTGATGCAACTAATCGGCGCTATTTAATCTAACGTTGCTACGGGTGATCCGCGGGGGTCGATCGGGGGCAGCCGTGCAAGCGCATCAAAAAGTCATCGCATCTGTTTTGCTGATCGCAGCGGGGCTGATTGCGGACAACGTTGCCGCCCAGGCTGTCGGAAGTGGCCTGCGAATCGGCACCCCCGGCACCGGACTCGCGCTCGGAAGTCACGTCACCGAGCGATTCGGTATCCGCGGCCTGGTCAACAGCGGCTCGTTGTCACACGACTACGACGAATCCAGCATTCGCTACGACAGCGGGGTTCGCTTTGGCACCGGCATCCTGGTGGCGGATTGGCATCCGTATGCGAGCGGCTTCAGGCTCTCCGGCGGGCTCGTCTACAGCAACCAGCGCTTTGACAGCACCGCCCGTCCAGGTGCCGGAATGATCAACATCAACGGCACCGATTACTCAGCGGCACAGGTCGCTTCGCTCGATGGCCGCGTGCGGTTTTCAAGGGCTAGCCCCTATGTGGGCGTAGGGTGGGGATTGGCGCCGTGGTCAGGCTCGCGGTTGTATTTCAGCGCTGACCTTGGCGTGACGTATCAGCGGCCGAGCGCTAGTCTGATCGCAACCTGCAGTTCGGCGCTGCCGTTCAGTGCGTGCACCCAGCTGCAAGGCGACATTCGGGCGGAAGAAGCGGAATCCCGCTATTCCACCGATGAGCTGCGCTTTTATCCGGTGATATCGGTCGGCTTCGGGCTGCGGTTCTAGCTGCTGACTGTGCCCGGGGCCAGGACGGTGCGTGTGCGCTCGATCAGGGCGCGCCGCAGGCAGCGATAAATCTCGCGTGCGTCAAGTTGCTGGCCTTCCGACGGGCGCAGACGAACCTGCATGCCATCGGTGCGGGCGCGGACGCTGACCGACGCAGGAACTGAACTCGCACCCGTGGTGCAGCGTTGACAGGCGTCAAGCGCGGCCAGTACCGATTCCTGTCGGCCGGCCACGCCGGTCAACTCGATCTGTACTTCGTTAGCCCGCTCACGCACTCGCATCAACATCGCCGCCTCCAGGCGCTAGTTTCAATCCACTTTGTGACAGTGTCACTCCACTTTGTGACAGTGCGATTGTTATAGACAACGCGCAATCCACTGAATGGCCGATTACGCACACCCGCTGCCGATTATTCGACAGCAGATTTCGCCTTTAACGCCTCAAGTTGGCGATCGTGTACACCGGATAGCAGAATCAGTGCCAACGCTGCGCCGATCAGCGCCATGAACATGTCCGATTGCGTATCCCATTGATCGCCCTGCGTGCCGAGGAATTCGTCGGCGCCCTGGCCGAGCGCCAGCGCCGCCCACCATTCGACCAGCTCATACAAGGCGCTGATGGCGAGCGCGATGCAGATACAGAGAAACGCGACCATACGGCGCCCGCGTGCATAGTCTCCGCGGATAAGGATCTCGCGCGCGACCATGGCTGGTACAAACCCTTGCATGAAATGGCCGAGCTTGTCGTAGGGATTGCGCGCCAAGTCGAATGCCTGCTGCACCCACGTACCGAGCGGCACGCGCGCGTAGGTGTAAGCCCCACCCAGAATCAACACCAGGGCGTGCACGAAAATCAGCAGATAAAGCAGCGTAGTCAGGGGGTAGCTGCCGCGCGTAGCGATCAGGATTGGGATCGCGATCAACACCGGCGCAACTTCGAGCAGCCAGGTTATGCGGTCGTACGGGCGCCAGCCTGATACGGCCAGTGCGATCAGCGTGGCAGCCAGCAGCATCATCAGCAGGCGAGAGTCAGCGGCTGACTTCATCGTGGGTTCCTGTCGCAGACAGTTATGCTCTACGGCATAAGTTTGAACGATCGATGAACACCGCGTCGGTGATCACGCTAAAGCCTGGCCATCTAAATCTCGGGGATCTGCGTCGCATCTGGCGGGCACGCGTTCCACTGACTCTCGCATCCGATGCGCGCGATGCGATCGAAGCGTCCGCAGCGGCAGTGCAGCGAATCGTTGCGCGCGGAGACGCGGCGTACGGCATCAACACCGGCTTTGGCTTGCTGGCCAAGACACACATTGCCGACGGTCAACTCCAGCAGCTACAGCGAAATCTGATCTATTCGCACTCGGTTGGAGTCGGCGAGTTACTGGCCGACCCCATCGTGCGACTCGCTCTCGCGATGAAGATCGGCAGCCTCGCGCGCGGCTATTCCGGCGTGCGCCCGGTCATCATTGAAACGCTGCTCGCGCTCTATAACGCCAGCATCATGCCGTGCATTCCGGCCAGGGGATCGGTCGGCGCATCGGGCGATCTGGCGCCGCTCGCTCACATGACATTGGCGCTGATGGGCGAGGGCGATGTACGCGTCGACGGGCGCCGCATTGCTGCGCGTGCAGGCACTCGACGCCGCCGGAATCGCGCCGGTCGTGTTGGGCGCCAAGGAAGGGCTGGCGCTGATCAACGGCACGCAGATCTCGACTGCGCTGGCGCTCCATGGGTGGTTCATGGCGGAGCGTCTGCTCGAAGCGGCGATCGTCGCCGGCGCCCTGTCGGTCGACGCCGCCAAGGGCAGCGACGCACCATTTGACCCGCGGCTGCACGAGCTCAGAGGTCAGCCGGGCCAAATCGCGACTGCGTGCGTTTATCGCGAGCTGCTGGCCGGCAGCGAAATCCGCGCGTCGCATCTGGTGCACGACGATCGCGTGCAGGATCCGTACAGCCTGCGCTGCCAGCCGCAGGTGATGGGCGCGTGCCGCGATCTGCTCGTGCAAACGGCGCGCACGCTGTTGATCGAAGCCAACGCGGTGACCGATAACCCGCTCATCTTCTCCGAGCGCGACGAAGCCATATCCGGCGGCAACTTCCACGGCGAGCCGGTCGCGTTCGCGGCCGACACTCTGGCGTTGGCGATCGCGGAGATCGGTGCGCTATCCGAGCGCCGCATCGCGCTGCTGATCGATGCGACGTTGTCCGGGCTGCCGCCATTTCTGGTACGCGAGCCCGGCATCAACTCGGGTTTCATGATCGCGCACGTGACGGCCGCAGCCGCGGCGTCAGAAAACAAATCGCTCGCGCATCCGGCCAGCGTCGACAGCTTGCCGACCTCTGCCAATCAGGAGGACCACGTCAGCATGGCGACCTTTGCCGCGCGGCGCCTGCACGACATGGCGATGAACACCGCGACGATTATCGGCATCGAGCTGTTGGCCGCGGCGCAGGGAATCGACTTTCATCGGCCGCTCAGGACCTCGCCGCGCCTGCAGCAGGTGCATCGCATCGTGCGCGAGAAGGTGGCGTTTTACGAGGTAGATCGCGTGCTGGCGCAAGATATTGAAGCGGCATCGAAGCTGATCCTTGACGGCGCGCTTTCCGCGCCATGCGCCGACCTGCTTGCGTCGATCGAAATGTAGGTCAGCTAATGGGCAAAGGAGAAAGTGTTACTCAATAGCCGCTGTTGTTACTCGACGGCGGTGTGATATCTAGAACACGTAGGGAGCAAACAGCTGACACAGGAGGTGGCTGGCCATGGGTATTCGCAAACTGAGATGTTCTTTCTGTCGGAAAACTGAAGACCAAATTTCGAAGCTGGTTGCCGGGCCAAGATTGATTGTTAAGCCTTACATCTGCAATGAATGCGTAGCAGCAGCAAATTCAATCATCCAAGGGAACTCGCCACCGACTCCAGCAGCCTCGCGTTCGCTCCTACAGGAAGCAAAGGAGCGTTGGCGCCGCTGGCTTCAGAGGCGCGTCGCGCGCGAGGTGTCGGTTGCATAACCCCTCTGCGTCAGCGGACCTCGACGCAGCAGCGGTCGCCGAGGTGCTCATTAGTCGCGCAGAGCGTTTCTGCCGTTTGCTCCGTCACACACGGACGCAGAAGTGCGCCGGTGGGTACGCGATGTTCTGCTTCCCGGCACCAAGACCACCGTCGCGGTTATTTCCGGTGTCGTCGTGGGCGTTATCGCGCCTAACTTGCGCTTCGAGACGGACGGGCACGAAAGCAGTCGCGCCGCTCAAGCTTGTACGTTAGGCGGCCCTATGCGCAGTCGCAACTCGTCCGTAATGCGACGGCGCCTTCGTGAACTCCATGCTGCGGTCACGTGCTGGACGGGTGCTGCTGATCATCGCCTCAGCGCGTCTGCGGATGAAGCACCCTGCGTTCAGCAACCGCAGAGCGATGCAAGCATCGGCCACGGCCGACGCCCGTCCTCTAGTTGGCCGCGGTCACTTACGAGGAAGTGCCTATGGAGGCGGCGTGGCGGCCGGCGCCGGACATGGTCGATGTCCGGGCCTGACTTCGCTTCAATGATGGAGACTTGATGGCTGCAAAGCCCTTCACGCTGTCCGAGACGACTCGGCGCGGTAATCACGTCAAGAAGTACGTGTTGTCTGTCGAGCATTCTCGAGCGATCGACGGATCACGCGGAGCTACGTGCAGCGGTACGCATCAATTGGGAAGGATCCCAAGGCGGTCAGCAGTTCGAAGCAGGCAGTCGGGCAGGGGACTCGTAGTCGAGGGAGGCGTGAAGCTCCCGCTGGCGTTGGCGGAGCTGGGATTGATCGATGAGTACGAGTTCGTCGTGCATCCCAGGGTAGCGGGCCATGGGCCGACGTTGTTCGCGGGGCTGTCGAAGCGTCTCGACTTGAAGCTCGTGAGCCGGCTGGAGTTCGGCTCGGGGGCGGTGGCGATGCGGTATGTGCCGAGATGGTAGTAGAAAGACCTTGCGGCGACGAAGCTGGGGCCGCCTAACAAGTCGTTGGAGCGGACGCGGCGCAAACCGCCGCGCCGCTCAACTCGTTCGTTAGGCGTCAGAGGGAGGAGACCACCATATGTCGACTATCAAGCGCCGCGTTGCATTCGTTTGCCTCTGGTTCGCCGTCCTCCCACTCCGGGCTGAAGTACCCGACACCGTGTTTCTCGAGGAGTTGACGTGGACCGAGGTAAGGGATGCGTTGAAGGCCGGGAAGACCACGATCCTCCTGCCGACGGGTGGCACCGAACAAAATGGCCCGCACATGGTGCTTGGAAAGCACAACTACATCGTCAAGTACGCATCCGAACGGATTGCGCGACGCCTCGGCAACGCGCTTGTAGCGCCCGTCATGGCTTACGTGCCCGAGGGGGATCTCGAGCCGCCAACGGGACACATGCCTTACGCCGGGACGATTACGTTGCCCAATGAGCACTTCATGAAGGTGGTCGAATTTGCTGCCCGAAGCTTCAAGGCTCATGGGTTCCGCGATGTCGTCTTTCTTGGTGACAGCGGGCCGAACCAGCAGGGAATGCAAGCGGTTGCCGAACTTCTCAACAAGGAGTGGGCGAGAACGGAGACTCGCGTGCACTTCATCCCGAACTACTACACCGTTGGCTTCGACCTAAAGGGCGGATTTTCCGTCTGGCTACAGAGCCAAGGCGAAACGCTGGAAGCCATCGGCGGGCACGCCGGAATCGCGGATACATCGCAACTGATGGCGATCGACCCGACGCTAATCCGCATGGACAAGTTGGCGCCTGGGGGTGACCGAAAACTGACCGGCGTCTCAGGTAATCCCGTGCGTGCCAGCGTCGCGTACGGCAAGAAGGGCCTCGACATGAAGATCGACGCAGCGCTAGCTCAGATCGAGTCGTCGATGGCTTCGAGTCGCCGGCCACGCTGAGAGCGCGTGATTTCCTGCAGCGCATCCGCCGATGACCAGTCGTTAGCATTGCGACACTCGTACGCAACCGCAGCCGCGCTGTGTCCAGCGCGGCATCAGTACCGACTCGAGTCACTCACACCCGCTATCAATTGACACGGAACCTGTACTGGTGAGCCAAGACAAAGTGCATTTTGTCGACAATGTCACATATAGTCGACGCAATTCCGCCGATGAAGTCCTCAGCATTGCACAAAAAATCTCTGGGTCATTCGCACCTGCTGAAACGTGGTCTCAACCCCTCTCTCGTCCTGCGCTCCTCCATCATGGCCGTCGCACCGCTGAAAGGCTGGCGGATCTGTCTACGCTCTTACTAATCCATCAGACGGCTAACCCTTCCTTCAAGCGGACCGGCCTACGGCGGTCCGCTTAAGTCAAACGTTAGGCAGCATTCCATCGACAGCACCGTACATCGGAGAACCTCACATGCTTCAACTCCGTCCCAACTGCGAATGCTGCAACCGAGACTTGCCGCCGGAGTCGGAAGAGGCGCTCATCTGCTCGTTTGAATGCACCTTCTGCCGTGCCTGCGCGACGTCCGTGCTCAAGGGCGTGTGTCCTAATTGCGGCGGTGAGTTGGTCGCCCGCCCGCGAAGGCCCGCCGAGAAGCTCGCCAAGTCTCCGGCTTCAACGGAGCGCATATTCAAACCGCAGGGGTATGCAAATGCTGCCTGCGATTGCAGAGCATGAAGACAGGCAAGATGAACGACAACGCCACATGGAATCGTTCTTCACTCGTAAGGCCGACGCTCTGCGAGCGCGGCTCAACTTTGTCGTTAGGCCACAAGGAGACAGCGCGTGTCCCACTTTCCGCCGCAACTTCGCAACCTGCCTAAATTCGCTGGTCCCTTCGACGCATTCAAATTGAACGCGAAGGACTGCGACGTCTTGTTCGCCTCATATCCGGCGGGGACGGCCATTGAACCGCACCATCATGAAACCGAGAATGTGGGTGTCATCACGGAGGGTGAACTCATCCTTGCGCTCGACGGGAAGGAAAGTCGCTATGGGCCCGGACAGTGGTATCACGTACCGGCCCGTGCTGTGCACGCGGCGCGCTTTGAAAAGCCGACGTCCGAGATTGAGTTTTGGTTTTATCAGGCACCCGGAAATGTGGCCTAACCATGCGCTCAACCGGACGCGCCGGCACGCGGCTTCTTGCTCGGCTGTATCGGTGGCGGCACGCCGGTTAGCTTAGCCGTTAGGTTGCACAGGGCAGGAGAACATCGATGTCCTCTTATCTGATTGCAGAGCACATCATCACCGACCCGACTAAGTTCGAGGAGTACAGGCGCAGAGCTTTGGCTCAATTGGGTGGTCCGCCTTTACTCCGTCCAACCCATTGGCTACGTACAGGCGACAGTGTTTCCGGATGGGCGTGCAGCCATTGCATATGAATTTTCCAGTGCGTATTGGGGACACGGCCTTGCACGCGAACCAGGGTGGGGCCGATTCGCGATCGCGCAAGTATGGCGGCACGCGTCTTACCTGACGCAAAGGCGGAAATGAGCGCTCCTTACGTTTGCTCCAGCGCCTCCATTTCACACCGGCGCCCCCGCACATCCTGGATCGTTATCAGATTGAACCTGATGAAACCCTTTTCTGTCGCGAAGTGCAGTCCACGGATGCGCTCTAACATTTCGGTGAACGCGGACGTCCGCGATCGTGCCGCGGTTCAAGGCCATCACGAATCAACAATACTGCGCAGTAGCGAGCACCTCGCCGCTCGCGGCCGCCGGTTACCTAAACGTTAGACCGCATGCAACTCCTCCTGCGCCAAGCTGAGCCCGCCGACGCAGACCGCGTTGCGGCGGTACTCCTTGAATCGCGCAGAGCGTTTATGCCGTTTGCCCCTTCGCCACAAGCTACCTGAGGGTCGCCACTGGAAGCCAGTTCTTCTTCCAGCAGCCAGACAACCGTCGCAGTCACTTCTGGCGTCGTCGTCGGCGTTGTCGCGGTCTCGGTGAAGGAAGGTCGCGGTTGGTGAGCAGTTGTACATTCATCGAGTTTCCGGATATGGACTCCCTTAGCACGTTGGCGCTACAACTCGCCTGAGTATCAGCCATACGCTCATTGCTCTCCGCAAAGCGTCTACGAGCGCATCTGGACATGATGTTCACCCTCGAAAGTGCCTACGTGCAGAAGTGTCCTAACTGTCCGTTCGAACTGGCCGCACGCCATGCGGTCTAACCCTTCATCGAACGGACGCTCACAAGCAGGCTTTGCCTGCGAGCGCGGCTCAACTCACACGTTAGCTGTCATTCGAATTGGCGCGTGAAGTTCCGCGAGATCACCGCCGCCGACGTGCCAGCGCTTTTCTACGTTCGCCCGAGAACGCGCGAGAACACGATGACGCTTGAGGAACTGCAACGACTCGGCATCAACGCGCAGAGCGTCACGGAAAGCCTTGGCAAGTCCACCAAGGGCTGGGTGTGCGACGATTCCGACCGGGTCGTCGCGTTCTCCATGGCCGATCGCGCGACGGGAGAATTCCTGGTCATCGCCGTGCTTCCGGAATACGAGGGAAAAGGCGTCGGCGGCAAGCTTATGGCCCTGGCCGAGGAATGGCTCGCGGCATCGGGCTGCAAGCGAGCGTGGCTCACGACAGATCTCGATACCACGCTTCGCGCTTACGGCTTCTATCGCAAGCGGGGCTGGACCGACTGGAAGATCGAAAGAGGCCTACGGTGGATGGAGCTCAGCCTTTCTCCATGACAGCTAACAACACGTTCGAGCGGACCGGGGACCATCGTGGGCCGCGTCTCGCCGCGGCACAGGCATCGTGGCCGGCCACTCAACTAGGTCGTTAGCCCCTTCGCACAGGAGTCCGCCGTGCCCGCAGCAGTTCTTATCCTTCCAGGCATCGGAAACTCAGGGCCGCTGCACTGGCAATCCATCTGGCAGCAATTACATCCCGAATTTGTGCGTGTCCAGCAGCGTGATTGGGACAACCCAGTTTGCGAAGAGTGGGTGGCCGCCATTGAGAAGGCCGTGAGGCACGTCGGGCCTGATGTTGTATTGGTTGCACATAGCCTTGCCTGTTTGGTAGTAGCGCACTGGGCGGCTAATCCGCACTCTCCGATCAAGGCAGCCCTGCTGGTTGCGGTACCCAACTGCACAGGCCCTAACTTTCCCGCGGAGGCAGCCGGATTCTCCGAGACCCCCGCTCAACCCTTGTCGTTTCAGAGCATCGTGGTGGTCAGCAAGGATGATCCGTATGGCTCGCCAGAATACTCAGAGCAACTTGCGGCGGCATGGGGGAGCCGCGTAGTTCATATCGGCAGTTGCGGTCACATCAATGCAAATAGCGGCCTCGGCGCTTGGCCAGAGGGCTATGAGTTACTCAGCCAACTTCGGGGCTAACCAATCATTCCACCGGACCTGCGCAAGAGCCGCGCAGGCCGGTGAATTCAAACGTTAAGTCCTTTTATGCTCGTGTGCCCACATTGTCAGGCAGAGCCCTTTAGTTACTGGCGCAAGTTCGCGCTTGGGCCAGTGATAGACGCGCCGTGCAAGGTGTGCGGCACAAGGCTTTCGGTGTCTTGGTTGTCGCTGTTCGCCGGCATTCTCTTCATCGCGGCAATTGCACTCGCTCCTCGCTATATGTCGTTCACAACCTCAGCGCTGTGCATTGCGGTGGGGTTTGCCGCTTATGCTTTCGTTCATCTTCGGTTCGTGCCGCTTGTCGCTCGGACTTAACTCGTTGCTCGAGCCGACATCCGCAAGCTGCGCTTGCGTTTGCGGCTCAGCGTTGCGCTAGATGTCAGTTCCTGCAACGCGTACTGAACAAGGTCTTTGGGGCGAGCTAGCCTCTGTCCTGGCTAACCACTTCGAGTCAGATCATGACTGCATTGACACGATTAACCGGTTGCTGCGGAAGAATCCTTGGTTGAATGATTCTGGTTCCACCCTCCAGATTCCTCGTACCGGCTTGCGGTTGTCGGTGGAGTATCGAGATTTGGAACGTCTATGGCCTTTGATTCATGCGTCACAAGTGACAACCTCAGAACCCCACCCCGCTTCCGGTGCCGTTGTCGTCCTTAGGTGGAGCGAGCGTGAGTACCTCATGGACGGTCGTCGAAGGATCAACCAATGGAAGCGCAATGGACTACTGGGTCCACATCGTTCTCTGCTCCTTGAGAACGAACATAACATCTAACATTTCGTTCGAGAGCCGACACTCTACGAGCGCGGCTCAACTCAGTCGTTAGGTGTCGTAAGCGCGTGCCCGAAGCTGAGAATCAGCCTGAGTGGTTCCGCGTCGGCGACGAGTTGTTGTGGCCTTTGATCGGCATGGGCGTGGCCGCCGCACGGAATCATCGGCTACCCACTGTCGACCTCCAACCGTTGGCAGAGTTGGCGCTCTGCCATCATGCGGGGTGTATGGAGGCTGGCGGTCACATCAATCGACGCGGTACGCATTCGGCGGCCATTTGCTTGGTGCGGCAATCAGTCGAGGCACTCACGATCGCCGAGATTGGTCTGCAACCGCCGGATTTCGCCGAGCCTCTCCTTTCCGCGTGGAAGGAGGGCAAGAAGTCCCACGGCGAACTGCGGAAAGCACTTGAGAAAGATGTGTGGCCTTCGTAGGGTCCGGCCTTTGGGATGAAACGTGGGCCGAGTTCTACGGAAATCTGGCGCGCGCCGTGCAACCGTACGCCCACTACACGTCCGAACTTCAGGGGTGGCAGTTCGCTATGGTTGCGCACGGTGGGGGTAATCAGTTCGTCGCCATGCACGGGCTCGAAACCTACGATCCCTTGCAGGCAACGCGTATCACACTAATCCAGATGCTCCTCACATGGATGCTAGGTCGGATTCTGCTCGCTCATGGAAAGAGTCCGGAAGTCATGTCCCGTCGCGAAAGCATCGTGCGGCTTGGGCGTGCGCTTGGGAGATCCAAGTTGCTATTTGAGCGAGGCGAGTGGTGAACTCAACTCGTCCCGCATATGCTGTTCAAGCCCGGCCATGATTGGCGAGACGACACCTAACATCCGCATGCACCTGACCGGCTACAGCGGGCTTCGCCCGCTTCCGCCGGCAGGTGATGCGGGGCGTTAGCGAGACATAAGAGTGTCATCAATTATTCGGTCACTCGCACCTCTGCTCACCATTAGCACGATCCTCACGGCATGCGTTCAATTTGTGTCACCTGACAATTCGAGCGAGTGGACGGCGTACGGACGAAATGTCCAAGGTACGCGCTACCTCCCCGCATTGGGCATTACCCGTGACAATGTTCACCGGCTCGAGTTGGCATGGACTTATCGCACCGGTGAGGCAGATTCCCGTTTTGCGACCACCAAACCGACCGCGTTTGAAACAACACCCATCATCGTCGACGGGCTCATGTATCTGTCCACGCCTCTGGGACGAGTGATTGCTCTCGACCCATCGACTGGTCGGGAGCGGTGGATATTCGACCCGCACATTCGCCGGGATATCCCTTACGGTGATTTCGCCAGCCGGGGCGTGTCGACGTGGCTGGACGAGAAAGCACCGCTTGATGCTGCCTGCCGACGCACTATCTATGTGGCTACGGCGCAATCCCAGTTAATCGCTCTGAATGCGGCCGACGGACGGCCTTGCACGAAGTTTGGTAGCAGCGGGATAGTGGACCTGAGGCAGGGATTGCGGATTCCGCCCTTCGAGACTCAAGCCTATACGGTGACATCGCCGCCCGTGGTGGCAAACGGCTTGGTGGTGGTTGGGTCCTCCATTGGCGACAACAGCCGCCCGAATCCTGCTAGTGGCGAGATCCGCGCGTTTGATGCGCGGACGGGTGCGCTGCGGTGGAGTTGGGATCCGATTCCGCAGAACCCGGCCGACCCGGCCTACGGTGAGTGGCGAGGTGACTTGGCCCACGGCACGGGCGCGGCAAACGCGTGGTCAGCGTTATCCGCTGATCCACAACGTGACCTCGTCTTCATTCCCACGTCGAGCCCGGCTCCGGATTATTACGGCGTTCTGCGTCTCGGGGATAACCGCCACGCTAATTCAATCGTGGCGCTCAAGCTGTCGACCGGCGATCGTGTGTGGACGTTCCAGACGGTGCACCACGATCTGTGGGACTACGACAACGCTGCCCCGCCGGCATTGGTGACGCTCACTCGCGATGGCGCCGAGATTCCGGCCGTGCTCCAGGCCACGAAGACAGGCATGCTATTCGTACTGAATCGGGAAACCGGTGAACCGATCTTTCCAGTCGAGGAGCGCTCTGTTCCCAAGAGCGACATTCCAGGCGAGGAAGCTGCTGCAACGCAGCCCTTCACTGCGCTGACCCCGCCACTCAGTCCGCATCGGCTGGCTGCAGTAGACGCATGGGGAATAAACGACGCGGACCGCGAGGCATGCCGAGCGGTGGTCGATGGGCTGCGGAACGATGGGATATTTACCCCGCCGAGCACTCAAGGGACATTGGTGCTTCCCTCAAACATCGGTGGAGCGCACTGGGGTGGCGTGGCTGTAGACCCCGTGCGGCAGATCGCCGTCGTGCCTGTCAACAGGATCGCTGCGATGGTGCAGTTGATTCCCCGTGCTGACTTCGATCGCGACCGCTTTCGGACAGAAGACACTCGTCTCGGCCACAACTACGAATACAACAGGATGCTGGGCACGCCGTATGTCATGCGCCGACGCATCCTGCTCGGTCCTTCAGGTCTTCCGTGCTCGCCACCACCGTGGGGTACGCTGGTCGCGGTTGATCTCAAGACTGGCAGGATTCGATGGGAAACGCCGCTTGGATCTTTTACGCGACCGTTAGGTCCGGATATGGCCTCTCGTGTCAAAGAGGAATGGGGTTCCCCGAATCTTGGCGGTCCGATTGCAACGGCAGGCGGAGTCGTGTTCATTGGTGCTGCGCTGGATCGCTGGCTTCGTGCCTATGACATCGAAACCGGTCGCGAACTCTGGCGCGGGCCGCTGCCCGAGAGCGCAAGAGCAACGCCCATGAGCTATCAGCTTCGTTCAGGTGAGCAGTTTGTGGTCATTGCAGTCGGAGGGGGAGATCTATGGGGAAAGGGAGACCATCTCATAGCGTTCCGCTTGCCCAGTGCTCGCTAACAACCGGTTGCAGCGGACCGCGATGGATAAAGTACCAAGAAGGGCTAGGGGGCAGCGCGGCCGCTGAACCGGAACGTTAGATTGCTGATATGGAAGTTGTCCGACAACCCTCGCATTGAATTTATGCCGCGGTGGATCCTCCTTCTTGTTCTCTGGTTCTTAGGCAGTAGTGCGATTGGCTGGATCGTCGGCAGTTATTACGGACACGGGGGGATAGTTTTCTTGTTTGGTGCTTGGCTTCTCGGCGCAATTGGGTGGTTCCTCCAAGTATTGATCCTTGTGTACAAACGTTCAAAACAGCTATCTAACCCTGCGGTTGATGGGGACGCACCAGATGCCGCGCGCCCCTCACCTCCACGTTAGGCCTCTCAGGAGAATTGCCCATGCCCAACCTACTGCGAAATGTGCTTGCCATCCTCGCGGGAATCGCCATAGGCGGAGGCGTCAACATGGCACTCATCACTCTCAGCCCGTCGCTCATTCCTCCGCCTGCGGGTGTGGATGTAAATAGCGCCGAAAGCCTGAGCAAGGCTATGCATCTCCTTGAGCCGCGGCATTTCATAATGCCGTTCTTGGCGCACGCGGTTGGTACTCTCGCTGGCGCACTCGCTGCTTACCTGATCGCAGCGAGCTACAAGGCGCAAATTGCCTACGTGATTGGCGCAGTCTTTCTTTGCGGTGGTGTGGCGGCAAGTTTCATGATTCCCGCCCCAACTTGGTTCATCGCTCTTGACCTGTTGGCCGCGTACCTGCCAATGGCTTGGTTGGGAATTCAGATCGGTACTCGCATGAAGCAAGGGAAGACTGCTGCACAGACAAGAGAGGCCTAACCATTCGGTCGAGCCGACCGCTTCCGGCCTGCGGCCTCTAGCGGCGGCTCACCTCAAACGTTAGGCAGCACACCGGTGGAGGGGATGATGTTGGTGATTCGCAACCCCGATCATGTAACCATCGCAGTGGCGAACGCTGCGACCGCGATCGAGTTCTTCGAGCTCCTTGGCTTCCGGAAGCAACACGTCGCGATGATCGATGGTGGCCCGCCTGCGCGGTACATGGGCATGCCGAACATGAAGGCTCAGCACATCACGCTTGTACTCGAAGGAGCCGAGCCTCACTTCGAGATCCAGTTGCTCGAGTTCGATCCAAGGCCGCCGGACGACCCAGGCGAGCATCCGACGAATCTGCGGCGACGGGGCTACAACCATCTTGCGTTCCGTGTCGACGATATCGGGGCGGCCACCAGCCATTTGACGGCTAACGGGGTGACGATGCTGAGCGATGAGATGGACTACATCAGCCGGCGGCTTCGATTCTTTGAAGGTCCCGAGGGGATCACCCTTGAGCTGGTGCAGTGGGTCGACAAAAGCAGCGACTAGTGGTGAAGGTCAGACAACTCTGGACAGGTCTACCGATTCGGGAGCTCTCGTCCTGTTAACGGCAGCGGTGAACGCAATGGCGCCTAACCTCTCGCTCAACCGGACCGCTCGCCGGCGGCGCTGGCGCGCCGTCCGCTCGCGGCCGGTTAGCTCTGTTCGTTAGGCCGCATTGCAACGCGCTGACAGCCCGTGCGCTCGAACCGTTCCATGCCGACAGACATGTCAATCGGGATTCGCCGCGTAGCGCATCGCCGACTGTCTGCGCCGTCGAGTCGGCTGCTGCGCCATCTCGCATCCTGCGATCCGTCTTTGTGCGTTCGGCAGCCCCATGAAGCGCTCGCCTTCTACGAGGGCAACGGTGCGGTGATAGTCAGGTCGGGCAGTCGGGTGCTGGACACAGATTCCACCCATTCGGTCATGGTGAGGGTTGAGAAAGTCGACGAACACTACGCCAGAGCAGTCGCCGCTGGCGCGAAGACATCTGGCCCTCCGATGACCTATCCATACGGTGAGCGCCAGTACGGAGCACAAGACCTCGCCGGTCATCACTGGGTCTTCTCGGAGTCAGTAGCAGGACGTTGACCCCAGCCAATGGGGCGGCGAGCTTAAGGGCTCGCAGAATGCGGCCTAACCTCGCGGTCAACCGGACGCGCCGGTTCATGCCTTCAACATGGCGAGCGTCCTGCCGGCGCGCCGGTTTACCTTGCAGTTAGCCCGCTTCAGGAGCACGTAATGCGACCCCTTCGGTATTCCATCAACGTCACATTGGACGGGTGCTGCGATCATCGTGCAATGGTCCCGGACGAAGACTTGCATCGTCACGCGGTCGAGAACCTCAACCGGGCCGATGCCCTCCTCTTTGGCCGGGTGACCTATGAAATGATGGAGGCCGCGTTTCGGCCGGCGTGGACGGGAGAGATGCCCGATTGGATGGAACCCTTCCGCCGGACGATCGACGCGGCAAAGAAGTACGTCGTGTCGAGCACGTTGAAGCGGGTCGATTGGAACGCGGAGCTCGTGCGCGGGGATCTGGGGAAGGCCGTTCAGCAGCTCAAGCGGGAGTCGGGCAAGGGACTGTTCGTGGGAGGCGTGAAGCTCCCGCAGGCGTTGGCGGAGCTGGGATTGATCGATGAGTACGAGTTCGTCGTGCATCCCAGGCTAGCGGGCCATGGGCCGACGTTGTTCGCGGGGCTATCGAAGTATGTCGACTTGAAGCTCGTGAGCCGGCTGGAGTTCGGCTCGGGGGCGGTGGCGATGCGGTATGAGCCGAGAAGGTAGCCCTTGGGACTGAGTTTCCATGAGAAAACTCATCGTATCTACGTTTGCGTCGCTTGACGGAATCATGCAAGCACCCGGCGGGCCGGAAGAAGACCCCACTGGCGGTTTTACCCTTGGCGGTTGGATGTTCGGCTACGGGGACGAAAGCATGGACATCTCAGCATCAGGTTTCGACGGCAAGGATCGCGAGCTGGTGCTCGGGCGCAGGACCTATCAGATATTCGAAGCGTACTGGCCTTATCAGCCGGATGACCACCCGATTGCGAAGACGCTCAATGCAGCGAAAAAGTATGTTGCTTCGCGCACGTTGACGATGCTCCACTGGAACAACTCGACCCTGCTCCACGGCGATGTCGTCTCGGCAATCATCGCTCTCAAGGCCCAACCAGGCCCCGACCTGCAGATGATTGGCAGCAGCAATTTGATTCAAACACTCCAGGCCGCCTCACTGATCGACGAGTACAACGTGTGGACTTTTCCAGTGGTGCTTGGGCGGGGCAAGCGCCTCTTCAGCGAGACTGCCAAACCGTTCCCGAGTGCCGAGCCGAGCGAGAAGGAGTTGGCCCGACGCAAAAAGATGGCGAATGAGATGTGGTGATGTGAAGAAGATAGTGCGCGCTAACCATTCATTCAAGCCGACGCCGCTTCGCGGCGCGGCTTAATTCAGGCGTTAGACCTCGTTGAACAAGCATCGCGATTGGAGGAACCATATGCCCAGAACAATTCAAATGGCGCTCGCTGGCGCGATCATCGCCGTATCGTGTATGGCAGCCACCGCGCAAACCGTCCGCGTACGCGGAACGATCGAGAGCGCTGACGGTAACGTGCTTACATTGAGATCCAACGACGGCGTGGAGCTCAAACTGACGCTTACCGAGAATGCGGTGATCATCGCCGTGGTCAAGGCCTCAATGGCAGACATTAGGGAAGGTACATACCTTGGCAGCGCAGCGATGCCGCAGCCCGACGGCAGTCAGAAGGCCTTGGAGGTGCACATCTTCCCCGAACAGATGCGCGGCACCGGCGAGGGTCATCGGCCTTATGCACCGATACCGGAAAGCACCATGACCAATGGCACGACGTCTGGCTCGATAGTCGCTGGGGTCGATGGCTCGACGATCGTGGTCAAGTACAAGGACGGCGAGAAAAAGATCGTGGTCCCTCCGGCCGTGCCGATCGTCCGCTACGAGATCGGTGGCAAGGGCGATCTCAAAGCAGGGGCGAGGTTCACGGTGCTCGCAGCGACCAAGAAGCCGGACGGTACGCTGGAGGCAAACCGCATCAACGTCGGCCGCGATGGCATCGTGCCGCAATAGTCATTTCACGTCAGGGCGCCTCGGATTCTTCACACGCGCACGATGAAGCATCTCAGCGCGTTGGACGCGCTGTTCCTGCAGCTCGAGACGCCCGACACGCCGATGCATGTCGGGAGTCTGATGCTGCTCGATCGGCCGCCGGCAGGACGCGATCCCTATGCGGCGATCCGCGCCCACATCGCGAAGCGCATTCACCTGGCGCCCGTTTTCTCGCGTGTGCTGCGCCTCATGCCCTTGGATATCGCCAGCCCGCTCTGGGTACCGGCACAGCGCGTCGATCTCGATTACCACATCCAGCACGTCACGCTTCCCGCACCTGGCACTCAGGCTCAACTCGAGCACGCCGTCGAGCGCCTGCACGAGGGGACGCTCGATCGTGACCGCCCCCTCTGGCAGTTCACGGTGATCGACGGCTTGAAGAGCGGACAGGTCGGTTTCTACGCCAAGATCCATCACGCCGCGCTCGACGGCCAGGGCGGCATCGCGGTCGCGCAGGCGCTGCTCGATGCGCAGCCCAAGCCGCGCGCTGTGCCGCGCGCCGCCGTGAAGAGCGCCGCGGCGATGCCGCCCTCGGCGGCGAAGATGCTGGGATCGGCGTTGCGCAACACCGTCGCGCAATACGGCAGGATCCTGAAAGCGATCCCCAGCGTCGCGAAAGCCGCCGGACGCACCGGCGCGGTGGCGCTCATCGCGCAACCGAAAAAGCGTGGCAGCACTGCGGCTCCGCGCATGCGGCTCAACGCGGCGATCAGCGCCGAGCGCGTGTTCGTGGCGTTGCAAATTCCGTTGGCCGAGGCGAAGGCGATCGCGCGGCACTACGACGCCAAGCTGAACGATGCCGTGCTGGCGATCTGCGCCGGTGCGCTGCGGCGCCATTTCACCAAGGACAAGGCGGCGCTCGGCAAGGCGATGGTCGCCGCCGTCCCGTTGAGCCTGCGGGCGCCCGGCGATAAGACGCAGGAGAACCAGGTCTCGATGATGTTGGTCGGCCTTGCCACGCAAATCGCCGATCCCGTGAAGCGCATGGCCGCAATCGTCGCCGGCAGCGCGCGCGCGAAGCAGCTCGCCGGCGGCATGAAGGGCGCGATCCCCACCGACCTGCCTTCGCTCGGTATTCCGTGGCTGATGGCCGCGATCACGCCGCTCTACCGCAAGGCCGTTGCCGCGCCTCGCATCCCAGTCGTCGCCAACGTGGTGATCTCCAACGTTCCGGGGCCGCAAGTGCCGCTCTACCTCGCGGGCGCCGAATTGAAGGCCTACTACCCGGTTTCAATCGTGACCCATGGGCTCGCCCTCAACATCACAATCGTGAGCTATAACGGCTCGCTCGATTTCGGGCTCGTGGCGTGCCGTAAGACCATGCCGGACTTACGCCTATTCGCAAAACATCTAAAGAAAGCTTACGAGGAGTTGCTGGAGACTACGCAGAGATGACGAGTCACGCGCAAGCTCTGAAGGCACCGGGTGCATTCCTGCTCGCACTCGAATGGCGCGCGCCGTGGGAATTCAGCGCGGCGCTCGCGGCGTTTCCCTTGCTGCGCCGCGCTCCGCGGGGCGACGGCCACGCGGTGGTGGTCTTTCCTGGTCTGGCCGCCTCGGACGTCAGCACGCTTCCCTTTGCGCGCATTTCTCGCCGAGCGCGGCTACGAGCCCCACGGCTGGCAACTGCGTTTCAACCTCGGGCCGCGGGAGGGCGTGTTCGAGCGCAGCGTCGAGCGGGTGCAGAAGCTCGCACGCAGCACCGGGCGCAAGGTGAGCCTCATCGGCTGGAGCCTGGGCGGCGTTTACGCGCGCGAGATCGCGAAGGTGGCGAGCGAAGACGTGCGCTGCGTGATCACACTTGGCACTCCGTTCACGGGCAACCCGCGCGCGAACAACGCGTGGCGCATTTACAAGCTCGCAAGCGGACATGGACTTGACGATCTGGATCAGTGGCGGCGCATGCGCGAGGCACCGCCGGTTCCGACGACTTCCGTGTTCAGCCGCAGCGATGGCATCGTGGCATGGCAGTGCTGCCTGCAGGCGCGCGTGCCTCTCGCCGAGAGCGTCGAGGTCACCGCGAGCCACATCGGCATGGGAGTGAATCCGGCAGCCTGGTACGCGATCGCCGATCGCCTCGCGCAGCGCGAGGGCCGCTGGCAGCCGTTCCATCGCGACGGGTGGCGCAGCTGGCTCTTCCCCGATCCGTACCGTGCCGTCGATCCAGGCTGACAAGGTCTCGCTGCAGTACGAATCCTTCGGCAATCCCGCCGACCCACCCATCGTCCTCGTGATGGGGCTCGGCATGCAGCTCATCGTGTGGCCCGAGCGGTTCTGCGAAATGCTCGCGGCGAAGAGCTTTTACGTCATCCGCTTCGACAACCGCGACGTGGGGCTCTCCAGCCACCTCGATTATCTCGGGTCTCCCAACATCGCCCTGGCGACGCTCAAGTACGTGCTGCGCCTGCCCTTGAAAGCGGCTTACTTGATCGACGACATGGCGCGCGACACCGCAGCGCTCCTCGATGCACTGGGAATTCCCCGCGCGCACGTAGTGGGTGCTTCGATGGGCGGGATGATCGCGCAGAATCTGGCGGCGAACGCGCCGGCGAAAGTGGCCAGCCTCACGTCGATCATGTCCACGACCGGCAAGCGCAGCCTCCCGCAGCCCACATCGGAAGCGCGGCGCGCGTTGCTGCGCGAGCCCGCGAAACACGGCGACGTGGAGGGCGCAACCCGGCGGCTGATGAGCGTGCTGCGCGACATCGGCAGCCAGACCCATCCCGCGGAGGAAAGCTACCTGCGCGACCTATGCGAAAGGCACGTGCGCCGCTCGTACGACCCAGCGGGAGTCGCGCGACAGCTCATCGCCATGGCGGCGAGCGGCGATCGAACCGCGGTCGTGCAGCGCATCAAGGTGCCCACGCTGGTGTTGCATGGCGACGAGGACCCGCTCGTGCGTCCGGCCTGCGGCGAAGAAACGGCGCGCGTGATTCGCGACGCCGGCGGCGACGCCAAGCTGGAGATCATCCGCGGCATGGGTCACGACCTGCCCGTGCCGCTGCTGCCGCAGCTCGCGGAGCGCATCGTGGAGCACTGCCTCAGACATCGTTGACCATCCATTTTTATACGGACAGAATTTAGTGAGCCTACGCGTTCGAGCGACCGTGAGCCGACGCTCTGCGAGCGCGGCTCAACCCAGACGTTAGAGCACGTGACGATGCAGCACCGCCCGCAAGACACACTGCGACAGCTGTGGGAGCTTTTCCCCGATTTCGAAGATTGGTGGAAAGAAGAAGAGACCGAGGACGTATTGGTCGACGGTGTCCACTGCGAATTGACACATCATCGGGCGATGATGGAATTTCTTGGCTTCTTCGCGAAACATCACAGGTCGTTTACCGAGAAACAACTACGGTCATTTGGTGACTGGGTGAATCGCATCGTGTCGGTTGATGACGATCTCGAAAACGCCGTGTCGACGTGTTTCCTGGAGCATTCGCATCAAGCGCGAATCGAGCGGATTTTGGCGCCATACTTGTCGCGACAAGCAAAGCGAAAGTCACATGCCTAACAACGCGTTCGAGGCGGACGCGCGAACTGGCCGCGCGACTTACCGTGACACCATGGCGCGCGCCGCTCAACTCGGCTGTTAGGCGCCACTGTAAGAGTCGGCGCAGCGGCGGCGATGGCTCTGGCCTACCTTTGTATGAGGTGATGAATGTCAAAGATCGATAACGACCAGATTGTTGGTGTATTGAATCGACTGCTCGAGGTGGAGTTGGCCGGCGTTGTGCGCTATACGCACTATTCCCTCCTCGTCTTTGGCTTCGGTCGCATTCCAATCGTTTCATGGCTGCGCGAACAGGCGAACGAAGCGTTGTTGCATGCCCAACAGGTCGGGGAATGGATTACCACGCTCGGAGCCTATCCATCGCTGGCGATCGGTCCCCTTTTGGACTCACACAAACATGACATCGCTGCGATGCTTCGCGAATCATTAGAAGCCGAGGGCGACGCGCTCAAGCTATATCGGGAGTTGCTCGCACTGGTTGAAGGACGCTTCGTGGCGTTGGAGGAGTTCGCACGACAGATGATCTACGCCGAGGAGTTGCATTCCGCAGAAGTGGACAAGATGCTACGGAAACCGGGGGAACTTGCGCCTTTTTCGCAACGTTCGGGCTAGCACCGCGGCAGTCTGTGAAACTAATGCCTAACCGCTCGGTGAACACGGACGCCCCGCCGGCAGCGCTTCGCGCCCGCCGCGTGCCGCCGGCTACCTTCATTCGTTAGCCATCAATGAGCCGAACTTTGCCAGGTCGATCCCAACCGTCGTAATCTCGCTCATGACTGCCTCTCCTGAAGTGATGTTGAACAAATGCACCTCAACGATCGCACTACCCGCGACACTCGGGTAGAGGCAGTCCATATCATTCGTTAGACCCCGATGTTGTGGCAAGTAGCAAGCTCGAGCCTCTTGCTCTTAGGCTCCGTCCACTCGGCTCGTGCGCCGCTTTCGCTTAGCGCCGCCGCAGCCACGGCACTGGATCAAGCAGAAACCATTGCCTTCGAAGCTAACTTCGAGATGCAGGTACCAATGGCCAGCAAGTTCTATGCATCGGCGGACCGACTGAGCGGCAATGTGCCTGCGGACCTCTATGAGGACGCCACCGCTCTCGCTGAGCGGCTCGGCCTAGATACCGAATACCTCTCGAGTTGTCGTCCTTGGTGGGCGGCTTTCGAGCTGATGAATCGAGTACTGCCCGAGCGGGGTTTCAGGCCAGAAAACGGGATTGATCGTCAAGCTCTCAAGATCTGCAAGGCGGGCGGCAAGGCCAACTTCTTCCTCGAGTCGAGCAGCGCGGGCCTCGCGCCGTTCGCACGTGCCCCACACTCTGAGCAAGAGGCATCGCTGGCGCAAGTTGCTCAACACGCCGACGAAGGAGTCGAAATGGTGGCTTCAATCATCGCTGCGTGGGAGTCTGAGCGCCCTGCGAATCTGGAGCCTATCTACCAGCGTGCGATTCGGCAGATGCCGAACGCGTACTCGGCAGCTCTCGACGGGCGCAACAAACAATGGATTCGTCATCTATTGCGTCTCGCCGCCTCCGGTCGTCGAGCAGTCGCGGTAGTAGGGGTTCTGCACTTTGCAGGTCCGAACAGCATTCCAGAACTGCTGTCAAAGGCTGCAAAGCCATGCAGCTTGGTTGCATGACCGGGGGCGCCATAGCAGCTCGAGGTCTAACCCCTTATGAGCGGACGTCCTCCAGCGAGTTTGGCGCGCGACGGCTATCGCTGCCTGATGTGTGGCCGCTCAAAGGATGACGTGCCGCTTCAGGTGGATCACGTCATTGCCGTTGCAAACGGCGGTACAGACGAGCTTGAAAATCTGGCGACCCTTTGCAGCGACTGCAATGCCGGCAAATCCGCCTATCGTTTCGCTGACTATCGAGCAGTAGGCGTCATTCCACAAGACCTGGAGCAGCACTTCGTCCACTACCAGGACGATCCCATCGGCGACTCAGTGAGGTATCACCTATATCTCTACTACAAAGACCGAACTCCGGGCGTACTTGGTGACGACAAACTCCATCACACGTGGCAGATCGCCGGGTCTGCCTTTGCCACATCCGCGAACCCCACTGCCTTTCAGCAGCGGCGTCGCGAAGAGGAGGCCCGTGTGTTCGAACTGAAATACGCATGGCGCTTGTGCAGCAGAGAAAGCGCATCGTGCAAAACGAGGAAGGGCTCTGCAAAGTTGATGGCTAACCCTTCGTTGCACGCCGACGCGCTGCAGCCGCCTTCGGCGGCTTCCGCGCGCGGGTGAATTCAAACGTTAGGTATCGGCCGTGAAACCCCACACGCGGACAGCCATCGCTGACCTCCTTCTCCTGGCGGAGGTCTTGGGCTCGTGGTCGCTCACTTTTATTCGGGTGTCGCGGCGCTATGGCTTTGTTTCCTCGGCGTTGCAGCGTCTCTAGGCGCTTTGCTTCTGAGCGCCTGGATTCACCCGCCTTTTTGGTGGGGTCCACCGCTCCTTCACAACGCCCGTCAAAGACCCCTCTCACGAAGCAAAGCGTCAGTCTGGAGAGCGTGCGCTGCTTTTAGCGATCCTATTCGCCGTTGGTCTCCACTTTCTGCCCATGGCCGTCGCATTCGGTCCGCTGTGTGCCGCGCTCGGCCTTGCGCTCTGCTCGGTCGCTGGCCTCGGCCTCTGGCTTCGGCCCGACATTTCCCTTGATCGCTTGTGGGCCGCGGACGGTTTGATCAAGATGGGGTTTGGCGCCGCAATGCTATTAATCTGGCCGTAACAAATGCTGGCATCTAACAAGCGGTTCCACCGGACGGTCCTCGCCCTGCGGGCTCGGCCCGCCGGTGAACCGCGGCGTTAGGTGGCACCTTGGGAGCACAGCCAGCCGTGAAGATCTCCATTCTTGACGATTATCACGACACTCTTCGCACGCTCGACTGCTTCAAGAAGCTGTCAGGCCACGAGATCAAGATCTGGAACGATCACGTCCAGGATGTCGATGCGCTGGGAGAACGATTGCGGGATACCGAAGCGCTGGTGCTGATACGTGAGCGGACCGAGATCCGCGCGCCGCTGCTCCATCGACTGGACAAGCTCAGGCTTATTAGTCAGCGCAGCGTCTATCCGCACATCGACATCGAGGCTTGCACACGGCTCGGCGTCATTGTTTCGTCGAGCCAGCATCCGGGCACTCCGTCGTATGCCGCCGCAGAACTTACATGGGCGCTGGTGCTTGCGGCGATACGCCAGCTTCCGCAGCAGATGTCCGCGCTCAAAGCGGGAAAGTGGCAGATTGGCGTCGGCAACAGCCTGCGAGGCAAAACGCTGGGAATCTACGGTTACGGCAGGATCGGGAGCGTCGTCGCGGGTTACGGCAAGGCGTTTGGGATGAACGTATTGGTGTGGGCGCGCGAGGGTTCACTCACGCGGGCGCGAAGCGACGGCTATGCCGTGGCACCCAGCAAGGAAGCACTCTTTTCGGAGTGCGACGTAATCTCGCTCCACATGCGCCTGGTCGAAGCAACGCGCGGCATCGTGACCACGGACGACCTCGCCCGGATGAAACCGACTGCCTTGCTGGTCAATACCAGTCGCGCTCCGCTGATCGAGCCCGGCGCATTGCTTGCCGCCCTGCAGATCGGGCATCCAGGCATGGCTGCCGTCGATGTCTATGAAGAAGAGCCGGTACTCGATATCCGATATCCGTTGTTCGCAATGGATAATGTCGTGTGTACGCCGCACATTGGATATGTCACACGCGACGAGTACGAGGTTCAATTTTCAGACATATTCGACCAGATCGTCGCTTTCACGGCCGGCAAACCAATCAATGTCGTGAATCCAAAGGTGCTGGAAGAGGCGAACATACGCCGTTAGAGAACCGCCAACCGGAGAACGCTTGCCAATGTCCAGTCTTGGCAGTTTGCACGTTTTCCAGGCGGTGCACGTTCAAGGGCGTGTGCCACCTAACAATGGCTTGCAGCGCGACGCGCCGAAGGCGGCGCGCGCCTGAAGCCAAACGTTAGGCCTCGCGCAGGCCCACGCACTTCAGGAGAACTCATGTTTGACCACGTCAAATTCGGAGTCAGCGACTATGCAGCGAGCAAAGCGTTCTTCCTCAAGGCACTCGAACCGCTCGGCGTAGCTGTTGTCTCGGAGGGGCCGCCGACGTACGGTGTCGAGCTTAGCCCAAAGGGTAAGGCTTCATTGTGCCTGTACCAAACCGAGGAGAAGCCGGCGCATCTTCACTTGGCGTTCACGGCCGAGAATCGCCAGCAAGTCGAAGCTTTCTATCGCGCGGCTCTGGAGGCGGGTGGCAAAGACAATGGTGCGCCTGGTCTGCGCCCGCACTACCACGCGAACTACTATGCAGCTTTCGTCATTGGTCCGGACGGGCACAACATCGAAGTGGTTTGCCACGAACCCGAGGCCTAACCCTTCCATCGAGGGGACGTCCACAAGCGGGCTTCGCCCACTTGCGGCCGCCCCTCATGTCAAACGTTAGGCGGCACGGGGCGGGGTCGTTCAGCATGCCGCTCCCAATGCGTGTCATCTTCGTGGTGTTCGGCGTGGGCGCGCTTGCGGTCTCGTTGTGGCTGCGGCACACGAACGCCCGTGCACAGTCGTGGCTCAGTACGCGCGCACGGATTGTCAGTTCGACAATCGTTTCCGGTCCCCATGATTCCGAACGTTCGGTCGAGATCACGTATCAATTCACAGTCGGAGCACGCGAGTTCGCTTCGCGCTGCGTGTCATTCTCGTCCCTGCGCAACGATCCAAAGTCACAAGAGCAGCTCCTCGCTCAGTTCCCGGCGGGCGGGCTTGTTGAGGCGTTCTATGATCCAAGCAACCCCAAGCGCTCGGTCCTACTTCGACGGAAGTCGCGTTCTTGGCTCTGGGGCCCGGTGGTGAGTTGCGGGTTCATCGCCATCGCCACGTTCGCGCCGTGAGGCAGGGAGAAAACCATGGTCTCGCCTCCTCTCCAAGCCTTCGTTTCACAAGCTCTAACGCGCACGCGCGATCACTCCGATCCCGCCGATTGCGTGCTTGTGCTCGCCCCGCTGATGCTGGAACTCATCGAACGAGCGACTACCTTTCTCGAACCGCAGCACTACCGGAGCGACACGAACCACTATGCGCGCAATCTCGTCTACGACGCGCCCGATGGAAGCCTCTCGCTCTACGCGCTGGTTTGGTTGCCGGGGCAATGGACGCCGGTACATGACCATGGCAGCTGGGGTGTAGTGGGAATCTTGGAAGGAGTGTTGGAGGAACGTAACTACGTGCGCCTGTCACCAGACCGCGAGGTGGATGAAGGCATTCATCTCGTGCGTGGCGGCGTCATCCTCCTGGGCCGGGGCGCGGTCACCAGCTTTGTGCCAAACCCCGACCACATCCACGTCACGGGCGTGCCTTCAGAACGATCCCGCGCCGTCAGCCTGCATCTCTACGGTCGCATGATGAACAGCTTCAATACCTATGACATTTCTTCAGGCACTCGCCAGCGCGTAACGCTGGAGCACAACGAAAGTTGAACGGAGCTGCCCATACTCAGGCGGTGACGCCTCCTCTCGCTCAACTGAGGCACCCCTCACGGGGAGTGTGTATCGCCTGCGAGAGGCGGCGAAGCAGTAGGACCATAGTGGACAACGTACGAGCTCGATGAATACTGATCGCGAAGTCGCCGCGCACTACAGCCGGGGCAGTCTTCTCGCTCGCCTGAACGCGGCGTTAACGGAGGATGGTGTCGATCCCGATCACCCAAGCATGGACGCGCTGGCGCCCTATGATCAGTTTCATGGTCGCGGCCTGGAGGCGACGCTGGAAATTGCCGGACTGATGCAAGCCGGCCCAGCCGACCACATTCTTGATATCGGCAGTGGCATCGGCGGGCCCGCTCGCTACTTCGCAAACCGCTTCGGCTGCAGAGTCACCGGGATCGATCTGACACCCGAATTCTGCGACGTTGCCCGCCATCTCACGCGCTTGCTCAAGCTCGAGGACAGGATCACGTTCGAAGTCGGCGATGCTCGAGCGATGCCATTTGCCAATGCCAGCTTCGACGGCGCTTACTCGATGAATGTTTCCATGAACATCGCCGATAAGAGTGCCTTCTATCGTGAGATTCGCCGAGTGCTCAAGCCGGGTGCCTGGCTCGTGCTCTCGGAAATCGCAAAGGGCGATGGCGGGGAGCTGGACTATCCAACACCCTGGGCGAGCAGCGCGCGCACCAGTTTCCTGTCGACGCCAGAGGAAACGCGGCGCGGCTTGTCGGGAGCGGGATTCGACGTCATTCGGTTGCACAGCACTCTGGAGGAAGCACGCGCGTATAGCGCCCGCGCGCGAGCAATGGTCGAGCGCGGCGAGAAACCACCGCATCGCGCGGTCATGCTGATCCACGGTGAGATCGCAACTCCGGCGCTGGCGAACACGTCACGCGGTCTTTTGGAGGGGCGAATTGTTCCCATCGAAGTTCTTAGCCGAAAGCGGCAATAGCATTCTTCGACGCCGGACACGACGCCTAACCCTTCGCTCGAGCGGCTCCAACGGCCGCTCAACTCGGACGTTGGGCGCCTGGATCATCCAGACGCGAGGAATCGACCGCGCCTCCTATCGTGGCAGGGCAGTGATCGCGCCCACAACTTCCGCTTGGACTCTGGAGCTTTTATCGATGTTAATGTGGAAGATGCCCGACTCGCTCCCGATATCGATGTTGGAGAGCTCGCCTTGGAAGCCGCGGTCTGGGCTGAGCGGTGTGCCCCAGCCGGGAGACTGGTAGTAGTTGAGCGCCCGCACGACATTGGGCGGGACTGGGTCCTGCAGAAACGGCGCGAGCGTGATCAGCAGGTCCACCGGAATCTTGTGCGTCGCCAGCTCGCGAGCCATTTCGATCACATTGTTCGCGCCCTGCGAGTGGCCGACCAGCACGAGCTGGCCGGTCTTGCCGGCCGCCCGCTCTTTGACGAGCTTCGAAACCGTCGACCTCCAGGCCAGGTGCCCGATCGCCTCGGCCCTGATGCCCTTACCCCGGAGCTGTTCGGCCATGCTGTCCATGCCGGTCGAAAACACGCCAAACCAGCCGCGCAGCAGATACACCTGGGTTTCGGCGTGGGCGCAATTGCCCCAGAGCAGCGCGAAGGCCACCACGGCCCACCTCACGCCAGCTCTCAAGCCGACTGGGTCACGAACACCACGCGCGCGCACCACCTGAAGCTTCCTGCTACCCGGCACCCGCGATCATGCCAGCCATTGCGACATTGTCCATTGCGCTCTGAAGCGCCCCAATCCGCCGCGCTCTTGCCAACCTGACAGCTTTCCGATGTCGCTCGTCACATTCCTTCCCTTGGTGCTTGCGCTTGGGATCTGCTTCATCCCAGTTTGGCTGCTGCGTCGCTCGGACCATAGGCGGGCACAAGACTATTTTGTGTCGTCGCAATACACGCGGCCCGAGGTCGTCCGAAACTCGTCGATCGCTTATGCGCTGCGAATGGCTGCGTTCGGCCCGCTCTTCGCCTGGGGCGCGAGCGGCGATCTATGGCCAGCGATCGTCGGCTCGACATTCTTCGGGTTGGGCGTTTATCTGATCTACATCGTGCGCCGGCCGCTGCTCGAGTTTCTGGATGGTGCACTGAGCCGCGACCGATCCATTACCGTCCATGCATTCATAGCGCAGCAGCATGGCAACGATCCGCGGGTCCGTTTGCTGGCGGCGAGCCTGACGGTTCTCGCTCTCCTCGGCCTAATCGTCGGCGAGGCGCTTGGGGTGGCCGCGTTCCTCAAGCCGATGCTGCCGGGAAGCGCGGCGCCCGTCTATCTGGTCGTGTTCGGCGTCCTGCTGTTGATGGTGCTGCACGCAATTCTCTCCGGCCATTCCGGCGTCATGCACTCCGCCCAGCTGCAACTCGGCATGCTGTACCTTGGCCTGTTCGGATCGACGGCTCTTCTCTTGTATCTGCACGTCTCCGCACTCACGCCGATGCCGCCGCACGGCACGTTCGCGATCGTGTTTGTCGCCGTCTGTTGTGCGATCCTGCTTTATTACCGGCGTTCGAAATACGTCGACACCGACCCGATCCGCCGAGCCACGTCGGACACCGATCCCGGCCGCGGGTCGTCGGGCGCCCGGCTGCTCAGCAGATTCGAGAAGATTCTCAATCCGTGCCTCTCGATCCTGATCGTTCTGACCATCCTCCTCGCGCTCATGGAGTTGTACGCTGCGGGCTTCTCAACCATGGTGCGCGACAGCGCCGCCGCGCTGCGGACCGGGACACGCTTGCCCGGCATCGGGCTGATCGCGCTGGGCCTCTTCCCGCTGTTCTATCCGCTCGTCGACGTCACGAACTGGCAAAGGCTCGCAGCGGCCCGAAAAGACATGAGCTCGAGCGGCGTCGAGCCGGCCCGCGAGGCCGTCGTGTTGCGTGGGGTCTTCGGGATGTACGCCGTGGAGAGTTCGCTCGTGTGGCTGTTCATGTGCATGCTCGGCGCCATTGCGGTCATCGCGATCGAAACGCCGGGCGGCGCGTACGTCCTGCAGGCCGTCGTTGCGCAGCTCCTATCCGAGGACAACGAGGTGACTGTTGTGGTCTTGACGCTGTTGCTGATCTGCGTGTTCGCCATTGCGCTATCGACGATGAGCGCGCTGTTCTCGGCGAGCCTGTGCACCATCCGCTACGACCTGCTGGCGGCGCTGTGGCCGGAGCTAGCGCCGGGACAGGGGCAGGCATCGAAGGAGGCGACGGCAACACGACGCACACTTGTCGCAGGCGGCGGGCTTGGCCTCGCGCTCGCCGCGGCATTTTGCGTTGCCGACGCATCCCTCGAGATCAGCTTCACGAGCAGCACTTTCCTCGCCCTGCTGTTCGCGTTCTGCTGCGCACAACTGTCATTTGTGCCGCTCGTCCTGGGGCCGATCGTTGGCCGAAGGCGTGGCGGCTTTGGAACCGTGAGCCCCGGATGGGCCTTAGTCATTCTTAGCTTTGGCGCCGCCAGTGGTCTCGCCGCCGTGACCGGCTACCTCGCCACCGGAACCGAGGCGTGGCTTTGGGCCGCGGTTCCCGCTTGCCTCGGATCGGGCCTCGTGCTTTTCACCATCGCGCACACCGTATCACGCCAGCCGGCATGAAAATCCCCTCGCCGTGCGCTAAGGTCGGCCTTCGGCACCCAAGCGCTTCTCGCGGCGAGCTTCGACGGAGAAGGCGTCGAGTCTCGCCTCGCGCGGCGTAAGCGAAACTGGATCGCTGATGTTCGCTTCACTTGAAGCGGCCGTGAGAATCGTCGCCAAACTCGTAAACCTATCGCGTGGCCACAAGAAGATCATTCTGTATTCGGTACCCGGCACAGAGCCCTTTTATCGGAAGCTCGGCTTCAAACGAATGAGTACCGCGATGGCGATCTTCGAGAATCAGGCACTAGCGCTCGAGCGTGGCTACGTCAATGAAACCTAACCAGCGGAGACTCGCATGAACGGACCTAACGCGTTTCCTCGGAAGGCAGTGATCCTTGCGCCCGGCGACGGTCGCTCCTACCCGATGGGCCGCATCGGTGCAGTATTCAAGGCCGATGGGTTAGAAACCGAGTCACGCTACTCGGTATCCGAGTGGTGGCTCGAGCCTCACACGCAAGGTCCCGGTGCTCACTCGCATCCCGAGGACGACATCTTCTACGTCATCGAAGGCACGATGAGCGTCCTCGTGGGCGAAGAATGGACGCATGCCAACAAAGGCTCGTTCGTGCTGGTCCCTGGTGGAGTTACGCACGACTTCGAGAACCGCGGTGACACCCGAGCAGGAGTACTCAACTTGTCCATCCCGGGGTCGTTCGAGCCACACATGCCCGACATCGTGCAGTGGTTCACCGAGAATCCGCCCGGAGATGCAGGTACGTAACCTCCATCGCGCGCACCGTTAGACAGCGGCAGGAATCATCGAGTCGGTCAGAGCGCGAGCAGGCAAAGGAAGTCGATGGATCGGCACACCCGTTGCAGTTGGGCGCGAACTCCTCTCGGCATTGCGTATCACGACGCGGAGTGGGGCGTTCCCGTGCACGACGACAGGATCTTGTTCGAGTTTCTTACGCTCGAAGGCGCACAGGCCGGTCTGAGCTGGGAGACCATTCTGAAGAAGCGCGAGGCCTATCGTGAAGCATTCCTGGATTTCGATCCGGTGCGGGTGGCACGGTTCACACCAGCGCGGGTCGAACGGCTGCTGCGCAACGCGGGGATTGTTCGCAATCGGCTCAAGATCGAGAGCACGGTGGGCAATGCGAAAGCGTTCCTCGCTGTTCAGCGCGAGTTCGGCAGCTTCGATGCCTACGTCTGGGGCTTCGTTGGCGGAGCGCCTCGGGTGAACGGTTGGCGTGCGCTTGAAGCGATTCCCGCGCGTACGGCGGATTCAGACACCCTCAGCCGCGATCTGCTGCGCCGAGGATTCAAGTTCGTCGGCTCGACGATCTGTTACGCCTTCATGCAGGCGGTCGGACTTGTCAACGATCACACGACCGACTGTTTTCGCTATGCGGTTGTCGGACGGATGGCACGTGCTGACGCACGCCATTGAGCAAGTCTTTGATACGCCTTCGCCATGCCAGCCAAACTTCGCGCGCTTCGAGCCGACATCACAACGCTGTCGGTGGACGCCATTGTCAACGCGGCGAATTCATCGCTGCTTGGCGGAGGCGGCGTTGACGGCGCGATTCATCGCGCCGCCGGACCGGAGTTGCTGCAGGAGTGTCGTCTTCTGGGCGGGTGCCAGACCGGCGACGCCAAGATCACCAAGGGCTATCGGCTGCCCGCGAAGTTCGTCATTCACACGGTCGGTCCAGTGTGGCGCGGCGGTACGAACGGTGAGCCCGAACTGCTGGCGTCGTGTTACCGACGCTCGATCGAAGTTGCGACGTTGAACAACGTCCGCACGCTGGCGTTCCCGAGCATCAGCACCGGGATCTACGGCTACCCGATCGAGCTTGCGGCCGAGGTTGCGGTTGCGACGGTGCGTTCTTCGGTGCAGAACTCCCCGATTGAGCAGGTGACTTTCTGCTGCTTCTCGTCGAGCGACTTGGCAGTCTACGAAGCGTTGTTAGGCGAAGCGGAGTCCTAGCTTCGGAGACAATCAGGAGAGCCGCATCCGGCTGCCTGTGGGGTCGTGCAGCGGGCGCACAGTTAGGCTGGCCGCCCGGCGCTCGCCCAGGATTTCAACCTCGAAACCGTTGGCGGCGTCGGCGAGTGAAGCGGGAACGTACGCGAGCGCGATCGACTTGCCGACGCAATGACCGTAGCCGCCCGACGTGACCCATCCTACGACCTGGCCATCGTGCCAAACGGGCTCGTCGCCGATCGCGTCCGCGTCGGCGGCATCGACCACCAGCGTCACTAATCGCCGCTCGGGACCGGCGTCGCGTTCGCGCAGCGCGGCGGCACGGCCGATGAAATCACCCTTATTCAAATCGATGAAACGATCGAGGCCGGCCTCGCTTGGTGAGTAGATTGGCCGGTACTCGCGCGCCCAGTTGCCGAAACTTTTTTCCAGCCGCAACGAATGCAGTGCGCGTGCGCCGAAAGTGGCGCAGACCGAAGTTTCCGCCTGCCTCCAACAGCGCTGCGTACAGCGCGCGCTGGCAATCGGCGGGCACCCAGATCTCGTAGCCCAACTCGCCGGTGAACGAGATGCGGCCGACCCACGCCGGCACGCTCGCCACTTCGGTCTTGCGAAACGAAAGAAACGGAAACGTCGCGTTGCCAACATCGTCTGCGCATAGCGTCGCCAAGCAGGTCACGCGCGCGCGGCCCGGCGATCGCAAATCCCAGCAGTTCCGTGCGCAACGAGCGAAGCGCGACGTCGGGAGGCCGGCAAATGCGATTCGAACCAGCGCAGGTGATACTCCTCGGCGATGCCGGAACCGAACAGGAAGTAATGGTTGCCGCCGGCATTGGCGACGGTGAAATCGCCGATCAGCTTGCCGTTGTGATTGAGCATCGGCGTGAGCGAGATCCGCCCTTCGCGCGGAAGCCGGTTCGCGAGCAGATGGTTCAGCCATGACTCCGCGCCGGCGCCGCTGACCTCGTACTTGGCGAACGTCGCGATCTCGAGCAGTCCGACCGCGTTGCGCACTGCCGCGCATTCTTCGCGCACCGGGCCGTGCGCGTTGGATCGCCGGAACGTCACGTCCTCGACGGGATCGGCATCCCGTTGGTGCGAACCACAGCGCGTGCTCCAGCCCGAATGCAGCGCCGAACACTGCGCGCCGCTCCTGCAGCAGGTCGTAGACCGGCGTCGTGCGTACCGGGTCGCGCGGCAGGTAATTCCTCGTTGGGAAAGCGAATGCGAAAGCGCCGCGAATAATTCTCGCGCACCTTGGCGTTCGTGTACGACATCGTGGCCCAGTCGCCGAAGCGCGCGACGTCCATCGCCCATACATCGAAGCCGGGGTCGCCGTGCACCATCCAGTTCGCGAGCGCCAGGCCCACGCCACCGCCCTGGCTGAACCCGGCCATCACGCCGCAGGCGACCCAATAGTTGGATAGTCCGCGGACCGGTCCGATCAGCGGATTGCCATCCGGTGCAAACGTGAACGGACCATTGACGATGCGCTTGATGCCGGCGTTCTCCAGCGCGGGGAAATGCGCGAATCCCACTTCGAGACTCGGCGCGATGCGATCGAGGTCGGGTGGCAGCAGCTCATGCGTGAAATTCCATGGCGTCTCGTTCGCGGACCACGGCACGCCCGCTTTTTCGTAGGTTCCGATCAGCATGCCGCGGCCTTCCTGTCGCATGTAGATCTCGCCCTCGAAGTCGATCACGTGCAGCACCTCCTTCGGCGACGCCACGACTGCGGGAATCTCGCCGGTGACGAGATAGTGGTGCTCCATCGCCAGCACAGGTAATTCGAGTCCGGTCATGCGGCCCACTTCGCGCGCCCACAGACCACCTGCATTCACCACGTGCTGCGCGACGAGCGTGCCCTTCTCGGTGATCACATCCCAGTGGCCATCCGTTCGTGCCACGAGGTCGAGCACGCGATTGAAGCGGTACACCTCGGCCCCGCGATTGCGAGCAGCCTTCGCATACGCCTGCGTGACGCCCGCGGGATCGACATGGCCTTCGAGCGGGTTGTACAGCGCGCCGACGAAGTGTTTCTTCTCCATCAGCGGAAAGAGCCGCGCGGCCTCGTCGATCGAAACGAGTTCCATATCGAGCCCCAGGTAGCGGCCGCGTGCTACCGCGAGCTTCAGAAAATCCATCCGCTCGCGCGTGCCCGCGAGGTCGATGCCGCCGGTGATGTGAATCCCGCACGATTGACCGGACTCGGCCTCGAGGTCGTGATACAGCTGGATCGTGTACTTCTGCAGCTTGGCGACGTTGGGATCGCCGTTCAGCGTATGCATGCCGCCGGCCGCATGCCAGGTCGAGCCGGAAGTCAGCTCATCGCGCTCGAGCAGCACGACATCGGTCCAGCCCGCTTTCGTGAGGTGGTAGAGAACGCTCGTGCCGACGACACCACCGCCGATCACAGCGACTTGCACGTGAGTCTTCATGCGACCTTCGACGCGGATGGCACATCGACAATCTGCGGCGAGTGACCAGTCGCCGCGACGAAGCGCTCGAGATCCGCATGCGAAAGGATCAGCGTGGCGGTGTTGATCAGCGGATGCGCCTGCAGCGCCGGCACCGCCCACAGCGCGCGATCGATGACGAATTCGACCGCACCGCCCGCGTCGTTGCAAAGTGCGAGCAGGCTGACCGATCCAGGGGTGATGCCAAGATATTTTTGCAATCGATCTGGCGATCCGAATCCGAGCCGACCCGCACCAAGAATCGTCCCCAGCGCGTTCAGATCGACCGCGAGATCGTGCGGGACGGTCACCAGGAAGTGACGCAATCCTTTCCTGTCGCGCAAGAACAGGTTCTTCGTCTTGGTGCCGGGCAGCCGGGGCACGAGCCGCTCCGACTCTTCCACCGTCATCACCGGCGCGTGCTCGTGACGCTCCGCATGAATGCCGCGTTCGCGCAAGAAGGCGTCAATATCCATCAGCGCAGGTTCGCCTACAGAATCTGGCTCAGGAACTCCCGCGTGCGCGGGTCCTTTGCCTCCTTGAAGAACTGCTCAGGCGGTCCGTCCTCGACGATGACGCCGCGTTCGGTGAAATAGATGTGGTCGGCGAGCTCACGCGCGAATCCCATCTCGTGCGTCACCAGCATGCACGTCATGCCTTCCTCGGCAAGGTCGCGGATGGTGACCAGTACTTCCTTGACCTGGCGACGGTAGGTATTCGGCGTCATTTACGGGACGTGGGCGATCGAGCAAGACAGTGTAAGAATGCGGCGCGGCATCAGACAAGCAGCCTGCCATTGCAGAGTGGACGGATGGACATGACGACGGAAAACGAAGCAACGCACAGTTTTCGCGACAATCTGATTCGATACGGCGGCGACGTCTATCCGGAAATGGTGGAGAAGGCGCAAGGCTGCTATGTCTGGGACGCCACCGGCAAGAAAATTCTGGACTTCACGTCGGGTCAGATGTGTGCCACCGTCGGACACAGCCATCCGAACATCGTGGCCGCGATCAAGAAGAGCTGCGATACCGCACTGCATCTGTTTTCGGGAATGATCCCGCGCAGCGTCGTTCAACTCGCAGAGGCGTTATCGAGAATCGTTCCCAGACCGCTGCGGAAATCGCTTCTGCTGAACACCGGCAGCGAAAGCAACGAAGCGGCACATCAAAATGGCCAAGCTGTACACGGGCGGGTTCGAAGTGATTGGGCTTGGCGGCTCGTGGCATGGTGTCACCGGCAACTCAGGCTCGGTTTCGTTCGCCAGCGATCGCAAGGGGTACGGTCCCGGCGATGCCCGGTACGTTCGTGATCCCCGAGCCGAATGCCTATCGCTGCCCGGTCAAGCACTGCCGTGACCAATGCGACCGCACGTGCATGAAGATCGGCTTCGAGATGTACGACATGCAGTCGGCGGGCGCACCGGCGGCCGTCATCGCGGAACCGGTGATCAGCGCCGGCGGTGTGCTCGTTCCGCCCGACGGCTACTTCGATGCGCTGCGGGCGGAAGCGAAAAAGCGCGGCATGCTGCTGATCTTCGACGAAGCGCAGACGGCATTCGGCCGCCTTGGCCACTGGTTCGCGGCGACGCATCTGCAGGTGACGCCGGACATCATGACCGTGTCGAAAACGCTTGGGGGTGGCATGCCGCTGGCCGCCGTTATTACGAACGACGAGGTCGAGGAAGTCTGCCATCGGCGGGGCTTCGCGTTCTACACGTCGCATGTGTCCGACCCGCTGCCGTCGGCCGTCGGCCTGGCTGTGCTCAAAACGATCGAAAGCGAACACCTTCTGCAACGCAGCCGCGACATGGGCGAATACCTCGCTGACGGGCTGCGTGAATTGCAGAGCCGGCACGAAGAGATCGGCGACGTGCGCGGGATGGGCCTGCTGCGCGGAATCGAACTGGTGCAAGATCGCGAGACGCGCGAGCCACATCACGAGCTCGGTGCGCTGACCACGCAGCGATGCCTGGAACTGGGACTCAGCATGAACATTCGCCGGCGGCCCGAGCGCGGTTCCGTGTGGCGCATCGCGCCGCCGTTGACGGTGACCAAGGCGGACATCGATCTCGCAATGACCATTTTCGATCAGGCATTGGTGGAAACCAAAGATGCGCTGGCTGCGCGGTCTATAGCGGGGAAAACGCTAGCGCGACGATCCGCCTGAGGACGTTGACGGCCGGCGCGGTGCGGCGCATTGTTCACAACTGTTGATGGATCAACGGGTTCCGAATACAAATTTCATCAAGGGCGAGGAAGAGACATGTTGAAGAAACTCATTTGTGTGGTGGCCGCCGGCCTGACGCTCAGCGTGATGGGAATCACGGCGGCGCGCGCGGGCGTTTTGGACGACATCAAGAAGAAAGGCGTTTTGGTCGTGGGCACCAAGGCCGATTACCGGCCGTTCGGGTACCTCGATCCGTCGGGCAAGATCGTCGGCTTAGAGGCAGACCTGGCGGCAGATGTGGCGAAGCGGCTCGGGGTCAAGCTGGAGCTCGTGCCGGTCGTCGCATCCAACCGCATCCAGTTTCTGCAACAAGGCAAGATCGATCTGATGATCGCTACGACCAGCGACACACCGGATCGCCGCAAGATCGTCGACTTCGTCGACCCCAACTACTACGGGTCGGGCCTCAACGTGCTGGCGCCGAAGTCCGCGCGCATAACCGGCTGGGACCAGCTCAAAGGCAAGAAGGTGTGCCTGATCCAGGGGGCGTTCTACAACAAGGAACTGCAGGAAAAGTACGGCGTCGACGGCGTGGCCTTTCCGGGCACTGCGGAGGTCTATACGGCGCTCAGGAACGGCAACTGCCTTGCCTTCGCGTACGACGACACGGCAATTGTCGGCGAGATGCTGAAGCCCGAATGGAGTGCTTACGAAATGCCGCTCGATTCGATCCTCTTCGCTCCCTGGGGCATTGCAGTCAAGCAGGGTGAAAAGGACCTGGTCGAATTCATGGCGAAGACAACGATCGACTGGCACAAGACCGGCTTTATTCAGCAACTTGAAAAGAAGTGGGGCATCAAGCCCACCAAGTTTGCGCAGGAAATGAACGCGAAATACAAATAGCCATCTGCGCGAAGCGGCAGGCGCAGGCGCGGCACGGGATCGTGCCTGGGCTTGTCCGGTAGTCGCCTCTGACTGAGAGGGCCAGTGCAGTCGTTCTGGGATTGGTTCCGCGCGTTCAACGATGCGAGCGGAATCAATCTCACGATTCTTTACGATTCTTTCGATCGGCGCCGCTTTGTCAGCGGCTTTTTAATGACCCTTCGGCTGGCGGCGATCTGCATCGTTGCGAGCGTGCTGATCGGAGTCGTCGGCGCCTGGCTGCAGGGCTCCCGCCTGCGGCTGACGCGCAAGATCGTTTACTGGTACATCCAGTTTTTTCGCAACACGCCGCCACTGGTCCAGATTTACTTTTTCTACTTTGGCATCGGCAGCCTTCTGACTGCGACCAGCGCGAGCGGCACCGCGGTGCCGGTCGTAAGCAACGTCACGTGGGCAATCGTGTCGCTGTCCTTTTTCGCCGGCGCGTTCAATGTCGAGATTTTCCGCTCAGGAGTCGAAGCCGTACCGAAGACGACGATCGAGGCGGCCGAATCGCTCGGGTTCAGCCGCACGCGAACGTACCTGTTCATCGTGTTGCCGCTGGCGTTTCGCATCAGCCTGCCTGCGCTGAACAACAACCTAGTCAACCTGGTCAAGACGACGACACTGGCTTACGCGATCGCGGTGCCGGAGATGCTGTACGTCTCGAGCCAGATCTGGTCGGATGCACTGAACGTACCCGTCATGATGAACGTGTTGCTGCTCTCGTACTTCTTGCTCGTCGGAACCCTCGTGTGGGTGATGCACCGCTGGGAACGCGCGATCAAGGTGCCGGGGTTCGGCACATGAGCCGTATCCGCTGGAACGAAGCGTTGCCGCGGGGGACCGACCTGCCGGTGCTGATGCCGTCGGCGACGCGAATCGCGTGTTCGGCGGTCGCCGAGCGCACGTCCGGCTTTTTCACACTGCGGCTTCGGCCGGCACACGGCGCGGCGCTGCTGCTGCTGTTCTTGATCGGCTGCGGCGTCGCGCAGGCGCAGGCTGAGCCCGGGCATCCTTCGATTCTGGCGACGATCTGGAAGTGGACGCCGTTGCTGCTCGGTGGCTTCCTGTTCAATCTTGCGATCAGCGCCGTGGCGATGACGTTGGGAACACTGGCAGGAATGTTCCTGGGATTCGCGCAGATTTCGCTGCTGCCGCCAGTCAGGAAAGGCGCGTGGTTCACAACGCACTTCTTTCGCAACGCACCCTGGCTTGTGCTGTTGTTCTATTGCATGTTTCTGTTGCCGTTCCAGGTCACGATATTTGGCATCACGGTTCCGATTCCGGACTGGATCAAAGCAACACTGGGTCTGGCGCTGCCGGTGATGGCGAACGTGTCGGAGATCGTGCGCGGTGCCGTGCAGTCGATCCCGACCGCGCAATGGGAATCGGCCGCGTCGCTGGCATTCAATCGCCGGCAGACGATGTGGATGATCATCATGCCTCAATGCATCAAGCGCATGTTGCCGCCGTGGATGAATCTGTACGCGATCCTCACAATGGCGACCGTGCTGACATCGATCGTCGGTGTTGCAGAGATGATGACGCTGACGGGCAGGGTGTTGAGCGCCGAGAACCGGCCGGGACTGTTGCTGGCGTTCTACAGCTACGTGCTGTTCTGGTTCTTTCTGTACTGCTACCCGATCGCGCGCTGGACCGTGCGTTTGGAAGCGAAATATGCCGTCAATCACTGAGTGAGCGCCATGCCGGCAGAAAACGCGCAACCCATCGTCAGTCTTCGCGATGTGCACCAATCCTTCGGCGCCATTCAGGTTCTGAGGGGGATATCGATGGATGTGCCCAAGGGGGCGGTCGTGTGCATCATCGGCCCCTCCGGTTCCGGCAAGTCGACGCTGCTTCGATGCATCAACGGCCTGGTCCCGATCGACCGCGGCAGCATTCGCGTGGGCACGTTCGACGTGCACACGCTGCACACCGATCAGCAAAAAATCGCGCTGCGCAAGGAAGTCTCGATCGTCTTCCAGCAGTACAACCTCTTCCCACACAAGACGGCGCTGCAGAATGTCATGATGGCGCCGGTCCATGTCCTGAAGGAAGACAAGCACGAGGTACACGCGCGCGCCGTCGCGCTGCTCGCGAAGGTGGGACTTTCCGCCAAGGCGGATGCCTATCCCGGCGAACTATCCGGCGGACAACAGCAGCGGGTCGCGATCGCGCGTTCGCTCGCGATGCGGCCCGAAGTCATGCTGTTCGACGAGATCACCGCCGCGCTCGATCCGGAAACCGTCAAGGAGGTCCTGAACACGATAAGGGAACTTGCGCAGGATGGAATGACATGCATGTTGGTCACGCACGAAATGCGCTTCGCGCGCGAGCTCGCCGATGATGTCTACTTCACCGATGGCGGCCTGATCGTCGAATCCGGCCCGCCCGCCGAACTATTCGACCACCCACAGAAGGAAAGGACGCGCGCGTTTCTTTCGCAGATTCTGTGACCGATTCGATGCTTCCCTCGCACGCCCCGGTCGTCGTCATCGGCGGCGGCGTCATCGGCTGCTCGACGCTGTATCACCTGGCGAAGCTCGGCGTCCGCGATGCCATCTTGCTCGAGCGTAACAAGCTGACCTCGGGTACCACCTGGCATTCGGCAGCACAGGTGCGCGCGCTGCGCTCGAGTCGCGGTTTGACCGAGCTTGTGAAGTACTCGGTGTCGCTCTATCCCGCGCTTGAAGCAGAGACTGGGCAAGCGACCGGCTGGATCAACAAAGGCTCCCTGTCGATTGCGACTACATCCGACCGAGTGGTACACATCCGTCGCCAGGAAGCGCAGGCGCCACTCTTTGGTTTGCGAGCGCAGTCGATCTCCGTCGGAGAGGCCAAGGAGCGCTGGCCGCTGATGAACGCGAGCGACGTCATCGGTGCGGTCTGGTGGCCCGACGATGGACGCGTCAGTCCGTCGGATCTGTGCGCGGCGCTCGTCAAGGGCGCGCGCAAGCGTGGTGCCCGTATTTTCGAAGACACGGCTGTCACCGGCGTCGTGACTAAAGGGGGCCGAATAGCAGGCGTCGAAACGGCGCGCGGAAGCATTCGCTGCGAAGCGATCGCAGTGTGCACGGGACTCTGGAGCCGCCGAGTTGCGGCGATAGCCGGAACCATGGCTCCGGTGTGGCCGTGCGAGCACTTCTACCTGCTGACCAAACCAGTGCCGGGCGCCGAGCGGCCCATGCCGACCTTGTCGGACCACGACAGCTACTTCTACATCCGCGACGAATCCCAGGGTCTGCTGGTGGGCTGCTTCGAGCCGTGGGCGAAGCCGATCGATCCGGCCCGGCTCGGTGAGGACTTCGCGTTTCAACTGCTGCCCGAAGACTGGGATCACTTCGAGCCGTTGATGCAAAGCGCGTTGCATCGCTTGCCCGTGCTGCAGACGGCCGAAGTGCGCATGATGCTGAACGGTCCCGAGAGTTTCACTCCCGATGGCTTGTTCCTTCTCGGCGAGGCTGCCGAGTCGCGCGGCTTGTTCCTCGGCTGCGGAATGAACTCGATCGGCGTCGCGACCGGTGGCGGTGCCGGCATGGCGCTCGCGCACTGCATCGTCCATGGCCATACGCCGATCGACTTGACGGAAGCGGATCCGAAGCGATTTCCGGACTGCGTCAACAGCGTCGAGGCTCTGACTGCGCGCGCGCCGGAAGTGCTCGGCAGGCATTACGAGATTGCGCTATCCGGGCCGGCAATGGAGCACGGCTCGCAATCTGCGGCAATCACCGTTCGACGCACGATGGAAGGATGCGAAAGCGCAGTTCGGTCAGGTGTACGGGTGGGAGCGGCCACTTTACTTCGGCAGCGACGGTGATCCGGCGCTGACGTTCGGCAAGCCGCCGTGGTTCGATCAGGTCGGACGTGAAGTCGCACAGGCTCATCACCACGCTGCGCTGTTTGATCAATCGACCTTCGGCAAGATTCGCGTCGAAGGCGCCGATGCGGAGCGATTCCTGAACCGCGTGTGTGCGAACGACATGACGCGGGCACCTGGTCGGGCGATCTACACCGCGATGCTGAACGACCGTGGGGGTTTCGAGAGCGATCTCACTGCGCTGCGCCTGTCCGACGAGGCGTATCGACTCTACGTCGGAACCGCTGCGATCAAACGCGACCTCGCTTGGCTTCGGCGCCATCTTGAAGCGAAGGAGCGGGTGAAGCTGGAGGACGAGACCGAAGGCTATGCGGTGCTCGCGCTGATGGGGCCCGAGGCGAAGCGCATCGTGCGCGCTGTTGGCGCCGATTGGATCGATGCGCTCGGCTATTTTCGTCATGCCGAGGACGTGATCGCCGGGGTGCCGGTGCGCGCCGTGCGCCTGTCCTATGTCGGCGAGGCGGGCTGGGAGATGACCTGCCGCACCGAGGATGCGCTGCGGCTCTACGACGCGCTGTACGAAGCGGGTGCGCGCCCGAGCGGGATGTACGCGCAAACCTCGATGCGAATCGAAAAGCGCTACCTGGCAATGGGTCACGACCTCGATGCCGATGTCACGCCGCTCGAAGCCGGTGTCGACTTCGCCATCAACTGGAGCAAGCCGTTCATTGGACGCGACGCTCTCGCGCGCCGGCGCGACGCAGGAGTCGCCTCCCGCCTCGCGTCGATCGCTCTCGACGACGAGAGTGCCGTGCCACTGGGCAACGAGCCGATCTATCTCGGTGATCGAATCATCGGCAAGACGACGTCGGCCGCGTTTGGCTATCGCGTCGGGCATCCGGTTGCGCTTGCCTACCTCGAGACGACCGACATCGGCGAAATCGAAGGCTTGCGCGTCGAAGTCGACATCGCGCGGGAACGGTTCGCGGGAACGGCGAGCCTTAAGGCGGCATTCGATCCGGGCGGTGGTCGGCTTCGGACAACATGAAGTACTCGATTTTCTCCCTCGCCCGC
>CAWGRF010000009.1:0-231186 GCA_963824935.1 uncultured beta proteobacterium | reverse complement strand
ACCGATCGGTCACCCCGTATGCGTGAAGAAGTGGTTCAACGCAATGGACGACCGTGACATCGTCGCGCTCTATCCACTCAGCAAGAAATACTTTCAGGTAACGCCGCAGATCGAGAACAAGACCGATGTACAAAACCCGACCGAGAACCGGCACGGTATCTCCGGATATCTGGGCGACCCAGAAGTCGGTCGAGCATCTATGCCGCACTGACATGAGTGGCTTCTGCGGCCTTGTCAAAGTAGAGGAGGCCGTGACACCGACGGCTCAGCAGGGCACGACCTTGAACTCGACACGCCGGTCGAGTGCATCGCGCACATCATCGGTGCCGGTGCCCACCAGTTTTTCGCGCGATCCGACGCCGCTCGCGATGACGCGTCCCTTGAGTTTCGGCGACTCGCGCTCGAGCCGATTCTTGACGTTCTCGGCCCGCAGCACCGACAGCCGCTCGTTTAACGGTTCGGGTCCGGTCGGGCTGGTGTGCCCGACGACTTGAAGGCAAGCAGCCTGCGCCGCGGCGCGCTGTGCAATCTGGCCCATCCACATCGGATACGGCGCGTTCAGTCGCGGATCGGTCACGAAATCAGTCGTACCCGGGCGGAACAGGAACTTCACGCCCAAGCGCTGATTGGCAAGTCCTACCCGCACGGCTTCGCCGAACGCGCGCTCGGCATCGGCGCGACGGCCGAGCTTCCAACTCGCGCTGTAAATGCCGTTGTGCACGCGCAGTTGATCGCCCTTGGGAGTTGAAAGCGCGCTGCGATAGACCTCGATCGCCTCCTTGGTAGCGGCCGCCGTCGAACAAATCGCTCGCTTCGGAAATCAGTGAGGCGGCCAGAATCCCGTCGAGATACGCCGGGTCGATGCGATCGCCGGGCTTCGTTGTCTGGCAGGTCCGGACATAGGCATCGACAGAAGGATCCTTGGTCCACGCTGGCGCATCCTGCAGATGCGGCAATGGTGTCAGGTCCACGCCTTCGATCTTTGGCGCGAGCGACTCCTTTTGCAACGATCACCCCTGACTTCAGATCGGCCAGCGCCAGGCAAATGCGAAACGCCTCGCGCACACCGCCGGTCTGGTTCTTCAAGTCGATGGCGGTGAATGTTCCGACGAGAACGATCGGCGCTTGGCCCACTGTCGCGCGCGAAAACGGCTGCGCGTTAAAGCCCGGATACTTCGATTTCACCAGTCCCTGGAAATTTCAGTGACTGGGTGGTGACCGTTTGTGTGTGCGACACGCCGTCGACCAGCGGATCGATCACGACCACCCTTTGCGCCGGCGGCGCAGCGAGCGTCTTCGACGCACTCGAGAACAGACTGTTGGCCGCCGACAGCAGCGCCTCTTCGAGCGGCAACACCGGGGGCGGCGGAGGCGCCACTGCGACGGGCGGTGCGACCGGCGCAGGCACGGCGGGCGGCGGTGCCACAGTTGGCGCGCTGGCTGGTGCCGCAGGCGCAGCCTCCTGCGTCGGGAACGGCGTGGAACATCCGCCTAGCGTTGTGAAGGCCGCGACAAGCAAAGTGATGCGAAAACGCGCGGCTCACTTGCATGAGCGAACCAATGGCAATCATCGACGCATTCATGATTGGCACTCCTTACTGCGAAGAAACTCTTGTTCGGTCACCGTTATCGGTCCGATCTGTACTCCCTTGATCGCGAGGCAACGGGATCGACCGCACCTTTGACGGCGGTTTAGGTGCGGGTTTGGAAACCTGCGGCGCCGGGGTGCCCCGGCGACCGTAGTTGTCGTACTGGCGGGTGGCGGCACTGCGGACGGTGACTGCGCAGGAGCGGACGCCGGCGCTGCCACGCTGCTCGAGGGTGCAGCCGGTACCGCCTGCAAAGACTTCGGCGGCTCAACCGGTGTCGGCGCCAACGACTTCGTCGGCTCGGTCGACTGGGTGGGCGCAGGCGTGAAGTCGACCGCGCTGATCAGCCACGCGACGGCAGCGACTGCGGCCGTGACGCCGAGCCCGAGCATCAGGCCGCGCGAGGAACCAGTCCTCGATCGAGAAACCTGCGACGACGAAGCAGCGCCGCGATCGGCTGGCGGTCGTGGAACGATCGTCGCGGGCTGCGCATCAGGCTCGCCACTCGCCGCGCTCACTGCGTTCGGCAGCGTCGCAGCGGGCATGTCCCGCCGCAGCGTGGGGGAACGACGATACCAGGTCGGCGCGACGCGCCCCGTGCACTGGGCGCTTTCGCAATTGCTGTCAGATCGGCCAGAAGATGCTCCAGTCGCGCATCTTCGCGGTCACCGCTCCAGCCGGTGAGATCGAACGTTTGTGTCTGCCGGAATTCGAGCGGAGGCCGGACTTTGTCGAGTAGCACCGGCACCAATTTTTCGCCCTGCAGCGCCTCGTATGCCTCGATGCGCACCCAGCGGCTCGCGATCGAGGTCGTGGTCCACAGCGCCACCAGACAGCGCGCCTTGCCGAGTTCTTCTTCGAGCACCTTCGGCCAGAGCTCGCCCGCGCGCGTTTCCTGATCCCAGAAAACGTCCCACCCATAGTCTTCGAGCAGGCGCACGACCTCCGCTGCCCGCGCCTTGTCTTCGCGCGAATAGCTGACGAACAAATCGGCCATCGGCACCTCCCGCGTGCCCGGATCCACTGCGCTCCAGGCCTTCGCTGTCGAGTGTAGAAGCGAATCCGCCGAGCGACTACTGCTTATTCACGCTCCCGGCGCGCTCGACTCGACGCCGATCGGAGGGCGTGCTGCATACGGTGCTCATGGATTACAAACTGTCATCCCACGATCATGGACGCGCGTGAATATGCGCTTGATGCTGCCTGCATGTTGGCGTTAAAACTGCACGACTCGATCTCTTGTGGAGGAAACAAAATGACAGACACTCTCGCCACCACAACGACGGAGGTCACAAGTTCGTTGTCGACCGACGTAGCACCACGCTCGGCCGTAATCAATCCGTATGCCCTGGCAGAGGTTGTCACGGGCCGTCGCATCAACTGGAAGCAGGTCGATGACAAGCGCCGCCTGCTTGAAGACATTCTGCAGACTCCATACGAAGAATTGTTCGATCCCAAGTTTGACGGTCCGCTGTACTTGGGCTTTCGCTTGAACGAGCACATGAAGCTCGAGCCTGCGCGCTCGCCGCTACTGGATGTCGAGGTGAAGGTAGACGTCAATGACCTCGAAGTGCCGATCGATGCCGTATCAAACATCGAGCGCTTGGCCGACCTCGGCCCGCGCTATAACGTTGCGCACGTCGGGACCATTCCGGTTCATCGCGCGGAGCTGGTCGGTAATCAGCTTGTTCTGACGCTCCGACTCCCGGATCGCGACCGGCTGCAGAAACTGGCGCGAGTATTTACGAAGGCCGTGCTCGCCGCGGTGGCGCCCGATCCGAAGACGGTCGGCAAGTCAAACGATTGGACACCGCCCGGCGCAACGTGGGGCGATGCCGGCCGCTTCTTTAACGAAACCGCCGAGTTCTTCGACCCGATTCAAGGCGCGGTTGCCAACTGCTATTACATCGCTGCGCTCTCCGCGGTTTCGTGGGCACTGCCGTATCGGATCCGCCATCTGACACGCGCGATCGGCGCGGGGCAGGATCAGTTCGTCAACCTGGTTCAGTTCTTCAAGCCGGACAGCGGCGGCAAGCTCGACAAGGAAATCGAGGTCACCGATACCGTTCCGCTCACCGGCAGCGGCGGCTTCATGTATGCGCGCTCGAGCGAAAGCGGTGAAATCTGGCCGGCCGTGTACGAGAAGGCGTACGCGAAGCTCAAGACCGGCATTAGCGGCGATCATCCGGACATACTGGCCACCGCATGGGGCGATTGCGTGTGGGCCACTGCTCAACTGACTGGCGGCCAGCGTCAGTACCTCAACACCGCGAACGAGACGGCAGACAAGCTGTGGGATACGGTGCGTGCGAACTCACTGAGTCGACGGACCTTCAATCCGATGACGGCGTGGACGTACTCATCGGGTGACGAAGCGCCGAAGAAAGTCGTCTATGCAGACGCCAATGTGGTCGGGTCGCACTGCTACACGATTCTCGGCTGGGACTACCGCAATGAACGCAAGTACATCATCCTGCGCAATCCGTGGGGCAATACCGAAGCCACGGTACTGAACCTGACCGGCACCACGTGGCTGTGGGACATCAGCTGGTGGCGCCCGATCAACCTCGCGGTGGTCGATGGCACTTTTGCGGTCGAGGCGTCCGCATTCAAGCAGTATTGGGCTGGGATGGGCGTGGCTAAGTAGCGAAGCAGTCATCGGAGTCAGGTAGCGCCGTGAGTATCCGCATCGATCTGCTGCGGCCGGATGATCTTCTCAATCTGCGGATCGAAGGTGAGAACCTGCGTCTCGACACCAGCGCGGAGAGCGCGCCTGCGCTGGTGCTCGACGATGCGAGCAAGCCCGGATACTTGATCGTCACGTTTCCGCCGCAGGCGGTGGTGGAGGAGGCGGTTTACGAGTCGTCTCCTACGCCTGCGGTGAAGAACGAAGAAAGTCATCCGCTTAATGCCAAGCATCCTCCTTCATCCGATCCGCCTCTGCGAGCGCGATCGCGCATCGGCGGTTCGAGCCGCGTTGTATTCCGCATACCTGCGGAGTGGCCACAGTCGATCCCGTACACACTCGAAGGTCTGCTCGACTGGAGCGCGCTCGAGCTGAACGTGTCGGCGCTGGCGGATGTGCCGGCCGAGCCAAGCGCGCAGCAGCGACACAGCGCGCCTGCAATCACAAAACCTGGGGCACGCGACACGGCGATCGAGCTTCCCTATCGCCTGATCCTGTCGCCGAACCACGCGGTGGGCTGGACCCATGCGCGCGGGTTGAAAGCACGCCAGGGTGTCACCGAGCTCTGGCACACGCGGCTGATGCTGAAGGCGGAAGACGGCAAGCTCAGCGAAACATCGCGCGCTAACCCTGCGCCGCTGCGCGCGATCTGGTCGCCGGACTTCAACAGCAAGAAGTTTTTCTTTACTGAAGCTCCGCAGTTTGGAAAGCCTGACAAAGACTGGGGCCCGCCCGGCACGCTGCCCGTCGACAGTGTTCCGCCCGGCGTGCTCACGCCGATGACGCCCTGCGATCGCCACGAGATCGTCGTGCTGACCTCCGCGTTCTCCGGGTACGTGAAGGACAAAGACGACTTCACTTCGTACGAGCCGCGACCTGTGAATGCCGAGCAACTGATGCTGTCGCCGCTCGGCGGTTGGCTCAAGTCACGCGGCGAGTGGGATCCGCCGGCGCCATATCGATTGCCGCGCTACACGGTCGCTGATGAAATTCAAGGCTGGAGTCAGACGCTCGCGCACGTCGCCGAGCTCCAGCGGCTGCCGGACAGGGACCGAGCTGTACACATGCCGGATGCGTCGTCCTCGCCGCCGGATGATGAAGCGTCCGCGTCGATCGCGAATGATGATGTCAGCGCCGCGCGTCGTGCCGAATCACGGCTGGTTTCCACCGCGGCAATCACGGACGGCCCCAGCTTCGAGGCGATTCTGTGGCCACGCCTGCTTGGCACGACCGGCGATCTGCTGAACGTCTCGGAGTGGTCGCACATCGCGACGATGGGTCGCGACCACTTTGTGCGCATCGTCTACGAGGGTCATCTGTTTCCGACGTGTCATCGCGCTGCGCTGATCAAGATCACCGAGCGCAAGATTCGCGACGTTCCGAATGGCTCGTCGACGCCTGTTGCGTATCTCGTGCAGCGCATGTTCATCGTGGTGCGCCAGCCGATGCGCAACTATGCGGCGCCCGAAGTTCATAAGCATCTCGAGCACGGCGGACGCGGTCTGCCGCTCCGCTCGATCCGCCTGACCACGCTGGTGACGCCGGACATCGCCAATCCGAACGACACGTGCAAGGTCTTTCCCGGCAACGGCTCGATCTTTTCGTTTTGGGTCCGACTCGGCGCCGGCGCCTCGGTTGCCGACGATTTCAAGTTTCACGCAGTCGCTGAAGACATCGCCGGTGACACGATCAACTTCAACTGCTCGCTGATCTTCATTCCGTTCGGTGAGAGTCTGGACGGCCGTAACGCGGTCCGCGCGCAGTACGACAAGAGCGGCGAGGCGCGCGCCTGCATCGTTCCGGGCCAGAAGCTGACGTACGCACCCAAAGGAGGCAAGGACAACACGACGCTGACCACGCAGAAGCTGTACTTCACCAGCCAGCCGGCACCGTTCAACAAAACCTTCGGCGCGTTCCTGCCGAAGCTCTTCAAGTCGAGCTGCAAGCTGCCGGCCGTCGAGGCGCTGCTCGGCGCTCCTGCGGAAACCGAGATCGCGTTCCACGCGCAATACCTCGACAATCTGCCGGGCAACACGACCGGACTCTTTGCGCGCGTTGTCAAGGAGTCGATACCCGGCACGCTGACCGACAGCACCTTGACCGCCGAATTCGAGGCGAAGAAAGCCGGCGGGTTCGCGACACCGAATCTTTCGATCTCCGGACTCACGCGTGAGCTGGGGCCGATGGCCGGCAACGCCGCGAAGATCGCGGCCGATCAATTCGATCCGGCTGACTTTTTCAAAGACATGAAGGACAGCGCAAAGCTGTTCGGAACGTTCAGCCTCGCTGAGTTGCTCGAGAACCTGACGATGACGGCCGGTGCGCCGAAGGTGCAGATCCAGCAGTCCGAGCTGCCGCCTCCTCCACCACTGCTGCGGTTGATCAAGCTGACGACGACGCTCGACTGGGAGCCCAAGGTCAAGGGTGACTTTTCGCCGCTGGGTGGCTTCGTCAAATTCATCGGTAGTCGCGAGCTGGCAGGCGGAGTCGTCAAGCCCGCGAAGTTCGCGGTCCATGCGCGAATCGAGAAGACGGTCAGTGTGCCGCCGGTGGCCGATGCATCGCCACCGATCGTCGACATGCAAGGCGCGCTGACCGACTTCCGCATTGAGTTGCTGCACGTGGTCGAGATCCTGTTCGAGCGCTTCGCGTTCACCGCGAAGCCCGGCAAGAAGGTCGATGTCGCGGTAACACTCGACTCGAAGATGCCGGTGCGCTTCATCGATGACCTCGAGTTCGTCGAGAAGCTGCGCGAAACCATCCCGCCCGGTTTGTTCGGCGACGGCCCCAGCCTGGACATCAATGCAACGCGCGTGAAGGCGGGCTTCAGCGTCGGCCTGCCGCCGGTCGCCGTCGGCGTGTTCGCGCTGAAGGATGTTGCGATCGGCGCCTTCATCGAGCTGCCGTTCAAAGACGGCAAGCCGGTGTTCGACTTCGGTTTCTCCAGTCGCGAGCACCCATTCAACCTCACCGTCGCCTTCCTCGGGGGCGGCGGTTTTTTCCACCTGCAGGTCGATACCAAAGGCGTCAAGCTGCTCGAGGCCGCGCTGGAGTTCGGTGCGAGCGCGTCGGTCGATCTCGGCGTCGCGAGCGGCGGCGTCTACATCATGGCCGGCGTCTACTTCGCGATGGGGCGACGCACGATCGGCACCGTCGAGGTCGACGTCGCCATGCTCGGCGGTTATCTGCGGATGGGCGGCGAGCTGTCGGTGCTGGGAATCATCTCGGTGTCGCTCGAGTTCTATCTGATCTTCGCGTACGAAAAAGTCGGCGAGAAAAGTTATGCGTACGGGCGCGCCACTTTGACGGTCAAGGTCGAAGTGCTGATGTTCAGCACGTCGGTCGAAATCAGCGTCGAGAAGCGCTTCGGCGGCTCCGGCGGCGATCCGCACTTCCTGCAAACGTTCGAGACGCCGGCGATCTGGATCAAATACGCGGGCGCCTTCGCCTGACGACAGCCTCCATGGCGAACCAGACCATTCTGTTCACCGTCCTGCCGCGCGGCGTGACGATCAATCCCGCGGCGATGCCGGTATCGGTGTTCGTTTCGCCACGACTGCACGGCGCAGACCGCCTCGCGCACTTTCCCGACTGGCTCGATTGGACCGGCGATCTATCGCAGCGCGGGCTCACGCTGACGCTGCGCTGTGGCACCAAGACGATGAATGTCGACATCAGCCGCGCACCGCTGCGTCCCGCGCTGTGGCGCGCGATGTTCAACGATCAGACCTTTGTGCGGTCGCACGCCTTCAACGACTACACCGATCGCGCGATCATGTCGTACCCGGCGCGCATCGCGCTGAGCGTGATCAAGTCGACGTATCAGGAAGCGAGCGTGGCGCTGGCGCTGCCCGAGCGCGACCCGCGTCCGGACGACGATGATGAGCATCATTCGAGGCGCCGCTACCTGTTGAAGTCGATGCTGTCCGGCTTGGCGGTGAACTGGAACGATCGCGAGGGCAATCGGCTGCGCGACGCGTACCGGCGCAGCTTCAAAGGATTGAGCGACTATCGAACTGCTCCGCGCTATGAAGCCGAGTGGCTCGCCGCGGATGGAACGCTGAAGAGCGTGCCGCCGGTATCCGGGGTTGATCCGGCCGGATTTCGTCGTCAGCTCGCGCAACAGTTCGCGGTGTACAGCCACATGCCGACCGGCGCGCCGGTCCACAAGAATCCGCCCGACTTCACCAAGCTGATCGATTTTCACCAGGCGCTGTCGAGCCTCAGCTCGTTTCCCGATCTGCTGCGTGCGCTTGGACTGGTGTTCGACTTCGAGCTGCCAGCGGACTTCGTCGCGCAGACCGCGTTCAACACGCCGGGGACGCTGGCGGTCGTCGACCTTCCGAATCGCGACTGGGCGATTGCGACGCAGGCGGTGCCGACCGCGTCTCCGCTCGAAACCGCCTATCTGCATGTCGCTGGTGGCGATGCTGCCAATCCATTCCGTCTCTTCACGACAGCGCCGGGATTGCTCGGCGGCGGGCTGCTGCAACTCGAAGTCTTCGGACTGCTGAACCTCGAGCCGGTGCGCTACGGCATCGCTCAGGTCGATCTGGAAAGCGGCATGCATAAAGTGACGCGGCTCGCCGAGTCATGGGACGACAGCCGCGAAGGTTCGTCTCTGCCCGATCACCCCGAAGTGTTCGACGAGACCACCACGCTGCCGTCGCTGCGCTCGGGCGGCCTTTCGCTGTTCGCCGATGCACGCGCGCTGCGGCTGTCTCGCACGTTCCAGTCGCAGAAGGGACTCAATGCCAAGGTCGAGCAGGCGCAGCCAACCGCGCGGCCGCTGTTTGCGGAAGACCTGACGCACGGCTACCGCGTCGACGTGTGGGACTCGTTCACCAATCAATGGCACTCGCTGCACCGGCGCAGGGAGGCGTACGACATCGGCGGCGTGGCATTTGAGCCCGAAGATGAGTCGGAAGGATTCACGCAGCTCGCCGCCGCTCAATCACCGCCCGATCCGGCCAACCCGCCTCCGAACGATCTTTACCTGAACGAGTCGATGGCGCGCTGGGCCGGCTGGAGCTTGAGCGTTCCGTTTCCCGGCAAGGTGATGTCGGACGACGTCGATCCGAAGAAGGCACTCGATGTAAATCCCGAACGACCACCGAACGAACCGGCGACCCCGTTCAAGATGAGCACGCAGTTCACGGTGGTCGCAAAATCGCTGCCGGCGTTGCGCTTCGGACGCCGTTATCGCTTGCGTCTGCGCCCTGTCGATCTCGCCGGCAACAGCATGAAAGTCGGCGATCCGCTCGCTGCACTGCTGTCGTTGCTGAGCGGACTGCCGCGCGACCCCGACGGCTTTCCGTACTTGCGCTACGAGCCGGTGGTCGCGCCGACCGTCGTACTGCGCGACAAGCGCGGCGTCACCGATCCCGGATCGCAACTGCAGCGCCTGGTAATTCGCACGTTCAACGACGATCCAACGAAGGACACCGCGGCCGCTGATACGACGGCCGCCGATCGCTTCATCGTCCCGCCCAGCACCAGCGTCGAGGTCGGCGAGCGCCTCGGGATGTTCGACAAGAACGGCAAGCTCGACACCAGCACCGCGATGTACAACCTGATCGGCGCGCGTGATCAAGGCAGGATCGACGAGGTCAGTATCAACGTTGCCGGCAAAACCCAGATGTTTCCGCTGATCGACGCCGACGCGCTCGATAGCCTGCCGTTCCTGCCCGATGTCCTGGCCCGCGGCGCCGCGCTACGCGACCTGCCCGGATCGGCAACCGAAAGTCTCGCGATGGCAGCGCCGGGTATGGGCGCCGCAGCACCGCTCGCATATCAGAAGCTCGGCGATGCCAATCCGCGCCGCGGCTCGGCCGCGCTGGTGAGTTTCGGCGGCGATGGTGATTGGCAAAAGATGTTGCCGTTCCGGCTGACACTCGCGGACGGCGACGCGCCGCCGCAGTGGGATCCGCAGCAGCGCGTGCTGACCGTGTCGCTGCCGAAGGGCACGCAGGTGATCGTCCCGCTGAGCAGCTATCTGCTGGCCGATGATCTGAAGCTGATGGGTGTGTGGCAGTGGCTGCGCGAACACATCGAAAAAGTCACCGGCACCAACCCCGGCGTGCCGGTGGCGAACTCGCAGCTCGACAGCGAGAAGATCGCGCACCTGCTGCAGCGCGCGCACGAAGGCGGGCACTGGATGCTGACGCCGCCGAAGCTGTTGACGTTGGTGCATGCGGTCAAGCAGCCGATCGGAAGGCCGCAGTTCACGCGCCTGTCGGTGCAGCATGAGCTGTATGCGACCCCGGAATCGAGCCTGCTGAAGACAGCGCCCGAAGGAACTCCGACCGCTGCGAGCGAGCTGACGACGATGACTTCGTGGCGTCGGCCGGGCTCGCCCGAAGCGTTTCTGCTCGGAGGACTGGCAATCCACGCTGCGAGCACCGACAAGATCGAACTGCTCGCCGAATGGAGCGACTCGTTCGACGATGTATCAGCGCCGCGCGATGAAACGAAGGACAAGAACGGCGAGTACCGCCGGCGCAGCGTCGCCGAGGCCGACGAGATCCCGGTGCCGTCAACCCGGGAAGGACCTATCACGGTAGGAAAGAAAACGCCTTCGGAACGACAGATCGCTTACTACGATGCCGACCACGACCTGCTGTGCTTCGTACGCAATCAGGATCGGCTCGGCAATCTTCCGAGCGGCGTCACGATCACGAGCGACGCCGCTCCACACCACTACTTTGACGACACGCGCTACCACCGCGTGACGTACACAGCGCGTGCGACTTCGCGCTATCGCGAATACTTCACTGAAGAAAAGGCGCCGGCTCCGGGCGAAACGGCCAAACAATTCGAAGCCCGGCAGGCGAAGGAATTCACGCGCACCAGCGCGCCCGTCATCGTCGATGTTCCGGCGTCGGCGCGGCCGGCGGCGCCGCAGATTAGCTATGTCGTGCCGACCTTCGGATGGCAGCGACAGACGCAGAGCAATCTGAAGCGCAGCGTCCGTTTCGGCGGCGGGCTTCGGATTTATCTCGATCGGCCGTGGTTCTCATCGGGTGACGGCGAGCTACTCGGCGTGACGTACTACGACTTCAGCAACGGCAGCCTCACCGACCGCGAAGCATGGAAGTCCTACGTCACGCAGTGGGGCGCCGATCCGATCTGGGAAGCGCCGGGGCTGGGCCGGCTTCCGGTCGGCTTTCACTTTCCGAACAATGTGGCAGAAGAACCGAGCTTGAGTCTGCCGGGCCGCGCGCCGGGCCGCGTCGGTGTCGCCGGCTTTCCGGTGAGCTTCGATTACGACCGGCAAAAGTGGTTTGCCGATCTGACGATCGACGTGCAGTCATTCGCCTATACGCCGTTCGTTCGCCTGGTCCTCGTGCGCTATCAGCCGTTCGCCCTGCCCGATGCGAAGCTGTCGCCGACGGTGGTGGCCGACTACATTCAACTGACGCCCGAACGATCCGCAGTCGTCACGGTCGATCCTTACCGCCCTCGCGCGCTGCGTGTCACCGTCAGCGGACCTGCCCCCAGTGGGCCGGCGCCGGAGATTGTCGGCTCGCGGCCGACGACGCGAGTAACAGTGCCGACGCTCGTCACGGTCACCGTGCAACGTCGCGACCCGGCAATCGCGACCGATCTTGGATGGATCGATGCAACAGCGTCGGCCACGGTAACTGCGGACGCATCGGCCGATCCGTCAGGGCTGGTGCGCTGGACCGGCTCGATTCGCTTTGCGCAAACACCCGAGCCGGGAACGCACCGGCTGCTGATCCGCGAGTACGAATATCTATCGGCTGACTACACGAACAACACCACTCCACCGCGCGGCCGCGTGATACGCGAACAACCGAAGCGGTTGATTTACGCCGAGACGGTTGAGATTGACACCGCGCTGATCGGCGGTCCGACCACTGCGACGGGAACGACGATCGAAGAATGACGCCAGCGTTACGCCGGCGGCGGCAATTGCTTGGGCGGCAATGCGTCATCACTCGGTGAGTCGGCATCCGGCGCGATGTCGATCGGTGCGCTTCTTTGCCTCGCCTTGTGCATCAACCAGTAAAAATGCGCGACACCGACCAGTAACAGGATCAACACGATCGGTATCAAAATCGCCGCGAAGAAGAAGAGCAACAGCAGCAGCGGAACGGCCAGCAGCGCGAGCAGCACCCAGCCGATCCAGCCGGCACGTGTGATGTCGATAACAATGCGGCGCTTGTTCAGCATAGTTGGCGCGTATCAATCCAGTATTCGGCGGCACCCCTTTCAATGACGACGTTGCGCATGTGTTGCGTGCCGCCAGGCCCGTCGCCGCCTTCGCCGTTCCACACGCAGATAAACCGTAGCCTGTCGGCGCCGAAAGACAGTGCGCGCTCGAGCATCCAAAGATTGCAGCGTTCGTAAACGTTGCCAGGCTGTCCTGGATCGCGTCGAGCTGCCATGACCTTCGTCCGCACCGCGCGGTGATGCCGCACGGCAAGGAAGCGATCACGCCAGTGATCCGGGATGATCGACGAATCCTTCGTGAAATCGACCGATTCCGTGAGGAACGCCTCTTCGGTCAAAGGCAAATGCAGTTCCAACGATGCTCCGCGTTCGAGCATGGCCTCGGCAAACAACAGATCACCCCCGCATGCGCCTTGAGTGATTCCAAGATCGAGTGAGCCAGCGCCCAGCTCCGCCAATCTTCCATCAATCTCGGCAGCAACTCTTGGCTCACACGCGGGCGGAAAGCGCGGCGGCTGGCGATCCAGCTTGTCGATCATGTGACCGCTAAACAAGAAGATTTGACGGCCCACCGTTGTGACTGCTGCCACGCGCGTCGTCACTACCGTTTTGCCGGGTCGCGCGGGGTGCCCGCCGGTGGCTGCGGCGGTCGCGGATAGCAACCCGCGGCTCGCGCCTCGCTGTCGAAGAATTGGCCCGCGCACTGACTCCTGGTCGCCCGCGTGACTCGCCCATCGCTGCAACACCAGCCCACTGGATCGAGCGGCGGCGCCGGCCGGCATTGACGCAAGGCATCGGCACGATCGGTGTCGAAGCTGCCGGTGCAGCGATTGGACCATGACGGACTGACTTGTCCGTCGCGGCAGCACCAGCCCTGCTCCGGCGCGCTGCTGATGTCGCGCGCTAACTGGTCGTATGCGCGCAGCTCGCTCGCATCGGCCGCCGTGTGCACCGGTGCCGCGCGACTCGGGTACTGCGATAGCAGCGCCTCGTTGGCGCGCAGGCGCACCGGCGCCCATGCGTCCTGCGGCGAGCGACACACGACTGCGCCATCGGCGACCGCAACGCGCACGGCACGATCGCGACCGACCTCGAACAGAAAGCGGGTGCCTTCGACGCCAGCGACCACGGTTTCACTTGTGACCGTGAAACGGTTGCGCAGCAACGCGAACATGCGCCCGAAGATCACTTCAAGCGACCCGATGCGCACGCGTGTTCGCTCGAGCACCAGCGTGTCGCCTGCATCGCGAAACCGCAGCACGACGGCCGCATTGGCGCCGGTTTCGATTTCGTCGCCCGGCAGCAACTCCATTAGCCGCTGTACCGCGATCTCACGCCCGCCACGCCAGACGCGTACACCGGCAGTGGCGGCGTCAGCTCGCTGCCAGCGCGGGTCAGCGCCCGGCACTTCGCGCGCGATCTGCCACAGCTGAACCGGCGGGTAGATCGCTTCGCGCACACCGGCGCAGCTAACCAGTGCCAGCAGCGGCACCAGAACTAGCCAGCGATATACGCGGCGAGGCGAGATGTTCATGTCGACGGTCTCCGCAGAGGTTCAAAGGTCCGTGCGAACCATTGCACGGCGCGCAGCGCCAGATACGACAGCAGCATCGTAATCACATCGTGCGCCGCGTTGAGCACGATGTCTCGCGTCGCCAACCACCACGCAACAAGCACCCAGGCGAGCACGAGTGCCGCCAGCACTGCACGCCGCAACCAGCGCGGTCGGCGATACAACGCGACCGATACGACTGCACCGACGCCGCACGCCAGCAGTGTCGTGGCGAGATGGCGGCCGACGGTCGGCAGTTGCGGCACTCGGCCACTGGCCAGCGTCGCTATGGCGTCGGCCTGTAGCTCGACGCCGAAGACCTGCCGTGGCGCGGAACCGTCGCGAACGACGTGGATGTCTGCGTTGCTGCCGGCCCGCTGTGGCGCCATCGCGCCGACCAGCACTATGCGGTCCTTGAATCGTTGATCGGCAACGCGCGCCGGATCGAGCGCGTCCGAGTACGACACGTGGCGCGCGGTGTCGCGCCAATGTCCCGCCGGGGCAACGCGCAACAGCATCGTGAACTGCTCGTCGCCGATGCCGACGATGCCGCACGACGGCTCATTCAGCCGTTGCAGCTCAACACCGCTGAAGCGCACCGGCGTCGCGCGCAGCGGCCCATCGAAGCGCAGCTCGCGCTGCTTGACGTCGGCTGCGCGCAGCGGTTCGCCGACCAGCGCGGCGAGCGCAAGCGATGGATGCACTGCGGTGACGAGCTCGCCTGCGCGCGTAGCACCGCGCGGCGCAACCGCCAGCGGTGTCGACCACAATGCCCCGCCGCCGCGGTCGATCAGGCACAGCGAACCCCATTGACCGGATTCGCGCAGAAGTGGCTGCAGCTCGGGCGCATCGCCGTTCAGACGACGCGCGCCGAACACCACGCGGGTTGGCGGCGCCGCCGTAGCAGCGCGGCGCGCCACGGCCGCCAGTTCGGCATCAGCGTCCGTCGCCCGCTCGAAGAAAATATCCAACACGACTGCGCTTGCGCCGGCACGCGCCGCGCGATCGATCAGTCGCGCGTGATGGCGGCGCCAAGCGGCCACGTTGTCCCTCGCCCCCAGCTCAGCCTCACTCGCCGCGTCGATGCCGACCAACAGCACCGGCTCTCCGGAGTTCGGCGCACCGGCTGCAAGCAGCAGGCGCTGCACATGCGTGTCGATGTGCAGGATGTCGAGCGCGCCGGACCACGCAGCGAGCAGCGCCATCAACGCCACCGCGAACGTTGCGATAGGCCACGCCGCAGCGGCAGCCTTGACGCGCTTCCACGTATCGAGCCCGCCAGTGACGCTGTCCGGCGTGCGTCCGTACAGTTGGTTGACGAGCACGTCGAAATCCGCGTCGAACGAGTCGTTGCGAAGCTGCGCCATGTTGAACTTGGCCAGTGGGCGGATGGATTCCGGCAGCTCGGACTCCGATGGCGCCGCAGCGCCACCAATCCTTACCGGGACGATGCGCACCTCGTCGCCGCGTGCGAGTGCGGTTTCGATCTCGAACCGAACCGGATCATCAGGCTGCTGCAACCGCGGCCCATGTTCATTCGCAGCACTTAACCACTGCTTGCCGATGACGACGAGCACGACGTCACTGGCGGCGATCGCTTTGCGGATGGTGCGACTGAAGTCTTCGCCGTATGGGATGTCGGACGTGTCAAGGAACACGCTGCGCTTGCCAGGGAACTGTCGCTTCAGCGCCTCGACCAAGCCACGAGCTTCGGCCGCGGAGTCGGCGCGGCGGTAGCTGACGAACAGGCGGGGACCCAACACGACGACGATAGTTACGCGAATGTGATTAGCGTCATGTTCGATGGAGCAGTTTCCATAGCGCGCAAAACGTTACTCTTGTCAGACATTACCTTGTTGTCGACTTTTCACATCCCGCGCGTAGGGCAGACCTGTTGATGTGACAGGTATTTGTCGCGATGATCGAGCTTGGCTACGCAGCGGAGCTTCTATGACGAACAAGAAACGCAAGGCTTCCGTGTCCAAGGCGCGCGCCGTGTCGCTGCATATCGGTCTGAACACGGTCAGCGCTTCTGCCTATGGTGGCTGGACCGGGCCCCTGGCCTCCTGCGAATTTGATGCGAACGACTTGGCAGCGCTTGCGCGCGCGCAGGGCATCAAGGCCAGTGTGCTGCTCACGAAGAAGGGCACGCGCGCCAAGACGCTGGCCGGCATCCGCGCCGCCGCCAAGTCGTTGCGTGCGGGAGACCTATTCTTCCTCACGTACTCGGGTCATGGCGGACAGGTGCCCGACGTCACCGGCGATGAAGCCGATAAGCAGGACGAGACCTGGTGTCTGTACGACGGCCAGTTAATCGACGACGAGTTGTACTTCGAGCTGAGTCGCTTCGCAGCCGGCGTGCGTATCCTCGTGTTGTCGGACAGCTGCCATTCGGGCACCGTCACACGCGCTCGTCCACCGAGTACCGACGCTGCGTTGGGCACGGCGCGCTCGAAGATGATGCCGATCGAGGTCGGTCGGCGCGTTTATGCGCAGCACCAGGCGTTCTACGACAAGCTGCAGAACGACATTGCCAAGTCGGCCGGCAAGGCGAGCGTCGCTGATCCGGACGCAGTGTTGTCGAACCTTAGCGTCAGCGGCGGTCGTGTGAGCGCGATCGTGCGCAAGTTCAAGGCGGCGGTCATCCTAATCTCGGGGTGCCAGGACAACCAGACATCGATGGACGGTGACCAGAACGGTGCCTTCACCGCGCAGCTATTGCAGGTGTGGAACCTCGGCGCTTACCAAGGTAACTATGCAAGCTTCCATGCCGCCATTCGCGCTGGCATGTCGGCGGCGCAGACGCCCAACCTGTACCTGCTGGGCAACGTGGCGCGCTTCGTCGCGCAGCGGCCGTTCACGGTCTGAGCACTGGCGTGCTTAGCATCAAGAATCACCGCCTCGTCGGCGACCGCGTCACCTTCCGCGCCACGCCGAATCACGGCGGCGAGTTGAAGGCGCGCTACCTCGTGTTCCATTACACGGCCGGCCGATCGGCCGAGAGTTCGGTCGAGTCGCTGTGCACACGCAAACCACAGGGCAACGCGTCGGCGCATTTAGTGCTGGCGCGCGATGGGCGCATCGTGCAGCTGCTGCCATTTAACATCGTCGCCTGGCATGCAGGGGTGAGCCAGTGGAACGGCCTCGTGGGTTTGAACCAAGCGTCGATCGGTATCGAAATGGACAACGCCGGTGCTTTGAGCCGCGTGGGAGACAAGTTCGTAGCGTGGTTCGGCAAGGAATACGCCGCCAGTGATGTGATGTTCGCCGAGCACAAACACGGCGGTGGCGTGCGACCCTGGCACGCGTTCACCGAAGTGCAGATCGAACGTGCGCTGGAGCTGGCCGAACTGCTGGTCGACCATTACGGGCTCGAAGATGTACTTGGCCACGAAGACATTGCGCGCGGACGCAAACAGGACCCGGGGCCGGCGTTTCCGCTCGCTTCCATCGCCAGCCGCGCATTGGGTCGCAGCGATGATGTTCCGCCGCGCTATGTCGTGACCGCGGACAGACTCAACATCCGCAAGGGTCCTGACGCGTCGTTTGAGCCGGTCGCGCCGCCGCTGAAAAGAGGCACGGTCGTCTTGCTGCTACAACCGGCTGACCGCTGGAGCAAGGTGGAAGTCGAAGGGCCCACTGATATCGAAGGCTGGGTCAACAATAGCTTCATCGTGCGCGCGCCGGCCGTGGCGCACCCGCGTAGCGCGGTTAAGCAGGCCGTCGCACGCAAAACACCGAAGAAGACAACCTCAGCGCGCAAACGCTCGCCTCGGCGCGGGCGTACGTGACCGATCAGGAGTCCGACATGGCAACAACCACCGTACAGCCGATTGTCTTTATCGTGCCCGGCCAGGAACAGCCGGCCGTCGAGACGCGCGGAGCAGCGCCCGCGGCGCTTCCGGCCGGGCTGCTGCGCGGCGTCGTTAAGCAATCGGTGCGCGTAGGCGCGCGGCGCGGCGAGGGCCATGACGTGCGTGTGACCGCAGTGCCGGGTGAGGACGTGGTCGTGCTGCAGATCGCAAACGGACCGGCTCTGACCCTGCACCCGGAGACTGCGCGCGACCTGATGCTCGCGCAGCAAAGCGAGATCAAGCGCAGCCGCAGCCGTGGTGGTGCAGATCAACCCGGTCCAAATGAGGTGACGGTGCCCGCGCAATTGCAATGGCGCGGGCTTGAGCAAAGCGCCGCTGTGCGCGGTAAGACGCGCGGCTTCCTCGGTGACGTACTTCTCTCGGCGGTCCAGGTCATCACTGGAGCTGCCACAGGCGGCGCAGCCGACTTCGTCGCGGCGAAGGCAGTGCAGCACGTTGATGACCAGGTCACGGCCGGCCTGTATGCGCTTTCATCCGAATCCCTGCCGCCGCTGAAAGGCAAGGGCACGCCGCTGAAGCAGGCGCCGGCCGCGCCCGACGGCGCGCCGCTGCTTGTGTTCGTGCATGGCACCTTCTCAACCACCAGCAGCTCGTTTGCAAAGCTGTGGTCGCTGCATCCGCAGCACGTGCGCTCGCTGTTCGCAAAGTACGCCAACCGCGTTTATGCGCTGGAGCATCCGACGCTCGGCGTGAGCCCGATCAGCAACGCGCTGACGCTCGTGCAAGCGCTGCCCAAGGGAGCGCGGCTGCACCTGGTGACGCACTCGCGCGGAGGGTTGGTGGCCGAGGTACTCGCCCGCGTATGCGCGAACCCGAAGCTCGGCTCCGACGATATCGCCTTCTTCAAAGGGGCCGAGTACAAGACGCAGCGCGAGGCGTTGACGACACTGGCAGACGAAGTGCGCAGCCGCGACATTCAAGTCGAGCGCATCGTGCGTGTCGCATGCCCGGCACGCGGCACGCTGCTCGCTTCGAAGCGGCTGGACGCCTACTTGTCGGTGTTCAAGTGGACGCTCGAGCTGGCCGGCATCCCGGTCGCGCCCGCGCTACTCGAATTCCTGGCCGAAGTGGCGCAACGCCGCGCCGACGTAGAGCTGATTCCAGGCCTCGCGGCGCAGATTCCAGACAGTCCGCTGATTCGTGGCTGCATGCAGTCGACGAAGCGATTCGCGGGCGAGCTGCGCGTCGTCGCCGGCGACATCGAGGGCGATTCGGTCACGTCATGGCTGAAGACACTGATGGCCGACGCGTTTTACTGGAGCGACAACGACCTGGTCGTGCAAACAAGCTCGATGTACGGCGGCGCACCGCGCGCGGCGGGTGCGAGCTTCGTGCTGGACCAGGGTGGAAAGGTTTCGCACTTCAACTACTTCAGCAACGAACGCACTGCCGAAGCGGTCGTCAATGCGCTGACACAAGACACACCCACCGGCTTCCGCGTCATCGGGCCACTTTCATGGGCGGGCGAGTCATCCACCGGTTTGCGCGGACGGCGGCGTGGAGCCGATGACGGCAAGCCGGCGAGCGAAAAGCCGGCGGTGTTCCTGTTGCCGGGAATTTTGGGCAGCAATCTGAAGGTCGGTAAGAAGCGGATCTGGCTTGGCTGGCGCCTGATCAACGGGCTGAAGAAGCTCGACTACACCGGCCAGCCCGACGGCGTCGAGCCCGACGGGCCGGTTGGCATGAGCTACGACGACCTGGCCGAGTTTCTGTCGAAGACGCACGAGGTGATCGAGTTCGCGTTCGATTGGCGCCGGCCGCTCGAAGAAGAAGCGCGTCGCCTGGCAGCGGCAGTGGAGGCGGCGCTCGATGCGCGCGCAGCGAGCGGCAAGCCGGTGCGGCTGATTGCCCACTCGATGGGCGGTGTGCTCGCGCGCACGATGCAGCTCGAAAAGCCGCAGGTGTGGCAACGCATGATGGCGCACCCCGGCGCGCGCCTGTTGATGCTTGGTACGCCGAATGCGGGTTCGTGGGCGCCGATGCAAGTGCTATCCGGCGACGACACGTTTGGCAACTTGCTCGTGACGTTCGGCGCGCCGTTTCAGGATAAGTCCGCACGCGCACTGATGGCTCGCATGCCGGGCTTCATTCAGCTGCAGGCTTCCCTGCTCGAGAAGGATCTGAAGCTCAACGAACACGGCGAATGGGAGAGGCTTGCCGGCGAAGATCTACGGCGTGTTCGCGAAGCGAGTTGGTGGCATCGCAACGAAATACAGATCAACGAATACGAGTGGGGCGTGCCGCCGCAGGAGGTGCTCGACCGCGCCGTGAACCTGCGCAAGCGTCTCGATGCGCAGATCACAACCGACCTGCCCACGTTCAAGGACAAGCTGAAGCTTGTCGTGGGGCAAGCGCGCTTCACGCCCGATGGCTATGAGATCGGCGATGAAGGCCTCGTCTATCTCGATGCGGCCGGCCATGGCGATGGTCGTGTGACGCTTCCCAGTGCACGGCTGCCCGGCGTGCGCACGTGGCAGCTCGATTGTGAGCACGGCAGCCTTGCCGACGACAAATCGGCCTTCGAGGCTTACGTGGAACTGCTCGACAAAGGCTCTACGAATCTGCTGGCGCCGCTTGTCGAGACGTCGGGCGTGCGCGGCGCTGCTACGGCGGCAGTCGCGCATGTTCGCAGCCGGCCATCGCGCACGCGTCTTAACGTCACACCCCCGAGCAACCCACGCAAGCTGTTGACGTTGGACAGCGAGCAATCGAGCGAGCGCTCTGATACGCGTGGTGCCGCGCTAAGAATCACCGTCATCAATGGCGACTTGAGCTTTATCCGCCAGCCGCTGTTGATTGGTCACTATCGCTCGCTGCGACTGTCGGGCACCGAGGACGTTGTCAACAAGCTCGTCGGCGGTGCGATGGAGAACTCGCTGAAAGTTGGGCTATATCCGGTACCGCCCGGCACACACCAGGTGTTCGTCAACACGCAGACCGATCCGAACAACCCGTGGCAACCACCCCGCCCAAGAGCGGTGATCGTCGTCGGACTCGGCGAAGAGGGCAAGCTGAGTCCCGCCGACCTCGTGCATACAGTGCGGCAGGCAACAATCGCGTGGGTACAGCACGTTGTGGAGACGCAAGCAGATGCGCCCGCTCTGATCAGCATTGCGGCAACACTGATCGCCAGCGGTGGATCTGGAATCACCGTCGGCCAGTCGGCGCAACTGGTTGCACAGGGCGTGCGCGAAGCCGATGATCGGCTTCGAGAGACCAACGAGAGCGACAGCCAGCAACAAGAGTCGAGCGATAGCAAGCAGCAAAAATCGGGCGACGGCAAGCAGAAAGAGTCGAATGCCGGCCGGCCCATTCGCAGATGGCCGCGGATCGGCCATCTGTACTTCGTCGAGCTGTATCTCGATCGCGCGACCGAAGCTTGGCGCGCGCTGCAGGTTCAGAACACGGCAACGCCAGGCCGCTATGCCGTCGACGACCTCGTGCGCTCCGGCACCGGCGCGCTGCGGCGGCCGCTCGACGCCGGCTATCGCGGGGCAGATTACGACTTCATCAGCGCCGTCACGCAGGCAGGCCCACTCGGCGACACGATGATTTCCTACACGCTGGATACCAAGCGCGCGCGCACGGAAGTACGCGCGCAGCAAACTCAGGGCACGCTGTTGCGCGAGCTGGCGCGCAGCGCCGCGAACGATCAGAACGCCGACCGCCAGATCGGCCGCACACTGTTTCAGTTGCTGGTGCCGGTCGAGATGGAACCGTTCCTCGGCGGCACGACCGAGATGGTCATTGAGCTGGATAGTGGCACCGCCGTCTTCCCTTGGGAGCTACTCGACACCGATACAGGCGCCGGCGGTGACCGCAGGCCATGGGCGATTCGCGCGAAGTTGCTGCGCAAACTACGCACGGCGGAATTCCGCCAGCAGGTGGTGGATGCGGACACGGATGCCAGCGTGCTGATTGTGGGCGAACCGGCCTGCGATGCGAAGTACGGACGGCTGGCAGGCGCACGAGATGAAGCGAAAGCAGTGGTCGCGCGGCTCAAGGAAGCCGGTGGCTTGAATGCACAGCAGATGAAAGAGCTGATCAGCCCCGATGACGTGACGCAGGTCGGGGCCGATGCGCTGACCGTCATCAACGCGTTGATGGAGCGCGATTGGCGCATCGTGCACATTGCAGGACACGGCGAGCCGCCCGAGATGCTGGGACCCGTTCCGACTAAGCCGGGCGATCCACCGCAGCAGCTCATAAACCCGCGCGGCGTCGTGCTGTCCGCTGACTCGTTCCTCGGCCCGCGCGAGATTCAGAGCATGCGCGTGGTCCCCGAGCTGGTGTTTGTCAACTGCTGCCATCTCGCTGCGCGTCAGCCCGATGAGGCGCTCAATGCTTATGGCCGGCCACGCTTCGCCGCGACTGTTGCCGAAGCACTGATCAACATCGGCGTGCGATGTGTAGTAGCAGCTGGCTGGGCAGTCGAAGACGGGCCCGCGATGACGTTTGCGACAATGTTTTATACGTCGCTGCTGCGCGGTCAGCGATTCCTCGACGCGGTGGCGGAAGCGCGTGGCGCTGCGTACGCAGAAGGCGGCAATACGTGGGCAGCGTATCAGTGCTACGGCGATCCCGACTGGAAGTTTCGCCGCGATGTATCTGACCCGCAGCAGTACGTGGCGCCGGTGGGCGACGAGTTCGCTGGCGTCGCGTCTCCGGTTGCGCTGGCGCTCGCGCTCGAATCACTGGCGATCAAGAGCCGCTATCAAAAGGCCGACCAAGAAAAGCAGCGCGCGAAGATCCGCCACTTGGAGGCGCGCTTCGACGCCCAGTGGGGCGGCATCGGCGCGGTGGCGGAAGCTTTTGGACTTGCGTGGGCGGAGGCGAAAGACTCAGCCGCTGCGATCCGCTGGTACAAGAGAGCGCTTGCCGCGAACGATGCGAGCGCCGCTCTGAAAGCGAGTGAACAGCTAGGCAATCTGCGTGTGCGACAGGCATGGGAAAGCGTAGACCCGGCGCGCAAGCAAAACGGAAAAGCCAGTGCAGCTCAACTGAACAAGGCTCGCGATGAGATTAACGATGCGCGCGCGCTGCTCGAGCGGATCGTCGCCGTTCAACCGTCGATCGAACGCGAGAGCCTGCTCGGCTCCGCCTGGAAGCGGCTCGCGCTAGTAGAGGCGCTCGCCAAGCGCACGGACGCGGAGCTCACCGCCATCGCCAACATGCAGACAGCGTATGCGCGCGCCGAGGCTCTCGCTCGGGATAGCAACCACCCCCAACTGTTTTATCCAACATTGAACCGAATGGCTGCGGAACTGATCCTGAATGCTGGCAAACCGGCGGTCAAGTTCGATCCCGCTGCAGTGGACGAGGTGCGCAAGAGTCTGGCGGCCAAGGCGCGCGATGATCCCGACTTTTGGAGCGTTGCCGGCTTTACTGAGTTGCGCATGTACACGGCGATTGCCGATCGGAGATTGGAAGCAGAGCGACCCAAGATCGAAGGCGAATTCGACGAGCTCTTTACTCGCGTTAGCGCGCCTTCAATGTGGAGCTCGGTCATCGATCAGGCGTCATTCGTACTACCCAAGTACGCGGCGAGCGCGGCGGGAGCCGAGCGCCGCGCCGCTGAGGCGTTGCTAGCGAAGTTGCGCAGCTATTTGCACAGCTATGCCCGGTCGAATTAACTGCGTGCGCCGCTACGTCGGAAGCCCAACTCCGGTGCACTCCGGTAGGGCGCACGCACGCGTCATCAAGATCAACCGACCTTGACTTGAGTATAGGTTTTGGCTTCCGGCGCGATGATCTCCAAAGCGGCCGCCAGCTGATCGGCGATGACCGCCGTCTCGGCATCGGTATCGGGGCGCTTCCAACTTTTGGTCGCGGTGACCGTCATCAATTCGTCGCGCACGGTCTTACTCAGCAGCGCAAGCGCAGCCAGGCCACCGGTAGCGTAAAGCGCCCCGCCCGTCACGACACTCTTGGCCGCCATGTCTTCGTCGATCGCCCAGCCCGTCTTTTTCAATGCCTTGGCCTTGGTGTCGGAAAGGTTGTCGCGCACCGTTAGCGTTGCGCCGAGCTGGCCCGTCGGCTGAAGTGATGGGTCAATCAGCAGATGGTCGTTCTTGTCGGCCTGTACTTGCCACTTCTTCTTGTCACGAATCGCTTGCCGCAGCAACGTTGCCAACACCGGTGCGGCCGAGTGCTTGGGCACTGTTGCCAGTGGCTTGACCAGCGAAGTCTTATCGTCGCTTGCTTCAGGTGTGTACGTGATTGCCAGAGTATTGGTGCTCTTTTTTGGCGCGGACGATGTCGCTGGCGAAGGCTTGGCGGTTGGCACGGACTTGGTCGTTGGCGCCGACTTAGTCTTCGGTGTGGACTTGGCCTTCCCGGCGTTCTTCGGGGCGCTTGCAGGTGACGACCTGACGACAGGCGTCGGCTCGGTGTCGAGAATCGAGTCGATTTCTGTTGCCACGCGTGCGAGCAGGTCCTGCCGCTGACGGAAACGCTGCAGCAATTGGCTGATTTCACCGAACACCGAGCGGCCCTGCTGCTGCAAGTAATCCTTTAGCTCGTAGGCGAGCGCAATCTGCGCTTGAAAGGTCAGGGGTTGCGGACTGTCAATCCGCTCGCGCAAATCTCCGAGGTACGACAGCGGCACCGCAGGCGGATCGGGCAAAGGGTCCGGCAACGCGGACGCCACAGGTGTATCGGCCAGCGCACGCATAAGTGCGAAGGCGGCGGATTTGTCCTGCGCGCAGTAATCGACAAATTGGATCTCAGCCAGCGGCTTGGGCAGAAAGTTCGGATTGACCTCGCGTGAAAGCAGCACTGGCAGAAGGGGCTTGCCGAGATCCGCCGCGTACTTGAGTTCAAGCTTGCAGGCTTGCGAGTCAAGCGCCTCCGGCGTCAGAATCGGCATGAATACAGCGCTCATCCGCAGCTTGTCGAGGATGTTGTCCCACCAGCGTTGGCCGCCCGTCAACGCCTGGTCATACCAAACGGCATGGCCCATCGCAGCCAAGTCGCGCGCAAGGCTTTCGACAGCGGCGACGCTGCCGCGGTTGTAGCTGATGAAGATGCTTGTCATGGCGCTCCGTAAGCTGACCCGCTGACGTTTGAGCACATCAAACCCTTACAAGTGCAGAATAATGCGCCCCCGCTGCAGAGGGAATAATGGCTTTGCGGCACGCAGGATGTGAATATCCGATGAAGTGAGTAGCTGACAGCGCTGCTCGTCGGTCAGGCAGCGCGACACATTTCCGAGCCTGCATTCTTGGCATGCCGAATTTTCACGGCGCAGCGCGCGATTCCGCGCTTGCGCACAACATGCGGCGGAGCTATCAACCTACCTGCGCCAACATCTGCGCGATGCGCCAGCACAAGACGAAGCGTCATCGGCTTCCGATCTGCTTCGCGTACGACCGAGACGATCGCCGCGAAGTAAGCACCTGCGCGAACGGGCCCGATATAGGCTTCTCAGCTACCCGCGATTTCGACCTCAACGTTTGCTCAGTCGGGGAACATTCCGAGCATCACGGCCAGCACAGGTACTGCATCACCCGGCGATCGCCGAGACCGGTGGTGGTCCACCCGAAGGCAAGGCTTCGGGTGGACGCGCTGGTAACTTCGAGCTGAGCTGTGGCTAGAACAACGCCTTCGGGTTGTACACCTGCTTGGCGTTGTCCTTGGTGACGACGACCACCGGGGGCGAGGAGTCCTTCTGCGCGGGCTTCTTGCCGGCGAGCAGATCCATCATCGTCTGGAACCCCTGCTTGGCGATCGCGTCGGCCGAGTTCACGCCGGTGGCGACGAAGTTGGAGTCCTTCATGATCTGCTCAATCGCGGCCTTCTGGCCGTCGAAGCCGAAGATCAGGATCTGCTTTGAGCGGCCGGCATCTGCGATCGCCTTCTGGGCGCCCAGGCACATGACGTCGCCCTCGCAGAAGACAGCGTCGATGTCCTTGTGCTTTGCAAGCATGTCCTCCATCACCCGGATACCGCCGTCCTCGGTCCACTTGCCGAACTCCGGCGCCAAGGTCACCTTGATCGCCGTGCCCTTCACTTTCGACAGTACGCCGTCCCGGCGCGCGTTGCCGGTGCTGTTGTCCTCCGGCCCGCCGCGCATCATCAGCAAGTTGCCCTTGCCGCCCATGCGCTGGGCGATGACCTCGCCGACGCCCGCGGCGGTGTTGAAGTTGTCCACGCCGATCCAGGCGTCGTACTCGCCGCCCTTCAGCCTGCGGTTGACCAGGACAAGGGGCTTCCCGGCCTTCTGGATCGCGGCCATGCCGCCGGGCAGCGCCTCCAGCGGACTGATGTTCATAATCAGGCCGTCCACGCCCTTGGCGAGCAGGTCCTCGATGTCGGCGTTGACCTTGGCCACGTCGCCGTTGCCGTCGGCGACAAAGGTCTTCACATTGCGGGCGGCACCCTCCGCCTCCAGTGCGCGCACCATGGCGATGAAGTAGGGCGCCTTCATCTGCAGCGTGACGATGCCGATTCGGGTTTCCTTCTGCCCGAAGGCGGGTCCGGCGAATGCCAGGAAGCTGGATAGGCAGATGGCGAGTGCGGTCAAGCGTTTCATTGCGAGTCCTCCTTCTGTTGAGAGATGGATTTCACCTTGTCCTCCTTTTCGCGACGAGCAGCACCGCGAGAATGATGACGCTGCCCTTCACGATGTCCTGGTAGAAGCTCTTCACCCCGACCAGGTTGAGCAGGTTGTTGATCAGCCCGAGCGTGAACACGCCGAAAAGCGTGCCGAAAACCCCGCCCGTGCCGCCGCCTAGCGCGGCGCCGCCGATCACGCAGGCAGCGATGGCGTCGAGCTCGTAGGCGATGCCGAGGCTCGGCTGGGCGATGCCCAGGCGCGACACCAGGATGGCGCCCGACAGGGCGGAGAACGCGCCCGAGAGCACATACGCCAGCACGATGGTGCCGCCGACATTGATGCCAGCGAGGCGCACCGCCTCCTCGTTGCCGCCGACCGCCACCGTGGCCCTGCCGACCGGCGTGCGATTGAGGTAGAACCAGATCAGCGCGTAGCAGGCGAGCATGATGATCATGCTCATCGGCATCGGCCCGACCAGGGTCGCGCCCAGCTCGCGGAAGCCCGCGTGGGAAGGCGAGATGGGGATCTCCGTATAGAGGTAGACGCAGCCCCGCACGATGCCCATGGTGGCGAGGGTGACGATGAAGGACTGCAGCTTGAAGCGGGCGATGATCACGCCGTTCGCCATCCCGGCAAGCGCGCCGCAACCGATGGCGATGCAGAGCGCCGGGCCGATGCCGAGCTGGTCGGTCATCCCGGCGAATAGCACTCCGCCCAGCGCCACCAGCGAGCCGACGCTGAGGTCGATGCCGCCGGTCATGATCACGAGCAGCATCCCTAGGCTGATGAGGCCGTTGGCCACGACCTGGCGCAGCAGGTTTATGACGTTGCGCTCGGTGAAGAAGGCTTCGGCGAACCAGGTCGTGGCGAGCAGGATCGCGGCGACGCACACGATCAGGCTGACGTCCACCAGCCTGAGGCGCGGCTCGCCGCCGGCAAACCACCACCGCCCCGCGCGCGCACCGAAGCCCTGCTCAGTTTGCATGCGAAAGAATCTTCTCTTCGGTGGCCTGCGCGCGCGCGAACTCGCCCGCCAGGTGGCCTTCGCGCATGACCAGGATCCGGTCGCTCATGCCGAGCAACTCTGGCAGCTCCGAGGAGATCAGCAGGATCGCCATGCCGCGCTGGGCGAGGTTCGCCACCGTGGCGTAGATCTCCTTCTTAGAGGCGATATCGACGCCGCGCGTCGGCTCGTCGAGCATGAGGACGCGGGCCTGCGTCAGCAGCCATTTCGCCAGCACTACCTTCTGCTGGTTTCCGCCGCTCAGCATGCGTACCAGCCGCTCGATGTCGCGCGGGCGCACATCCAGCTCCCGTACCTTCGACTGGACGAGCGCGCTTTGCCGGTCGCGATTCAGCACGCCCCACCGACTCATGGCGTCGAAGCTCGCTAGGCTGACGTTGTCGCGGATCGAGAGCCCCGGCACCAGGCCGTTGCCGATTCGGTCCTCGGTCAACATGGCGATGCCGGCGCGCAGTGCGTCGCGCGGCGATCGGAGGCGCAGCGTGCGTCCGTCGAGCAGGATGTCGCCCGAGCTCGGTCGATCGGCGCCGAACGCGCAGCGCGCTACCTCGGTCCGGCCGCTGCCCATCAATCCGTACAGGCCGACGATCTCGCCTTGGGCGACGGAGAAGGAGATGTCCTCGAAGCTGCCCGCCCGGCCGAGGCCCTTCAGCGCCAGGAGCTCGGGGCCGATCCTGGGCTGCCGCCGGGGAAAGATCTCCTGCAGCGTGCGGCCGACCATGAGCCGGATCAGGCCGTCGCGGTCGGTCTGCTTAGGGTCGACGGTGCCGACCAGCGTGCCGTCCTTCAGCACCGTGACCCGATCGGCGATCGCGTACAGCTCGTCGAGGCGATGCGAGATGTAGAGCACCAGCACGCCTTCGTTCCGCAGCCGCCGGATCAGCGCGAAGAGCGTTTTCAAGTCGTCTTCTGCGAGGACGGCAGAGGGTTCGTCCATGATCAGGATCCGCGGCCTCACGGCCACCGCCTTGGCGATCTCCACCACCTGGTGCCGCGACGCGCTCAGGCGGGAGACGTGCAGCCGCACGTCGATGCCGCGGAAACCGATCGCCTCGAGGATCTCCTGCGCCTTGCGGTGCGCGGCCGGCCAGTCGATCCACCACGGGACCCCGGCGGTCGGCATGGCGCCGAGGAGGATGTTCTCCGTGACGCTCAAGTTAGGGACGAGGTTGGCATGCTGGTGCACCATGCGGATGCCGAGCTGCTGGCCACGCAGCGGGCTGTCGATCGCCGGGGGCGCGCCGTCGAGCAGTATCTCGCCGGCGTCGGACTGGATCGCACCGGTGAGGATGCGCGACAGCGTGCTCTTTCCGGCCCCATTTTCGCCGACGATCGCGTGCACCTCGCCGCTGCTGGCCGAGAAATCGACTGCGCGCAGTGCCTGGGTGCCGCCGTAGCGCTTGCTGATGCCGCGCATCTGCAGGAACGGCGTCATGACCCGAACACCCCGCTCATCAGCAGCGTCTTCTCCTCGGTCATGTCGAGCAGCGTCTCGTGCAGCCCCTCGCGGGCGTTGCCGCTGATTTTGGTGCCGCCGAAGGGCAGGTTCTCCAGCCGAATGGCGGTGCTGTGGTTTACCACCACCGTGCCCACTTCGAGCGCCTGGAAGGCGCGCATCACGCGCGACAGGTCGCGCGTGAAGACGGCGGCCTGCAGAGCCGTAGGGTCCAAGGTTGGCCAGCGCGAGCGCCTGTTCGAAGCTATCGAAGGGAATGAGGGGCAGCACCGGGCCGAAGATCTCTTCCTGCAGCGCCGCGCTCTCGGCCGGCAGGTCCTTGAGCAGCGTCGGTTCGAAGAAGGCGCCGCGGCGAGCGCCGCCGGCCACCACTGTGGCGCCCTCGGCGACCGCGCGCGCCACCTGCGCCTCGACGCGCTGCGCCGCCTGCTCGCTGATGAGCGGGCCAACGTCGGTGGCCGATTCCAGGGGATTGCCGAGCTTGAGGGCGCGCGTCTTCTCGACCAGCGCGGCGAGCAGGGGCGCGAAGATGCGGCGGTCGACCAGTACGCGCTTGACCGCGCAGCAGATCTGACCGTTGCCGCTGGTGAAACGCCCCGCGACAAGGGCGGCCGCGACCTCCTGCGGGTCGGCGTCGTCGCACACGATCGTGGCGTCATTGCCGCCGAGCTCGAGGTGCACCTTCTTCAGCGAGTCGGCGGCGTCGCGCAGGATCTGGCGCCCGGCGGCGGTGCTCCCGGTCATCGCTACCATCTGCACGCCCGCGGCGCGCACCAGCGCCACGCCCACCACCTCGCCGTCGCCGGTGACCACCTGGTGCGCCGCGCGCGGTAAGCCTGCGTCCTGCAGCAGACCGGCGATCCTGCCGATCGTCAGCGGGCACTCCTCTGGGGGCTTGGTGATGACGGCGTTGCCGGCGGCGAGCGCCGCGGCGACCTTGTGCGCCCACAGCTCGGCGGGATAATTGAAAGGCACGATCGCCGCGACAACGCCGCGCGGCTGGCGCAGCGTGATCGCGAACGAGCCCTGCTGCCCGGGGATCGAGTCGAGCGGCGTGGCGCGGCCGAAGACCCGCTTCGCCTCTTCGGCGTAGCCGCGGAAGATGCGGATCGCGGCGTCGAGTTCCGAGCGCACTTCACGCAGCGTCTTCCCGTTCTCGCGCGCGAGCAGGCGGCTCAGCGCCTCGTGCTCGGCCTGGATCGCGTCGGCGGCGCGGTTGATGATCGCCGCGCGCTCGTGGGAGGGCATCGCGGCCATCGCGCGCCTGCCCGCCTGCGCGGCGGCGACCGCGCGCGCCGCGTCGGCAGCGGTGCCGCGCGGCGCGGTCTCGATCAGCTCGCCCGTGGCCTTGTCGCAGATCGGGTCCACCGCCCCCTCCAACGCGTCGACCCACTCGCTGTCGATGAGCATCTGCATGGCCCGCCTCCTGATGTTCAAGTATCACACAGTGCAAACGAATATTGCAATCCACTTGCGGCGGCCTCGCCCTCGGCGTACAAATATTGTTTGATGCGCACGCGCCCCAAAACCGTCGACCCGAACAAGAGCGCCACCGCGCTGCGCGCCCTGAACGTGCTCGAGGTGCTGTCGCAGGCGCGCGCGCCCATGTCGGCGGCCGAGGTCGCCGTCGTCATCGACGCGGAGCGCAGCACCGCGTACCGCATGCTGATGACGCTGATCGACGCGGGCTACGTCCAGCGCGACCCGAGGACCCGCGGCTACCGCCTCGGCTACAAGATCCTGAGCCTGAGCCGGCCGCTGCTGAGCGGCGACGAGAAGGCCGAGCTCATCGGCGAGTGCCTGCGCGAGATTTCGGCGCGCAGCGGCGAGACGGTCCACTACTCGGTGCTCGACCGGGACTGCGCGGTGCTGGTGCAGCGGGCGAAAGGAACGCAGCTCGTGACCATCGACTTTCAAATCGGAGACCGCGCGCCGCTGCACTGCACCTCCATCGGCAAGGTGCTGCTCGCCTACCAGGACGTCGCCCTGGTCGACGCGGCGATCCGGCGCGGCCTGCCCAGGACGGCGCGCAACACGATTACCAACGCGGCGCGGCTGCGCGCCGAGCTGCGCAAGGTGCGCGCGCAAGGCTATGCCTACGACGACTTCGAGTTCGCCGACGATATGCGTTGCGTCGCGGTGCCGGTCCTCGAGAAGGACCGCAGCGTGACCGGCGGCATCAGCCTCTCCGGGACCCGCCTCGCGCTACACGCTGCCGAAGCTGCGCGAGCTGCGCGACTGCGCGATGGCGGCAGCGCGCGAACTATCCCTTAAGCTCGGCGGCGCATGAACGTCCGCGCTGCGGAACGTGAACGAAGACCACGGCGCGATGATCCAGGTCGCGACGTGGGTGACCGTCGACCTCAGCGGATTCAACCTCAACGTTTGCTCAGTCGGGGAACATTCCGAGCATCACGGCCAGCACCCCGTACTGCATCAACAACAGCAGCATCGCAATGCCCCACACCAGCAGCACCACCCGCGCCCATCCCGGCAAGAGGCGCTTCTCGCTGGCAGGTGGCTTCGACATAGTGCGCACGGACGGAAGTGGCGGAACTAAGGCGCACTGTGCACCCGGCCGCAGTATCCGACAACCGTCGAGGGGGTGAGCGTGGGAGCGAATGCACCGGGCGAGTTGATCCATGCGATCACGACCGCCGTGCTCGCCTCGTTTATCGTGACCTGGGTCTTGCTGGCTGGCTATCGGCGTGCCGTCGCGCGCACCATGCGTACCGCGTCGGCGCAAGCCGAACGCGCACCGTCCATTGAGTTACCGGTGGCGCCGCCCGCGCCGCTGGTGCGCCCGGCAATCGACGCATCGGCGACGCGACGACGACTGGCGCTGGTCTATGGCGCGGCTTTCGGCCTGTCGGCGCTGGTGCTTGCGCTGCCGGTCACCTGGAAAATCGTCCAGGAGTCCGGCGCCGAGTCGTGGCCCGGTCTGCTCGCCAATTGGATGACGATCTGGGCTCCGTCCATTGTCTTGCTCTGTGCCCTGCTGGCCGCGAGCCGGCGCTCAACGATCGTGGCGCTGATCGCTGTATGGTTGCTGGTCGTGTTGTCGGCCACCGCGCTTCCCGCGCTCGTCAGATTGATGACCGGCAATTACTCGATGGCGGGCTTGGGAGCCAATGCCTGGCAAGCCTCGGGGCTGTTTCTAATCAACGCAATACCGCCGCTGGCGCTCGTCTATATCACCGGCCGGCGTCGTGTGCGCAACGTCCTGCCCATCGTTCTGGTCATGGCGCTACTGCTGAGCTTTCTGCTCCTCGGCTTCAACCGCTGGCAGATGGCGAACGTGCAGGACATCTCCACAGCGAACCCGATGCTGATGTGGCTGGTGATGAACATCGGAGTATTTACCGGACCGGCTTTGCTATTCCTCTTGCTAAGCGTTCCGGTCGGCCTTCTCGCGTGGTGGCTGTTGCTGCATCTGGAGCGCCGGCACCAGGAGCACGGATTCAGCAACGTGCAACTGGTGGTTGACGCGTGGTGGGCGATCGTCGTTGCCAGTCACCTTGTTTCGCAATGGAGCGACGGTGCTGCCACGGCGCTCTTTGTCAGTGGCGCCGCGTTTGCGATCTACTGGATCACCGTGCGCGTGGGTCTGCGCGCCGCCGGGCTTGGCGCTCGAGCCGGCGGCCCGACGATGCTGCTGCTGCGTGTCTTCGGCTTCCAGAAGCGCACTGAAAGGCTGTTCGACCGTGTGGCCGAACGCTGGCGCTTCGAAGGGCCGGTCGCGATGATTGCCGGTGCCGACCTCGCATTGCGTTCGGTCGATGTCGACGAGGTGCTCGCCTTCGTGCGCGGCGAGATTGAATCGCGCTACGTCTCCGGTGCCACCGATCTGGCGCGTCGGCTGCAAGCGCTCGATGCCGGAGTCGATCCCGACGGACGCTTTCGCGTCGGCGAGTTCTTTTGTTTCGACAACACCTGGCGGCCGGCGCTGCGCTCGCTGGTCGAACGTGCGCGCGTCGTGCTGATGGATCTGCGTGGATTCACCAAGGCTAATGCGGGCTGCGTCTTTGAACTCGAACAGCTGAAGGCCTTGGGCGCGGTTGGCCGTTGCGTGTTTGTCATGGACTCGACTACCGACCGCGCGCTGGTGGAGACCAGCCTCGCTCTCACATCCGGCGCATCGGAGCAGCCAGCCTGGATCATGATGAAGCGCGAGGCGGCCGCAATGCCGGAGCTGTGGCGTGAGCTAACGCAGCGAGGTGGCGTGGCACTCGCAGCAGCTGTCGTATAGCAACTCCAAACAATCGAGTCCGCTTTCGACCCATTGCAGACACTCACGACGCCTTAAAGCGGACGATTCCAAGCATCAACGTTTTACATAAGCGGCCGGAGGTGCAGCCTGGAACGCGCCGTACTGGCGAAGTAGCTTTCTCTCATTGTGTCGCAGCCGTCCGCTGACCGCGGGAGTCTCCTGCGGCTAGGAAGCAGGTAGTGGGCGACGAGCTAGATAAATGGAATCAATAGTTCCTGACGCAAAGGTAGTACTTGTACCCTTGCACTATCGTCTTGTCGAAATTGCACTTATTCGCAATCTCCGCATCTGTGTTTATGAGTATTACTCGATCCTCAAGGCAGCGTTTGCTAGGGAAATGATATTGCCACCCAATAGACCTGCGACGAACCCCGCTGCAAACGCAAGTGAAACAGAACGACAGTAGGTGTGATCTTCATGAAACACTCCTTGCCTGTGGTTGAAAAATGTCGAACACGTCAGGCCAAGCACGCCTAACGTTTACGTTGAGGAGGCACGTCGCTTTGGCGCGTCCCTCTCGAACACAATGTTAGGCACTTGCGTCAAGCACCGTCCAGTGGCTCCATCAATCAGCTTGGTAATGACATGACGCGTCGTTTGCATCGACCGTATCCGCTGCTCACACTTTCCTCCAGCGTTGACAGCGTCGTGCCAAGACAGGGGTCGGACAATGCAGGGTAGTCACCACTCCGCGCCACCGCGGCTGGCGAAGCGCACTGGGCCATTTCGTACAACACATGCGGGACGACTGGCCCGCCACGATCTTTGTGGCGGCGTTCATGGTGTTCTTGGAGAGCCAGTTCGGATGGTTAGATGCCATCAATGGTCATGCGTTCGTGGCGATCGGCAACGTGGCTGGAATACCGCAAACGATTGGCAAGGACAAAGCCAAGGCGCTCGTCGTGTTGATCGATGGGGTCGCAGCGGAATCTCGATACCTGGATCGCTCTCCGCTGGACCGCTGCCAGTTGAAAGACGACATCGCCGCCGTCTATTCAGCGATGGCAAATGTCAATCAGAAACGTGCGCCGACGCAGCGACTCGACCTCATGGTCATCGATCTCGATCTATCGCCTGCTCGCTGGCTCGCGAGCGACCCGGGCAGCAAGACCCCCGAAGCCGACTGTGAGCGCAAGTTGCATCAGGAGATCATTGATGCTGATACCAAGCACCAGATTCGCACGGTCCTCATGCTGCCTTTCGAATCATCCGCAGCAAGGGTCAATGAAGTCCCAGCGACCTGGAGAAATCTGGCGTCTACGGTGACGTTTGGGCTCGCCGGATTGCCCGTCGAGTACGGGTTGGTCATCAAGCAGTACTGTGATCCCAACACTCTGGCAGCGTCTGCCTACGCTCTGTCAGCAAAGTTAAAGGGCTCCCGGAGAAATTGCATCGACGAGGCGACCCGCCACTCCAAGCGCAACGCCGAACTTATTGATCCACGCAAGTATCTGTCCGGTGTCGTGCCGATCGCCGTGGGTTCGGCGGCCGACTTGAGCAAGCGAATCGAACTGAAATTGACGGCGCGATCAGCCATCCAGATGCCGCCGCTAACCCAGCGGACTTCAAGGCCGTCTTTTTTGGCGCCGCCTTTGGCGAGGGCGACACTTTTGTTACCCCGCTAGGTGAGCTCTACGGCGTCGAGATCCACGCCGCGGCTTTTCTTTCATTGCTCGATCCCCTCAGCACGAACAATCATCTGTCGGAATTCGTAGCGGACATCGTCTTCGGATTTCTCTTCGGCTTCCTTATTGCCTACTGTTGGGAGCGGTATTTCAAACTAAGACTGAGCCAAGACTCCGACCATCGTCTGTCGGCGCCACTTTGGTTGGTGGTTCTTGGTGTAGCCGTCATCATCATGGCAATCCTGCTGACGTTCGTCTCGCTGCTTCTTCTTGCCAGGTTTGGCATCTGGGCGTCACCGATTCCGATGGCGGTGGGTATGTTGGTTGAAAGCTTTGTGTCCGGATCCGTTGCAGAGGGAATTCGCACGGCCGACGCCATCAAGGGCGTAGGCAAGCCGCCGCGCCGTAGCTTTCGGGAAAGCGCTAAGATGTTTTTTGGCGGTGATTTTTATTTGTTGTGGAAGAAACCGAAGCCTTGGTCCGCCGCGCTCGTGGCGTTCCGACTCGTAGTGTGGATGGCCGTAGTGATTTTTGCTTTGTTGCATTGAGATCGCAGGCGAAGAATGAAACTGCCCATTGCAATCGTCGCGCTGACAGCGTGTATGTGGTCTGCGCCGAGCGCTGCCCAGAAGTGCGTGGGCCTGCTAGATGTGCCCAGCGCAACTACCTCAAGCGCGATTAAGGCATTCATCAAGAGCTTCGGCGACACGCAGCCGCCTTGTGGGTCGGGGAAAGTCGTTCTGAGCCGCGTTATCAATCGCGAAAAGACCGGCGGCCGAAAGCTGGAACCCGACAAACCTTTGGACCTAAAGAAGGCGCAGGCTAATTTGGAGGCAGCTCTGAAGGATCCGGCGATAAAGGCACGTATCGACAAAGCGCGCGCGGACATCAAAGACGAGAACGTCCTGCTCGCATACGAAGCCGCGGTGTTCGACGATGAAGGCTACTACGACGCCCGCGAACTGAAAATTCAGCAGCTTCTGCAGCGGATCAACTGAGGCGCGGAGCCCGTCCGGAGGCACGCGATGTCGCGAAGGTCATTGAAGTTCATTGGTCTATTGGCGTTGCTAGCGACGGCAGCTGGACCAGCAAGCACGCTTGGCCAGACTGACGGATTTAGAACGAAGGAAATCACCAAGCTGTCGTCCAAAGCCTCGGTGGTGCTCGAAAAGAACTGTCCGGTAATTGTCCAGCCGTACACGCTGTCCGATAACGCCGCTTCTCTCGCCGTATTTGGCGCCAAGGAAGCAGTGTCGGATGTGGGGGCGCGCTTGCTTGGCAAGCGCAGGCAGCATTCTCGCCGGCGGCCGGCCCTCAGTTGCGCCCGCAAGCAACAAGCTCAGTGCCTCAACCAAGTTAGCCGCGAAGCAACTCAACTGGCTTCCGATGACCACCGAAGTCGCCTATGGCGAGCGCCTTCATCAGCAAGAGCCAGCCATTTTGGAGCGCGATAGCAAGCTGGGACAGAAGTACTACCCCGTCGCTGACAGACTACTGAGGGAGGTGTTGGATAGCGTCGGTGAGGGGCACGAATACGAGTTCAAACTGTTCATCCTGAAGAATTCGTCACGCAATGCGGCCGCTCGCCCAGGTGGCTTCCTATACGTGGATCAGGGGCTCGTCGACAACGACGCGCAATTGCCTAAGGCTTACTTTGCACTTGCGCACGAGGTGGCCCATGTGCTGCAGAGACATGAAACCAAGGAATTGCAGAGCAACGTCATCGACTCGATCTCATCCAAAGACGACTTGATGAGAGTGGTGACCACGTCGCGCGGTGACCCGAATGCGACCCTGGCGTACATAAAGATTGAGAGGAACCGTTTCACTCGACATCACGTGGACCAGGAACTTCAGGCGGACTCGTGCGCGGTCCGCTTGCTAAGTCGTGCTCTTCCAGATCAGAAGGCGCTCGCTGCGTCCATAAATGCTTTCGTGAACGACTTGCCCAAAGCGGAACACGCCCCGGCTTCTCCGACGCCGCAGTCGGATGAAGGAAAGCTGGCGCAGTCGGTCCACGATATCGTTGACACGCCGGTAAAGCGACATCCGAACAACGAAGAGAGACTGCAGAACCTGCGATCGATCTACTCCGAGATCAGTGCCAGCACTCCAGCAAAGCGGCCGTAGTCGTCAGAGACTGCTCGTCAAAATCGCGCTTGTATCGTTACCGAGTTGAGGGTCCGCAACTGGCCGATAGCAGTCCTCCAATTACAGCGTCTTCAGGTACTCGAGCAGACTCTCCTTCTCCGCGGCCGGCAGCGTCGTGCCGAAAACGTGACCGCCGTTGCCGTTGGCCAGTGCGCTGGTATCGAACTTCGTGCCGACGCGCTCGGCTTCCGGACCGGTCGAGATAAAGCCGACGTTCTTCTGGTCGTACAGGTCGTAGCCGCGCCAGAAGACCTTGGGCCGGTTCGCCGGCGGTTCGAGCAGATCGCGCAGCGTCGGCACCGCGCCGTGGTGCAGGTACGGCGCGCGCACCCAGACACCATCGAGAAATGGAGGGTTGTAGCCGTCGAGCGGTGCTTCGACCAGGCCCTTGCGAATGATCCCCATCTCGGTCACGACTTTGTTAGCTGCGACTGCGTTGTCCTTGTTCCATGTATCCATTCGGCCGCGATCGGTATCGATACCGGCGAGTGGCATGCGGCGACCCGTCTTGTCGCTGGCGTGGCACGAAGCGCAGTGTTGGTCGAAAACGGTTTTGCCCACCTCGGCGCGCGCAGTGTGATCGCGAATGGGTATTTCGGTGCCGACTTGGACATGTTCAAAGAAACACCTCGAACGCGCTAGCCGCACGTTCAATGCGACTTTGCGTGTAGCGGCTTCGCCGCTCAGTCCGGCGCGGCGGCACTAAGCGTCCTTCGAAGTCAATGAGCGTGTGCGCCTTCGATCGTCAGTTCACCGAGGTCGCCGCACGATCGAGTACACGGCCGATTGTCGGACTTTTCCCACCTGCAAGTCGATAGCTTCATCCGTCGTCGCATCCCGAATATTCGCGTTGACACCGCAAAGCCTGCAGCGGATCGTTATTGCCGGGCGGTGCCGTTGCTGCATCCTTGTCTGCCTTTCTGCGATCGCGGACGTCACAGCCTCAAAGCTTGTCCTTCGAGAAGAGAAGGCATGAACAGACGAAGCGGCTACAGCTCTCGAAACACGTGACCGAAGAGTCATCGTGAGTGACATCTTCGTCAGCTACAAACATGCTCAGACGCCGCAGGCACGGCAGCTTGCCTCAGCGCTCGCGGCGTGCGGGTGGACTGCATGGTGGGACTGGAACATTCCCATCGGCAACGACTGGCATGCGGAACTCGATTCCGAACTTGAGGCGGCTGGATGCGTCGTTGTGCTGTGGTCCGCGGAATCGATTCAGTCGGAGTGGGTGCTCTACGAGGCACGGTCCGCTCATCGTGCCGGCAAGCTGATCCAAGCACTGCTGGAGCCGCTGCAGCCTCCCACTGAGTTTGCCTCTTCACAGGCGGGGGACTTGATTGGCTGGGAATACGGCGCGCCATTTCACGCTGGCTTCGACCGTCTGCGCGCCGCAATTCAGGAATTACTCGACCGCCGCGCGCCGCTCGACATGTCAATCAGCGGCTCAGTGCGGCGCACACCCGGCGAGGCCGGAGATACGTTGGATCGCGTGGCGCCGGCCACTCTTGCGCCGCGGCGCCGTCCCGCGCCGGTGATGCTGCTGCCGCCCCCGTTCAGGGATTTGCTGGACCGCCGCGACGAAAGTAAAGAGATCATGGCCACCGTCGCGGAGCGAAGGAACGTCGCGCTGCACGGGAAGACCGGCAGCGGCAAGAGTGCACTGCTGTCTCACGTGGGAAGCCTCGACCACACCGCCACCTTTCACGATGGCTTGGTCTATCTGCAAGCCGCAACGCTCGGCGATAACGACCTTGCGCAGGCACTGCACGAAGCTTTCTATGACGTGCCGCCTGGCTTGCGCCCTAGTGAGGTCCAGATGCGCCGTAATCTTGCCAACAAGAGCGCACTCCTGCTGATCGACGACGTTTCCTTGCCTCCGGCTGCGCTCAGCGCAATCCATGCATACGGCCCTCATTCCACGTGGATATTCGCCTCAGACCAGACGCTCGCGGGTGCGCAGCGTCGCCTGGTTGCACTGAAGGGGTTGCCGAGCGAGGACGGCATTGCGTTATTCGAACGCGCACTGTCACGACCGCTGCGCGCCGACGAGCTCACCATCGTCGCGCGCATCGTCGAATCCGCGGAAGGTCACCCCGCACGCATCGAGCAAGCTGCCGGAGTCGCTGCAATGCGCGATGTCGCAGCGGCAGCGGCAGAGTTCGTTCAAACACCGAACCTCGATAACGAAGATGAACGAAGCCGCCGCGTCCTGGCGGCAGTCGCGTGCGGAGGCGACGTACCTCTTGAAGTGGAACAGTGCGCCGCGATTGCCGGCGTGGTAGAAGTCCCAGCCGTCTTGGCGAATCTGATGCGGCGTGGCCTCGTGCAGCACGTCGCGCCTGGCTTCCGCCTCGCTGCCGGACTCGCTGCGCAAGTCGAAGCCACTGCCGAATTCGCCGCGTGTCGCGATCGCGCAACCGCGGCATTCACTGAGTTCGCGTTCGCCGCCCGCGGCACGCCACGTCGGGTGGCGCGGTTGGCGGCACCGATTACCACGAGCATGGCGTGGGCTGCGCAAAATGGTCGCAGCGATGAAGCGCTGCGACTTGCCCGTGCAATCGACAGAGCGCTGGCCGACTCCAATCGCTGGGATGCCTGGCGCGACATGCTCACGCGCGCGCACGACATTGCCGTGCGTGCCGGCGACACATCGACCGCAAGTTGGGCTCTGCACCAACAAGGCACGCGCTCGGCACTGCTGGGTGACAAGAGGGAAGCACGACGCCTGCTCAATGAAGCCCGCTCGATTCGCGCGCGGAGCGGCGATGCTGCCGGACTGCAAGCTACCAGCAGCAATTTGAAGTTCCTGGGGTGGGCGCGATGGATGGTTATGCTGCTCCTGTTGACAGGCTTGGGCGGTACGACGCTCGCTGGAATTACGGTCGCTCCTTGGATCCTTCCGAAGCGCTTGGCAACCACCCCGGAGCGGATTGACTTCGGCGCGCAGGACGTACGTGCCGCGGCGGGACAACAAGTCTTACGCATCGACAACAGGGGATTGGTTGCGTTTGATGTTATCGACGTCACTGTGCAGGGGCCGGACGCGGCTTCCTTTACGGTGGGCCCGTCATGCAACGGCATCAACATTGCGCGCAGGTCGGACTGCCAAACAGTCGTGCATTTCACGCCGAAGGCTGCGGGAGTGCTCAATGCGACGGTCGCAATTCGAGTGCAGGATGTTGATGATCCTTATCTGGTGCTGATCAATGGCTTGGCGACGACGGCGCCAAGCGCAAGGCTTTCCACGCAAGCTGTCAACTTTGGCGAAGTGGAAATTGCGGGCGGCGCGCAGACGCGCAGCGTAACGCTGAGCAACACTGGTTCTGCTCCATTGACCGTAACCGATGTTGCGATTAGCGGAGACGGCGACTTTCGGGTTGTTCGTGAAAACTGCAAGGCAGCGGTCGCACCCGACGCACAATGTGCAATTGATCTTCGGTTCTCACCGCGCGAAGCGATCGCCAAGAGCGGTCAACTGGTGATAAAGGACAACGCCAGTGGAAGTCCGCGGGTAGTAGCGCTGTCGGGCATCGGTCACGCCACGCCAAAACTCGAAGTGACCCCGGTCAGTCTGGCGTTTGGACAACAGGAAATTCAGACCCAGAGCGCATGGCGCTCTATGCGCCTGCGTAGCGCCGGCACCGCACCCATAGAGATCGGGCAGGTGAAACTGGAAGGCAGCAATGCGTTCAGCGTTCAGGGCAACTGCGACAACGCCAAGCTCGCTCCTGATGCGTCATGCGTACTCCAGTTGCGATTCGCGCCATCGGCAATCGAGGCGAGCAGCGGCCGGCTCTTGATTGCCAATAGCGCGAGCAGTCCGCGCATCATCGAACTGTCTGGCACTGGATTCGGACGCCCCCTTGCTTCGATTGCGCCAGAGCAGCTCGACTTCGGAGTTTTCAAGCGCGGCACAGGCGCCAAGCCGCGCCGCGTGACAATCACCAGCACCGGCACGGCTGCGTTGCTGCTGCGCCCGTTGAGGATTGAGGGCGACTCCCGCTTTTCGTTGATCAACAGTTGTCCCGAGCAGCTCGCTCCTCGCGCACAATGCTCTGTCGACATCGGCTTTGACACTTCGGGTACCGGAAAGGCCAGTGCGCGTTTGATCGCTGCGCATAGCGGTGGATCCGCCGTCGTTGGATTGTCGGCCGCGATCGAGGCGCTGCCGCGGCCGGTTATCGAGATCTTCGAAGCGCTTCCACCGCGGCTGACTGGGGAAGGCCCTGTTCGGCTGTGCTTCCGCGTGAGCAACGCACAGCGGTTGACGATCGAACCCGAAGGCTCACAGCCGCAATCCAACAGTACAGGCTGCGTCACCCGATTGGTCGGCGCCACGACGACGTTCAGATTGACCGCGCGCGGCGAGGGCGCGGCGTCGCAGCAGGCGAGCACAACGCTTACGGTGTCGGTTGTGACGCCTGTTCCGCAGCCGGTGATCGTTGACTTTCGTGCGGAGCCGGTGCGGTTGACGGGTCCCGGACAAACGCGCCTGTGTTTCGCCGCCAGGAATGCGGAACGCCTGGTGCTCGAGCCTGGCGGTCCGCAGCCGGCTTCGTCGAGTGATGGATGCGTAACGCGCCAGCTTTCCACGACGACATCCTTCACGCTGACCGCGATCAGGACGGGCGCTTCGCCGCAGCAGCGCACATTGACTGTGCCGGTCATCCCGATCGGCAAGCCGCCGACTACATCGCCGCCTGCTACACCACCAACGAAACCCACGCCGACGACACCAACGCCGTCGCCTATTCCCAAAAACGAGAAAGCCCCAATCGGCCGCGTGACCGTGAAAGATGCGGTCCGAATTCCGCCCGGCGCGACAGGTGCCGCAGAGCCCGGTTGGTGCTGCCAACAGAGCGGTGTCGTTCGCGCCAGCAAGTCACAGTGCACCGCTCCGGGACAAGTTTGGTCTGCGACAGAGGAACCGGCCAAACGGGCGTGCGCGCCCCGGGCTATCAAATGAGAGTCTCACGTGTGGGACGTCCGGAGCTTGTTAGTCAATCCAAGGCGTTGCCGGATAGCCAAGCGCATCATCACCTCACCGACACGACAAAGGAGGGAGAACGACCCATAGCGGACACCGCGCTCGTCCGAGAACGGACGCTTAACGTTATGATAAGCGGCGCTTTTTTGAAAGCTCCGCGGCGCTTCACAAGTTCGGTAATCCGGTGCATTCGCAAACGGCATCGCTGGCCTTGTCGTTCCAGGCATCACCGACAAAGTTGTAACTCTTAGTCGCCCGGAAGTGACTTCCACCGTAGTTGACATGTTCCCATAGGGTAAGCGTGCACCCGGGATCTACCTTGAACGATGAGATTTTGTCGTTCCACGACGGTCGATATATGAAGCGATGGATCCCATCCGACGTGCCAACGTCAGGCTCTCTGACCATTCTCAGCACGTCACCGTTTCGAAGCGTCCAGTGGGCGCCTCCGAAGTCGCGATGCTCAAAGACCGTGCATGTGCGGCTCGGCGGGGGCCCCTTCGGCGCCGAACCTGACCCGGTACTGGCTACGCGGCTCGCGGCTTGCCGGTTATCAGCTGCTGTTCGATCGCGAATCTCAGGGGTAACGCAGACGTGATCGCCAGCGCGCGCTTCGCGCCATACGTAGCCTTGACGACACGTATCGGGGCCGTAAGCACCGCCTCCCGGCTGCTTGCGAGCGGTTGCCTGACTGTTGTCGGAAGCCGCCTGATCTCGGCCCTGTGGCGTTACGCAAACGTAGTCGCCGACGAACGCCTCTCGCCAAACATAACCTTGCTTACAAGGGGTGGCTGCCTGAGTGTCAGCGATCCCAATTGCGAGAACGGCACCAATCCCCGACGTGACCACGTTCCATTTCTTCAGTGACATATAACCTCCCTGCGAGCTCAAAAACGGCGGCACGATTATCTGGAGAATTGCTACTGGCTACGACACCTTTAATCAGAGCTTGGAAAGCTTCCGCTTGGCACCTTCTCTCTTTAGCTGCCTAACACTTACGGCTCCCCTCTGTGCTTCACCCAAACGAACCTTGCTTGCAATGTCCGCCTCAAGGGCTCGACCAAAAGACCGCAAGAACCAAGAGGTGCGCGGCAAGGTTCCCCGTTAATACAACCAAGTTCTCAGGTTGCATATTCCCTTCCTCGCGTCTGTTAAGCGGGACGCGTTATCGGAGGACATAGAACTGGCAGTTGAAATGGGTTGTCTGGGACGGTGTTCCGTGCGATTGCTGTCGCGCGCCTGCACGTGCAGCGGTTTGAAGTGCCTTGAATATAAGAGCCGTCCAGCAATGGAACAGTTCGGCGACATCGCGAGCCTCCGTAACTGAGGATTACAGCGTCTTCAGGTACTCGAGCAAACTCTCCTTCTCCGCGGCCGGCAGCGTCGTACCGAAGACGTGACCGCCGTTGCCGTTGGCCAGTGCACTGGTATCGAACTTCGTGCCGACGCGCTCGGCTTCCGGACCGGTCGAGATAAAGCCGACGTTCTTCTGGTCGTACAGGTCGTAGCCGCGCCAGAAAACCTTGGGCCGGTTCGCCGGCGGTTCGAGCAGATCGCGCAGCGTCGGCACCGCGCCGTGGTGCAGGTACGGTCCGCGCACCCAGACGCCATCGAGAAATGGAGGGTTGTAACCGTCTAGAGGTGCTTCGACCAGACCCTTGCGAATGATGCCCATTTCGGTCACGACTTTGTTCGCTGCGACTGCGTTGTCCTTGTTCCATGTATCCATTCGGCCGCGATCGGTATCGATGCCGGCGAGTGGCATGCGGCGACCTGTTTTGTCGCTGGCGTGGCATGTCGCGCAGTGCTGGTCGAAGACGGCTTTCCCGGCTTCGGCGCGCGCGGCGTCGATCGCGAATGGGTACTTCGGTGCCGGCTTATTGCTCAGGTAATCCTGCAGCCATGTGATCTGTCCGAGAAACTCGTCGTTATCCTTGGGCGGTGCACCGAGCACGCCGAGCGCGGAGTCGATGATCACCGAGTAGGCGTCGTGGCTGTCGCCCGACCAGTTCATTGTCGTTCCTGCGACGTTGTACTTCTTCAGGTTCCAGATCGACGGAATATCTCCTGGCCCGAAAGTGTTGTCCATCGGCAGCTCGAGCATGAAGTACTTGGTCAGGTTCATCGAATCATCCCGACCGCGACCCCAATCGGGAAAATCCTTGCGATAGATCCAAGCGAACTGCTTCTCTCGCTCGACCAGTCGCTTCTTGGTCATCGGAATGATCAGAAAGCGATAAGCGAGCGCGTCGTCGAACGCCAGATCGGTCACGAGATTGATTTCGCGCATCAGGTTGTCGGCATTGAAGCGCGGATCCTTGGCGCAATCGACCAGGAAGCGGAAGAACGCTTCCAGGTTCAACGTGTGTCCGGGCCCCGCATTGAGGAACACGGGGTTCTCGTTCGGCGCCGCGCGATAGTTGGTCGTGTGGCACGCCGCACAGTTGTTGCCGACGCGCGGAAACCCGATCGTTTTTTTGGTGAAGCCGATCGGCAGCTCTTTGCCCTGCTCCCACGACACGCCGAGCGAGGCGTAGCCGCCAGGCCCCGGCAGCTTCTCGGGGAAAATCCGCGGCAACACATAGAAGATCCAGTACGGAATCCCGGCATCGCGCTCACCGCCGATCGAGCCGTATCGGAAGCGCATGTCAGGCGTTGCGGTCATCCACGCTTCCTGCGGTTCCTCGCGGAAGAACTTGTACCAGCCGTAGTACCCGAAGATGACGCCGAATATCAGAAGCACGCCGAGGATCTTTTTCCAGTTCCAACCCGATTTCTTTTTGACGGCCATCGTTTGATCCCTAGAACGTCTTCATGAATTCGATCAACGCATCCTTGTCGCCCGCACCCAACTCAGTGCCGTAGCGCTTGCCTTCGTGGCCGGCGTTCGAGTTGCCGGGCTTGGTCGTGTCGTAGGTGGAAAAGCGCCGCCCACCCTGCTCGGCGAGATCGAACACGAAGCCTAGGTTCTGCCGGTCGTAGACGTCATTGCCGCGATAAAACAGTGGCGGGCGACTGGTCACCGGCTCGAGCAGCGCACGCATCGTGGGCACCGAGCCGTTGTGCAGATAGGGCGCTCGCAGCCAGACGCCGTCGAGCGGCATGTTCGCGTAGCCGAACGTCTTGCGATAGTGGCAGTAGCGATGCGGATAGCCGGCGTAGACCGTCCCGAGGCTGACCGCAAGGTCGTACGAAAACGAATCGAGCCGGCGGCGATCGGTGCCGATGTTTTCGATGCGCGTGATCTTCCCGACCTGCGGCCCGTAAAGCTCATCATCGCTGCCGTGCGGGTTCACACATTCGCGCGCCTGAGTGCCTGCAGGAGCACTGAATGTGCGGCCGTCCTTCCCATGGCAGCCGGCGCAGTACTCGGCATACAGCGCGGCGCCGCGGGACGCCTTGTCGGCATCGATCGGATACGGATACTTCGGCGGCTCTGCCGTCAGCAGCCACTGTTCGAGGCGCCCGATGGCAGCGAGGTCGATCGTCGGGGGCGTCGTTCCTGTGCCGAAAGCGGCGTTCTTGTTGCGCTCCTCGGCCATGATGTTGTTGCCGTCCCAGTGAAGCTGCATTCCCTGCCGCGGTTTCTGCAGCCAGATCGATGGGAAATCGACCGGCGCACTGCGCTCGCGCTCCGGCAACTGATCGATCGGAAAGTTGAACAAGATCTTGTTCGGATTGAACGTGTCATTTCTTCCTGGGCCCCACTCGGTGTCCTGCATCAGCGGTGCGAAGCGTCCGTTCAGCATCGTCAGCCGTTCGCGCATCAGCGCGACGGCTATCGGATACACCAGATAGCGATCAAGCAGGCCGAGCTTTTCGCCCTTTTCGTTCATCAGCCGACCGATCTCGGGAATGACGTATTCGGCCGCGAATTTCGGGTCGCGCGCGCAATCGAAGGCGAACTTCGTGAAGCCGAACAGATTGAAGGTATTCGCCGGCATGCCGAGTATCAGCCGCGGTTTAGCCTCCGGCGTGTCACGCACGGTGCTGGTATGGCAGACGGCGCAATTGAAGAAGGTGCGATCGATGCCCTGATAGTTTCGTATCGACATGCCGACCGGCATGTCTTTGCCCTCTTCGAACACGAAGCCGAGCGACGCCCATCCGCCGGGCAAATGATGTGAACAGACACCGGGCATCGCCTTAAAGATCCAATACGGAAAGCCCGACACGCGCTCGCCGCCGGTCGACCCGTACTTGAAGTGCTCTTCGATCGCCTGGTATTCCACCGCGCGATCGCTTCCGAAGCGTTGCCAGAGCACGACCGCAAAGACCAGCGTCAGCGCGGTTGGTATCGCGAGCACGAGCATGAGCACGCGCACCCACCGATGCCGATACAAGCGAGTGAGCCAGCCGTGCCTGCGCGGTTCATCAAACGGCTCGTTCACAACAATCTCCTTTGCTATTGAGTTGCAGGCAGGCAGGGGCGCAGGTTTTCATAGCCGCGCGCGAGCATTGCGGCAAGGTTGGGCGCTTGCCCGGACTCGGCACGTAACCACTCGGCAACCGTCGCCTGCAACGCGGACACCGAGGGATCAGGTGCTGCCTGCATCGACGGGCTGCCGCCGTGCGACGCGCTCGGCGGCGGCATCGGCACTTTGGCGCGCGATGACACCGGCGATTGCCACATCGAAAGACGTACGAACATCCGCGGCGCGCACTGGGCAAGGCTGGCGCTAATTCGCTGCGCATCGCCGGCGAGAAAGTTGGGTGGCGAGCGGTCTGCGGTTCGGTGGCAGGCGGCGCACGGCGCAATGAATGCGGTCGCTTGCGCGGGAACGACCGCTGCGACAACCGTATCGTCTGCGGCAGGCAATGAATTGCGAGCCCCGCAACACGCATTCATCGGCGGAAGTCCCAGAGTCGCCCGCGCGCGCGCGCGCGTAAAGGGCACCCCGCTCCAATCACTGCTCGCCAGTGCGGCGCGCACGGGGGAAAAGTCCTCGACGACCGTGACGATGACGCTGCCGGGCTTGCCCCGCTGCGGCAGCTCAATGCGTTCAATCGCATCACCGCCTGCGGTGCGCGCTGTCATACCTTGTCGTGTGACCACTCCGTTACGAAGCTGCAGCCGCGTCAGCTCTTTGCCGCCGAGCGATAGACGATCGATCATCGAATGGGTACCACTCAAAGTGACTTCGCCGGCGCATTGATAGCGGTCGCTGTTGACCGAACAGCGCGCGGTGTACGTTCGTCGCACCGCGACAGCCGCGCGCCGTTTGAGCGCGGCATCAAGATCGCGCACATCTGCTTCGGCGAACAACGACGCGATGCCGGCAACAAAACGGGGTACGAGAAGTGCGTCGTCGCCCGACCAGATTTCGATCGGCGCTCTGGGGGTGAGTGCTTCAAAAGCAGCACCGACATCGATCCGGATTGCGGCAGACGGGTCGCCTGCAAACGCCAGCGGATCACGGTTCGGCAGATCCGGATTAGGAATGGCCAGCCCGCTCGGCCATTGTGCAGCGAAACGCTGCGTCAACGGTGCAGCAAAAGCGGGCCCAGACTCGAACCCTTGTTCTTGCGACAGCCGATATTGCAGAGCGGCCCGAAGTGCGTGGCTGCGGCATGTCGGGTCGCACGCATCACGCCAGATACGGTGAATCACCGCGAACAGGTTGGCTCGATCGGTCGAATCGTCGATCGCGTTAGGCAAGTCAACGCCGCGACGAATGGTCACTCCGTACATCTGCTCGCGTGTCCGGCCGTTTTCCGAAGCCAGTCGCTCCGCGATGCGCGGGTTCGCATTTGTTTCGTCCCATTGTTGCCGGGAGAAGACGGCGCCGTGGTTCTGATGGCATGCAGTACAGACCGCGCGGCTCGCGTACACCGTCTCGGACTTGCCCTGCGGAAGGTAGTTGCGCACCAACTGAAACTCGAAGCGCGCAGCGGCTTCGTTGTAGCTGATGACTTCGATCAAGCCGGCGCGCTCCTGATAACCGAGGTAGACACGGTCCTTAGCGAGCAGATGCCCACCGCCGTCGGCCGTCACGGCTGCGATGACGCGCGGGAAAGAAAAAAAGTCGGGTGCTGCGGCCGTCCGTTGCAAGCGAGCGGCTCAGTGGCACCAACACGGAAGTCATGCAGCCGACCGGATTTGCAGCCTGCTGTTGTTTCGATCTTGCGCACCAGCGCCTCGAATGGAAACGGCACACCGTCCGTGTTGATGTCGTCGAACAGCGACTGTCCGTGCGCGGGCCGATTCGTGCCAGGGTCTGCCGGATCCACCGCCCACGCGGGCGCTGCGGTGCTGCTAACGGGCACAACGAGGCACGTTGCCAGTCAAGACAACTGCCGCCGCTCATGCTTCCACATCGCGCATGCCGCCAGTCTCACTTCGACGCAGTCAGTGCTGTCAGCACAGGCCGCTGCTGCGTTCCCGGCCAGCAGTCTTCATTGACTTGCCCGCCTTTGGTAAACGCGCCGCCATCGCGATCGGCGATTTCTTTGTTATAGAGCGTGAAGTTGAGCAGGAAAATCTTTCCGATATAAGCACGTCCGAGATAGAAGCCGGGCCGCACCATGCGGATCTCATCGCGCACCTGCAAGCCACGGCGGCCTGCGAGAAAATCCGGTCGTTCGCGATAGCCCGGAATTTCGTCGGTATAGAAGTAGTCGATGATGATCGACTCCCTGCGCGAATCGAGCAGGCTCTGGCCGCAGTAAAGCCGGGCCGGGAACATCAGCCACTGATCCTTGCCGTTGACCTTGACCTTCGGGATCGTCGACAGATCACCGTCGATCAACGGTTTCAGCACCGACGTATCGTCAATCCGGTTTCTCAGCACGAGTTCGTCGCGATAGAACACTTTGCCGCGCCATAGATGCTTGCCAACGAGTTCCACCTTGGCCGAACCGACCCCGGCCGCAAGCCCCGACAGGCCACCGATGATCTCGCGGATGCGCCGGTCGCCCGATATTCCTTTCGGGAAAAACAGGTCGCCGTCGAATGCGCCATCCGGAATCGGGCCGGCGGTCAGCCGCGCATAGATCTGATCGATCTGCTCCTGGTCATAGGATTTCAGCGCGCCCGGCGTCAGTTGCGCCAGATCGTTGCGCGCCAGCGGAAACTCATGCTCCACGCGCGCGAGGTCGGGCTTCGAGGCGTACCCCGCCTGATACGCACCAAACTTGATTCCGGCCGGAGGCGTCTCGCCACAGCCGACCAGCGTCACGCACATTGCGATAGCGCCTAAGCAGCGAAGTCCGATGAATGCGATACATGGCCCCGGCCTTCACAGTGTGGCCAAAAAGGCGATCAACGCCTTCTTGTCGGCGTCCGGCAGATCCTCACCGAAGCGATGGCCGGTATTCTCGATATCAGCGGTGCACGAGCTGTACGCCTCGACCAGGCGCGGATAACGCCCGACCGCGTCGACCAATTGCTCCGGGTCCTTTGCGATCTCGCCGGTGACCGCGTGCAGATCGGCCGCGACTCGTTTGCCTTCGACTTCGCCGAGTTGCTTCGCAAACTTTGCATTGAGTTCGTCGGGTCTCAGTTTGGCGACGATCAGGTCATTGACGAAGGCCTTGTGTTGGAAGCTCGCCATCGCGCCCACGCCGGTTCCCTTCCGGCAGCACCAACGTGAACCCGAGAATCTGCTTTTCTTCCTTGCCGTCCCAGGTCCGCGGCCCGAGCGCGATGCGCACGTCCTGGTCGAAGCGCGAAAGTTTCGGAACGCGCTTGCTTGGGTTGAGCAGCTCTTCCATCGAGGCAACGTACAGCTTGAAGCGACCGTCGACGCTCGGGTCGTACGCCCAGCAGGCCGGTGCCTTGTCGGCCGGCAACGTTTTCTTGTTCTCGTCAACGTACGGCGAGCGATAGAACTGGTTGGCCTTGTTGACTGGCTGGCCGCACAACTCGGGACCGATCGCGTTGTTGTGCATGAACGGGGCATGTGCCCAGACCGACAGCAGCGAAATGTTGCGGTACGAGCCGCGGCCTTCGTTGTGCGGCTCCTTGATGGCGGGGTCGGTCGGTCGTGCGCGCAGGGTTTCGGATCCATATTCCTGCCAGATGTGGCCGTTCATGTGGTTCGAGTGGAGCGAGCGGCAGCGATTGGTGCCGACTCCGGTTGCCAGCGTCTCCTTGTCCGAGCCCAGCCAGTCGGCGCGCATGCCGTTGGCGTTGACCGCCGTGAAGTCGCGATTCGCAAACGTGTCCGTGGGTGTCGCGGCGATCGATGAGTGGCAGCTTGCGCACTTGTCCGCGAACACCTCGCGGCCGCGGGCAACCGCGTCGTCGCCGAACAGCTTGTTGAGATCGCGCTGCAGATCGTCGTTCGTGTACGTCGCCTTGGGATTCGCAGCGCGGCGCTCGTTGGCGCGAGCCACCGCGAGGTCAGTGGCATCGGTTTCCTTCGACATCAGGAACGCGAGGATGTCGGGCAGCCGGTCCTCGATCGCACGGAAGTTCGGGCAATCGCGCCGGCATTGACCGATGTCGAAAGGTGTTTGGCCAAAGTTGCGAAGCGTCGGATCGAGCTGTCGGAGGTCGGTCAGATGATTGAGCCAGCACTGTTCGGAACATGAACCGATGTTGAAGTAGACGCGCTGGATGGCCTCGAGCGCGCCGATCGAATCCTCCCCGCCCTTGAGGATGTGGTGCACCTTCTCCGTTGCGAGTCCGCGCTGCCAGCACTTGTTGTCGCGCCCCGGTTCGCACCAGCAGTTGGCGTCCTGCTTCTTGCAGGACGCTGCCTTGCGCCATCGAATAACCTGCTCACGCTCGAACTCGGGACGGACCTTGGTGTTGATGATCGCGTTCATCGTTCCCGGGTTATGAATCTGATCGGTTGCAATGGCCGACGTGTCTGATGTGCCCGGACGAGCATGCGCAAACATCTGCGCTTCGAGCGTTGCGCCCGACATGCCGGACGTCAGGATCTCCGACACGCGCGAGTACTGGTTGCCGAGACCGCCCTTGAGGTTTCCCCACTCGGGATTGGCCGGATCCTTCGGAGGATTCAGCGGATCGAACGAGATGTGGCACGAACCGCAAGTGGTCCCGATCAAAAACGGCGGCTCGATCGAACCGTCGGCCAAGCGGTTCAGAGCCGAGTCGCTCGACTTCGGATCCTTCGAGAGTGCACCTCGATAACCTTCCCAGCTCGCAAGGCTGCCGTTGACCTTGAGCCAGCGCGCCTTGTCGAAACGGGGATTCGGAAACTTGCGATAGCCGAGCGCGCCGGTCGACGTTCCGAACGCGAGATCGCACGACGAATGACGTTGATCCTTCGCCTGATTGTGCGGATCCTTGGGGTCGAGCGGGCCTTCCTTGAAGTCGCACGCCGGGTCGCGATAACCTGCGCGGCCGACAAACTTCAGAAGCTCTTCATCGCCCGGGCACCACTCGAAGCCGTAGGTTTCTTCAAGGCTCTTGGCAGGACAGTCCTTCGTTCCGGGGACGCAGCAGCCGGGATCGTTGATGATTCCCCACGCCGCGAAGCGGTCGCCGCGTTCGTTCGCGTTGAGCACGCGGTACCAGTCGATCAGCACGTTGACGCGCTGCTGAAAAACGTACGTATGAAAGCGCGCGTTGCCGGCCGTGGCCTTGTACCAAATCTCGCGCCCGGCACGCTGCGACGGATTCAGAATCGCCTCGCCAGCGTAAAAGCCAGGATGGTCAGGTGTGGATTTGCCAGCGATCGGTGCAACCGGAACCGAAGGCGCAGCCGCCGGAGCTTGCGCGACAACCGATGCTGTCGGCGTGTCCTGCGAAACGGCGGCGACTCCGATCGCCGTGCACATTGCAACAAGCGCGACCGCACAGGTCGACCGTTTCATTCTTGATTCTCCCATCGGTGTTCGTAGCTCGCTCAAATCAGAGCAGCAGCTTCGAGGGCTGCAGAATAATCTGCCACGGCTTCAGTGGGAATAATGGTTTTGCGGCACCGAGCGTGTGAATATCGGCTCGACATCGTGCATGCCGGCCGAACAGAGCGTGAGGTTGTTTGGCCAGAACCAAAATGGTGCTCAGATCGGCATGAACAACCGCCAAGCGGCGTCCTCATGCCCTAGTAGCGAAATACACAAGCACACATCGCCCAGTGGGTGGTGAATGACATCGCTCGTGCATACGCTGCTACTTGCGGATGACTGCGCAGCCCGACCTACCTGTAGCGACAGTGCTCATGGTTTCTTGGATGTGCCGGCATTGCGGCTCTTCGCCTTGACGTTGGACTTGGGCGCACCCGCCTTTGCCCTGCCCGCCTTTGGCACTTTGGCTGCCCAGACGGTTGCGCGCGTGACATCTTCACCGCGGCAGCCAGTGGTCGGACAGACCAGCGACACATAGCAGCTTCCATTGGTGACGAAGTCGTTCTCGCCGCGGACCAGAATGCCCTCGACCTTGTAAGTGGTCGCGTTAAACACCGGCGACCCCGAGTTGCCACCGTAAGTATCGAGGTTGGCGACAAAGAACGGTGTTGGCGAGTTATCGCGGACTTGCGCACCGGGTGCGTATTTTTGAGGAAGGCCGCAAGGATGGCCGATAACGAACAGGCGCGCACTACCAGAGATCTTGCCGCTCGTCCTCAATGGAAGCTGCGCACGTCCAGCTACCGGTCGATCAAGCCGCACCAGCGCCCAATCCGTGCCGTCGGCGGCCAGCTGGCGACCAATGAGCGTGACCCCGGCGTAGACGTCGATTGCGGGGAAGGTCGTGCGTGCCGTCTGCGCGTTGTTCATTCGGAAGCCGAATACGAAACGGATGCCTGCCAAGTCCTGTGCGCTCTTGACGCAATGCCCGGCTGTCGCGACGACGTCCGGTGCAACGAGAAATCCTGAGCAGAAGCACCCAAGTGGCTGCTTAACGAAGGGTTCGCTGCCACAGAGTTGGTAATCGGCTTGATATGACGACGTCGCGAGCGCGAAACTGCCGTCGGGTTGCCGCGTCAGGTCGCTGCTCTTCACCAGCGCGACCACGGCCGCCGCCGACTTCTTGACCCGCGACGAGGTCACCTGAAACAGATCCTTGCGGTTGTCGACGCCGTATATGACACGCTGGCGATTCTGTGCCGCCTGCGCGAGCTCCGCGGTCGGAATGGCCGCGAGTTCCTGGCCGCGGGCGCCGCGCGTGGGCGCGGCCAAGCTGCGCGCGCCGCCGGCCGCTTTGGCCGCCTCGCCGCGTTCGCGCCGCTTGAGTTCCGCAACAAGTTCGTCTGCGGTCCACTCCTTGAGTTTGGTGCTCATTCCCGTCTCCTCTACCAAAGCAAGGTCAAACCGACGCCGGCAACGTCACGCCGGGAATCGCATCGATCCATGCTCGGTAGCGATCCACCCGCACATAGACGCCGCCATCCCCGCAATTGCTCATCGAACTGTCGGTGGCGCGCGAGGTCGCTGCCGCCAGCAACCATTGATTGCCGGACTGCGTGTAAAACGGGCCACCGCTGTCCCCGGTGCAACTGTCGCGAGCGAGCAGCGGGCGGCCTGCCACGAGTTCGAGGCCGACGTCGCAGCCGTAGGTGACGTTGTCGTCTTCGCCGCCGATCTGGCCGCGACAATCGGGCGAAGCGATCGGCACATCGACGAAACGCTTTTGTCCGTACCCGAAGGAGCCGGTGGCGTCGGTGTTGCCGAAACCCATCACCCGCCCATCGCCCGCCGCGTCGATCTTCGCCTTGCGCGCGAATCGCCGCGGCGCCACGCCTTCGACCTTCTGCTCCAGGATCAGCACCATCAAATCGTTGCGTTTCCCCTGGTGATACTGCGGATGCCGCACCCGACGCTTGACCTTCACGATGTTGCCGGGTTGCGTGACGTCGCTACCCACGAAAATCCGGGTCGCGAAGTCGGCACAATGCCCGGCGGTAAGTACAACCTTCGGCGCGATCAGCGTACCCGTGCAACCCCACTGGCTGTCGTTGCCGACGGCCACGCAGTCGAGGAATTCGGTGGCGGGGACTCGTGCGCCGCCTATGACACGGGTGCGGCCCTGTGAGCGTTGCGCCAGCGCGCGCGCGTTGGCGAGGTAGCGAGGGTCCTCGAAGATCTTGAAGCTTCGGACGGCGGTAGCAGCCGGCGCAATGGGGATGACGCTGCGCGCCCCGGCGACGCTGCGCCGGCCTAGGCCCTCGCCATGGACTTGCCGCAGCAGCGCGCGGACGAATTCCTTGTTGCTCTTGCCGGCCTGCTCTTGCGCGTACTCGATCGCCGCAAGAACGGTGTCGCTATCGCTGGCTTGTCCAATCGTATCGCCTGCCATTATGGTCTCCTCGGTGAGTTGCCCTAGCGCCGTGCGCGGGACCGCGGGCGGGGCGGAAGAAGGTGCAGTTGCCGGAAGTCCAATGGCTGTGCGCCGCCCGGACCGGTGTACTCGAGCTCACGTTTGCGCCGCTTGATGTCGTCGACGCGTTTGCGCACTGTGTAGCGCAGCTTGCCATCGGCGCCGATGATGAGGGTTGCGCCACCGACGAACTCGCTCTTGTCCTTGGTGCGCGTCTGCGTGACCTCGGCGATCAAGTCATTGCGGCCGAAGCCGCCGGCGTCGACGCGGTAAAGGAGGCGGATCGATTGCACGGTGATCGGGCCGTACTCGCCGCCCGGCATGTGCAGCCCATAGTGCTCCAAACTGGCCGCATCGCGCGTAACGTGCTCGCCCAGCGCCTGCGCGCGCCGCTTGAGTTCGTTCTTTCCCGCCTGCCGCAGTGAATCGTCGTCCCACTTCAGATCGCGGAAGCGCAGCCCGGTGATCGGCGCCAGCGGCGGCGGCTCCGGACTGCCCCAGCGCAACGAATCTTGCGACAGATCGAGCACGTGGTCGATCTTGATGTTGCGCCGGCGAAAGGACTTGATGAGTTTGTCTCGATAGCCGTGTCCGTCGTTCGGCACAACGTCGAAATCCGCAGTCAGCATCGCGCGCAGGTACTCGCCGAAGCGAATGTCGACCGGCGGGCAATAGTCGATCGCACGGATGCAGATGTTGAGAAACTGATCGGCGAGCTTTTTCACCTCCTTCGCAAGCAATTGCGTCAGCGCAGGCGGGAGCACGCTCGTCTTGTCCATACCGCCGCCGCGGGCGAGGCGAAACAGCAGCTTGGCGCGCGACTCATAGGCATCAAGAAACGCTTCGAAGACGGCGGCCACCAGGATCGATCCGCGCTCGTGCTCCTCTTGCCGCTTGATCTTCGACGTAGCGGCGCTCCTTGGCGATCGGTTTGTCGCGACGTTCGTCGCTCATCAGTGCGCGCCGCATTGCCCCGCCGGAGCTGCCGTTGGTCGCTTCGCCCATTTGACGCCCAAGACTCAGTAGCGAATCGGCGTTGAGGTCGCCATTCTCCTCCAGCGCCTGTTCGACCAAGTGCTGTTGCGCGAAGTTGTGCAACAGCGCGACGATATCGGCGAACGCTTCATGAAACGCTCGCACATCGGGATGCGTATCGCGCATGAACTCGGCGCGCATGCCGTCCAGCAGCGCGTGCGTCATTTCATGCGCGATCACGTCCCGCGACAACGCGGCGAAGATCGTCCCTTCCGGCAGCACGTATTCCGAGTCTGTCTGAAAAGCCGAGAAATAGCCGAAACCGATCGAGCCGTCGTTGCGGTCGTAATAGGCGTTTGCCTCCAGCGAAGAAAACGGTTTGATCAGCAGTTGCCGCTGGTTGCGCTCCCGCTTTACGATCCACGGCCCCCAGGTCGGATTGCGACCGAGCGCGCGGGCGAAAGCCCGCCAGACTTGCTGGCACACCGCGTACACCATCTGCCCGGCGAAGCGCGGATCGCCGGTTGTCGGCAGCAACCCACCCTGCACGAGCATCAGGCGATTTTCAAGGTCAAGCGGCGTGTACTTCTTCATCCTGTCTTCGCCCCAATCGAGCAACGCGACAAGCTCCGGCGGCAGTGCGCCCGGGCTCACTTTGAACAGCGCGCCCACGGGTCCCGGCTCAACCGGTTCATACGGCACATCCACCTTGATCACCGGCTGACGCAATCCGACAGAGGCCGGATCGCTCGCGTAAATCCAGAGCGGTCGGCTCGAGGGGTCTCCAGGCTTGGGCTCCAACGCAGGCGATAACGCGGGAATCAGTACCCGCTCGCCGAGTTCGAAGCCGATAGGCACGATGCCGCTCCGCTTTGGCGACTATAGAGCGTCCAGCTTGCGCGTCAGCGCGTCGAGCTTGGCGTCGATAGCGTCGATGCGCCGCCGAAGGTCGCGACTTTCCGATGGAGCGAGAGCCGCCGCGCCTGGAGTCGCTTCTGCTGGAGCAGCGTCGGCACGCACGCTCGCGCCGAACAACGCGAGGGCGCGCACTTCCGGCTGCGCGCGAAGGCCGGGCGATTGCAAGACGTTGTCGGCAAATTGGGCGGTAAGCGCCGCCGCTAGTTCCTCGTACTTCGCGCCGCGGTTCGCGGCATCAGCCACGATCTGTCTGATGGATCCGATCATCGAGGCTCCTCGCAATGCGCGTCGCAGGAAGTTTGCTGCTGCCTGATTCTGTCAGCATCGCCCTGCGCCGTAAACATGACTAGTCGACGGGGCGAGATGCGAATATTCGGTTGCGCCACAAATTTGAACTTGGCAGAAGTCGGATGCTGCTCCAATGGGCGAGCATGCGCTTGGCCAGAAGCGATTTCTCCCATGCTGAAATTTTGAGCGAGAGGGTAACGCGTCGAGATCGGTCAGAGGCTGCTGATAGCGACGCTCTTTGCGCGAGCTCGGGCCACGGCACGTGCTGGCGGCGGCGGGAATTTCACCTGGCCCACATATGCCGACCGGTACGCGGCCAGTCGCGCGGTAATCGCAACCCGCTGTTCCCGGAGAGTGGCCTCATAGATCGTGGCCCTCCCGGCCGAGTAGCGCAGGCTCGTCGAGCTGGACGCAAACTTGAAGAAGAGCACCTGCGTCAGCTTCGTCATTTGAAACTCGCCCTCTATTTGAGGTCGTTGAAGCGCATCAAGCGGGATCAGGGCGGTTCCACTCCATGATCTGGTCCAGCATCGCCCTTTGCGAGGGAAACCTGCTGAGGTCATAGCAGCCAAGCGGGCTCGTCGGAGTCCGGCCGACGCATTTGTTGCAGTATGTGCAGGGCCTGTCCGGCGCATCCTTGCCTTGGCTGAACTGCTCGATGAGATTCGGGTTGGCGATAAGTGCGCGCGCCATCGACACCATGTCGCAGCTGTCCGAGTTCAACGCCTCCTCAATCAGGGTTTTCTCTTGAAAGCCGCCGTTAACAATCACCGGCAGGCCCACGTCCTTCTTGAATCGACGCGAAAATTCCACGTTAATGCCAGGTCGATACTTCCAGCCCCGATTCATGAGCCAGTGCGCGAAACCATTCGGCAGAGTATTCAGCAGCGTTGCGCGTGCGGCTGCCTTGCGGCTCAAATGCCGAGTGGAATTGAAAAATATCTTTATCTCGTCCGTCGGAAAAGCACCCGGCGTATCGCGAGGGTTTGGAAATCCATAGCCGGATACGACGTGCAGGTAATCGATCTTTTCGCGCAGGCGGTGCGCGTACTCCAGCATCTGCGCTTCGTTGTTGCCGAACCATTGTTCGCGCCAGCGAGCGGCCCAGGGGAAGCGAAAGAGCGAAAGCTGAAGCGGGCTGTAGTTGAAGTCGGCCGCCGAGAGCCGAATGCCGACAAGGTAGTCAGCGCCAACGCGGGCGCGTACAGCGTCGACCGTTTTCTTCAGGAAGAGAAAGCGCCGGTCCGGATCGCCACCCCATTCGTCTGTTCTGCGGTTGATAGCGGGATTGAGAAATTGATGGATCAGATAGCCTTTAGTGGCCGTGATCTCAAGTCCGTCGGCCCCGGAAGCGCGGACTCGTTCGCCTGCATCTGCATAGTCGGCGATTGCGCGCTCGATCTCCGCGACCGACATATGCACTCGCCGGTTGCTGTACCCAAAGGCGAGATCGAACCCCGCGGCCGACGACTTGGCATCCTGATGTTCCGCGAAGAGACTCGTGTAGGTTGAATAACCGGGATCACCAATCTGAATGAGATACCTGCAGTCCGGCCGGTCACGCTTGATGCCCGCGATGTACTTCCGGAGATACGGCACATACTTCTGTTCCGCTATCGACGGATATTGCAGCGGCGAGACCCGATCCTTGTTGACATGAAAGGTGGTCGAGATAATTCCGCCGACGTTCCCGTCCGCAAACCGCTTCTCGAAGTTCTTCCAGACGTCGGTGACTGTTCCATCGTAGTTCGAGGCGCGTCCCCCGACCGATGAGCGAAGGATCCGATTCTTGAACCAAACGTTCTTGATTGTGTACGGGCTGTCGAACGCGATTTTCGACATGCTCAATCGCTCACGCAGCCGACGGTTGCATCAACTTGCTGTCTTGGAGCAGATTCGCGGCAGCCCGAAGGTCGGCGGTGTCGAAGCCCTCGTCAAACGATTGATAGGCTTCCGTCAGCAAGCGGTGCGCGTCTGTCGTCACGTCACGGCCAGCAAGAAGGCGAGCGAGGCTCGTTGCGGCGCGCAGTTCGAGTGCTTTCGCCGCTTGTCCGCGTGAAAGACTGATCGCGTCGCGGAAACAAGCTTCGGCCGCACTTTCGTCTCGGCCCGATGGCAGCAGAAGCAGTTCGCCGTGCAGGCGATAAAGTTCGGGCAGCCAATGGCATTCGCCGTTGCGTGCTGCGGTCACGCGGGCCGCTGTCAACACGGCAAGCCCCTCCTTCGGCCGGCTGAGCCGTACGTACCCTTCGGCCAAGATTGCCATTGCCCATGGGAGTCCGACCCCGGCTTCCTGGTCGCGGAACTCGGCGAACGCGCGCTCAATAAGCTTGATGCCGGCCTCGCCGCGGTCCTGCGCAATCAATTGCTGCGCTTCCAACACCCGCGCGCAACTGCCCATGTAGCCCAGATCATGCGCGTCGGTAAGTGCGATCAGCTCGTCCAGCAATACCCGCACGACCCGATGGTCGCCGGTGCTCGCACGCGTGGCGGCGGCGAAGAACAGCGCAAGCGAAAGGGCCATCGGCTGACCCAATTGCCGTGCGGTCGCGATGGCCTTTTCGCTGTTGCGCAGCGCCTGCTCGGGGTATCCGAGTATCCACAGGAGCCAGGAAAGGTGTAGCAGCGCGTTGGCGCCGGGGTCGATTTGCAGCGCAAGCTCGTTGGCACGTTGCACGTTTGGATCGTAGAGTGCAATGGCCTCCTCGAGTTCGCGCCGTGCGGTCGCGTATTCGCCCTGCCAAAACATGACGCAGCCGAGCATCCAATGTCCGAGCATTCGGGAGCCCGCATCGCCCGTCTTCTGACCCGCGGCACTCACTTCGTTGCCCTGCTCTCGCGCTAACGCAAGCGCACCGCGTGCGTAATAACAGGAAAAAAGGCCCCTGCGTGCGTCGATCAGCCGCGGAATGTCGTCGAGCCGCATGCATATCGCGCTCGCGCGTGCAAAGCTGCGCTCCACCTCCGAGGAGGCGAATCCCTTAACGGCACGATATGCAGTGCCGCGAACGATTTCGAGATCGAGCTCCAGACGGTCTCGCTGCGGCGTTTGCACAATGCTGCCGAGAAGCTCGAGGCCTTTGGAAGCGTGCCCCAACGCTTCCACATTTGCCGAGCGGTCAAGCGAGCGATGCGCCGCCGCGGCCCAGTATCCGGCGGCCTCGAGTGCTCGACCCGCCTGCGTGTAGTGGTGCGCCACCACTTCCGGTTCCACCCGAACGCGTTCCGGGTATTTCGCCTCAAGGGCTTGCCCGATACGCCAGTGCAACTCCTGCCTCTTGCTTCGCAACAGACTGGCATACGCGGCATCCTGCAGCAACGCATGCTTGAATTGGAACGATGTCGCCGGCTGCGGGCCGCGCTCAAATGCCAATCCGGACGCCGTGAGCGTTGTCAATGCGAGGTCAAGTTCGATCGAATCAAGCGGTGAAAGCGCGCCGATGAGATCGCGCGAGAATTCGCGCCCGATCACCGCGCCGATCTGCGCGACTTCTTTGGCTGAGCCCAGCCTGTCCAGCCGTGCCATCAACGAATCATGAAGCGTCGACGGGATATGCGAGCCGAGTATCGTCGCCGCGCTGCCGCGATTCTCAGCCAGATCCGCAGTAATCAGCGTCTTCGTCAGTTCTTCGATGAACAATGGCACACCATCGGTTCGGTCGACGATCTCGTCGATCAGCGCCGGTGGCAGCGGGCGCCCGGTGAGCACTCCGTCGACCATGGTCAGAGTCTGGTTGCGATCGAGCCTCTCCAGCTCAATCACGCTCGTACCCGACTCTCCGAGCCACGCATGTGCGCCAACGTCACGCGTCGTGATCACGGCTAGAACGGGCGCGTCGCTCACGTGCCGCACGCCCAAGGCAAGGAGCTCGATCGACGTGGGGTCGATCCAGTGCGCATCTTCGAACAGCAGGAAGACCGGACCGCGCTTCGCAAAACCTCGCAGCCGCGCCAGCAACGCCGCTAGCGTCTTCTCCTTTTGCTGTTGCGCGCTGAGGGCCAGTGCGGGGTGGCGCTCGCTGGGCGGCAGCGACAGCAACGCCGCGAACAGCGCGACGGTGTCGCGCGGCTCCGGCGCGAGCAGCGCTTCGAGCTTTTTCCACTTCCGACTTGCCGAGTCGTTACGACGAAAATCAGCCGCGCGTTCGAGTTGTTGAATGAAGGGATAAAGCGCGCTGTTCGCGCGAAACGGCGAGCACTGGTAGCGCAGTGTCTGCGCCTCGCCAGCGATGCGCTCTCCCAGGCTTTCAGCGATGCGAGACTTGCCGATACCGGCTTCACCGCACAGAACCACAACCCGGCCTCGGGATCGGCGCGCGCTTCGCCAGAACTCCATCAAGAGCGCGACCTCGCGTTCGCGCCCGATCAGCGGTGTTAAGCGCTCGCTATGCGCTCCGCCGAAGCGCGTCTCCGAATCGCTTGCCCGCAGCACACGCCAGGCGACGATCGGCTCCGAAAAGCCCTTGAGTCGGCGCGTGCTATCGACGACGAAATCGAAGTAACCGCCGGCCAGGTCGCGCGTGGTTTGCGCAACTACGACGGTGTTCGCCTTGGCGCGCGCCTGCAGGCGGGCCGCCAGGTTCGGCGTCTCTCCCAATGCGACGTACTGCTGGGACGATCCCTCTCCCGACCACGTCGCCCACGACCACAAGTCCCGTTGCAATTCCGATCCGCACGCGCAGGCGCCGCTTGAGCAACGCCGTTTTTGAGTTGTTCGAAGCAAGCGCCTCGATGATGCCGAGACCGGCATGAATCGCGCGGACCGCGTCGTCTTCATGCGCCTCCGGGTAACCGAAATACGCAAGCACGCCATCGCCCTCGTAGCGGGCGACAACGCCTTCATAGCGAACAAGGACCTCTCTTGTGCGTTCCTGAAAGTCGCGGATGACGTCGCGCAGATCCTCGAGGTCGAGTTGTTGCGCCAGCGCCGTTGACCCCACCAGATCGCAAAACATGACGGTCAGTTGCCGGCGCTCGGGTTCCGGCGATTCGTGCTTGTGGGTCGGCGCAACGCCGGTGCCGGCTGCCGGTTTCCCGCAGGCACCGCAGATGTCAGCGCCCGGCGCCATAACCATCCTACAGTTCGCGCAGATCATATTCACCCTATACCGTAGGATAGTTTGTCATCGGTAAGTTGAATATCGGCTCGCGTTTTACTATCGAGCGCTGGCCGATGGACATCTTCATCTCATATTCGTCGAAGTACCGAGACCTGTGCGAGCGGTTGCGACTTGCGCTGGACGCCGAAGGCCATCACTGCTTCGTCGACCGCCGCGAACTCGAACCGGGCCAGCCTTTCGACGCCGAGTTGCGCGAAGCGATTGCCGACTGCGACGTGTTCATCTTTCTCGTCTCGCCGGAGTCGGTCGCGACCGGCAGCTACGCACTCGCCGAGCTGAATCTCGCGCAGCAACGCTGGCGCCACCCACGCGGTCGCGTGTTGCCAGTGGTCGTCGCACCGACCCCGATGGCGTCGATCCCGCCCTATCTGAAGGCCGTTACTCTGCTGCAACCGCAGGGTGAGCTGGTCGCCGAAACATTGGCCGCGGTCACTCAGATGGGCAATCGCGGCCTCCGGCCGCTGCTGCTGACGGTGATTGGCCTCACCGTCATCGCGGCGATGGGTGCTGGCGCGTTCGCCTACGTGTGGCAACAGCGCGTGGCCGAGCGAGCGCAGCACGAGCAAACAGCCCGCGAGACCGCATCAGCCGCGGAGCTGTGCATGTCGGGCTCCCATGCAGCGGCGTGGAACCGCTTCGACGAACTGGTCGCGCGCTATCCGTCGGATGCAGCGGTGCATCGGGCGCGCGAGCACTGCGGCATGCGCTGGCTGCGCGAGATCCGCGTGCGCGTCGGCGAGCAGACCTTCGCCGATATCGTCAAGCGCGTGCAGCCGGTGCTGGTGGCCGCCCTACCCAACGCGACCGGGCAGCGCGCGGCGGATCTCTTCGCGCATCTGGGCTGGGCGGACTATCTGTTGACACGTGAAGGAGCCACCGCGGGTGACCCTGCGGCGCAGTTCCAGCGGTCGGTCAAAGAGGAGCCGGACAATGTCTATGCCCACGCGATGTGGGGCCAACATCTGTGGCTTCGCGATCGCGACGCGGAAGCACGCCAGCACTTCGAGAGGGCGGTCGCGAGCGGTCGCGAGCGCGAGTTCGTCCGTTCGATGCAATTCGGCGGCAGCCTGTCGCGTGCGAAGTTCGTCCCTTACGCGGTCATCGTGGCCAACGATATGCGGTTCGCCGGCGAAGCGATGACCGATTCGCTTCGGAATCGTCTGTGGAGCGCGGCCTACCACCCGTACCTGTTCACGATCGATGATCGTTCAAACTTCCTTGCGATCCTGCCGCCCGACGCGCACCTGGCCACCTTCGACTGGCTCTATCCGCGGTCGGCCATACGTTCCGGCGACATCCCCGTGTGGCGCTATATGCACGCTGTGCTGCTGGCCAACGCGGGCCAGACGGCACAAGCGCGTGCCGAGCTCGAAGCGCTGCTACGGGAGTTGAATGCCGACAAGGTCGACGGCCGGATCGTCGATCAGACACGTCGCATGCTGGCCGAGCTGTCAGCCGAAGCGGAGCACTTCCCGCCGCTAGTTCATCACATCCCTCTTACGAGAGGTTGCGCGGTCCGTGCGCTCTGTCAGTGTGTGTCGGAACGTTTGCGGGTCGCTAGAAAGTGGCGTCGCAGTCCACATACAACGGCACTGGCCGCGGCCGATCGGCGCCGTGCTTGTCGGTCAGCGTGTTGAGGAAGGCGAGCAGGTCCTCGGTCTCGGCGTCCGAAAGCTTTAACGCACGCAACAGCTTTTCGCCGTCGGCGTGCAGGCGTTCTTCATCCAGCTCGGAGTAGTGCTGGAGCACATCGCGCAACGTCGCGAGTCCACCGTTATGCATGTAGGGTGCGGTCACGGCTACGTTGCGCAGCGATGGCGTGCGGAACTCGCCCCAGTTGCGTGGTGCGAGCACCACGTTGCGCGTATGCGTGGCATTTGCGCGCAACGCATCGTCGTTGAACTTCGAAAGCAGATTGAAGGCGTTGGTCGTCACTGCTTCGATGCCTTCGAACCGCCCTCCGTCGGCGCGGCCGCGCGCCGTGAAATGGCCAATGCCAGTGGAATGAAATTCGGCGTTGCTGAAGTTCGGGCCGCTGTGACAGAGCACGCAGTTGCCACGACCGATGAATATCATCAGCCCACGCGCGGCGGAGTCCGGATACTTCGCCGCCGCTAGGCGATCGCCACGCGCGAGCGCATCGCGGTAGTCATCGAACGGCGTGCGCCCGGTGACGAGCGTTTCCTGGAACGCAGCGAGTGCTTTGCCGCTGTTGACGAGCACTGTTGTGTCGTTGTCCCGAGGATCGTCCGCGGTTCGGCCAAACGCACGCCGGTACCAACACGCGAGATCCGGATCACGCACGTACACATGACGAACGTGTGCCGGGGTCGAGTCGAGTTCGCGTGAGTCGAGGATCGGCCGCAGGCTGGCCATCCACAGGCTGTCGCTGGCCCCACTCCAACCAAACCATCTTGGGAGCCGGAGATTCGCCAGCATCGGCGTATTGCGATCGACGTCCGCCAGCCCGTGCGCGCGCGCCTTGCCATCGCCCCATGCGCGATCCGGTTGGTGGCACGTTACACAGGCGATGTAGCCCACCCTGGAAAGACGAGCGTCGAAGAACAGCAGGCGCCCGAGTTCGATTGCCGCAGGATTGCCTGAAACCCGATTGCCAGGATCCACCGTCGGCGCGGGCGGCCACGGCCCGAACGACAGCACGCGTTGAACATCCTCGCGTGCGAGCGGCGTCTCTGCAAGCGCTGTCATGGCGCCAGCGAACGCGGCGGCGCACAGAACCGGTATCACGATCGCAAACCGCATGACGCCCGCTACTTCAGGTCGACGTTCGCGCGCAGCTGTTCGCGTGCCGCTTCGCTGGCGACGTCAAACGCGAGCTCCCAGCGTCCCGGCATATGCAGCAGCAGGCCGCGCGCCGTGAACGTCCCGCTGCCGTCAGCGGTGATAGTCGGCAGGTAGTTCATGCCGTGGTTGTGCGCCGGCATGGTCGCGTCGACCTTGAGCCTGGACACGCGTTGCGCGCTCCTCTCGCACGCACTGACGAGGACCGCGAAAAACTCGCCGAGCCTCAGCGGCGCGGGCTCGACACGCCAGACAAGCACGAAGTTCTGGCCATCGATGCGCGCCGCGTCCTTACCGATCGGTGTGGGCTCGCACGCCATCGCAAGACTCGGCGCGAGCAGTAGCAAGACGACCGTCGCCGTTAGGGCGCAGCGCTGGCCGATCATTTGCGCAGGGCGTCGGCGAAAAGGGCCTCGCCATTCTTGTAGGCGATGCGCTCGGCCACCGCGGGAGGAAGTCCGGCCAGCCATTGGCGTGACCACCGTGCGTGCTCGACGATGAAGGGCCAGCGCTCCGGCGTAAACGTGTCGGTGCCCACCATGAAGCGATCGGGATACTCCAGCATCAACGCATGCCACTCGGCATCGAGTTGGCCGCTCGGCGCGTGGTCGCTGCGAAACGCCAGGTCACACCACAAGTTGCGATGCTTCTTCAGCATCGCGCGCACGTTGGCAGGCGAGTCGAATCCGGCGTGCGCCCACAGGATGCGTGCCTCGCGCCACTGGGCGAACTGTCGGTCGATGGCATCGGCATCCGAATGCGAATGCAGAACCAGCTTGTGCTTGCGCGCGAGCTCAATCATGCGGCGCGGGACCGGCAGATCGACGTCGGCGCCGTAAATATGGAACTCGCCGAGCGCGACATAGCGGTACTTGGCAAGTCGTTCTTCGAGGTAGCCGACGACCGTAGGGTCACGTGCCCAGACGGACTGGTCGCCGCGCTGCCGATACGGCCGCAGTGACGGCAGGAACACGTCAGGGGCAAGTTTGACCAGACGCTGTTGACCGTCGTCGTCGGAACTCGACACCAGCACGCGCCGGACGCCCGCGTCGCGCACCAGCTTCAGGGCCACGTCCGGCGGCACCATCTCCCACGCGTCGTGGCTGTAGTGAACGTGGGCGTCGAAGATCGGCAACCGCTCGGCAGACTGTGCGCGCGCGGATGACACGACCGCCGCGAGGCCGCACGCTGTAAGGGCGAAGATCAACTGCCGAATTCGCATACGTGACTTTAGAACCACAGATCCATCGCAAATTTTCACGTTGACTCGTCTTCCTCCATCTCTTCCGTCCGTTCCTCGGCTGGCGGCGCATCCAGCGGCAGCGCTGCGGTCAGCCGCGCGAGGTCGGCCTGATCGGTGAGATCCAAGCTGAGCGGGGTGATCGAGATATAGCCGCGCTCCATCGCCCACAGATCGGTGCCAGGCTCGGTCTGCTCGATCGGCACGACGGTGAACCAGAAGTGCTTGCGGCCCATCGGATCTTCGCCGGGAACGATGCGGCCGTCGTAGTGGCGCACCGCCTGTCGGGTCCAGGTCATACCGCGCGGCGCTGACGGCAGGTTGACGTTGAGAAGGCGGGCGAGGGTGTCCGCTAGCAGGACGCGCAAGACACGTTCGATATGCGGCTCGAGCGCGTTGAAGTCCGGCTCCTCTCCGCCCGGTGCCGTTGACGGCGTGCTGAGTGCGATGCCGCGGATGCCGAACAGCGTTGCCTGCTTCGCCGCAGCCAGCGTGCCGGAGTGCCAGATGCCGTTACCGAGGTTGACGCCGATATTGACGCCCGACAGCACAACGTCGACTTGCTCCCAGTTGTGCACTCCGAGCGCGACGCAGTCGGCGGGTGTCCCGTTGACTCGCCAGGCTTCGATGCCCGGGATATGCGTGGCTCGCCGATAAGTCAGCGGCCGCGACGCGGTGATCGCGTGGCTGGCTGACGATTGCTCGACGTCGGGCGCAACGACGCGCACATCACCGAAGCGCGACGCGACGCGGGCAAGCGTCGCAATGCCCGGACTGTGGATGCCGTCATCGTTGGCGACTAGGATGCGCATCAGACGAAGTGAACCTTCCGCGCCGTGTGGTGCTGCCGATGAAGATTACGCTGGTCCACAACCCGACCGCCGGAAGCGGTCAGGAGACGCAAGACCTCGTCCGCCTGATCACCGATGCGGGCCACGAGGTGCGTCACCGGTCGAGCGAGAAGGGCTGGGAGCGGCTGCTGCAAGAGCCGACTGACCTTGTCGTGGCTGCGGGAGGTGATGGAACGGTCCGTAAGGTGGCCTTGGCGGCGGCAGACCGCGCGCTGCCGTTTGCAACCATTCCTATTGGCACTGCTAACAACATCGCGAAGACACTCGGCGTGCGCGGAGATGCACGCGAGCTGGTCGAGACGTGGTCGACGTCGCCGCGATCCGAGCAGCCGTTCGACATCGGCCAGGTAGCCGCGCCATGGGGCCGGGAGCGCTTCGTCGAAGGTGTCGGTGGCGGTCTGGTGGCCGATCTAGTCAGCCGCGGTGACGAAATCGCCGCGGACGCGACGTTGCTGGGGCGCGAGACTGATCGCGCGCTGCACTTGCTCTCCGAGCTTGTTCGCGAAGCGCCTCTTCACCACTGGCAGATCGCAGCCGACGGCGTGGATCTGTCGGGCGACTACCTCGCGGTCGAGGTGCTCAACGTCCGGTTCGTGGGCCCGAACCTGCCGCTTGCGCCCGAAGCCGACCCCTCTGACGGCTTGCTCGATATCGTCCTTGTCAGCGACGCCGAGCGCGCGTCGCTGCTCGCCTATGCGGAAAACCGCCTGAACCTGGCCAGCGGCCAGCTTCCCGAGCTGCGGGTCACTCAGGCGCGCGCAGTCGAAATGGTCGCGCCTGCCGGGGTGCGCCTGCACCTTGACGATCGGAACTGGCTGTCTGCACAGCCGCTCGCCGATGCCGCAGCGCTAAGCGTGCGCTGCCTGGCCGGCGCGGCGACGTTCGTCGGGGCACCCGAAGGCTGAACACGAACCCGCTGGCTGAAGTTCGTTGAGGCCGCAATTGGCCGTTGTGAGCGGCGGCGGGCGGTCAGCTGCGGCGCCTTGAGGCGGCGACCGGCCATGCGCCCGAACTACATGAGTGGGCGCAGCGCCTCGACGATCTCGTGCTCTTCGGGGAACCGTCCCGTCGCGTGCTTCGAGAAAATGAGGTTTCCATTTGCGACGACGTCGAAGACGCCGTTGTCACCCTTGATCAACTGGGCTTCAACTCGCAGTTCTTGAGACAGCTTGGCCCCCAGACTGGAGGCGCGAGGAAGGTAGTTTCAGCGCACGCAGTACGTAATCGAGACGTTCATCTCCTGAACTCCTAGCGTCTGAGTACTCCAGTCTCAAACATCGATATTGCCGGCCGCCAGCGCGTTTGACTCGATAAACAGCCGCCGCGGCTCGACTTCGTCGCCCATTAACGTGGTGAAGATCTGATCGGCGCCGATGGCGTCTTCGATCTGCACTTTGAGCATGCGCCGTATTGCCGGATCCATCGTCGTTTCCCATAACTGCGCGGGATTCATCTCACCCAGACCCTTGTAGCGCTGGCGCGTGACTGCGCTCTCGGCTTCGCGCATCAGCCAGTTGACCGCTTCGGCAAAGGTTGCCACAGCCGCATGCTTTTCCTTGTCGCCCGTGCCGCGAACGATGCGCGCGCCGGCGCCGAGCATTCCCTTGAACGTGCGCGCGGCGCTCGCCAGCGTCGCATAGTCAGCCCCGTGCACGAAGTCGGCATCAATGGCACTGAGTTTCGCATTGCCATGATGGCGACGCTCGATGCGCAGTCGATGTTTGTCGGTGACCGAATCGTGCTGCGCGTACACATGCACTGTCGAGTTGCCAAGCGCTTCGGTAAGCCGCAACGCTGAAGCTTCGGCGCTGGCCGCGTCGTCCAAGTCAAGCTCGGTGCCGGCCAGCAACGCTTCGAGCGCAGGCCGGTCCATCACTTTCGCCAGCCGCTCTATTACTGCGTTTGCCACCAGATACTGGCGCGCCAGGGCTTCCAACGCTTCGCCTTCGATCGGGCTTGCACCTTCGGCCGGGACCAGCTTTGCATCCCTTAGAGCGAGCGTGACGATGTACTGCGCCAATTCGTGATCGTCCTTCAGGTAACGCTCATCCTTGCCGTGCTTGACTTTGTACAGCGGCGGCTGCGCAATAAAGATGTGGCCTTGTTCGACCAGCAACGGCATCTGCCGATAAAACAGGTCAGTAGAAGCGTGCGGATATGCGCGCCGTCGACATCGGCGTCGGTCATGATGATGATGCGGTGATAGCGCAGCTTGTCGAGATTGAAACCGTCGGGCGTATCGGGCGCTCCGATGCCGGTCCCGAGTGCGGTGATCAATGTCGCGATCTGCTCGGACGAGATCAGCTTGTCGAAGCGCGCCTTCTCGACGTTCAGCACCTTACCGCGCAATGGCAGCACCGCCTGAAACTTGCGATCGCGCCCCTGCTTGGCAGAACCGCCGGCCGAATCGCCTTCGACGATATAAAGCTCCGACTTCGCGGGATCTCTCTCCTGGCAGTCGGCAAGCTTCCCGGGCAGCCCGACACCGTCGAGCACACCCTTGCGGCGTGTCATCTCGCGCGCCTTGCGCGCCGCCTCTCTGGCCCGCGCCGCGTCGACAATCTTGCCGCAGATGATCTTGGCATCGGCTGGGCGCTCGAGCAGATAGCTCTCGAGTGCGCGGCCGATCGCGTCCTCGACCGCAGGCCGCACTTCGGACGACACCAGCTTGTCCTTGGTCTGCGAGCTGAACTTCGGCTCGGGGATCTTGACCGATAGCACGCACGCGAGTCCCTCGCGCATGTCGTCGCCGGTCGTTTCGACTTTTGCCCGCTTGTCGAATTCGTGGCTCTTGATGTAGTTGTTAAGCACGCGCGTCATTGCCGCGCGCAGCCCGGTGATGTGCGTGCCGCCGTCTTTCTGCGGAATGTTGTTGGTAAACGCGAGCAGGCTTTCGTTGTAGCCGTCGTTCCACTGCATCGCTACTTCGACGCCGACCGCTGTGCCGCCTACGGTGGATTCGCCGTTGACGTAGAAAACGTTCGGATGCAACACCGTCTTCGACTTGTTGATGTACTGCACGAAGCCCTTGACGCCGCCGGAGAATGCGAAGTCTTCTTCCTTGCCGGTGCGCTGATCGATCAGCTTGATATGCACACCATTGTTCAGGAACGAGAGCTCGCGCAGCCGCTTGGACAGCACGTCGTAGTGAAAGTCGACATTCGTAAAAATCGTGTCGTCCGGCAGAAAATGAACTTCGGTGCCGCGCCGATCGGTGGGGCCGGTCACCTTCATCGGCGACGCTTCGATCAGACCATCGGCGGTCTGCATCGTCTGCACGATGCGGTCCTGCACATCGCCGCGCCGAAACTCCAGGTAGTGCATGCTGCCGCCGTCGCGGATGGTCAGACGCAGCCATTCCGACAGCGCGTTAACGCACGAGACGCCGACGCCGTGCAGGCCGCCTGAAACCTTGTAACTGTTCTGGTTGAACTTGCCGCCGGCGTGCAGCTCAGTCAGCGCGATCTCCGCCGCCGAGCGCTTCGGCTCGTGCTTGTCGTCGAACTTGATGCCGGTCGGAATGCCGCGCCCGTTGTCGACCACCGAGATCGAGTTGTCGGTGTGGATCGTGACGATGATGTCGTCGCAGTAACCCGCGAGTGCCTCGTCGACCGAGTTGTCGACGACCTCGAACACCATGTGGTGCAGTCCGGTGCCGTCGTGCGTGTCGCCGATGTACATGCCGGGCCGCTTGCGCACCGCCTCCAGCCCTTCGAGGATCTGGATGCTGCTCGCGTCATAGTCGGGTCTGCCGTCAGGCTGCGGCTGGTTCATCGGTGGTTGATTAGGAACTGCTGACATTTCGAAAATCGCTACTGGGCTCGCATGCTCGTGCTTGCTATATCCGCATCGGCATCACGACGTACTTGAACTTGTCGGAATTTGGCATCGTGACCAGCGCGCTGCCGAGGGAGTCGCCGAGCGAAAAGCTGACCTCGTCATTCTTCAAATTGGCAAGCACATCCAATAGATAGTTGACGTTAAAGCCAATATCAAGAGGCTCGCCCTGGTAGCTGATCTCCAATTCTTCCTGCGCGTCTTCCTGATCGGCGTTGGTCGAATTGATCTTGAGGCTGCCAGCACCAAGAAGCATGCGCACGCCCTTGAATTTGTCGGTAGTCAATATCGCCGCGCGTTGCAGCGCATGCATCAGGTCTTCGCGGTTGATGGCAAAAACCTTGGAGTTGGCGGCCGGCACTACGCGCTGGTAATCGGGAAACTTGCCCTCGACCAGCTTTGAAATCAGCTCGATGTCACCGAAGCTGAACTTGGCTTGATTGGGGGCCATTTGCACGCGGACCAAATCATCCGTATCCGGCAGAAGCCGCGCCAGTTCGAGGATCGTCTTGCGTGGCACGATCGCTTCGATCTTGTTCGACGCGTCGCTCTTGTTGACTTCGGCCAGCGCCAGTCTGTGACCATCGGTGGCCACCGCTCGTACCGTGGTGCCGTCAACCACCAGCAACATGCCGTTGAGGTAGTAGCGAATATCCTGCTGCGCCATCGCGAAATGAACCATGCCGAGCAGGTACTTCAATGTGGCTGCTGGCAGTGAAAAATCGGCCGTGAATTCGGCCTGCGCTACTGTCGGAAACTCTTCGGCCGCCAGCGTCTGCAGATTGAAGCGGCTATTGCCGCTGGCAACGGCCATTTTCTTGTTGGTGAGTGACATCTGCACGTCCGCATCGGGTAACGCTCGCAGGATGTCGACCAGTTTGCGCGCGGCAATGGTTGTTGCGGCCGCTTCTTTGCCGGCACCGATATCGGCGCTGGTCTGAATCTGAATTTCCAGATCGGTAGCGGTAAACGACACCTTCTCGCCATCCTTGCGCACCAGGATATTGGCTAGGATCGGCAAGGTTTGCCGCCGCTCGACAATACCGCTGACCACCTGCAGCGGTTTTAGCAACGCATCACGATTCGCTTTGACGAGTTGCATTCCTTAATTCCTTTTCTTCATCTTCATAGTAAGTAACTAGTAGTAATGCACGCATTGCCCTGGGGACAAGCGCAACGAACGCCAATGCATCAGGCACTTCCTGTCATTTGAAAGCTGTGGACAAGCCGCCTGCATCGATGTGAGGTTGCTGTGGACGAAAAGAACAACTTGCGCACGACAGCTGCGGCAAGCTCAAACCGTCCACATCTATCCTTCACTGATAGGCACCTGTCCACAGGTTCGTTATAACAACTGCAGAGACCGCATCGAGCCGTCAACCCTTGAGTGTCTGCTCGAGCACATGTAGCGCGTGATTCATTTCCGGATTCTTGGTGCGCTCGCCGCCGATCTTGCGCACCGCGTGCAGCACGGTCGTGTGATCGCGACCGCCAAACAGTTCGCCAACTTCCGGCAGACTCTTTTGCGTCAGCTCCTTGGCTAGATACATCGCCACCTGCCGCGGCAGCGCGATCGCAGTCGGCCGCCGCTTGCTGTACATATCGGCGACCTTGATCTTGTAGTAATCCGCGACCGTCTTTTGAATCAGCTCTACCGTGACCTGCGCAGTCGATGCCGACAGTAGATCCTTGAGTGCCTCGCGGGCAACTTCGACCGTGATGAGCCTTCCGTGAAACGACGAGTACGCCATCACTTTGCGTAGCGCACCTTCCAGCTCTCGCACATTGCTGCGCAGATTCTTGGCAATGAAGAAGGCAACGTCCTCTTTTAGCTGCGCGCCTTCGACCTCTGCCTTCTTCAGCAGAATCGCGACTCGCATTTCGAGTTCGGGCGGCTCGATCGCGACCGTTAATCCGGACGCAAAGCGCGACACCAGCCGATCTTCCATATCCTTCAGCTCTTTCGGATAGGTGTCGCTGGTAATGATGATTTGCTTGCGACCCGCGACCAGCGCCTCGAACGCATAGAAGAACTCTTCCTGCGTGCGCGCCTTACCGGCAAAAAACTGGATATCGTCGATTAACAGCAGATCGAGCGAGTGGTAGTAGCGCTTGAAATCGTCAAACGCCTTGCGCTGATAAGCGCGTACGACGTCGCTGACATATTGCTCGGCGTGGATGTAACGCACCTTGGCCACGCGCGAGCGCGCCAGAACGGCGTTGCCTACCGCATGAATCAGGTGAGTCTTGCCGAGTCCAACGCCACCGTACAGGAACAGCGGGTTGTATGAGCCGCCTGGATTCTCGGCAATTTGCATCGCGGCGGCGCGTGCCAATTGATTGGCCTTGCCAGTCACGAAAGTTTCGAAGCTCAAATTCGGATTCAGCCGTGCGCGCTCGAGCTGTTCGGTATCCGGCGCTGCCACCTGCGCGCCGAGTGTTGCGGCCGCCGCGTCATCAGTGGGTGCACCATTGAGCGGAAATTGCAAGCCCGCGTAACCGCCCTCGACGGCAAATACGATGCAGATCGGGCGCTGCATGACGCGCGACACAGCTCCGGCAATCTGCTCGGAAAACTGCGACCGAATCGCATCGAGCTTCAGGCGGTTGGGAGCACCGATTGTCAGGGTGGCGGTCGACTCATCGAAGTCGAGCGCTTTAAGAGGTTTGATCCAGGCTGAGAATTGTTGTGGCGTTAACTCGCTCTCAAGAATCCGCGAGCAGTCATTCCATAGGTGCATCATTGCTTTCCGGCCCCGCGGCTAGCTTTTTATGTTTACGAAAGTGCTCACCGCCTGCGCGCGGATGCGGTGCGCGTATCGGCATTGCCTTCGCCCGGTCGTCGACAGTTGCATCCTTGCCTCCGATACAGCGCTGCCGGATGTGCATCGCTATCGACGAAGCCATGAATTCTACCCGTGCCGCACCCAGTTATCCACAGCAGATCGCCATGTACCCAGGCTTTTTGATGCTGCGGGGCGCACGGCATCGCGTGCAGCACCGGTTTGACAGCGATTCGCCGGATCGCGTCTAATGATGCGCTTTTTCGTTGCCCGCCTTGGTGGCTCTCTGATCGACATCGCGGCGCAGGGCAACCCGGTATGCGAAACAACGAAACACGCAGAGAATGTGATGGCCACCAAACGAACCTACCAACCATCGAAAGTCAAGCGCGCCCGCACGCACGGATTTCTGGTGCGCATGAAATCACGCGGCGGTCGCGCCGTGATCGCTGCACGCCGCGCCAAAGGCCGGCAGCGCCTCGCGGTCTGACACGCGGGCTTACACGCGCGGCCACGATAGGACGGTAGGCGCCCGGGCGGGCTCCTCCGCTTGCTCACTTTCAAAGTGACCGCCGATGATGACCGTTATCACTTTGCCCGGACGCGCCGGCTCAAGACTTCCGCCGACTTTGCGGCGGTCTTGGCTGCGCCGCGCACACAATCGATTCGCGCCGCGCGGCGCTTTTTGTCGGTAAACGCGGCGTGGACCGTACCCGGTATACCTCCGAGCAACGCGTGTCGGGTTCGGTTCGGGGTTACGGTCGGCAAGCGCAACGCGCGTCGCGCAGTCGACCGGACCTTGATAAAACGTATCGTGCGTGAAGCTTGCCGGCACCGGGCGGGTGAATTCGAGCGCTGCGCAGCGGAGGCTCGCGCGGGCATCGACGTCACGCTGCGCCTGAAATCATCGCTGACCGATGAGAACGGCCGCGCCCTTGCGGTGACGCAATGGCGGCGCCAGTTAAGGGTCGAAGCAGACGCGCTGTTGGAACAATTGCTGACCGAGTTGCGAGAGCGATCGCGCGAGCGGGCGGATGAACTGAAGTGACCATTAGAAGATCGCCAAGACTAGCGATTGCTAAGACTCGAACGACTGTCAAAACGGAGACGATGATCCGGACGATTTTGCTGGCAGCGATTCGCGGCTATCGATTCGCTCTGTCGCCGTGGATCGGCAACAGCTGCCGCTACTGGCCGACATGCTCCGAATACGCGCTGGGAGCCGTTGAACGACACGGCGCGCTGCGTGGCGGCTGGATGATGCTTGCGCGACTGGCACGCTGCCATCCGTACAGCGCGGGCGGCGTCGATCCGGTGCCACACCGATTTAGCTGGCGCTGCTGGCGCCATCAGAGTCACGCGCCGTCGCGCTCACCTACTACTTGGATCGAATCCGATCATGGGCACTGATATCCGGCGTTCGCTGCTGCTGGCTTTTTTCGGCCTTTCGCTCTTTCTGTTATGGGACCGCTGGCAGGTTTACAACGGAAAGCCGGCGCTGTTCGGCACTGCGCCGACACCGCAAGCAACCGCACCCGCGTCGCCGACCGGTGCTCCCACGGCGACAGTCCCGAGCAGCGCAGCCGTGCCACAGGCGTCTGCTCCCGCGGTCGCACCGTCGGTGATCGATGCGACACCGACGCCCAAGCTGCCGTCTGCAGCGCCGGTTGTCGTCCAAACCGATTTAATGCGTGCGTCGATTAGTCCGCTCGGTGCAGTCGTTTCGAGGGTCGAGCTGCTGAAGCAGCCGGTGGCGCCCGACTGGACTGCGAGCGGGCTGATCGGTCTTGTAACCGGCAGGAAGCACGATCGTGATGCAACCACTGTGCTGCTGGATGTCGGGCCCAGCCGCGTGTATGTGGCGCAAAGCGGAATTGTCGGCGGCGATTTTCCGAATCACCGCACGCCGTTTACGTTTGCCGGTGGCCAGACCGAGCTTGCTTCCGGCCAGGACCGTCTGGATGTGCGCTTTAGCGCCGAAAACGGCGGCGTGCGCGTCACCAAGACGTATACGTTTCACCGCGGCCGTTACGACGTGGACGTCAAGCACGAAGTCGTCAATCTGACCGATAAGCCACTGGCGCCATCGGTTTACTTGCAACTGACGCGCGACGGCAACAAGCCCGAAGGTGAATCAGCCTTGTACTACGTGTACACGGGGCCGGCGCTTTACACCGAGCAGGACAAATTCCGCAAGGTCGAGTTTTCTGACATCGAAAAGAACAAGGTGCAGTTGCCGACAGCCGCCGACGACGGCTGGATCGGAATGATTCAGCACTACTTCGTGTCGGCGTGGGTGCCGCCCACTGGTGTCAAGCGCGAGTACTACGCGCGCCTGGTCGACAAGAACCTGTATTCGATCGGCAGCATCGCTGCGCTGCCGACGCTGGCGCCGAATACATCGACTACGTTTCAATCGACGCTGTACGTCGGACCGCAGGATCAGAACACCTTGGAGAAGATCGCACCCGGCCTGGATCTGGTGGTTGACTACGGGTGGCTGACGGTTCTCGCGAAGCCGATTTACGCGTTGCTTGCATTTCTGCACGGCATCGTCGGCAACTGGGGTTGGGCAATCGTGTTGCTGACGGTGCTGATCAAAGCGGCGTTTTATCCGCTGTCGGCCGCCAGCTATAAGTCAATGGCAAGGATGAAGGAAGTGACGCCGCGGATGATGAAAATCCGCGAGCAGTACGGCGACGACAAGCAGAAGATGAATGTCGCGATGATGGAGCTGTACAAGACCGAGAAGATCAACCCGCTCGGCGGTTGCCTCCCGATCCTGGTGCAGATTCCGGTGTTCATCGCGCTCTACTGGGTGCTGCTGGCCAGTGTCGAAATGCGCAACGCACCGTGGATCTTGTGGGTTAAAGATCTGGCGACACCCGATGCGTGGTTCATCTTGCCGCTGCTGATGATGGCGACCATGTGGATTCAGTACAAACTGAATCCGACTCCGCCCGATCCGGTGCAGGCACGAGTGATGATGCTGATGCCGCTGATTTTCGGCGTGATGTTCTTTTTCTTCCCGGCGGGCCTGGTTCTCTATTGGCTGACCAACAACATTCTGTCGATTGCGCAGCAGTGGTACGTCACGCGGCAGATAGCGAAGGCCAAGCGGCCCGGTTAGCGGTTAGCGCCGGTGCGACGGCGGCTCAGCAGAAGAAAGATGGGCCATAACCAGATGCTCGCGGCCCAGAGCAGTACGCGTGCAACGGAAAGTCGCGTAGCTTCGCCGCGGTGCGCGAGAACAAAAATCACCCCCGCGCCCAGCAAGACCCACAGCACAAACCCGGTGTAAACGAGCGCGCGCGTTTGATATGGGCCTTCGACCTGGCCCGCCACCATAGCGGCAACCAGGACCGACAAAACGACGGCGATCAACACGCCGGCAAGCGGCGGGCCGTATTGCTTCAACGGATCGTTCGGCATGTCCGATAGAGCTCCTCAGCGCGTCATTTTGCGCCGTCGTCTGCCGTATGAAGCGCGCGCACGCGGCCCGTACACTGCCGCGCAAAATGACGTTGAATACTACGGCGGCCGATGATCCGATCGTTGCCATTGCCACCGGGCCCGGCCGTGGCGGCATTGGAATCGTCCGCATCTCGGGCACTGCCATCGCACCGGTGATCGAAGCAGTGCTCGGTCCGCGTGCGCCCGACCTCGTTCCTCGTTGCGCGTTGCACGCCAGGTTCCTGGCCGATGACGCTACTGAAATCGACGAGGGCATCGCACTTTATTTTCCGGCGCCGCATTCGTATACCGGCGAAAACGTACTCGAATTGCAAGGCCACGGCGGGCCGGTCGTGCTGCGGATGCTGGTCGCGCGCTGTCTGCAAGCGGGCCGCGAGATTGGATTGCGCATCGCCGCGCCGGGCGAATTCACGCAGCGTGCATTCTTGAACGATCGCCTCGATCTGGCGCAGGCCGAAGCGGTGGCCGACCTGATCGACGCGTCGACCGAGGTCGCCGCCCGCGCCGCGGTCCGCTCGCTCGCCGGTGAATTTTCGCAGCGCGCACACGCGTTGACTTCGGCGCTGATCGAGTTACGCACGCTGGTCGAAGCCACTCTCGATTTTCCGGAGGAAGAGCTCGACTTTCTGCAGAGCTCGGACGCGGTCGGACGGCTGGCGCGCATTCGCGCTGATCTGGAGCAGCTGCTGAAGCAGGCGCAACAAGGCGCGTTGCTGCGCGACGGATTGAACGTCGTGCTGGTCGGGGCGCCGAATGTCGGCAAATCGAGTCTGCTGAACGCGCTGGCAGGCGCCGATGTGGCGATTGTCACGGCTCATCCAGGCACGACGCGCGACCGCATCTCACAGCAGATCGAGGTCGATGGCATTCCACTGAACGCGATCGATACCGCGGGTCTGCGCGAAACGGCCGAAGAAGTTGAGCAGCTCGGGATCGCACGCACGCTGGCAGAGATCGAGCGCGCCGATGTGGTTCTGCACATCGTCGATGCAACACAATCGAGTCAGGACTCGTCGGTCCTGGAACGTGTCAACGAGCGCATCGGACACGCGGTGCCGCTGGTTACCGTGCTTAACAAGATTGACTTGATAGACGCCTCACCGCGCGTCGACGATGCGCGCGTTTATCTATCCGCCAAGACCGGCGCCGGGGTCGAGCTGCTGCGCGGCGAGTTGCGGCGGGTCGCCGGCTGGGAGCGTGAGACCTCGGGCGAATCGCTGATCCTTGCACGCGAGCGCCATGTGCAGGCGCTCAATCGAGCACGCGATCATCTGACGCGCGCGGCTGAGCACGCAGCGCTGGGCGATTCGCAACTCGATCTGTTCGCCGAAGAATTGCGGCTCGCCGGCAACGCGATCGGTGAAATCACCGGCCAGACTACCGCCGACGACTTACTCGGTGTGATCTTCAGCCGGTTTTGTATCGGAAAGTGACGCAGAGCGGGACTCAATTCGCAAAGCGCTCCGGTGCCTCCCGAATTGCCCCGCATCGCCTGCTCGTGTAGGGTAAATGGAGCGTCCACAGCGGCGAATAGCGGCGATATCCTAGGACAAAGCATGAATCGCAGTTCCGATCGCAACCCGCGCGGCCGCTATACCGCTATTTGCATCGCGGTGGCCGTGTTGGCAGCGTGCGGAAGTAGCGACGATCCTTCGACTCCGGGCAGCGGCACCAATGTGCGGCCCACGTTTCTAGGGACGGTAACAACCACAGCCTACAACGGCACCAGCGATGATCTATTAACAGCGGGCCTGGGTTGGGACGGCCTGCAAAGCGCCACTGCGCCCGCGCTGTCGGCCACACCGACGGCAAGCGAGCTGCGCCGGCGCGCCATCTATATCAACTATCGTGCGCTGGTCGACATCACCACTGCGGGCGGCTATGGCGTGCTCTTTGGCCCGAACGTGCCGGTCGATGGGGGCGCAGCTGACCCGACCCCCGGCGCGGGCAAGATCGCAGGCACCGAATATCTTGCGTACAGCGTCGATGCGAACGGCAACGCCGCAGCGACGTTGATGGTGCAGATTCCGTCGACGTTCAATACAAGCGCCGCGTGCGTAGTGACCGCGACCTCATCGGGTTCGCGTGGTGTTTATGGCGCGGTGTCGGCCGCCGGCGAGTGGGGATTGAAACGCGGCTGCGCGGTCGCGTACAGCGACAAGGGCACCGGCAACGGTGCGCACGAACTCGACACCAACACGATCACGTTGATCAACGGGCTCACGGCCGGTGCGATCAGCGCCGGCAATACGAGCCACTTTACGGCCGCGCTGACCGATGCGCAGCGAACCGCATTTGCCCTCTTAAATCCTTTCCGTTACGCGTTCAAGCACGCTCATTCGCAAGTCAATCCGGAAAAGGACTGGGGTCTATTCACACGGCAAGCGGTTGAGTTTGCGCTATGGGCGATTAACGAGCAGTTTGCGCCGGTCATAGCCGGAACCACGAACAGGCAGCGCCAGTTCGTGGCATCCAACACGCTGGTGATCGCCGCATCGGCATCCAATGGCGGCGGCGCTGCAATCGCCGCGGCCGAAGGAGATACGGCCGGCCTGATCGATGCAGTCGTAGTCGGCGAACCGCAAATCAACCCGAGGGTGCCCGCGGGGCTGGGCGTCGCTCGAGGAGGCGTTAGCTACCCTGCCACGGCGATCGGCCGCCCGCTGTATGACTACACGTCACTGGCCAACTTGCTGCAGCCGTGCGCAGCGTATGCGCCGGACAATTCGTTGTCGCCGGGACTGGCATTCGTTGCGATGGCCAGCGCACAGAATCGCTGCGCCTTGCTTGCCGCGAGTGGTGATGTGGTCGGTTTCGGCTTCATCGCGCAATCGAACGATGCGCTGGCCAATCTGCGAGCCGCGGGCTGGGAAGTTGAATCCGACCTGCTGCACGCATCGCACTTCGGATCGCAGGCAACCCCCGCGGTCGCGGTGACCTATGCCAACGCGTACTCGCGTGCCAGTGTGATCGACAACTTGTGCGATTTCAGCTTTGCGACGACCAATGCGGGAGGCATGCCGGCCGCGGCTGCGGCCTCTCCGATGCTGACGGTGTTCGCCAACGGCAACGGTGTTCCGCCGACCAACGGCATCAATCTGATCTACAACAACGCTGCCGGCGGTCCGATCAACCATCTACTTGCCGACAACAACTTCGCATTTCTGGGCGCGCAGTGTCTGCGGGAGCTATGGACGACCTCGAGCGCGACCGCGCTTGCGGTGCAGTTCGGTGTTGAACAGGTCCGTGTAACCGGCAACCTGCGCGCGAAGCCGACCCTGATCGTGCACGGGCGCGCCGATGCATTGGTGCCGGTTAACCACACATCGCGTCCGTACTTCGGCGCAAACAGGATCGTCGAGGGTACGGCGAGCCGGCTTTCGTATATCGAGGTGCTCAACGCGCAGCACTTCGATGCGTTCTTGCCGGCGGCACCTTTTCCCGGCTACGACACGCGCTTTATTCCGCTGCACTACTACAACAACCAGGCGCTGAACTTGATGTGGAACCATCTGCGCAGCGGTACGGCACTGCCGCCGTCGCAAGTGGTGCGCACGACGCCGCGCGGCGGTGTGCCGGGAGCGGCTCCGCCCCTCACCACCGCGAATCTGCCGCCGATCTTGCTGAGCCCGGCTGCCGCCGACGTGATCACGTTCAGCGTTCTCAGCAGTACGGTGCAGATTCCGAACTGAGCTACTGATCAATGCCGCCGTGCCACGCCAGCGCGCGGCGGCTTTTTCGCCAATCGACCGCGGCGCGTCGCCAATCGGAGCACTGAACCGGTTTGTTGCTTTAGCATGCGCGGCTCATTTGCCACACTGCGGCTTTCGATCCGCGGTTCAGCTCCCAGCTATTCGACATGCCTGACCAAACATCTACGAGCGAACCGTCGCTTGCGCGGCTGGCGATCGACCGCGGTACGGCCGCGCCGCGCCGGCGCCGTCCGCTGTGGAAGCGATGGTGGCTCTGGGCAATCGCGATCGTCGTCATTGCAGCCGTCGCATTATTTATTGGCCGCCGCAATGCGCCGCAGTCGGCGGAAATTGCCACTGTCGCGGCCGCGTATCCGTCGGCATCGGTGTCGGTGTTGAATGCGACCGGCCGAGTGGTCGCCGCGCGGCGCGCGTCGGTATCGTCGAAGGGCACCGGACGGCTCGAGTGGCTTGGCGTGCAGGAGGGCCAGCGAGTCACCGAGGGCGACATCATTGCTCGGCTTGAAAATCGCGATGTCGCCGCCCAGCGCGAACAGGCGGCAGCGCAGGTGCAGGTGGCGCGCGCCAATCTGGCGCAGGGGCAAGCCGATCTCGAAGATGCCGAGGCGGCTTTCAAGCGCGCGCAGGATCTGTCGCGTCAGAATTTCATCGCGGGCTCCGCGCTCGATACGGCCGAGGCGCGCTACAACAAGTCGCGCGCCGCGATCGATACGCTAAAGGCGCAGATCGCAGTGGCGCAGGCCAACTATCGCGCGACCGACGTTGCCTATGACCAAACGCTGATCCGGGCGCCGTTTACCGGAATGGTGCTGACCAAGAGCGCCAATGTAGGAGATATCGTCACGCCGTTTTCCGCGGCGTCGGGTACCACCGGCTCCGTGGTGACGATGGCCGACATGGAAACGCTCGAGGTCGAAGCCGATGTTTCCGAAGCAGCCATTGCGAAGATCACGATTGGCCAGCCGGCCGAGATTCAGCTCGACGCGTTTCCCGACCTGCGATTGCTCGGCGAAGTCAGCCGCGTTGTGCCGACGGTGGATCGCAGCAAGGCGACTTTGCTGGTCAAGGTGAAATTCGTCGAGCGCGATGCGCGCGTGTTGCCCGACATGAGCGCAAAGATTGCGTTCCTGTCGCGCGCATTGAAGCCCGACGAGCGCAAACCGGTGGCTGCGTTGCGCGCCGACGCGATCGCCAAGCGTGATGGCAAGGATGTCGTCTTCGTGGTCGGCAAGGACGACCAGGTCAAGCTCACCCCGGTGACTGTCGGCGCGAAGGTCGGCGATCTGCTGCGTGTTGATCTTGCACCCGGCACGCGCATCGTGATGTCGCCCGGCGAGCGCCTGGCCGACGGCGCTCGCGTCGCCGCAGCTAAGAAGTAACGATGAGCGCGCTGGCGCCGACGGCTCCGCGCGCAGCGATGGATCAGCGCGCAGATCCGCCGCGCGAAGGCGGACCGCGCGAAATCGAGCCGCACGGGCGACGTGCGCTGGTTGAGATCGCGCACCTGTCGAAGGGCTACATACGCGGCGGCCAGCAGGTACCGGTTCTAACCGACATCAACCTGACGATTCGCGAAGGCGACTTTGTCGCATTGATGGGGCCGTCGGGGTCGGGCAAGACGACGTTGCTGAACCTGGTGGCCGGCATCGACAAGCCTGACTCCGGCCACCTTCACATTGCCGGCGAGGACATTACGCAGTTTTCCGACACAGAGCTCGCCGATTGGCGTGCGCGCAGCGTTGGCTTTGTGTTTCAGTTCTACAACCTGATGCCAGTCTTGACCGCATTCGAGAATGTGGAGCTGCCGCTGCAACTGACCGCGCTCTCGCGCGCCGAGCGCCGCGAGCGAGTCGACTTGCTGCTGGCGATGGTCGGGCTCACCGATCGCGCGAAGCACTATCCGAATGAACTATCGGGCGGGCAACAGCAGAGAGTCGCGATCGCGCGCGCGTTGGTCACCGACCCGCTGATCATCATTGCTGATGAACCGACCGGCGACCTCGATCGTCAATCCGCGGCGGATATCCTGAAGCTGCTCGATCGGCTTAACCTTGAGCTCGGCAAGACGATCGTGATGGTGACGCACGATCCGCGTGCCGCGGAAGCCGCGCATCATCTGATCTATTTAGACAAGGGGCAGTTGACCGACACCGCGCCCGAGCATTGACCGGCGACCGATGTTTTTTCTCAATTTCGTTTTCCGCAACGTCTTCCGCGCCAAGCTACGCTCGACGTTGACGATCATCGGCCTGGTCATCGCGATTCTCGCGTTCGGAGTGCTGCAAACGGTCGTGCGCGCCTGGTACGCGGGTGCGGACGCCACATCGGCGACGCGATTGATCACGCGCAATGCGATCTCATTGACGTTTGCAATGCCGCTTTATTACCGCGACAAGATCCGCGCGGTGCCCGGCGTCACGTCGGTCTCGGTATCCAACTGGTTCGGCGGTGTGTACAAGGATCCGAAGAATTTTTTCGCGCAGTTTGCGGTCGACGCGCCGACTTTTTTCCCGATGTACCCGGAGTTCGTGTTCGATCCCGAGTCGTATCAGGCCTTTCTGCGCGACCGGCGCGGCGCTGCGATCGGCCGGCAACTGGCTGACCTATACGACTTCAAGATTGGCGACACGATTCCACTCAAGAGCGGAATCTATCCGGGCAATTGGGAGTTCGTAGTACGCGCGATCTATGACGCGAAGGACGAGACGACGATCACGCGCCAGATGTATTTTCACTACGAGTACCTTAACGAACAGATCAAGCAGCGCGCGCCAAGGCGCGGCGATTTTGCCGGCGTCTTCGTCGTCGGCATCAACGAAGGGCCGGCGGCGCCCGATATCGCGCGTGCGATCGACGCCGAGTTCAAGAATTCGCTGGCAGAAACGCTGACCGAAACCGAAAAAGCGTTCACGCTCGGATTCGTTGCCATGGTTGAAACGATCGTGGTCGCGATCGAAGGTGTCAGCTACGTCGTCATCCTGATCATCATGGCGGTGGCCGCCAACACGATGGCTATGACCGCGCGCGAGCGGCTGTCCGAATACGCGACGCTAAAGGCGCTCGGATTCAAGCCCGGCGCTGTGGCGGCGATGATCATCGGCGAAGCGTTCCTGCTGGCGGCGGTCGGCGCCGGGCTCGGCATGCTGCTCACGCCGGTGGTCGTACAGGTCTTTCATGCGGCCACCGTCAGCGTTTTCGCCAAGATGCCGCTGGTGGCGCAGACGTTCTATCTGCAGGCGGCGTGCGCGGTGGCCGTTGGATTGGTCGCCGGCGTCATCCCGGCTGTGCGCGCCGCGCGCGTGAAAATCGTCGACGGCTTACGTCACGTGGGCTGACGCATGCGCATTCCACTTAGCTACATTCGCCGCAACCTGTGGGTGCGCAAACTGACCACTGCACTCACTGCCGGCGGCATGGCGCTGGTGGTGTTCGTGTTCGCTGCCGTACTGATGCTCGATGCCGGCTTGAAGGCGACGCTGGTGGCGAGCGGTTCGCCCGATAACGTGGTGGTGATCCGGCAGGGCAGTCAGACCGAAGTGCAAAGTGGCGTGTCGCGCGATCAGGCGGCGTTGATCGAAACCGCTCCCGAGGTCGCGCGCGGCGCAGACGGCGAGCCGCTGGTATCGAAGGAGGTCGTCGTATTGAACTCGCTGCCCAAGATTGACAATGCGACCAAGCGCAGCAATGTCGTCGTGCGCGGCTTGCCTGAAATCGGAAGAACTCTGCGGCCGCAAGTTCGCCTGGCGCACGGCCGCATGTTTCGGGCCGGTTCGTCGGAGATCATCGTCGGCCGCTCGGTCGCGCGTGGTTTCGCCGGCGTCGAAATCGGCCAGCAGTTGTCGTTTGCGGGCCGTCAATGGACAGTGGTCGGAGTCTTCGACGCCGGCAAGACCGCGTTTGATTCCGAAATCTGGGGCGACGTGGAACAAATGATGCAGGCGTTTCGCCGCACGGCGTATTCATCGGTCATCGCGCGCACTGCCGCGCCGGACTCATTCGCTGCTGCTCAAAGCGCGGATCGATGACGATCCGCGCTTAAAGGTCGACATCAAGCGTGAAGCGCAGTTTTATGCCGATCAGTCGGCCTCGCTGTCGAACTTCATTACGTTGCTCGGCATGGCGCTGTCGATCATCTTCTCGCTCGGCGCCATGATCGGCGCGGCGATCACGATGTATGCGGCGGTTGCGACACGCACCGGCGAGATCGGCACGTTGCGCGCGTTGGGGTTCCCGCGCGCATCGATCCTGCTCGCGTTCCTGATCGAGTCACTGCTGCTTGCGTTGGTCGGCGGATTGATCGGGCTGAGTCGCCGCCAGCTTCTTGACCGCGATCACGATCTCGACGACGAATTTTCAGTCGTTCTCCGAGCTGGCGTTCGCGTTTACGTTGACGCCGAGTATCGTCGTCTCTGCCCTGGTGTTTTCGATCGTGATGGGATTCGTTGGCGGATTCCTGCCGGCGATCAAGGCGAGCCGGATGAAGATCGTCGACGCGCTACGCGCTGATTGAGCTGGTCGATGCAACCCTTTATTCGATGTGCTGAAGCCGTTCACGTGCGACGCAGTGGTTCATGGATGCATCATTGATCGGTAGCGCGGCAACCGTTCACGTGCGACGCAATGATTCAGGCACGCTCATGCTTTCGCAAGCGATTCCGTGCGTGCACCGCGGGCCCGAGGAGTCGGCGCCGCGCGCTCCAGAAAATCGACAATCGGCATGATGTGATGCTCGCGCATCAGCGTGGGTACATGTCCGCTGCCCTCGATCTCGACCACCTCGGTCGGCGGCCCCGATGACTGCATGCGCGTCACGATGCTCGGCAGCAGAAAATCCGAATCGGCTCCGCGCAGAACCAGCACCGGACACTGTGATCGCTCGCCAGAATTTCCACAGATCGACGCTGACGAATTGCCACTGCCGGTACGTCCGCGCAATTGCCGGATCATGATGAGCGATCCATTTCGACGTCTCCTCGTCGCGTTTGAAGCGTGCACCGTCAGGTGTCGCCATTCGCGATCGTTGAGATCGCCGAACGGCGCGAGCGTCTCGCGCACGCGAAGCTCGGCGTCTTCGAGTGTGTCGAAACTCATTGGTCCGTCGGCGAGGTAGCGGCCGATCCGCTGCAGCGCAGTCGATGGCACGTAGGCGCCGACGTCGTTGAGGACGAGGCGACGGATCGGCTGGAATTTCTGCGCTGCCAGCATCATGCCGACCATCCCGCCCAGCGAGGTGCCGATCCAGTCGACCTCGGTCGCATGCGCCCACGCCATCACCGTGTTCATGTCGTTGGCGTAGGTGAGCAGGTTGTAATGCAACGGATCGTCGAGCCAGTCGCTGTGGCCGCGTCCGGGCAGATCGGGACACAGCACTCGCCGGCCTTCGGCGACGAGGCGGCGCGCGAGAACGTCGAAGTCACGTGCCTGACGGGTCAGCCCGTGAACGCACATGACCGGGGGGCCCGCGTTGTTGAGCCCCCACTCCCACACTGCAATCTTGTGGAATCCGAGCATCGACAGCCCGCGCACCGAGTGCAGCACGGGTTCGTCGGCATCCACTCGCCGTCGTGCTGAGGCACGTTTGACGTCAGCCACGATCGGTGTCCTCGCGTGCCGCATGGACGAAGGCCTGGGCCTCGTCCCGGGTCTCGAAAATATGAGGTGCAACGCGGCGGCGAGCGAGCGCCTCGCCGAGCTTCAACCGCAAAAAGGCGCTGGTCGTATAACGCGATGCGGTCGTGTAGTAGTGCATGTCCATGTAGCGGATCATCGCTGCATAGGTATCGGCAACCGTCGGATCGAGCTGGAAGCCGTCGTAGTTGACGATCAGCGCGACCTTGTGACCGATCGCCTGCACACGGTCTTCGATCGTGCGACGGACGCGATCGACATCATCGCGCGTGCGTATGTGCAGACCCTCGAAATTGGCGAACAGCGTGTTGCGCTCGGCGTCGTAGGTGATCCGTTGCGCCATGCCGAGTCCGAGCAGCGTTTCCTCGAGGTGCATCGGTTCGTTGCGAAAGATGCGCGGATCCATCGCGCTCGGTCGATCGACAATCGGTTCGAATCCCATGTGCGCGAGGATGTCGCGTTCGATGTCGATGCCCGGCGCCACTTCCACCAGCTCCATGCCGCGCGCGGATCGTTTGAACACGCAGCGCTCGGTGACGTACAGGACCGGCTGGCCCTGCTCGGCGGCATAGGCGCCGTTGAACGTGATCTGCTCGACCTTGCGCACGAACTTGCGGCTGCGGCCTTCGCGCACGATACGAAGCGAGGCATCGTCGATCGCAACTTCAAGCCCGCCGGCGGTGAACGAGCCCGCGAAGACGATCCGGCGCGCGTTCTGGCTGATGTTGATGAAGCCGCCCGCGCCGGCGAGTCGCGGCCCAAAGCGACTGACATTGACGTGACCGTCGGCGTCGACCTCGGCCATCCCGAGACACGCCATATCGAGTCCGCCGCCGTCATAGAAGTCGAATTGCTGGCTCTGCTGGATGACGGCATCGGTGTTCACAGCGGCGCCGAAATCGAGACCGCTCTGCGGCACGCCGCCGATGACGCCCGGCTCGGCGGTCAGCGTCACGTAGTCGAGCACTCGCTCCTCATTCGCAACTGTCGCAATGCCCTCGGGCATGCCGATCCCGAGATTGACGACACCGCCCATCGGCAACTCGAACGCGCAACGGCGCGCGATGATCCGGCGCTCGTCATGGGCCAGCGGCTTTAACGAATCGAGCGGCACTCTGAACTCGCCGGAAAATGCTGGGCTGTACGGCGTGCCGTAGGTCTGGCAGTGATTGGCGGGCTGCGCGACCACGACGCAATCGACCAGTACACCGGGCACGATGACGTGGCGCGGATGAAGCGCGCCGGTCGCGGCGATTCGCTCGACCTGTGCGATGACGAATCCGTTGGAGTTCTTGGCTGCCATCGCGAGCGCGAGGTTGTCGAGCGTCAGCGCCTCGCGCTCCATCGTGATGTTGCCGTCGGGATCGGAAGTCGAGCCGCGAATCAGCGAGACGGTGATCGGAAACGCCTTGTAAAAGAGCCACTCCTCGTCGTCGATCGACATCATGCGCACGAGATCTTCGTTCGTGCAGGCGTTGATCTTGCCGCCGTCGAATCGGGGATCGACGAAGGTGCGCAGTCCTACCTTGCTCAGCGTCCCGGCGCGATGCGCCGCAATGTCGCGGAACAGATGACTGATGATGCCGAGCGGCAGGTTGTACGCCTCGATGCGGTTGGTCACCGCCATCGCCGAAAGCTTCGGAACCAGCGACCAGTGGCCGCCGATCGCGCGCTTGACCAGACCATCGTGCGCGAGCTGGTTCAACCCGCGGTCCTTGCCGTCGCCCGGCGCAGCGGCGAACACCAGCGTCAACGCCTTGGGGCTCGCGGTCTCGCGGAACCGCCGTTCGAGTGCCGCAATCAGTTCGTCCGGCGTGCCGCTGCCGACAAATCCCGAAACCGCGACCGTGTCTCCGTCGCGAACGATGGCGAGTGCCTCGTCCGCTGACACGACCTTGTTCTTCACTCGGAGCGCCTGCGAGTCGAGCGAGTTATCGAACCGGCGATCATGACCGCTTGCGCAGCCAGTCGACGACTCCCTTGCCGACGATTCCCTGCGACTTGCTGCTGACGAAAACGCCGACGTGGCCGCCGGGCAGAGCGAGCTCGCTGTACTGCTTCGGGCTGACGAACTTCTTCAGGGCCTGCGCGCTTGCCGGCGGAATGATGTGGTCGTCAAGCGCGTAAATATTGAGGATCGGCATCGACAGTTTTTTGAGGTCGACGGTTCGGCCGCTGAGCTTGAACGTGCCCTTGACCAGACGATTCTCCTGGTACAGATCCTTCAGCCATTGTTTGGCGGCCTCGCCCGGATGGTGCGGCCGGTCCTGCAGCCATTTTTCCATTCGCAGGAAGTTGAGGAGCTTGCCCTCCTCGTCCATCACGTCATACAGGCCGACGTTGTATTTGGTCAGACTCGAGAGCGGCGTCATCATCGAGAACACGAAGCTCATCAGTTCGCCCGGAAGGTTGCCGTTGGCTTCGATCAGCCGGTCGACGTCCTCGCCGCTCATGCTGCGCGTCCACAGGCTGATGAATCCGTGATTGGGTCGATTGCTGCTCTCACCGGCGTGGAAATCGACCGGCGTGATCGTCAGGATCAGATTCTTGACCTTCTCCGGATAAAGTGCGGCGTACGCGAGCGTAAAGACGCCGCCTTCGCAGATGCCGAGCAGCGTGACCTGATCGATCTTGCGGCTCGACCGGATGAAGTCGACACATTCGTTCAGGTAGCCGTCGATGTAATCGTCGAGCGTGAGCCAGCGGTCGCCGCGACTCGCGTTGCCCCAGTCGACGACATAGACGTCGACCCCCTGCGCCAGCAGGTTGCGGATCAGCGAACGGTCTTCCTGCAGGTCGGCCATCGTGAAGCGGCCGACCAGACCGTAGGTGACCAGCACCGGCGTCTTGATCTTGGTCTTCGCGGTCGCCTTGTAGTGATGCAGCGTGATCTTGTCGGTCTGGAAGACGAGGGTCTTCGGCGTGCTGCCGATCTCGACGTCGCGGTCCTTGACCTTCGACAGCAGCTCGGAACCGCGCAAGAATTTGCGCTGGAACTCGGCGAACTCGCGCGCCGCCTGCTGCGGATCGAACTTGATGCGGGGAATCATCGCTTTCCTTTCCGCGCGCGCGGCGCCGCCGCTGCCTTGCGGCCTTGCCAGCGCCTTGACGGCTCGGGCCGCGTTTCGGCCGCGGCGACGACTGCGCCATCAGCGCGCGCACCTGACGTCGCAGCTCCACCACCGTTCGCTGCAGTTCGTCGACTTCGCTACGAGTCGGAATGTGATGCACCTCGCAGAAGGTTTCGGCGATTTCACGCTCCTGCAGCCGGTAGTCGGCAGAAGACCGCGTGACGTTGCGCTGGGCTTCGAGGAACTTCGGCGTGCGATGCATCTCGATCAGCGTCTCGTTCGCCGTGGCCACCCACAGGTCGAGCAGTTCGCGCGCGCTGCTGATCGGCGGCCGCGATGCGTCCGACAAGGCGCGGAAAAATCGTTCGGAAGCCGATCGCCACGCGTCCTGCACGATCGCCTGATACGCCGCGATATCGCGCAGGCGCTGCTGCGAAAGCCGCTGTGCGTTCAGCAGCTTGCGGTCGAGATCCCACAGCGTCGCGTAGGTCGGTCCTTCGGTCAGATGCTCGAGCGCGAGGTCGAAGCCTCCGACGCCGGCACGGCCCCACTCTGCCGGATCGAACAATTTCTTCAGCGCATTGGCGTCGAGGCTCTCTTGCCGTCTTTCGGCCACTGCGCGAGCGCGCTCCACTGTTCCATCGACTTGTTGAAGAACTCCGTCATCTGGCTCAACGGACCTTGCATGCTGTCGGGCAGTGCACCGGTCGCTGGAAAATTCGCGGGCCCCTGCTTCGTCAGGCCTTCGGCCCACGTCTGGAAGAAGCGTTGACCCTGTTCGTTCCAGGACTTCATCAGGTTCGAAGTCTGATCGAGCCAATCATTGGGTGTTGCTGCCTTGGCAGACTGGGCCATGCGAGTACCCATCAGAGAACGACGACCTGCCGCACGGCTTTGCCTTCGTGCAGCAGATCGAAGCCGCGATTGATTTCATCGAGCGACAGAGTGCCCGTCATCAAGCGGTCGACCGGCAATCTGCCGCCGCGAAAAAGATCGACGAAGCGCGGAATATCGCGCACCGGCACGCAGGTCCCGATGTAACTGCCGCGGATGGTTCGCTCCTCGGCGACGAGGTTGACCGGTGGCATCGGCCACGTCGCCGTCGGAGGTGGCAGTCCGGCGGTGACCGTGGTGCCGCCGCGTCGCGTGATCTTGTACGCGAGATCGAACGCGCGCGTCGAGCCTGCCATTTCGATCGCGGTATCGACACCGCCACGCGTTGCTGCGCGCACCTGATCGGCACAATCGGCTGCACCGGCGTTGAAAATGTGCGTTGCGCCGAGCGATTTCGCCAGCGCGAGCTTTTCATCGGACAGATCGATGGCGACGATCTGCCGCGCCCCAGCCGCAACCGCGCCGAGCACCGACGCCAGGCCGACGCCGCCGAGTCCGATGACTGCAACGGTGCTGCCGGCTCGAACCTGCGCAGTGTTGACGACCGCGCCGACTCCGGTCAGCACCGCGCATCCGAAAAGCGCGGCCTGTTCGAACGGAAGATCAGGGTCGACCTTGATCGCCGAGTGACGCGAAATCGTGGCGTGCGTCGCAAAGGCCGAGCAGCCGAGATGGTGGTTGATCGGTTGGCCGTTGCGTTTGAGCCGCCGCGCGCCGGTCAGCAAGGTGCCGGCGCCGTTGGCGGCCGCGCCGGGCTCGCACAACGCCGGCCGTCCCTCCGCACACGGGTTGCAATGGCCGCAACTCGGAACGAAAACAAGCACGACGTGATCGCCGATCTTCAGGTCGGTGACGCCCGATCCCAGTTCTTCGACGATGCCCGCCGCTTCATGGCCGAGCGCCATCGGCATCGGCCGCGGTCGGTCACCGTTGATGACCGACAGATCCGAGTGACATAACCCCGCCGCCTTGATGCGCACCAGAATTTCACCGGGCCCCGGCGGGTCGAGATCGAGCTCCTCGATCTTCAGCGGTTTCGATTCGGCATAAGGATGGGCAGCGCCCATGGCCTCGAGTACGGCTGCTCTGACTTTCACGTCGACTCTCCGATTGGCTACAGCGGCGACTTGAGGTTCTTCAGCCGCTCCGTCAGCTTCATATTCTCAGCGTAGTCCACCGGGCAATCGATGATGGCCACCACGTCGTCGGCGAGTGCTTTCTTCAACGTCGGCAGCAGGTCCGCGGTCTTCTCGACGCGATAGCCCTTGGCGCCGAAGCTTTCGGCGTACTTGACGAAGTCCGGGTTCTTGAACTCGATGTGGCTCGGGCGCCCGAAGTGCCGCAGCTGGTGCCACGTGATCAGCCCGTACTCGGAGTCGTTCCAGATCAGAATCACGAACGGTGTCTTCATCCGCAGCGCGGTCTCGATCTCCTGCGAGTTCATCAGGAATCCCGCGTCGCCCGTGACGGTGACGACTTTTCGATCCGGGTACGCGAGCTTGGCCGCGAGCGCGCCCGGCACGCCGATTCCCATCGACGCAAAGCCGTTCGAAATGATGCAGGTGTTCGGCTCCTCGGCCTTGTACATGCGCGACGTCCACATCTTGTGCGCACCAACGTCCGAGATGACGATGTCCGAAGGTCCGAGCGCCTGCCGCAGGTCCCACAGGATCTTCTGCGGCTTGACCGGGAACCCCTGGTCATCGCTGTATTGCGCACGGTCGTCGATGACCGCCTTGCGAATCGCCTTGAAGGGGTTGTCGGCGCGCGGCTTGGTCCGCAACGCGATGCCGCGCAGGCTCTCGCCGATGTCGCCCAACACGCCGGTCGCGACCTTGTAGCAGGCGTCGACCTCGGCGGGCTGCGCATCGATGTGGATGATCGTCTTGTCGGCGTTCGGATTCCACATGTCGGGGTGGTACTCGACCATGTCGTAACCGACGCAGATCACGCAGTCGGCTTTTTCGAACGCGAACCACGGGATATCGCGCGCCTTCAGCCCGATCGTGCCGAGGAAGAGTTCGTTCGAAAACGGAATCAGGCCCTTCGCCATGAAGGTATTGGCGACCGGAAGGCGCAGCAGGTCGACGAAACTGCGCAACGACTCGGCTGCGCCTTGCCGGACGACGCCGTTGCCGGCCAGCACGATGGGAAACTTCGCCTTGCTGATCAACTGTGCAGCTTGCTCGATCTTCTTGTCGGGAGGTGTCGGGTTGTAGGCCGACTGCACGTCGATCGGCTTGCCCTTGACGTCCATCTCGGCGATGTTCTCCGGAAAGTCGATGAAGCAGCAGCCGGGCTTCTCGGTCTGCGCGACCTTGAACGCCTTGCGCACGATCTCCGGAACGATGTCCGGCGTCAGCACCTGAGTGCTGTACTTGGTGATCGGCTTGAACATGCTGACCAGATCGAGGATCTGGTGGCTTTCCTTGTGCAGTCTCGCGGTCGATCCCTGGCCAGCGATCGCCACCAGCGGTGCGCGGTCCATGTTGGCGTCCGCCACACCGGTGATCAGGTTGGTTGCGCCCGGCCCCAGTGTGGCGAGGCAGACGCCCGCCTTCCCGGTCAGCCGCCCATAAACGTCGGCCATGAAGGCAGCGCCTTGTTCGTGCCGGGTCGTGACGAACTTGATCTTGCTGTCGAGCAAGGCGTCCATCACGTCGATGTTCTCTTCACCGGGAACTCCGAAGATGTACTCGACGCCTTCGTTTTCGAGGCATTTGACGAGGAGTTGGGCTGCGGTCATCGAAAATTCCTGGAGTTGTACTGAGAAGAAGTTGGGTTCAGCGGCTCCGCGAACACGCTGCCTGTACTAGAGCGATCGTCTGACGCCGAACGATTCAGTTCAGTCGCTTGACGATGGCGCGGGTGATATCGGCGGTCGATGCCTTGCCGCCGAGGTCGCCGGTGCGGACACCGTCATCGCGCAATACAGTGTCGATAGCCGCGCGCAATCGGCGCGCCATGTCGGGCTTGCCGACATGATCGATCATCAGTCGCGGCGGCCAGCAGCAGCGCGAGCGGGTTGGCAATGCCTTTGCCCGCGATGTCGGGCGCCGATCCGTGCACCGCTTCGAAGATCGCCGCGTGTTCGCCGATGTTGGCGCCCGGCGCCATGCCGAGTCCGCCGACCAGCCCGGCGATCTCGTCGGACAAGATGTCGCCGAACAGATTGGTCGTGACGATCATGTCGAACTGCCAGGGCTTGAGCACCAGTTGCATCGCGCAGGCATCGACGATGCGATCGTCGACCGTGACCTTGCCCTCGTACTTCTTGGCCACGTCGAGCGCCGTCTCGAGAAAGACGCCGGTCAGCGCCTTCAGCACGTTGGCCTTGTGAACGATCGTGACTTTCTTGCGCCCGTTTTTCACTGCGTAATCGAACGCGAACTCGGCAATGCGGCGCGAGCCCGCGCGCGTGTTGACGCCCGAGGAGATGGCGACTGCGTGCGGGTCACCGTCGATCGGGATGAAGTGCTCGAACCCGACGTAAAGTCCCTCGAGGTTTTCGCGCACCAGCACGAGGTCGATGTCGTCGTAACGGCCGCCGGGAATCAGCGTGCGCGCCGGTCGCAGGTTGGCGTAGAGCTTGAACTCCTCGCGCAGCCGGACATTGACCGAGCGGAATCCGCCGCCGATCGGCGTCGTCAACGGGCCCTTCAGTGCGAGCCTGGTGCGGCGGATGCTGTCGAGCAGCGCAGCCGGCAGCGGATCGCCGGATTTCTGCGCGGCCGTCATGCCACCTTCCTGCGTTTCCCACGTGAACGGCTTGCCGAGCGCGTCGAGAATCTCGACGACCGCAGCAGAAATCTCGGGGCCGATTCCATCACCTGGAATCAGTGTCGCAAGAACAGGTTGCTGCGTGCTCGGCGTCGCCATCATTTCCCCGGGTTGGCGTCACCCTACCAGACTTGCCGCAGATGTCGTCCCGACGCGAAATGAGTCTACGCGCGCGATCCCGGCCTTGATCCGCGCTGCTACGATGTTGATAAACCGCGCCCGCAGCACGGTACTAATCCAAGGAGACCCGAATGAAACGTCGAGACTTTTCACTCGCTGCGCTCACTACGCTGACCGCGGCCCAGTTCCCGTTGATCGGCATCGCGAACGCGCAACAGTTAGGCTCAGTGAAGATGATGATTCCGGCCAATCCCGGCGGTGGGTGGGATCAGACCGGGCGCGCGTTGGCCACTGCGATGCAAAGCGCCAAGACCGTGCAATCGGTGCAATTCGAAAACAAAGGCGGCGCCGCCGGCACGATCGGTCTCGCGCAATTCGTCAACAGTGCGAAGGGCGATCCGAACGCGCTGATCGTTGGCGGCATGGTGATGGTCGGTGGCATCGCGCTGAACAAGTCGCCGGTCGATTTGACGATGGTGACGCCCATTGCCCGGCTGACCAGCGAGTATCTGGTCGTCGTGGTTCCAGCGAATTCGCCGTTCAAGACAATGGGCGACCTCGTCAAGGCGTTCAAGGCGGATCCGGGTAAGGTGTCGTGGAACGGCGGGTCGGCAGGCGGCTCCGATCACATCCTGGCCGGCTTGATCGCGCGCGCAGTCGGCGTCGAACCCGCCAAGATCAACTACATTGCCTCGAAGGGTGGCGGCGATCAGATCGCAGCGATCGTGGGTGGCCATGTTAGCGCCGGCATTGCGGGCCTCGGCGAGTTTGCAGAACACATCAAGAGCGGGCGTATGCGCGCGCTGGCTGTGTCCGGGCCGAGCAAGATCGACGGCATCCCGACCCTGAAGGAGCAAGGCATCGATGTCGTGCTCGGCAACTGGCGTGGCGTTTTCGGAGCGCCTGCGATTTCAACCGCGCAGCGCGATGCGCTCGTTGCGGCGGTCAAAACCGCCACGGATTCGCCGGCGTGGAAGGAAACGTTGACCAAGAACGGTTGGGAGCCTGTCTACCTTGCCGGAGACGAGTTCAAGAAATTCCTCGATGAAGACATCAAGCGCATCAATACGATCATCGACTCGCTAGGCCTTAAGAAATAGGAAGTAGCCGTGGCCCGTGGGACGACGGGATCGCGCGCCGAGCTGGTCATTTCGCTCGGCGTGCTGCTGCTGGGCATCGGTGCGACCGATCGTTGCGTGGAGACTGCCGGAGGCCGGTGGCTACGCACGCATCGGTCCGAACTTCGTGCCGAGGATCATCTCGGCCGGGCTTGATCTTGCTCGGCATCTGGCTGCTGGCTGAAGTATTCACCGGTGGCTACCGAGCTCGGGTGCCCGACGATCCGGCTGAGCGCGGCGAGCACGCGTTCCTGTGGAGCGCGTTTGCCTGGGTCAGCGCCGGACTGATCGCGCAAATGGCGCTGATTCACACGGCCGGGTTCGTGATCGCCGCCGCCGTGCTGTTTGCTTGTGTCGCGCGCGCTTTTGGCAGCACCCGCTGGTTGCGCGATCCGGTCATCGGGCTGGTTCTCGGTCTGCTGGTTTTTCTTTTCTTCGTGCGCTTCCTGAATGTCAATCTGCCGGCGGGCTGGCTAAAGCCGATCCTGGGCGGCGCGGGCATATGACCGAGACATTGAGTGCGCTGCTCTCCGGATTCGGCGTCGCGCTGCAGCCGATCAATCTGCTGTGGGGCTTGGTCGGCGTCACACTCGGTACCGCGATCGGCGTGTTGCCAGGCGTAGGTCCGGCGCTGACCGTCGCGATGCTGTTGCCGCTGACCGTCAAGCTCGATCCGACCGGGGCGCTGATCATGTTTGCCGGCATCTACTACGGCGCGATGTACGGCGGATCGACGACGACCATCCTGCTGAACACTCCCGGCGAGTCGGCGTCGATCGCGACCGCGCTCGAGGGCAACAAGATGGCGCGGCGCGGTCGCGCCGGCCCGGCGCTGGCGACCGCCGCGATGGGTTCGTTCGTGGCGGGCACCATCGCGACGCTGCTGTTGACGGTGCTCGCACCGATCGTGGTCGAAGTCGCTTTGAAATTCGGACCGGCCGAATACTTCGCGTTGATGGTGTTCGCGTTTGTCACCGTCGCGGCCGTGCTGGGCAGCTCAACCGTGCGCGGGCTGTCGATGCTGTTTCTGGGCCTGCTGCTCGGTCTGGTTGGTATCGATGATCAAACCGGGCAGATGCGCTTTTCATTTGGCGTGCCGGAATTGCTGGACGGCATCGACGTCGTCGTGCTCGCCGTCGGACTGTTTGCGGTCGGTGAAGGTCTGTACGTGGCCTCCTACCAGAGCCGGCAGCAAGAAAAGGTTGAGCAGGTGCGCGGCTCGTTGCTGATGTCGAAAGAGGATTGGCGACGTTCGTGGCCGGCGTGGCTACGCGCCACCTTCATCGGCTTTCCGTTCGGCACGATACCGGCCGGTGGCGCAGAGATCCCCACTTTCCTGTCCTACGCGCTGGAGAAGAAGCTATCGAAGCATCCGGAGGAGTTCGGCAAGGGTGCGATCGAAGGCGTTGCGGGCCCCGAGGCCGCGAACAACGCTGCGTCCGCCGGCGTGCTGGTACCGTTGTTGACGCTTGGCATTCCGACTTCGGCTACGGCGGCCATCCTGCTCGCCGCGTTCCAGAACTATGGCCTGCAGCCGGGACCGCTGCTATTCCAGACGCAGGCGACGCTGGTGTGGGGGCTGATCGCCAGCATGTATATCGGCAACATCCTGCTGCTGGTGCTCAATCTGCCGCTGATCGGGTTGTGGGTGAAAGTGTTGTCGATCCCGAAGCCGTTGCTCTATGGCGGCATTCTGGTCTTTGCCACGCTCGGCGCCTACAGCCTGCATCAGTCGGTGGTCGATCTGGTCACGCTGTATGTGTTCGGCCTGTTGGGCTTCGTGATGCGGCGCTGGGGGTTCCCTGTCGCACCGGTCGTGATCGGATTGATACTCGGACCGCTCGCCGAATCGCAGTTCCGTAAGGCGCTCGCGATTAGCCAGGGCGACCCGATGGTGTTCTTTACGCAGCCGATATCGGCGTCGCTGCTCGCATTGACGGCCGCCTTGATCGTCGTGCCGTGGATCGTTCGCCTACGTCGTCGGAAAACTCTACAGGCGACGTGAGCGACCTGGAGCCTTCGCACTATGGGGAAAAAGACGCCGCGCCCCGCGCGGCGTTTTCATTCCTGTTGCGCTCGATCGCTGCGTTGGTGGTGGCGTTGATCGGCGCGCTGGTATTCGTCTATCTAAAGACGCCGTTGCCGTGGTTACTTGGCCCGCTGATCGCGGTGGCGGTGGTCAGCATGGCCAACGGCAAGATCGTCGAGCCGCCGCTGGCGCGCGAAGCCGGTCAATGGGCCATCGGCGTCGCGCTCGGTCTGTATTTTTCGCCCGATGTCGTGCGTGAGATCGTCCGGTTGTCGCCCTGGATTGCATTGGCGGTCATATTCTCGATACTGCTCGGCTGGCTCGGCTGCTGGTTACTGGCGAAGACGGCCGGCACCGACGCACCGACGTCGTTCTTTGCGATGGCGATTGGCGGAGCACCCGAGATGGCCGCGCAGGCGCAGCGCAATGGGGGCCAGGTCGACCGGGTCGCCGCATCGCATGCCCTGCGCATCATGCTGGTCGTACTGATCGTGCCCTTCGCGTTCAATGCAATGAACGTACATGGACTCGACCCGTACGCGCCCCCTGCAAAAACATTCTCGTGGATCGGCTTCATCGTGCTCGTGGCGGTCACCGCCGGTGCCGCGGCCCTGATGGAGCGGGTAGGGTCGCCCGTCAGCTGGATGATCGGACCGCTGCTGGCGGCCGCCCTGATTACCGCCACCGGGAATAGCTTTTCGAGCTTGCCCGTTGTCGTGGTTAACGCCGGACAGTTGCTGATCGGCGTTTCGCTCGGATCACGCTTTACGCCTGAATTTTTTCGCGCGGCGCCGCGATTCTTGTCAGCCGTCGCCGCCATTACGCTGCTTTATATGTTGTTGGCCGCAGGCTTCGGTGCTCTGCTCGCGCGCGGGTCGGGATTGCCATGGGCGACTGCGACGATTGCCACGACGCCCGGCGGCATTGGCGAAATGGCGCTAACGGCTCAGGCGCTGGAACTCGGCGTGCCGATCGTAACGGCGTTTCACGCGATTCGGCTGCTTGCGCTGGTGCTGACCGTCGGCGCAATGTATCGGTATTGGCGAAAGTGGGTAGCACATCGTGCAAGGCAGGCCTGAATCCGAGCTCGAGTTGACGCCGCTCGTGGCCGCCGCCAGGCCCGATGCCGGCGAATTCCTGCAAGCCGTCCTCGAATCAAAGGCGACATTGATGCGCTGGATGCCATGGTGTCACCCCGACTATGGCGCGGCCGATGTCGAGCGCTGGTTTGCTGAAGCCGATCGAATGTGGAGCAATCAGACCGCGTTTCCGATGCTGATAAGAAGCAAGGCCGACGGGCGGCTTCTCGGTGGCGCCGGATTGCACGACGTGTTGCTCTATGGCAAGCGGGAGGCCGAGCTTGGCTACTGGGTACGGGCGCAAGCGCGCGGCCGCGGCGTCGCCAGCGCCGCGATCCGCGCTATTGCGGCGTTTGCGTTTAACGAGCTCAAGCTGGTGCGCGCATCAATTCGGATTCGAATCGACAACACCCCGAGCCGCCGCGCGGCCGAGCGTGCGGGTGCCAGCTTTGAAGGCGTTACGCGGCACGGCATCGTGCATGGCGAAGCGCGTTTCGATGCGGCGCAATACTCGCTGTTGCCGGCTGATCTGGCACGGCCGTGGCCCCGTGATTTGGTTTAGCTGCCTAGCTTTTTCGAGACCGCTGGTGTAGCGTCAAATCGCAGTCGACTAACGCTCTAGGATTCGCTTCATCAATCGTTCGATGAATTCGACAAGACATGCCAGCCGCTGTTTGAGGCTGCACATATCGTCATCGCTCCTGTCGCAGTACTCCTCGCAATCCCTACAGCTTTCGCTTGCGCGTCGCGGGCGCATCCCGTGTTTCTTCGGAGTGATTAAATGCCGACAGGCACAGTGAAGTGGTTCAATGAAACCAAGGGGTTCGGCTTTATCAAGCCGGACGATGGCGGCGCCGACCTATTTGCGCACTACAGCGGTATCAAGGCCAAGGGGTTTCGCACGCTGAAGGAAAACCAGCGCGTCGAGTATCAGGTGCAGCAGGGGCAAAAAGGGCCGCAGGCGGTCGAAATCGACATCGTGGGTTAAAGGCTCCTGCGGATTTCCGTGGCCCGCGATGCGGGCCCTTTTTTTGCCCGCAACTGAGTCACCGGCGCCCGTGACTCGCTTGCGCGCTGCCGCAAAACCCCCGAAACCGGCGGGCTAGAATCGCCGCCCCAGCGTCTGCCACCGCATTGAGCGCTCGCGGACGACGAAGCGACGGTTCAGGAGAAAGGTAATGAGCGCAGTGCTTTCGGGAGCCGTCACCGCTCCGTCGTACGTCAAGAACAAGAAGCTCAAATCCTGGGTGGACGAAATCGCGCGCCTGACGCAGCCTGCGCGGGTCGTTTGGTGTGACGGTTCGCAGCAGGAATACGACCGCCTATGCGACGAGCTCGTTGCGGCGGGCACCTTTCGCAGGCTGAACGCGGCCAAGCGGCCCGGAAGCTTTCTCGCGCGATCCGATCCGTCAGATGTCGCGCGCGTCGAAGACCGCACTTTCATCTGCAGCGACACCAAGGAGGACGCCGGCCCAACCAATAACTGGGTGGCGCCGGAAGAAATGCGCGCCACATTGAACGGGCTGTTTGCCGGCTCGATGCGCGGCCGCACGATGTACGTCATTCCGTTTTCGATGGGGCCATTGGGCAGCCACCTGTCGCAGATCGGTGTCGAGATCTCCGATAGCGCCTATGTGGTCGTCAACATGCGAATCATGACGCGCATGGGCCGACCGGTCATAGACGCGCTCGGCGAAAGTGGTGAATTCGTTCCGTGCGTGCATTCGGTTGGCAAGCCGTTGCAGCGTGGCGAGAAAGACGTGGCGTGGCCGTGCAATCCGACCAAATACATCGTGCACTTTCCGCAGACGCGCGAGATCTGGTCGTTCGGTTCGGGTTACGGCGGCAACGCATTGCTCGGCAAGAAGTGCCTGGCGCTACGTATCGCTTCTACGATGGCTCGCGACGCCGCGCACGCCAACGGCCTGGGGTGGTTGGCCGAGCACATGCTGATCCTGGGCGTTACTTCGCCCGAAGGGCGGAAGTACCACATCGCCGGCGCGTTTCCGTCGGCGTGTGGCAAGACCAATTTTGCAATGCTGATTCCGCCTCCCGCGTTTTCCGGCTGGACCGTTACGACGGTGGGCGAGGACATCGCGTGGATCAAGCCCGGCAGCGACGGGCGGCTTTATGCGATCAATCCTGAAGCGGGTTTCTTCGGCGTCGCGCCGGGCACATCCGAGAAGACCAATCGAAATGCGATGGCGACCTTGCGTGAAGACGTCATCTTTACCAACGTTGCGGCCACTGACGATGGCGATGTGTGGTGGGAAGGGATGCGCGCGCCGCCGGCGCATCTGATCGACTGGCGGGGCAACGATTGGACTCCCGAGGATGGCAAGGCGGGGCGCAAGGCGGCGCATCCGAACGCGCGCTTTACGGTGCCAGCGGCGCAGTGTCCGGCGATCGACGACGATTGGGAGAATCCGCAGGGTGTGCCGATCGATGCGTTCTTGTTCGGCGGCCGCCGCTCGACCACCGTTCCACTCGTAACCGAAGCGCGCGACTGGGCCGAAGGCGTCTACATGGCCGCAACGATGGGCTCGGAAACCACGGCCGCGCAAGCCGGCGCGCAGGGCGTGCTACGCCGCGACCCGTTCGCAATGCTGCCGTTCTGTGGCTACAACATGGGCGACTACTTTGCACATTGGCTTGCGCTGGGCGCAAAGCTCGCAGCCGCAGGCGCGACGTTGCCGAAGATTTTTACGGTGAATTGGTTTCGCACCGACGAAGCCGGCAAATTTGTATGGCCTGGCTTTGGTGAAAACATGCGCGTGCTGAAGTGGATCGTCGACCGCGTCGACGGCGCAGCCGAGGGCAGCGAGCATGTGTTCGGCGTCTCTCCGCGCTATCACGACGTCAAGTGGGAAGGTCTTGACTTCCCGCAGGCGAAGTTTGACCAGATCACCTCCATCGACGTGGATGACTGGCGTGCTGAGCTGCAGATGCACGCAGAGTTGTTCAGCAAGCTTGCAGGCCGACTACCGCGTGCGCTTGAGCAAACCAAGCAGAGCTTCGAGCGGAAGTTGGACGAGCATTGATAGCGCTCGCGCGTTAACGGATTGTGCTCAGGCTACCGGGTGAAAGCTCGGGGATCGCTCGCCTTGCAACTCGTTTGCTTTTTGAAGATACTGGCGCTCCCCGATGGCTGCCACCGACGTCATTCTCGAAACCCGCGGCCTGACTAAGGAGTTCAAGGGTTTTGTCGCGGTCGATAACGTCAATCTAAAAGTCCAGCGCGGAACGATTCACGCGCTTATAGGACCGAACGGCGCGGGCAAGACCACGTGCTTCAATCTGCTGACCAAATTTCTGACGCCGACGCGCGGCCAGATTTTTTTTAACGGCACCGACATCACGCAGCGACTCGCCGGTTCACGTCGCACGGCGCGGCATCGTTCGTTCGTTTCAGATCTCGTCGGTGTTCCCGCATCTGACGGTGCTGGAAAACGTGCGAATCGCTCTGCAGCGAGCGACCGATCTGTCATTCCGCTTCTGGCGCAGCGAAAAGAGTGCTCGCACTCGATGAATGCGCGCGCGCTTGACCTGCTGAACCAAGTCGATCTCGGTTCGTTCGCACATGTCGAAACCGTCTCACTTCCGTATGGCCGCAAGCGCGCGCTCGAAATCGCGACGACGTTGGCGACTGAGCCCGAATTGATGCTGCTCGACGAACCGACGCAGGGCATGGGCCACGAAGACGTGGCGCGCGTCACCGAGCTTGATCAAGCGCGTTGCCGCCGGTCGCACCGTGATGATGGTCGAGCACAACATGAGCGTCGTGGCCGGCATTTCGGACCGGATCACCGTGCTGGCACGCGGAGCGATGCTGGCTGAGGGACCGTACGAGCAGGTGTCGAACGATCCAGGCGTCAAGGAGGCGTACATGGGCACCGCCGACGCGCAGCTCGAAGGCATCGGGCACTGAGGCCTGACGACGATGGCCGAAGCACTCGAAATCAAGAATCTGCACGCCTGGTATGGCGAATCGCACATCCTTCACGGCGTCGATTTGCACGTCGGCAAGGGCGAAGTCGTGACCTTGCTCGGGCGCAACGGCGCCGGGCGCACCACGACGATGCGCTGCGATTCTCGGCCTGACTGGAGCGCGCAAGGGCTCGATTCGAGTCGACGGCACCGAGACGATCGCACTGCGCACGTACCGGATCGCGCATCTGGGAATCGGCTACTGCCCGGAGGAGCGCGGCATCTTCGCCAGCCTGTCGTGCGAGGAAAACCTGATGCTGCCGCCGCGCGTTGGAGCCAGCGGCAATGGCGGCATGAGCGTGGACGAGATCTACGCGATGTTCCCGAATCTTGAAGGAACGTGCGAAGTCGCAAGGCTCGCGACTATCCGGTGGCGAACAGCAGATGCTGGCAGTGGCGCGCATACTGCGCACCGGTGCGCACTCTGCTGCTGCTGGACGAGATTTCAGAGGGCTTGGCGCCGGTCATCGTCAACAAGCTCGCGGAGATGATCCGTACTCTGAAAGCCAAGGGCTACACCATTGTGATGGTCGAACAGAATTTCCGCTTTGCGGCACCGCTGGCCGACCGTTTTTATGTCATGGAGCACGGAACAATCGTCGAATCATTCGCCGCAGCGCAGTTGCGCGCGAAAGAGGCGACGTTGCACGAGCTTCTTGGAGTTTGACCAACACACCGTTGAATCGGGATGTAACGAAGGAGACGTAATGAAACTGAACAAAGTATGTGCCGCGCTCGCAGCGTGTGGCTTGGCATTCGGCATGTCGGCAGCGAGTGCACAGAAACTTTCCGGTGACAAGATCACGATTGGCTTTATCACCGATCTGTCGTCGCTGTACTCGGACCTGGACGGACCCGCCGGTGTGGAGGCGATTCGCATGGCGATCGCCGATATGCAGAAGGAATTTCCCGGCAAGAAAATCGAAGTGCTTGTCGGCCGATCATCAGAACAAGGCGGACATTTCGTCGTCCAAGGTCCGCGAGTGGATCGACCAGGCCGGCGCCGACATGATCATCGGTGGCACCAACTCGGCAGCGCAGTTGGCGGCGGCCAAGGTCGCGACCGAGAAGAAGAGACCTATCATCGTCTCCGGCGCTGCGACGTCGCGTCTGACCAACGAGGATTGCTCGCCGTATATCGTGCACTACACGTATGACACGATCGCGCTTGCCAACGGCACTGGCTCAGCGGTGGTCAAGAGCGGCGGCAAGAGCTGGTTCTTCCTGACCGCTGATTACGCATTCGGCCACTCGTTGGAAAAGGACACCGCCGAGGTAGTGAAGGCGCGGGAGGCACGGTAGTCGGTCAGGTGCGTCATCCGCTGTCGGCATCGGATTTTTCGTCGTTCCTGCTGCAGGCGCAGAACAGCAAGGCGCAAATCCTGGGACTGGCGAACGCTGGCGGCGACACGATCAACTCGATCAAGGCCGCCAACGAGTTCGGTATTACGAAGAATATGAAGCTCGCCGGCCTGCTGATGTTCATCAACGACATCCATGCGCTCGGCTTGCCGACCACGCAGGGTATGTACCTGACCGACGGCTGGTACTGGAACCAGTCGCCCGAATCGCGCGCGTGGGCGCGCAAGTTCTTCGACAAGTTCAAGCGCATGCCGTCGATGATTCAGGCGGGAAATTACTCAGCGACCCTGCAGTACCTGACCGCCGTCAAGGCCGCCGGCACCGACGATGCCGATGCGGTGATGGCGCAGCTGAAAAAGCAGAAGATCAACGATATGTTTGCCAAGGGCGGCTATATCCGTCCCGACGGTCGCATGGTTCACGAGATGTATCTGATGCAGGTGAAAACACCGGCCGAGTCAAAAGAGCCGTGGGACTATTTCAAGGTCGCACAGACGATTCCCGGGCGAACAGGCGTATCAGTCGCTCGCAAATTCGAAGTGCTCGTTGGTAACTAAAAAGTAAAAGCCGTGTTGCCGGGCGGTGCATGCCGCCCGGCTTTTCTAGTCCATGGAGCTTTTCGGCATTTCGCTGCCAGCGTTGTTGAGCCAGCTGTTGCTCGGGCTCGTCAACGGCTCGTTTTACGCGATTCTGTCGCTCGGGTTGGCGGTGATCTTCGGATTGCTGAATGTGATTAATTTTGCGCACGGCGCGCTCTACATGATGGGCGCGATGTTCGCTTGGATGGGCCTGACGTACTTCGGGCTCAACTACTGGGTGATGCTGGTGGTGGCGCCGCTGCTGGTCGGCGTCTTTGGCGTCATCATCGAGCGGTTGCTGCTGCGGCATTTGTACAAGCTCGATCACTTGTACGGCCTGCTGCTGACCTTTGGCTTGACCCTGCTGATCGAAGGATTTTTCCGCTCGTTCTACGGCGTATCGGGGTTGCAGTACAGCGTTCCGGAGCAGCTGACCGGCGCGCGCAATCTGGGCTTCATGATCTTGCCCAATTATCGAGCGTGGGTCGTCGCTCGCTTCACTGATCGTTTGCTTTGGCACCTGGTATGTGATCGAGCGCACCAAGCTCGGCGCGTTGCTGCGCGCCGGTACCGAAAACGCCAAGCTGACCGAAGCGTTTGGCGTCAATGTGCCCTTGATGGTGACCTTGACCTACGGCTTCGGTGTTGCGCTCGCCGCTTTTGCCGGCGTGCTCGCGGCGCCGATATCTGCAGGTGCAGCCGTTGATGGGAAGCAACTTGATCATCGTCGTGTTTGCGGTCGTGGTCATCGGCGGCATGGGTTCGATCATGGGTTCGATCCTCACCGGGCTCGGCCTCGGCGTGATCGAAGGCTTCACTCGCGTTTTTTATCCGGAGGCATCGGCCACCGTCGTATTCGTGATCATGGCGATCGTGCTGTTGCTACGTCCCGCGGGCTTATTCGGCAAGGAGAAGTAGGTGAAGCTGACCAGAGAGTTCACCATCCTCCTTGCGCTGCTAGTGCTGGTTGCGTTGCTGCCGGCTGCTCGGTGCATATCCGGTGTTCGTGATGAAGGTGATGTGCTTCGCGCTGTTTGCCTGCGCGTTCAATCTGCTGATCGGCTACACCGGGTTGCTGTCGTTCGGCCATGCGGCGTTTCTCGGAGTCGCCGCGTACGCCGCAGGCCACGCATTGAAAGTGTGGGGTGTGCCAACCGAAGTCGGATTGCTGGTCGGAACGCTGGCAGGTGCCGCCCTTGGTTTCGTGATGGGCGCGCTGGCGATCCGGCGCAGCGGCATCTACTTTTCAATGATCACGCTGGCGTTGGCGCAGATGCTTTATTTCTTCTTTCTGCAAGCGCCGTTTACCGGCGGCGAAGACGGGTTGCAGAGCGTGCCACGCGGCACCTTGCTCGGCTTTATCGACCTGAGCCAGATGACCTGACGCTGTACTACGTCAGTCCTCGGCATCTTCGTGCTGTCGTTCTTGCTGATCTACAGAACCGTGCACTCGCCGTTCGGCCAGGTGTTGAAAGCGATTCGCGAAAACGAAGCGCGCGCAATATCGCTCGGCTACAACGTGGGCCGTTTCAAGCTGCTCGCCTTTGTGTTGTCGGCTGCGCTGGCCGGCCTAGCGGGCTCGAGCAAGACACTGGTACTCGGCTTCGCCACTCTGAGCGATGCGCACTGGACCACATCGGGTCTGGTGATCCTGATGGTATTGGTCGGAGGAATGGGAACGATGCTCGGACCGATCCTCGGTGCATTCATCATCGTCGCGCTCGAAAACAAAGTCGGCGACATCGGCGCGTTCCTCGGCCGCACGACCGGCATCGAGTGGTTCAATGGGCTCGGCGAAGCGGTCACGATCGTGACCGGCTTGATCTTCGTCATCTGCGTGATGGCGTTTCGGCGCGGATTGGTCGGAGAGTTTCAGGCGTGGTGGTCGCGGCGACGCACGCCCGCTGCCGCTGCCTAACCCACGCTTCTGCGCTGTCTGTGGGCGCGATAGCGCGATTGCGTGCTGGGGTTCCGCCCAGTAACAAGCCGATCTCGCGGCGATAAGCAATCAGCAAGCAGGACGTTATCGCCTCTTATCGGCTAAACGGAGTCTGTAAAGGCTATATCTTCGTCGATACAATCGATTGACCCGGGCTCTTGCTCGAGCAACCCTCCTTTCGCGCACCGCTGAACGCATGGCGTTAAACGTCTCGATGATGTATCGACGCACCGATCGCGGTGTGCGCGAGGTCTATGAGAAATCGCACCAGTTCACGCAGAGTGAACGGCTGATCCTGATTCTGCTCGACGGCCGGCTTAACGTTGCCGGCTTAAAAACGCGGCTTCCCAGTCTGAACGACGAGCGCATCGAGCGCGCGTTGCGCAAGCTGCAGGATGCGAGCCTGGTCGAGCCAATGAGCTACGACGCCAGCAAGGGCAACGGGTCAACGCCTGCTCCGGCTCCGCTCGAGCCCGAGGCGGTCGCCCATTTTCTCGAACAGACCGACCTTGATCCGATTACCGTCTTCGGCGACTCCGAAGAAGCGGTCGCGGCCGAAATGGTGCGGGCGAGCATCGAGCAGGCGGCGGCGCAGCTGGCGCGCGAAGCGACCATCATGGGTGGGGTTGGTGCTCATCGGGCGCCCCAGACACCGCATGTTGCGAAGCGTCGCGCCGACAGTGGGCGCTCACACAAACGGTCGAAGAAGCGCGGGCGCAGCACCAGCGACTACGACCTGGACAGCACGTCGACTCAGTGGGCCATCACAACCGTCAATGTGCCCGACCGGCTCGATCTGCAGGAAGAACGCGATCGCGCCGAGGCCGTCGAGTATTCGGACGGACGGCGGCGTGAACTGCTTCGCCTATGGATGAAAAGGTTGCTGATGATCGCGGTGATCGCGGTCATTGCAGCCGGCGTCTACGCGACGCTGGCGCCATTGCGCGAAGAGCTTTCGGCGTCGCGCGTGGGCGAGCGGCTGACGGCCGTGTTTAAGCGGCCCGTGCGCGTGGCCGATACCGAGTTCAGCTTTTCGCCGACTCCCCGGTTGACCGTGCGCGGTGTCGACGTCGGCGGGCAGTTCAAGGCAGACGAAATATCTCTGCTGATCAATTGGAAAGACCTGTGGAGCGCCGTGCGCGGCGGAAACTGGGTGTGGAGCGAAGCATTGATCGCTCCGATGGCGGTGACGCCGCACCAAGCGGCGTACATCGTCCGTGCTTTGCCCGGAGGCGCCCGCGAGCTACCCAGCAAGATTTCGACAATCCGATTCGCTTCGGTCCGCATTGCCGACTCCCGGCTGTTTCCCGATGCCTTTGAGGGCGTTTTGCGCCGCACCGCGGATGGGACCTTTGGACCGCTAGTGCTGCGGCCGCTGGATGCCGGCGCAACGGTGCAGCTGTCGTTTCGGCCGGGGCGGATGCCCGATGGGCGCGAGTCGATCGAGTTTCGCCTGGACGCAGACCGCTGGATTCCGCCGTTCGGGCCGCGCGTGCGCTGGAACGAGGTTCGCGCGACCGGCCGCATCTTCGATAACGTGGTCGAGGTTTCCGAGTTCAACCTGGCAGGTTTTTTCGGGATGACCAGCGGCGTCCTCTACGCTGCCACCGACGTTGAGTGGGTGATTACGGGAATTGCCGGCGCCTCGAACATCGACGTCGAATCCGTTCTGCAGGCGTTGAAGCCAGCCACGCAGCAGGTCGCGAGCGGCGACGGAGCGCCGCCAGCGGTACAAGGCACCGCAACGCTGAACCTGACCATCGCTGGCAGTGGCCCGACCTTGGATGATGCGATCGCGCGCAGCGCGATCGCCGGTCCGTTCCAGATCCGCTGGGCAACGCTGAACGGAATCAACCTCGGCCTCGCGGCCTCGCAAGGGGCGATGGCGGCCGGGATCACTCGCTTCACCGAGTTCAACGGCATGCTTGCGGCGTCCGCCAACGGCGTGCGCTTCGAAGACACTGGCGGCCGCGCCGGTGCGATGGCGGCGCGCGGCGACTTTACCGTTGCGGAAGATCTGGCGCTGGCGGGCGGCGTCAGAGTCGAGTTGGGTACGCAGCGAGTGCAAGCGCCTATCAATCTGCGCGTGCGCGGAACCGTGCTCGCACCGCGCTTTAGCCAATAGCGTCGTTTGCCGTTGTTCCACGTGGAACAACGTGCCGTGTGGCGCTGGTTCCACGTGAAACCTGGCATCGCTGCGTATACTCGCGCTCCGAGCGTCGCTGCGAACAATTCCCGACGCTGAGTGCCCGGTGTCGCAATTCGATGCAATTTCCCGAACGCTTTGATGTGATCGTGATAGGCGGTGGCCACGCCGGGACCGAGGCCGCGCTGGCGGCCGCGCGGATGGGCTGCTCGACGCTCTTGCTGACGCACAGCCTGGAAACGCTGGGCCAGATGTCGTGCAATCCTTCGATCGGCGGAATCGGCAAGGGACATCTGGTCAAGGAAATCGACGCCCTGGGCGGCGCAATGGCCGCCGCGGCCGACGAGGCAGGAATCCAGTTTCGAATATTGAACCGCTCAAAGGGCCCGGCGGTGCGTGCGACGCGCGCACAGGCGGATCGGGTGCTTTATAGAAAGGCGATTCGCAGCCGGCTCGAAAATCAGCCGAACTTGCTGCTGTTCCAGCAGCCGGTCGATGATCTGCTGCTCGAAGGCGAGCGGGTGGTCGGCGCGGTGACGCAGTCGGGTATTCGCTTTAGCGGGTCGACCGTGGTGTTGACTGCCGGAACCTTCCTGAATGGCCTGATCCATATCGGCCTGCAGAACTATGCCGCGGGGCGCGCCGGCGATCCGGCTGCGGTTTCGCTCGCGGCGCGGCTGAAGGAAATGAAGCTGCCGCAGGGCCGGCTGAAAACCGGCACTCCGCCGCGCATCGACGGCCGTTCGATCGACTTTGCCGAGTGCGAACGGCAGCTGGGCGACTCCGATCCTGTTCCGGTCTTTTCGTTTCTCGGTTCGCCGGATCAGCACCCGGCGCAGTTACCGTGCTGGATCACCCACACCAACGAGCAAACGCATGAAGTGATCCGTGCCAATTTGGATCGCTCACCGATGTACTCCGGCGTGATCGAGGGCGTCGGGCCGCGCTACTGCCCGTCGATCGAGGACAAGATTCACCGGTTTGCGGGCAAGGCGAGCCATCAGATTTTTCTCGAGCCGGAAGGCTTGAGCACGCACGAGGTGTATCCGAACGGCATTTCGACTTCGCTGCCGTTCGATGTGCAGCTGCAGGTCGTGCGGTCAATCAAGGGCCTGCAGCGAGCGCACATCGTGCGCCCGGGGTATGCGATCGAATACGACTACTACGATCCCCGTGCCCTCAAGAGCTCGCTCGAAACAAAGGCGATCGAGGGGCTTTTCTTCGCCGGCCAGATTAACGGCACAACCGGGTATGAAGAGGCAGCTGCGCAGGGCCTGTTGGCGGGGATCAATGCGGCGTTGAAAGCGCGCGGACGTGACGCCTGGTGTCCGGCGCGCAACGAGGCGTACTTGGGTGTGCTGGTCGACGATCTGGTGACACGCGGCGTGGCCGAACCGTACCGGATGTTTACCAGCCGCGCGGAGTACCGGCTGTCATTGCGTGAGGACAACGCCGACGCGCGATTGACTGAGATTGGTCGGGCGCTGGGCTGTGTAGGCGACGCCCGCTGGGATGCGTTCTGCCGCAAGCGCGATGCCGTGGCCCGCGAGATCGCGCGGCTGAGTGCAACGTGGGTGAACACTCGCTCACTGGCTGAAGCAGAGGCCAAGCGGGTTTTTGGGCGCCAGCTCGAACGTGAGTATACGCTCACTGACTTGCTTCGCCGGCCCGATTCGACGTACGCGCAGATCACGACATTGAGGCGGGCGGATGGCAGCGAGCTCGGCGGACCGCCGGTCGCGGACGCGGCTGTGGCCGAGCAAGTCGAGATTTCGGTCAAGTACGCGGGCTACATCGCGCGCCAGGAAGACGAAGTCGCGCGCCTCGAATCGCACGAGACGACGCGCATTCCGGTCGCGCTCGATTACGACCGAGTACGCGGTCTTTCTTTCGAAGTGCGGCAAAAGCTCAGCGCGCAGCGGCCGGAAACGGTCGGCCAGGCATCGCGCATATCGGGTGTAACTCCGGCCGCCATCTCGCTGTTGCTCGTGCATTTGAAGCGGCTGAGCAGGAACGGCAACGAAGGCCGCCTTGCGGCGTAGTCTGCAGCCAGCCGCCCCGCAGCCGGGTACCTTGGCGCCGAATACTTCGGCGCCGCTGGATGCCGGCGCGGTTGCACTTGCGGCGTCTGAACTCGGGTTGCAGCTCAACGAATCGCAGTCGAACACGCTGGCGCGATACGCCGCGCTGCTGCTGCGATGGAATGCCGTACACAACCTGACCGCGATTGAATCACCGGCAAGTGTGCTGACGCATCACTTGCTCGATTCGCTGGCGATCGTGCCGGAGATTCAGCGATTGAGCGAGCAACTGAGCGGCGCTCGTTCAATGCGCGCCCTCGATGTCGGCTCGGGTGGAGGTCTGCCCGGGATTCCGCTCGCAATCGTCTCTCCCAGCCTGCATGTGACGCTGATCGACAAGGTTCAGAAGAAAGTCGCGTTTCTAAGGCAGGCGAAGCTCGAACTTTCGCTTACCAACGTCGAGTGCCTGCATGCGCGGGTCGAAACGCTGCGATCGGAGCGACCCTTCGAGTTGATCATCGCGCGCGCGTTCGCATCGCTGGCGCAGCTTGTTCATTTGACGCGGCACCTGCTTGCGGCCGACGGCTGGTGGTGCGCGATGAAGGGTGCGTTGCCGCGCGCCGAGTTGGATGAACTAGAGCGCTCGGCGCCCGACGTGCATGTCGCGGATGCAATCAGATTGCGCGTGCCGCATCTGGATGCAGAGCGGCATTTGATCGTGATGCAACCTTCGAACGCATCTTCGAACGCATAAACAAATATGGCGCGTATTTTCTGCATCGCTAACCAGAAGGGCGGCGTCGGCAAGACGACGACCGCTGTCAATCTGGCGGCGGGCATCGCGGCGCATGATCAGCGCGTATTGCTGGTGGATATGGATCCGCAGGGCAATGCCACGATGGGCAGTGGGATCGATAAGCGCACTCTCGCGACGAGCGTGTACCAGGTGTTGCTTGGGATGACCGATGTGTCGAGCGCGCGGCGGGTTTCGGAAATAGGCGGTTATGACATGCTCGGCGCGAATCGTGAATTGGCGGGCGCTGAAGTCGAGCTCGTCGATCTCGAGCATCGCGAGACGCGGCTGAAGGACGCGTTAAGCGCGGTCGACGATCGGTATGAATTCATCCTGATCGATTGCCCGCCGTCGCTGTCGTTGCTGACGTTGAACGGGTTATGCGCCGCGCACGGCGTGATCATTCCGATGCAATGCGAATACTTCGCGCTCGAAGGACTCGCCGATCTGGTCAATACGATTCAGAGAGTCGCGGGTCATCTGAATCCCGATTTGCGCATCATCGGCCTGCTGCGCGTGATGTTCGATCCGCGCATGACATTGCAGCAACAGGTTTCCGAGCAGCTGGTCGCCAAGTTCGGCGGTAAAGTCTTTGACACCATTATTCCGCGCAACGTCCGGCTGGCTGAAGCCCCCAGCTATGGAGTGCCGGGTGTTGCCCACGATCGCGCGTCCAAGGGTGCGCAGGCGTACATTGCATTCGGCGCTGAAATGATCGAAAGAGTGCGGACAATGGACGGCTCGAGTTGATGCGATGCTTGATCCGGCGTCGATCCCAGCGTACTTGCGCGACACGCGCGATGCGCTCGCCGCGCGCATCGAAGACGCGGCGCTGGCTGTGGCGCAGCCGAGCCAGCAGAGCTCTTATGACGGTTGGCTGCTGCGGTATTCGCCGGGCAAGGCCAAGCGCGCGCGCTCGATCAATGCAATCGACGCCGGTGTCCTGCCGTTCGCCGAAAAAATCGAGCACTGTCTCGACTTTTATGCGCAACATCAACTGCCGTGCCTCTTTCGTATTACGCCGTTTTCACAGCCGAACGATCTCGATCGCGAATTAACTGCTGCCGGCTTCGACGCGTATCAGGACACGCGGGTGATGACGCTCACACTATCGAACATCGCACACGTGCACGTACCGCAATCCGCTGCGCAGTCGGGAGATGTGAAATGGGTAGACGTTGAACGATTTGCGAGCGCATTCGGCGCACTGCACGGGCTCGACGCTACGAAGGCGCGCGCAGAGCGCGAGCGATATGCGAGGTCGGCGATGACCAGCGCCTATGTCGCGCAGTTTGATGGCGACACGCCCATCGCGTGTGGCAGCCTGGCAGTCGATGGCGAGCTCGCTGGAATATTCGGCATGGTCACAGCAGCGTCGCACCGCGGCCGGGGAGTCGCAACGGCACTGGTCGCCAAACTGCTGGATGAGGCGCGCTCGGTAGGTGCCCGCACGGCGTACCTGCAAGTCGACGCGAGCAACGCACCCGCACGCGGCACATACTCGAAATTCGGATTTCAGGACTGCTACGCGTACTGGTATCGGGCGCGGTCCGAGGTAGAGGGAACCAATGACCCATGATGTCATGAAGAGAAGCCATGAAGCGAAATAAGGGCCTTGGACGCGGCCTCGACGCACTGCTCGGCGGTGAAAGCGCGCCGTCGACAGCGCCGAGCATGCTGCCTCTGACACGACTCCAGCCGGGCAAGTACCAGCCGCGCACGAAGATGAACACCGAGTCGCTGCGCGAATTAGCTGAGTCGATCAAAGTGCAGGGCATCATCCAGCCGATCTTGGTGCGTCCTGTGGGTGCCGACTACGAAATCATTGCCGGCGAGCGGCGCGTGCGCGCCGCTTCGATTGCCGGATTGCATGAGGTCCCGGTCATCATCAAGCAGGTGCCCGATAACGCCGCGCTGGCGCTGTCGCTGATCGAGAACATACAGCGCGAAGACCTGAATCCGCTCGAGGAAGCACATGGGGTGCAGCGCTTGATCCACGAGTTTCACTTTACGCACGAGCAGGCTGCGCATGCGATCGGTCGCTCACGCAGCGCCACTTCCAATTTGCTTCGGCTGATAAATCTCGCAGGGCCGGTGCAGCAACTCGTCATCGATGGCCAGCTGGACATGGGACACGCGCGTGCTCTGCTTGGCTTAAGCGCCGGCGAGCAGATTCAGCTTGCCAACCGCATTGCGACCGAGCAGTTGTCGGTGCGCGCGGCCGAGGCGCTGGTCGCGCGAGCCGGCGCCGGAAAAACGAGCAAGGCGTCAAAGACGCCGGCCCGCAGTCGCGACATCGTCCGGCTTGAAGAGGAACTGGCGGATTCACTCGGTGCGGCCGTTCGCCTGCACGCCGGTCCGCGCGGCAAGGGCACGCTGACGATTCAATTTTCCAGTCTGGATCAACTCGACGGCATCGTTGCACGACTCAGACGCTGACGCCGCGTCGGCAGCGTGTCTGCTTTGACCCGTCTTCTTGCAGCGCAGTACAATGCGCGGCTTTTTTCTTTCGAGCTTGCTTCAATTCCCAGCCGGTTAATAGATGTCTTTTGCGCTGAGGCAGCCGATTCGCACGGTGCTTAGATGGCAGCTTCTTGCCACTGCCCTGGCCGTCGTCATTCTCGGTTGGCTTGCCGGCACACACGGCGCAATTTCGGCAGCGCTTGGCGGCGCGATCAGCATGGCCGGCGGTCTGGCTGCCGCCTGGTTTGCGCTGCGCAAGCCGTCTTCGGACGCTGCGACCGTGGTCACCAGCGCACTGGTCGCCGAAGCACTCAAGGTCGTGCTGATCATCGCCGGCCTGGTAGCCGTGTTCGTGCTGTACAAGAAGGTAGTTGCCGTCGGTCTGATCGCGACGTTCATCGTCACGACGATCCTGTTCTCAATGGCTTTTTTCGTCAGAGATAACTAGTACCGTGGCTACAGAACAGCAGCTGACGCCGTCGTCGTACATCGCACACCATCTGACTTTCAATGCGTCAGGCGAAGGTTTCTGGGCATTTCATTGGGACACGATTGCGGTGTCGGTGCTGCTGGGCGTGGTCGTGCTCGGTTTTCTGCGCTGGGTCGTCAGCGGCGCGACCGCCGGCGTTCCGGGCCGCCGCCAGGCGTTTGTCGAATTGGTGATCGACTTCGTCGACAATCAGGTCAAGGGCATCTATCACGGTGACTCGCATCGCTTCGTCGCCGCAACCGCGCTGACGGTGTTCATATGGGTGCTGTTCATGAACGCGATGGATTTTCTGCCGGTCGACTTGGTCGCGTGGTTTCACCACAATATTCTGCGGCAGGAGCACTTCCGCAACGTGCCGACCGCCGATGTGAACACGACGTTCGCACTGTCGCTGTCGGTATGGTTGTTGATGGTCTACTTCTCGATCGCAGTCAAAGGTCTCGGTGGCTGGATCTACGAATTGTTCTGCACGCCGTTCGGCAAGAACCCGCTGCTGTGGATTCCGAACCTGCTGTTCAACCTGGTCGAGTTGATTTCGCGGCCGCTGTCGCATTCGCTGCGGCTGTTCGGCAACATGTACGCGGGCGAGATCATCTTCTCTGCTGCTGTGGACGATGGCGGCGGCCGGCCTGGTCGGCACCGTGGCCTCCGTCGTCCTGGCGCTCGGCTGGTCGATTTTTCATATCCTGATAGTTGTGCTGCAGGCGTACATCTTCATGATGTTGACGGTGGTCTACATCGCGATCGCACACGAACATCACTAATTACTCAAACGAAGGGCGACAACCATGGAAAAGCTTCAACTGCTGGCGATGATCCAGGCCTACACCAGCATCGGAATCGGCCTGATGATCGGCTTGGGCGCGCTGGGCGCCTGCGTCGGCGTCGGCATCATGTGCAGCCGTTTTCTGGAAGGCGCTGCGCGCCAGCCTGAGCTGATGCCGCAGTTGCAGGCGAAGGTGTTCCTGCTGCTCGGCCTGATCGATGCGTCATTCATTATCGGAGTCGGCTTGGCGATGTTCTTCGCGTTCGCCAACCCGCTGCTAACACAAGTTACCTGATAGAGCATGAACTTCAATCTGACCTTGATCGCGCAGGCGGTCACGTTCGCGCTGTTCATCTGGTTCTGCGTCAAGTTCATCTGGCCTCCGATCACCCGCGCGATCGACCAGCGACAGAAAAAGATCATCGCCGGACTCGCCGACGCGGAGCAGGCACGGGTCACGCTTGAGAACGCGGGCAAACAGGCGGATGTGTCAGTCCGAGAAGCGCGCGAACGCGCATCGCAGATCATTTTGCAGGCCGAGCAGCGTTCGGCGCAGATGATCGAAGAAGCCAAGGGCGCGGCGCGCGCAGAGGGCGCCCGCGAAAAGGCGGCCGCGCAGGCTGAGATCGAACAGCAGGTCTCGAACGCCAAGAGTCAGTTGCGCGAGCAGGTCGCTCAACTGGCGGTGGCGGGTGCCGAACGGATTCTGCAGCGCGAAGTCAATGCGCAAGTGCACTCCGACTTGCTGAAGCAGCTGCGTGAACAACTGCGGTAGCACAGAGCAAGCATGGCTGAGAATCTGACCGTCGCTCGACCGTACGCCGAGGCTGTCTTTGCTTCGGCCGACGCGGCGGCAAAGCTGCAAGCATGGTCGCAGGTGCTACGGAGGCTGGCGATGGTCGTCGCTGATCCCGACGTGCACAACGCGATTGGTGATCCGAAGGTGGGACCGGAGCAGCTCTACGGGTTGGTCGCGGCCGGGGCGGGCGATGGGCTGGACACGCAAGGTCAGAACTTCGTGCGAGTGCTAATTGAGAACGATCGGCTGTCGTTGCTACCTGAAATCGCAACTCTGTTCGATTCGCTAAAGGATGAACGAGAAGGCGTCATAGAAGCTCAAATTGAAAGTGCGTTTCCGGTTGACGACGCGGCGCTGGCGCAATTGGTCGGCGATCTTGAGCTGCGATTCAAGCGCAAGGTGCGCCCGCAGGTCAGCGTCGATCGCGAGTTGATTGGAGGCGCGCTGATTACCGTCGGCGACGAAGTGATCGATGGCACTGTGCGCGGCCGGCTGGCAAGCATGGCCACCGCACTGCGCTCCGCATAAGTCACACACCAGGAACTGCAAGATGCAACAACTGAAACCTTCCGAGATCAGCGAGCTAATCCGCAACCAGATCCAGCAACTCACGCTGGCGGTTGATATCCGCACGCAGGGCACTGTGGTGACGGTGACCGACGGCATCTGCCGCATTCATGGCTTGTCCGACGTGAGTCAGGGCGAGATGCTCGAGTTCCCCGGCGACACGTTCGGCCTCGCGCTCAATCTCGAGCGCGATTCGGTCGGCTCGGTCGTGCTCGGTAGCTACGAACACATTCGCGAAGGTGATCCGGTCAAAGCAACCGGCCGCATTCTCGAAGTGCCGGTGGGTCCGGAGCTGATCGGCAGAGTCGTCAATTCTCTCGGTCAGCCGATCGATGGCAAAGGGCCGGTCAACGCGAAGATGACCGACGTCATCGAAAAAGTTGCGCCAGGTGTGATTGCGCGCCAATCGGTTTCACAGCCCGTGCAAACCGGATTGAAAGCGATCGACTCAATGGTGCCGATAGGCCGCGGCCAGCGCGAGTTGATCATCGGCGACCGCCAGACCGGCAAGACCGCGGTGGCAGTGGACACGATCATCAACCAGAAAGGCAAGGAGTTGATCTGCGTCTACGTTGCGATCGGCCAGAAGGCGTCGACGATCGCGACCGTGTTGCGCAAACTCGAGCAGTACGGCGCGATGGAGTACACGATCATCGTCGCGGCAGCGGCGTCGGAATCGGCAGCAATGCAGTACATCGCTCCCTACTCGGGCTGCACGATGGGCGAATACTTCCGCGATCGCGGCCAGGATGCGCTGATCATCTACGATGACCTGACCAAGCAGGCCTGGGCCTATCGTCAGGTTTCGTTGCTATTGCGCCGTCCGCCGGGGCGTGAAGCGTATCCGGGTGACGTGTTCTATCTGCACTCGCGATTGCTCGAGCGCGCCGCGAGAGTCAACGCCGAGTACGTCGAGAAATTCACCAAGGGCAAGGTCAAGGGCAAAACAGGCTCACTGACCGCACTGCCGATCATTGAGACGCAGGCGGGTGACGTCACTGCGTTCGTACCGACTAACGTGATTTCGATTACCGATGGCCAGATCTTTCTGGAAACCGATCTGTTCAACGCCGGCATCCGTCCGGCGATCAACGCCGGCATTTCAGTATCGCGCGTCGGTGGCAACGCGCAGACCAAGGTGATCAAGAAGCTAGGTGGCGGCACTCGGCTCGCGCTGGCGCAGTATCGTGAGCTCGCGGCGTTCGCGCAGTTTGCATCTGATCTCGATGAAGCGACTCGCAAGCAGCTGGAGCGCGGGCGCCGGGTGACCGAGTTGATGAAGCAACCGCAATATCAACCGCTGCAGGTGTGGGAGATGGCAATCACCCTGTTTGGGGTGAACAATGGCGCGTTTGACGACGTCGAAGTCAAGGATTGTCTGGCTGCTGAAAGAGCGCTGCGCGACTTTGTCAAAACCAATCATGCCGCGTTGGTCGATCGCATCGAGTCGACGAAGGATTTATCGAAAGACGACGAAGCCGAATTGACGAAGGCGATCGAGGAATTCAAGAAGTCGACCTGACTATGCCGAGTACGAAGGAAATCCGAGGCAAGATCAAGAGCGTGCAAAACACGCGCAAGATCACCAAGGCGATGGAGATGGTTGCCGCATCAAAGATGCGCAAGGCGCAGGAACGCATGCGCCAGGTACGGCCCTATGGAGACAAGATTCGCAACATCGCGGCGCGGATGTCGCTGGCGAATCCAGAGTATCGGCATCCGTTCGTCCTAAAACATCAGGGCAAGAAGACCGCGGGCTTGATCTTGATCACCACCGACAAGGGCCTGTGCGGCGGTTTGAATACCAACGTTCAACGCGCGGTGCTGGCGAAGGTGAAAGAACTCGCCAGCCAGGACGTGCAGATCATCACCACTGCGATTGGCAACAAGGGCTACGGGTTTTTGCAGCGGCTTAATGCGAACATCGTCTCGCACTACGTCCAGATCGGTGACCGGCCGCACATCGATAGTCTGGTTGGGCCGATCAAGGTGATCCTCGATCAATACATAGACGGCAAGCTCGATGCGGTGTACCTGGCGTACACGCGCTTTATCAACACGATGAAGCAGGAGCCCGTGATCGAGCAGTTGCTGCCGCTGACGGCCGACCGGCTGGCGCAGACCGAAGAAGAAAAACGCGCGTACGCGTGGGACTACATCTACGAGCCCGATCCGCGCCCGGTGATCGACACACTGATGGTGCGTTATGTCGAAGCGCTGATCTATCAATCGGTCGCGGAAAACATGGCGTCCGAGCAAAGCGCGCGCATGGTCGCGATGAAGGCAGCGTCGGACAACGCGAAGAAGTTGATCGAAGAATTGCAGCTCGTCTACAACAAGACGAGGCAGGCAGGGATCACGAAGGAAATTTCGGAGATAGTGGGCGGCGCAGCCGCAGTTTCTTAACTAAGTTGCCGGTCGCGTAGCGATCCGGCTTTTCTAGGTGACATATGGCAGGCCAAGGAACTATCGTTCAGTGCATCGGGGCAGTCGTGGATATCGAATTTCCGCGCGATCAGATGCCGCGAGGTGTACAACGCGCTGACGCTCGATGAAGACAAGACGCAACAAGCTGGTCGAGCAGGGCTTGACGTTCGAAGTGCAGCAGCAACTGGGCGACGGCATCGTGCGCACAATTGCGATGGGTTCGTCGGATGGACTGCGGCGCGGCATGTCGGTGACCGATACCGGAGACAACATCCATGGTGCCGGTGGGCCCGGGTGTGCTGGGTCGAGTGATGGACGTTCTCGGCCGTCCGATCGACGAGCGCGGCCCGATTCAATCCGATGAGCGGCGCGGAATTCATCAAGAGGCGCCGAGGTTCGATGAGCTGTCGCCGTCGGTTGAATTGCTCGAAACCGGCATCAAGGTCATCGATCTGATGTGCCCGTTTGCGAAGGGCGGAAAGATCGGTCTGTTCGGAGGCGCCGGGGTCGGCAAGACCGTGACTATGCTCGAGCTGATCAACAATATCGCGACCGAACACTCCGGGGTGTCGGTGTTCGCGGGTGTCGGCGAACGCACGCGCGAAGGCAACGACTTTTATCACGAGATGTCCGACGCGAAGGTCATCGTGCAGGAAGACCTGGGCAAATCGAAAGTCGCGATGGTGTTCGGCCAGATGAACGAGCCGCCCGGCAATCGCCTGCGGGTTGGACTGACGGGTCTGACGATGGCCGAGCGCTTTCGCGATGAAGGCCGCGACATTCTGCTCTTCATCGACAACATCTATCGCTTCACGCTGGCGGGTACCGAAGTGTCCGCACTGCTCGGACGGATGCCGTCGGCGGTCGGTTATCAGCCGACCTTGGCCGAGGAGATGGGCAAGCTGCAGGAGCGCATTACGTCGACCAAGGTTGGATCGATCACGTCGATCCAGGCGGTGTACGTTCCGGCCGACGATTTGACTGATCCATCGCCGGCAACGACGTTCGGTCACCTCGATGCGACCGTCGTCTTATCGCGCGATATCGCTGCGCTCGGCATCTATCCGGCGGTCGATCCGCTCGATTCGACGTCACGGCAGATCGATCCGAACGTCGTCGGCGAGGAGCACTACGACACGACACGGCGGGTGCAGGCAACACTGCAGCGCTATCGTGAATTGCGCGACATCATCGCGATCCTGGGCATGGACGAACTGTCGCCCGAGGACAAGCTTGCGGTCGGCCGCGCACGCAAGCTCCAGCGTTTTCTGTCGCAACCGTTCTCGGTCGCTGAAGTCTTTACCGGCTCGCCGGGCAAGTACGTGACGCTGAAAGAGACGATTCGCGGCTTCAAGATGATCGTCGACGGCGAATGCGACGCGCTGCCCGAGCAGGCGTTCTACATGGTCGGCACGATCGACGAGGCGTTCGAGAAGAAAGTGCAGTAACAGCATCATGCCCACGATCCACGTCGACGTCGTCAGTGCAGAGGAATCGATCTTCGCCGGGGACGCGGAATTCGTCGCTTTGCCCGGCGAAGTGGGCGAGCTCGGCATCTATCCACGCCATACGCCGCTGATTACTCGCATCAAGCCTGGGGTCGTGCGCATCAAAATGCCAGGTACAGCAGAAGAAGAACACGTGTTCGTCGCCGGCGGCATCCTGGAAGTGCAGCCGCACGTGGTCACTGTGCTCGCCGATACAGCGGTGCGAGCCAAGGATCTGGACGAAGTCAAGGCGATGGAAGCGCTAAAAAAGGCCGAAGAAGCCAGAACGACCGCGACCGGCGATTTGCAGATTGCGCGCGTCGAGGCCGAGGCTGCGGCGATGGCGGCGCAAGTCGCGGCGATTCGAAAACTGCGTCGTAAGTAAGACACACATCAGTAAAGCGGCGGGCGGTTGCGGCTGCCACTCTTGCTTCGCGGCTGCTACTTTGCGCCCGAACGTGTATGCGTCGCTATTTGCCACCGCTGTTGCTCGTCGCGCTGCCCGCGGCGTACGCGCAGGAGACTCCGCAAGCGCTCGAGCGCGTCGTAGTCACGGCTACGCGCAGCGAACGGCTGCAGCTCGATGTGCCGGCCTCGGTCGACGTACTCGAGCGCGATGAAGTACGCGATGCGCAACTGCGCGTCAATCTGTCCGAGTCTCTGCCGCGCGTTCCCGGCCTGGTGGTACTCAATCGGCAGAACTACGCGCAGGATTTGCAGATTTCGGTGCGCGGCTTTGGCGCACGCTCGACGTTCGGCGTCCGCGGCCTTCGTCTGTATGCCGACGGCATTCCCGCAACGATGCCCGACGGACAGGGTCAGGTTTCACACTTCGCTCTGAATGCAGTCGATCGCATCGAAGTGTTGCGCGGCCCGTTTTCTGCGCTCTATGGGAACTCATCGGGCGGCGTGATCGTGATGACCACCCGGCTCGCGCCGGGCCCGAACGAGTTTGAAGTCGCGGCAGCGGCCGGGTCGTACGACACGTGGCGCGCGGGCATCGATGTCAGCGGCGGCACGGCGCCGTACGCCTACGCGCTCGATGCGAGCCGTTTCTCAACCGAAGGCTATCGCGATTACAGCAGCGCGACGCGCGATGTCGTCAATTTTCGCGCCGCTGCGCTCGACACGCCGCTCGGACGCTTACGCGTGACACTGAATGCGGTCGACATCCCGCAAGCCGAAGACCCGCTCGGACTCACGCGTGAGCAATGGCAGGATGACCCACGCCAGGCTTCGCCGCAGGCCCTGCAGTTCAGGACACGCAAGTCGACCGAGCAACAGCAATTGGGCGCTCAGCTTGAGGGGGAGTTTGGGCAGCGTTGGAGCTATCAGACCGCGGTGTGGGCGGGCCGCCGCAGCGTGACGCAATTTCAGGCGATTCCGGTCGCGGTGCAGGCACCCCCCAACCACCCCGGCGGCGTGATTGACTTCGATCGAACCTATGGCGGCGTCGATGCACGAGTCCAGCTAACGCTGGACACGACGGTGCTAACGCTCGGCGTCGACGTCGAGCGACTCGACGAAGATCGGCGTGGCTTTGAAAACTTCATTCTGCAGCCAACGCCTGTGCTCGGTGAGCTCGGCAGGCTGCGGCGCGATGAGCGCAACGTCGTCGAGTCGCGCGACGTATATGCGCAGGCCGAGTCGATACTCGGGCGCTTTCGCGCGCACGCCGGCGTGCGTGCATCGCAAGTCGACTTTCGCGGCGAAGATCGCTTCTTTGCGAATGGCGACGATTCCGGAGAGGCGCGCTATGAGTCGATTAATCCGACCGTCGGCGTCGTCTATCGACCTTCGTCGTCAAGCAGCGTGTACGCGTCCTATGGTCGCGGGTTTGAAACGCCGACGCTAAACGAGCTCGCGTATCGGCCCGACGGTAGCGCGGGTTTCAATACCGCACTCGAACCGGCGCGTAGCAATAACTACGAAGTCGGCGCCAAGGCTGTGCTGTCCAACACCTTGCGCGGCACGCTGGCGGCTTTCGTCATCGATACCGACAACGACATCGTTGTCCGCACGAATGCCGGCGGCCGCTCCACTTTCGCCAACGCGGCATCGACGCGTCGGCGCGGCGTCGAAGCTAGCTTGAATTGGAACGCATTGCCGAATTTTTCGCTGTACGCCGCGATCGCGGCTCTCCGAGCCGAATTTGCCGACCCATTTTTTACATGTACAGCTGCGCCTTGCTTGCAGCCGACGATTCTGGTGCCTGCGGGCAATCGCCTGCCTGGCGTTCCTGCGCGGACCGCGTTCATCGAAGCGGCCTACCGTCTTGGCGAAACCGACATCACGCTCGATTGGCGCGCGCAATCGAAGATCAGTGTGGACGACCGCAATACCGATGCGGCGCCCGGCTATGGCGTCGTCAGCCTGGCTTTAGCCCGCACGTTCGTGGCTGGGCCGGCCAAACTGCGCGCTTTTCTCAGGATCGACAACATTCTGAATGCGCGATACATCGGATCCGTGATTGTCAACGAAGCGAACGCGCGATTTTTTGAGCCAGCGCCGGGCCATGCGTGGTTGCTTGGGCTTGATCTGGGATTCCGATGAAACAAGCGATTGAATTCTGTTCATCGCGTTACGTACTGATAATGACGCTGGTTCTTGCCGCGTGCAGCTCGCCCGCGCCACCTCCTGTAGTGAGTGCGCCGCGGCAGGCACCGATTGTCACGCCTCCCGTTCAAACCGTGGACGCCGCACCTTCGGCATCGCCGTCGGGGCTGCGATTGGCGGCGCGCGATCCCGCGCTTGACGACTGGAAGCGCGTCGCGGCCGAAAGGGTGTATGCGATCAATCGCACTCATCTATTCGACGGCCGGCCCGAGCATCTGCTGCGCGCGGTGATTGTGGTCGAGGTGACCGTCGATCGCGAAGGCAAAGTCACGCGCTCCAAGATCCTGCGTTCCCCCGGCATCGCTTCGCTCGACAGTCTCGCACTAAGCTCCTTGAAGGCGGCGTCACCATTGCCGGCGCCGCCCGCGAAACTTGTCGCTCGCGGGCCGCTGGTCTTTTCGGAGACCTGGCTATTCCGCAAGGATGGCCGATTCCAGCTTAGGACCTTGGCGCTGCCGCAGGAGTAGCAAAAAAGCATCATGCCGCGCCGCAGCAACGCCGAATTGCGTTGCGGCGCCGGTCCAAATGGGCCGTGTCATGACCGGAGTGTGTCAACCTCCGCCCCCGCAGGGCGTTAGCCGCTGCAGAGTCGATGGATCGGCCTTGGGGGCGGGCCAGCGACTCGTGGTTAGTCAGATTCGACCACGCTAATCGTTCTTAACCCATCGTTCTAGGACCCATATGAAAAAGATGCTTGTTGCTGTGATCGCCTCCGTGTTCGCGACCGTCGCGTTCGCGCAGGACGCGAAGAAGGAAGAGAAGAAGACGACCGACGCCAAGCCGGCCGCAACTGCACCGGCGGCTGCTGCGCCTGCTGCAAAGGACGCGAAACCGACGACGGACGCCAAGGCCACGAAGGACACCAAGGCCGCGAAAGACACCAAGACCACGGCCGCGAAAGACACCAAAACCACGGCCACGAAAGACACCAAAACCACGGCCACGAAAGACACCAAAGCCACGGCCGCGACCACGAAAGAAGCGAAGCCCGTGAAAGACACGAAGCCCATGGCCACGGAAGAAAAGAAGCCGGCCGCAACTGCACCGGCGGCTACTGCGACACCTGCTGCCAAGGACGCGAAGCCGACGGACACGAAGTCGGAAGTCAAGAAATAATCATCGACATTCGGACTTGTTTCCGAATCGGAGCAGGCCACGCGCCTGCTCTTTTTTTGCCCGTGTGTTCCAATAAGTTGTGAGACCGAAGAACGACACGCTGCTGCGCGCATTGCTGCGCGAGCCGACGGAATACACGCCCATCTGGCTGATGCGCCAGGCGGGGCGCTACATGGCCGAGTACAACGCGACGCGCAAGCGCGCCGGCAGCTTTCTCGGCCTCGCCAAGTCCCCGGCGTACGCCACCGAGGTCACGCTGCAGCCGGTTGAGCGGTTTGCCCTGGACGCCGCGATTCTGTTTTCGGACATCCTGACCGTCCCCGACGCGATGGGACTCGGGCTGTATTTCGTAGAGGGGGAGGGTCCGAAATTCGAACGGCCGATTCGCACCGAAGCCGATATCGATCGGCTCGCATGTCCGGATCCGAATGTCGATCTGCGCTATGTCACCGACACCGTGCGCCAGGTAAGAGTGGCGCTTGCCAATCGTATTCCGCTGATAGGCTTTTCCGGCAGCCCGTTTACTTTGGCGTGCTACATGGTCGAAGGTGGCGGCTCGGATGACTTTCGCCTGATCAAGACGATGCTGTATTCGCGGCCGGAGTTGTTGCATCGGCTGCTCGAAGTGAATTCGCTGGCGGTCGCGGCGTACCTGAACGCACAGATCGAAGCCGGCGCGCAGGCGGTCATGCTGTTCGACACCTGGGGCGGTGTGCTCGCCGACGGCGCCTATCAGACCTTTTCACTGGCCTATATGCGAAGGGTCATCAGCCAACTGCGTCGTGAACATGCAGGCCAACGCGTGCCATCGATCGTCTTTACCAAGGGCGGCGGCCTCTGGCTCGAGGAGATCGCGGACGCAGGCTGCGACGCGGTCGGGCTTGATTGGACTGTCAACCTCGGTGAGGCGCGTGCTCGAATCGGTGATCGTTGCGCGCTTCAAGGCAATCTCGATCCAATGGTCCTGTTCGCCGAGCCGGCTCAGATCGAGAGCGCGGCGGCCAGTGTCCTAGGCTCGTTTGGCCCGCCGCGCGGTGCGAATGGCGTGTGGCACGGTCATGTGTTTAATCTCGGCCACGGGATCTCACAGTTCACTCCGCCCGAAAGCGTCGAGGTCCTCGTTAATGCGGTGCACGCCCAGAGCCGGCAAATGCGAAGGTGAGTGATTACTCCGAAAGCAGATGCGAACGTGCCACAAATGTCCTGTGGCGCTTGACTTATGCACAAAACCGCGCCCCGCCAGAATTGGTGCGGCTGTCCGAGCGGTTTAGCGTGGAAAGGCCGATAGGTTCGATGTAACTCCCTGAGGAATATGGGAATTTCTGTTACGGCCCGGTGACACGTCGTTAAACCGTCACAATGGATTTGCTGCCCCGCTGGCCCCTCACATGGGTTTTCCACAAAATTGTCCACAGGCGTTCAGGCCCAGCGTAGAAGCCGCGAAATCAGACACTTAACGGCTCTTTTTCAAGTTTCGCATGATGACCGCTACGGTACGTGAGCTGCGCTATGCGAACGTGATCGTCGACGTCCCGGTGCCGCAGCCGCTTGACTATGGGTTGGCCGCTGGCCGTGGGGACGGCGCCGGCATCGGGCAGCGATGCGTCGTGCCGCTTGGCCGCGGCGCTCGGATCGGCATCGTGGTCGGAGTCACCGATCGGTCGACGATCGAGCCGAACAAGGTCAAGCCGATTACGCGGATGCTCGATGAAATCGCGCCGCTGTCGTCTGACTGGCTGCAGTTGACGCGCTTTGCGGCGGAGTACTACCACCACTCATGGGGGGAAGTGGCGTTACCGGCCCTGCCGCGCGCGCTGCGCAGTGTGCCCGGACCCCGCTACGAACGATCGATAGCGCGCTTGCGCGAGCGGCCATTGAGCCAGTGGATCGAGTCGGCTCCCGCGCCGTCTGCGCTCACCGGCGAGCAATCAGCCGCGATCGAGGCGCTGAGGATGGCCGAAGGATTCGCACCGTACCTGCTGTTTGGCGTGACCGGCAGTGGCAAGACCGAGGTGTATCTCGCGGCTATTGCGGCGCGGCTCGCAGCGAACCCGGCAGCGCAGGCGCTGCTGCTGGTGCCCGAGATCAACCTGACGCCGCAGCTCGAAGCGCTGGTCCGAGCGCGTTTTCCCGATCACTCGGTGGTCGCGTTGCACAGCGGCCTGGCCGACGCCGAACGTGCGGCCGCCTGGCTCGCCGTCCACGAAGGCCGGGCGCGCATTGTTGTCGGTACCCGGCTCGCAGTGTTCGCATCGATGCCGCATCTTGATGTCATCGTCGTCGACGAAGAACACGACCCGTCGTACAAGGCAGGCGAAGGGGTGCGTTACTCCGCGCGCGACCTGGCAGTCAAGCGCGCGCAATTGCTCAACGTTCCTGTCGTGCTCGGCTCGGCCACCCCATCGCTGGAGACCTGGACGCAGGCGCGCGTCAGGACGCTATCGATTGCTGTCACTCAGGGAGCGCGTCGGTGTAACACATCGAGCGCAACCGCCACCGACGGTCGAGCTGATCGACGCGCGTGTCCACCCACCGCAAGACGGGTTATCGGCGCCGATCACGCGGGCGCTGCTCGACACGCTCGAGCGCGGCGAGCAATCGCTGGTGTTTCTAAACCGCCGCGGCTACGCGCCTGTCGTGGCGTGCGAAGCGTGTGGCTGGCTGTCGCAGTGTCCGCGCTGTTCGGCGTTCGCGGTGTTTCACAAGCCGGACCGGACGTTGCGCTGTCATCACTGCGGATACGCAGCACCGGTACCGCGCGCGTGTCCGACGTGCGGCAATCAACATCTGAAGAGCGTCGGGCAAGGTACGCAGCGCATCGAAGAAACACTGCAGGCATTGCTGCCAGTGGGACGCATCTCACGTATCGACCGCGATTCAACGCGGCAGCGTCACGCGGCAAGGCAAGCGCTCGATGCGGTACACGCAGGCGAGGTCGATGTGCTGGTCGGCACGCAGATGATTGCCAAGGGGCACGATTTTCAGCGTGTCTCGCTGGTCGTCGTGCTCAACTGCGACGGGCAACTGGCATCACACGATTTCCGCGCCCCGGAGCGCCTGTTTGCGACCTTGATGCAGGTAGCGGGGCGTGCCGGCCGTGCCGGACTGGCGAGTCGAATGCTGGTGCAAACGCGTTTCGCCGATCATCCGCTGTTCGCTGCGCTGGCGCGCCATGACTATGCGCAGTTTGCCGAAGCGCAACTGGCGGAGCGCAGCGCGGCACGCATGCCGCCGATCACTCACCAGGCGCTGCTGACGGCCGAGGCGCGCACGATGGAAGCGGTACTTGGGTTCTTGCGCAATGCACGGGCTGCTGCATCGCCGGCAGCTGCGTCGAACGTCCGCTTGTTCGATCCGGTGCCGATGACACTGCAGCGTCGCGCCGGGTTTGCGCGCGCGCAGTTGTTGATCGAGGCCGATCAACGGGCTCAGTTGCACGCGCTGCTCGCAGGATGGCTCGCTGCGTTGCGTGCGCAGCGCACTTCAGTGCGCTGGAATATCGAGGTCGACCCGCCCGAGCTCTAGACGCTACTTCGACCGAGGTCACCATGTACTCGACCGCGGCACGCAGGTCCGCATCGCTGGCAGCGGGAACCGCGCCCCGCGGCGGCATCGCGCCTTTGCCCTTGATCACGGATGCCGTTAGCGCATCGACGCCCAGCTTCAGGCGTGGTGCCCATGATGGCTTGTCACCTAACTTGGGCGCGCCGGCGACACCGGTTGCGTGACATGCGTTGCAGCCCGACGCAAACACCGTCGCACCATCCTTGGCGGCGGCAGTCGTTCCTTTTGCGCCTGCGGCGCGTGCACCGGGCGCAGGGCAGTGATAGCGCCCGTTACCGGTGGAGTGACACTCGCAGGCACTGCGCTGGCCGCAGGCGATGTTGCCTTGGCGGGCGCCGCCGGCTCTTTGAACTTCGCCCCCGACTGGTTCGTCATGAATACGACCGCGCGTGCCACTTCGACTGCGTCCAGATTTGGATTGCCGCCCTTTGGCGGCATCGCCTTGAATCCTTCGATCGCGCGTTTAACTAACGCATCGAAACCCTGTTTGATGCGGGGCGCCCAGGCCGCAGCGTCGCCGGTTCGCGGAGCGCCGGCGACTCCGGTCGCGTGGCACGCGCTGCACGCTGCCCCATAGACCGCTTCACCCGTCTGCAAAGGCTTTGCAGCGCCTGCCGACGCCAAAACGACAACCCCTACGGCTTGCAGGCGCTCGGCTATTGCCTTTTCGCTCATTGCATCGGAGCCCGCAACACCGCTGGTCGCGCTGCGGACAACATAGGTGGCAAGCAAAATGATCACGACGACCGGCAAAACGAACGCCAAAACGATGACCGCTATCAATTGACGCGGGGTTTTGATCAGCGAATTACTGGACATCCAGCGCTCCTGTGCGAGGCGCGGAAGTATAGCGGCGGCGCTGCTCCGCCTCGCGTCGACTGCACCGACGTTGCGCGAGCGAGCGGCCCGAAACCGCTCTGTGATGAAACTCGCTACCATTGGCCGACTATCCGCGCCCGTAGCTCAGCGGATAGAGTACTGGCCTCCGAAGCCAGGGGTCGTGGGTTCGAATCCCGCCGGGCGCGCCAGGTTCTTGCAAAGACCGCTTATTCGCATGACAGCGCACGCACCGACGCCGGTAAACATCACTTTACATTCGGCCTCGCGCGTTCTCGAAGTCGAATACGACGACGGCCGATCGTTCAGGCTGCCGTTTGAATTTCTGCGCGTGTATTCGCCATCGGCCGACGTTCGCGGTCATGGACCGGGCCAGGAGACGCTGCAAGTAGGCAAACGCGATGTGACGATCACCGATCTGCAGCCGATCGGTCATTACGCAGTGCAGCCGCTTTTTTCGGACGGCCACGCGAGCGGCATCTACTCGTGGGACTACCTGTACGAGATCGGCGTCAATCAAGCACGGCTATGGGAACAGTATCTGGCGCGGCTGGAAGCGGCCGGCGCCAGCCGCGTTGCGGATGCACCGCAAAACGCCGCCTTCGCTGCGCCGACCGGCTCGAAGTGCGGCCACTAGTATGACCACCCATTTCGGTTTTACCGAAGTCGACGAAGCCGACAAGGCGCGTCGCGTCGCGGGGGTTTTCGATTCTGTCGTGTCGAAGTACGACCTGATGAACGACGTGATGTCGGCCGGGTTGCACCGCCTGTGGAAGGCGTTCACCGTGCGTGAGGCCAACGTCCGCGCCGGAATGAAGGTGCTCGATATCGCCGGCGGAACCGGTGATCTGGCAGGCGCGTTTGCGAAGCAGGCCGGCGCAACCGGTGAGGTGTGGCTCACCGATATCAACGCATCGATGCTGGCACAAGGTCGCGACCGCCTGCTCGATCGCGGGCAGATGATCCCGCTTGCGCAGTGCGATGCCGAGCGTCTGCCGTTTGCATCGAACTACTTCGATGTGGTCACGGTAGCCTTCGGACTGCGCAATATGACGCGCAAGGACGTCGCGCTCGCCGAGATGCAGCGCGTCTTAAAGGCGGGTGGCCGCCTGCTGGTGCTCGAATTCTCGCGTGTTTGGCAGCCACTTGCCCCCATATACGACGCGTATTCCCTTAATGTCCTGCCATGGCTGGGAGACAAGATCGTCGGCGATGCGGAGAGCTACCGTTATCTCGCGGAATCCGTGCGGGTGCATCCGTCGCAAGACGAACTGGCTGAAATGATGGAACATGCGGGGTTCGACAACGTCCAATGGTTCAATCTGACGGCTGGCGTATGCGCATTGCATGTCGGCACTAAGTATTGATCGGTATCGGAGGTCAAATGAAACAATTATTCTCAGGCAAGTTTTTGGCGGCAATCATGATCGGCGCACTTGCCGCTACTTTCGCTTTCGACGCCGACGCGCAGCGTCGCTTCGGTGGCGGCAAGAATCTCGGCCGCCAATCGCAGCCTGTGCAGCAGCGTCAAGCGACGCCTCCGCCGCAACAGCAAACACCGCAGGCCGGAAACACGCAGCAAGCTCCTGCGGCAGCCGCCGCGCAGCGTCCGGGCGCCGCTCCGGCAGCCGCGCCGCGTAGTCCATGGCGTGGTGCGCTGATGGGTCTTGCGGCGGGCCTTGGCATCGCTGCCCTCGCGTCCTATTTCGGTTTTGGCGAAGCGCTGACGATGTTCCTGACGGTGTTGCTGGTCGGCATGGTGCTGATGGTGATCGCGGGGTTCATCTTGCGCCGTTTGCGAGGCGGGACTCCCCAGCCGGTGTATGGCGGCGCAGCGGGTGGCAAGGTACCCGCTTCGAACGAGCCTTCGCCCGGCACGTACAAGCATGTCGGCTATGAAACGTCGCCGGTACCTGCGCAGCGCAGCACCACCGACTACTCGGCGGTGACCAGCGCGCGCCCCGGTTCAGCGATGGATCAATTTGCACGCGGTGGCGCGGTCTCCAGCGGCGAGCCCTGGGGGATTCCGGCCGGCTTTGACACCGCCGCATTTTTGACGGCTGCCAAGGCGAACTACGTCAGATTGCAGAAAGCGTGGGATAGCGGAGATCTCACCGAGCTGTCCGAGTTCACCAGCAACGACATGTTCATCACGCTAACGCACGAGTTGCGCGCGCGCGGCGGCAAGTCGACCACTGAGGTGGTCGCGCTCGATGCCGACCTGCTCGGTATCGAGTCGAGTGCCGACGAGCACATCGCAAGCGTGAAGTTCGACGGAACGTTGCGGGTCGATGGAGAGACCGAGCGCGTATCCGAAGTGTGGAATCTCGCCAAGCCGGTGCGCGGTGGCGGTTGGGTTCTAGCTGGGATACAGCAACTCGCTTGAGGTGTACGCGACGGCTCCCGTCGCACACCCAAGCGCTTAGTTAGTGCAGAGGCAGGAGCGAGAGGGCGTTTAACGCCCTCTCGCCTTTTGAGCGACATGATCGATCAACTTGCGAACTCGGCTGCGGTCGCGGTGCTTAATCGCATGCTGGCGCGTGAAAGCTGGGCGCGTGAAAAGTTGGCGCCGTTTGCCGGACGCAGTGCGCGCTTCGATGCCGCACCGTTCGCGATGACCTTGCAAGTTGCCGACGACGGCACGTTTACCGACACTGTAGATAGCGAGCCGGCAGTGACGATCGGCGTCGCGCTCTCTTCATTGCCGCTCGCGATGCTCGATCCGCAGGCCGCGATGAAAGACGTGCGACTCTCCGGCGATGCGGAGTTCGCCCAAGCACTGGCTTTCGTGCTGCAGAACTTGCGGCCCGAGCCAGAAGAGGAGCTATCGCGCTTCATCGGCGATGCGGCCGCGCAGCGGATCGTCGGCTTCATGCGCGCGAGCGCGTCGCAGTGGAAGCAGGTCGCTGAGAACATGCTCGATAGCACTGCGCACTATCTGGTGACTGAGAATCCAATGGTCGTCGGCCGCGACGAGATTGAAACATTCGGTCAGGACGTCAACCGTTTGCGCGACGCTGTCGCGAGGATTGAAAAGCGAATCGATCTGCTGGCGCGTAAGTAGCGCGCCACGGTAATGCGCAAGCCGCGGGTCGCGGTGTATCGCACACCCTACAATCGCCGCCCATGCGGCTTCTGCGCTTGTTTCGCATCCTTGCGGTCGTCTGGCGCTACCGCCTCGATGAAATCGTCGTTGCCAGCCTAAAAAATCCAGCGCTGGTGCGCTTGGTCGGTTGGACCACTTTCGGAGCGCCACGCGAGCCGCGCGCGGTTCGACTGCGGTGCGCGCTCGAAGATCTCGGCCCCATTTTTGTCAAGTTCGGCCAAGTGCTGTCGACCCGGCGCGATCTGCTGCCGGCCGATATGGCCGATGAACTCGCGCGTTTGCAGGACCGCGTTCCGCCATTCGATTCCGACGTAGCGATGCGCGAGATCGAACGCGGGCTTGGGCGTCCGATCGACGCGGTGTTCTCGGCATTCGAGCGTGAACCCGTGGCTTCAGCGTCGATTGCCCAAGTGCATTTCGCAGTGCTGAAAGAAGGTCAGCACGCCGGAAAGGAAGTCGCAGTCAAGGTGCTACGACCGAATATGCTGCAGGCGATCGAAAAAGACTTGTCGCTGCTCGATACCGGCGCCCGTTTGGTCGAGAAACTGTGGCGCGACGGCAAACGCCTACGGCCGCACGCCGTCGTCGCCGAATTCGACAAGTATTTGCACGATGAGCTCGACTTGATGCGCGAGGCGGCCAACGCATCGCAGCTACGGCGCAACTTTGCCGGCTCGCAGGTGTTCATCGTCCCGGAGATGTACTTCGATTACTGCCGCGCCAACGTGGTGGTAATGGAGCGCATGACGGGCATTCCGATCAGCCATATGGACCGGCTGCTGGACGCCGGGATCGATATCAAGAAGCTGTCGCGCGATGGCGTGACGATTTTCTTCACGCAAGTATTCGACCATGCGTTCTTTCATGCCGACATGCACCCGGGCAACATTCTGGTCGGCACCAAGAGCGATCAGTTCAACAGGTACATAGCGCTCGATTTCGGCATCGTCGGCACGCTGAGTGAGAGCGACAAAAACTACCTGGCGCAGAATTTCCTGGCGTTTTTCCAACACGATTACAAACGCATTGCCGAACTGCATATCGAATCGGGGTGGGTGCCCGACGACACGCGAGTCGACGAGCTGGAAAACACGGTCCGCGCGTGCTGCGAGCCGGTGTTCGACAAGCCGCTGAAGGACATTTCGCTGGGTCAGGTGTTGATGCGGCTGTTTCAGGCGTCGCAGCGCTTCAACGTCGAGGTGCAGCCGCAGCTGGTGCTGCTGCAGAAGACGCTGATCAACGTCGAAGGGCTCGGCCGCCAGCTCGATCCCGACCTCGATCTGTGGAAGACGGCCAAGCCGTTTCTGGAGCGGTGGATGGAAAACCAAGTCGGGTGGCGCGGCATGGAGGCGCGGCTGAAGCAGGAAGCGATGCAGTGGAGCTACCTGCTGCCGCAACTGCCGCGGCTGGTGCACACGGCGCTGACGCGTCACTCGGACGCCGATCGATTGATCGACGAAGTGCGTATGCTGCGGCGCGAGCAGCGCGTAACCAACGTCTGGTACGCGGCGGCGACCGTACTGTTGATGATCGTCGTCGGACTCGCCGGCTGGGCCATCTGGCGCGCTTGAGCTAGCAGCTGCAACCACTACACCGCCTGCAGGTATTAGGTCATGCGCGGCATTGACCGCGCCGGCTTGCTCGTTATTGTTCGCCATCGGATCGGGGGGTTCCATCGGGCTATGAACGCTTGTGTATTGCTTCGTTTGACGCTGACCGCGTTGCTGGGCCTTGCCTTGACGGCGTGCGGGGGCGGCGGCGATTCAGGCGGTACGCCCCCTCCGGCGCCTCCGGTCGTTCCGCCGTCGATTGCACCGACACCCACATGCACCGGCCCGGAGGCTTTTTCTGCGGTCGGCGATACGAGCGTGGCGGTAGGTAAGGCGGCCGGCGCCGTGCTCGCCGGCTGCCTTGGTTCCGTCACCAACATGCAGTGGACGCAAACAGCTGGGCCCGCGGTGACGCTGATGTCGGTAAAAACGCAAGCGATCAGCTTCGAGCCACCGAGCGCGGGCACTTACAGTTTTACGGTCACCTTCGCTGACCAGGTCGGAGCGGTGCAGACAGCGAGCGTCAGTATTGACGCGGTGGCGCCTCCGGCAGCGGTTGCAGTCCTCGTGCGAGCCGATCACGCTGTGCGCAAAGGCGGCAATGTGTCGCTGCGCGCGTGGCCGGCGCTGGTTGCCGGCGAAACCAACACGTGGACTCAGACTGCAGGGCCAACGGTCACACTCGATACCAGCGATCCGAACCGCGTGCTCTTCGTCGCACCCGAAGTCACTCGCGACACGGCGCTGGTGTTCCGCGTAACGCGCCGAACTGCGAGCGGCGCTACCGACACCGACGATGCGCTTGTGCTCGTCGAAAACTATGCGCAGGCGCCGCCCGATCCGAACAACAACTTACCGTTTGTGTTCAGCGATCTGCATGTGTCGCGGACGTATCCGTATCGAGCAAACGGCCCGTTTGCCGGTGCGTTGGTTCCATGCACGTACGACGCAAGCCGCCAATTCACGGGCGGCGGCACGAACCTCTGTCCGTTATCAACTCTGCCGTTCCTGCATCAGACCACGGCGGGCGCAATCCCGACGGTCGATCAGATCATGGATCGTGTGATCGTGTCGCACGACTGGATGGGCGAAGTGTTCGAACAGCTGCTGCGCACGCAGGCAACGGAAGACCTCCTGCGACTGTTCAACGGCGTTACCACGATCGTCATCGGCGCGCAGGTGCGTCCCAGCTTTTATTACGCGCTGACCGGCGCGATCTACTTGGACGCGGACAATTTCTGGCTGACAGCTGAGCAGCGCGATGTGATCAACGAGGCGCCAGATTTTCGCTCCGACTTCGACCGCGATCTGATGTACTCGGGCGTGTGGCGTTACACGTCCAATAACCAGAACATTTTTCTACCGTTCCCCGCGACATCGAGGATCTCGCGCGACATTTCGTATTTGATCCGGGAAGCGGGCTGGCTGATGTACCACGAGCTGGCGCATGCGTCCGACTTTCTGCCGCTGTCGGCGCGCGGTTCACTCAATTCGAGTCTGTCGGCGTGGGGCAACATTCAACCGCGGTACGACGCGGCGCAGTTACCGTCTAATCAATTGGCAGCGAGCTTCCCGTTGCAGTCGCAGCAGTTGTTCGGCCTCGCGCAGGTCAAATTCTTCGGCGCACAGGCGAACCCAACGCAGATCGCGTACACGCCAAATGACGTCGGCGGCTTTTTTTCGGGCGATCGCGCGACCGACGAATACAACTTCTCGACCATACGCGAAGACATCGCGATGGTGTTCGAGGAATTCATGATGGTTCGCAACCATACGTTCCGGCGTGATGTTGCGATCACCGACAAGATCGGGCCTGCCACCAACAGCGACAATCTGATCGTGCGCTGGGGACAGCGCGGCAGAGTCGGAGACACGACGATCAAGCCACGCGCGCAACTCGCCGTGCAGGAGCTTGCGCCGTGGGTGCTACAAGCCGATCCGAACGCCGTTAACAACCTGCCCGCGCCGATTGCGATGCGTGCCGGAGACTCGTGGACCGGCAACCTAACCGTTCCCGCGCCGCCAGGCGGGATGGCCGGTCCGCTCTCACTCCGTACCGCGCTTGACTTTGCATCCGACCGTGCGCTGTTGGAGCGTGCGATGGCTGGGCCGCATGGTCATTGGACGCCGAACGAGCGCTGGCTGAAGCGAGTCAACGTAACTCGCTAAGAACGGCTCCTCCGCCCTGGCTGCAACTCGACGCGCCAAGCTGCGGCCCGTGAAATTCGCTTGAATCGACCAGGAGCAAGCATGTTCAGCACGTTGCGAAAGTGTCTGTTAGTCACGTTTCTCGGCCTTGTGGCGTTATCCGGCGCGCCGCGTGCGCAGCCTGCAACGACTGCTGCCAACACTGATCGGGGACTGATCTGGAAGGCCGAGAAAGATGGCAAGACACACTACCTGTTCGGTACCGTCCACGGCTGGAAGGCGCAGTGGCTGCCACTCAATGCAACGATCGAGAAGGCGTTCGCCGACGCCGCCACGCTCGCGGTGGAGTTTGATGTCGCGCAGGCAGACACGACGGTACTCGCGCGGCGGATGACCCTCGACGGTGCTGAAACTCTGGAGCGGCGAATCGGAAAACCGCTCTACGAACGAACGAAGACCGAAGCGGCGAAGATCGGCTTGCCTGAAGCGGCGGTCAACAAGTTCAAGCCTTGGGCGATCTCGATGCTGCTGGCGGTCGTCAAGTTGCAGCAACTCGGGTTCGCTCCGGAGTCCGGTCTTGATCTGTACCTGCTGAACAAGGCAAGGTCGAGCGGCAAACGGATCGTCGAGCTCGAATCGGGCGACAAGCAGCTTGCGGTGATGGACTCCCTCAGCCCCGGGCTGCAGGTCGCGTTTCTCGAGCAGACGCTCGACTCCATGGATAAGGTCGGTCCTTGGATCGATGAACTTGCCGCGGCGTGGAAACGCGGTGACGGGGCTGCGATGTCGGCTCTTTCCAAGAGGGGCTACACGAAGCCCGAATGGGAACAGGAATTTGACGAGAAATTCTTGTATCAGCGCGATGTCGAGATGACGCGCCGGCTCGATCAGCTGTTTAGCACGCCCGGGTCGCACTTCGCGGCGGTCGGAGCGCTGCACCTGCTCGGGCCGAGAAGCATCATCGAGCAGTTGAAGGCAAAGGGATATCGGGTCGAGCAGATTTAGAGGCAGCCGAGCTTGCCTCATAATGCGCGCCGGTTTTCTTTGCGCGCATTGATAACACGGATCGAATGACACTGCTCGGCTTTATTGCCCTCTATCTGATCACCTCGGTCGTGATCGGGATCTACGCCGCGACGCGCGTCAAGAACACTGCGGACTACGCGTTGGCGGGCCGCTCGCTGCCGCTGTTCGTGATCATCGCCACGACGTTTGCGACATGGTTCGGCTCCGAGACCGTGCTGGGCATTCCGTCGAAATTCGTCGAAGGCGGGTTTCGCAACACCGTCGAAGATCCATTCGGCGCCGGCCTGTGCCTGATCCTGGTCGGCATGTTCTTCGCGCGCAAGCTGTACAAGATGGAGTTGCTGACGATCGGCGACTTCTATCGGCGCCGCTACGGACGCGGCGTCGAAATTTTCAGCTCGATCGTGATTCTGATTTCGTACCTCGGTTGGGTCGCCGCGCAAATCACCGCGCTCGGACTGGTGTTCAATCTGCTGTCGGCCGGCGGTATCAGCGTCGAATGGCCGGCATGGCGCTCGGTACGGCGATCGTGCTCGTCTACACGCTGTTCGGCGGCATGTGGTCGGTGGCGCTGACCGATACGTTCCAGATGGTGATCATCATCGTCGGCCTGTCGTTGATCGCGATTTTTGCGGCCGATCAGGCCGGCGGTGCCGGTCGCGTGATCGAGTACGCGCAATCGCGCGAGATGTTCCAGTTTTTCCCGGACGGCGGCAGCGCGCGAGTGGCTGTTTTGGACCGGAGCTGCGATCACGATCATGATCGGTTCGATTCCGCAGCAGGACGTGTTTCAGCGCGTGATGTCGGCCAAGGATGCCGACACGTCGGTGCGCGGCCCGATCATCGGCGGCATCTCATATATGGTGTTCGCGATGGTGCCTATTTTTATCGGGCTTTCGGCATTTCTCGTGATGCCAGAGCTCGCCAATTCATTGCTGAAGGAAGATTCGCAAAAGATCCTGCCGACATTGGTTATGGAAAGGATGCCGGTGTGGCTGCAGGTCGCATTTTTCGGCGCGTTATTGGCGGCGATCATGTCGACCGCGTCGGCCACGCTGCTCGCGCCTTCGACCACGTTCGTCGAAAACGTGTTGAAGAATTTCGTGCCGATGACCGATACGCGGAAGCTCTTGTACATGCGCCTCACGGTGGTCGCATTTACGGCGTGTGTGCTGGTGTATTCGATTGCCACCAAGGGCACGCCAATTTACGACCAGGTGTCTGCCGCGTATCAGTTCCCGGTCGTTGGCGCGTTTTGGCCGCTGGTGTGCGGTCTGTACTGGAAGCGCTCCACCACCACCGGTGCGGTGTGGTCGATCGTGCTGGGCATGGGTACTTGGGCACTGCTCGAAGTACACCCCGCTCGGCGAAGCGTTTCCGCCGGTGTTGGGCGGTTTCCTGACGGCAGCGATTGGAATGTTCGGCGGCTCGCTGCTATCAGCCTCCGAAGTTCGGGCACAGCGCGCTGCGTAGCGCGTTAGCCGCTGCCTCCGGCAAGCGATTTGAAGTCCTGTGCGTAGTCGTTCAATTTCTTGTCGAGCGTGACGCGCTGTTCGGGCGTCGCATGATTGATCAACTGCGCAACCAGCTCGTCGCTCCCGCGCAGATACGAGTCCAAGCGTGCCCGCCGCTCGGCGTTCGACGGCACATTGACGTTCGTGAAGTAGGTGCGCACCCAGCCCGCGGCCACCTCCTCGCTCGGTCGCTCCGCCTGGATCTTGCGCATTAGCGCAATGGCCTCGCGCTGCCGGCGCTCGCGCTCGTCGACCCACCAGCTTGGGTCGTGCGGCCGGCTGGCCATCGACTTGCGAATGATCTCTCTCTGCTCGTCCGTCAGTTTGCCGAACCAAGACTCGGCGCGCTCGCTATATTTCTTGATGCGTTCGGCGTCGACATCCTTGTCGGCGTGCCGAGCCAGCTCGCGCCGTGCCTTCGCCGCGTCATTGGCGATCTTCTTCGCCGCCTGATCGATCTGCTCCGGTGTCAACGTCAGCGCGAGGTGCGCCATATCGGGCGCTGCTTTGTCACCGATAGTCAACAGGCGCGTGTTTACCCCCTTGTTGAACTCCCGCACATCGGCAGCCGTGACGGGTCCGGCAACCTTGGCGCGCGTCTTGTCGATAAACGCTATGTAATCGCGCAGCTGCGTGGAACGGTGCCACGCCAGCAGCGCGCTGAGACGCTCTTTGACGTTCTGATCCTGCTCCGAAGTCAGATCCACATAGCTGTTCAACTGAATCCATGCCAGCGTGTCGGCGTTGTTGTAGCCGAGCTTCATCGCGGCGCAGCTCGCAATGACGACAGTGAGCGCCAGCACAGCCCCGAGGCGGGCAAGGCTAGATGCCGTGTGGGGGATCGGTGAACTAGAATCGTCGTGCAATCGAACCTCCAGTGCCTGCTCCTAACCTCCACGCCGCTCAGCGCGCCGTCCAGAACATCACATGAACATCGTGATCCTTGCCGCGGGACAGGGCAAGCGAATGGGTCCGGCGCTGCCGCAATCCCTGCCGAAAGTGCTGCAACCCGTCGCCGGCCGCCCGATGTTGGCCCATGTCATTAGCACGGTGCGCGCGGCCATTGCTGACAAGCCGGCCAATATAGTAGTTGTCGTCGGACACGGCGGAAAAAGAGTGCACGAATCGTTCCATCACGACCCTGGATTGCGGTTCGTCGAGCAAACCGTCCAGCTCGGGACGGGCCACGCGGTGCTGCAAGCGGCGCCGCTGTTGGACGATGCCGCGCCCACTTTGGTTCTGTACGGCGACGTTCCGTTGATCCGCGCCGCCACGCTACAGCGGTTGCTCGCGGCGCAAAGCGACGTAGCGTTGTTGACCGTGCAGTTGCCGCAGCCGACCGGCTACGGGCGCATCGTGCGCGACTCGCAGGGCAACGTGCTGCGCATTGTTGAAGAGAGCGACGCCACCGAGGAAGAGCGCAAGCTGACCGAGGTGAACACCGGGACTCTGCGCGCGCCGACCGGCCAACTCAAGAAGTGGCTCGTTGCGCTGTCAACCAAGAACGCTCAGGGTGAGTACTACCTAACCGATGTCATCGCACAGGCAGTCGCGCAGCGCTGCCGCGTGGTTGGCGTTGACTGCACCGAAGCCGATGAGATGCTGGGCGTCAACAGCAGGACCGAGCTGGCGACAGTCGAGCGGATCGCGCAGCGCCGCATGGCGAGCGAGTTAATGGAGCGCGGTGTCACGTTGGCCGATCCGGCGCGGATCGACGTTCGGGGTCGGGTGGATGTCGGCGCCGAAGTATCGATCGACGTTGGGTGCGTTTTCGAGGGGCATGTCAGCCTGGCAGACGGCGTGCGTGTCGGAGCCTATTGCGTGCTGCGCGACTGTGCCATTGGAGCGGGCACCGAGCTGCTGCCCTTCTCGCACCTCACTGGCGCCACCATTGGCGACAATGCGCGCGTCGGACCCTACGCGCGCCTGCGCCCCGGCGCGCAGTTGGGCGATGAAGTGCACATCGGCAACTTTGTCGAGGTCAAGGCCAGCGTACTGGGCCGCGGCTCGAAGGCGAACCATCTGGCGTACGTCGGCGATGCAACGGTTGGCGCCAATGTGAACATCGGCGCCGGTAGCATTACCGCGAATTACGATGGTGCTCGCAAACACCGCACGGTAATCGGCGATGACGTGTTCGTCGGCTCGAATGCGGTGCTGGTGGCGCCGGTGACGATCGGCCAGGGTGCAACGATCGCCGGTGGCTCGACAGTTTCGAAGGACGCGCCCGCAGGCAAGCTCACCGTGGCGCGTGCGAAGCAGACGACGCGGGACGGCTGGAAGCGGCCGACGAAGGAAGGCAAGAGTTAGAGGATGTGCGGAATCGTAGGTGCGGTTGCAACGCGCGATATCACGCCGGTGCTGGTCGAAGGCCTGCGCCGACTCGAGTATCGCGGCTACGACTCGTGCGGCGTGGCACTGTTGCAGGACGGCGCATTGACGCGCTCGCGCAGCACCGCGCGCGTGGCCGAGCTGGAGAGTCAGATCAAGCAATCGGCGCTCGCGGGTCGTCTCGGTATTTCGCATACGCGCTGGGCCACGCACGGCGCGCCGGTGACCACCAATGCACATCCACACTTTTCGCGCGATGAAGTGGCGGTCGTGCATAACGGCATCATCGAAAACTACGAATCGATTCGCGCGGAACTGAAGCGTGCGGGCTACGAGTTTGTGACCGAGACCGACACGGAGGTCATCGGGCATCTGATTCATCAGCTTTATCGCGGCGATCTACTGGCCGCCGTACGCGGCGCCGTGGGCCGCTTTAAGGGGGCCTATGCGATCGCAGTGATGCACAAGGCGGAGCCACAAAGGTTGATCGGTGCGCGGTATGGATCGCCGCTGGTCGTCGGGCTTGGCAGTGACGAGAATTTTCTGGCATCGGACGCGCTGGCATTGGCGGGGACCACCGATCAGATCATTTACCTGGAAGACGGCGACCTCGTCGATATCGAACTGAAGCGTGTGCAAATCGTCGATGCGGCGGGCGCGTCGGTGCAGCGTGAAGTGCATACGGTCAAGGCAGCCGCAGGCGGCGCCGAGCTCGGACCGTATCAGCACTACATGCAGAAGGAGATTTTCGAGCAGCCGCGCGCCATTAGCGACACGATAGAAAGCATCGAGTCGATTAGACCGCAGCTGTTTGGCGCGAAGGCCGCGGAAGTACTTGCGAGCGTCGATTCCGCGCTGATTCTCGCGTGCGGCACCAGTTTTTACGCCGGACTGACCGCGAAGATCTGGCTCGAGTCGATTGCCGGTTTGCCGACGCAGGTCGAAATCGCGAGCGAGTATCGCTATCGCGACAGCGTGCCGGACCCGCGCACCCTGGTGATCGTGGTCTCGCAATCCGGCGAAACGGCCGACACGTTGGCTGCGTTGAAGCACGCACAGTTGCTCGGGATGCAGCGCACGCTCGGCATCATCAACGTGGCGACCAGTGCGATGGCGCGGGTAACTGAGCTGCAATTTTTTACGCGCGCCGGCGTCGAGATCGGCGTCGCTTCGACCAAGGCCTTCACGACGCAGCTGGTCGCACTGTTCTTGTTGACATTGACGATCGCGAAGCAGCGCGGAAAACTGGATAAAGAGTCAGAACGCAAGCACATCCGCGCGCTGCGTCACCTGCCTTCGGCGCTGCAAGCGGTGCTTGCGCTCGAGCCGCAGGTGATTGCATGGTCACAGCAGTTCGCGCGCAAGGAACATGCGCTGTTTCTCGGCCGGGGACTGCACTATCCGATTGCCCTCGAAGGCGCGCTAAAGCTAAAAGAGATCAGTTACATCCACGCTGAGGCGTATCCGGCGGGCGAATTGAAGCACGGTCCGCTCGCGTTGGTCACCGACGAGATGCCGGTTGTCACCGTGGCACCGAACGACGCACTCGTCGAGAAGCTGAAATCCAACATGCAGGAAGTGCGTGCGCGCGGCGGTCAGCTGTATGCATTTGCCGATGCCGATACGCGGATCGAGTCGGCGCCCGGCATACACGTCATCAGACTGCCCGAGCACTACGGACCGCTATCGCCGATCCTGCACGTGGTGCCGCTGCAACTGCTCGCGTATCACACCGCAGTGGCGCGAAAAACGGACGTCGATAAGCCACGCAATCTGGCGAAGTCGGTGACCGTCGAGTAGAAAGAGGCGGAAGCGGCTAGCCGCTGTTGACAAGTAATTGTTCCGGACAACAAGATAATTCTTTCGGACAATCGGCCTACTTAGATCTTTAAGGTGCGTGGAGTTGTCCGGTTTCGGACCCATTGCTGCCATTCGACGCGGCAGAAAGCAGTCCTTCAACAGCTGCTCGAATGCGGCTGTTCAACGGCCTGTTATTAGGGCCTTGATTGTCGAGGTGAAGGTCGCGGCGCACTGGGAAACCTTGCGCGCCAAAAGCGCGGAATCTTGCCCTTACGAGGCATCAAGCGTGGGGCATCAGTGTTGTCGTGCCAAGAATAGGGTCGTCCTGTCGCAATCGGCTGAACGCCTGGACGGCGCTCTGCAGTTTGAGCCCGTGAGGGTCAAGGCGAACGGTCACACGCGAACGATTCGTCGCGCCCGCCAGTGCGGCGCCAGTCAGCAGAAAGGCGAGCGCATTGCATGGAAGCTCGGCGTCAGCCGCGACGGAAATTTGCGCAATGCTGACCCGCGGCTCCATACTGGCGGGGGCAGTGATCAGTCCGGTGCGCAGGACGAAATAGTTGACGCCGCTTGCGGCTATCACGTCATCGGCCGCACGCTTCAGTTCGCGCCACCGACTCTCCGCCCAGGTAGCACGAGTGCGCTGATCCGATCCGCTGTAGCCCACCGAAATCCATCGACCAGGCAGACCGGCCCGCTTGGCGATCTCGAGGCAGCCCGACAGGCCGTCAACCTCAAGTTGCCATGCGCCGGGCGACAAGCCTCTTCGATTCCCGCCGGCGAGGTAGATCACATGTGCCGCGCGCTCAATCAAGGGAGCAAGCGTGTGTGGCTGCTCCACGTCGGCGAAAACAACTTCGGCAGACGCCAACGACGGTTCGGAGGCAAGGCGATCCGCGCTTCGCACGCAGGCGATGACCGGCACCGACGCGGCACACAGGTAGCGCAGAACATAACGGCCCGTCTGCCCACTTGCACCGACGAGAAGAATCGAATCCCTGAAGCTTGTTGTTCCCATAATGCGAATCGACGGTCGTCGTTGTCTCGGGACTGCGCAATGATCGACCGCCCGCGGCGCGTCCGCGAGCCCATTGATGTGGGATTCGCTGGAGATACACCGCTGAGCGCTGCGATGCGGCCCTCGAAAGTAGGAGGTCCGCTTCCGACCCTTAGCAGACCTCCAGCGTTCCTGATAGCAGACGCGGCCGGACCACCTTGAACCGGACACTTAACGTCGAGGTGAGGCAGGCCAAGCGCAATACCGTTGGGCCTCGCCTCGACCGAGCAAAGCGAGTTGGCAGCGCCCAGCATTGTTCGTGACCGCGCACCGCGTTGCCCGCTCAGCTTGACCCCGGCCCGCAGGGGCGCTTTTTACGGAGACGAGGTCAAGGACTCAGACATTCAAGAGAGGCTTATTTGAGTCCCAAGATCCAGCGCGCAAGCGTCAACGCTTCGGCATCCGTAACCTGGGTTTGCGGCGGCATCGGAGTCGAACCCCAGACACCGGCACCCCCTTCACGAACCCTCTTTGCCAACGTGACGTCGGCTCCCTTGTCATCGGCGTATTTGGCCGCGACGGCCCGAAATGAAGGCCCATGGTAGTCCCTGTCGATCCTGTGGCAGGCGAAACAGTTCTTGGTCTTGTACAACTCGTCGTCGGCGAACGCGGCGCCACTCGGCAGCAACAGACCCATTGCTGAAGTGATCAAGACTAACTTCATCTCTGAGTCACCCGAAGAATTGTGGGGACCTGCAGGCCCCCACGCATCAAAACCGCAACGGTCACCGCCTTTAACTAGTTGGGCGTCAGGCGTGAGATTGCACCCTCGTCGGTAGCAACGTACAGGTTGCCATCCGGTCCCTGCACCAATGAACGGAAGCGCGCGGCGGGCATGGGCAGGTTCACCGTGGTGCGAGTGGCGGACGAGCCGTCGGCGTTGATATCGAGCACGTCAAGTCGGTTGCCGACTGGAGTTCCATGGATTCCGATGCCGGCCAAGCCAATGATCATTCGGCCGTTCCATGCCTTCCACTGCGGACCGGTCAGGAAGGTGGCTGTGAACATCCCCTGCGACAGGCCATCGTTGTTCCAGGCCGGCTTCATCGCCTTTGGGTAGGTCTTGGTGTCCGTCATCGGCATGAACACCGACCTCACCTTCGGGTCCACGGCACCCATCTGGTTCGGGCTGTAGCCACAGTAATTGTCGGGGCAAGCCTCACGACCGCTGATATTGGGCCGCGGATCCCAGCCACCATTTCCTCCAGGCACGAGCGCCGTGACTTCATCGGAGTGCCAAGGCCCGTTCTCAGCGATGTACGGCTGGTTGGTGCCCGGCCGGAACGTGATGCCTTGTGGGTTGCGATGCCCATAGGTGTAGATCCGAGGGTCGAAGCCCGCTGGCGCGCCATTGCCCGGGGCTGCCTTGCCGTCGCGGTCGATGCGCAGGACCTTGCCGCCGATGCGGGTCGGGCTTTGAGGCACTTCGCCGTTGTGCGTGTCGCCCGTGGTCACATAGAGAAAGCCGTCGCCTGGGCTGAAGCGAACCCGTCCGCCGTTGTGCGCACCGGGGCCACCGAACGGATGGTCACTGGCACGAGGTTTGTACGGGATGTCGCGCGACGATGTCGGTGCGGTCGGACACCGCGGTCGCGTTGTCGCTGACCTTGAACCGCAACACACGGTTGGTGCCGGGCGCGGTCAAGCTTGAGGTCGAATAGACGTAGATGAAACGGTTGCTGGCGAAGTTGGGATCGACAGCAACCCCAGCCATGCCAGCTTGACCCTCGCAGAACAAATCGCCCGCGCTGGAGGCGTAACCCTTGGCGTCCTTCATGCCAAGCAACTTGACCACAGTGCCCCCGGGCTGCCGCACCGAAAGACCGTGGCACTTCTCGGTAAAGAACATGGTGCCGTCGGGCAGGAATGCCATGTCCCACGGACTCTCGAGCTTTGACAGTACGCTTGTGTGGGTAAGCACCGGAACTGCGGGTTGCGCTACAGCAGTCGTGACAACGGAAAGCGTGGTGGAAGCAAGCAACACGCATTGAAGCGCCCTGCTAAGTCGTCGATTCATCAGTGTCTCCTTCAGTTTTGTTCTTCTCCCTCCTTTTGGAGGGGGATGGTCGACGATGCTATGCCTGCAACTTAGAGCCAGTCAAGCCGTCGCGACACTCGTTTCCTGAATCCGTGACCCCGCCTCTGCCAGCACCGACCTGCAGAACTCAGCCGTGTCTCCAACACAGCGAGCAGATGCTTTGGGAACAAGCGCGACGTGGTTGTTCTCGGAGCAGTACCCGCCGTCCGGTTGCCCGTTCCACACTTCGCTGCCCGATCCGCCAGCTACCGCTTTGCGCGAGCGAAAGTGCCGGTGCTGAAACGCAGCAACGAGGGGCACTGGGTATCGCTTCCGCCCTGCACTCGGGGTTCGGGGTCATTGGTCCTTGTAGCCTTCGATCTCGATAAATAGCGCCAACTCGTCGCCAACGGACGGAATGCCGAATTTCATTCCGAAGTCGGAGCGCTTGATGACCCCGGTCGCGTTACCACCACACATGTCCCGTTTGCTCTGGGGGTGCGGCATGCATCTCCAACGTTCGACATTCAGCGTCACGGGCTTGGTGACTCCCAACAACGTCACGTTGCCTTCGATGCTTCCCGGGTTGTCGCCCTTGAACACGACCTTGGTGGACTTGAAGGTCATCGTCGGAAACTCCGCGACGTTAAAAAAATCGGGCGTGCGCAAATGCTCATCTCGCGAGCGCGGACGGTTCCCCTTGTCGTTGTCGCCGGTATTGACCGACGAAGTCTGAACCGTTACGTCGAGCGAACCGGTCTTGGCGGCATGATCGAGCGTGAACTTGCCTGCGGTCTTGTCGAAGCGGCCGCGCATTCGTGAGAGTCCGCCGAAGTGATCGACCTCGAAATGGACGTAGCTGTGATACGGATCGATCGTGTAGTTGTCCGGTGCGGCGCTCACTGACAGTGGTAGTGCGGCCGCGACCAACACGATTGCAAGCTTTGTCGACATGACAATAGTTCCTTTCTCTCAATGTATGAAATGTGCTCCTCTCAATGTATGAAATGTGCTCGGCGTTCGACTACGAGTGCCAAGCCAGATAGCAGGCAAGGCCCGCAATAACAAAAGTGTAAAGCGACAGCAGGATCGCCTGCTGCCAGACCCGCGCTCTGGCAGGCACCGGCAACCGCGCGGCGATCGGAACAACCGCGAGCACGAGCACCGAGTACCACGGCAGTTGCGCCAGGATCATCGCCCCCGCGGCGACGAGCCCGGGGATCAGCATCGCCGGCAGCATGAACGTGGCGCCCGCTGTGCTCGGTTTGCCTCCGAGCGTTTGCACCAGCAGGAACGCGCCCGAACCGGCGCCCAGCGCAATGCCGTATAGACCGTAGGTCGCCGACGCCGCAAGGATTGCAGCAATGCCCGCGCCCAGTCCCGCACCGAGCCCGGCGGCGCCGGCCCGCACCGCGTGATCGGCAAGAAACATTTGCCCAAAGCCGACCATGAAGGTGACCGCAGCCGCGGCGACGCCCGCGAACAGCCAGATGAGCGCGACCTCCTTTTGCGCCAGCACGGGCCAAAATACCCAGAGCGTTGCCAGGCCGGCGACGATTGCGAGCATCGATGCGCCAGCCCGCGTCGCCTTGAAGCCAAAGTCGACAACGATCCCGATGAGCGGGGCCGCGAAACCAAGCAGGATTACTTTCCGTGTCGCCGTGAGCGGTGAGAACGTAAAGCCCGCAACGAAATACACCGCAGTGGCAAAAGCGGCCACAACAGCAAGCCCACCCAGTCGCACCGATTGCAGCAACAGCGTCACGACGAGCCCGACGATGAACGGGGCGACCCCGCCCTGCACCGCGGGGTGACCAAGCAATTCCTCCAGCAGAGCACCTCCCAAGAACGGGGTTCGATGTCGCGCGCAGTATAAGTAACCGCTATGCGCGCCTGATGACTTCGCGTGAGTTGGATCGGCCTTCTCGGCGAATCACACCGTAGCCGGAGCGAGCGCACGTTCTCGCAATGGGAATCGACATTCGCGACCCCGCCCGGCCGCGAACGCGAGTTGACCGAGCAGGTCGGGCGCAATGTTTACGAGGCGGGATTCGAGGTGCTGCGGCAGCACTTGAATTGATTCGAACGGCTAGCCGCGCAGGTGGCAGGATACCCAGTGCCCCTCGTTGCTGCGTTTCAGCACCGGCACTTCGCTCGCGCAAAGCGGTAGCTGGCGGATCGGGCAGCGAGTGTGGAACGGGCAGCCCGATGGCGGGTTGATTGGGCTGGGCACGTCACCTTGCAGCATGATGCGTTTGCGCTTGACCACCGGGTCGGGGATCGGCACTGCCGACAGCAGTGCTTCGGTGTAGGGATGCAGCGGTTTCGAGTACAGCTCGCGCGACGATGCGATCTCGACGATGCGGCCGAGATACATCACCGCTACGCGGTCGCTGATGTGCTCCACGACCGATAGGTCGTGTGCGATGAACATGTAGGTCAGGCTGAACTTGGCCTGCAGGTCTTCAAGCAGATTGATCACCTGCGCCTGGATCGATACATCGAGTGCGGACACTGGTTCGTCGCAGACCACCAGCTTGGGACTCACCGCCAGCGCGCGGGCGATGCCGATGCGCTGGCGCTGGCCGCCGGAAAACTCGTGGGGGTAGCGCCGCATGTGGTCGGGGTGCAGGCCCACGGTTTCGAGCAGCTCGACGATGCGGTCTTCGAACTCGCTCGCGTTTTTTGTGAGCTTGTGGATGATCAGCGCCTCGCCAATGATCGCGCCCACCGTCATGCGTGGGTTCAGCGATGCGTACGGGTCCTGGAAAATGATCTGCATGTCCCGCGCCAGCGCACGCAGCTCGTTCTTGCCCAGCGCCGTGACATTCTTGCCCTCGAACCAGACCTCGCCCGAAGTCGGCTCGATCAGACGCAGGATGCAACGCCCGGTCGTGCTCTTGCCGCAGCCCGATTCGCCGACCACGCCGAGCGTTTCACCGGCGTTGATATCGAAACTCACGCCGTCGACCGCGTGCACCTTGTCGACCACACGCCCGAGCATCCCGCCTGTGAGCAGGAAGTGTTTGACGAGGTGCTTGACCTCGAGCAGGGGTGCGGTCATGCCGGCACCAAATCGAAGATGCACGCGACCTTGTGCGCGGGCGCTGCTTCACGCAGCGGCGGCGTCGCCTGCGTGCACTCCACGACCGCATGTTTACAGCGCGGCGCGAAGCGGCAACCTTCGGCAGGCTCGATCAGCTTGGGCACGACGCCGGCAATCGCCTCGAGCCGTACCTTGTGCGTCGCGGCCATGTCGATGCGCGGAATCGAGCGAATCAGCCCCTGGGTGTACGGGTGCCGCGGGCGCGCGAACAACTCGGCCACACTGGCTTCTTCGACCACCTTGCCGGCGTACATCACGACCACCCGCTGCGCCGTCTCGGCCACCACGCCCATCGCGTGCGTGATCAGCATGATCGACATGCCCAGGCGTGCTTTCAGCTCGTTCAGCAGCTCGAGGATCTGAGCCTGGATCGTGACGTCGAGTGCGGTGGTCGGCTCGTCGGCGATTAGCAGCTTCGGGTTGCACGACAGTGCCATCGCGATCATCACGCGCTGGCGCATGCCGCCTGAAAACTGGTGCGGGTAGTCGTTTACGCGCCGTTTGGGCGTGGGAATATGCACGAGCTTCAGCATCTCGACCGCCCGGTCCATCGCGCCCTTGCGGCTCAAACCTTCGTGAAGACGCAGTGTTTCGGCTATCTGCTCGCCTACCGTGTAGACCGGGTTCAATGAGGTCATCGGCTCCTGGAAGACGATCGCTATTTCCTTCGCGCGGATCTTGCGCATCTCTTCCGGCGGCAATGGAACGAGGTCGCGCCCCTGCCACAAGACCTGGCCGGCGACGATGCGCCCCGGTGGCATGGGCACCAGCTTGAGCACGGTCATTGCGGTCACCGACTTGCCGCAGCCGGATTCGCCGACCACGCCGACGGTCTCGCCGCGTTCGACCGTCAGGTCCACGCCGTCGACCGCGTGCAGCCAGCCGTCATCGGTCTTGAAGTGAGTCTTAAGTCCCTTGATCTCGAGCAACGGCATCACATCACCTTGCGCGGATCGAGCGCATCGCGCAGGCCGTCGCCGATGAAGTTGATCGTCAATACCGTCAGGAAAATGGCGAGTCCAGGGAACAACGCCCAGTAGGGCGCGATGTCCAAATAGTCCTTGGCATCGAAGAGGATCCGCCCCCAGGTCGGAATGTCCGGCGGGAAGCCGAGCCCAAGGAACGACAGCGTCGACTCGGCGATGATGGCGGCCGCCACATCGATCGTGCCAGCCACGATCACCGGCCCCAGAGAATTGGGCAGGATGTGCCGCACGACCTGGCGCGGCACCGAAGCTCCGAGTGCGCGCGCAGCTTCGACGAACTCCTTTTCGCGCAGCGAGAAAAACTGCGCACGCACGAGTCGCGCCACCGGCATCCAGCGGAAGCATCCGATCACCGCGACGATCAGAATGAAGGTGCCGATTTCAACGCCGAAGGCAGACTTCAGACTGTCGCGGAACAGATAAATCACCACGAGCAGCAGCGGCAATTGCGGCAGCGACAGAAACAGATCCGTCACCCACATTAACGCGGTGTCGATGCTGCCGCGTGAGATGCCTGCGGTGGCGCCGATCAAAACGCCGAAGAAAATCGCCATCGTCATCGCCGCCAAGCCCACCGCCAGCGAGATGCGCCCACCGTAGAGAACGCGCGCGAGGATGTCGCGGCCCAGATCGTCTGTCCCCAGCGGATGCGCGAGCGACGGGCCGATCAATCGCGCTGTGAAGTCGATCTCCTCGATCGAGTGCCGCCACACGAGTGGGCCCAACAAGACGGCCGCGACCATCAGGCCCAGCACGACCAGGCTGACGAGCGCCAGCCGGTGGCGGCGAAACCGGCGCCACGCCTCAGCCCACGGCGAATTGTCGGCGCGGCGGACGGCGGCCGCCTCAGCGATAGGTGATGCGAGGGTCGAGCCAGCCATACAGAAGATCAGCGATCAGGTTGAAGACGATCACAAGGCACGAGAACACGAATGTCACCGCCATGATGACCGGCGTGTCGTTGCGCAAAATGGCATCGATCAGCAGCGAGCCGATACCCGGTATGCGAAAGATCTGCTCGGTCACGATGGCGCCACCGAAGATCGCGGGCAACTGCAGCGCCACCAGCGTGACGACCGGAATCAGCGCGTTGCGCACGACGTGCTTCATCAGGATCACGCGCTCCGCGAGGCCCTTGCTGCGAGCGGTCGTCACGTAGTCGAGGCGGATCACATCGAGCATTGCCGAGCGCACGTAGCGGGTCCAGCTTGCCGCCTGGAAGAGCCCCAGCACAGCCACTGGCATCAGCGACTGCCGAATGTGTTCCCACCACCACTGCCAGCCGCTGACACTGATGTCGGCGCGGTAAACGAACGGCAGCCAGTCGAGCTTGATCGAGAACAGCAGGATCAGCAGGATGCCGGTGAAAAAGGTGGGCAGCGAAAACCCGACGAACGCGAGCGTGCTGGCGATCCGGTCGAACCATGAGTACGGGCGTGCGGCCGACAGAATGCCGACCGGCAACGCGATCAGCAGCGCCAGTATCTGCGAGGCGCCGATGATGACCAGAGTAACCGGCAGCCGCTGCAGGATCAGCGTGTCGACATCGACCCGGCTGACGAACGAGTAACCCCAGTCGCCCTGCAGCATCGCTGCGAACCAACGGAAATAGCGCTGCCAACCGGGATCATCGAGGCCGAAGCTTTTGCGCAGCTGATCGCGGACCTCAGCGGGAACGTTCGGATTGAGTGCGAGCTCGCCGAACGGGTCGCCGGGCGCCAGCGCCAGAATCGTGAACAGCACGACGCTGATGCCCAGCAAGCTGGGCACCGCGATCAGCAAACGCCGCAGGACGTAGGAACCCACGGCGCAACCCTATCGGTTCTCGGAGGCGCTTTGAACTCTTACGCCTCGCGGCCTCCTTCGCGATACCAGTTCGGCAGGCCGGAGAAATCGAGATCCCATCCGGTCAGATTCGTCACCAGCTTCAGTGAAGCACCGCGCACGCGCGGCCGGCTGATCAGCGGAATGATGTGGCCTGAGCCGACCACCAGGTCGTTCATCCTGATGAACAGCGCCGCGCGCTTGACCGGATCCATCTCGGACTCGGCCGCAACGTACATCTTGTCGTATTCGTCGTTGCGCCAGCGCGAGATATTGCGCCCCTGCCACTTGTTGGCCTTGGACGAGACCTCACGCGTCAGGTACTGGTCCATGAACCGCTCGGGATCGGGCTGCGTCATCGTCGTCGTGTACATCTGGATGTCGCACCAGAACTTGCCGTAGGTGTCGGGATTGGCGACATCGGACGAGAAAAAGACGGATGCCGTCACCGATTTGAGCTCGAGGTCGATGCCGGCTTTTTGACACGCCTGCTTGAAAATCGCCTGCTCTTTCTGGCGCGACGCATTGATCGACGTCTGGTAAACGAATTTCATCTTCCTGCCGCCTTTTTCGCGGATGCCGTCGGAACCCTTGCTCCAGCCGGCGGCGTCGAGAATCTGGTTGGCTTTATCGATGTTGAATTCGTACTTCGTATTCGGTGAGCGGAACTTCGGCGGGTTGTTGATGAAGTTGCTGGTCGCCACACCGGTGCGGCCGTAGATGAATTCCTGCATCCCCTTGCGGTCGGCGAGCAACGCCATCGCCTGGCGCACCGGCGGATCGCTGAACGCGAAGTGCTTGGACTTGATGCTCGAGCGCTCACCCTCGACTTCGGCCCACGGGTCGGTCACGCTGAGCTGAATGAACTCGATGTCGCCGCTTGGAACGATGTAGGCGCGCCCCTTTCCACCGGCCTCCATGCGCTTCAGCACCTCGTCTTCGACCTGCAGATTCCACGCGTAGTCGTACTCGCCAGTCTGCAGAACGGCGCGCGCAGCCGAAGTCGCATCGCCGCCGCCCTTCATCTCGATCGCGTCGAAAAAGGGCCGGTTCGGCATGTGGTAGTCGCGGTTCATCTCGCCGCGCACCATGTCGCCGGGCTTGAAGTCGACGAACTTGTACGGGCCGGTACCGACCGGCCTCAGATTGGCCGGCGCCTCGCGCGACTTGGCGCCGATGTACGGCGCGAACAGGTGCTTCGGAATGATCATGCCCTCGGCCGCGACGAAAGCCGTGGCCCAGAAGGGCGTGGCCTTCTGAAACGACACAAGGATCGTGTGCGGGTCGACCTTGACGACCGTGACGTCCTTGTAGACACCCGATGTCACCGCGGCCGTGGTCGGCTCGCGCGCGAATTCCCAGGTGAACACGCAATCGTCGGCGGTAAACGGCGTGCCGTCGTGCCATTTGACCCCCTGCTTGAGCCGCCACCGAACCACCTTGCCGCCCTCGAGGACGCCGCCGTTCTGCGGGGTCGGTATCTCGGCGGCCAGGATCGGCACCAGGTTGCCGTCTTTGTCCCAGCTTGCGAGCGGCTCGTAGAAGATGCGGCAGCCCTCCTGATCCTTAGTGCCGTTGGCGAAGTGAGGCTGCAGCAAAGTAGTGCCCTGCCACCAGAGCGCCTTGAGCGTGCCGCCGCCGCCGCGCTTGGTTGGTTTGTACGGTACGTCAGCCTGTGCCTGTGCAACACCCGCATGCATCAGCATCTGGCTCGCCATTGGTGCCGTCAGCCCGAGGGCGACCATGCGTTGAACGAAAGAGCGGCGCGACACATGGCCGCTCCTCACTTCCTCGATCAGAGAACGCAACTCATGCTCTTGCATTGTCTCCTCCTTCGGCCCGGACGGGCCCTATCGTGGTGCTCACAGTGGCCCAAGCGGGCCGGCGAGTTACATAGTAGTGCGAACGTTCTTGAGAATGAAGCGCCGTCTGGCGCCGCCTAGTGTCGCGGGTTACTCTTCACGCACTCGAGGAAAACATGGTCCCTACAGCCTGTTGCTGCAGCCCGCGCGCCGCCGGATACTTGGCGGGGCTGGTACGGTCCTCTCAACGAAGACCTGAGGGTCACGTCTGCCCTAAGGTCCGCTTGCGGGGCAATTGGAGAAGGTGCGATTCACCCGTCTTTGCCGGTTCTGGACTGAACGCTATCGGGGGTTAGCTTAGTGCTGGCAGATGCCGCCGGAGCTGTGGGCACGCCCTATTTCCACTTACAAAACTCCTCTATCGCTCGTGCCAGTTTCGGCTCAACTCTTCGCCGCCGCGTCGTCCCAGGTTACGCCGACCGGTTCGGAATTCAGATCGAAGCGGCCATCACGCCGAGCGCGCGATTTGCGGCTTCACGGTCCTGGCTGTGGCGACGCAGCAAGTCGGTAAGCATTGCCAAGGTCTGCGGAAGCATGCAGGTAAAGCGCACGCAAATACAGTTGTCGGCCTTACCAGAAGAAGCGACTACCTTTCCATAAAGACATGTCGTCTGATCGGTGAAATCGTCGTGGACTAGATAGATCGCGAGATTGGTGAGGGGGGCTACCGGTCGAGTCGTAACGATTTCCGCGGCTTTGGCAGACAGTTTGGTAAGGCTGCCCGCGAATTTTTCTTCGCTAATGGACTTTTCATCGACGATAGCGCAGTCGACGGTCACCGCCTGGCTCAAAGGTTGGAGCGCATCAGCATAGCGGGGTAGGAAAGAATTGTATGCCCCGGCTATGCCACCCGCTTCATAGACGGTAACCGGCTTCGCGAACCCTTTCGGACGCACGATAGTTTGTCCATCGATTCTGACTATCGCCCCCGTATGCGACAAAGTCGCTTCAGATATCAAGATCTGATTTCCGCAACAGCAGGACTCGATGCGCGTTGCCAGATTGGCATGCTTGCCAACCACACTGTATTTCGACCGCGTTTCGGAGCCAATATTTCCCACAATGGCTTCTCCAGTGTGAATACCGATTCCCATGGAGAGTTCCGGCAAGCCGTGTGTTTGGTTATACGCATTAACGGATTCCATCGCTTTCTGCATTGCAACCGCGCAGCCGACGGCGCGCTGCGCATGATCCGGCTGTTCGCTCGGGGCTCCGAAAAACGCGAGCATTCCGTCGCACAGAATTTCGTCGACGACACCATGGTGATCAGAAATAATCTCGGTCATTGCGCCGAGATAGTTGTTAAGCATCTGCACGATTTGAGCAGGAGTGAACGGGCCCTCCGAAATCAAAGTAAATCCTCTCAAATCGGCTACCAGAACGGTTACGGTGCGGAGCTCGCCGCCAAACTCGAGCGCTTCAGGCGACCCCAGTAACTTGTCGACGACTTCGTTCGCGACATAGCGCCCAAAGACTTTTCGAATGAGCGCGTTGCGCGCTTCCAACTGGAGTGTAAGCATTTTTGCTTCATCCGAAACGCGCTTGAGCGCGAGCTGTGTTCGCACACGCGCTGGCACCACCACGAGATCAAGCGGTTTCATGATGTAATCATTGGCGCCCAATTCGAGGGCGCCAACAATGTCCGAAGGTTCGCCTCTCGCCGTGACCATAATGACGGGCAAATCGGTCATCGCATAAGTCGTGCGTATCAGCTTGAGAACTGCTAAGCCATCAATGCCTGGCATTTCGATATCGAGCAGAACCAGGTCGCACTTGTGCTCCAGCAATGCATTAAGCGCGCCTTGCCCGTTTTCGGCGACGATCACGTCGTAGCCATGCCGGGTTAACCGACGCGACAGAATATCGCGGTTCATCTCGTTATCGTCGACGACCAGCAGCGTTCCGGTATCGGGGTTCATGGCTTGGTGGCGATTCGCAAAAGCAATTGAATTTTCTCGAGCAAGCGCTGCAACTCGACCGGCTTGGTATCGTAATCGTCACAGCCGGCAGCGAGAGCTTTTTCCCTGTCGCCCTGCATGGCGTGAGCGGACAGGCCGAGGATCGGCAGTGCGCGCAATTTTGGGTCCGCCCGAATGCGACTCGCGACTTCCAAACCGTCAAATACCGGCAGGCTTATATCCAGCAAAAGCAGGTCGGGGCTATGAGCCCTCGCTTTTTCGATCGCTTCCTCGCCATCCGTTGCGACAACGACTTGATAGCCCCTGCGCTCCAGGCGGCGCAGCAGCATATCGCGGTTCATTTCATTGTCTTCCGCGAGCAAAATTTTAGTCATATCGCGCCCGCAGGTGATTTCGTCGACGCCGATCGCTTTGACCGAATCGAGTTCTCGGTGGTTTAGCCACAGCACGACGCACTCGACGGCGTTGCAGACTTTCTGGGTCCGAAAACAAAGCGAGGTCCCTGCCACGACCACTTGCGCCCTCGTTGGGCCAAACGCAGCATCGAGCCGCGGATCAGCATGTGTTTTACCGGCCGCCCCAACGCTTTCAGCAGATCGGGGTCGAGATAAGCACTATCAATTCCTCAACCATTTACTGGCTTGATCAAGAATCATGCCCGTAACGCAGCTTCACGTGCGCCACCAATTGAACTGGTCATTTCGCGCAGCAAGGCCTCGCGGCTCAAAGTGGATTTTTCGAGGATCTTCTGCACATCCCTGTTCAGTCGAATGCACTCCGCTTGGGTCAGATGCTTCGCCGTTAAAACGACGATCGGGATCTTCCGCCATTGAGCGTGCTTACGCAGTTCATCTATGAACTCGAGTCCATCCATCACCGGCATTATCAAATCGAGCAGAATGATCTGAGGCGGCTCCTGCTTGGCCAGTAAATCCAAGGCAGCGCGTCCGTTTTCCGCTTCGATGACGGTCCAGCCGTCCTTGGCAACCATTCGACTGATCATTGTCCGCGAATTCTCATCGTCCTCGACCACCAGTACGCGGCCGTGCAGTGAATCCCTGCAATTTTTCCTGACGATTGCGAGCAACCGCTCGCGATCGATCGGTTTGGTCATAAAGTCCGCAGCGCCCAACGAATAACCCATATCTTTTTCGTCCAGAATCGTTACCACGATTACCGGTATATCCGCCAGGTCAGGATCTGCTTTCAGTTCGGCCAAGACCGTCCAACCGTCCACACCGGGCATCATGACATCGAGCGTGATCGCGGTCGGATGAATTTGCTTGGCGAGCTTGAGCCCGCTTTCACCGTTTGCCGCGGACACGGTTCGGAACCCGTTCTTGGACAGAAAACGGCTAATGATTTCTCGCGTGGATGCGTCGTCGTCAATGACAAGGACGGTCGGTTTCGGCTCGGACCCGTCGGCACCTTCCGTCTGAAGAACGGTGGACTTGTTCTGCGCGAGATAAGAACTCCCGTCGGAAACCTCGGCCGGCAACCAGACCGTCAGTTGGGTACCTTGCCCTAACTTACTCTCCGCGTCGATATAACCGCCCATCGCTTCACAGAAGCGCATGCTAATGGCAAGGCCAAGGCCAGTTCCACCGTACTTGCGTGAGGTCGAAACATCCGCTTGAGAAAACTCCTCAAACAAATGCTGCACCTGTTGCGCGCTCATGCCGATTCCCGAATCCTTCACTGCGAAGCTCAGCCACCGTTCGCCGGCTTTATCCACTTCGCTCACCGTCAGAGAAACCGCTCCTCGGTCAGTGAACTTTCCCGCATTACTCAGCAGATTTAGCAGGATCTGTCGCAACTTAGTTACATCGGTCCGTATTGGCGCCAGGTTTGCGGGACAGACTACAGAAAGTGTATTGCCGCCTTTTGCCACTAGCGGGCGCACTGTGGCCTTCACGTCGTCAACAAGCGATCCAAGATCGACACTCTCTATATAGCGCTCCATCTTGCCCGCTTCGACCTTCGATAGATCGAGAATATCGTTGATCAACGACAGCAAGTGATTTCCCGAGGAATGAATTTTCTTCAAATCCTGCGTAAGCGACTCCTCGGCGGGATTCTCGTGTTCTTCCATCAGCATTTCGCTGTAGCCGATAATCGCGTTCAGCGGCGTGCGGAGCTCATGCGACATCCTCGCCAGGAACTCTGATTTATGACGCGTCGCCTGCCTTAACCTTTCGTTAACCTCTTTGAGCTCGTCTTGCTGCATTTGCAGTTCGGCAGTCCGTGCTGCGACTTTTTGTTCGAGGTTTATGTTGAGTTGCTCGATCTGCTGGTAACCCGAAGCGTTTGCCATCGCCACCGCGAGCTGGCTGCACAGCGTCGCAACTAAGGTCAAATCCGCATCGGTGAGGGTCTTGCTAAGGCTTTCCACTACTAGGATGCCGAGGGTGCGATCCTCAAATTTCACCGGAGCGGCTAGGAAAGAGCGGGCGTCACGAACGTGCGCCATCGAAGCGTCGATAGGTGGCATAGCTGTGCTCACATCTGCAACCAGCACCGCCTGGCCCTTCAGCGCAACCGTGGCGAAAAATCCACTTGCCTCTTCCAAAGGAATTTCAAGGCCGAGCAAAGTATGTTCGAGGTCCTTTGATGCGGCTGCTAGCCGTCCCTCAACCAGCGCCCGTCTGTCCTCGCTGTACCTAAAAAAGATCCCTCGGTCATAGCCGAGCCGCCCTACGACCGCGTGGAGTGTCAAATCAATCAGTCTTTCCTGATCCAAGGTCGAACTCATATCGATACCGATGTCATGAAGTGTCGAGAGTTCGGCTAGCCGCCGCTGTTGCGCCTGGGTCATCGTGGACAACGATTCGGTCATGTGGTTGAAGGCGGTCGCCAGCACGCCGATCTCATCCCTGGACCGGACCGGGACGCGCCGTGACAAATCGCCGCGAGAGATGTTCAGCGCTGCTTGCGCCATGGCGCGAAGCGGCTTGGTGATGTAATCGACGCCAAAAAAAGATATGAGTTGGGCAATTCCGACAATAACAAGCGTCAGCAATATGCCGCCAAGCAGCGTGGTGCGGATCTTATCTATCACTTTTTCGGATGACAGAAGGATCTGTACATTTCCATGCTGAATGATCGCGGGCTCATTGTCTCCAGCGGTTGACTTGCCCTCGCCAAGCAGCATCAGCTCCGACGAAAGACGGCTAGCGGTTCGGTCGCGAATCGTCTGCACCTGCGCAAACGTGTGGTAGATGCCGACACCATTTAGCAGGTGATGGGTTATGAATGGCTTGTCCCACGCCGGATCTACGGTGGTGATGTGCCGGAAGCCGTCGGCAAGCGATTTGGCCTCTATGGGATCTTTGAACTGCTCAGCGAGCACTTTGCCCTGAGCGTTGCTGATCCGAACATAGATGACGCCTTCTTCCTGCAGGGCGCCGTCTGCCGCTTCGCGCAGAATTTCCGGGTCTTCCGTAAGAACGCCGTACTTGCTGCTGCGAGCTAGATTACTGCTGAATGCCAGCGCCCGACTCTGCAGTTCCGTGGTCAATATTTCTTCCGACTGGCTTAAGAATCGCCAGCTTAAGAAGCCGCTCACCGCTAAAATAATCAAGGCGATAAACGAGATCGCCTTAACCTTGAGCGAACTGCTACCTGGAAAATCCATGACTGCGGTTTTGGTGAGTAAACACCTTATTGATATACCAACTTTGCCGATTCTATGACCGGTGTGGGAATCGCCAGGCCGATCTTTCTGGCCGTCTTCAAGTTGAGCGACAGATTGACTTTTCTCGGTGGCCTGGCGCCTGCCTCGCCCAAGGTAACTTGGCCGTCTGTGAATCCCATCGCCAGTTGGCAACCCTGCCGCCCAACATCGGTGTAGTCCGGCGTGAGCGCTGCCAAAGCCCCTGCTTCGACGAAGATATCCGAAGCCGCGAAGAACGGAACACCGTTTTCTAGCGTTGTCAGTAGGAAATACTTAAACGAATCCGTCGTGACGACGGTTTCATCCGGCACCATCCAGACCGCATCCACTTTCCCCAGCATCCCGCGCAGCGCTTCCGGGACCTCTTTTTGCGAATTAACGGAAACGGCGAGGAGCTCCACCCCAAGTTTTTTCGCCACGGCATTTGCCTCGCGAATAAGCTCCCCTGAATTGTTGGCGTCGTAGACGACACCTATGGTTCTAAGCCCTGGCACCAGGGTCTTGTAAGCCTTGAATTGCGCGTCTACGGGAATATTCAGCGTGATTCCGGCGATGTTGTTGCCGACGAGGTCATGTCTTTTTGGATTGGAAACCATGATGTAAAGCGTCCGAATATCTTTGAGATACTCTTTGGCAAGCTTTGCAGCCACCAAGCCGATCGCCAAGACTAGGCGCGGTTTCGTTTCGCCGATTTCTTGCGCCATGCGCTGTTGCGAAGCCCTATTCCCGCCGAGCGTGTATTGCTTGATTTGGCTGGAACAAGCCTCGGAGAAGCCCGCGAATGCCTGGTTGTACGGCTCGAGGTCACGGCTTCTGATGACCGCGATATCTCCTGCGGCGTCGACGTGAAGAGGGATTACCGAAACCGCAACGGCGACGGTTGCCAATCGCAAAGGACTCAGTATTCTCACTAAGCCAGCCCTCTACTCAGCACAAACCAAAATGGGAAGCACACTCAACCCTTGGGACACATCCGCCCTGTCGAGTTCGAGCGACGCCCTTTGGGTTAGGCAAGTATCCGTGGATTCAGGGAAAGCTCACAAGACCAACGCCGGGAGCGCGCAGAGCAGCACTTCCAGGAATTGGCGTGGAACTTGGCGGTGGGCCTAAAAACTCCGCGCCAGGGCTACGGTGGTAGTTAGGTTTGAGCGTAAGCCCGAATTATTCAAAGGAACGAGAATGTTCGCGAACAAGATGTATTCGTTGGCAGGGCGCCATTTTATTCCCAAAGAACCGTTGATAATGTTATCGCCAATGCCCTTCGCCTTTTGGCGGTAGCCGAATACATCGAGCGCCACAGTGTAGTTCTCGCGGCCGTAGTCAAACCCCGCGACGTATTCGATAGCACTTTTTCCGGAATCGTCCAGATTGAATTTGTAGCCCAAATTCAAGTGGGGCGAAAAATTGCCGAACGAAGTTGCATAAATGAGATAGGGCCGCACGGTGGTATCACCTGTCCCTAAAAAGTTTCTCTCATCGCCGGTAGCTGTCTTGACCAGCACTGCTCCGGCTATGTTGTGGGTATCGCTTTTGTGCCAATGATATTTTGCTTGTAGCAGGATATCTCCCAAACCACGGGCTTTGCCGCTTGCCTCGTCATCAGGGCTCTCGGGACCGAACCGATGCTCCCCCGGGGTCGGGTTACTGGGAGAAATTTGCAAGACGGCGCGACTCTTTACCTTGACGCGGATATCGACGTAAGGAATCAGGATGCCGATATCGAGATTGTCGGTCACCCCGTAGGTAGAGGTGAGCGCAAGAATGTTGGCCCTGATGTCAACATCAAAATTTAAAGCGAGTTCATCCAATTCAAAACAGGTACGCTGATTTGGGGGGGCCAAGGAATCAGCAGCGTGCAGGGCGGGGGCCTGCAAATTATCAAGGCTCGTGCCTTCGAACTTGTCATACTCAAACGTGGTGTAAGACAGGTTCACATTGAATTTGCCTTTACCCACCGTACGCGGCCGTTCCGCGAAAATAGGGCCGAGACTTTCAGTGGTATTGAGAAAGGTCCCAAGACCAGCATCGTAGGCAAACGAGAAAGCAGGGGAAATAGAGTTAGAAGGAAAAATGGCGACTTGTGCGGCGATGTTGCTATTCAACTGATTGATTCTGGCCGCACTCTCGACCGTAAAGTGTGCTCGATGGTCTGGCACTGTCCCGCAGAGTGGACCACCCCCGCCACCGCCACCCCCGCCACCCCCGCCCCCAGTACCACCGCCCCCTCCGCCACCCGTGGCAAGGGTTATTCCATCGCCGCCGTAGAGTCCTGGGATAAGGTTCACCAAATCTGCCCGGGCGGGCGCGAAGCATAAGTTAAGGCACAAGAAGCCAAAACCGTAATGAAAGATATGTGCTTTCATGCGCCCCCCTTCATGTTGAAGCAATCTTGGCATAGGTGAGAAAAATACCTAAGCCAGCGATTATCGGCGCGGACGCATGCGGGATTTCGATCGGGGCGAAGCGAACCGCGACAGAAGTGTGAAGCGCTTGCCTGCCTTGAGTCGATAGATCGCAAAGTCGGACTCGTCAATGGTGTGCGATTCACAGACATCGTTTCAACTCAAGGGCCGCAAGCACGATACAGCGGTTGGGTGAAGCAAGACCTACGGCGTGCGCGATTTGTATAGCGCTGCCATGGCTTGGTTTTTCTCCAATCGCTATACCGGATTCGTTCTTTCGATTCATCGTAGGCGGCTACGACGAGCTCGGACAATGGGGTGCACTCGCTGACCTCAGCGATTTTCCCGGCGGGTGTCTTGCCGCCCAGCCCGCCGTGCGAACGTCGGAAGTTGTAAATGAATTGCCACTCTTCGATGCGCTGTTGAATTGCTTCCTCTTTCGGCGGATGTCGCGACCAGAATTCCACCAAATCGGTCAGTTGCGATCGTTCGACCTTGCCGTTCAAGTGAGGCGAACGCGGTGGAATCGGGCGAAACTTGATGAACGCGGCCATCAGTCGACGCTGTACGCTTTGCGCAAAGAATTCGTGCCGCGATCCGTCTGGATGCGCTGGATAGGGAACGGCATCTCCTCGGTGACACGATCCAGGAAGAGCAAGGTATTGCGCGCATTTCGTCGCGGGTGGACTCCCAGAACTCGAAAGCCAGAGCAATCATCGACCGCCGTGTACTGATACACGCCTGGCGCGATCTTCATCGTGAAATACGTCGAACTGGGATTTCTTTCGCTCTCAAAATCTAAGGGACGATCGTGGGCATCGACACTTCGAAGGCTCTGTAACTGCCGACCCTGCGCCTCGATTTTCGTCGCTCGTCCCCAGCGAGGAGTCTGATCAGAGAACGCAACTCATGCTCTTGCATCGTCTCCTCCTTCAGCCTTCGTGGGTCATATCGTGGCGAGTCACACAGTCGTTGCCAACGCTCGGCATTGCGACCTCCACTCTAGCGTGACCTCGGAGCGCACGGGGTGGATAACTGTCTGGAGTCGTCAAAATCGCCGCCGCGCTTCAGCCGTCCAATCCGCCTTCCATTGTGCGTTCCGGCAGTCTTGTTCAGCCCGCGCGCAGGCGACTTAAACGCGGGAGTGGTCGAAATGAACCGGTGCGCTTATGCGCGGGTCGAAGCTCGCGAGTCACTGCATCCGCGCTCCGATGTTTCGCATCACGCCGCACACGTCGATCACCGCAATCGATGTGCTCGCGTTTCCACCCGACGAAGCCGAACTTGACCGCCTGAAAGGCTGCGAGGCGGAGCGCTGGCGCGAATTGGAACGGCGCGCCCGTCTGGCGATTTTCTTCAGCATAGGGATGTTTCTCGCCTGGGCCGCTGACGTCGGAGCCGCGTTCGAGATGGGTCACTCAGGTTCGACAATCTTCGGTCTGGCGGCCGTGCCGATGGCGATTGTTGTCGTGCTGGCGCACCTCGCGGGGCGCTGGACGTTGGAGCGCGCGCGCACTTATCGCACCGAATGGGAACGCCGCTATGCGCACGTGCGCGAAACCCATGCGGGCTCGCTGTTGTCGCTCGCGCGGCGCGATTCGGTGATCGCGCAGTACCTGCGGCTGGTTGGCCGTCAGGGTCGCCCGTTGCGCGGGATTGAGCGAACGGCGCTGGAGGCGTGGGCGGCTGAGTCCTAACGCGTGTAAGCGAGCAGCAGCGACGTAACGAAGATCGGCCGAGCGCTAAGCGCTCGATACAAGCTGCCCCTCGCCTTCTCGCCAGTGCCCGACTTATCATCGCGGCACGGGGCCTACGACCCCGTTCCGACCGCAACTGGGCGGCGCGTTCTAGTTCGCACCGCCAACGAGGAGAATACAAATGGCGACTAAACGCACGACTCATCGGAGCACGTCTGGCACGAAGCTGTACGCAGTCAGAGATGCGTTGGGACGATTCAAAGACATTCAAACCTACGAACGGGCGCATCGGGCCGACATGGCGAGAAAGAGCGGCGCCGAAAAGAAGACCGCGGCCAAGAAGAAAAAGTAGCGCGGCACGCTCCGATCTTCCGAACTCACAGGTTGGGCTGCCGTATAGCCGCTTGCCGACACTAAGCCGTCGTTAATTATCCGCCCGGGAACGATTGACGGGAGGGGCACGATGGACAAGTCGCGTTATCTGCACGGCATCACGGGCCATGCCCTGGTATTGGGCGGCTCGGGTGGGTTGGGCGCCGAAATCGTGCGCGCCCAAGGCGAGACGATCATCGTGGTCGGCGCCGGCGATGCAGCGATCGAAAACGCACTCGCACTCGCTGCGGGCAACCGCGTCGTGATGATCAATCGCAATGAAGAATTCGCGCGCTGCAAGGAAGGCAACTTGAAGGCGGTGCTGGCCGCCATCGAATCAGGCCAGATCGATTGTCGTTACGGTGCAGCGCCAACGAGCGTCGAACAATCCGCAAACGGCGGTAAGCCAGGCATATTTAACGCGAAGACACCACAAGGGCTCGAGCCAATTCCCTGTGATCGTGTGATCGCACGTCTCGGCGCGATTCCTCCGCGCAAGATGGTCGAATCGTTCGGCATCGTGTTCCCGAACAACGACCCGACGGCGGTACCGCAGCAGCGAGATTCAGTCGCCGTCAGCGGGCGAGGTGATTTTTCAGCGCAACGATTACTCGAACAGTTTTTATTCGGTCGTCGAAGGCAGCGTCGAGGTGGAAATCCCGGGAGGTGAGCGCTCGGGTCAGAAGATCACCGTGGCGCAGGGCCAGTTTTTTGGTGAGCTCGGCCTGATCTCCGGACGGCGCCGCGCGGCTACGGTGCGCGCGGGTCGCGACTGTGTGCTGATTGAAACGCCGCGCCGCGACGATCTGCAGATTCTTGCGGCATCTGCGCAAGTGAAGAAGTACACGACCGGCGAAGACCTGTTTCGCGAGGGCGACACTGCTGATGGGCTGTATCTGATTCGACGCGGCTCGGTGACCGTGTCGCGCACGATCGGCGGCAAGGAGATCGTGCTTGCCTACGTTGCCGCCGGCAATGTCGTCGGCGAAATGGCGCTGTTGAACACGGCACCGCGGATGGCCACCGTACGCGCGGCAGTCAATAGCGAGGCGATCGTGCTTGCGCCCGATGCGTTCAATGAAGTCGTAGCGAAAGACGCGGCCTTGCGCGGCAAGCTGCAGCAGTTGGCGATGTCGCGGATGAAGAAGAACGTTGCAATGGAGTCGGATACATCGTCCGGCAGCCTGGTCAGCTATCTGATGCAGCAGGGCCTGGGCGAGGCGACCGACGTGCTGCTGATCGACGAAAGTCTGTGCATCCGCTGCAACAACTCGAAAAGGCGTGCGCCGATACGCACAACGGAACGTCACGCCTGAATCGCGAGGCTGGCCCTACGTTCGCCAGCGTTCACGTGCCGACCTCGTGCCGTCATTGCGAGCATCCGCACTGCATGAAGGAGTGCCCGCCGGATGCGATTCATCGCTCACCCAACGGCGAAGTGTTCATCGCAGATACCTGCATTGGTTGCGGCAATTGCGTTCGCAACTGTCCGTACGGTGTGATTCAGATGGCGCCCGCCGACGGTCGGCGCGCCGGCGCCGGCGTTTTGATGTGGCTGCTCGGTCTCGGGCGCGAACCAGGCACCGAAGCGAAGAGCAAGGACCCGAATGCCGCGAAGCGCGCCGTCAAGTGCGATATGTGCCGCGAATTGTCAGGAGGACCGGCCTGCGTGCGCGCGTGCCCGACCGGTGCCGCACTACGTGTTTCGCCGGAGCGTTTTCTCGACTACGCGGGCGACGTGCGTCGGTAGTAATCAGACGGCGGCCCGTCGCGCATGGCGCCGGCAATCGTCTGTCCCAGATTGATCTGACAAGCGCGCTCGTAGGCAGCGCGCATCGGCGCGAGGTGAAAAATCGAGGGTCGCGTCATCAGCGTCTGAAAGAACTGCGCACGACGTTCGTCGAAAAAGCGCCACGCTACAGCGTCATCCTCGACGGCAATCAACGGCCGCTGTTCCGCAAAGACCTCCCACGAGTAGCGCTCGAAGTCCTTGGGCGCGGCGCCGAGCCGCATCAGATCGAGATCGAGCACCGCTGTCGACTCTGCGTGGCGCGGCAAGTGATCCGTCGTGTCGATAATGATCGCGAACGCCGCATCGAGTACCGCCAGATCGACACGGGGCGCGTACACGCGCATCAGCTGCGCGGATAGCGTTTCGTTGTCACCGCGCTGAGCGCCTGGAACGTACACCGCGTCGTGCGCCAACACTGCGAAGGTTTGCGCCGGCGACAGCCTTAGCTCTTGCTGTAGGGCGGCGTCGAACATCTCGCGGATGTGCACCCGGTTATGGTAGTAACGATGCGGTTCGTCGTAGAAGGCCAGCAACTGCTCGGCGGCGCGCGGCTGCAACCCGCGCGTCGAGCGCAGGCTTCAGCCCCGGGTGCGATGCGTCGATCGCTTTTTTGTTCATGCAATGATGATAGTCACGCAACCCAAGGATCTGAAAAGCGCCGCGATGAGTTTTTCCCCGCTAGATCCGCAGTTTGAAGCACGCGTCCGCGCAAGCTTCGCCCGGCAGCGAGCGATGGATACGATCGGCGCCACTCTTACGCGCGTCGAGCCGGGAATCGTCGAAGTCGCGCTGCCGTATCGAGCCGATCTCACCCAGCAGCACGGTTTTCTGCACGCCGGCATCGTGGCCGCGATACTGGACAGCGCATGCGGTTATGCGGCGTTCAGTCTGATGGCGGCCAACGTCGCAGTGCTGACGGTCGAATACAAGATCAACCTGCTGCGACCAGCGCAAGGCGATCGATTCGCCGCGAGAGCGCATGTGGTGCGAGCCGGACAGACGCTTACCGTCTGCTCGGGCGATGTTTTCGCTCAGACGGGAGCGGCGGAAAAGTTGATCGCGACAATGCTCGCCACGGTGTTCGCCGCGCCCGAGCGCGACGATCTAAAGCAATGACGGCATGCGCATCTTGTTCGTCCTAGTAGCGGCCGCCGTGTGCGGTTGCGTCAGCGCTACTTCGGCAACCGACTCCGATGAGCCCGAGTACGGGCGCGATGCGAGCGTTGCATTCAAGGCGGCGGATTCACATGAAGGCTCGATGCGGATATGGAAAACACCGGAGGATGTCAACGCGTGGATCGCGGCGAACTTTTCATACGACAGAGCCCGAGCGATTCGATTGTCCGAAACCCAGCGCTCGAAGCAGGCGCCGCTCGCGATCTACACGCCGTCTGAGTTCTTCGACGGAAAGTCCGGTGTCTGCGTCGATCTGGCGCGCTTCGCGGTTGAAACGCTGAAGCAAATCGACCCGGACAGCGATCCTAAATATCTGATGATCGAGTTCGATCCGGTGCAGCTCGAAGGAAACACATTGCGATTGCACTGGCTGGTGAGTTTCAAGCGCGCGGGCAACACCTATTTTTTCGCGGATTCGAAGCGGCCGGGATATATCGCCGGGCCGTATAGCGATACGCAGGTGTTCATCGACGAATATCAACGCTATCGGGCGCGAACCATCATCACGTTTCGCGAGCTGCCTTCATATCAGAAACAGCGGCGCGAGCGAGCACCAAGCCGCCCCGCGGCATCAAACGAATAACGGTAGCGTCGTCGGCGAAAAATATTGCAGGTTCGGCAGTACGTCAGCCAGTTGCGCATCCGAAAGCCCCATCCAGCGTGCGAAGCTCGCCGCATATTGATCCACCGATGTGGTCGGAATTAGGCGGCCCTGACCTGCATCGTCGTTAGTACCGACTGCAACGACCGGGAACTGCCCGTAGATGTCGCGGCCGCGGACTGCGCCGCCCAGCACAAAGTGGTGTGCGCCCCACCCGTGATCGGAACCGTCGCCGTTGGATACAAGCGTTCGTCCGAAGTCGGACGCGGTAAATGTCGTCACCTGGGTGCGTACGTTCAATTCGCCCAGCGCGGCATCGAATGCACTCAACGCGGCCGCCAGTTGCGTCAGCAGCGGCGGATGTGAGTTGCTGAGGAACGCGTGATTGTCGAAACCGCCGAGCGAAACGAAAAACACCTGGCGTTTCGCGCCGATGCTGTCGCGCACCGCGATCAAGCGCGCAGCCATCTTCAGTTGCGCGGCGACAGAGCCTTCAGGGAACACGGTCTGCAACTCAGGCATGCCGGCCATCGCATCGCGCAAGTCCTGGTTCGCAGTCAGTCCGCGTTGCATTAGTCGCGTGTGGTCGTTCTGCAGTACGTGCGTGCGCTGATTGGCGACCACCCGGCGCAGCAGCTGCGCTGCGCTTGGTGAACCGAACAGGCTGGCATTGGCGAGTGCGGTGACGGCGATCGCACCGCCCGGTCCCACTTGGTACTGCTGCGTCGACTGCCCGGACGCCCACACGGCGTTGCCCGCAATCGAAATACTGGTGAACGTCGACTTGGCGTTCGCGCCTGCCAGTACGTCACCGATGCGTCCGCCCCAACCGTACTGTGCGCCTTCGGGCACCGATGCCTGCCATACCGACTGCTGATCGTTGTGCGAAAACAGCTTCGGCGGGAGCGGTACCGAACGCGCCTGATATTGAGCACGCGTGGTGGGGCGCATCAAGGGCCCGACGTTGGCGACGATCGCCGCGCGGCCGCCATCGAACAGTGTTGCCAGTGGTTGCAATTCGGGTGGGAGCGAAAACTGGCGGCCGCCTTGGTTCGATAGCGGCGTCAGCGGCAGCAGCGTGTCACGTGCACGTGCGATGACCCCGCGTGCCTGCTGGTACGTTGCATACGATGCGGCGTCGTACGGAATTACCGTGTTGTGATTGTCGTTGCCGCCAAACAGGAAAACGCAAACCAGCGCCTTGTAGTCGCTCGCGGTTTGCGCAGACGCGGCGCCGAGCGCGGCGAGGTTCATCGCGAACGGAGCGCCGGCGCCGAGCGCAGCCATGCGCGCAGACCACCCTAGGAAATGTCGGCGTGAAGCGTTCGCATCTTGTTTGCGGATCATTTTGGTTTCCTTTCAGTGCTGCACGATGAAGTCGGGCGAGCTCAGCGTGAAGAGCAGCGCCAGCCGCACGCGATTGCCGCGCGCGTCGAAGGTATTCAGCGGCACCGATTCCACCGCTTCGCGCACCAGCGCTCTCGTCTGCCCGGTCATCGCACCGTAGGTCAGCCGTTCGTCCATGCGGTTCACAAGTGCATCGACATCGTCGGCAATCGCCCTTTCTCCGCTGTAGTCCGCCGTCAGATCGAGCAGGAAGCCGGTGCCGCCCGTCACCGCCATGCTCTCGACGAAATTGATGTAGCTCGCTGCACTCGTCTCGCTGGTGATCTGCATCTCGGGCACGACCAGGCCAGCCGTTGCGGCGCCGGTGTTGGGCGGAACATATCCGGGCCGATAGAAGTTGAACACCGACGGCGAGCGGAACGGCGCCTGGCCAATGCCGCTTGCGGGGTCATCGGTGAAGAACACGTTGTAGTTGCCCGACGTCGATCTGACGTTGAACGCGCGAATCCATGCGCTGAGCCGCAGCACAGGCTCGCGCAGCTTGCCGAACTGCGGGTCGGCGAGCTTCGCGGCGTCGCGCGCTTCGGGGTCGAGCAGGATCGCGCGCCACACCGCGCGCATGTCGCCGCGCACACCTTGGCCGTTGTCATTGAATGCCGCGGTCACGCGCGCAACGTAGGCGGGACTCGGGTTGCTGGTGACCGAGCGCTGAATCAACTGCTTGCCGATAAACGGACCGACGTTCGGGTGATTGAACAGATGATCGAGCGCCTGCTTCAGCGACTCTTGCGCGCCGGTGCCCGCAGGAATCGTCTTGCCGAGAAAAATCTTTGCGGAGGTCGAATGAAACTGCGGATATAGCTCCATCGGTTTCAAGTGGCGATCATCGGTGACCGCGAAGCCACGAAACGCCTGGAACGACGCTTCGTCTTTCACCGGCGATGACCAGCTCCAGCCGGTGAACACCCGCGCCAACCCGATCACGTCGTCGTTCGAATACGTTTCGATCGGCTCGCGGCGCGAATCGAGCTTCACCGTGCCGTCCGCATTCAGCTCATACAGACCGATCGTGAACAGTTGCATCACTTCGCGCGCGTAGTTCTCATCGGGTACGCGCCCAGTCAACGGATCTTCCTTCTGATTGGCGAGGTGCGACAGGTACAAACCCATCATCGGGCTTAACGTCACGTCTTCCAGCAATTGGCGGAAATTGCCGAATGCATCGCGTCCGAGCAGATCCATGTAAGTTGCAATGCCCTGCGGGTAGCTCAACACGTTCGCATCGTTCATCGATATAACAAACAGCTGCGACAACGAATACATCGCACGCTGCCGCAACTGGTCCGGCGCGATCGCGGCCTTGGTCCAGAACGTCGAAAGAATGGGAAACTGGCCGAAGAACTGCGGCGACAAAGTGTCAGCGAACGCGGGCACCGCTGGCAGGTGAGTCGACGCCTGCGAGTTGAACTGCTCGTCGATCCACGCCGCATAGCCAAGTGCTACCACTCGGTCGACGTCGGCGGGAGCGGGACCGAAAGTCGCTTGCGTGAGAAAGCGCGCCGCCTCGTTGCGGGTCGGTGGAACAGCGGGCGGAGTGGTGGGTGGCGGAGTGGTACCCGGAGGCGGAGCGACGCCGTCGCTGGCACTGCCGCCGCATGCGGTCAGCGCCAAGGCTGCGATCGATAGTGCCGCAACCATCAGCCAACCCCGCAGGCAGGCGAATGCACTAAAGCCAGCGGGCCGCGCGCATGTGAGTGCCGTCATCTTCTTGTCTCCGTGCTTGAGCGACTGAAACGCATCGTGACTTGCCCGGGGCGCCGGTGGATGTCGATTGATGTCCTTTGTGTCGTTGTTGACACGCTCGGCGCGCGACGGCGCGTCAAACATGTAACGTTGCTGCATGAACCCGAGCGCTAATGCCGCCGTGTCAGTGCTGTTGATTGACGACGATGTCGAGCTCGTGCGTTTGCTTGCGCAACTGTTCACACGGGAAGGCATCGCACTGCGCAGTGCCACAACCGGTGCAGCGGGGCTCGACGGCTTGAACCCCGCGCCGTCGCTGGTACTGCTCGACTTGATGCTGCCGGACATGCACGGCAAGGAAGTGTTCCGCCGCCTGCGTGAGCGCATGCCGGACCTTCCGGTGATCATGCTGACGGCCAAGGGCGATCCGCTCGACCGCGTGATCGGGCTCGAGCTCGGCGCCGACGACTACGTGCCAAAACCTTTTGATCCCCGCGAGCTGATTGCGCGCGTGCGCACGGTACTGCGACGGTCGCGCACCGGTGTCGACGCCGCACGCAGCACAACGGCGACGTTGCTGCGATTCGGCAAGCTCGCGCTCGACACCAGCGCGCGCACGTTAACGGCGGACTCCGTCGAGGTGCCGCTGACCAGCATTGAGTTTCGCCTGTTGCTGGCGCTGATCAAGCATCCGGGTGTTGCGCTATCGCGCGAGGCGTTGACACAAGCCGCGCAGGTCGGCAACTACCGCCCGCTCGACCGCGCGGTCGACGTGCAGATCGCTCGGCTGCGGCGCAAGCTCCGACAAGCCGATGCAGATGCGCAGTGGATCGTCACCGCACGCGGAGAAGGCTATGTGTGGGCGCCGCCGATAGGAACGAATCGCGGGAGCGCAGACTCGTGAAGCTGTTTCCGCTGCCGATGTTCGGCCGCATTTTCATCGCGCTGTTGGTGATGACGATCAGCGCGTTGGTGTTGATTGCGGCAACGTTCAGCGACTATCAGGAACGCGTCACTGCGATGACGCTCGCGCCGATGTGGGCCGCAGCAATCAGGACCGAAGCAGCAGCAGCCCGGCCCGCCGAGTCGACAGCTCGACCTTCGGATGCGTGTCGATGTGTTCAGCGGGCCGCCGCCGGCGCAAGCGTATTCGATTGCGTCCGACCGCCGCACCGATCGCCTTGACCGACGCTTTCGCTCAATCCGGCATCATCGTGATCAATACGAAGCTCGACGACACCTCGGAACTGCCCGTGACCTGGCTGCAAGTGCAGCCACCGCAAGGCGAGAGCACGCTGGGTCGGTCTCACCGGTGGCGTACAGCCGTCGTCGTTTCGCGCGCGCGCGTGGGGCGTGCTCGGTGTGCTGATCCTGGTAATTACCGTTGCAGCGTGGTTTACCAGCCGCTGGGTCGCGCGTCCGATGGCGCGTTTGTCGCAGCAAGTCGATGCGATCAGCCGCGGTGAAGTGCCGGCCGAAACGGTGCGCGGCGCGCGCGAGATCGAACATCTCGGCCAGGCCCTCGCGATGATGGCGCGGCAGCGCGCCGCGTTCGAAGAACAACGTCGCGTAATGCTGATGGGCGTGTCGCACGATCTGCGCTCTCCGTTGACGCGGATCCGCGTTGCCGCCGACTTGCTCAGCGAGCAGGCGCCACTGCGCGACCTGATCGTGCGCAACGTCGAGCACGCCGATGCGATCATCGAGAGCTTCTTGTTGTACATGCGAACCGACGCCGAAGGCGTCGAAGATATCGTCGACCTCAGCGCGGTAGCCGTCAGTGCTGCGCGTTTGGCAGGACTGCCTGCAGCTCAGGTTCGAATCGCATCCGGGGCGAGCGTGCGCGGCAATGCCACGATGCTGCAGCGGCTACTGGCTAATCTGCTCGACAACGCAGCTCGGCACGGAGCGCCACCAATCTTGCTTTCATTGAAGATCGATCGCGGCGCGCGTCAGGCCAAGCTCACCGTCGAGGATCACGGGCCCGGCATCGTCGATCCGAAGCGCATGCAGCAACCGTTCGAGCGCGGCGACGCAAGCCGGGCGCAAGGCGGCGCGGGTCTCGGTCTGGCGATCGTCGCGCGCATCGTTGAGCGCCACGCGGGGACGCTGGAAATCGGCGCCGTCGATGGCGGTGGCACGCGAGTAACCGTCCACCTACCGCTAAATTGAAGAGTACGTGCGACGGCAAAAGACCGACGGCGCCAGGCAACGTACTTTTCAATGTTTTAGTATCGAAGCAACGTTTCCTTTCGGGCGTCTTCTGCCTCGGTGGTACATGAGACTTGCAGATTTCATTCTTTTCGACATGGAGGGCATTCTTAACGATTGGCAGACCTTTGCGGCCACTCTATTGCCAGCCGCCGCTGGCATGAATTCGCTCGCGCTGCGTGACCACGCTCAGCAAATCCTGGAAGCGGTTGCGAAGGACATCGTGCAGCCCCAGACACGAGTTGAGCAAGCTCAGAAATCCAAGGGACGCGCGCCTCAAGTAGTGGACGCTGCCGAGACAGCAGCGCAAACCCACGCTGTAATGCGCGCGCGCAGTGGCTTTGATATCAAGCAGATGACGGCGGAATACCGTGCTCTGCGAACAAGCGTCCTTTGCAGATGGGTGGATACGTGCGAGCCCGCCAGTACGGATTTGCAGGACATGATCCGCTTCAACGAAGCGATTGATCAGGCAATTGCGGAATCGGTTGCGTCTTTCAGCACCCAGGTAGAGCAATCTCGTAATTTCTTCCTGGGGATGCTGGGTCACGACATGCGAAGCCCGCTTAGCGCAATCCTCTTGTCGGCCGACTATCTAGCCAAACTCAACGCGGGGGAACGAGTCTCGGACGCCGCAAAGCGAATAATTAACAGCGGCAGTCGTATGCAGGCGCTGCTGGATGACTTGATTGACTTCAATCGCACCAAATTAGGCTTGGGTATCAAGATAGATCCGGCGGCGGTCGACTTAGGCGAGGTGTTGGCTGATGGACTTCGTCAATTGCGTGTCGCGTACCCAAGCCGTGAGATTCAATTTACAGTCAGTGGAGATGCGCGTGGTGCCTGGGACGCTAACCGCCTTCATCAGCTACTCGATAACCTCGTAGTCAATGCAATCAAGTACGGATTCTCCGACTCGCCGGTTCGAGTGACGCTGACTGCAAACGACGAGGACGTCGTATTGACGGTTCGCAATTGCGGCCCCGTGATTGAGGCGTCGCTTCGAACTCGAATCTTCGATCCACTCACACGCGGCGCCAGTCTTCCGTCGGGCTCAGCTCCTGAAGCTGAGGATAGCCTTGGTCTTGGACTATTTATTTCTCGGGAAATCTCCATTGCTCACGGTGGCGACATTGATGTGGAATCGGACGAATCCGAAACTGTTTTTACCGTGCGACTGCCACGAGCGGGTGTGCATCACAGCCAGAATCCCATGGACCGCTAGCTGCTCAATCAAAGTCGTTTGGTTGCAATGGTGCTGTTACCAGGGCTTCACAAGCGCAACGGAACTCCGACACGTCGTATAGCGACGTGCCGGAGGCCCTGCAGAGAGCGGTGATGTCCGCCTAACTGACCTTGACGGAAATGCGTTGCGGGCGCGCTTGCTCGTGCTTCGGGATTCGTAGTCTGAGAATGCCGTCTTTCAGCTGAGCTTCGATATGACCCGGGTCGAGCTCGCGGCTAAGCGTGAAGCTGCGCCGATAGCGTGGAATGCGCACTTCGGCATAGGTCGCTTCCATCGCCTGCGGGGTAGCGGCCGACACTGCCCCTTCAATCGACAGCGCATCGTTTTCAACCTTGATCTCGAGCGAATCCTTCGACACACCTGGCATGTCGGCGACTACCGTGATGCCGGTGTCGTCCTCCAGCACGTCGACTCGTGGTGTCATCGCTTGAGTATCTCGGCGCGCGATGTCGGGCCGCATCTCATCTTGCCGCGATGATTCCTGCGGCTTGTCGCCAGTCCGATTCACGTCTTGGCGCGAGGTGCTTGGGCGTGACGCTTCAGCAACAAGAGAATCTTTCATGATCGACCTCCTCACTATTGAACGGTGATGCGTTTTGGCAGCGCGGATTCGCGACGACTGACGCTGATATGCAGCACCCCATCGCGGTACTTGGCGTCCACCTTGGTGGAGTCAATGTCTTCCGGCAGGCTGACCGCGCGCCGAAACGGGCCCGCGAAACGCTCATTCCCGTACACGTTGACCTTGCTGTCTTCGAGCGGCAGGCCGGAGGGGCGCTCGCCTGAAATCGAAAGCACGCCTCGATCGATCGTCAGTTCGATCTGCTTTGGATCGATACCTGGCGCGAACGCATAGATTTCCACACTCGTCGCCGTATTGCCAATATTGATCGCCGGAAAGGCACCCGGAGCGGCGGAACGGATGCTGGTCGGCAATCCCGCCCAGCCAGATATTTCGTCAAGTTCCCGGCGAAGCCGGTCGAAATCACCGAACAGCCCGGGGTACGTCATCATCGATGCAAACATCGCTCATCCTCCTTTCGTCGTTGAACTCGCAGTACATCGTTCGACCCCGACCGGCGGAGCCGTAAGCCGCAAATTCGGAGCGCTGGGGCGCAATTTCAAGAGGCAGCCTGGCTATGTACCCGGCCCCGTCACCCGAATTAGGTAGACCAGAACCCGTGTCGGCGGGCATGCGGTTGGCTTCAGGATGCTGCCTCGTTGGACAAGGGTATTGCGTGGAACAGAAGTGGCCGGAGCATCTGTGGATCGTCCGCCATGGCCAGAGCGCAGGAAACGTCGCGCGTGATTCGGCGGAGGCGGCGCGCCTGCCATTGATCGACATCGCGGCCCGCGACATTGATGTTCCGTTGTCGCCCCTGGGAGAGCAGCAGTCGATCGCGCTCGGCCAGTGGTTCGGCCGGCTGCCGCGCGCTTCGCAACCGAACGTCGTGTTGTGTTCGCCCTATGCGCGGGCGCGCTCGACCGCACGGTTGTTGCTGGAAGCAGCCGGCATCCTTGCCGACGCGCATATCCTGCACGCGGACGAACGCTTGCGAGAAAAGGAATTCGGAATCCTCGATCGGCTGACGACGTTCGGCATACGCGAACGGCATCCGCAGTTAAGCGAGCAGCGCGCACACGTGGGCAAGTTTTACTTTCGCCCGCCGGGCGGCGAGAGCTGGTGCGACGTGATTCTCCGGCTGCGTAGCGTGATCGACACGATGACGCGCGAGTACCGCGGTGAGCGCGTGTTGATCGTCGCGCATCAGGTCATCGTCAATTGCTTCCGCTATCTGCTCGAAAGGATGGACGAAGCGCAGATACTGGATCTCGACCGCGTAGCCGACGTGCCCAACTGCGCCGTCATGCATTACGAGTTCGATCGCACGCAGGGCAAAAACGGCAAGCTCGTCACTCGCTTGATTCACTTCGTCGCTCCGCTTACTGAAAGCGGCACACCGATTACAACCGAAGCCGACGTGCCGGCGGCGCCGAAACCGTAATGGACACCGACTCCGTGATCGATACACGTCCGATCGAAGTCGATGACGCGTGCCTGCGTCGCTGGCCGTTGCCGCAACCTGACGCCGATGGGGACAAGGAGGAACGCGGACGGGTACTGGTCATCGCCGGTTCACGTGAAATGCCGGGGGCACTGATACTCGCGGCGAACGCCGCGCTGAATGCCGGTGCCGGCAAGCTGGCAGTTGCGACCGCAGCAAGCGTGGCAAGACTGGTCGCGACCGCGCTTCCAGAGGCGCGCGTTATTGAATTGGCCGAGACCGACGCCGGCGGCATCGATCGAAGCGCCGTCGAGCGCGTGCGCGAGTTGCTCGCGCGCGTCGACGCGGTCCTGATCGGACCCGGTATGCAGGACGAGCCTGCGGTGTGCGACTTCTGCGCGCAACTGCTGGATCATCTATCGACGGCCGTGCTGGTACTCGACGCAGCGGCGATGGGTGTAGTGCTGAATTTAGCGCCCAGGGTTGAGAAGTTCTCCTACCCGACGATCCTTACTCCGCATGCCGGTGAGCTGGCGCATCTCACCGGCAGCGATAAAGAGACGATTTGTGCGCGGCCGGAGCAGGCCGCGACTAATGCCGCGCGACGCTGGAACGCAGTAGTCGCGCTAAAGGGCGCAACCACCTTTATCGCTGCACCCGACGGATTGCTGTGGCGTCACGCGCGCCGCAATGTGGGGCTGGCGATCTCGGGCTCTGGCGATGCACTGGCAGGCGTTATCGCCGGCTTGGCGGCTCGCGGCGCATCGGCAGAGCAAGCGGCAGTCTGGGGCGTTGCGCTGCACGCGCGTGCAGGTGAGCAGTTGTCTTCGCGCTCTGGACCGCTCGGCTACCTTGCGCGCGATTTGTCTGCAGAAGTGCCGGCGCTGATGGCCGCTTTCGTTTAGCGGCGTCGCACCAGGCGCGAAGCTACATAGTTCAACGCCAACAGGAACGCGACACCGGCCCCTACGTTCATCCACATCGGACGCGGGCTCGCAGGCGTGGAGTTGAATGCGACTGTCGGGGCGCAAGCAACCGTTTCACCGCCATCACTTCGCAACGGAATGGTTGGCGCACCGGCGTTGTCCGGGTTAGTCACCGCATCAATCCCGCGCATCGAACCAAAAGTGCGTGCGTAGACCCAGGTGAACTCCGCGCCCAGCAGGAAAATCTGAGCCGAGTAATACACCCAGATAAAAACAATCACCAGCGATCCGGCCGCACCAAAGCCCGAAGCGACTCCGCTTTTTCCGATGTACAGCCCGATGAGAAAACGGCCAATCGTGAACAAAAGCGCCGTCACCGCGGCGCCGAGCCACACGTCGTGCCAACGCACCTTCACGCGCGGCATGATTTTGTAAATCATTGCGAAGCCGACGGTGGTGAAGGCGTAGCCGACGACCAGGTTGACGATCTGGGCTACCACCTCCCAATCGCCAAACGCCCCGCTCCACCACTTTCCCAGCGCCGCAATCGCCGCGCTTAACACCAGTGAAACGATCAGCAAGAATCCGACGCCGAGGATCATGCCGAACGAGAGCAAGCGCGCCCGCACCAGGCCCCATAGACCACTCGTCTTGTCACGCGCCGGAGCCCGCCATATGCGATCCAACGCATCCTGCAATTCCGCGAAGACTGTAGTCGCACCAATAAGCAGAAGAACGAGGCCGGTAACGGTCGCAGCAATACCCTCGGTTGGCTTGCTAACGCTGGTCAGGACATCCTCGATTGCCTTCGCAGCGTCGACACCCATCAAGCCACGGAGTTGTCCGAAAATCTCACCCCGCGCGGCCTCCTCGCCGAAGACCAATCCGGCGACCGAAATGACGATCAACAACATGGGTGCCAGCGAGAACACCGTGTAGTACGAGAGGGCAGCCCCCATGCTGGGTGCGTAGTCTTCGATCCACGCGTTAACGGCGCTCTTGATAAGCGCACACCACTGCTTCAAGGGCACGTGGCTGCTCAGGACCGCCTCTTTTTTTTGGCCGACGAAGCTGGCGCTCGCAATTATCATGCTAGGTCCGGGCGTAACCCGATCGCGCACGTTTGCAGCACGCTCATTAGCGCATGGTTTCGTTTGACACTATCTCGGACGTAGAGGCGTGGGCCAGAGAGCACGGTGGCCGGAGGCCGTCAACGAAGCGCTCGCCCGAGGTGCGTTCGGGACGAACGCCCAGTCGATTCGCACGGCGATCCGCTATGTCGAGCGTGAAGAATTAAAGATTGCGGAAAAACTCGGCAGGGAAGACCGCCGCGAGCGCGCGTTGACCGCCGTTGAGCTGTCAGCCCAGGCGGCGCAGCGCAGCGCGCGCGACGCTTACATTAGCCGATGGATTGCGATCGCCGCGGCCATCATTGCGGTCCTGGCACTAATCATCCCGGCGATTCGCTGAATTCCAAACCTGCCTACAACATTTCCTCGCGCGCTTTCTCTGCGCGCGCTGCACCGATGGCCGTCTTCACATCTTTCTCTTCTTCCGGCGGTGGCAGAACCGCGGGCATCCCTAGCGACTGAATCCACAGCTCGCGGCACCAGCCTTTGCTGTGATAGATGTGCTCGTCTTCCTGCTCTTCGACTTCCTCGCATGCAGCCTTCATGGCTTTCTTCTCATCGCCCTTGGCTTTATCTGCATACTTTGAGAGCAATTCCCAATTCGAGTGGTCCTTGGTTTCGGCGAGCACCACGCACTCGCAAGCGACGAGCTCCGCAGCTTCCGGTTCGCCACCGCTCGCCAGTGCCATTTGCATCGCCTGCACAAGCGACTCGCCAATGTGGTGTACCACCTGACGGCCCGGGGTTTGCACCTCGGGATCGAGGCCTAACTTGCTGAACAGCTCACGCATGACCTCAACGTGGCGTTCGGTCTGTTCAAGATACTCGGTCCATTCTTCCTCGAGGTCGTCGTTGACTACACACTTCAGAGCGGTTGTGTAAACCTGCACTCCGCCCAATTCCGTTTCCAGCATTTGATACAAAAGTTCTTTGACATGCTCATTCATTTTTGCCTCCTGGGTGGTGAGTTGACCGTACTACGTAACTAGTAAAGGAGGCGCCCATCAGAGCAATCGCCGCGCCTATCAGGGTTCGACGTGAATCATGGAACCGTCGTTACAGTTGGTGCGCTGGCGACCGCGGACTGATGGCTGGCTTTGCCGAAGCCGGCGGCGGATCCGGTTGCCGTTCAAAGTGGCGGTGACGCGCGATCACTTTGACAAACGCCTCGGCTACGGTTGCATCGTCCTGGCCATCGACCACCAGTAATCCCGGGTCCGTGCTGCGGTCGGGCAATCGTGGCCAAATGCCGGCGGCCTCGAGCAACGCACTCGCGCCTTCAAGCGCCAGAATCGGCTTGCAATGTCGGTATTGAAGTTTTAGAAATTCCATCGCCTGATCGCTCTTACCCAGTGCGTCGATCGCGGCTTTCCCACTCGGCAGTACCAATGCGTCGAACAACACAGCCGGCGCTGTGTCCATCGTGACCTCCACTTCGACCGGCCCGTTGGACTCGGATTGCACGGCACCGAGTCGATGCCCGACATAGTTGGCGACCGCTCCCTGTGCCGCCAGCGTGTCGTAGATCAGCTGCAGAGCGGCCGCATCGATGCCGTCGGCCACCAGCAAAGCGACGCGGCGCGTGCGAATCGAGCCATCACCAGGCCGGGCAAACAGCGACAGTGCGGCCGAGCTCGTGACCTCGGGTCGCGCCGGTTTGGGGAGCACACGCGGTAGGGGTTCCGGCAAGTCGATCCCCAGACCCTGCGCAACCTTTGTTGCAAGCCCGCGATCGACATTCATCAGCCCGGCGACCATCCGCGCTCGAACTGCAGGCGTCTGTACCTTGGTCAATTCAAACCGGAAGGCTTCGACGATATGATTCTGCTCGACCGCGGTCTGGCTGTTGTAAAAGAGAGTGGCCTGCGTGTAATGGTCAGCAAACTTTTCCGGCTTGCCGCGCAACTTATCGTCGCGGACCGGCTCCGGAAACGACGTAAAGCCCAACTTGCCGGCCTGGAACGGACATCCACCGCCGAGCGAGTTCGGTTCGTAAGCGACGCGACCACGGGGGATGGCCTGCCGCTGTATGCCATCGCGCTGATTGTTGTGGACTTGAGTGATCGAGGCATTGATCGGCAGTTCGTGGAAATTCGGACCACCGAGCCGACTTAGCTGCGTATCGTGGTAGGAAAAGTTCCGCCCCTGCAGCAGGGGATCGTTGCTGAAGTCAATGCCGGGCACGACATGCTGGGTGCAGAACGCGACCTGCTCGGTTTCGGCAAAGAAGTTGTCCGGGTTGCGATTCAGCACCATCCGGCCCACCGGGCGCAGCGGTACCAGTTCTTCAGGCACGATCTTGGTGGGGTCGAGCACGTCGAAGCTGAACTCTTCGGCCCGTTGCTCGGTGAAGATCTGCAGCGCAAGTTCATATTCAGGATAGGCACCGCCCTCGATCGCTTCCCACAAGTCCCGACGATGAAAGTCGGGGTCGGCGCCGCTGATCCGGACGGCCTCATCCCACACGACCGAGTGCGTCCCAAGGATCGGATTCCAGTGGAATTTGACGAACACCGATTTGCCCTGCCCGTTTATCAGACGAAACGTGTGCACGCCAAAGCCCTGCATCATGCGGTAGCTGCGCGGTATCGCGCGATCCGACATCACCCACATCAGCATGTGCGTGATCTCGGGCATCAGGCTCGCGAAGTCCCAAAACGTGTCGTGCGCGCTCGCGGCCTGCGGCATCGCGTTGTGCGGCTCAGGCTTGACCGCATGCACTAAGTCCGGAAACTTCATCGCGTCCTGAATGAAGAACACCGGAATGTTGTTGCCGACTAGGTCCCAGTTGCCTTGATCGGTATAGAACTTGACGGCGAATCCGCGCACGTCGCGCGCCAGATCGGTCGAGCCGCGTTCACCGGCAACGGTGGAAAAGCGCACGAATACCGGCGTGCGCTTTCCTGCTGCAGCGAACGGTGCGGCCATCGTGATGTCGGTCAGCGGCTCGTAGCACTCGAAGTAGCCGTGCGCTGCAGAACCGCGCGCGTGAACGACCCGCTCCGGTATGCGCTCGTGATCGAAGTGTGTGATTTTTTCGCGCAGGATGAAGTCTTCGAGCAACGTCGGCCCGCGTAACCCTGCTTTTAGCGAGTTCTGATTGTCGGAGACCGCAACGCCTTGATTAGTCGTCAGTGCGCGGCCAGCGGAGTCGACTCGCACCTTTTCCAGCGGTGCATTGTTCGGGTTCTCGCCGCCGTCGGCTGGGGCACCGGTCTTGTCGCTGCGGTTCGTTTCGGTGATGGTGCTCGCCGAAACATCATTCGAAGGTGCGTCTTTGCTTTGCCCTTGCGGCGGATTCAACGCGCCCTTGCGTCCGTATTCGGCGGACTTGATTGCGTTCGAGGGAAACGCCCGCCCTAGCTCGTCCGTACCCGCCATCTTCTCGGCAAGCCGACCCGCAGCGGCTTCAGCACGCGCGTCCGGGCTGCTGCTGTCCATCGCATCGAGTAGCGCTGAAGCTGGTCGCGACACGATCCCCTTAGAAGCACGCGCGGGGGTGCGCGCCGATGGCCCACTGACTGTTTGTTTATCTGATCCGCCTCTGCTCGGCTTTTGGGGTTGCCTAGATGTGGCGGGGGGTGATTTGCTGCTCGAACGTTTCGTTGCCATCGGTATTCCCTACATGTGTTGAAAAAAAGCGGCAGCACTTACGTGCCGCCGCCGGGATGTCCTGACCCTTGGGTCTAGGCCGTGCCCTTCTTCTGCATGATCTGCGCCTTGCGCTCAGCAATTTGCTCGCCTAGCGCTACCGTATCTACCTTCGCTCTGCGCACTTTCGGAAACATCTCGCCTTCTTCTTCCTGCACGTGGTGGTTGATGTATTCGCCCAGTACCTTGACCTTCGCGTCGTAGTGATCATCGGAAGGCGACGACGCCTCGATCTGTGCGATCAAGTCTTTCGCGCTGGCATGCTCCACATCGGCTTCGTCGATCAAGTCGGGTTCGTCGATCGCCTTGCGGGCGGTCGGATAAAAAATCTCTTCTTCGGCGGTCGCATGCGCGGTTAATTCCGCGCAGATCATCGCGGCCAATTGCCGCTTTTCACTGTTGCCTGCATCACTCTTTGCCAGCCTGTCGTACTGCTTGAACATCTTCTTTACGTGTGCATGATCAGCCGTCAGTTGAGTGATGGCTTCATTCTTCGGCACCTTGGCCGAAGGACGCGAAGCTGTTTTCCGGGCGGATTTTCGTGCCGGCCGCTTGGCAGATTTCTTGGTGGCCATTTGTCTCTCCTCGTTTGGAATCAAAAAATAGCCCCGCCGAAGCGGGGCTTTATTAATTGAAAGATGCGGCTAATACTCTGTGTCCCACCCGGCACGCGTGGCGCGCTTCGCTTTTTCCCAGCCCAGACGCGACTTGCCTTTTACGGTTTCGTAGTCGCGAGCGAGCGAGTGCTCTACATCTTCAAACTTGGCGCTCGCATTGCGCGCCCGCGCGTCGGCACCCAACTGATAGCTCGGCGCGTAATCGTCGTACGTCATGCCGCTTTCGAAGTACGGCTCGCGCTCGTAGCGGCTGCGCCAGTGCGTATCGACCACCGTCGGATCGACGGCCTCGGCGACTGCTTTTCCGGCCAGGCCACCGGCTACCGCGCCGATCGCCGCACCTACCACGGTACCCACCGGGCCCGCAGCCAATGTGCCGGCTGCTGCTCCGGCGGCAACGCCGCCCGCGGCTGCACCGATGCCGGTACCGACCGGATGCGAGCCGGGTGTGCCGGTTAGCGGATCGCGATTGGCGTCCGGAGTCTTGTCAAAGGTCGGTTTGTTCATGCTTTGTCTCCCTGGGAAATTGTTTAACGCACCGCTCCACGGCGGAAAAGATTGACGACGGCTAAAAGAATGATGGCGCCGATCAACGACACGACCAGTGCACCGATACTGAATGCATCCTGATTGATGGTGGGTATTCCCACCAGCGGGCTGATCAACCAGCCGCCCAACAGTGCGCCGACAATGCCGACTACGATGTTCAGGAAGATGCCTTGCTGTGCATCGGTCTTCATGATCATGCTTGCGACCCAGCCGATAAGGCCACCGATAACAATCCAAATAATGAAGTTCATGACTAACCCCCTGGTTGGTAGAAGTTGTAAGTGAAGCGGGGGAGCTACGGCAAACCATGTGCCCGGGGTCGTGCGGCCGGAAAAGCGGCTCGCCGGAGCGAGGCACGACTGGCATCAGCATGTCGAACATCTGGTGCACGCGAAGCAATCAGTCGCGAAGAATTACAAGCGGAATTGCGTAAGCTCAGCTACGACTCGCCACAGGCAGTCAAATTGGCGGTGCTGGAGGACCGGGTACTCTCGCCCGTCGGTGCCGATGACGGTCGGCCCGGCGACAATCACATCACCGCAGGCGAAGCAAAGACGTGCGGAGCCGCTTCCTCAGGCATGACGTGTTGATCGAAGAATTGAAGCATGGCGTGCGTAGCGTCGGGTCCGCGCGCGTCGGTGTACGACCCCTCGGAATTTCCGCCGGACCATGCGTGTCCGGCACCGTGTATCTCCCATCGCTCGATCACGCTGATGCCGTTTGCGGCCGTATGCCGAGTCCGTCGATACGCGTGGCTGCCGTCAGCAGCGTCGATCGTCTCGATGCTTGTCGTGGATCAGTTCGTTAACGCACCCTGCCGCGACGGAACAGATTGATGATAGCCAGCAATATGACCGCGCCGACCAACGATACCAATAGCGCACCGATGCTGAAGACGTCTTGATTGATGGTCGGTACACCCACGAGCGGGCTGAGGAGCCAGCCGCCGAGGAATGCGCCGACAATGCCGACAACGATGTTCAGGAAGACGCCCTGCTGAGCATCGGTCTTCATGATCATGCTTGCAACCCAGCCGATCAGACCGCCAATAACGATCCAAATGATGAAATTAATCATGGACAAATCCCCTTTCGTTCTTCGAGCGCTCGAAAAAGCGGAAAGGGGTCAGCAAACAATGTGCCCAAAATCACGTCGGAGCGCTTGACGCCATAGGCTCTGCGGCGGCCTCTGTATTGCGCGCAACCAGTTGATCGAAGAAGTCGAGCATCACCTTCGTGGCGTCGGGTCCGCGCGCATCCGTATAAGTGCCGGATCGGTCCCCGCCGGACCACGCGTGGCCCGCGCCGCGAACTTCCCATTGTTCAATGATGGTCGTTCCGCTTTCTGCGGCGTATCTCGTCCGGCGATATCCGTGGCTGTCGTCAGTCGCGTCTACCGTCTGCACGCTCCACTCCAATGGCGAAGCCGGACGCGTCAGCCGGTGCGTTGCAATCGCGTTCTCGACTAGCAGACTTGCATTGGCAGGATTTACCGTGTGATCGGCATCGCCGTGCAGAACGATCAGCGGAACGGCGCGCTGAGTCATCGCATGCGGCGCCAGCGTCGAATTGCCGGTTTTCATCAACGCAAAGGCAGACGGGACGTCGTGTGCAACGCCGACAGGCACGCCGGAATGAATTCCGATCGCGGCATACAACTCTGGGTACGCCTGCCCCATCACCGCGGCCATCGCGCCGCCTGCAGACAAACCGGCGACGTACACGCGCCGCGTATCGATTTGATACTCGTCGATCACCTGTTTGCGTGATGCCCGCAATGATTGCTGGTTCACCGCGGCCAGGCTGTTGATCCTGGGGACGAAACCAGTTCCAGCACCGATGAGCGTTGGCGCGCTGCACTTGTTCCGGATACGCCACTAGAAAGCGGCGGCTTTCGGCCCAGCGATTGGCTCTCGTGCCGACGGCGAAGTCGTCCGGGTTCTGCCTGCAGCCATGCAGCATCACGACGAGCGGAACCGGCGCACCGATGTAGCTGGTTGGAACATACAGCTTGTAGTTGCGCGTTCCTGCTTCGTTCGAAAAGCGTCTGCTGACAAATTGTCCGGATTCACTTGGCTCTAACGGCGCGACGGGAGCACGCAGGTCAAGCTCGGTGATCGGGGGCGATATGTCGTCAAACTGCGGCGCCGGATGTTCGGTGCGATCCGGCGCTGCAGGGGGAGGTGGCGCTTCGCGCCTGAGCAATCCCTGGATGAACACGGTGGCCGCGCGGGGACCTTGCGTGCGGAGCAGTTGCGTGGCGTGACGCATCGCCTCTATGAACGGCTTGTTTGCTTTCAAGATGTTACCTGCTGTTGAGTGACGGTTCCGTGCTGCCGCTACTTGATACGTCCGGCAAGCGCGCGCTTGACGCCGGCGGTCGCGTGAAGTGCGCCCAACACCACGATCGACTCGATCGTTTTCAGCGCAAGCGCGGGAGAAACATCGTCTGCAATGCTGGCCAGGCCAAGAACCTGGATCTGCAACCGTTCACCGCGGGCGCGCGCAGCTTCCAGATCCTTGCGTGAGTAGTGGTGAATTCCCAGTACCAGACTGCGCCGGCTTACCGTCTGGCGCAGCGTGTCGGCATGCGACGCAATTTGATTCCGGATCGCCGTGCGTATCAAGTCGGTTCGGTTCGAGTAGAAGCCTTCGCGGACCAGAAGGTCGATATGTCCGAGATCGACGTAGCCGACGTTGATCGTGATCTTTTCTGAATCGGATTGCTTGACTAGTTCGGCTGCCATTCCGCTAATCTCTTTCCATCCATGGACCATCCAGGAGGATGGTAGATATTAGCAAACTGCTGGCCGCTGTTGATGCAAGTAAAATTGCTGTGCTCCGCACGCGACGGCACTTCAGTTCCGTTTTCGCAGAGGCGACAATGGCTCGCACACAGCATCATCGACGAACAGTTGAATCTGCTGGCCACGTGCCTGCGCGAGCGGCGGGAGGCGATACTGGCCGCGTGGCGCGCGGCGGCCGAAGCCGATCCGCAGCTGACGACGGCCAACTCGCTGCCTCAGTCGCAATTCAACGACCACATTCCCGACGTGCTGGAAGCGTTCGAGCGCAGATTGCTGATGTGGCCGCAAGACTCGCCAAACCTCGAGCGGGAGCAAAAGGAGGATGCCGCAACACACGGCCTGCAGCGCTGGCATCAGGGATACCGGCTACGCGAAGTCACGCGCGAATGGGGGCATTTACAACTCGTGCTGAGCGACGAGCTGGAACGCTACGCACTCAGCCCATCTAACCGCTCGGCCGACGCCATGTCGATCGCACGCCGCTTGTTGATCGAGTTGTGCACATCCAGCGTCAGCGAAAGCGCCGCCGAGTACTTTCGTCTGGAGGCGCTCGAAGCGGCCGGACATGTACGTGATCTGGCGCAAACGCTGAAGGGGGAGCGCGAGCTCGAGCAGGAACGCAACGAGCTCTGGCGGCAGGCGGCGCACGATCTGCGCGGCCACGTCGGTGCTGTTCTGAATGCAACAACCGGGCTGGCTTCGAGTGCGGCGCCCGAGCCTGTCCGCGAGAAGCTCTCGTCGCTATTGCAAAGAAGCACCAAGGCGCTGCATCGGATGCTGGACGATGTGATGGATCTGGCGCGATTGCAGGCGGGCCATGAGCGACTTGAAGTCGCACCGTTCGACGCAGCGCAATTACTGCGGGAATTGTGCGAAGAGCTGCAACCGCAGGCCGAGGCGCTCGGCTTGTACCTGAAGTCGGACGGCCCGCCTTCGCTGAGAGTCGAAGGCGACGCGGTGAAGACGCGCCGCATCGCGCAGAACCTGCTGCTAAACGCCCTGAGATACACGTCCACGGGCGGAGTGACAGTCAGCTGGGGAGACAGTCGGGAGAACGACTCCGGGCGCTGGATGTTCTCCGTTCAAGATACCGGGCCGGGCCTTCGCGCCGGGCCCAATGCGCCACTCGTCAGCGCGTTGAAGGCCGCGACGTCAGCCTCGCACGACATCGACCGCAAGGCGGGTGTAGACCCCGAATCCGCTGATCCGAACGCATCGACGACCGACGCAGATCGCCGCGCGGAGAACCACGAGCGTGGCGAAGGTATCGGGCTGTCGATCGTCAAGCGTCTCAGCGATTTGCTGAACGCGACGATCGAGCTCGAGTCCAGTCCTGAAGTAGGCACGATCTTTCGCGTGATACTGCCGCGCCATTATCAGCGGCTTGAGCAGCCAGCATGAATCGATGGCCTGCGCCGTTGATCGTGCTCGTTCTGTGGACTATAGGATGTCCCGCTGCCGCGCGCGACACATGGCTTCAACCGCGTCGCACCGCCGTTTTGCCGGGCACGATCGCGCAACTCGATTTGAGCAGCGGCGCCAAATTTGCGGCGCCCGATACTGCCATCAAGCCTGATCGAATCGATGTAGCGCGCGTCCGTCTGAGCGGCAAGATCGTCGACATTGCACAACGTGAACCGGAGAAGAAGTCGCTGGAATTGCGGGTGGCGTTATCCGATCCGGGCATTGCAACGTTGTGGCTTTCGCTGGCGCCCCAATCGATTGAGTTGACGCCCAAGCAGGCCCGACAATACCTGGATGAAATCGACGCACCCGAGCTACTGTGGCAAGCGTGGTACGCAGGCAAGAAATCAAAACAATGGCGCGAGATCTATACCAAGCATGCCAAGACCTTCGTGCTCGTCGGTCGACCTGGCAGGCTGCGCTCCGACCGCTCCTGGAGCGAGCCGGTGGGAATGGCGCTCGAAATCGTGCCGGAGAAAGACCCGACCACGTTGCGCGCAGGCGATGAGTTTCCGGTGCGTGTGTTGAAAAGCGGATCTCCGCTTGTCGACTTTTCGCTCGGCATCGTGCGCGAAGGCAATACCAATCGCGCTTTCCAGAAGACCGATGCAACCGGGCGCGCAGTGTTCAAGTTGAAGCGCACCGGCAAGTGGCTGTTGCGTGGAACCGAACTGCGGTCCTCGACCAAACCGGCGACCGACTGGGAAAGCGATTTCGCGACGCTGATGTTTGAAGTGCGGTGACGCGATTCCGCAAGATGCTAATTTTCGCCACGCCCTGCGAGCGCTGCGCGAACATCGAGGCGTACTGAACGAGAGCGGCACCCGAAACATGATCTCCGTTAGTCCTCGCACTGCCTACGCCACGCTCGCCTTCGTTTCGTTCGGCCTGATCGGCGTCGGGCTGCTGCTTCAGCATGTGGTGGGGCTCGATCCGTGTCCGCTGTGCATTTTCCAGCGTGTCGCTTACTTCGCGGTCGCGCTGTTTGCGCTGATGGCCGCGTGGCTCAGTCCTCGAGCTTCGTCCCACGGGTTCGGCATTCTGGTGTTGGCATCGGCGCTGGCTGGCGCGGGCATCGCCGGGCGTCATGTATGGCTGCAGATGCAGCCAGCGGGACTGTCGTGCGGGCCTGGCTTGCAGACGATGCTCGAGAACTTTCCGTTGGCCGACGTGCTGCCAAAAGTGTTTCGCGGCAGCGGCGATTGCGCCGAGGCCAGCTGGACCTTGATCGGGCTGACCATTGCCGAGTGGTCCTTGCTCTGGTTCGTGATCCTGTCAGCCGCAACGATCGCTATCCTGTTCGCGCGGCGCTTTCGGCCGCTTATTACGCAATAGGGCGCGCTTACATCTAGCAACATTCCTCGCAGTTCGGAAAGAGACAGCGGTACGCACCGTCGCCTACGCTGTCGTTAACTCTGAAGCGTCGATCACGACGCTCAATTAATAACCGAACCGGAGCGAGAGATGAACAATGTTCTTCGAAAGATCAGCGATTTTCGGCTGATCACATTGGCAGTCGCGAGCACGTTGGCAATCGCTGCAGCGAATGCAGATGCACGGCAGGGCGACGCGCGAGTCAAGGCTGCACACAGCGGCGGCACAACGAGTGTGCAGCGCAATCGAGGTGCGGACGGCGCAGTCGATGCGACGCGGACCAACCGCAAAGGTGGCGTGACGACTGTCGATCGCTACAAGGATGGCGCCGGCACGACCGACGCGACGATTACCGGCCCGCGCGGCGGTGTAACGAACGTGGATCGGACTCGCGGCGCCGATGGCGTGATGGATAAGACGGTCACCGGCCCGAAGGGTGGCGTGACAACGACCGATCGCTCGCGTGGTAGCGATGGCCTGGTTGACAAGACGGTCACTGGTCCACAGGGCGGCGTCACCACCGTGGATCGCACGCGGGGTGCCGATGGTCTGGTCGACAAGACGGTCGCCGGTCCGAAGGGTGGCGTCACGACAGTGGACCGCGCGCGGGGTGCGGATGGCGTCGTCGACAAGACGGTCACCGGTCCGAAGGGTGGCGTCAGCACGATCGACCGCATCGCGCGGTGCCGACGGCGTTGTCGATGCAACGGTGACCGGCCCGAAAGGAAACGCCAGCACAATCGATCGTAGCCGCGGCGCCGACGGTGCAATCGACAGCACACGGACTCGCTCCGATGGCAGCACCACGACCGTGAATCGCTCGCGGGGTGCCGACGGATTGACGGACAAGACGGTTACGGGGCCGCAAGGCGGAGTCAGCACGGTGGATCGCACCCGCGGCGCGGACGGCGCGGTCGATTCAGTCACCATCGGACCGAACGGCGGCACTACGACGGTCGATCGCAGTCGGAATGCCGATGGCACGGTCAATCGCACGGTAACCAGAACACCGCCAGCGAAATAGCTTTCTCCCGGCAGCAAGCATTGAGCGCGATAAGAGTCGCGCTCTTTTTTTGCGGGTTTTTCCTGCAGATGGCACGTTCTCTAAACTTGCGCGATGCACATTTGTGTCATCGGCGCTGGTGTGATCGGCCTGACGTCCGCCTACTTCCTGCAGAGCGAAGGCCACAGCGTCACCATCGTCGATCGTGAGGCTGCGCCCGGCCAGGGCGCGAGCGCGGCCAACGGAGCGCAACTTTCGTATGCGTTCGTGTCGCCGCTGGCAGATGCGTCGGTACCGCCGCGTTTGCCGAGCCTGTTCCTAACGCGCGACTCGCCGCTGAAGCTGCACTTTCGCTTCGATCCGGTGCAATGGCGCTGGGCCATTCAGTTCTTGCGTCATGCGAACACGTCAGATGCGCGCGCGACGACCGCCAGTCTTCTTAGACTCGCTCAACTTTCGCGCGAGTTCATCGAGCCGCTGATCGAGGGCGAAGGGATCGACTGTCACTTCACCCGTGGCGGCAAGCTGGTCGTTTATCCGGACTCGCGCTCGCTCGCTACGGCGCAAGCGCAGGTGTTGTATCAAGCAGGTATCGGCAGCAAGCAAACCGTCTTGACGCGTGCGCAATGTCTGGAACACGAACCCGCACTCGAGCCGTATCAGCAGCGTATCGCCGGCGGCGTGTGGACCGCGACCGACGCAGCAGCCGACTGCGGCGAATTCTGCGCGCAGTTAGCGCAGCGCATCGTGCAGCGCGGGGGCGACTTGCAATTGAATCGAACCGCGAGCCAGTTCGACATTGAAAAATTGAGCGTGCGTGCTTTGATTACCGATCACGGGCCGATGCGCGCCGATGCCTACCTGCTGGCTGCCGGGGTGGGCGCGAGTGCGCTAGGTGCGACGGCTGGATTAAAGCTGCCGATCTATCCGCTAAAAGGGTATTCGATTACGGTGCAACCGGTTTGCGGTGCGAAGCCGTTGCGTACGTCGATTACCGATGCGCGGCGCAAGGTTGTGTTCGCGCCACTCGGGGATCGAGTGCGAGTCGCAGGCTTTATCGAGATCGGAATGGAAGGCAATGAAATACCGCCGGCGCGCATCAGTGCGCTGTTGGATGCGGCGCGCGAAGTGCTCGCCTACACTGCGATCGATGGCGATGTCCGGCCATGGACCGGACATCGCCCGGCGACGCCGAGCGGGCGCCCGATCATTGGCCGCACGCCGATTGAACACCTGTACTTGAACGTTGGGCACGGTGCATTGGGTTGGACTTTGGCGGCCGGCAGTGCGCGCCTCGTTTGCGACGCGATTGCGGGCCGTGCTCCTACAATCGACGTCCGGCCGTATATCTACAACCTCTGAACGCTGTGCATCACGAATCGCACATCCTGCATCGCCAACTGCGCGGCAACTATCCGATCGCGGTCGACGCGCAAGGTTGCTGGATCACCGACAGCTCGGGCAAGAAGTATCTGGACGCGTCTGGGGGTGCTGCGGTGTCGTGCCTCGGGCACGGCCATCCTGATGTGCTGGCTGCGATGCATGCGCAGATCGATCGCATCGCGTACGCGCACACCAGTTTTTTCTCGACCGAAGTAGCGGAGCAGTTGGCCGACGCGCTGATCGGTTCGGCGCCCGCGGGTATCTCGCACGCTTACTTGGTTTCAGGCGGGTCGGAAGCGATGGAAGCGGCGCTGAAGCTTGCGCGGCAATACTTCGTCGAAAAAGGGGAGCCGCAACGTGCGCGCTTCATCGGACGCCGCAACAGTTACCACGGCAACACGCTTGGCGCGTTGGCAGTCGGCGGCAATCAGTGGCGGCGGCGGCAATTCGCGCCGCTGTTGATCGATGTCGAACATGTATCACCGACTTACGCATATCGCGATCAGCGTGATGGCGAATCGTCCGAGCAGTACGGCGAGCGGCTCGCGCGCGAACTCACAGATACCGTCGAGCGCGTCGGTGGCGAAAATGTCATCGCGTTCGTCGCGGAAACCGTTGGCGGCGCCACCAGCGGCGCTCTGACACCGCCGCCTGGTTACTTCAAGCGCGTACGCGAAATCTGCGATCGACACGGCATCTTGCTGATCCTGGACGAAGTGATGTGCGGTATGGGCCGCACCGGCACGCTGCACGCGTGCGAGCAGGAAGGTATTGCGCCCGATCTGATGGCGATCGCCAAAGGACTCGGCGGCGGCTATCAGCCGGTGGGAGCAGTGCTGATCGGCGCCAAGATCATCGATGCGATTGGCGCTGGCTCAGGCTTTTTTCAGCATGGCCACACCTATATCGGCCACCCGGTTGCCTGCGCGACAGCACTTGCTGTGCAGCAAGTGCTCGCGCGCGACAAACTGGTCGAACGTTGCGCACGGCAAGGCAAACGACTGCGCGCACGCTTGGATGCGGCGTTTGGTGATCATCCATGTGTAGGCGATATTCGCGGGCGCGGGCTCTTCCATGGGATCGAACTGGTTGCCGATCGTGCGAGTAAGTCGCCGTTCGATCCAGCACTCAAGTTGCATGCGCGGGTCAAGAGCGCGGCGATGGAAGCCGGACTGATGTGCTACCCGATGGGAGGCACGATCGATGGCGCGCGCGGCGACCACGTGCTACTGGCGCCGCCGTTCATCATCACCGATGATGAGATTGATCTGTTAGTTGAACGGTTGGCGATCGCAGTTGACAACGTCGTTCAGAGCATTCGCCGATAAGCGCGAAAAGCTGAGCGGCGCGCTCACCTGCGCGAACTGGGGAGGGATCCTGGTGGCGATGCGTTGGCGAGCCGAAAATCCGGCCAAACGCTGACCGTGTCCTGCCATCTACTTTGACACTGCACGATTTCACCGTCTTGCGCCATGCCGCTGCGACGCGTAACGTGACCGTTCCGTTCGCGGGAATAAAAGGGAGACAGTCGATGAAGTTCAGAATTTCAATGTGCACGGCTGCGTTTGCCGCAGCGTTCGTCACCACAGCGACGTTGCCTATCGCTGCGAGCGCGCAGCAGCAGCGCTTTATCACGATCGGCACCGGCGGCGTGACCGGTGTTTATTACCCGGCCGGCGGCGCAATCTGCCGTTTGGTCAACCGCGATCGCGCCAAGCACGGACTGCGCTGCTCGGTCGAGTCGACCGGCGGCTCGGTCGCTAACGTGAATCTGCTGAAATCGGGTGAACTCGAGTTTGGTGTGTCGCAGTCGGACGTGCAGTTTTTTGCGACCAAGGGCGAGGGCGCGTTTAAGAAAGACGGCGCGGTCAGCGATATCCGCGCAGTGTTCGCGCTGCATGCTGAGCCGTTCACGGTGGCAGCACGCAAGGAAGCCAACGTCAACAGTTTCCAGGACTTCAAGGGCAAGCGTTTTAACGTCGGCAACCCCGGCTCCGGCACACGCTCGTCGATGGAAGAACTGCTCGCCGCGATGGGCTGGAAGATGAGCGACTTTGCGCTCGCCTCCGAACTGCGCCCCGATGAACACGGCTCGGCCCTGTGCGACGGCAAGATCGACGGCTTTTTCTATGGCGTCGGCCATCCGTCGGCCAACATTCAGGATCCGACCACGATCTGCGGCGCGAAACTGATTTCGCTGACCGGTCCTGCCGTCGACAAGCTGGTCAAGGACAGGCCGTACTACGCGGTTGCGACGATTCCGGGCGGCATGTATCCGAACAACCCGAATCCGACGACGACGTTTGGCGTGCAGGCGACCGTCGTGTCATCAGCCAAGGTGCCCGCGGATGTCGTCTACGCGGTGACCAAGGCGGTGTTCGACAACCTCGATGAATTCAAGAAGCTGCATCCGGCTTTGGCGAATTTGAAGCCGGAAGAGATGATCAAGAATGGCTTGTCGGCGCCGTTGCACGACGGTGCAGTGAAGTACTACAAGGAAAAAGGCTGGATTAAATAGGCCGAGACCGGCCGGGTAAGCTCGCCGGCCCTGTCGCTTGAACGGGCGGTATAACCGCCCGTCTTGCTTTATCGGGGGAGCCCGTGAAAAACAAAGGCTTGGAAGATGACGTCGCGCCGACCGCCGAAATGCAGCTCGGCGAAACCGACGTCAAGCAGCTCGTCGTCGATGCGGATCTCGGCGGCCGTTCTACCGTCGGACTCCACGGCCAGGTCCTGTTGGGTGTCGGACTCGCCTGGGTCATCTTCCAGCTCTGGTACGCATCGCCGCTGCCGTTCGCGCTTCGCTTTGCTGTATTCAACGACACCGAGGCGCGCTCGATCCATCTGGCGGCCGGCTTCTTTCTCGCCTTCCTGGCATTCCCAGCCAGCAAGCGCTCGCCACGCGACTATGTGCCGGTGCTCGATTGGATCTTCGCCTTCGCGGGCGCCTTCGCCGCAGGCTATCTGTACTTGTTCTACAACGAACTCGCAACGCGACCCGGAGCACCGACCGCGTTCGACGTAGTGGTCGGCGTGGTCGGCGTCTTGCTGTTGCTTGAAGCGACGCGGCGCGCAGTCGGTCTGCCGATGGCCGTGCTCGCGGTAGTTTTTCTTCTGTACGTGCTCGGCGGCGCGTATCTGCCCGATGTGATCGCGCACAAAGGTGCGTCGATTCCGCGCACGATTTCGCACATGTGGCTGGTGACCGAGGGCGTGTTCGGAATCGCGCTCGGTGTATCGGTCGCGTTCATCTTCGTGTTTGTGCTGTTCGGCACCTTGCTCGATCGCGCCGGCGGCGGCAATTACATGATGCAGGTGAGCTTCGCGCTGTTGGGGCACATGCGCGGCGGGCCGGCGAAGGTCGCGGTCGTGTCGTCGGCGTTGAACGGGCTGATCTCGGGCTCATCGGTCAGTAACGTCGTCTCCGGCGGCATCTTCACGATTCCGCTGATGAAGAAGGCGGGCTACGGCGGGGTCAAGGCAGCCGCGATCGAAACCTCGTCGTCGGTCAACGGCCAGATCATGCCGCCGGTGATGGGCGCGGCCGCGTTTCTGATGGTCGAGTACGTCGGCATTCCGTATTCGGAAATCATCCGGCACGCCTTCATTCCTGCGGTCATCAGCTACATCGCGCTGTTCTACATCGTTCATCTGGAAGCGATGCGGCTTGGCATGCAGCCGATGGCGAAAGTGCGGGAGCGCACCGTCAGTGCGGCGCTGATGTCGTGGGGACTCGGAATAGCAGGAACGATCGCGGTGTGCGGCGCGATTTACTACGTTGCGATCGGTGCGCAAGCAATGTTTGGTGAGGCCGCGCCATGGATTCTCGGCGCACTGCTGCTCGCGCTTTTTGTTTTCAGTACATGGGTTGCGGCACGCGAGCCTGACTTGCCGGTCGATATCGACGTCAACAATCCGGTGTTGCCGCCCACCTGGCCCACCGTCAAAGCCGGGATGCACTTCCTGATTCCAATCGGTGTGCTGCTGTGGTGCTTGATGGTCGAAGAGCTATCACCGGGGCTATCAGCGTTTTATGCGATCGTCGCGCAGATCGTGCTGATGGCCACGCAGCGGCCGCTGGTCGAACTCTTTCGCGGCAAGAAAGACTACGGTGTTGAATTCGTGCGCGGGCTGCGTGAGATCGTCGACGGCTGCAACGACGGCGCGCGCAACATGATCGGCATCGCGATCGCCACCGGTTGCGCCGGTTTGATCGTCGGCGCGATCACACTGACCGGGCTCGGTTTGCGCATGACCGACTTCGTCGAGTTCGTCTCGGGCGGCAATGTGATGGTGATGTTGCTGTTTACCGCGTTTGTCTGCCTCGTGCTCGGCATGGGGGTGCCGACGACGGCGAACTACATTTTGGTCGCCACGTTGATGGCGCCGGTGATTGTCGAGCTCGGCGCGCAATCCGGATTGGTGATTCCGCTGATCGCCGTGCATCTGTTCGTTTTCTATTACGGAATCATGGGCGACATCACGCCCCCGGTGGGGCTAGCCAGCTTTGCCGCAGCTGCGATCGCGAAGGAAGATCCGATCCAGGTCGGCATCCAGGGCTCCGTTTATGCGCTGCGCACCGTGCTGTTGCCGTTTATCTGGATCTTCAACCCGGCGCTGCTGCTGATCGACGTTCATGGCTGGTGGGAGGCGCTGCTGGTTGCAGCGATGGCGACGATCGCGTCTCTTGACGTTCGCAGCAGCCACGCTCGGCTGGCTACGCATCAAGTGCCGCTGGTGGGAGGTCGTGCTGCTGCTAATCGCCACGTTCATCATTGTTCCGCCCCGACTGGTTTGCCGACCGCATCGCGCCCGAGTACACCGACGCGCCCGCTTCGCAGTTTTATCAAGTCGCCAGCCAATTGGACGAAGGCGATCGCCTGGTGTTCGTGATCAAGGGCCAGACGCTCGAAGGCGAGGATTTGAATAAAACCGTCGGTGTGCAGCTCGGTCCGCGCACCGGCGACGGCAAGAATCCCGCGGTCGATGCGCGCAAGCGATTGGCCGACGCTGGGCTAACCGTCAGTGGCTTCGGCGAGCAATTGCAGGTCAGCGCCGTGCGCTTCGGCAGCCGTGCTGCAAAGGCGCGCATCGAGCAAGGCTATGACATCGTTTCGGTCAAGGTACCGAACCAGCGCCTCAGCGCGCACTGGTTCTATCTACCCGGCCTGGCGATTGTCGTCTTGGTCTGGCTGATGCAGGGATGGCGGATGCGACGCTTGCAGCCGGTGGCTGCGTGAGGGCCATCGTTCTTTTGGCACACGGCTCGCGCGACCCGCAGTGGAGCGAACCCTTCGAGCATCTACGTGAAGCGGTGATGCAGCGCTGCAGTGACGCTGCGGTGGCGCTCGCTTATCTTGACCACTCGCCGCCCGATTTCGCGTCAGCCGTCGGCGATTTGGTCGCGCGCGGAGCGACACAGATCGACATCGTGCCGCTCTTTCTCGGGGCCGGTACTCATGTGCGCAACGATGTCCCGAAGTTGGTCGATCTCGCGGCGAGTCGTCATAGCAGCGTGCGCTTTCAGCTGCGGCCCTTTGTCGGTGATGCGCCGACCGTGCTGGCCGCGATTGCCGATTACGCAGTGGCGGAAGCCTAGTCGCCTAACAACTCGCGCGCCGTTTTACCTCCTTCATGTGAGCGTTGCGTTGATCGACGAAACGCTTTATGCAGACCCTCGGCTGGTGGCGCTCTACGACCTGCTGAACACGTGCGACATCGACCGCGAGTTCTACCTTACCCTTCCTCGCCGTGTGCCAGCTCGGATTCTTGACGCAGGATGTGGTACTGGTGTGCTCGCTTGTGCGTACGCGAAGGCAGGGCACACCGTCGTCGGTATTGACCCTGCACCGCGGATGCTCCATCAGGCGCGATCCCGCGACGGAGGCAACCTCGTTAGCTGGCGGATTTCAACTCTCCAGGCTTTCCGAGCTACTGAACCGTTCGACCTTATCGTGATGACGGGGCACGCGTTCCAATGCCTCGTCACCGACGAAGAAATCATCGAGGCGTTCAGAGTCGTAGCCAAGAGCGTCTCAGGCGATGGCCGATTCACCTTCGAAACGCGGAACCCGACGGCTCGCGGCTGGGAGGCCTGGACACCTGAACTGTCGAGAAAGGCGGGTGTGGCGCCGGACGGTACGGGCTTCGAGGTCTTCCATCAGGTCTGCGAAGTCCGCGATGAGACCGTTCTATTCGAGACGGTCTACACGATCGAAAGCGAACCTGAGCAACTTCGCTCACGAAGTCTGCTGCGGTTTGCACCATTGACGAAGATCGAAGCACTCGCAGGCCAGGCGGGACTAGCAGTTGATTCTGTTTTCGGAAATTGGGACCGGTCCGTTCTGACCGAGTCGAGTCCAGAGATCATCCTGACCCTTCGGCCGCGTTGACCAGCGTCTCCGAATAGTGACTAGCCGCGTAGACGCCGAGCAGGAAACGCAGGGCGACGTAGCACGGGGCGAGTGCCGAATTCAGGTTTGCTTGTGCCGTTGCGCGCGATCAAATCCAGCGCTGTTTCTATTGCGGTTTCAAGCTGCCGATCTCTTTGCGCAACAGCGTCCTGTGGCGCGTTGTCAACCTTGATGTCGGGATCGGTCCCGTAGTTCTCGACGCCCCAACCGACGTCCTTAAACCAGAACGAAAATTCAGGCTGAGTTGTCTGCGTGCCGTCGACCAACGTGTGACGCGGATTGATACCGATGACTCCGCCCCACGTGCGCGTCCCAACCAGCGGCCCGATCTTCATTAACTTGAAACCGTGCGAAAAGATATCGCCGTCCGAACCCGAGTGCTCATTGGTGAGTGCAACCACGGGACCGGCGACTGCCAGATCCGGATATGACGTCGGCTGGCTCCAGCGCGCCATGTCGTAGCCGATCCGCCTGCGCGCCACCTTTTCTAGCAACAGTTGCGATACGTGGCCGCCGCGGTTGTAACGGACGTCGACGATCAGTCCATCGCGCTCGCATTCGGCGCCAAAGTACCGGTGAAACTCCGCGAAGCCTGCTGCCATCATGTCGGGCAGATGAAAGTAACCGACGCGGCCTGCGGACCGATCGTGAACGAACGTGCGGTTGCGCTCTACCCACTCGCGGTACCGAGCCGGCACCTCGTCGTTCAACGTAGTAACGATGACCGTGCGCGATGTCGAGTCGCCACTCGAGCCAGCCTTTAGAGTCAGCTCCACTTTAGTTGCGGCTTGATGGACGAGCAGCGCCTGTGGCGGACGCTCGCGCGACACTCTTTGACCATTGACGGCAACGATTCGCTCGCCAACCTTCGCCTCGACTCCCGCCGCGTTCAATGGGGAATCGGCTCCGGCATCCCAGGCGTCGCCATTCACGATGCGGGTAATTTCATAACTTTCGTCTTCCGGAACGAAACGAAATTCGGCGCCAAGGTAACCGAGGGCAACCGATGGCGGACGCCGATGGTCACCTCCCATTTCATAGGCGTGCGATGTGCCGAGTTCTCCTTGCATCTCCCAAATGAGGTCCGACAGTTCACCGCGTGTGGCGACTCGTTCCAGCAGCGGCTCGTATTGCGGGTAGACCGAGTTCCAGTCGGTGCCGGACATGTCAGAGACCCAGAATTGATCGCGCTGCAGGCGCCACACTTCCCGCAACATCTGTCGCCATTCGAGACGAGGATCGACCGACAGCCGGATTCGATTCAGGTCGACCCAGCCCGTTTCGCGCGATGGCTTGTCATTGGAATTTCCTTCCTTGCCATCTTTCTCGGTTGCCGGCTTGCAGGTCGCAGCCACAGCACGCAGTCGATTGCCTTCGCGAAACACAACCGTCGTCCGATCATCCGCCAGCTCGAAGCGGTCAGCCTTGTCTGCCAAACGTTCAGCGCGCAGCGTTTCGAGGTCGAAGATTTCGAGCTTGCCCTTGTCTTCTTTATGTCCTCCGCGTCCATGCGCTCCGGCGATGGGCAACACACTCCAGACCACCTTGTTGTCGGCCGCGCCGGCGATCTGTCCAAACAAATTCTCAGGTACGGGAAACGCCGCGATTCGCGAAGCGATCCCGTCGAGATCTACCCTCTGTGAAATAACCGCGTGCGGTTCAGGTGACTCGCTCTTGCTCTTGATATCCCGCTTGACTAGACCTTTGGGCACAGGATCGAACGGGGCGGGACCGCGCGCCTGCAGCGAAATCAGATAGGGTCTGCCGGCACGCGGAAAGCTGAGCTCGAAATGCACGCTGTCGTATACGGGGTCGAATGTCCGCAACGAAAGAAAGTACAGATAGCGCCCGTCGGGATCGAAGGAAGGGCTGTAGTCGCGAAACTCCGGCTGGGTCACCATCGTGCTGGTTTGCTTGGACAGTTCGTACAACTTGATCGCACTGTGCCGTGTGCTTGTCCAGAAGGTGTAGGCGAGCCACGTACCGTCGGCGGACCACGCGAGATCGTCGGTCCGGCCGGCCTCGCTGCGATCGACCAAGGTCAAGGTATTGGCTTCGAGATCGCCAATGAATACTTCATTGCGATGGTTGGCAATTGCGATCCGGCGGCCGCGCGGTGCAGCTTTCATTGCGACGACTCGACCGATGTCCCATGGTAGTTCTCGGCTCGCGCTGCCTTCGAATACTTCAACACGCTCCTCGCCGGAGCCGTCGCCAATCGCCACTACGGTCGCACCGTCGTCCAGCCACTGGCCGTGTCGATACCGCACACCGTCGGGCGTGCCGAGTTGTCGGACCGCGCCTTCCCACAGCGCAAATGCGAAGATCTTCCCGCGCGCATCGACCGCGACGCTGTGTCCTGCGGGATGGATGTTGAAAGGACCGAGGTGCTCCTCGGCTTTCACGAACTTGCGCGCAGCCTGCGTGCGGTGCGAAAGGATCTGGATATCCAGTTGAGCTGTCGTGTCTGCTACCGGATCGAACAGCCAGATGTCGGCGCCGCACTGATAAACGATGCGTTTGCCATCGCTGTGCGCATGCCGCGCATAGAAGCTATCGTGATCGCTGTGGCGCCTGACATCCGATCCATCGGGCATGCACGAATAAAGGTTGCCGACGCCCTCGGCATCGGAGAGGTAGTAGACGCGACCATTGAGCCACATAGGGCTGGTGACATTTCCAGCCAATTCATCCATGCGCCGAAACGCCCCGCTGCCGTTCGCGTCGATCCACAGATGCCCCGCTGTTCCTCCCTTGTATCGCTTCCAGCGCGCCGGATCGGCCGTGTTGCGGCCGATGATCCTGATCCCGCGTGGCCCAAGCGCCAGATGATTGACTTGCCCGAAAGGCAGCAGGTGCGGTGCGCCGCCATCGGGATCCAGCGTGTACGCACGGTAGTTTCGAAAGAACGGCTGGCCGTACGTCGTGACGAACAGGATGTGACCCTCGGGTGTCCACCCTCTGACCATGGTGTCAGGGCCGAGCCAGGTCATGCGTTTCGCGAGGCCGCCGCTGCTCGGCATCAGATACACCTCGGCGTGCTGTTCGTCGCGGCTGACGAAGGCGATCCATCGGCCGTCGGGTGACAAGCACGGAGTCGAGGGCTCCGAAAGCCCGGCGGTGAGTCGACGCGCGATGCCGCCTGACGCACTCACGTGCCAAAGATCGTCGTCGGTTACGAAAACGATCTTGTCGTCAAGCAGGTTGGGGTGTCGAAGATATGCCTTGTTATTCACTTGCGTTTTGCGGCTGCGTTGGCCAAGTCCTGCTTGACGCGAAGCTCGGTCAGGCGCTTGATCAGATCGAACGGCATCGGTTGGTCTAGAGGAAATCGCAAATTCCCTTTCTCGCCCGCGTACACCGATGCTGCTTTCTCGAGCTTTGCGTCACCTTTGATCGGAGGAAAGAAGCCGATGTGTTTCTTGAAGGCCGCAAAGTACACGAGAACGCCGTTCTGCTTGAGAGCCGGCATCTGATAACTGATGACTTCCCGAGCTTCTGGCGCAGCGCTGCGCACCACCTGCCGAACCTGCTGCAAGATCGCTTGGACCTCCGGCGAAAAGGCCGAGATGTACTCGTCTACATTCGCTGGCGTGGGGCGGGTGGTAGCCATCGGTCCGATGGTAGCGTGAGCGGAATTCGTCGAGGCAACATTGCGAAAGAGTATCGGGACCGCGTTGAGCAACCGCGGATCGCGGGCGTCCGAGTTAGAGAACGTCACTACTTGCGATCAACTCGATGCGATTGCCGAATGGGTCGGCCGTGAACGCGCGTTTGACTGTGGAAAGCGACGAGTCGTCGGTGACTTCGCAGCCGGCATGGCGAAGCGCAGCAAGTAAGTCTTCGAACCCTTCGACGACCAGCGCTGGATGGGCCTTCTTCGCGGGGCGAAAGTCGTTCTCGACGCCAAGGTGGATCTGCAACTTTCCGCACTGAAACCAAGCTCCTCCACGACCAGCCAATGCGGCAGGTTTCGGTACCTCCGGCAGACCCAATAGAAGCCCATAGAAGGAGCGCGCTCGATCTTCAGCGCCTGCGGGCATGGCGAGCTGGACGTGATCGAGACCGACGATGCGCATATGACAGCTCAGTCTGTCGAGGCACTTAAGCGTAGAAAAATCGTCCCCCGCCAAATGACCAGTTCTCCCACAACGTCTCTTTGAAACAGACCATCACGTTTTCCGCATTGAACCCGGGAGTCTTTGATAAGTCGGCAAGGATGTCGTCCAGGATCTTCCTCTTCACTTTGATGCTGCGGCCCACCGAAAGAAGAATCTCGATCAATATGAAATCGTCTGTGCGACGAACCGTGAGATCGGGATACTCTGGATCGAACCGGAAGTCGTCTGGGCTGAGCTCGAAGACGCGCTGAAAGCGGTCCTTCTCGGGCACGCCCGCGGCAACTAGCGCGCCATGCACTGCGCTAAGCACGGCAGACTTGAACTCGCTGGACTTGCCTTTGCGAACGGTGAGTGTGACCAGCGGCATAGAGTCTCCTTTAGGGCGAGAGAAGCTTGGACATGTAGAGCTCATCGACATACGTCCCGTCGATTAATAGCGAATGTCTTTTGGTTCCCTCGCACGCGAAGCCCGCGCGAGTGTAGGCATGAACTGCGCGCTGGTTTGAAGCAATCACCGTTAGTTCCAAACGATGTAGCGCTGCCGCAATAGCCCACTGTTCGATCGATTCCAGCAAGCCACGGCCGATGCCCTGACCCCATGCGGCCTTGCGTACACCCATTACCAAGTAGAGCGAGTGGCGGTTTCGGCGCGCGACTCCACGCCGTCCGTAGACGAAACCGTTCAGATTTGGCTCGCTCTCTGTGACGAACCAGATCTCCGCTTGGGTGCTTGCTCCGTTTTCGATGCGATCAGCCAAGGCTTGCGTGCTATGTACGGCCTCGCCTGGCTCCATCAGCATGTAGTTCGTTTCCGCGTACAGCGCCTCGTACAGCGCAATTAGCTGCGTGGCGTCGTCTCGCGTAGCCTGTCGAATGCGCATGTCGCGACGCCTCTCTATCTCCCGAGCTGAGAGCGGATGGCTGCGACTGCCTCCTCCGGAGGCTGGGCGGCATCGATGATGATGCACTCTTTGGGTTCCTCAAGATCAACGAACTGGCTTTCAATGAGACGCGGCGGCATGTAGTGACCAGTTCGACTATCGAGCCTTGATCGAATGAGGTCGGGATGCGCCTTCAGGTAGACAACGGCTACATCGGCATCAGCAGTAAGGATCCTACGGTAGGCCTCCTTGAGAGCCGAGCATGCGAGCACGCCGTTTTCTCCTCGCTCATTGTGGTCAGAGATGAGCTCGTGCAACTCCTCCAACCAGGGGCCGCGATCTTGGTCTGTGAGGGGGACGCCCGACGCCATCTTGCGGATGTTGTCGGAAGAATGAAAGTCGTCGGCATCGTAGAAGGGCCAACCCAGTGCCGCTGACAGGAGCGTGCCGATTGTGGTCTTGCCGGATCCGGTGACGCCCATGATGAGAATGAACATGGCAAGAAGACGGCGGGTGCTGAATGCCTAAAGTCTGAGTTCGTCTTCTTCAGCGACTAAAGAAGCGCGACGCTCCTTGATCATAAGAAGTGCACGCCCGTCTGGCGTGTCCACCTCGCGCACCGCCTCAAAGCCGGCACGCCTGTAGCTGCGAATGGCTCGCTCATTGTCCGGCGATGGATCAGTTTGTATCTTTGTAACCCCGGGATCGCTCAGTAGCAGGGCCGTGAAGGCAGCGACCATGGCACTGCCCAGACCGCGGTTTAGTTGATCGGCATTGCATAGAAACTGATCGATGCCCCTGGCACCTGGATCTGTTTCGTGCTCCCACCAGCAGTCGCCGGAGCCCAGCACTACATACGACTGAATAAACCCAATAGGCTGACCGTCGAGCATTGCGATGTACGCGCGGGTCGTTGACTGGCCAAGCGCCACAGGCAAGTACTCCGACTCGACCTCCTCGACGGTGCGTGGATAACTCCACCACTGGGCGACATGTGGCCGCTGCAGCCACTGATGAAACATCGGTAGGTCAGAGGGCGCGAGCGGCTGAAACGTGAAGTTGCCCGACGGAGAGGGTGTCACTACACCGGCCTGTGCCTGCAGACCACGATTGGGACTACGCGTGTGCGCCTTCAGTCGACGTACTTCCACGTGTCCGCTCCGTCGAGCCGGCGGATCCGCACGTTACACAGGGCGCTTGGTTCAAAGTTTCTCGCATTGACGCCCATGTAATTCTCCTTCCGCGGTTGTATCCGTTCCCAGTTCATGATGCAGCCACACGTCGTGCAGCGTACGAAGTTCAATCTCTTGTCACCCCAGGAGTACGACTCTGTGGCGCCGGGTTTGCAGATGACACGAACATCAGCCGCTTTGTAGTACGCCCAAAGGACTCCGTAGCGCCGGCAGATCGAGCAGTTGCAGTTCGTGAGCGTGCGCGGCCGACGAGGGATTTCGATTCGTACTGCTCCGCAGTGACAGGTTCCGGTGAGTATCTGGCGTCACCCTTACCCTTTCTCGGGCTGCCGGGCGTAACTCACCGTCAAGGCTTCCCATACATGTCCATCAGGCTCGTTCCAGTACACGATGCGGCCGCCATGATGCGTGTTGATCTGCCTGTCTACCGGACCGTGTGGGGTGCTTCTGTACTCGATGCCGCGGGCTCTGATTCTTGTCACGATCGCGTCGAACTCGGTCTCGCTCACACGAAAGCAATAGTGTTGTACGGGAAAGGGGCCATCGGCTTGGTCGAAGTCGAGCGTCAAGCCTTCGTTCACATAGACAGGGCAGAAAGGACCCACTCCGGACTCTGCCCAAGGGACGCCGAGGAGAGTGCCGAGCAATTCCGCCGCCGCCTTCCTGTCGCGGGATGGAATTATCGCGTGGTCGAGTTGAACGCTCATCGTGGGTACCCGTGTATTTGCGACAACCGTGTAACGCGTTGTCAACTACCTCTACCGGCAATGAATCCGCTGAATATAAGCCCCGCGACAACGACGATGCCCATCAGAACGGATGGCAAAAATGTAAGCGTGAACCCGAGTGCCCGTGACGGCGCACCGCCGCTATAGCCGCGCACGAATAGCACCCGGCCACACAAGAACAGAACTGCGGCGGCTGGTATCGCCGAGATCCATGTCAGCGGCATCGTGATCGCCCACATTGCATGCACGAGCACGGCTAGGACCGTCTGTTCCAACGTGTTTTGCAAGGTGGCTTGAAGAATCTGCGCTTTTTGTGTGCCACGAGTAAGGCCGCCACCGTCGATATCCTCCGGAGTGAAGAATCGGTGGTGTGCCAACACACCTACGGACACCGCAAGCCACAACGCAATCACGGCGTCTGTCTTTAGCGCGAAGGCGATCCGACCGCCGATCGATGTTTCCGGCGACAATTGAATTGGGTCTGTGAGAATGGCGGCGACAAGCACGGCAAGCGTAATCGTGGCGCCAGCGATTATTCCGCTCCGCACGCCGCGCTGCTTGACGGTCAGGACCATATCGCTTTCATACACTCCGGTGACAGCTAACAACTGAGTTGAGCCGCGCTCCCAGAGCCCCGACCGAAGACGGAGTGGATTGCGCTCATGTCATTGCTGCGCCGACAGCTTGACGCACAGGGATGCCCGTTGGCTCAAATCCGTGCAGGCAAAAGACGTTGATGCCAAGACTGTCGGGCGTGACGCGTTTGCGGTGGAACGGATAGATGCCGCACGTCTTGCAGAAGTAGTGGCGAGCAGTCTTCGTATGAAACTGATATTCGGTAAGCGATTCCTCGCCGGATAGGAGCTGAAACTTACTTTCATGGACCTTCACCATGAGCGCGTTCTTGCGCCGACAAATCGAGCAATCACACATGGTGAGTTCCGGAAAGTCAGTTTCGATCTCGAAGCGCACCGCACCGCAATGACAACTGCCTTCGTACTTCTGCATTGAGCGACTACCCACGGCGCGTACTCCTGGAAGGTTACGTCCCTTTGACGGATGGGTTAGGCACCTCTTTGTACATGAGGTACTTCGTGATGCCATTCGGATAGCCAGAGATCTCGGCGATGGACGCATATTCATGCTTCCGATAGAACTCCGGCGCCTGAAAGCTCAGCGTCGTCAGGTAGAAGATGTCGCAGCCCCGGCCGGCGGCACGCTGCTCAAACTGCTGAAGCAGGCGAGATGCGACTCCCTTTGCGCGATACTTCGGCTCGACCCAAAGTTGGAGCAGCTCACAGCATCTTCCCCAGGTTCTACCGACCGCGCCGCCGACGACTTGACCAGCAACATCACTTGCGAATGAGGCCAATGGCTTGACATCGGACAGCGGTGCAACAGCGTAGTTGTGGAGCTCAAGGCCGTTGTCGACAGCGAGAGCGGCTGCTTCCGGCGGCTCATCGAAGTCAGCGAAGGAGAGCGCTTCGGGGGTCACTTCGATCGCGCGTCACTGCCCTGGAAGCGGCAGACACTCCATGATCTCCACCGAGTCGCCCGGGAAGATCGTGAAGTGCGGGTGATTCTCGAACAGCTTTGCAGCAGCTTCCTGAGACTCGGCTTGAACGATCACGTATCCCGTCATGCTGTTCTTGATATCCGTAATCCCCTGTGGAGACGCGCGTTTCGTCTTCCCGAGAGGGCTTCCCTGATCGACGATGGCGGCCGAATTGGCCATCCCCCATTCCATCCAGGCTTTGATGCCCGAAGCCTCCAACTCCTTGCGCTTTTCCTCATCCAGCTTCTTCCACTGCGCCTTCTCGAGCGCGGCTTCCGTGCCGATGTAGATGGCTAGGAATCTCTTCATGGGATTTCGCTCCAACTGTTCGACCGTGACCACGACTTCTTCGGCTGCGCGCTCGCGACCAGGCAGGCGATCAGTCTCGCTGCCGCCCAATGAAGGTAACCGGCGGCACGCGGCGGGCGCGAAGCGCTGCCGGCGGGGCGTCCGTGTTCACCGAGCGGTTAGGCATCAGTTTCACAGACTGCCGCGTACTAGCCCGGACGTTGCGAAAAAGGCGCAAGTTCCCCCGGTTTCCGTAGCATCTTGTCCACTTCTGCGGAATGCAACTCCTCGGCGTAGATCATCTGTCGTGCGAACTCCTCCAACGCCACGAAGCGTCCTTCAACCAGCGCGAGCAACTCCCGATATAGCTTGAGCGCGTCGCCCTCGGCTTCTAATGATTCGCGAAGCATCGCAGCGATGTCATGTTTGTGTGAGTCCAAAAGGGGACCGATCGCCAGCGATGGATAGGCTCCGAGCGTGGTAATCCATTCCCCGACCTGTTGGGCATGCAGCAACGATTCGTTCGCCTGTTCGCGCAGCCACGAAACGATTGGAATGCGACCGAAGCCAAAGACGAGGAGGGAATAGTGCGTATAGCGCACAACGCCGGCCAACTCCACCTCGAGCAATCGATTCAATACACCAACAATCTGGTCGTTATCGATCTTTGACATCCATCACCTCGTACAAAGGTAGGCCAGAGCCATCGCCGCCGCTGCGCCGACTCTTACATTGGCCCCTAACGTTGCAATGAGCCGCGCGGTTACGCGTCGGTTCGATTAGCTTGTTATGCGGCATGGCATGCCTGCACGCCCGGCGTCGAAGAATTCTATTGCCGCTTTCGGCTAAGAACTTCGATGGGAACAATTCGCCCCTCCAAAAGACCGCGTGACGTGTTCGCCAGCGCCGGCGTTGCGATCTCACCGTGGATCAGCATGACCGCGCGATGCGGCGGTTTCTCGCCGCGCTCGACCATCGCCCGCGCGCGGGCGCTATACGCGCGTGCTTCCTCCAGAGTGCTGTGCAACCGAATGACGTCGAATCCCGCTCCCGACAAGCCGCGCCGCGTCTCCTCTGGCGTCGACAGGAAACTGGTGCGCGCGCTGCTCGCCCAGGGTGTTGGATAGTCCAGCTCCCCGCCATCGCCCTTTGCGATCTCCGAGAGCACCAGCCAGGCACCCGGCTTGAGCACTCGGCGAATCTCACGATAGAAGGCACTCTTATCGGCGATGTTCATGGAAACATTCATCGAGTAAGCGCCGTCGAAGCTGGCATTGGCAAATGGCATCGCTAGAGCATCGCCGACTTCGAACGTGATCCTGTCCTCGAGATTGAGCAAGCGCGTGAGATGGTGGGCAACGTCGCAGAATTCGGGCGTCAGATCGATCCCGGTGACTCTGCAGCCGAAGCGGTTTGCGAAGTAGCGAGCGGGCCCGCCGATGCCACTGCCGATATCAAGAATGTGGTCGGCTGGGCCGGCTTGCATCAGTCCGGCAATTTCCAGCGTCGCCTCCAGGCCGCGACCATGAAACTGATCATAGGGCGCCAGCGCGTCCATGCTGGGGTGATCGGGATCGACACCATCCTCCGTTAACGCCGCGTTCAGGCGAGAGAGAAGACTGCCCCGGCTGTAGTGCGCGGCGACTTCGCGATCGGTATTCATCGAGCTCGTCCGTTGTCCACTATCGATGCCGCATAACGTTCCCGATCAGCGGTCCGTTGCATCGGTTGGTTGGGCGGCCACAAGCTCATCCCGTTATTGCCTTTGCGATCGCTTCGCCGAGCCGCCGTTGGCCGTCCCTATCGGGATGCACGCCATCGACTGGCCCGGGAGGTAGAACACTCCCCGCATCGAAGAAACGCGCGCCGCACGCCTCTGCGACGGTGGCGTACGCGGTCGCCAGTCCGCGGCCGGTCGCTTCGCCGCCCCGAAAGAAAAGCTCCATGAACGGCGAGAACTTGCCGAAGGGCGGCGGTGAGACGAGCAGCATCTGCGGAACTCCGCCGGGTGGCCCAGCGAACGACTTCTGTACCGTCCAAAGCAGCGTGGCACAGCCGAACGCGATTTCGCCGACGTCGCGACGATAAGTCGGCCCGCAGTCGTTTGTGCCGAGGAGGATGATCACCCAGTCGAGTGGAGCGTGCGTCTCGAGCAGTGGGGCAAGCATGGATCGGCCGTCGCGATGCGGCAGTATCCAGGAATCGGTGGCGACGGTGCGACCGCTGAGGCCTTCCTCGATGACGCGGTAGTTGCTGCCGAGCGCGGCTTGCAGAACACCGGGCCAGCGCTGCTCAAAGGGGAATCGACTTCCATCCACAGGGTTGAATCCCCAAGTGATCGAATCTCCATAGCACAGGATAGTTTTCATGCGACCTTGAGCCGCATGGTTCGGTTGGGCAGGTAGGTAACCCGCTTCAGAATGTCGGCTAGGGATTTCTTCTCTATCACGACGACTACCCCTTCTGACCCCTAACGAATGATATGGACTGCCCCTACCCGGAGTGTCGCGGGTAGTGCGATCGTTGAGGTGGATGTGTTCAACATCACTTCAGGAGAGGCAGTCATGAGTGAGATTACGACCGTTGGGATCGATCTGGCAAAGAACGTTCTGAGTGTGCACGGCGTCGATGCGCACGGCAAGGCAGTGCTACGCAAGAGCTTGAGCCGCAGCAAGGTGCTTGAGTTGATGGCGCAGCTACCGGCCTGCCGGGTCGGGATGGAGGCCTGCTCAGGAGCCCACGCGCTCGCACGCACGCTGCAGGCACTGGGCCACGACGCTCGCATCATGGCGCCCAAGTTCATCGTGCCCTATCGCAAGAATCAGAAAAACGATGGCAACGATGCCGCAGCAATCTGCGAAGCGGTCGATCGACCGAAGGAATCTTTGGCCTACCATCGAAATGGTGCGCCAAGGCGCTGCGATGCGTTAGCGCATCGTGGCAGTAGCCGGTCCATCACGGCCAGTGCGTTTTGAGTTCACCCGCGGGCGAAGGCTGGCACAGCCAGCCGTAGCACGTCGAGTGGAACGAACGGTTAGGTCGCACGCCTCCTCGCTGGGTATGCGCGTGACGACAAGGTATCCGCCAGCGCCAGCAGCGCGGCAACGCCATAGCAAGCCGCTGCAAAGAACGGGACGACCCCCGTTCCGTAACGGTCGGCCAGAGCGCCGCCCGCAACGGGCCCGATCAGTTGTCCGATGCCGAGCGCGGCCGTTGCCAAGCTGAACATCTTCGGGTAATCGGCCGCGCTGCAGCGATCGCGGGTACAGGCACTGACGATCGTCGGCGTGGCTGCAATACCCAATCCCACCAGCAGAGCCCCGATGATCGCTGACTCAGATGTGCCCATTCCGGCGACCCATGCCCCCACTGCACCGGAGCCCAGTGAAGCAGCCAGAGCAAACTGCTTCAGTCGTGACGAGCCCACGATCGGCACAGTCAGCGCCGCGCCAAGGATCGCCGCGCATCCGAATCCGACCCAGGTAAGCCCGACTACGAGGATCGGTGCCTTCATGGCTGCCATTTGGGTACCCGCAAAGGTCGAATAGGCGACGTACGCTATGCCGAACATCAGGTAGCCGAGAATCAAGTACACCCAATGTTTCGTTAAGAACTGGCGAGTGACGAAGTCCCCATCTTGGCTGCTTGGATCCACCGCCTGTTCGGCGGGTTGCCCGTGCGCAGGCGCAAACGAGAACGCCACGGCCAGAGCCAGCAGCGCCGAGAGCGCGAACGCGATCCGCCAGCCATCGGCCGTCTCGAGCAGGAGCGAGATGGCGAGCCCGCTGAGTACGACTGACACCCCCATGCCGGACCAAACCACTGCGCTCGCCAGCGGGCGCTGTGCCGCCGAGACTGCTGCGAAAACCACGACCAGGATGGCAACGATTCCGGCGCCAGCGCCGAGACCGGTGAATACGCGACCTGTGCCCAGCACGATCGAGCCGGCCCAGATCGTCCCTGGCGCAACGGCGCACAGGACAGCGCCGGTCGCGACCAGCAGGTGGGCCCACTTGGAGAGCCTCGATGACCCCATGCGGGACATGAGCGAGGGTGCGGCAAGCGTGCCTATCAGGTAGCCGGCAAGATGCACGGCATTGAGGCTGCCGCTGCCAAGATAGCTGATTCCCAGGTCGCGCCGGATCGATGGCAGCATGACGCCGTAGGTGAATCGTGCCAGCCCAACGTTGAGCGCGATTCCGATCGCACCCCATACGATCAAGGCGAGCGGTATGTTTGCAGCCCGCGAGCCTCTGATCATGCGAATGACCCAACTCCTTCGTGACGCCAGGCCCACGTTCTCAGCCCGCACATCAGGTGATCGTTAGGCGTCACTGCTGGACTGGCGGCACTGGCTCCAGCGCTCAGCTCTCGTTGTGAGCAACGTTGATGCGCCGACGTGTCCGTGCGCCAACATCGTATATGTTGAAGTCGCTCATCATGCGTCCGTAGAGGTGCAGGCTGACTGCTCGGGGCCGTTCCAACGGAACTCCAGTGACGTGAATGTGATCGGGGTTTGGAACGAAGCTCGTGACCGCGCCATGCCGCAGCAACACAGTACCGCCGCGTGCGAGGTCGATATCTGTATCAGCGCCTCGATCCGGCGAGAGTCGTACGTAGCTGCGCTCTTCCAGAACTCCTTCGATCACGCCGACCACGCCCCAGCTTCCGTGATCGTGAACAGGCGTCCATTGGCCAGGGAGCCAGACGATCGAATACAGCGACAGGCTTTCATCAGCAGCGTCATAGACGAGGTTTCGCGCGTAGCTCTGAGGGTCACTCCGGTAGTGCTGTGGCTCGAGAAACGTACCGGCCTGTTCGATGAGATCGAGCATCAGTGGTGCGAGAGCGAGTACGCAGTCTGCTGGGTCGGCCTGCTCGCGGCTCCGCACAGCAGCTTGGGAAATGAAGCGCTCAAGAGCCGGGGAGATCATTTGCACGATTGTGCCCGCAGACTCACGCGGCGCACGACGTGTGTTGCCTAACGATAGGGGCGTTCAGCGGCGAACGCGAGAGGGAGCGCAGCGACCGACGCGGTCGTCCGCTGCAACGGCGGGTTGGGCGGCGCGCTACTTGTGGACACGTCGTTGGCGCCCTCGCGCGTGAACGTCTCATCGAGACAAAGCTCACCGCCGGGCGAGAAAGGTGTGGGGTAGGACTACGCCTTGCGTACTGGGTAGCGCAGGTGTGTAACGCCGACGCCCGGGATCACCGTCGGGTTGCCAAGGACGGCTGGCGTGCCGGCGAGGTGGTCGAAGAGTCGAACTCCGGAGCCAAGAAGAAGCGCCGCGATGTCGACGTGGATTTCGTCGAGGAGGCCAGCATTCAGGAGCTGCTGGATGGTGTCAGCGCCGTGGACCCCAACGGACTTCCCGGCGGCGGCGGCCTTGGCTTGGTTCACGGCGCTTTCGATGCCGTCGGTCACGAAGTGGACAGTCGAGTTGGGTCGCGGCCATCCGGCGGGGATGTGGTGGGTAAGGACGAATGCTGGTCCCCAAGCGTGATTTCCGCCCCAGCCTTCCGCCTTGTCGAAAGTGCGTCGACCGGTGAGCATGGCACCAAGTCCGGAGATGAGACCGCGAAGGTGCTCGGCGCTCGGCCCGGACACCTTGAACGTCATGGGGTCCGACCCCTCCGGTGTGGATTTCGACGTCCCCCGAGTTGAAGTACCAGTCGAACACTTCGGCCACGCCATCGTTCTTGTCGGCGACGTAGCCGTCGAGCGACATGGACATGATTGCGACAACCTTCGACATTGCGATGTTCGAGGGGTGGAGAGGGCCCGATGGCTACCTTCTCGGCTCATACCGCATCGCCACCGCCCCCGAGCCGAACTCCAGCCGGCTCACGAGCTTCAAGTCGACACGCTTCGATAGCCCCGCGAACAACGTCGGCCCATGGCCCGCTAGCCTGGGATGCACGACGAACTCGTACTCATCGATCAATCCCAGCTCCGCCAACGCCAGCGGGAGCTTCACGCCTCCCACGAACAGTCCCTTACCCGACTCCCGCTTGAGCTGCTGAACGGCCTTCCCCAGATCCCCGCGCACGAGCTCCGCGTTCCAATCGACCCGGTCCAGGGTGCTCGACACGACGTACTTCTTTGCCGCGTCGATCGTCCGGGCGAAGGGTTCCGTCCAATCAGGCATCGCTACCGTCCGCGTCGACAGCCGCCACGCTGCCTCCATCATTTCGTAAGTCACCCGGCCAAAGAGGAGGGCATCGGCCTGCGCGAGGTTCTCGACCGCGTGACGATGCAAGTCTTCGTCCGCGGACGATTGCACGATGATCGCAGCACCCGTCCAATGTGACGTTGATGGAATACCGAAGGGGTCGCATTACGTGCTCCTGAAGCGGGCTAACGTTCCGGTTCAGCGGCCGCGCTGCCCCATAGCCCTTCTTGGTACTTTATCCATCGCGGTCCGCTGCAACCGGTTGTTAGCGAGCACTGGGCAGGCGGAACGCTATGAGATGGTCTTCCTTTCCCCATAGATCTCCCCCTCCGACTGCAATGACCACAAACTGCTCACCTGAACGAAGCTGATAGCTCATGGGCGTTGCTCTTGCGCTCTCGGGCAGCGGCCCGCGCCAGAGTTCGCGACCGGTTTCGATGTCATAGGCACGAAGCCAGCGATCCAGCGCAGCACCAATGAACACGACTCCGCCTGCCGTTGCAATCGGACCGCCAAGATTCGGGGAACCCCATTCCTCTTTGACACGCGAGGCCATTTCCGGACTTAACGGTCGCGTAAAAGATCCAAGCGGCGTTTCCCATCGAATCCTGCCAGTCTTGAGATCAACCGCGACCAGCGTACCCCACGGTGGTGGCGAGCACGGAAGACCGGAAGGACCGAGCAGGATGCGTCGGCGCATGACATACGGCGTGCCCAGCATCCTGTTGTATTCGTAGTTGTGGCCGAGACGAGTGTCTTCTGTCCGAAAGCGGTCACGATCGAAGTCAGCACGGGGAATCAACTGCACCATCGCAGCGATCCTGTTGACAGGCACGACGGCGATCTGCCGCACGGGGTCTACAGCCACGCCACCCCAGTGCGCTCCACCGATGTTTGAGGGAAGCACCAAAGTCCCTTGAGTGCTCGGCGGGGTAAATATCCCATCGTTCCGCAGCCCATCGATCACCGCTCGGCATGTCTCGCGGTCCGCGTCGTTTATTCCCCATGCGTCTACTGCAGCCAGCCGATGCGGACTGAGTGGCGGGGTCAGCGCAGTGAAGGGCTGCGTTGCAGCAGCTTCCTCGCCTGGAATGTCGCTCTTGGGAACAGAGCGCTCCTCGACTGGAAAGATCGGTTCACCGGTTTCCCGATTCAGTACGAATAGCATGCCTGTCTTCGTGGCCTGGAGCACGGCCGGAATCTCGGCGCCATCGCGAGTGAGCGTCACCAATGCCGGCGGGGCAGCGTTGTCGTAGTCCCACAGATCGTGGTGCACCGTCTGGAACGTCCACACACGCTCGCCGGTCGACAGCTTGAGCGCCACGATTGAATTAGCGTGGCGGTTATCCCCGAGACGCAGAACGCCGTAATAATCCGGAGCCGGGCTCGACGTGGGAATGAAGACGAGGTCACGTTGTGGATCAGCGGATAACGCTGACCACGCGTTTGCCGCGCCCGTGCCGTGGGCCAAGTCACCTCGCCACTCACCGTAGGCCGGGTCGGCCGGGTTCTGCGGAATCGGATCCCAACTCCACCGCAGCGCACCCGTCCGCGCATCAAACGCGCGGATTTCGCCACTAGCAGGATTCGGGCGGCTGTTGTCGCCAATGGACGACCCAACCACCACCAAGCCGTTTGCCACCACGGGCGGCGATGTCACCGTATAGGCTTGAGTCTCGAAGGGCGGAATCCGCAATCCCTGCCTCAGGTCCACTATCCCGCTGCTACCAAACTTCGTGCAAGGCCGTCCGTCGGCCGCATTCAGAGCGATTAACTGGGATTGCGCCGTAGCCACATAGATAGTGCGTCGGCAGGCAGCATCAAGCGGTGCTTTCTCGTCCAGCCACGTCGACACGCCCCGGCTGGCGAAATCACCGTAAGGGATATCCCGGCGAATGTGCGGATCGAATATCCACCGCTCCCGACCAGTCGATGGGTCGAGAGCAATCACTCGTCCCAGAGGCGTGGACAGATACATGAGCCCGTCGACGATGATGGGTGTTGTTTCAAACGCGGTCGGTTTGGTGGTCGCAAAACGGGAATCTGCCTCACCGGTGCGATAAGTCCATGCCAACTCGAGCCGGTGAACATTGTCACGGGTGATGCCCAATGCGGGGAGGTAGCGCGTACCTTGGACATTTCGTCCGTACGCCGTCCACTCGCTCGAATTGTCAGGCGACACAAATTGAACGCATGCCGTGAGGATCGTGCTAATGGTGAGCAGAGGTGCGAGTGACCGAATAATTGATGACACTCTTATGTCTCGCTAACGTGTTTTAGATATCACACGGCTGTCGGATAACACCGGCGACTGTCGAATGACACCGGCGACTGTCGAATGACACGTTCTACTTTCATGCACAAAACTCTACCCCGCTCTTGACCTACGGCCCTGTACTGTATGAATGTACAGCATTAACACGCTCGTGAAAGTTGCCAACTGTTAGTGCGGGAAAGGCGCAAGACGTCCGCACTTGGCCGATGGCAGCCGATCATCAAACGCGTTTGATACTAGTGGTCAGATCGCACTAGGTCGCAGCAACGCGACGATGCCATTCGCGGGCGCATCTAGTGGGCCTTGATCTTCGACCTCCGAAGGTTTCAAATTCAGCGGCAGGAGTCGTGTTCAATGCCCGCCGTACGCCGGGCCGTCGTCGACGGCCTGTTCTACCCCGCCGCGCCTGCCGCGCTGCGCGCGCAGGTCGCGGATTACCTCGCCGATATCGACGCTGGCGCCGATGCGCGCTTGCCGAAGCTGCTGATTACCCCTCATGCCGGCTACGTCTACTGCGGCGCGATCGCCGCGCACGCGTATGCGCTGCTTGGGCGCCGGCGCGCACAGGTCAGCCGCGTCGTGCTGCTTGGCCCAGCGCATCGTGTCGCGGTGCGCGGGCTTGCGGCCCCCGAGGCGGATGCCTTCGAGACGCCGTTGGGCCAGATCGCGCTCGACGTCGCTGCGCTGAACAGCCTCGACGACTTGCCGCAGGTCGTGCGCGACGACAAGGCGCACGAACGCGAGCATTCGCTCGAGGTTCAGCTGCCCTTTCTGCAAACGCTGCTCGAAAGCTTCACCCTCGTACCGCTGGTCGTTGGCGACGCTAGCGCCGAGGCAGTGGCCCAGGTGCTTGAACGGCTGTGGGGTGGCGAAGAGACGCTGATCGTGATCAGCTCGGACCTCTCGCACTACCTTCCATACGAGCAAGCACAAGCGGTCGACCGTGCTACCGCGCAGCGCATCCTCGGGTTCGATGCCACTCTCGCGCCGCATGACGCCTGTGGGGCGGCTCCGATCAACGGCGCGCTGCTGGCGGCGCGCCGCCGCGGCCTTACGCCGCGCCTGCTCGATCTGCGCAACTCCGGTGACACTGCGGGCGACCGCGATCGCGTCGTCGGTTACGGCGCGATCGTGTTCGAGGAGCAGCAATGATGGACGCGTATCCCGGGCGCTGGTGGCATCGGCTCGACGACGGGCGCATCCAGTGCGACCTTTGTCCTCGCGACTGCCGGCTGCACGAAGGCCAGCGCGGCATGTGCTTCGTGCGTCAGCGCGTCGGCGACGCGATGGTGCTCGCGACCTACGGGCGCAGCTCGGGTTTCTGCATCGACCCGATCGAGAAGAAACCGCTGAACCATTTCTACCCGGGGTCGAGCGTGTTGTCGTTCGGCACCGCGGGCTGCAATCTGGCGTGCAAGTTCTGCCAGAACTGGGATATCTCGAAGAGCCGCGAGATGGACCGGCTGATGGATACGGCGTCGCCCGAGCGGATCGCCGAAGTGGCCCGCGCCAGCGGTGCCGCGAGTGTGGCCTTTACCTACAACGACCCGGTGATCTTCGCCGAGTACGCGATGGACGCCGCCGACGCTTGCCACGCGCTCGGTCTGCACAGCGTCGCGGTGACCGCGGGCTACATGCATGCCGAGCCGCGGCGCGAGTTCTACGCCAAGATGGACGCGGCTAACGTCGACCTGAAGGGCTTCACCGAGGAGTTCTACTTCAAGCAGACCGGCGCCCACCTCGCGCCGGTGCTCGACACATTGCAGTACCTGCGGCACGAGACCGACTGCTGGTTCGAGATCACGACGCTGCTGATCCCGGGGCACAACGACAGCAACGCCGAGATCGACGCGATGACGCGCTGGATCGCCGACCAACTCGGGCCTCGATGTGCCGCTGCACTTCACGGCGTTCCATCCGGACTACAAGATGATGGACGTGCCGCCGACGCCGCCGGTGACGTTGACGCGCGCCCGAACGATCGCGCTCGGCAACGGTCTGCACCATGTGTACACCGGCAACGTCCACGATGTCGAAGGCGGCACCACGTTCTGTCCGGCATGCCAAAAGGCGCTGGTGCGGCGCGACTGGTACGAGGTGTTGTCTTGCAAGCTCGATGAGCGCGGCACGTGCCCGCATTGCGGCACGCCGGTCGAGGGCCGCTTCGGCGAATTCAAGCGCGGCTTCGGAAGACGACGCATTCCAGTGCGCTTGGCAGCAGCGGTCTAAGTGAACCTGGCTTCACCAATGGCGCCCGATCGCGATCTGACGTCCGCACTGCTGCAGTTAGTGCGCGACCTCGCTGACCAGGTGCACGCTGGGAACGATTTCGCGCAGAGCCTCGGCATCGACCACTCGCTCGAGCGCGACTACGGTCTCGACAGCCTTGCGCGCGTCGAACTCGCAACGCGCATCGAGAGCGAGCTCGGCGTGTCGCTCGACGAAGCCTTGCTGTCGCAGGCCGAGACGCCTCACGACCTGCTGCGCGCCATCGCCGCCGCGCCTGCGCCGGCTTCGACCGCCTCCGCACCCGCGCCGTGCACGACGATTCGCGTATCGAATATCCGCCCGCTTCGCTTGGCACCGTGATCGACGTTCTCGACTGGCACGCGGATCGCCATGGCGACCGGCTGCTGATCACGATCGAATCGGAGCGCGGCGCGACGACACACTTGAGCTACGCAAGGTTGCGCATCGACGCGCTCGCGGTCGCTGCAGGCCTGGTCGAGCGAGGCTACGGCGGCGGTGACGCAGTGGCCGTCATGTTGCCGACCGGAAGCGAATTCTTCGCGGCCTTCTACGGCGCGCTCTATGCCGGCTGTGTCCCTGTGCCGCTGTATCCGCCAGCGCGCCTGACGCAGCTCGAAGACCATCTGCAACGTAGCGCGGAAATCCTGCGCAATGCTGAAGCAAGGCTGTTGATCACCGTGAACCAGGCGAAGCCTCTCGCGCACTTGCTGCGTGCGCGCTGCGAAGCGCTGCAGGCGGTTGCGACCGTGCCCGACCTAGCCGTCTCGGGTGCACGGGTCGCGCGGCCTGCGATCAGCGCCGATTCGACGGCGTTCCTTCAATACACCTCGGGCAGCACCGGCAATCCCAAAGGCGTCGTGCTCAGCCACGCCAACCTGCTTGCCAATCTGCGGGTAATGTGGGGCGCTTCGCGAATCAGCAGTGCCGATACCTTCGTCTCGTGGTTGCCGCTGTATCACGACATGGGGTTGATCGGCGCGTGCATCGGAAGTTTGTTCGTCGGTTATCGGCTGGTGCTGATGTCGCCGCTCGAATTTCTTAGCAAGCCATCGCGCTGGCTGTGGGCGATCCATGACCATCGGGCGACCGTGTCGGCGGCGCCGAACTTCGCGTACGAGCTGTGCGTGAACAAGCTGGCAGACGCCGACTTAGACGGGCTCGACCTCGGCTCGTGGCGCCTCGCCTTCAACGGTGCTGAACCGGTGAGCACCGACACGATCGAACGCTTCGTATCGCGCTTTGCTCGCTACGGTTTTAGGCGCGAATCGATGTTCACGGTGTACGGCCTCGCCGAAGGCGTTCTCGGCGTGACCTTCCCACCGGTCGAACGCGGGCCGGTGATCGATTCCGTTGACCGCGCTGCGTTGATGCGCGACGGGTTTGCGAAGCCGGCTCGCGCCAACGATCCGAACGCATTGCGCTTCGTGTCGTGCGGCGTGCCACTTCCGGGACACGAGGTGCGCGTCGTCGATGGTGCGCACGAGCTTGCCGAACGCGCGCAGGGCCGCGTCCAGTTTCGCGGGCCATCGGCGACCCGCGGCTATTACAAGAACCCTTCGGCGAATGCCGATCTGTTCGCAGACGACTGGTTGAACACCGGCGACCTCGGTTACTTCGCCGCGGGCGAGCTGTATCTGACTGGCCGCGAAAAGGACCTGATCGTCCGCCGCGGTGTCAACATCCACCCGGCCGAACTCGAAGAGGCGGTCGCCAATCTGCCCGGCGTTCGCAAAGGAGGCGTGGCGGTCTTCCCCGCTACCGATCGGCGCACCGGCAGCGAGCGCCTCGTCGTGCTGGCCGAAACGCGCGTGACCGATGCCGGCGAACGCAAGGAGCTCATCGCGGCGATCACGCGACTCGCGGCCGATCGCATCGGAATGCCGCCCGACGACGTCGTGCTCGCTCCGCCGCGTTCGGTGCTGAAGACGTCGAGCGGCAAGATTCGCCGCACGATGTCGCGCGAGCTGTACGAGCAGGGCGCGCTCGCCCGCACGCAGCGCGCGCCGTGGTGGCAGGTCAGCAGGCTCGTGGCCAGCGCCGCTGCGGCGCAGGCATGGCGTGGCGCGTGGGGCGCGGTCCATATCGCGTGGGCCTTCTGGGCTTGGTTGGTCTTCTTGATCGGGAGCGCCGGCGCCTGGTTGACGACGATGATCCTGCCAGGCGTCGAACTGCGGCGGCGCGCCGCGCGCGCGTGGGCGCGATTCGCAATCAAGCTGTCCGGAATACACGTGCGGGTCGACGGGCTCGAACGCCTGCCGCGCGCGAGCGCGGCGGTCGTTGTTGCTAATCATGCGAGTTACGCCGATTCGATCCTGCTCACTGCGGCGCTGCCGCCGCGATTCGGCTACGCGGTAAAACGCGAGCTGGCCACGGCAGCACTGTTAGCAGCGCCGCTGCGGAGACTCGGCGCGGTGTTCATCGAGAGGGCCGATGCGGCAGGCGGTGTCGAGGACACAGGCGTTCTCGAAGCGCATGCGCGCGCCGGCGAGCCGCTGATAATGTTCCCCGAGGGGACCATCAGGCGTGCCCCCGGACTGCTGCCGTTCAAGCTCGGAGCCTTCGTCGTTGCGGCGCATACCGGCGCGCCGATCATCCCGGTCGCGCTGGTCGGCACGCGCTCGTTGCTGCGCGCCGGCGAGTGGCTACCGCGCCGCTGCGAGATCGTGATCACGATCGGCACGCCAATCGTTTCGTCCGAGCACGACTGGGACGCGGCGCTCGCGCTGCGCGATGCCGCAAGGCGCGCGATCCTCGCGCGCGTGTCTGAGCCCGATGCCGAGATTCGGCCGCATGCGGCAGGGGCGTTTGCGGCGTGACGAGTGCGACGCGATCGATGCGGCCGGGTGTGCATACCGGTTTGGATGACGATGCCGGTGGCGGCGTGATCCAACAAGACAAGCGCTGGATGGAAGCGTCCGACGTCGTCGCGATGTTTCCCAGCCTGGTCTGGAAGATCCAGCTCGAGGCCGGCCTGCGCGACTCGCTCAATTCGAAGATAGAGGCAGCGCTAACGGAGACGCGGCGCGAGCTGCCACCGCTTTCGGCTGGCCAGGGCTGGCAGTCCGGACATTCGCTGCATCGTCGCGACGAACTGCGCGAGCTCGTGTCTTGTGTCGAACGTGGCGTCACGAGCGTGCTGCGCTTCTTGCGCATCGGCCACGACGCCTTCGAGATCACCGGCTGCTGGGCGACTGTGCTAGCCAAAGGCGCGGCGCACAAGGCTCACAGCCATCCCAACAACTTCTTGAGCGGCGTGTACTACGTCCGCGTCGACGGCGGCGCAAACCGCATCAACTTCCATGACCCGAGACCGCAGGTCGGCGTGATCCGGCCGCCGGTTGTTGAGCTGACAGCCGAGAACACCGATCAGGTCGTCGTCCAGGTGCGCAGCGGCACGCTGCTGATCTTTCCGTCGTGGCTCGAACACTCGGTCGATGCCAATCCGAATGAGGCGGAGCGGATCAGCGTCAGCTTCAACGTGATGTTGTCGTCGTTCACCGAGCAGTTGAGCCAGCCGCTTTGGAGCGGCGACAGATCGTCATAACACGCGGCAGACGCGAATCACGAGCCGGCGCTCTTCGCGTTGCTAGGCCACGAACCGACACTGTGACGCTGGCGTGCGCGTATCCATGTTGCGGCCGCGGTTCATGTGGTCGTCGATCTCGGCGGCGCAGCCGAGCATGCGCGGATACAAGAAAATCGTGAACGCCGCCGTTTCGAGATCGCGCTCACTGAGCTCGCCGCGGCGCAGAGGCTGCCACAGCATCTTCAGCAGCAGCGCGGCGATCACCGCGTCGATGTTGACGCAATACACGTTGCGCGACACGCCGGCTTCGAACAGCGTCTGCACCAGCACGCGGTAGAAGTCATGAAACACGTTGTATTCACCGCGCCGCTCATACAAGCTCGGCGATGAAGACCTCGCGCGGGTCGTGATTGACCGGCTTGTCCTTGAACACCGGGTGGTTCACGCCCGGGATCTTCGCGATGTCGAGGCTGCCGGTGTTCTTGCGCTGCGCCTTGTATTGGCGTATTGCTCGACGAATTCCGTGGCCAGCGCCTGCAGATCGATGCCGTGATCGCGATCCGCCGGGCTTCTGAGGTTGCTGTTGCGGAACCGCTCGCTGAGAAACGCGATTCCCTCGTAGCCGTTGCCGCCATGGGTATAACCGGTGTGCGTCAGGAAGCCAATCAGCGCCTTGTTCAGTTGCACGCGCTCGGGGCTTTCGGGGCCGTCCGCGGACACCGCGCCCTTCGCACCTTGCGCCGAGATTGCGCCTGGGCCGTTGGTTAGCAGCAAGCCCACAAGTGTTTGGAACGCAAACAGATCCTGCGCGCTTGGCGTCAGTCCAAACAGCGCCGCAAAGCTGATTTCGTTCAGGCTCCGTTCGCCGACCATCGCATGGGTGTCGAAGCCGCAGAAACGGTCGCGCTGATGCTGCGATGCATCCGCCGACGCGCCGATCATCGTGCCGAACAGCTGCATCCACCATGGCAGGCTCTCGGCTGTCAGGCGCGAGATGCGCTTGCGCTTTAGTGGTCCCCACGCGAGCGTGGTCGTGATCGCGGCGAGCACCGCGTCGGCGCGCGGATGGCCCGGCAGCGTCGCGAGCCAGCGCACGAACACCGATTTCGCGCCGCGCGCTTGCACACCCGCGAGCATCACCTCGGTGCGCGAATCGCGCTCCGGACCCACCAGCGATTGGACAATCCTTGGTGTCGATACGCCTGAAGTCGAAGCTCTCATCGAGCGCGTTGGCGAGCCCGGCCGCGTCAAAGCGATCGATCATCAGCTTCACTGCCGCACGGGCCGCTTCCTGTCGCCGTGGCCCAACGATCGCCGCCGCCGTGGCGAGCACCGCGTTGGGCGCGTTGCCCGCCTCGCGTGCTGCTTGTGCGGCGGCCAGTTCCGGCGTGCCGTGCAGATTCACATAAGCCGCGATCGCCACGTCGATCAGCTTGCGGTCATTCTCACCACCGCTTTCGCGCAGCAGCGCCAGGCTTACATTGCCTTCGAGCGACTGCGTGGACGCGTCGAGCATCGACACGCCGTGCAGGCTGCTCACCTGCGTGACCGCATCCATCTGCGATGCGCCCGACGCATCCTTTAATGGCTCGCGCGGCGGGATCGCGCCGATCTGGCGGTTCACCTGCGCGATCTGCTCGTTGTACGGAGGGATCGCTTCGACGACCGGCATATCGAGCTCGGCCGGCAGGTCGAGGCCCTGGTTGGCGCCGAACCACGGCTTCAGTGCCAGACTACCTTCAGGCGTGAAGTCCGGCATCGTCGCGTTCGCGCGCATCACTTCGGTGAGCGCCGCCGGAATGTGCGCGATGTTGGTGACAAGCGCGCCCTTCGCCGAGAACACCGGTTTGCTCGGCGTGAAAATGCCGTCGACGCCGAACTTCTGCATGAACCAGCGTTCCTTCGCCAGAGCGTCATCCGAGCCGCCGGCCATCGCGCCGGCGTGGCCGACCGCGCGCGTGAGCTTGCTCTTCCAGCGGCCGACGACACAGGCCACGACCGGCTTGGTGAAATTCGCATCGAGCTCGTAGTAACCACCGGGCTCGCAATAGAGCACCGCGGCCTTGCTACGCGCATCGTTGGCAAGCGCAAACGCGAACTCGGGCGCCGCGTAGTGGATGTAAACGTCCTTGCCGCTCGATATCACTGTCGTTGTTCCCCAGCCGGCCATGCGCAAGTACTGCGCGATCGTGGTGGAGAAGCCGCCCGAGTTGGAGAAGATCGCAATCGAGCCGCGTCGCAGCGTGTCGCCCGGGTTGTCGCCGCCGAGCGCACCGCCGATGCGCACCTGGTTCCACGCATCGGCTACACCCAGGCCGTTGGCGCCAAAGATGTCGACACCGCGTTGCTGGCCCATCGCGCGAATCTCGCGTGCATCGTGCACGGCGATCTTCTCGGTGATGATGAAGATCTTCCGCAGCTCCGGGTTCACGCGAATCAGTTCCGCAACCCCGTCGCGCGCCGCTGACGGCGGCAGATACACGACGCCGCAATTGAAGTCGTAGCCCGCGGCGAGCCCGTCGCGCACGTTGTTGAACACCGGGATGTTGCCGATCGGTGTCTCCAGCACCTGCCCGCCCTTGCCGGGCGCGGTGCCGAACACGACATTGCCGCCCGAATACGAATGGCTCACCGGCGTGACTTCGCTCGATTCACCGCCCAGGATGTTGAGCACACACACGCGATCCTCGCGCGTCGCGATCTGAGCGAGCGAGCTGGTGCCCACGAAATACTTGAAATCGCCAACGTTGTGCCGATCCATAGTCGTCTCCCCGTCAGTTTTCCTGACCAACGCCCAGCCGCGCAGCGATCTGTGCTCGGCCGCCGGCCTTCATCCAGGCGTCGACCTTCTTCGCGTACTGGATCACTTCGCTGATGTCGGAATCGAATCCGAAGATCCGGTACGGCAGTCCGAGCGCGTCGCAGGTGTCGCGCACGGCCGCCATGCCGCGCACCAGGTTGGGTCCGCCGCGACCGACCACGACGTAAAGCGGCGTCGCGCCGTGCGCGCTGAAATGCTCGCGCAGCGCATCGGCGATTGCGCGCAGCGTCTCGAAGATGTCGGTGTTGTTCGACTTGCCGCCGATCACGAACAGCACGTTGGACTGTGCCAGCCAGTGCTTGAAGCAGATCCGCGCTACTTCCTTCATCTTCTCGTATGGCGGATTGCCACCGAAGTCCGACGAGATGATCGCGTCGTCGCCGAGGAGTTCGGTGACCAGCGAGTTGGCACCGCCGCCGAAGGTTGGCGCGAGCACCGTTCCCTTGTCGTTGATGACGTAGACGTCGCTTTGTCCCTGGTGTGTGCGCAGCTGGTTGATCTCCTGCTCGAAGTCGGAATAGTCGGCGGCGAACAGGTGCGGCGGCAGTCCGAGTCGGTTCCAGCGCGGATCGTCGCGGTCGAATCCGCACTTGAAGTCGCACGCCACCGGCGTGATGCGCCCCTTCTTGTCCACGCGCATGCGGATCGGATTGAGTTCCAGCGTCGTCATGCCGAAGTCGTGAAACAGCTCCCACAGCTTGGGCAGCTGCTGCACCAGTGGCGAGATGATCTCCTTGGGCGCATCGATCTCGGTCAGCGCATTGGCGACGACGAAGGCTTTCAGGCCGGTGAGCGGATCGAACGGCACCTGCGCCACGTACTTCCTGTCGACCTCCTCGATGTCCATACCGCCTATGTGCGTGAGCGTCATCGTCGGCGCACGGAAGCGCGTCGAGTCGCTGATCGAGAAATACACCTCATGCTTCGCGGGCACGCCGGCCTCGAAGGTCACGCCGTTGGCCTTCGCCCGCTCGTGGCCGACGGCGTGTTCGACGAAGTACAGCCGTTCCTTCTCCGCAAGGGCGGTCTTCAGATCCTTCGCGCGGCCGAGCAAGCCAGCCTTGCCTTTCTTGCCGATACCGCCCTTGAAGACCGGCTTAATGAAAATCTGGCCGTAGCGATCGATCAGCCCCTTGATCTCGTCTTCGCTGGCGGCGGGGCCAAGCACTTCGGTGGCGGGAAAGCCTGCGAATTGCAGCAGGCGGGCGCCGTGCAACATGCCGGTGATTTGCATAGTCGATGTCTCCTTGACTAAACAGCCGTCAGCACATCTAGCGTCTAGTTAGCGGTGGCGCACGAGGGACTTTGAGGCGTCGGTGCGATGCGTTTCGCCGCGCTCAGCATTAGGTGACGGATTGAAGTATCGATAACACCGCCATGATGCACCGCTCGGTGTTCCACGCGATAGATCTTGCGATCTGAGATCTGATACGGCCGCAGAGCAACGCCGCGAAACAGGCCGAGATCGCGTATCTGGCGAGTGACCCTATCATCCCGGCATGACTTCGCTTCTTTCGTCACAGGGCGTGCTCACCGACGTGGGCCGCGCGACTCTGACGTGGTTCGCGGGTTGGTGGCGGATCATCCATTTCGGTGCGCTGATCCTTGTGCTGGCGCTTTCGCCGTCGAGCTATGCCGGGCCGAACCGATCGGCGTTAGCGCGGCACGTTTACCTGGGCACCGCGCCGATCCTGCTGTGGTTCATCGTGCTGTCTTCGCTGATCAGCCTCGTGATCATCCGCATCGTGGTCGTGACTGCCGCGAGCTACGGCCTGTCGCAGTACGCGCTGGAGACGGTCGTGCGCGTGCTGGTGCTCGAGCTGATTCCGCTGACCGCGGCCGTGTTTGCCGCGCTGCGTTGCGCGCTTCCCAATGCCGCGGACATCTGGGCGATGCGCGCGCGCGGCGAGTTCGATGCGCTTGCGCAGCAGGGTGTCGACCCGCTGCGGCGGGAAATGCTGCCGCGTGTGCTGTCGGCCATGTTTTGCGCACTGATGCTCGTTACCGTGAGCTGTGTGGTGACAGCGGTGCTGGTGTACGTGTCGGTCTACGGCTTTACAACGGGCGCGTTTGAGGGTTACACGCGCACGTTTGGACAGGTGTTCAATCCGGCGGTGTCGATGATCTTTGCGCTGAAGACGTTTTTCTTCGGCCTTGCGGTCGCGTTGATTCCCGTCGCTTTGGTTCATTACGATCGGCCCCGCGCTGGACTGCGAACGAGCTTTGAATTGCAAAGCCTGGTTCGTCTCTTTGTCGTGATCCTGCTGATCGAAGTGGCGTCACTCGTCGGCAATTACTACTAAGCTCGCCACAACTGCAATGAAGGAAGAATCCTCTACAGCGTCGCGACCGGACGAGAATCTGGAGTTCAAGGCGGCGCTGCTGCTCGCGCTGCTGTTGATGCTTATCGCCGGCGCGGTCGTCTACTTGCTGTACGCGCGCGGCGCGTTCGAGGAGTCGCAGCGGCTGGTGCTGATGGTGGACGATTCCGAAGGCGTGACCGTAGGCATGAACCTTACGTTCTCCGGCTTTCCGATCGGCCGCGTGCGGCGCATCGAACTGACCGACGACGGAGTCGCGCGCATCCTCATCGATGTGCCGAGCAAGGATGCACGCTGGCTGCGCGAATCCAGTGTGTTCACGCTCACCCGTGGCCTGCTGGGCAACACCGCCCTCAAAGCGTTCAGCGGGATTCTGTCCGATCCGCCGCTTCCGGACGGCGCAGTGCGCAAGGTGTTGGTGGGCGATGCGACGGCCGAGATCCCGCGCCTGGTGGCCGACATGCGCGAGCTTGTCAGCAACCTGAAAGCGCTGAGCGCAGAGGACTCCGCGCTCGCCGCGAGCCTCGGCAACGTGCGAGACGCCACCGAAAAACTGAAAGGCCCGCAGGGCGCGCTGGGCCTGCTGCTCGGCAACGAGGCCGATGCAAAGAAGTTGACCACGGCGCTCGATCGCACCAACGCATTGCTTGCCAGAGTCGACGGTCTGGCCGCGAAGGCTGACGCGCAGGCCTTCGGTCCCGAGGGCCTGGTGCCCGAAGCGCGCGCCGCAATCGTGCAGCTGAATGCGGCGCTCACCGATGCGCGCGCGAGTTTGAAGAAGGTCGACGCCATCCTCGCAGACGCGCAGATCGCTGCCGGCAACGCGCGCGAGGCAACCACGGACCTCGCCGCCCTGCGCGCCGAGGTCGATACGAGTCTGCGCAAGGTGAGTCGCATGATCGACGAGGTCAATCGACGCTGGCCATTCGCGCGCGATCCGAAGTTGAAATTGCCATGAGACATGCGCTGCGCGCGACGCGGTTACTGGCGTTTTGCGCCGTCGTATTGATCGGAGCGTGCGTAAGCGGTCCGCCGGTTCCCGATTGGGAATCCAATGCCAAGACGGCGATGGACCACGCGGTAGCGGCCTACCTCGCCGGCGACACGCGGCTCGCGGACAGCGACTTCGCACGCGCGCGCAGCGAGATCGCACGCACCGGCCGCGCCGACCTGCTCGGTCGCGCCGAGCTCGTGCGCTGCGCTGCCCGCGTAGCAAGCCTCGTGTTCGAACCTTGCGAAGGCTTCGAGAAGCTCAGGCCCGACGCGCCCGCTCCAGAGCGCGCGTACGCGGACTACCTCGCCGCACGTGTGCAACCGCAGGACATCGCGCTGCTTCCGCCGCAGCACCGCGCCGTTGCTGCTCCAAACTTGAGTGCGGAGGATGCAGCCGCAGCACTGCGCGGGATTGAAGATCCACTGTCGAGGCTGGTGGCGATCGGCGTGCTGTTTCAAAGCGGGCGAGCGAACCCAACAGCCATCGCGCTGGCCGCTGAGACCGCGTCGGCGCAAGGTTGGCGCCGTCCGCTGTTGGCGTGGTTGAACGTGCAGCTAGCGCTTTCAGAGAAGGCGGGGGATGCCGGCGAAACCGCACGACTGCGCAGGCGGATCGGGATGGTGCAAGGGGACAAGTTGTAAACAAACCAGGCGCGCGTTCGTTCGACCTGTCCCCTCCTAGGGTCACATAGCTTCGCGGCCGGTGCCGCGGCCGTCATGTCAGGTTGCGCAGCTCCCGACGCAGGATCTTGCCGACCGTGGACTTGGGCAAGGCGTCGACAAAGCTCACGACCCGCGGCACCTTGTAGGCAGCCAGCGCTGCGCGGCAATGGCTGACGATCTCGTCGTCACCTAGCGTCACACCGGGTGCCTTCACGACGAAGAGCTTGACCGCCTCGCCGCTCTTCTCGTCGGGAACCCCGACGCAGGCGCATTCGGCCACGCCGCGGCACGCAGTGACCACGGCCTCGACTTCGTTCGGATAAACGTTGAACCCCGAAACGATGATCATGTCCTTCTTGCGGTCGACGATCTTGAGGAACCCGCGCTCGTCGAACACCCCGATGTCTCCGGTGCGGAAGTAGCCATCGGGGGTGAAGGCAGCGGCGTTGGCTTCGGGCTTGTTCCAGTAGCCGCGCATCACCTGCGGTCCCTTGGCGCAGATCTCGCCGGCCTCACCGATCGGAACCTCGTGGTCCTCGTCGTCGAGCAGCTTGATGTCGGTCGATGGCAAGGGCAGGCCGGTGGTGCCGCTGAATTCATTGATAGTGGGAGGGTTGAAGGACAGCACCGGCGAGGTTTCCGACAGTCCATACCCTTCGCGGATGAAGGTGCCGGTGATCTCCTTCCACTTTGCCGAGGTGGCGCCGATCACCGCGGCGCCGCCGCCGCCGGCCAGGTGCAGGCGGGACCAGTCGACCTCACCGATTCGCGGGTGCATCGTCAGACCCGCGTACAGCGTGTTCACTCCCATGAAGACGCTCGGCCGCGCCTGTTTCATCGTATTGACCAGGCCGTCCATGTCGCGCGGGTTGGCCACCAGCCAGTTCTCGGCGCCAACTGAGAAAGTGGTGAGGAAGTTCACCATCAGCGCGAAGATGTGATACAGCGGCAGCGCGGTGACGATCACCTCTCCGTCTTCGCGCAGCGGCATCAGGGCCTTGAACTGCTCGACGTTAGCGACGAGGTTGCGGTGCGACAGCGCAGCCCCCTTCGACAGTCCGGTGGTGCCACCGGTGTACTGCAGGAACAGCAAGTCGTCGCCTTTCAGCTCGACAGGCCTGAAGGGCAGGTCCTTGCCTTGCGACAGCGCCTCGTCGAAGCCCACCGTCGCGGTAAGCCGCGCATCGACCGGCGGGCTCGGCAGCGAGGTCGCGCCGCCGTCACCGACGCCTACCGTGATGACCGTCTTCACGCCAGTCTTGCTGATGATCTCGGCGAGCGTCGGCGTCGAGCCGTTGAAGATGACTATCACTTCGACACCCGCATCGTTGAGCTGGTGCTCGAGCTCGCGTGGCGTGTACAGCGGGTTTACGTTCACCTGCACCGCGCCGGCGCGCGCGATGCCTAACATTGCAATCGGGAAGGCGAGCAGATTGGGCAGCATCACCGCGATGCGGTCGCCTTTCTTCACGCTCAGTCGCTGCTGCAGAAATGCCGCGAAAGCTTTCGCCCGCGAGTCGAACTCGCCGTAGCTCAGCGAGTTGGTGAAGCTGCGAAACGCGGTACGGTCGCGGTAGCGCGCGATCGCTGCATCCATCAGGTGCACCACCGACCTATAAGCGTCGGCGTCGATCTCAGCCGGAATGCGGTCGCCGTATGAGTGAACCCAGTGTCTGTCGCTGACGATAGTCTCCATTGCGCTCTCCTATGAAATTCTGCGGAGGCAGCCGCCGCGCCAGGTTGAAGGCGATAGAGCCCGCGTCGCGACGGACGTTGCGTGTCAACCGCAGGAAGCCCATGATCCTAGTCTCGGGCGTCAACGCATACAACCGTGAGATAGAGGCAGTCGTACCTTGCCCCGGCTATGGCCCAGTGCATCGGGGTCGTCATTACCGCACGGCAAGACCGGCTCGAGCTTTTCGTAGACTCGCATGATGGCTGCACAAGCTCACGCCACGTCCGAGTCGCCGCGCGCGTTATCGATCGCCACGCTGCGTATCGGCACTCAGCTGTTGCGTGTCGGCCGCCAGGCCGGCTCCGGCCGCGGTCTGCCCCTGTTGGTGTTCAACGGCATCGGCGGCAACATCGAACTGCTAGAGCCGTTGGCGCGCTCGATGCCGCAACGCGAATTGATCACCTTCGACGTCCCGGGCGTGGGCCACTCACCGTTGCCGCGCCGACCGTACCGCCTGAGCGATATCGCCAGCATGGGCATGCGCGTGCTCGACCACTACGGTCATCGGCAGGGCGACGTGTTGGGCGTTTCCTGGGGCGGCGCGGCCGCGCAGCAGTTTGCGCGCAGCGAACGGGAACATTGCCGACGCCTGATCCTGTGTGCCACCGCGACAGGTGCTTTCATGGTGCCTGCGCACCCGCGCGTGCTGCTGAAGATGGCGACTCCACAACGCTTTGTGAGCTCGGAGTACTCCCGCCGCGTAGCGGGCGACATCTATGGCGGCGATTTCCGCCACGATGCAAGGCTGGCCGCCGAGCTGTTCCAGCACATCCGCTGGCAGTCGCAGCTGGGTTACTACTTTCAGATCGCTGCGGCCGCAGGTTGGACGAGCATTCACTGGCTGCATACCTTGAAGCAGCCCACGCTGGTGATGGCCGGCGCCGATGATCCGATCGTGCCACTCGCGAATGCGCGCCTGATGTGCCGCCTGATCCCCACCGCCGAACTGAAAGTGTTCGACTGCGGCCACTTGTTCCTGCTGACGCGGCTGGAGCAATCCGCCCGCGCGATCGAAGAGTTCCTTCGAAAACCCTGAAGGCCGGATGCACACTATGACCGACAAGATTCCCATTGCCCGCCTGGCTGAGCGTGTTGGCTCGGAACTCGGCACTTCGTCGTGGATCACTCTGGACCAGACGCGCATCAACGAGTTCGCGCACTGCACCGGCGACAATCAGTGGATCCACGTAGATGCGGACAGGGCCGCGCGCGAAAGCCCATTCGGCGGCACGATCGCCCACGGGTACCTGACTCTGGCGCTGCTGGCCCCGACCACCTTCGAGGTGATGGTCGCGAACGTGGAGCTGAAGCAGGCTCTGAACTATGGCCTGGACAAAGTGCGCTTCATTGCGCCCGTGCGCGCTGGTAAGCGCGTGCGAAATCGGATCAAGATCACCGCCGTCGAAGACAAGAGCGGTGGCCGCTTCCTCGTGACGACCGAGAATACGATTGAGATCGACAGCGAGCAAAAACCGGCGCTCGTGGCGACCGCATTGGCAATGTTGATGGGGTGAGGCGATGGCCAACAGGACTGCTCTCGATTCCGCTGACGGCTCGATCAAGCGACCGACGCACAAAGCCCTCCGTGCCACTGGTGCAAGCCGCCTCGGCCAACGCGCGGTGCGCGCGGCGCGCGTAGTCCGTGAGGCGGGCGATAGCGCCGCGCGGGTGGTCGGCAAAGCGGGTGACAGTGCGCTGCACACAGCCGGCGACATGACCGATCTGGTCGTCGGCGCGGCTGAGAACACGCTGGCGTTCAACCCGCTGCTCGGTATCCGCCGTCGCGATATGGCGGCGGCCGCCGGCTCTCTGCTCCGCGCCGTCGCAGCTTCGCCGCGAGTGGCGGCGAGTCATCTTGGTGCGTATTTAGGCGAACTGCGCAAGGTGGTGCGCGGCGACTCGGACGTGAAACCACACCCCAAGGATCGGCGCTTCGCGGACCCCGCCTGGCAGTCGAACTTTCTGCTTAGGCGGTTGATGCAAGCCCACGGTGTCACGCAAAGCAGCTTGGCCGCCTTTATCGATCAGTCTTCGCTCGGCGCGCTTAATAAGGGGCGCGCGCACTTTTTCTCCTCGCTGCTCACTGACGCGCTGGCGCCGAGCAACTGGGTGTTCGCCAACCCTGCAGCGGCGCGCAAGACCGTCGATACGGGCGGCGCGCACTTCATCGCGGGGCTAAAAAACTTAGCGCACGACATGCGTCACAACCATATGCTGCCATCGCAGGTGGACAGCACGCCCTTCAAGGTCGGCGTCAACGTGGCGACCACGCCCGGTCAAGTGGTTTATCGCACCGAGATGTTCGAGCTGATCCAGTACACGCCGAGTACGCCGAAGGTGCATGCGCGTCCGTTGGTCATGTCGCCGCCGCAGGTCAACAAGTTCTACGCGATCGACCTCACACCCGAAAAGAGCCTTGCGAAGTGGGCAGTGGATTCGGGTGTGCAGTTCTTCGTCATCAGCTGGTGCAATCCCACTGCCGAACAAAGCCATTGGGGCCTCGAGGATTATGCGATGGCGCTTGACCAGGCGGTCGACGTGGCGCGCGCCATTAGTGGCAGCCCGGACGTCAACATGTGGGGCAGCTGCTCGGGCGGCATGACGCTTGCCGCCTACCTGGGATGGCTGGCGGCCCGCGGCGAGCACAAGGTCGCCAATACGAGTTGGGCCGTGTGCATTCTGGATACCGAGGCCGCTCTGAGCGATTCGACGCTGGGTCTGTTCAATACACCGAAGGCGATTCGCGCCGCCAAGGCGCGTTCGCGCCGGCGCGGCATCGTCACCGGCGAAGAAATGGCACGCACATTTGCGTGGCTGCGCGCGAACGACCTGATCTGGAATTACTGGGTCAACAACTATCTGCTCGGCAACAAGCCGCCTGCATTCGACATTCTGTTTTGGAACAACGACACGACTCGCCTGCCGGGGCAGTTTCATTGCGACTTGCTGGAGTTGTTCGAGACGAACCCTTACGTGAACGCCGGCATGTTGAAGATCGTCGGGCTGCCGATCGATCTCAGCAAGGTGCACGTAGGTGCGTATGTGATCGGCGGCGTTACCGATCACATCACGCCTTGGCGCGGCTGCTACGACACAGCGCGGCTGTTCGGGCCTGAAACGACCTTCGTGCTTGCCAACGCCGGACACCTGCAGAGCCTGATCAATCCGCCGGGCGGATCGAAGTCATATTTCTTCGCGGCGCCGGCCGCCGCAAAGGATGCGGACGAATGGGCCACGGCCGCACACGCCAAGCGCACCGAAGGCAGCTGGTGGCCACATTGGCGCGGCTGGATCCAGAAACGGTCGGGTGAGCTGGTCGACGCACCGAAGAAGGGCGGCTTGCGCAAATACAGATCGCTGGGCCCCGCGCCAGGCGAGTACGTGCACGTGAAATGATGCAATCGGCGCTGTAGACAGCGTCCGTCACACGAGGAGAAGCGAGATGGCCAAGAAGCAGAACCCGAGCAACGAACCCAGCGTCTACCGCATCACCGATGTCGTCGGCGTGAGCACCAAGTCGTGGGAAGACGCCGCGCGCAACGCCGTCGAAACCGCGGCGAAGAGCCTGCGTGACCTGCGCGTGGCCGAAGTGACCAAGCTCGACGTGAAAATCGACGACGGCAAGGTGGTGGCCTTCCGAGCCCGCGTCCAGCTGTCGTTCAAGTACGAAGCGTGAACGCTCAGGGTGCCACTGCAGAACGGCGCGATGCCCGAGATCGTCGTGCAGGCGGGACTTGCAACTAAGCCGCGCGAGCAGTGACCTGACTCGATGCTGCCGCGCGTTCGAGCGCGCGGCGCAGCGCCTTGCCGATCAACAGCACTACCGGTCCGCCGGCGATGTCTGGTGATGAGGCAGCCGCTTCAGCAAGTGTTCCGATCCATTGCCGTGCATTGGCGCTGCTAACGCTTTCAAGCACTGCAATCGGCGTGGTAGGAGCGCATCCGCTGTCGATC
>CAWGRF010000008.1:0-128408 GCA_963824935.1 uncultured beta proteobacterium | reverse complement strand
TTACGCAGATGCGTCCGCGGTATGTCGCGGGTGTCGGACACGTTGCGGCGACCCGTGCGGCGCAAGCGCTTGCGCACACTGGCGTGACGCTGGGGAAGGTCCCACATCCAAGTCCGGCGAGCCCTGCGGCCAATCGCGGCTGGGCGGAGCAGATGAACCGCGCGCTCGGTGCGCTGGGAGCAAGTCCGCGTTGAGGACGTTTGAGCGCAGCCACTGTATATAACGTTTGTCTGGCACCTCGACGAGGCGAGACTGGTGGGTTAATAGCAATGTCTGGACGCTACGACCTAAAGCAATCCATCACCGCTGTACGGCGATGAACGACATTCTCGTCGGCACAGCCTCTTGGGCGGACCCAAGTCTCATTAAGTCGGGCAAGTTCTACCCGGCAACTGCTAAGACCGCGGAGCAACGTCTGCGCCACTATGCAAAGTCGTTCTCGTTGGTTGAAGTGGACAGCAGCTACTACGCCCTACCGTCAGTTCAGACCGCATCTCTATGGGCTGAACGAACGCCGCAACACTTCACGTTCGACATCAAAGCATTTCGGCTGCTGACGCAACATCCAACCGAGCCGAAAGTGTTGCCGCCGCAGGTTCGCGATGAATTGGCCGACTGGCCGAAGAAGAACCTTTACTACGGAGATTTGGCCGAGGAACTGAAAGCCGAGGTGTGGCGCGAGTTCACCGCTGCGCTTGAGCCGCTGCGACTGGCCGGCAAGCTCGGTGCTTTGCTCTTTCAATTCCCGAAGTGGTTCATACCGAACCGTGCGTGCTTCGATCATTTGCGCGAGATCCGCCGGCGATTGGAGAGTTACCTGATTGCCGTTGAGCTCCGAAACGCGTTGTGGTTCGATGAGCGCCATCGTGACAAAACGCTCGCCTTCGAGCGCGAGCAAGGATTCTGCAACGTGATCGTCGACGAGCCGCAACTTGGCACCTCCACCATTCCGGCCGTATGGGAGGTAACTGATGAGCGGCTTGCAATGATGCGAATGCACGGGCGCAACGCTGACACGTGGGATAAGCCGGGACTACGAACTGCGTCCGAGCGATTCAACTACGACTACAGTGAGAAAGAACTCGCGGAGCTCCTGCCGAATATCCAGAAGGTTTCAAAGCGCGCTGACACGGTGCACGTCCTATTCAACGTCAATCATCAGGACCAGGGTATCCGCGGAGCGCGAATGCTTCTTGAACTGCTCGATCAAACTCATGCGCGCCGCAAAAGCGATGACGCCGTCGAGTTCCGAGACGCTGACGAGCACGCTGCCCGCGCGGCTCGACGCGCTGCCCTGGTCGCGTTGGCATTGGCGCGTCGTGGCGGCGCTCGGCGTCACGTGGATTCTCGACGGCCTCGAGGTCACCGTCGTGGGCTCGCTCGGCCCGACATTGCAAGACCCCGGCACGCTCGGGCTCTCGGCCAGCGAGATCGGTTGGGCAGGCTCGGCGTACGTCGCTGGTGCCGTGCTCGGCGCACTGGTTTTCGGGCGGCTTGCGGACCGGCTCGGACGCAAGCCGTTGTTCCTTGTCACGCTGTCCGTCTATCTAGTCGCCACGTTGCTCACGGCCGCGACGTTCGACTTCGAGTCGTTCGTGTTCTGCCGGTTTCTCACCGGATTCGGCATCGGCGGCGAGTACGCAGCGATCAACTCCGCAATCGACGAGTTGATCCCGGCGCGCGTACGCGGCCGCGTCAACCTTGCGATCAACGGCAGCTTTTGGATCGGCGCCGCGGCGGGCGCGGCTTTGAGTATCGTTTTGCTCGAGCCCGGCCGTTTCGGCCCCGATGTGGGTTGGCGGGTCGCGTTCGCGTTCGGCGCCGTGCTGACGATTGCGATTCTGCTCGTACGGCGTTATCTGCCCGAAAGTCCGCGTTGGTTGATGACGCGCGGCCGTCTCGCGGAGGCCGAGCGCGTGGTGGCCGACATCGAAGCTGAGGTCGCGCGCGAACACGGCCCCTGCCCGGAGTGCAAGGATGCCCTTGCGATTAAGGTGCGCCCGCACGTGTCGTGGCGCGAAATCCTGCGCCTGCTGCTCACACGCTACCGTCGGCGCACGCTGCTCGGCTTCGTGCTCATGGCTGCGCAAGCGTTCTTCTACAACGCAATTTTCTTCACTTATGCGCTCGTGCTCACGAGCTTTTACGGTGTCGCTGCCGCCGACGTTGGCTATTACATATTTCCATTCGCCGTCGGCAATTTCTTGGGACCGCTGATCCTCGGCCGGCTGTTCGATTCGGTCGGAAGGCGCGCGCTGATCGCGGCCACTTACGCGATCGCGGGGCTCGGGCTGCTCGTGTCCGGATACGCGTTCGCAGAGGGTTGGCTCGATGCGCGCACCCAGACGTTATGCTGGTCGGTAATCTTCTTCTTCGCGTCCGCGGCTGCGAGCTCCGCTTATCTCACGGTCAGCGAGATTTTTCCGCTCGAGATGCGCGCGGTTTCGATCTCCATCTTCTATGCGATCGGCACCGGCGTCGGCGGCTTCGTCGGGCCCGCGTTGTACGGCGCGCTGATCGAAATGGGTAGCCGTTCGGCGCTGTTCGCCGGTTACGCCGTCGCGGCGATCCTCATGGGCAGCGCGGCCTTGGTCGCGGCGCTGCTCGGCATCGACGCCGAGCGCAAGCCGCTCGAGGCGATCGCGCGCCCTCTGTCCGCCGATTAGGTCAGCCGCGCCGCAGGGACCGAGTCTCTACGGAAGTTTCGCCTTCAACTGTTCAGCGAACTTGGCGAGATTGATAACCATCCGCTCGTGGGTGCCGGTTCCGATCTTCTCAGTCGCATCGTTCGCCTCGATTCGGAATTCGATTCGCCGCCCTTCGCTCTTGGTGACTTCCGCGTACGCGGTGACCCTCCCACCTGCCGGAGTAGGCGCCCGATGAACAACGTCGACATGGGTGCCCACAGCACTTTCGCCCGCGTCAAGGTAAGGCTTGATGGCGTTAAGCGCAGCGTTCTCCATCATCATGATCATGACGGGCGTCGCAAGAACGGGAGGCAACATCGCATCCTTGAAACGATTTGCGAGGTGGTCGGAATCTACGACAAGGCTAAACGAGCCTTTAGCGCCAATGGGTATAGATCGCATGTGCGTATCTCGCGACGGTGGAGGTCGTTGACGACGAGCGGGATTCACAATACAGGGGCGCGAACCTATTCGTCTGAGTTCAGATGCCGGCAACGGGAGATGGCAATGGAAGAAGCGCAATCAACTGACACGGGTCCCGACCTGGCTTTGGGTGTCGCAGTCGAGCAACTGGCCGACGGCGAGATGCTCGCCGGCCATGTCGGAGAGGAAGCCGTGCTGCTCGCGCACCGCGGCGATCAGTTCTTCGCGATCGGCGCCACGTGTTCGCATTACGGCGGCCCGCTGGCGCAAGGCCTCATGGTCGACGACACCGTGCGCTGTCCGTGGCACCACGCGTGCTTCAGCCTGCGGACCGGGGAAGCCCTGCACGCTCCGGCGTTCAGCCCGGTCCCGTGCTGGTCGACCGAAGTGCGCGACGGCAAGGTCTTCGTGCGCACGCCGGAAGGAAGCGCCAGCGCCGATAGCGCGAAGAAGCAGAGCGCTGAAGGACGGATCGCCGTCGAAGATCGTGATCATCGGCGGCGGGGCGGCGGGCTTCGCTGCCGCCGAGAAGCTGCGGCGCGAGCACTACGAAGGTAGCATCGTCATGCTGAGCAGCGAGGATGCGTCGCCCGTTGATCGGCCCAACCTGTCCAAGGACTATCTGGCGGGCAACGCGCCGGAAGAGTGGATCCCGCTGCGCCCAGACGACTTCTATTCCGAGCAGGGCATCGAGCTGCGGCTCGGGGCGAACGTCACGCGCATCGACGTTGCTTCGCGTCAGGTACTGCTCGACGACGCGCAGCGAGATTCCTTACGACCGGTTGCTGATCGCGACCGGTGCCGAGCCCGTCCGACTGCCGTTACCCGGGTTCGACTTGCCGCACGTCTACACGTTGCGCTCGCTCGCCGATAGCCGCGCGATCATCGAGCGCGCGAAGACGGCGCGTCGAGCCGTCGTGATGGGCGCGAGCTTTATCGGGCTCGAGGTCGCTGCCTCGCTGCGTACGCGTGGCATTCAGGTGCACGTCGTGGCGCCCGACAAGCGGCCGATGGAGCGCATCCTCGGCCGCGAGATGGGGGATTTCGTTCGCGGCCTGCACGAGGGCCACGGCGTGATCTTCCACCTCGAGGACGCGGCGACCGCGATCGACGGCCGGCAGGTGAAGCTGAAAAGCGGCGGAAGTATCGATGCAGAGCTGGTGGTTGCCGGCGTCGGCGTGCGGCCGCGAATCACGCTTGCTGAAAGCGCCGGCCTGGCGGTCGATAAGGGCGTGATCGTCAATGAATACCTGGAAACCAGCGCGCCCGGAGTCTTTGCGGCTGGCGATATCGCGCGCTGGCCGGATCGTCGAAGCGGCGAGTCGATTCGTGTCGAGCACTGGGTTGTCGCGGAACGCCAAGGCCAGATTGCCGCGCTCAACCTGCTCGGGAGGCGCGAAAAATTCGACGCGGTGCCATTCTTCTGGAGTCAGCACTACGATGTTCAGATCAACTATGTCGGCCACGCCGAGTCGTGGGACGAGCTGACGATCGAAGGCGACATCACGGCGAGGGATTGTCTGCTGCGATACCGGCGCAACGGCCGCGATCTCGCCGTGGCTTCAATCTACCGCGACGTCGCGAGCCTGCAGGCCGAACTGGCAATGGAGCGATCGTGACTTCCCGAAAACGCGCATCGTTTGCAAGTCATGAGCTACGAGCAACGGTGACGGTCGATGGCAAGCGCTGGCGTCAGGTGTCCAGCGCTGACGACGGCAGGTGACTCACCGAAAACAGGACTTACGTTTCTTGGACGACCCCAACAAAATTCCTGGTCGCCGACTGCGTTCGGAATGACTGCGTCACAAAAGCCGCACTCGGCCGAGAAGCAGCCGCCGGGACTGTCGACGTGGTTGAGACCGAAGCGGACTAGAAGAGCCCGGTCGGACCGGGCTCAAGCAGCGATGCAGTGGTGCCTAGCGTGTGACCGCCGTGGCGTTACCGGCGATGAGCGCGGGCGAGTGCTTGGCGGCCAGCAGTAGCGCGCGGTCTCCATCCGCAAGACCCGCGACGGCGCTGAAGAGGGATAACGTCGTTGTGGCGGCAGCCAGAAATGCGACGGCGGGAGTGATGAGTTTGCGGAACATGGCGATCTCCTGTTTCCTGTTGTCCAATCGGTGATCGCATTACATCCGCATCGCATCAGACGCGCGCCGGAGCATTGCAGCAGCCCAACTACGAATATTCACCAGGATCGCCGCTGTCGGCGGGCCAGTCCGGCTGGGTGCAGCCTTCGGCCAGTAGCGGCCTTAACGAGCTCTCTGTCTATCAGCGCTAAGAGCGGACATCATTTTGTGCCGACGCCGCTGCTGTCGGAAGCAGCTCTCGTTCGACTAATGTTGTCCGTGCTTGGAATCGATTGAAAAGACTTCTCTGGGGTCTGCTGATGCTGAGGACCTCGTGTTCCTAGACCTCTCACGCTCAACCTTTACGGTCTTGACATGGTGTATGGGTTGACTGGTACACTGTGACTGTCGAACATCTCCACACCTTGGAGATCAAGTCGTGCAGCGACTGCAACTCAATCCCACGCTTGGCATTCCTATCTACCGCCAGGTTATGGATCAAATTCGCGAGCAGATCGCCGCAGGAAAGCTGCGACCTGGCGATCAGTTGCCGTCAATCCGCGAGCTCTCGACGGAACTGCGAATCAATCCGACATCTGCCGTTAAGGCTTACAACGAACTTCGTCATCTAGGCCTAATCGTCCAGGACCAAGGCAGAGGAACGTTTGTGGGCGACCCGGGACGTTGCAGAGAAGGATCGCAACGATTTGTTACGCCGCGAGGCTGACGTCTATGTGGCGCGGGCAATCAATTGGGGATTCCCATCGGCTCAAGTGAAGAGTGCGGTCGATCGCGCGCTTGCGCGCCACGGTCGCGGAAAGAAACACGAGGAGTGACAATGACAGAAATCGTTGCCGACAAACTTTGCAAACGAATCGCCGGCCGTGAAGTTTTAAAGGACCTTTCGCTTAGTGCTTGAGCGCGGCTTGGTCTATGGCTTGCTTGGACGGAACGGCGCTGGGAAAACACCCTGATAAAGCACCTGCTCGGGCTCCTACGCCCCGACGCCGGGACCGCACGGTTCTTGGCAACGAGATGTTTGGAGCGACCGCAGCCGCGGCAGGAGATCGCCTACGTCAGAGGGTCGTGCTCTATCCAACCTGGGCGCGCGTGGGTGATGTATCGATTTCGAGAGGACTTGTCGCGCGCGATTTGACGGACAGCGACGTAGACGCCTGGTTGGCGAACCAGCGCATCGAGCGCGGCAAGAAAACATCGGCGCTATCGACAGGGCGAAGCAAAGCGGCTCGAGCTCGAGATCGCCTTCGGGCCGCGCAACCCAGAGTTTTTTTGCTTGACGAACCGTTTTCAGGTCTTGACCCCGTCTCGCGCTCTGAGGCGATCGAAGCTCTGATTGAGCATGTAGCTGGCGGTACTTGCGCAATTTTGTCTTCGCATGTGTTGTCTGACCTGGAGCGAATCTGCGAACGCTTAGGCGTTCTTGCCCATGGCCGCATCGTTGCCGAATTCGCGCTCGATGACTTGAAAGACGGTGGGGCGATCGTTTCCGCCGCCTCCCTGCATCAGCTTTCGGACGTCAACGTACTGTCCTCGCGTCCGACGAAAGGACGTGTCGTCGCCGTCGTATCCGGGCTTATTGACGACACTCAAGTCCGTCTGTTGGAAGCTGATGGGGCCACTGTGCAGCGTGGCGCATTAGATGAGCTTGGCGTCGAGCTCATTCGGTGCGTAGAACAAGCCGGGTAACCAGTCCATTCAGTCACCGATTTATAGCCGGAGGAATCGATGAGAAGCGTCCTGTTTTGGGAATGGAAGAGGTTCCAGCGTGTCGAGTGGTGGTACGTGTTGCTCTTTATTCCGATGCTTTATATGTTGTTTATGTTCGATTTTCGCCATGGCTATGTGCCTTTTGCTTCTGGCGCGTTCGACTACTTCATGAGCCTAGCGCTGGTATCTTTCATCTTTCTCAGCATTGTGCTTTTTCCCCGAAACCGGCCCTCGGATCTGCCCTATGTGCTTAGTCGGCCGCAAGACTCGCGCTATGTCTGGCCCATTCGCATGGTCAAACTGTTCTTCGTCGTGTTGTTGATCACTCTAGCTGTACCCGGGAGCACCGTCTTCAAACTGTACGTCCACGACAATCAAGTCAATGTCGGGGGGTGCGATGCGCTGTATCAATATGACAAGGCGGGGTTCGCACCGATGTTCGCCCACGAACTCGACCGTGCCGCATATTCCGCGTTCCGCGCGGGTCGAGTGAGCGGTACATCGGAAACCCAGAATTGCAAGCAGTACGGCGTGGTTGAAATTCCCGGTCTCGCTGATCGCATTCTCGCTATAACACTGCTGTCAGCGCTAATACTGAGCGCCGCCGCGACTGCGTTATTGGCAGAGACTCGCTCAACCTCCCGTGATCGCGCGCGAAACGTTAGTTTCTGGCTGGCGCTCGCTCCCAGTTTGTTTGGGGTCGCTATGTATGTTCGCCTCTTCGTCAAGATCGGCGCCGAACGCAGTGAGCGCTTTCCTTCCGATGGGCCGCTAGTTATTTATCAGGCGGCACACTGGGTCGTGGCGCTGCTCGCAGTGGCCGCAATTTTTTACAAATTTTGGCGCACCGGGCCTGGAAGCGCGTTGAGGTGGTTCTATAGAGATAAGCGTCCAAGCGCGGACGGTGCGTAATAACTGGACGCGAGTGTCTGCTTAGGAGCGGCCTGAATGTCTGCAACGGGTCGATAGCGGCGTACGCGACTGTGCGAGAGCGCAAAACTTCTCATGTGGAGACAGAGGCTGACTGCGGCACAATTCGTAGCGGACGGCCCGCGCTAGGAAAGCCATGCTGAAAGTCGCGCTGTATGTGGCAAGAGTTGCCATCGCGAGCTGCTCTCTTGCCTTTCTCACGCCGGTTAGTGCGCAACAGAAGATCGATACGATCAAGATCATCGTCGGCTATCCGCCCGGCGGTGCCTCAGACCGCGCGGCGCGGCTGGTGGGCGATGCTCTGCGTGAAAAACTCGGCGCGACTGTCGTGGTGGAGAACAAGACCGGAGCCGGCGGCAGGATCGCTGCGCAAGGCTTCCGGGCTACACCCGCCAACGAGACCGCATTGATGATCGGCAACCCGGCCGTCAACGTGGTGGCTCCGCATGTATTCAAGAACGTCGGCTACGACCCGTTGAAAGACTTCGTTCCAGTCGCGCAGGTGTCGCGCTATGAATTCGGCGTGGCAGTCGGTCCCGCGGTGCCGGTTAAGGAAATTAGTCACCTACTTGCGTGGCTGCGCGCCAATCCGGACAAAGCCAACTTCGGCGTGCCGGCCACCGGCAGCTTGCCGCATTTCTTTGCGCTGATGCTGGCCGATGCGGCGAAAGTGAAGCCAGAGGTCGTCGGTTATCGCGGCTCTGCGCCGCTGTTGACCGATTTGATCGGAGGTCAATTGCCCGTCGCTGTCGACACGCTCGACACACTGCTGCCGCAACACGAAGGCGGCAAGATACGCATCCTCGCGATTGGCGGCGCCAAGCGCGTGCCCGAATTGCCAAACGTGCCGACCTTGAAAGAAGCGGGACTCGACGTCGTCGCCGACGGCTGGAATGCGTTCTTCGCACCGGCCTCGATGCCTCCGGCGCGCGTGCGCGAATTAGGCAGCGCGATCGAAGCGATCATGAAGTCGAAGGAAATGCAGAAGAAGTTTCGCGACGCGAACATGGAGCCGGTCGCTGCCGGACCTGAAGCAACCGCGAAGATGATCGCGGCATATCGCGCGAAGTGGGAACCGGTGGTGAAAGCTGCGAATATCCAGCAGTGACCGGCATCGACTGCCAGCGCTCAGAACGTTGCCTGCGGAGATAGATCCCGGTCGTACGAGCTGCTTGTCGCAAGCGCAGCGCGTCAGACACGCGAATGCAAATACATTGAGAGTTCTTCTTCAAGAGTCTCCGGGTTGACGGGTTTGACGAGGTGTCCGTCGAATCCTGCGGCTGTGGACTTGCGCCGGTCGTCCTCCTGGCCCCAGCCGGTCACCGCGATCACCGTCATCTGCGCACCCCATGCATGGTCGCGGATTCGACGGCACGCCTCGTATCCGTTCATTTTGGGCATACCAAGATCGAGGAGCACCATATGCGGACGGAAGTCTCCAGCAAGCTGCAGGGCGTTCTCTCCCTCGTAGGCAATTCGAACCTTGTGCCCCTTCAGTTCCAGGAGCATGGAAAGGCTTGCCGCTGCGTCACGGTTGTCGTCCACGACCAAGATCTTCATTCTTTGTGGAGTTAACACCGTGCTTACGGGTGTCGCGGAGTCCGCATCAAGCGGCAGTCGTGTTGGCACACGTACACGGAATTCGCTGCCGCGGCCGAGACCTTCGCTATGTGCCTGGATCGTGCCGCCGTGCAATGCCACCAGACCCTTGGCCAGTGAAAGCCCGATGCCCAAGCCACCCTGAGCGTTCGACGACTGGCTTCCGATCTGGGTGAACATCTCGAAAATCGATTCCAGGCTCTCGCCAGGAATACCGATGCCGTTGTCGGTGACCGAGACTTCGACCTCGTCCCCACGATGCTCGGCCTTCAGCGCTATCCGTCCTCCAGGCAGCGTGTATTTCGCCGCGTTGTTGAGCAGGTTCGAAAGAATCTGCGCAAAGCGCACCGAGTCGGCATTTAGAGGCGCGGGCTCGGAGGGCGCCGATACCGAGAGTTCGTGTCCCATCTGCTCGATCAGCGGACGGTTCGCTTCCACCGCCGCGTCCACAACGTGCCGGAGGTCTATCCGCTCGCGATGAAGGGTGATCTTGTCCCGTGAAATCCGGCTGACGTCGAGGAGATCGTCGAGAAGTCGTGCCATGTGCTGAAGCTGACGCTCCATCATCGCCAGTACCGATTGCGATCGCGACTCGGTATCCGTCATCCGAAGGATGGCTATCCCGGTCCGAATCGGCGCTAGCGGATTGCGCAGCTCGTGGGCGAGGCTCGCGAGGAACACGTCCTTGCGGCGGCCTGCCTCCCTCAATCGTGTGACCCGCCTGCCGATGAACACGAACCATGGAAACGTTACTGCCATAACAACCAGCTGAAGCAGGTCCAGGCGCAACATCTCCACGTCCTCGTTGTTGGCGTAGCGCAGCCCCGTCATGAGCGCGAAGCAAACCAACGATACCGAGCCGAGAACAGCCAGCGGTGTGCCACTCGAACGCAGCATGCCGAACATCAGTGCGACGAAAAAGAAGGCGGCGAACACGAGTCGGGTATCGGGTGCGCGGTAGACCACGAACAACATCGTGGACACCGCGGCGAGAAACTGGAGTCCGGTGAGACTTGGATCGGGGAACCGCAGGTTCAGCCCTGAGCGGAAGAACGCGAAGAACACGAGTATCGCCACCGTGACTATTGCCGAAGCTTGAACAAGCGTCTCGCGGTCCACCTTGCCCTGGGTGTGAAAGATGGCGAGCACCACCAGGTAAAGCACCGAGAACGTACTGGCGAGCAGGAACCGCCGGAAGCGAAGGCGCTGGTGGACCTCGTTGCGGGTCAGCGACGGAATGGCGGCAATCGGATCGCGCATTGAATTGCGTCGGCCGGCGGAAACATGCAGTCTGCGCCTGCCTTTTCAGATTGACGATCCCGAGGTCCGGTACGCGAGCCGATGCGATATCGCCGATTACCAAGTCTCGATCGGTCCAGCGCGCAGAGCCCGGGGACGCGAAGTCGGGTGGTACCGAAGAAGATCTAGGGCGCAACGCTCAGAACGTTGCCTGGGGGATCTGCTGCATGAACGAACTCCACGGACTGCATTCCGCGCTCTTCGGTGTGCCGGTCGAACAGCCGAATAAGCAATCGATCGGTTTCGGGCGCCACCCCGCGCTCGCGATTGCGATCGACAAGGTCGCGCTGCTGCTGTCTCGCGGACGCGCTGCTGTCGTTCGCTTGATCACCATCTAGCTGGCGCGATGACGCCCCGCGCGTCAGCCTCAGAGAGAGGCCGGACGTCTACTACTGCTTCTTCTTGTAATTGAACTTCTGGCCGCCGATGCTGGCTTCGTACATCAGCCCGCCCTTGGCCACCGTGAAGGTCGTCATTCCGTGGGTGGTGCTGGCGACGTTCTTGGCATCGTTTTGCGTAATGCTCGCACCGGCCGCGCTGCCGGTGGTCGTCGCCGCAGCCGAAGCGCCCGCGGTGATCGCGACGGCCTGCGCCTGAGCGCCGAACTCGAAGTTGCCGCTCGTGAATTGGTTGAAAGTGCGCTGGTTCTCGAAGAAGATGATCTGGCTATAAGCTTCGCCACCGAGCTGGGCGCCCACGGAAAGCTGTGTCACCGAGGTATCGCCGACGTATTTGCCCTTCTCGTACACACGGCCCTGGCCGTATGCGCCGCCGACGACCGCCCCGCCCTTGCCGATCGTCGGAAAGACCGCATACCCATAGCTCTTCCCGAAATAGGAGCCGCTCTCGCGGGCCTTCTTGAACACGGCGATCGCCTCGTCGTAATCATCGGCCCAGGCGGACGAGAACGAGAACGCCAACAAGAAGAAGGTTAGAAATGACGCAAGCCGTCGCAGCATGATTGAACTCCGTGATTGAAATGGTTGATTGCGCGCGGATTCCTTGAACGCACGCGTTAGGTTGCAAGTCCCATTCCCAGTTTCTCGAGAAAACTCCCCCGGCGCGGATCGCCGTGCAGATTGCGCAGCAGCGGCGCATCAAGGGCGGCGAGCACCGCGTCGCCCTCGACAGGTCTGCGGCAAACCTCGTTGCTTTCGACAGCGTGAGCCTCAAACCGCAAGTCGATGAGTCCGCAGTCTGCGACGCGTCCTCAGAACGTCGCCTGCGGAATCTGCTGCGGCGTGAAGACCAACCAGACCTTGGCGTCGTCCGGCACCGGTGGCATCTGTTCATTCCAGCGCATCCAAGCCGCACGCAGCTCTGCCAGCCGCTGCGGCTCGCGCTGCGCCAGGTTTGCTCGTTCGCGCTCGTCGTCCGCAAGGTTGAACAGGTACTCGTTACCGTCCATCGCCAGATACTTCCAGTCACCACGGATCAGCGCGCGTTGCTGGCGATGTTTCATGCGCCAGCAAAGATCGCGCGCCGGATTCCACGACGGATCAGCAAACAAGGGCAACAGGCTCACGCCGTCGAGCGGATAGTCGGGATGCGAATCGACCCCCGCGGCCGCGAGCATCGTGGCCGTCCAATCCATCGTCAGATTCGGTACCGCGCTCACACTGTTAGCCGCGATCTGGCGCGGCCAGCGCGCGACTAACGGCACACGAATTCCGCCTTCCAGCAGATCCATCTTTTGCCCAACGAACGGCCAGTTGTTGGAGAAGCGCTCGCCGCCGTTGTCGCTGGTAAACACCACCAGCGTGTCATCGGCCAGTCCACGCGCCTCGAGCGCCGTCAGCACTTGTCCGATGCCTTCGTCCATGTGGTGGATCATGCGCTGATAGGTGCCGATCGAGCCGCCGTCGAGATGCTTGGCGTTGCCGCCGATGCGCTCTGATTCGGCTCGATCGTCGCGTGTCTCCCACGGCCAGTGCGGCGCGCTGTAATGCAGGCTCAGCAGAAACGGCTGATCCGTGCTCTGGCGCAGCACGAACTCAGCCGCGCGCGCACTCAGCAGATCGGTCAGGTAGCCCTCGTCGCTGTACCGGCGTTTCGTTTTCCCAGAGATCCGGTGCGCCGCGCGTATCGGTGTGCGCGAAGTAATCGAGGCCGCCGGAATGAAAGCCAAAGAACTCCTCGTAGCCGCTCTTGCGTGGACCGAAGTGCGGCGGATAACCAAGATGCCATTTGCCGATCAGCGCGGTTGCGTAGCCGGCGTCACGCAGCAGCGACGGCAAGGTCGGGTGATCGGGCGGAAGGCCCAGAACCTTGTCGCCTTTGGTGATCGACGCAAGCGGCTCCTCCGCAGCGCCGCGCAGGCGATACTGCCAACGACCCGTGATCAACGCGAAACGCGTGGGCGAGCACACGCCAGAGTTCGCATAGCCGCGCGTGAACAACAGGCCTTGCTTCGCGAGGCGATCGAGATTGGGCGTGATGTTCGCAGGACGTCCCTGTGCATCGCGAGCGCCGAGACAGCCAAGATCCGCGTAGCCGAGATCGTCGGCCAGGATGTAGATGAAGTTAGGCCGCCGCGGGCTCATCTGTAATCCGTTCTCTGCTGTTTAGGGTCAGTGTCAACGATTATCCAGATACTCAAGGACTGCGCGAGCAACAGGCTTTCGAGGCACACACCCAGTCCGTCGACCGCGGCGCAGATCGACATGAAGGTGCGGTCGAAGCGTGGGCGACATGGCGCAAAACCTGCTTCAAGTAAGTCAACGAAGAGCGCGATGGCGCATCCGTTAGCGCTCACTTGCCGTACAACTCACATTCGTTACTTCGCTGTGCGCAAGAAAGGGAAGCTATGGACCGTTCCATGATCAAAGGCATCGTGATCGGTGGCGTCGCTATGGTGGCGGTGACTGCAAGCGGTATCACGGGATATAAGGCTTTGACCAAGCCGACGTTTGCCGATGTGCTGGAGGTGAAGGTCGCTACCGAGACCATCACGACGCCGCGCGAAAAGTGTCAGGACGTAGCGGTGAAGAAGCAAGCGCCGGTGAAGGATGAGCATCGCATCGCCGGCACTGTCATCGGCGGCGTAGCCGGCGGCGTGCTAGGACACCAAATCGGCGGCGGAACTGGACAGACGGTCGCAACTGTCGCTGGCGCCGCCGGCGGCGCCTATGCCGGCAATCAAGTGCAGAAGAATATGCAGCAGCGCAACGTCACGACAACGACCGAAAGGCGCTGCCAGACGGTCAATGAAACTTCGCAGAAACATGTCGGCTACGACGTCACCTATCGTCTCGGTGACAAGCAGGATGTCGTGCGCATGGCCTACAACCCCGGAAAGCAGATTCCGGTCAAGGACGGGCAATTGGTGCTGACGCCGCCGGCTCCTGCGAAATAGCACCGCGCGGCTCGATCCCGCGAGCGGCGCGCCGAGCGACTAGGCGCCTCACAACGACGAAGAACAACGGCACGAACAGCAATCCGAGAGTGGTCGCGGCGACCATGCCGCCGAAGACACCGGTTCCGATCGCGTTCTGACTGCCTGATCCGGCGCCAGTTGCCAGTGCCAGGGGCAGCACGCCACCACCAAACGCCAGCGAGGTCATCAGGATTGGTCGCAGTCGCAGGCGCACAGCCTCGAGCGTCGCCGGAATGAGCTCGACGCCTTCGCTCATCTGCTTGACCGCAAACTGAATGATCAGGATGGCGTTCTTCGCCGATAGTCCGATCGTCGTCAGCAGTCCAACCTGGAAGTAAACGTCATTCGACAATCCGCGGCCGGTCGCCGCGATCAGCGCTCCGAGGATGCCGAGCGGCACGATCAGCAGCACCGCGAAGCGGAATCGACCAGCTCTCATATAACGCGGCAAGACACAGGAACACGACGACGATCGACAGCGCGTAGAGCAGCGGCGCCTGAGCACCCGACAGCCGCTCTTCGTAGGACAGTCCGGTCCACGCGATTCCAAATCCTGGCGGCAGTTGTGCAGCGAGTCTTTCCATCGCGGCTATCGCGTCGCCGGAGCTGTAACCCGACGCAGCCTGCCCCTGTATCTGGACCGCGGGCGCGCCGTTGAAGCGTTCGAGGCGAGGCGATCCGAACGTCCAGTTGCCGCGCGCGAACATCGAGAAAGGAACCATGTCGCCTTGCGCATTGCGCACGTACCACTTGGACAGATCCTCGGGGACCATACGGAACGGTGCATCCGCCTGCATGTAGACCTTCTTCACTCGGCCCTTGTCGATGAAGTCATTCACATACGCGCTGCCCCACGCCGCAGACAATGTTGCGTTGACGTCGGCCATCGCCAGCCCCAACGCGCCGGCGTGCACCGTATCGACGTCGATACTGAACTGCGGTGTGTCTTCCTGCCCGTTGGGACGCACGGCCACGAGAATGGGATCCTTCGCGGCCATGCCGAGCAGTTGATTGCGTGCGGCCATCAATGCCTCATGACCGGCGCCGGCGCGGTCCTGCAGATACATGTCGAAGCCACTAGCCACGCCGAGCTCGAGCACCGCCGGCGGCGCGAACGCGAACACCATCGCGTCACGCAGCTTGGAGAACGCTGCCATTGCGCGGCCCGCAACGGCCTTGACAGTGTTCTGCGCGCCCGGGCGTTCCTTCCAATCGCGCAGCCGCACGAATGCGATGCCGGAGTTCTGGCCGCTGCCAGCGAAAGAAAAGCCCGCGACAGTGAACAGCGACCCCACCAAGTCCTTCTCTTCGACCAGGAAGTGGCGCTCCATGTCACGCAGCACTCGCAGCGTGCGCTCCTGTGTCGCTCCGGCCGGCAGCGTGACTTGCACGAACATGATGCCCTGGTCCTCATCCGGCAGGAACGATGTTGGAAGCCGCAGCAACAGAAAGATGCCGACAGCGATCATCACGACGTACGCCGCGAGCCAGCGCAGTGGACCGCTGAGCATGCGGCCGACAGTGCGCCGGTACGCCGCGCTACCGCGATCGAAACCGCGGTTGAACCAGCCGAAAAATCCGGTCGTTTTTCCGTGCGATCCCTTTTCGACCGGCTTCAGCAACGTCGCGCACAGCGCAGGCGAAAGGATCAACGCCACCGAAACTGACAGCAGCATCGCCGAGGCCATCGTGATCGAAAACTGCCGATAGATGACGCCGGTGGATCCACCGAAGAACGCCATTGGAATGAACACCGCTGCGAGGACGAGCGCGATCCCTACCAGCGCGCCGGTGATCTGGCCCATCGATTTCTTCGTTGCTTCCTTCGGCGACAAGCCTTCTTCGCTCATCAGGCGCTCGACGTTCTCCACGACGACGATCGCGTCATCGACAAGCAGGCCGATGGTCAGCACCACTCCGAACAGGGTCAGCACGTTGATCGAAAAGCCGAACGCTTGCATCACGCCGAACGTGCCAAGCAAGACCACTGGCACGGCGATGGCGGGAATCAACGTCGCGCGCAAGTTCTGCAGGAACAGATACATCACGAGCACAACCAGCACAAACGCCTCGATCAGAGTCTTGACAACCTCCTGGATCGACAAGCGTATGAATGGAGTGGTGTCGAACGCGACGACCGCCTTGAGACCGCGCGGAAAGAATTGCTCGAGTTCGGCAGTCTTCGCCTTCACCGCATCGGCGGTGTCGAGTGCGTTGGCACCGCTGGCGAGTCGTACGGCGAGACCCGATGAAGGATTGCCGTTGTAGAAGGAGACCGTGCTGTAGTTCTCACCGCCGAGCTCGACGCGGGCCACGTCGCGCAGCCGCACCGTGGCGCCGGAGGGATCGGTGCGCAACACAATCGACTCGAACTGCGCCGGCGTCTGTAGCCGGCCTTGTGCCGATATGGTCGCGTTCAGTTGCTGCCCCGGTATGGCCGGCAGCCCACCGAGCTGCCCGGTGGCGATCTGCACGTTCTGCCCGCGAATGGCGGCACCGACATCCGCGGGCGTGAGCTTGAAGCTGTTCAATTTGCCTGGGTCGAGCCAGATCCGCATTGCGTACTGAGTTCCAAACAGTGTCAGCTCGCCGACACCTGGGACGCGGCTCAGAATCTCCTGCACGTTCGCCGCGACGTAGTCGGCGATGTCCGTGCGGTTCATCGACCCGTCTTCGGAATAGAAGCCGATCACCATAATGAAGTTGCGGACCGTCTTCACTACGTTGACGCCCTGCTGCTGAACCTCCTGCGGCAACAGCGTCTCCGCAAGCTTCAGCTTGTTCTGCACCTGCACCTGCGCGATGTCCGGGTTCACTCCTGCGTTGAACGTCAGGACAATTGAAGCCGCGCCCAGACTGTCGCTGGTCGACGTGATGTAGCGCAGTCCGTCCAGACCCGTCATCCGCTGCTCGATGATCTGAGTGACGGTGTCCTCCACCGTCTTGGCCGACGCGCCGGGGTAAGTCGCGTTGATCGTGATCGTCGGCGGCGCGATGTTGGGATACTGGGCGATCGGCAGGCGGTAGATAGCGACCGCGCCCGCCAGCATGATCACGAGTGCGATCACCCACGCGAAGATCGGCCGCTCGATGAAGAAATGTGACACTGACTGGCGCCCGTCGACTCGTTGCGCGCTCAGCGCGTGCCCGTGTTACCCGCGGGCGGTGCCGCGGCTGCCGAGGCGCGCGACGCACTTTCATTCGGCGCGGCGGCAGGCATCGCTTGCACCACGGTGCCAGGAAGGGCTCTCTGCAGTCCTTCGACAATGACGCGATCACCCGCCTGCAAACCGGAGTCGAGCAACCAGTCACTGCCGAGCGTGCGCGCAGTTTTCAGCTGGCGCGGCTCGACTTTGTTATCGGAGCCGACCACCATCGCGATCGCCTGGCCCTTGGCGTCGCGCGTCACCGCTTGCTGCGGGACGAGGATCGCATTCTCGCGCACGCCTTCCTCGATGACTGCCTGGACGTACATGTTCGGCAGTAGAACGTGATCCGGATTCGGGAACAATGCGCGCAGCGTGATTGCGCCTGTCGAAGCGTCGACGGTCACGTCCGAGAACTGCAGCGTGCCCTCCTGCGAATAAGGCGCTCCATCGTCGAGCAGCAGGGTCACGCGCGCCGCATCAGTGCGCGCGCGCTTCAGCTCGCCGCTGGCCAGTGCTCTTCGCAGCCGAAACACTTCCGTGCTCGACTGCGTGACATCCACATACATCGGATTCATCTGCTGGATCGTCACGAGGGGCGATGCCTGGTTCGCCGTCACCAGAGCACCTGCGGTGACGCTGGACTTGCCGACGCGTCCGGAAATCGGCGCGACGACTTTGGTATAGGCAAGGTTGATCCGCGCGGCCTCGGCGGCGGCCTTCGCGGCCGCGAGGTCGGCTTCGTTCTGGTGCAGCGTCGTTACGGCATCGTCATAGGCCTGCTGGCTGACAAACTTGATCTCGACCAGTTCCTTGTTGCGTGCGACGTTGCGGCGCGCTGTCTGCACGCCCGCTTCTGCCTTTGCGACCGCGGCGCGTGCACTCTCGTACGTCGTCTGGTAAGTCGCCGGGTTCAGCTTGTATAGCGTGCTGCCCGCCTTGACTTCCGCTCCTTCGTTGAAAGTGCGTGACTCGATAATCCCTGTAACTTGCGGGCGCACCTCCGCGATCAGCGTGGGTGCTGTGCGGCCGGACAAGAGCGTCTTGATCACGACGCTTTGCGGCTTCACGGTGATCACGGAGACTTGGGGTGCCGTTTTTTCTGCCGGCGGCGTGTTCGCGCGGTCACATCCGGCAGTCAGAGCGAGGGTGATGATAGGGGCGAGCCGGAACACGACCGATCGGCACATGTCTCGATGCTAACAGGCGGACGCGTGCACTCAGCTTGCTTAGCGCGTTCGGTTTCGTCAACATGACAACGCTAACAACACGACCGGCGGCTCGCCTTGGTCTAGGGAGCGCAGCTTGTCTGGTGCCGTGAGCTCTATGCAATCAAGTTCGCAATGTTGAGGCTTGAAAGGATCGCGATGGATGAGACGTCTAAGTCAGTCGAAGAACTGTTTCAAGAGGGCCTGCAGTTGCGTCGGGAGGTTCTGGGAGCCGACTACGTAGACAGGTCCATTCAAAGTGCAGACGAATTCATGTCGACGTTCCAGCACGTGACCACGACGTGGTGCTGGGGCTACACATGGGGAAGAAAAGGGCTGCCTCGTAAGACGCGCAGCATGCTGAATCTCGCCATGCTGACCGCTCTTAACCGCCCGCAGGAAATCAAGTTGCATGTCAAAGGAGCTTTGGCGAACGGCGTCACAGTGAGTGAGATAAAGGAAGTTCTGCTGCACGCCACGGTTTACTGTGGGATTCCCGCCGGTCTTGATGCTTTCAAGGTAGCGCACCAGGTTCTGATTGACGAGGGCGCCATTGCGCCTGCGCGATGATGCCGAGCGTTCCAAGCGCTGGCGATTGATCGCGAGTAGCCTGCCTGCGTGCCGAGAGTTCTACGCCATCGAATTTGCAACGTTGAGCCACAGCGGCGCGATCAGCAGCGACATTGGGATTCCCAGTAGCCCACACGCACGTCGATAACTTCGGCGGCTGGAGCTGCTGACGCGAGCGTCAGTGCTGCGATGCTTGTTACGAATGCGCGCCGCATCTGTTGCCGACGCCGGGGCCATGGCCCAGAAGCGTCGCTTAGCCTTACTGCGTTCTTCCCCGCATCGACGCCGGCTTGCCGGGCAACTGGACGAGCTTGCCGGTGTTGGTGATGGTGTCGCCGTCCACGCGCAGCACCGAGATGTCAGAGTCGTTGTAGTTTCCGATGTAGAGCCACCGGCCGTCTGGGCTGAAGACGGCGCCTTCGGGGAGTCCGCGAACTTCGACTTCACCGACCTTGGTGACCTTCTTGCCGTCGATCTTCAGCACGGCGACGCTGCCGTTGCGGTTGTAGAACCAGTCGGTTGTCGCGTTGTTCGAGCCGCGCAGCAGCGCGGCGACGGCGATCCTGCCGGTGGGGCTGATCGCGATGCCTTCGGGTCCGTCGCCGACGACCACCTTGTCGATCACCCGCTCGGGCTTGGCTTCGAGGTCGATCACGGAGACGGTGTCGACGTTGCCGTCTGAGCTGCCGCTTAATCCGTTGTCCGCGGTCAGTGCGAGTTTGCCGTCGGGCGTGATGTCCAGGTTGTACGGCCAGAGTCCGACGGCGAGGTCGCGCTTGGTGTACGTCACTTTCTGGCCGTCGACGGTGAGCAGCGCCACCTTGTGACCCGGGAACTTGGCGGCGATTGCGCGCTTGCCGTCGGGTGTGAACGCCACATGCGCCACGTGTTCGCCGATCTGCACGGTGTCGACGACCTTCACCTGCTTGCCGTCGATCGCGAGCACGCTGATCGAGTTGTCGGCGCGGTTGGCGATCAGCGCCAGGTTGCCGGCGCGGTTGATCGACATGCCGGAAGGTTGCCTGCCGACCGTCATCGTCTCGATCAGGCGCGGCGGATTCGTGGTCAGGTCGATCACATGCAACCTGCTGGCGGGCCCGGACTTCCACCCTGGGCCGTCGGCGGTGTATTCGACCGAGTCGGCGACCAGGGCGAGCTGGCCGTTGGGCGTGATCGCGAGGTTGGTCGGCGGGCCGAAGATCGAGTTCGAGAGCGGCAGCGTCGTGACGATCTTCGGATTGGCGGGGTCGGTGCCGATGTCCACGATCACGACCGCGTCCTTGCCAGGCGCGCTGAGTACGAGCTTCCCGCCCGCATCCCACACCGTCTTGTTGTCGATGCCGACCACCATGTATTCGGGCTTGCCAGGCGCCATGGGTTCTGTGTGCACAAGCTGCCAGCGTCGCGACGGCGCAGAGCAGCGCCAACGGAAGAAATCGGTTCATCACGGTCCCCTTGTTAGAAGGTTCGCTGCACGTGTTGCACACCGCCTGCGAGTGGCAAGCGAGGGCGAACGTACGCGGCGCACCTGCACGTGTCAACCAATCGCCGCCCCCGGCCGAATACAGCAACGGCACGGTAACGAGAGGCTCGCTACATTGACCTGCATGTCGCGCGCTGAGATATCACAAGCGACCGAAGGGCGAGCTTTTTCCTACTGCGCCGTGATGTTGCCCTTCCGGATGACTTCAGCGTAGCGGTCAATCTCGCGCTTGAGGTGGGCACCGAGTTCTTCAGGCGTGCTCCCCACGGAGATCAATGCGTCCTGCTCGAACAGGGCGCGCACCGCCTTCGTCTCCAGCGCCTTTCGGATCGCGGTATTGAGTGTCGCGACGATCTCCTTGGGCGTTCCCGCAGGGGCATAGATGGCAAACCAGTTGTCCGCGACGAACCCGGGCAGCAGCGCATTCAGCGTTGGCAGATCTGGAAACGCCGGGGACGGCTGTCACGGTCGTTACGGCGAGGGCTCGCACCTTTCCGGCCTTGATCTGCGGCGCCGCAAGCAGCGCTTCCGCAAACAGGAAATCGACTTCACCGCTCACCATTGCCAGCATCGCCGGAGCACCGCCCTTGTAGGGAACGTTCGTGAAGCTGATTCCGGCGAGTTGCCTGAACATTTCGGCCGCCATGTGGCTGGTGCTACCGGAAACGGTGAGGGCGACGTTGAGGCGCGTGGGATTTTTCCTGGCAAGCTCGATCAGCTCCTCCGCCGATTTCGCCGCCACGCCCGGATGCACGATCAGCACCAGCGGCGTCGAGCTGGTCCAGATGACGGGCGCGAGGTCTTTCACGGGATCGAACTTGAGCGTGCTCTTGGAGAGCGTCGCGTTGATCGCCAACGCGGCGGTCGTGAAAAGGATGGTGTAGCCATCCGCCGGAGAACTGACGACGGCTTCGGCGCCGATCATCCCGCTCGCCCCGGCGCGGTTGTCCACGACGAAGGACTGCCGGAACTGTTCGCCGAGTTCCTTGGAGATGACCCGCGCCTGGATGTCGGTGGCGCCGCCGGGAGCAAACGGCACGACCACCCGCACCGATTTGTTGGGATAGCCCTGGGCCGAAAGAGGCGCGGGCAGCGCGAGCGCCCAGGCCGCGGCGAGCAGAACGACGGCGCCAGGGAATTTCAAGGCTTTCATGTTGGCTTCCTCCCTGTGACGACACGCCTGCATAGTAGCGTCGGAAGCGAACGGCGAACTACGGCATCGGTTCGCCCGGTTCGAAGGTCAGCCTCGCGGCTCGCGATTCTCCAGTTGCTGCACGCGCTCGCGCAGGACCTGCAGTTCGGCGCGTAGTTGCTCAAACTCGGCGCGCCAGTCAGGAGCCGGCGCGGCGCCGACCTCCTGCTCACGACGCGGCTCCACGTTCTCCGATTCCGCAGCCGGGCTCAACAGATCCACCCAGCGCGACTCGCGTGCGCCGGGGGCGCGCGGCAGCAATCGCACCAATGGACCACCGGACTCGAGCGAGCGTTCGGCGAGCTGCGTGAGGAAGCCTTCGACCGAACTGACATCAGCGAACCGATGCAGTCGTTCAGTCGCCGCGCGCAGTTCAGCGGCGGTCTGCGGGCCTCGCAGCCACAGAGCGGCGAGCAGCGCAACCGCTTCGCTCGGCACTTTCAGCACGCGGCCGATGTTCTGCGAATAACGCATGACGCGGGAGCCGCTCGATTCGATCACCAGCGATAGCGGCTTTGAGTCGGTCGATCGCGGCGTGTACATCGACTTCCGACGCGTTCAGCACCGGATTGCGGTTGTTCTTCTGGTTGCAGCCTGCCGTCAACGCGTTCGACGACAGCGGATAGATGTCGGGAACCGTCAGTTCCTTTTCGACGAGCACACCGAGGATGCGGGCTTCAAGCAGCGACAGCTGGGGATTCAAGGCGGCGCCCACGAAAACGGAAGAGACTGTGTAACTACGGCGTGCGCAGCAGGAATCGTGGAATGGGTAACGCGTCTCGCAAACGGCGCAATGCTGAGCCGGCAACCGCAGTTTGTTTGGGCGCCTTGAGCGCGTGCTGTCGCGCGGACGAAATCGGTTCCGGCGCTCCCCGCGCGGGCGCCCCTGGCGTGGCGCTACCGACGGTAGAGCTGGTTGTAGCGGCCATGCGTGGCGGAGTTCGCTGCACATCATCGGCGCTCTGCTGTGTCGTCTGCATGATCGGGTGCAGCCAATCCAGGATCGGCTGCCACTGCGCCAGATCGGTCTGGACCTGCGACGGCCGGCAGATCGAAAACTGACAGTCCCTTTCTCGATGCAGCGGACGTACGCCTGTGATTCACGCAGCACGGCGATGAACGGAACACCCAAGCTCGCCGCCCAGACCTGCAGGACCTCGGCCGACTTGGTGCGAGCGTCGAGTCGCATGCCGACTGCGGCCAACTTGCAGCGACCCGTCGCAACACGGGGGAGCGCGCGCAGTTCGGCCAGGCATTCGGTCGCCGACTCGCGGTCAAAGATGGAGTTGCACACCGGTATCAGGATCGCGTTCGCGTACATGACGACCCGCGCCAGATCGAAGCCATGCAGCCCGCCCGGTGTATCGACGATGACATGTTCGATGCCCGCGGGCGGACGGACGAAGCTCCTGGGATCGATGCTCCAGCCGATGATCTCCTTGGCCTGGCCGAGCTGCCGTGTTTTGCGCTGGCGTAGCCACGTTTGAGTTGAGAGTTGGCGATCGACGTCGCCGAGCATCACCGCAGCACCCGCATTGGCGCAATAGCCAGCAAGGTGCGTGGCCAGCGTGCTCTTGCCACTACCTCCCTTGCGATTGATGACCGCTACAACCGACATGGCAGATTGTTTCTCGGGGACATCAAACCCACTCTCCGGCTCCAGCTGCGAGACGGTCCTCCGGGAATTGCAGCACACCCAGGAGTCGCGCACAGCGCGGAGAAACCGGTGGAATGCACGGCATCTAACGGGCGACGTAGGCAGAACCACGCTTCGGCGTCACTTAAGGCTGCGCGGCGGTCGTAACCGACGAAAAGCGCCGCGGGCGGCCCGATTGGAAGGAGACTGGTTGTCGCCGCCCGTGCGTGCGATGAAGGCACTCCAACGGAGCTTGATGCCAGCGAGGGTATGCCGGTCAACTCAAAGCGCGTACGGACTCTGCCGTTCGAGCTCCTGCACGTTGACCGCCAGTTGCTGCGAGTGCGCGGCGAGTTGGTCGATGCGTGCCACGAGTTCAGTGCGCTCCTGCGTCAGGCGAACAAGTTCCGTTGCGAGCCAGGCGCGGCGGTCGATCGGCACGGTCGGTAACACGAGTTCGGCAGTGACGCTGGCCATCGCGGCATTGGTGTGCGCAAGACCGTCGCGCGCGTTGCGCAGCCGCGCGTGCGTCGAGCGCAGTTCGGCGCGCGCGTCGTGGATCTGCCGGCCGTAGCGATAGCCGTCGACGAAGGCCGGCTCGTTCGGACCGGAGCACACATTGGCGTAGCCGGCGCCCTGCAGTCCGGCGCGGAAGCCGTTCTTCGGCTGGCAGTACTCGCGCAGGCCGCGCTCGCGTCCTGCGGTGTAGGCGGCGAGGTTGGGTGTCACCTGATGTTTGGCGCAGGCCACGCGATGCGCGCCGATCCGCTCGGCCGGAAATCCGCGCAGGCCGTCTTCGTAGCCGATCGTTTGCCAGTCGGCCAGCGCGCACTCGTCCTTGCTCATTCCGGTGGCGCAGGCGCCGAGCAGGGCCGCGGTGAGCAGGCCGGCGAAGCAGGTGAGAAGACTTCTGTGAGATGTGCTCATGGTGCGGACGATTCTGGGCTCGCCGAGTGCGGAGCGAAGCGTGAAATTGGCGCGGAATTACGACGGCTTAAACGTGGTTAGACTGGATTGAACAAGTCAACCACTAATCGGAATTGCTGCACGTTGCAACGGCGCTTCGATAGGCACCGCTGTCCCGCGAGGACGCAGCGCTAGGGTGTGCGCGCTGCGCCGGTCAGTTTGCGCGCGATCATCAACACCACCGTGAGGCCGGCGCTCAGCGCGCCTGCCATCAGGATTTCGAACGGCCACAGATTGTGCGAGGTCGGGTCGCGGCTGGTGTCGATGATGATGCGCAGCACGACGAACGCCATGATTGCCGCCGGCACCGCTGCCGCTATGCGCCAGCCGCCTCGCCAGCGCCATAGCGACCATGCGGGTGCAGCGAACCCGGCTATTCCGACCGCAAGCATGGCCAGCATGAAGCCGCCGAACAGCATCGTTTCGCCGGCGCTGACCGGCCTGTTCATATGCGCTTTCAACGCTTGCTGCTGCGCGACCTTTGCACGCTCCCCCAGCTCGGTGACCCAGGTCGGCGGAGTTGCGTTGCCGGCGGACTCACTGCCGCCGACGACACGCACGCGGTAAGTGGCGACCATCGGCGTGGTGTTCGTGCCGCCATCACCGGCGGTGATGCGAATTTCGTCGATCTCATCGCTCGGCTTCATGAAAAAGAACCACGCCAGCGCTTCGCCACTGCCCGAGTAAGTTTGTGAGGGACTCGTGCCCGCGTTCACACGCTTGCCTTGGAAGTACGGTGCTATCCAAATGCCAGCTGGCTTGTCGGTGGCATACGCCAGCCGCAGATTGAAGTTCTGGTTACGCGCCAGCGTTATGGTCTCGCCTGCTGGATACGTCTCGAGCACGCGAACTGTGGTCTCGGCGCGCGCCACGCCGATCGGGCTGAGCGCGAATAGGAATAGAAGCAGCAGTGCCCACGCGCATGAACGCATTGCGTAAAGGTACACACACGCGCGCGGGCGGAGGCGCACGCGGTGGCGGCGGAATCCCGCTTATTCGTTCGACTATGGTCGGACATTCCGTCAAGAAGCAAGCAAGTGCGCCGCGTTTCGCGCTGCTTGACCAACGTACTTGCTGTAACGCTGTAGGTGACTTGAGGCTTCCGTCTGATCCGGCTTCATCGAACGGATACGACGGGTATATGGGTCAAGGCGCGACTTGACCTGCCAAGCGCGGATCTCTGCGTTTTTTGACCAGACCAACTGATTTGACAGCTCGATTGCCATCATGCGCACCCAGTCCTTCGGCTGATCCGGCGGCGGAATCGGCGTGCAGATCCGGTTCTTCTCGGCCTCATTCACAGAGGTCGCCTCGACGTACCCGATCAGCGACCAACTAAACGTCGGCTGCAGCAATCGTATCCACTGCAGGGTGATCCGATCTCCATCGAAGATGGGCTTGGATGGCCGTGCAGGGATACCGGGCGCGGAACAATCGATATGCAGGACATCGCGGCTGGTTGGGATTGCACCGCGTTCGAGCACAATCTGATCGGTGTCGATGCGGGTGACGCGGCCGAGACGCACAACGTTGTGAATGCGACGAAGCTGTTCCATTTCGCTATGACTGACGAAACCGCCGTGAAAGCCCGTAGGTGTCACCGATACATCGATCCGTCGGACTTCGTCGAATGTCTCCAGACGTGCAAACAAGTCGTCGACCGAAGCCGCGCTTGCGAGCGCTTCGACCCCGTTGGCGAGGCTTTCCACCAAGCGCGGAAAAAACTCCTCGCCCGGCTGGTAGGCGGCACGATTCATCCACCAATAATCGCGCGGCATGATCCAGCGAATGCTGTCGGGATCGACGCCGTTCTCGAGCAGCCAGATGCATGTGTCCATCCCGGTCTTGCCCGATCCGATCACAACATAGCCGCGGTACGCCTTCGTGACCCGTGAGAGGTCATTTGGCGGCACGCACGCGATGCCGGCGGCCACGACGTATTGCGGAGTGCGCATGGCGGGGATCGTGGTACAGGAGTACGTTGCATCGACGATCTTGCGCGCCGTGACCGTGCGTTGTTGACCCGAGACGAGTGACGTGACGACGCCATCAGTCAGTTCGCTCATCGGAAAGTATTGAACGCGGCCTGATGGGAGAAATTGCTGCCGCATGACCAAGTCGAAGTAGCTCACCACCTCGGAGCCCGATGCGAGCTCATAAAAGCCCTTGTTGAGACCAAATTCGTCCTTGGCTCCCGACCCGAGCGGTCGCGAGCTCACTCCGTAGAAAGCCGATGGCTGATGCAATCGAACGAAGGGATAGGCGTTGATCCAGTGCCCTCCGGGACGATGCTGTCTATCAACTATCGCAATCGTCGACTTGGTTTCGGTTACGAGCGAGTCGGCGAACGCCATACCGGCCGCACCAGCTCCGACGATCAGGTAGTCGACTTCGTTTTTCGCGCTGGCGTTCACGCCTTATCTCCGTCCGTTTCTTGCACGATGCTACCGACAGTAAGCTTTGTTTGAAGGACGATCCAAGTGGCTATTGGGAAATTCCGCTGCATCGTTATGAACGTCACCGATTTGGAACGCGGGGAACGCTTCTGGACGGCGGTGACCGGGCTACCACTCCGATTCAGCGCGGTCGGATTTCCGACACGTTTCTCGCGGCTCGGCGATATCGCGTCTCATTCGATTCTGCTCCAGCTCGTGCCCGAAGGTAATCCGCCTCCGACCAATAACGCACACTTGGATCTGACCGTGGAAGATGTAGACGTGGCCGTACAGCAAGCGCTTGCGTTGGGTGCAACGCTACGTCGCAAAAAAGGAACGTACCCGCTGGACTCGCCGAGCCCGTATCTCGAATGGGCAGTCATGGCTGATCCCTTCGGAAACGCGTTTTGCCTTATCAAAGATTTGGTCTAAGACGCACCGACGCGGTTGCGTAACGGCTCGCTGCGAGCGCTTTCGCGTCGATCCATCGCTCGCGCCGTGGCGGCCTATTGACCGACCGCGAACAATGTCGCGTTGTTGATCGCGTACACCTTGCCATCGGGCCCGATGGCGGTCGGCGTGTACGACTCGAGGTAGCCGTTGTTGAAGCGCACGTTCTGCGTGAGCTGGTTGCTCGGCAGGTGCCAGCGGTACAAGCGGCCGTCCGCGCTGTTGACGAGGATCGAGCTCGTCGCCGGATCGACCGCGGTCGTGTTCACGCACCACTCGCGCACCGCGCCGAGGACGCCGCGCTGGCCCGACTCCGGCGTCGGGCCGACGATCGTGAGCACTTCGCGCATGACCGGAATCGCCGAGATGGTGTCGATTTGATCCTGTGCGGGATCGAGGATCGCCATCTGGTTGAGTCCGTTGCCGCTGCCAACGCCGAAGTAGTTGTTGTACTTGGACACGACGAGGTACGACGACGTACCGGTGTACTGCGGCACCATCGCCCGCGGCGCGAACGAGACCGTCTGGTCCCAGCCGAACGAGCCGGATAACTTGGTCACTGTCAGCGTCGCGTCGAAATGCAGGAGCCAGCCGCGGAAGTTGTGCGCCGGCGCGTTCGACTCCAGTACGCCGTAATACACGTCGCCGTCGGGCGCTACCGACGGCGACGCGCTGCCGTTGTCACTGATCCACGCCCGTGCGCCGGTCGCGGGATCAAGCAACTCGATCTGCCCTCGGGTGGCGAGCGTTTGCGCGTCGAGCGCGAGCAGCATCCCCCACGGGCGCTCGCCGGCGGGAGGCGCGTTCGTCACGACGACGTAGAGCGTCGAAAGATCCGCCGACAACGCGGGTGCGCTGTTCATCGCCACCTTGGCGAGCAGCGCATTGTTGGACGCCGCCGGAACGCTCACCCAGTTTGCGGTACCGTCAGGGGCGACCCGCGCGATGCCGCTTTGCAATCCGATCGGCGTCGTCCCGATCACCATGAAGCCGAAATACACGTTGCCGCGCGGATCGATCGTGAGCGGCGTGTTGATGAGGACGGCCGCGTCGTACGCCCCGCGCGCGAGGTCATAGGCGTTGCTGCCGTAGAACACGACCGTCTCCACCGTTCCGGTCGCCGAGTCCACGTTGTCGCGAAAGTAGAGCTTGCCGCCCGCGCCGGGAAAGTAGACGCGGTTGCCCTGCGTCAGCGCGATGTTGTAGCTCGGCGTCCAGTCGTGCGCGGGCAGCACGTAGTCGGTCGGGGCGGACCACAGCAACGCGCCGTTGGCGCCGGCGCGCGCTTCCACTCGAAATCCGCTGTCGCGATTGAGCTTGACCGGCACCAGAACGGTGTTTCGGGCGGAGATGACCGGCGAGCCGTAGTGGATGGGCAGGACGTTGTTCGCGCGGTACGGCGGCACGAGATCCACCGCGGTCTGCCACACGATGCGCGACAGCGATTGTGTCGCGATGTCGCTTTGCGCGGCGTGCTGCGAATCGCGGCCGAAATTCCACCACGCCGGGCCGTCGACGGTCGATGGCGGCGGCTCGACCGGCGCGCTTGGCTCGACCGGCGCGCTTTCTTCCCCGCCGCCTCCACCACCGCATCCCGCGAGCGCGGCGCACAGCAGAAGCGCGCCGGTGCATTGCCAGCTGATTCGCAATTGGCCTCCCATGGGTCTACAGCGCGGCAAGTGTGTCGCGCACTCTTGGGCGGAGTCAAGAACCGGTTCTTCAACACGGCTTCGCCGCGCCACAGGCGTTCGAAGTTTTCCAGTAAGAGGTCGATGACGATCGAGCGCGGCGCGCGACGCAGTCCATTCATTTCAGCCGATCATGTGATCGGCGCATGACGTATCGCCGCTGACACCGAGTGCGCTGACCACCTCAGATCGTCGGCCGTGGAACCGCGTCGACTGGGGAGAGCGTTTCATTCCCCGCGGGGGTACTCGGCGATCAGACTGTCGTTCTCGCGCACCTCACGAGCGACCAGCGCGCTCCAGCGCTGCAGTTGCGCTGGTGTGACCAACCATTGGGCGCCGGACATGGAAGGGCGGTAGGTCACCATCGCCAGCGCCATCAGCGCCGAATGCGCGTGGCCCTCGTCCGCTAACGCGGCGAAGCGGCCGTAGGCAGCGGAGTAGCGCTGCGTACTTAGGGCATGCACGGCATCGTCGTACCTTTGCGTGTACTCGGCGCCTGGCGTGCGCAGTTCCTCTGCACGGGCCGAAGCAACGCCAAATACATTCGCCGCGACAACGATCAGCGGCATGGCGATCGTCATCGCGAGTGTCAGTGAGGGCCGCGACGGGCGGTTCGCGGCGGGGATGGCGGGTTGGTTCATGTCAGGTCCTGTTCGTTGTGGGAGGGCGGCGAACAGTAGGCGGCAGCATTGGCTCGCGGGTGGCAGCTTTCGCCCCAAAAGTGACACACCGGCGATCGGTCCGCGCCGCGCCCAGGCACGGTGATTCGCGCTGGTGCCTCCACTACTTGCCAGCGTTCGCGCGCCGCTCAGCGCTTTCTCACGCAGACTGCGTGCGACGCTCGACAAGTCCCATCTTCTCGAGAAAGGGCCGCCATCGCTGATCTCCGTGCAGGTTGCGCAGCAGCGGCCACGACTGCATCTGCGGCAAACCGGTGTCGCGCTGCTGGTAAGCGCGCTCCAGCCACTCGAAGGCGCGATTGGCGTCGTTCAGGTAGGCAAACGCTTCGGCAATCTGCAGGGCGCCGTTGTCGGCGCAACGCTCGATCAGCCGCTGCAGCGTCGCTTCGGATTCAGCGCGGCGCCCGAGTCCGTGCTGGGCCAGGGCGACGCCCGACAGGGACAATGCCTCGATGCCTTCCTGCTGAAACGCCGTTAGCGCTTCTTCCGGTCGCCCCTGCTCGAGGCGCAACGTGCCGAGCACCGCGTGCAGCAGCCCGGCGCGTGGGTTGAGTTTGAAGGCCTGATCAAGCGCGGCGTCCGCCTCGTCCAGCAAGTCTGAGTTCAGACACCGGAGCGCCAGGTTGCCGTGCGCGATAAAGCTCAGCGGGTCCAGAGTTACTGCGCGGCGGGCCCACGCAACGGCTTCTTCTTTGCGCTGCAGGCTGTCGGCGAGCACCGACGCGGCGATGACATTGCTGCGGTCGCTGGCGCACAGCTCGAGCGCGCGTTTACAAGACGCAGCGGCGCCATGCAAATCCCATTCGTGGCACATCTGTATCCAGCACAGTTCGGCATGCGCCTCTGCCAGCTCCGGCTCCAGCTCGAGCGCGTGCAAGGCAGCGGCGCGCGCAAGTGCGAAGGTCTGCGCCAGCGGCGCCCAGCCGTAGTCCGCCTGGTTCGAATACGCGCCCGCCAAGCCGGCCCATGCGAGCGCATAACGCGAGTCAAACTGCAGTGCCTGCCGGTAGTAGCCGATACCGGTCACTGTGTCGTCGGGTGTTAGACGGTCGACCAGGAACCGCCCTAGTAAATACAGCTCGTGCGCCTCGGCATTGGCGGTGCGCCCGCGCGTCGCCGCGAGCACTTGCGCTTTCACGCGTTCGTGCGCCGCCGCGTTCGACGGCTCACCTAGCAGCGCGGACCGCAGCTCCTGCACAACCGACTGCGCGATGTCGTCCTGCACTGCAAAGATATCGTCGAGCTCGCGGTCATACGACTGCGACCACAAGTGTGAATCGCTCGCCGCCTGCACGAGCTGCGCCGTGATGCGAACGCGCCGGCCTGCCCTACGGACGCTGCCCTCGAGAACGGTCGCCACGTTCAGCTTGCGCGCCACGGTCGGAATATCGACTTCCTTGTTGCCCTTGAACGAGAACGCTGAGGTGCGCGAGGCGACCCGCAGGCTGGGAATTTTCGCGAGTACGTTCAGTAGCTCTTCGGCCAGGCCGTCGGCAAAGTGCTCATTCGTCGCGTCGTCGCTCAGATTGACGAAGGGGAGCACTGCAATCGAAGGAGTCGTACCGTCGAAGGGAGCGAGCCCTACTGGCTCCGGCAACGCGACTGCAGACAACTCCTCTAACCCATCAATGCGCCGTTCCCCGCGCGCGATCTTGACCAGACTCGGCCGCTCTGCAGCGGGAACTTGCAGACAAGCCGCGAGCCTCTCGGCAAGGCGGTGCGATGGGCGCCGCTCGTCGCCTTCGATCTTGCGCAACGCCGAAACGGAGCAGTGAGCGCACTCCGCCAGCGCGGCATGCGTTAGCCCCAGTGCCATACGGCGCCGGCGCAGCCACAGACCGAACGACGCGGCGCTGTCCACCTCCGTCCTCCGCTAAGAGGCCGCTGCTCTGACGCTGGCGCGAGACCTCGGACCCTAGTGTGTCACTTTTGGGGCGAGAACCGCCACCTACAAGCAGGCGCCACTGCCTACCGTTCGCCCCCGCTCATAGGGAGGTGCCATGCGGTCCACGCTGCTTCGTGTTGCAAGTATGAAAGTCATCGGCGTGTCCGCAGCGCTCAGCAGTCCGCTGCTATCGCGTGCATCGCTCGTCGCCCTCTCGGTCTGGGCGATCGCTGAATTCGGAGACATTGCGAAAGCAATCGTAGAGAGTCGACACGGCGCATGGATAACGATCGCCACCGCAGCGGTCGTACTGTTCGCCGCCCTGCTGTCGAGCATCGTCGGCTTTGCGTTTTCGGCGATCGCCGGCAGCGCACTCGCTTACTTCGGATTGGACCCTGTGAGCGCGGTGCGGACGATCGTGCTCTGCTCGTGCGCGATTCAGCTCTACTCAGTTTGGAAGTTACGCGCGTCGATTCGCTGGCGTCCATTGTGGCCGCTACTCCTTAGCGGCGCGCTGACGGTACCCATGGGTGTCTGGCTGCTTGTCCGTCTCGACGCTTCCTTCTACGTGGCTGGACTCGGCCTGTTCCTGATCGGCTACAGCATCGTCATGTTGGTTCGCCGTGAAACGCAAGTCGTCCGAGGCGGTAACTGGACCGGCGCTATCGCGGGTGCATTCGGAGGACTTGCTGGAGGACTCGCCGGGTTGCCGGGTGCAAGCGTGACGATCTGGTGCTCGATGCGCGGATGGGACAAACAACAGCAGCGCGCGGTCTACCAGCCGTACATCCTGGCCATGCAGTTGCTCACGATCATCTGCCTGCACTGGCTAGCCTCGTCCCACGCGCTACCGGCACGAGACCTGGCCTTTGTGCCCTTTGCACTCTTCGGAGCCATGGGCGGATTTGCGCTGTATCAACGGATGAGCAACAAGCAATTCCACGTGGCGACCAGCGCGTTGCTGCTTTCCTCAGGCATCGGTCTCTTGGTCCGAACGCTTTGAAATAAATGTGGCCCGAACGTAGCCCGCCGCAGGCGCCGTTCGCGCGCGACGTACAGTAGTCGACAACGCGCCCAAGCAAACGGTGACAACTCATGAAAACGTATCGCATCGCAACCATCCCGGGAGACGGAATCGGCAAGGAGGTTGTTCCTGCCGGTCAGAAAGTAATGGAAGCGCTCGCCACATCGAGCAAGTCCTTCCGTTTCGAGTTTGAAAACTTCGACTGGGGCGCCGACTACTTTCGCGAGCACGGCGTGATGATGCCGGACGATGGCCTGAATGCATTGCGAGGCAAGGATGCGATTCTTTTCGGGTCCGCTGGCGACCCGCACGTCCCCGATCACATCACGCTGTGGGGCCTTCGCCTGAAGATCTGCCAAGGCTTCGACCAGTACGCCAATGTGCGCCCGACGCGGATCCTGCCCGGCATCGACGGCCCACTCAAGCGTTGCAAGACTGAGGATCTCGACTGGGTCATCGTGCGTGAAAATTCCGAAGGCGAGTACGCGGGTGTCGGCGGCCGCGTGCACCAGGGCCACCCGATCGAGGCTGCCACCGACGTGTCGATAATGACGCGTGCAGGTGTCGAGCGCATCATGCGCTTCGCCTTCAAGCTGGCACAGAGTCGGCCACGCAAGCTGCTGACCGTGATCACCAAGAGCAATGCCCAGCGCCACGCGATGGTGATGTGGGATGAGATCGCGCTTCAGATCTCGAAGGAGTTCCCTGATGTCACCTGGGACAAAGAGCTGGTGGATGCTTCGACCGCGCGGATGATCAACCGCCCGGCCTCACTCGACACTATCGTCGCGACTAATCTCCACGCCGACATCCTGAGCGATCTGGCTGCAGCGCTGGCGGGTAGCCTAGGTATCGCTCCGACTGGCAACATCGATCCCGAACGCCGCTACCCATCGATGTTCGAGCCGATTCACGGCTCGGCCTTCGACATCATGGGCAAGGGCTTGGCCAATCCAGTCGGTACTTTCTGGTCGGTCGTGATGCTGCTAGAGCACCTGGGTGAGTTCGATGCCGCCAAGCGCGTGATGCAAGCGATCGAGCAGGTCACCGCCAACCCCGCGCTTCATACCGGCGACCTCGGCGGCAAAGCCACTACGGCCATGGTCACTGACGCTGTTTGCGGCTTGCTAGCAGCAAGTTCGCAACGCAAAGCCGCCTGACGATCAAGCAAGGCAGCCCGCCAACGGCTCGGAACAACAACCGCACCGCCTTGCTCACGATCGTGCTCGTGAGCTATCTGATGAACCAGTCAAGTGATGGAGTCTGCGGCGATAGATCGCGCGCTCATGGAATCGCTTCCGCAATGACGAGAATCCGCTGACTTCAGCGTGGCTTAGCGTTAGGCTGACGCAGCGCTAAGACGCACCGACGCGGTTGCGTAACGGCTCGCTGCGCGCCCAGCGCCGAGATTGTCGAGGAAGATATCGGCCACGCGTTCCTCGTTGCCGTCGGAAAAGCCGGCGCTGTGCGGCGTCACGAGGACGTTGGGCAGGTCCCACAGCGGCGAGTCTTCGGGCAGCGGCTCTCGAGCGAACACGTCGAGGTAGGCGCCGCCAAGGTGGCCTTTGCGCAGGGCGTCGATCAACGCCGATTCGTCGACGACGTCGCCGCGCGAAACATTGATCACCCCGCAGTGCGCGGGCAGCAGCGCCAACTCGCGCGCGCCGATCATGCCGCGCGTCTCCGGTGTCAGTGCGCAAGCCAGCACCAACCAGTCGGCCGAAGGAAGCACTTGGTGCAGCGCCGGGGCGGCGACGCTCTGCACGCCGGGCCCGCAGCTCGCTGAACTGCGCCGCACGACAACCACCCGCAGTCCAAACGCCTGCAGCAAGCGGCCGATCTGCTGTCCCACCGGCCCCCAGCCGACTAAGACTGCCGTCTGTCCCTGTAAGTCGCGCGGTAGCCCGGTAGCGAGTAGCGGCGCCCAGCGACATTCGCGTTGCGCGGCCAGCAGCCTCGGCCAGTGACGCGCCAGTGCGAGCAGCCCAAGAACCGCAGTCTGCGCAACCACAGGCGCATTGGCGCCAGACGAGGTCGTGACCACGACGCCGCGCGCGTGCATAGCCTCGTAGATCGGACGGTCAGCGCCGGCCGAGTGCACATGCATCCAGCGCAAACTGTGCGATGCCGTCAGCACATCGTAGACAGCCTGCGTCTGCGGCAGGATGCGGTGCTTCGTCGACAGACCCGTGATGTCGCGCGAGACGAACGCAACTTGCGCCGAAGTGGCTGCATCCTCGTCTGGATGAACGAGCTCGTGCGGCCTGCCGCCGAGCGCCTGCTCGATCCTATCGGCGAGCTTGCCGGCGGCGTCGCGCGAGATCAGGATGCGGATCGGTTCGACCGCGCGGTCACTCGGCGCAGTCACTCAGCCGTCGCACCGGATTCACGCACCACTACACGCCACTTTTCAAACTCCTTCTGCACGAACTGCGCAAACTGCTGCGGCGTGCCGCCGACAGGATCGGCGCCTTCGCGCACCAGTTGCGCCTCGAGCGATGGCAGCACGTCGTTCACCGCCTTGTTCATCGTGGCGATCACGTGCTCCGGCGTGCCCTTCGGAGCGAAGAAGCCGAACCACGAGCCCGCTTCGAACCCCGGGAAGCCACGCTCGGCGACGGTCGGCACGTCGGGCATCGAGCGCGACCGCTTCACGCTGGTCACAGCGATCGCGCGCAGCTTGCCCGCCTGGATATGCTGGATGACGGAAGGAATCGTCGCGAACATGAACTGCAGCCGGCCCGCCAGCAGGTCGTTGAGCGCCTCCGCACCCTTGTACGGCACGTGCGTTGTCTCGATGCCGGCGCGCTTGCTCAGCATGTAGCCGGAGAGGTGCGACGAGGTGCCGATGCCGGTCGAGCCGTAGTTGAGCTCGCCTGGCTTGGATTTGGCGTAGGCGATGAATTCCTCCATCGTCTTGGCCGGCACAGAAGGATTGACAACCAGCACATTCGGCACGTCGGCGATCTGCACGATCGGCACGAGATCGACCAGCGGATTGATGGCGAGCTTCTTGTACAGCGTGGGGTTCACCGCGATCGGCCCCACCGAGTTGATGATCAGCGTGTAGCCGTCGGGCGCCGCGCGCGCCGCAAGCTCGGTGCCGATGTTGCCGCCGCCGCCGGGCTTGTTGTCGATAACGAAACTCTGCTTGAGCCGCTCCGAAAGTTTTTGTCCGACGGCGCGCGCAATGATGTCCGTGGTGCCGCCTGCGGTGAACGCGACGATTACCCGCACCGGTTTCGACGGGTAGTCCGTCGTCTGTGCCCAAGTTACCTGCGATGCACTGCAGGCCAAGGCCGCAGCGCCGGCCAGGAGCGTCCTGCGAGTTATTCGAAGCTTGCGCTCCATTGCGCTCTCCTCGTGATGATGGAAATCAGCTGCGGTAGCTCGGGTCGAGCCGGTCCAGCTTGCGCAGCAAAGCCGCCCACTCCATCAGGCCATAAGGTCTGCGAGTGCCGGGCTGATAGTTGCTCCAGGTTTCTTCTAGCACTTCCTGGGGCACTTCGCGCAGCTTGGTGTTGCACGACATGGCCGCGATCTGCGAGTGGCAGGCGAGCTCCAATCGATGCGTCCAGTTGAACGCTTCTCCGACGGTGCGGCCGACGACGAGCGCTCCGTGGTTGCGCAGGATCAGTGCTTCGCCTTGGCCCAGATCGCGCACGAGTGATTCCTTCTCGGCGTCGTCTAACACGACACCCTGATACTCGTGGTAGCCGATCTTCAGGAAGCGCATCGCCGTCTGCGTGATAGGAAGCAGCCCGCAGTCGAGCGCTGAAACAGCCATCGACGCCCAGCTGTGGTTATGGATCACGCACGCCACGTCAGGCCGCGCCTCATGTATCGCGCTGTGGATCACATAGCCTGCTTTGTTGATCGAATAATTCAGCTCGCCGAAGTCCGGCTTGGCCAGGATGTTGCCGGCCAGATCGACCTTGATCAGGCACGAGGCGGTGATCTCCTCGTACATCATGCCGTACGGGTTGATCAGAAACGTTTCCTCGCCCGGCACCCGCATCGAGATGTGGTTGGCCATCATGTCGGACATGCCGTAGAGATCCACCAGGCGGTAACAGGCCGCGAGGTCCACGCGGGCCTGCCACTCCTGCGGCGAGCACCGGTCCTTCATCGAGGAAATCCTAAGCACACCGTCATTCATTCGGCAACTTTAGCGCCCTCACTCGCCGTCTAGCTGTCCTGATCTGTCGAGCGCGGACGCTGTCTTCTGTGTGCAAAAGATCGTTCGCGGAGCGCTAATACGCATGGCGCTCAGAGGACTTACTTAAATGCACTTCTAGCGCGCGCGATCTCCTCTGCGCTGTAACGGTACGCTCGGAAGACCTGGTTGCTCTCAGAGCCTTCCCGGCCGCCAAAAAGAGGCGTACCAAAAAACGGACTGACGTACTCCCAGACAATCTCTCCTTCTTTGCTAACTTCGAAGAAGCGGCCGAAGGAAGATTCGGTGATCAGCGTATTGCCGTTTGGCAGGCGTTGAGCGTTGCCCATGCGTGGCGAGAAAAAGTTCCAAGCCGGGCTATCCTGGTACTTCCATACGATTTCGTTTGTAGCTGGATTGACCTCGATCACCCTGGAGTAAGGCATCGAGTCATCGAGACGATGAACTCCATTGTCGAATATGAGAACGTTGCCGTTCGCGAGCGGAGTCGGCGCATGCTGGCCAGCGACGGTCGGTGGGCCAAGCTTCCATAGGATTTTTCCGGTCTTGCGCGAGATCCGAACAACAGTGGAAGTCGGCCGGAAGCTGGCGAGGATATCGCCGTCAGGCAACTCCTTGACGCTATTGCCCTGATGCCACATCGTCCGAGGCGCTTGGACCTCGGCGATGCCATCTGCAACGGGATCAAGATGCTCCCAAGTGCGCCACTCCCAAACAGTCTTTCCTGCGGGAGTCACCTCGGCGAAGTATGAGGAGTACATCTTGCCCGCTTCAGCCTGAGGTCGGGAAAGATATTGGCCCGATCGCATCTCGGTTTCGTCCATTCCTCCTTTGACACGCTGTGCGATTTCGTCAGGTACATAGCCCATACAATCCAGCAGCACGTTTCCATTGCGCAGCAGAATGCCGTCATGGTGATGGTCAGGATGGCGTACTTCCCAGAGCACCTTGCCCGTCCACTCCGCTTCCAACGCCACACCGCCTTTGAACGGAAAGCGACTGAGGTGGTTGTTCTCTGGAGAACGTCCGTTGTAGTACAGCGTCCCGCGTTCAGTTAGATAGCCGGACAGGCCCGGCGAATAAGGCATATTCCAGGTGTGCGCTACGTTGCCCTGAAGGTCGATCAGATACACGGTTCTGCTTTGCACGAAGAGCGGGGCAAATAAGGTAAATCCCGGCGAGGCACGCTCGGGATCGGACGCGATTAGTCCAACGCCCCGGCGTTTGAGGGCGTTCTGCTCAATTGCCGCCATAGTTTGGCCCGTCGATGCCGTTGCGAAGGAGTGAAGTGTTGTTCATGTGAACAATTCACTCGATCTTGACGTTCGCGCTCTTGACCAGGTTGCCCCAGAACTTGCTGTCCTCGACGAGGAAAGTGCTGAACTGCTCGGGCGACGCGGACAGCGACACTTCCGTGCCATCGCGCGCGAGTGCTTCCTTGACCGAGGGCTGCCGCATCGCTGTGATCGTTGCGTCGTAGATCTTTTTGACGATGTCGGGCGGTGTGCCGACGGGCACGAACACGCCGTACCAGAACTCGAGGTTGTATTCAGGCAACCCGGCTTCCTTCATGCCGGGCAGATCGGGCACCAGTGGCGAACGCTCGCGCGTACTGACCGCAAGCGCGAGCAGCCTTCCCCCCTCTTTAGCATGCGGCAGCACTGAAGGCGATGTGCCGAAAGTCACTTGCGTGTCGCCCGCGATGACTGACTGTATCGCCGGGGCGCCACCCTTATAGGGAATGTGCGTCATTTGCGCGCCCGTCAACAGAGTGAAGAGTGCCGCGCCCAAATGGGGCGCCGAACCATTGCCTGATGAGGCGTAGTTGAGCTTTCCAGGGTCCTTCTTCGCCGCAGCGATCAAGTCCTTCACCGAACGTATGCCAGTAGTCGGGTTGACCGCCAGCACAAGCGGCGACGTCGTTATCTTGGTGATGGGGAGAAGGTCACTCGGTGTGTACCCCAAGTTCGGATTCAGCGCGGGATTGACGGAGATGCTGCTCGGACTGGCAATCAGCAGCGTGTAGCCATCGGGCCGAGACTTGGCGACGATGTTTGCAGCGATGCTCGAGCCGGCGCCCGGCTTGTTGTCGACCACCACCGGCTGCCCCAGCGCTTTTGCGAGCTCGTTACTCATCACACGAGCCACAATGTCGGCCGCACCACCGGGCGCGAAACCGATCACGATCTGGATCGGCTTGTTCGGGTACGCGGCAGGCTGTGCCCAGGCGTTGCCACCGAAGGCGCCTAGCGCGAGCGCCAGAAACAGGTTCATCATTTTCATAAGGTTCTCTTCCTTATCAGACAAAGTCACGATGCAACAGGCATGCGCAGGACGATCTTTCCGACATGACCGCCGGCTTCCATGCGTGCCTTCCCTTCTTTCAGGCGCGCAAAGTCGATCACCTGGTCGATCTGCGGCTTGATGCGCCCGGCCGCGACATGCGGCATCACATCGGCGACGAAGCGCGGGACGGCAGCCGCGCGCTGCTCCTTAGTGCGAAGCTTGTTCGAGACGCCAAATACGGTGAGCCGCTTGGCGTGCAGCACCCCGAGATCTAGGTCGGCATGCAGCACGCCGTCGACGTATCCGACGGTAGCGAGCCTTCCTTCGAAGGCCATCGCGCGGATGTTCTCGGCGAAGAACGAGCCGCCGACGGCGTTGACAACCAAGTCAGCGCCGTGCTGGCCCGTTGCCTCCATGACTGCAGGCGCGAAGTCGGCTGAACGGGTGCGCAGTCCGACATCCAGCCCAAGCTGCTTGAGAGCTTCCAGTTTGGCGGCCGAGCCCGAGGTGCCGATGACCTTCGCCCCCACGACTTTTCCCAGCTGCAGCGCGGCCACACCGACGCCGGACGAGACGCCGTTGATCAGCAACCATTCGCCGGCCTTGAGCCTGCCCTGCAGCACCAGCATGTCGTACGACACGAGGAACGTCAGCGGGATGCTCGCGGCCTCTTCCCATGACAGCGCAGGTGGCGCTGGGATTGCCTCGGCGGCTTCCATCAGCGCGTATTCCGAAAACGCTCCGCTGCATCGGCCCATCACGCGATCGCCCAGCTTGAAACCGTTGACTTGCGTGCCAACGGCAACGACCTCGCCGGCGCCCTCCCCGCCGATCGCCTTCCACGTACCCGCCTTGCCGTGCAGGCCATGTCCCAGCACGAACTCACCGCGGTTCAGTGCCGCAGCGTGCATCTGCACCAGCAGCTGCGCCGGTCCTGGCTTGGGCACCTGCGTTTCGCGCAGGTCGAGCACGGTTTCCGTGTCGGTCATCTGCATCCACCAGGACCGCATCGCTGTCTTCCTAACTGCGCGCGTGTGCCAAGAACGGCCGTAACGCGCGCATGTCATCCAGCTCTTCGAGAGAATTCACTTGGCGAATGACTTCCTCTGTCCGCTGATCGCCGAGCACCGGCGCCATCAAGTGCCGCGCCTTTTCATTCACGCTCTGCGTATCCATCGGATTTTCCTTCGTGCCGGGCGCATGGCGTGTGAAGTGGCTGACGGTACGCCCATCCCGGAGCTTCACTTCCACCCGGCCGCTCCGTGGCGCGGCGGGATCCATCAGCTCTCTATCGGCAATCAGCTGCACGCGCTCCTTCACCGCGCGCACTTTCGGGTCCGCCATCCGCTCGTAGGAATGACTATCCTCGAAGGAGACTCCGCCATCCACCAACGCGATCGCGATGATGTGCTGGCAGTTGACATCCGGCATCGAGCGGTTGTTGACAACGCGGGCCCCGTCCTCCGGAAGCCGTACGACGATGCTCTCGACATTGTTCTCATTCAATCCGTGTTCGCGACGGAGCTTGAGAAACGCGTCGAGCGGGGCCTGAATCGGATAACCGACGGAGAACGGCTTGATCGCAGTTTCGGTGACGAAGAAGCGGCTTCCGAGTCCCGCTACCATTTCCTCGGGTTGCGGCTCACTCGAGAGCGCCATCAGCGCATTGTGCTCACCATCCAGTACGTCCCACACGCCGCTGAATCCGAGCTGAACCATGATGGCCGCGGTGACGCCGTTGCGTGCGCCCATGCCGGAGAAGTCGAACGCCTTCTCAACGTGCTCGGCATCGCGCACCCAGCTCCAAATACCCGAAACCTGCTGCGCGGCATACGAAAGCGCATAGCGCATGCCCTTTTCATCGAGCCTGGCCAACGAGGCGGCGGCCGCCACCGCTCCCATCGTGGAGCTTGTGCCCTCTGCGCTGCGGTGACTGGCTCGCACGCGGTCCGGTCCGAGGGCCAGAAGAAAACGGCAGCAAACGTCGTAACCGAGCGTGACCGCGGCGAGCAGCTCCGCTCCCGATCGGCCATCGCGCTCGGCCATCGCGAGGGCGGCAGGCACGACGGCGCTGCCGGGATGAGCTTTCGTCACCGGCTCGAAGTCGTCGGTCTCGTCGGCGTGCGCGAACATGCCGTTGACCAGCGCGGCGTTCACCGCAGAAGTCATGATGTCGGTAGTCAGGACGGTCGCTTCCGCGACGCCGCCCTGTGCCTGCGCGTAGCGGATCGCCATCTCGCCAGGTTTCAGATGGGATCCCGACACCATCGCCGCCAGCGCGTCCAGGATGCGATGCCTGGCTTCGCGCGCCACGTGCGGCGCGAGGCTCCGCTCCCGCGCCTGCGCCATGTAGCGCGCCAGCCGCCCGGTGATATCAGGCTCGGACATTCAATCTTCGTGGAATGCGCCCATGGTCCGCTGCACCGAATGCGCTGTAAAGCACTAACTCCGCGCAAGCGCGGTTTCGTCGCATCACTCGGCCGCGGTCGCGGTTTTGATGCACCATACGGCCGCTTCGTCTTCAAGAGGAACCAATGAATCGAACCGACGCAAAACGCCGCTTGCTGGCGGGCGGCTGCATGATGATCGCCGCCTCGCTTGCACTCGCCCAGCCAGGTCCCCCGCCGTCGAAGCCTGCCCCTGAAACTTTCTTCGGCACCGAGGTGCGCGACCCGTATCGCAACCTTGAAGACACGAAGTCGCCAGCGGTCGCGTCCTGGATGAAGGCACAGAGCAGCTACGCAACCAATCTGCTTTCGAGCATCAGCGGCCGGCAAGCGATCTATCAGAGCCTCGTCAAATACGAGGAAGCGATACCCGCAAGAGTCGCAGGGGTCACGCGCGAAACAGGCGATATGTGGTTTTACCAACGCCGTGGCGCAAATGAAAATCAATTCAAGCTGCGGGTGCGGCAAGGGTTAGGTGGCGAAGATCGCTTGCTGGTCGACCCGGAGGCAATTCAGAAACGCACCGGCAAACCGCATGCAATCAATTACTACACCGCCGCGCCGGGCGGAGGCTTGGTTGTATATGGCCTATCTGCGGCCGGTTCGGAAGCCGCCGTGCTGCATGTGATGGATGTGCGCAAAGGCAGTTCGATCGGCAAGCCGATTGACCGCGCAGATTTCGGCACGGCCAGCTTCACGCCGGACGGCCGCTTGATGTTTTTCAATCGGCTGCAGCAATTGAAAAAGGGCATGGCGCCGACCGAGAAGTATCAGCGTAGCCAAGTGCTGATGCTGAAACCGGGTGGTGACGTTGCGAGTGCTCGCCGCGTGTTCGGTATCGGCGTCGAGGGCGTCGACATCACGCCGGCCGAAATTCCGGTTGCCGGTGTCACGCACGACGGCAAGTGGGCACTTGGTCTCGTCTTCAACGGCACGCAGCGTGAGATCACGGTGTATGCGGCGCCGGCGCAAAGCGTTATTGCCGGCAAGCCGCAGTGGAAGAAAGTGATCGATGCGCGCGACGAAGTGACCGGCGTCGCCTACATGAACGATCAACTGACGTTGCTGACGCACAAGGGTGCACCACGTTCGAAGGTGATTCGCATCGATCTGGACAAGCCCGATCTCGCCAACGCGCAGGTGCTGATGCCGACGAGCGAGCGCGTCATCACCGGTGTTACGGCGGCGGCTGATGCGCTTTACTTCGAAGTGCGCGACGGCAACATCAAGCGCTTGTTCAAGCGGCCGCATTCGAAGGAAGGCGAAGTGGTCGAGGTGAAACTGCCGCTCGAAGGCGCTTTTACACTCGCGGACTTCGAAGGCGGCGCGAGCGCAGCCGACCCGCGCTTTCCTGGCTTAGTACTCGATCTACAGAGTTGGACACGCGCCCGGCAGATCTATCTTGTCGGTGCTGACGGCAGCGTGAAGAACTCGGGTTTGCAGCCGCAAGGTCCTTACGACGCGCCCGCCGACGTCGTGGCCACCGAAGTGATGGTGAAGAGCCACGATGGCGCGATGGTGCCGATGTCGATCATTCACAAACGCAGTACGCAACTTAACGGCAACAACCCGACCATCCTGTACGGATACGCGAGCTACGGCATTACCGAGGAGCCGTTTTACAGCGTGAGCCGCTTGGCGTGGCTCGATGTCGGCGGCGTGTTCGCGATCGCGAATCCACGCGGCAGCGGCGTCTTTGGGCAGGAGTGGTACAAGGCCGGCTATCAAACGACGAAGCCGAATACATGGAAGGACTTCATCGCGTGTGCGGAGTATCTGATCGCACAAAAATGGACGAACCCTAGCAAGCTCGGAATTCTTGGCGGCAGCGCCGGTGGCATTCTGGTCGGACGTGCGATGACTGAGCGTCCGGAGTTGTTTGCTGCGGTAGTGCCTGTGGTCGGTGCGCTCGACATGGTGCGGGCCGAAGTGACACCCAACGGCGTTCCGAACATTCCCGAGTTCGGCACGCGCAAAAACGAAGCGGGCTTTCGCGCGTTGCTGGCGATGAGCACGTATCACCAGGTTGAAGACGGCAAGCGCTATCCCGCGGTGTTGTTTACGCACGGGGTCAACGACCCGCGCGTTGAGGTCTGGCACACGACCAAGACCGCGGCCCGGTTGATGGCCGCACAAACGGAGCTGAAGGGCGGCGCCAAGCCGGTACTGCTAAGGCTCGACTACGACGCCGGTCACGGTATCGGCAACACGAAGACGCAGCAATTGCAGGAGCGCGCCGACATGTTCGCGTTCTTACTGTGGCAAATGGGCGTTGAAGGGTACGCGCCGCAAGCGAAGTCGAAATAATTGGAGCCACATCCTATGCCGAAAGGGTACTGGATCGCGTCGTATCACTCTGTGCAAGATCCCGCCGCGTTGGCTAAGTACGCTGAAGCGGCAGGACCGGTGCTCACGTCGTTCGGCGCTCGTTTTCTCGCTCGCGGGATGCCCTCAAAGACCTATGAAGGGGGTGCGAACGAACGTTGCGTCGTGATCGAATTTGAGAGCGTTGACAAGGCAGTCGCTGCTTACGAAAGCCCTGCATATCAGACTGCCCTTGCGAAGCTCAAGGATGCTGTCGTGCGCGAGGTCCGCATAGTCCCAGGCGTCGCTGATTAGGTCGTTGAACCCAGATCGTGCCAAGCCACATTTGATGAGCCCGGCGGAAGCGAGCTAATGCCGGTTGTTCGCCTCGGCGAGGATCGACGCCGCCGCGTCCGCCAGCACCTGGCAGCCAAGCACGATGTCCGCGTCGCGGCTGTCCTCCGCGAAGTCGTGACTGATGCCACCGATCGAGGGAATGAACAGCATCGCCGACGGGATCGATGCGGAGATGACGCCGGCATCATGCAATGCGCCACTCGGCATGCGCTGCCAGTTACCGGGCGCATGGCGCTCGGCCGCAGCTTCGATATGCGCCTGCAGGCCAGCATCCATTCGCGTCGGCGGAATTGGCACGCGCGAGCGCGACGCCTCGATGGCGACACCATCGCGCTGCGTTCATCTCCGAGACAAGGCGCTCGACGATTGTCTCGAACGCGTCGAGCGGCGCCTCCGATGGATCCCGGAACTGCAGGTCGAGCTCGGCATATCCCGGCACGATCGAAATCGCGTTCGGTTCGACGCGAACGCGGCCCATGGTCCAGACCGTGCGCTCGGCAGCGACTTTCGGAAACTCCAGATTGATACGGTGCGCGAGCTCGTACAGTGCCGTCGTTGCATCGCGACGGCGCGCCATCATCGTGGTGCCGGCATGATTTTGCTGGCCACGGAAGATGAAGCGAATGCTGCGCAGCCCGACGATGCCGGTTACGACGCCGATGCGGCGTCCGGAGTCCTCCAGATGCGGACCTTGCTCGATGTGTGCTTCGATGAACCCCGCGTAGCGCTCGCTCGATACGTGCAGACGTGATACGCCCATTAGCCCGCGTCGCGCAGCGCATCGGCCAGCGTCACACCGCTGCTATCGACGGCTTGCTGTTCCAACTGCGTCGTCAGTTGGCCAGTCAACGAGCGACTGCCGAGACAGCTGACAAAGCGCGACTCTTCGTCCTGAAACGACACCGCATCCACTGGCAGTGCACGCGTTGCGTCGTCGGTCGCAAGAGCACGCACGACTTCCAACGCGTAGATCACGCCCAATGCGCCATCGAGCCAGCCACCGGTAGGTTGCGTGTCTGAGTGCGAGCCGATCAGCAAAGCCTTGCCGGAATGCCGCGAGCGGCCCAGCACATTGCCGACGCCGTCGATCGTCGCTTCGAGACCGGCTTCCTCGTATCGGCGTTTGAGCCAGCGCCGCGCTTCCATGTCGGCAGCGCTGAACGCCGGTCTCACGACGCCGCGGCCTTGTGCGCCGATGGCGCGCAGTTCACGCAAGTCGGAAAGCAGACGTTCGGGATCGATGCGGGGCATAAGCCGAATATTCTATGGACCGCCGATGATCTGAAACAAGACGATGTCTTTCAGCTAACTACCCGAGAAGTTCAACCGACCGAGTCTCGAACCCTGGCGCCGCGTTGAGGCCAATTATCTCGGGCAAAATGCGCAGCCCAACTCACAATCGAAGAGACATAACCATGAAGCTGCTGGCTGCCGGACTCGCTGCTCTGCTATTGCTGCCCACCGCCTCACTCGCGCAGAGCGCTCCGGCGCTGGACGGGCGCCTGAAGAAGATCCGCGACACGCAGTCGATCGCAATTGCTTACCGAACCGACGCCGCGCCGTTCTCGTTCGAAGATAACAAGCAAGTGGTTGGGTACAGCATCGATCTGTGCCGTCGCGTGGTCGGTGCCATCGAGCGCCAGCTCGGCGTGAGTGAACTGAAGATCCGTTGGGTGCCCGTCACGGTCCAGAATCGCTTCGACGCAGTTGCGAAGGGGCAGGCCGACATGGAGTGCGGCTCAAGTACCGTGACCCTCGGGCGCATGAAGACCGTCGACTTCTCGAGCTTCACCTTTGTCGATGGCACCGGTCTGCTCGTCAAAGCCAGCCTGGCAGCCAACGGGCTCGGCGACCTTGGCGGCAAGAAAATCGGCGTGATCGGCGGGACGAGCAACGAGCGGGCGCTGGCTGAGGCTCTGAAGAACCGGGTCATCAACGCCACGGTCGTGCCGCTCAAGTCCCGCGACGAGGGACTCGAGCAGGTCGAAAGCGGCGCGATCGACGCCTTCGCCAGCGATCGGGTGCTGCTGATGGGCCTGGCCGGCAAGTCCAAGGATCCCAAGGCGCTGGTGCTGCTCGGCGATGCTCTGTCGTTCGAACCCTATGCGATCGTCCTACCGCGCGGGGACTGGCAGATGCGACTGGCTGTCAACAGTGCGCTAGCGCAGATCTACCGCAGCAACGCGATCGGAGAAATCTTCAAACGTTGGTTCGGCGCGCTTGGACGGCCGGGGCCGGTAGTCGAGGCGACGTTCCTGTTCGGAGCGCTGTCGGAATAGCGGAGCCGCGTGGCGCTGCTAGTGGCGTTGCCAAATATCGGAAACGCCGACGGACATGAGCGGAAACAGCGGCCAGCCCCGATAACAGCAATTGGCGTGTCGCCCGCACCACCCGATCGAACTGCTCGACGCGCAGACTTCGTGCGCGATAGCGCAAAAGCGCGAGCACGTCATTGTCGACTGATGCGGCAGCCACAGCAGGGCCCGCAACGTAGACGCGCGCATTGCTCCGGATCGCGCTGGCCAGAATCAGCGCGCCGCTACGCACAGTGAATCGTTCGCCCGGTCCGAGGATCACGTCCTCGCGCATGCCTTCCTGCGTGATCCATACTTCGCCCGAGATAGACGAAGATGGCGCTGCCGATGGGGAGGCGAAGCGGCATCGGATTAGCCATCGACGGTGAACATCGTGGCTTGGTCTTTGGCTAGGGTGTTCCGGTTCATGGCGTTGACCTCGTGGTGATGTGCGACGAACTGTCGCGCACCAGACGATTGCGGACAAACGAAATCTCGAAATGCGACGCATGAGCGGCCGGAATGCATAGGCGCGACCTGCCCGCGTCGCTGGATCTATTGCGCGGCTTCGAAGCCGCTGCGCGACTGCTTTCATTCACGTCTGCCGCCGCCGAGTTGCATCTGACGCAGTCGGCCGTCAGCAGGCAGGTGCAGCAGCTCGAGGAACAACTCGGCGTGAAGTTGTTCGAGCGGCGCACACGTGCGCTGATCCTGACCGAGGCGGGCGAGCGTTACTACCGCGAAGTTTCGAAGGCACTCGCGCTGGTGCGTGACGCCACCTCCGCCGTGCGTGCAAAGACAGAGCCGATCGTTCGCGTCACGACGACCGCGTCATTTGCATCGCTCTGGCTGGTGCCGCGGCTAGCGCAGTTTCAAACCGAGCACGGCGATATCTCAGTGCATGTCGTGGCCGATAACACCGTGCGCGATCTTGAGCACCACGGGCTGGACGCGGCGATCCGGTACTGCTCGCAAGACGCTGCCGGTGCCGACGCGATCTGCCTGTTCGGAGAGCAGGTAGCGCCCGTGGCAAGTCCGGCGCTGCTCAAAGGCAAACGCATCCGTACGCCGGAGGATCTGCTGCAACTGCCGCTGTTAGATATCGACGATCCCAACAGCACAACGATCTGGCTGTCGTGGAAAGTATGGTGTGAGGCGATGAAGCTGGAGCGTCCGCGCGCCAGACGCGGACTGACCTTCAGCCACTACGACCAGATCATGCAGGCCGCAATGGCGGGGCAGGGTGTCGCGCTGGGCCGCTTTCCGCTGATCGATCCATTTGTCGCCGATCGCCGACTCGTGATGCCGCTGAAGGACAAGCGCTTTGCGATGCGCGCGCATCGAGCATACTGGTTGATCGTGTCACCGGCCGCGCAACGCGATGAAGTGAAAATCTTCGCGGACTGGATCCAGGCCCAGGCGCATTCGCAAGCGTCGCTCGCAAGCGGCCGCCGGAAATCGCAACGGCGCGTTTGAACCGAAACACAGCCGATGACCAAGCGCTATGACGCTGCCGTCGTCGGCGTCGGCACATCGGGATGGCAACGCTATCGCCACGCGCTCGGCCGCAGGACGGTTGGGCGCGTGGCTATTTCATCGCTGACAGCGCAGATTCACGATCGATAAAAATAAGGATCAAGCACGCTAACAGCAGTGATGTTGTCAATCGGCAAGTTGTTGTTGCGGGCCGTTTCGCGAATGGCATCGGGCGTCGGGGCATCGTAGATGCAGAACGTCTTGCGAAGATCCGGAGTGACATAGGAATGCACCCAGGTCACGCCGCTCTTGGCGTTGTTGTCGATCACACTGCCGCAGGCTTTGGCGCCTTGTTCGTCCATCGGGATCCGAAGGCCGTCGGGAAACGTGCGTTCAACCATGTAGCGGGGCATCTCGAACTCCGTAAGTGGCGACGGTGAAATTACCGACGCCATCAGGTTAGGCAGATACGGTGTCTTCGCCCACGGCAAACTTGCCTAGATTGCCACGCTGGCTTGCCCATTTTTTGCCCGGATTCCCGCGCGCGTTGCTGCGGCGACCGCCTCCGTCCGGGTCGTGACGTTGAGCTTGCCAAACACCGATTCAAGATGATGATCGATCGTGCGCACGGAGCGGCACAGTCGTTCGGCGATTTCCGAGTTCTTCAGCCCCTCGCACAACAAGAGCAACACCTCGATCTCGCGCGCGGTCAGTTGATGCGGGTTCGACTTTGTCGAGCTACGCGCACGCCTCGGCAGCTTGCGCTGTCCCGCGGTCTTCAGTTGCTGGCGCAGCTGGTCGGCGGCCGGCCGTGCGTCCAGGTGCTCGAAGATTTCGAGCGCTTCCAGTTGCGCTGCCTGATCGCCGTCGCTGAGCGCACGCGCTTGCTCGAACGGGCAACCCAATTCTGCCCACGCTTGCGCGGCTTCACGCCAGCGACCCGATATCTGCAGCGCGAACGGTTCCGCACACGGCGACGGCACCGCTGTCAGGGCATCCGCGCGCCAAAGCCAGTACGCCAGTTCTCCCGCCAACCATGGGTGTCGATGGTCGATCGCCAGCTTCAATGCTGATTCGGCTTCGTCGGCTGCAGCGCGTCGGTTGCCCCGCCACCATGCGGCCTCGGCGCGCACCGCCCGCACGGGGCCGAGCCGCTGCAGCGTCTGGCTGGCAAGAGCGAGCTCCAACGCCTCATCGAGTGTCTCGGTCGCATGCGGATCGCCGCGCCGGGTTTGCAGGCGGCCCAGCGCCACTAGTGCCATCACACGGCTGATACTGGGACTGGAGGTCGTTTGCTGAATGACGTCCGAAGCGTTGTCGAACGCGTCTTCCCAGCGGCCGAGGTACATCTCGCACAACGCCAGCCACGATGTCGCGTAGAGTCGGGCGGTATCGAGTTCATGCCGCTGCGCAAAGGAGATTGCTTGCTTTAGGTAGCGCTCACCTTCTCGCAGCCGGAACAGTTCACCTGACCCTGAGCCTAAGTTGCCGTAGGCGCTCGCGGCGATGTGATGTAGTTCGTCCGCCCGAGCGAGATCGATTGCGCGATGAAGTTGCGCGCAGCCTGCTTCGTAGTCCAGGAAAAGCATCGCTGTGCCGAGCGTGCTCGTAGCAGATGCAATAGTTTCTCTGTCCCCGAATTGCTCGGCCAGTTGGATTGCTTTCGTGCTCCACTCGACCGAAGCCTCGCAGTCGCGATTGAGCATTCGCAGCGAACCTTCCACACGATAGGCGCCGGCGAGCGCGACGCTTGGAGCCAGCGTTTCAAGCAATTCGATTGCTCTGCGGCTTGCGACATCAGCTTCCGCATTCCTCAGAACGCCCACATAAGCCACTGCCAGTTGGCTCAAATTTTCGGCCTCGCCAACCTTGTTAGCGGCACGCTTGTGTAACTCGTGCAAACGCAATCGCGCGGTAATGGCTTCAGTCAGCTGACCCGTCAGCATGCACTCGCGCGCGTAGGCATCCAGCCAGGCCGCGTGCTCGTTGTCCATGCCGTTCGAATGCTCGAGCGCCGTGCGGTAATGCGCGGCCGCCTCGCGATGGGCCTCGCGTTGTTGCGCCTGGCGCGCAGCATCCGGCGCGTATCGCATTACTGCAGCGATATCGCCTGCTCGTGTCGCATGGTGAACAAGACGCGCCAGCGACACCGGCGCGCTGCCGCGCTCGAGTGCGCGAAAGATATCGGCGTGCGATGCGCGCGCCAGAGGATCGGAGATCGACGATTCGATCGCGACGCGTGCGAGTTCGTGCCGAAACGACAGGGTGGACGCGGCAGCCAATAGCAGGCCGGAGTTCAAGCACTCTTCAATTGCCGCGACGTTCACTCCAAGTAAATCGTCGGCAAGCCAGCGTTCGATCTTCGCTGGAACGAGAGACGCAAGCCTGACGATCGACTGCGCCTCGGGGCTCAGACGCGCAAAGCGCGCAAGCACGAGATCCTGCACGCTGCGCGGGACGGTATCGATGCCGTGCCGCAAAACCTCGGTGACGAAAAACGGATTGCCGTGCGTCGCTGAGTAAACGCCGGCCGGCGATCGAAACGCGCTGCGAGCTAATGTTTCAACGCCTGTCGGCGACAGGCGCGGCAAATCCAATCTCGTTACAAGACTGCTCGGAAGCTCACCCAGCACGCGCCGCAGCGGATGCATCGTTGGGACTTCGTCGTCGCGATACGAAATCGCGAGCAGGCAGGCCACGCGGTCGATGCGTCGACCGAGGAACTTGATCAAATCTAACGACGCATCGTCGGCCCAGTGCGCATCTTCGATCACGAGTAGAACGGGGCGAGGCTTCTGCGTAAGCTCGGTAAGCACGGCTTCGAACACCGCGGCGCGGCTGTCGTCGCCTCGTAGCAACGCGCCGAACCGAACGTCTGATGATCGCGCGATGTCATGTAGCGGAGCAAGCGGGTGCGGCGTCTGCAACGCATCGCAGTTGCCCCACCAAAGATCGACGCGGCGCGGAGTGTTACCTGAGCGCGCCGCCAGTGCCTTCAGCAGACTGGTTTTGCCAATGCCCGCTTCACCGGCAATGAAGGCGACGCGACCCGTCCCGCTTGCAACGGATCGCAAATCGCTTTCAAGCGCCTGCAACGCCTCATCGCGCTCGACCAGTTCCATCGCTGCATGTTAATCGGGTCACCGTCAGAGGACGATAATCGGTGCGGTAGGCAATGTCGGCGAAAGATTAGGATTTTGTGTGGAGCGCGCACCGGATCATTTTGAGGTAGTAGCGGGCCGTGGGTTCTTTCGGCCAATTGGCTGTGTATCGCTTAGAGATGCCGCAGACACTGGTGACCGCTGCTATTGCGTACGCTCGTGCGCATGGCATTAAGGAGCTCGTGGTAAACGCGTCCTCACTCACCGGCTTTAAGTCGCCCAGCCTTAGCAAGCGGTACTTCATGGTCGAGAAATGGGCGCGAGTAAATGACGGAGCAGTTCGCTTGGCTATGGTCGTTCGTCCGGAGATGATCGATCCGCAGAAGTTCGGAGTCACAGTTGCCGTCAATCGGCGGTTGATTGGAGACCTCTTTGCGTCAGAAGTGGAGGCTGTGGCCTGGCTCGATAGAGGCGACCCACCGTCTGACCCAACTGCGACTCAAATAAGAGAGCACATGCCAAAGAGCTGAAGCGCAGCGAGTAATCGCGCTTATCGAGACTGAACTGCGACGGCCGTCGGTATCGAGACTGAACTCCCGGCTCGTCCCACATAGCGGGTGAGGTTCGCATTGAAGACCCAGGCGTTCGATTCGTGAACGAAAGGCGTCGAAATCCTCCTCGTACACCGCGTAGCTCACGTACTGAAGTTTTTTCTGCGCGCCGTTTTGATGGATCGAAGCCCAGCAATGCGGATGACCGTGCGTGTACAGGTCGAGCCGATCGCCGATCCGACGCGGACTCAGGCCGAATGCCCAGTAGAAACGCTCGGCTTCGTCCAGGTCCGGTACCGTGAAGGCAAACCGATACAAGGAGTGCACGCCGAACGCGCCCGCGCGACGTACAGCGGCAGGTTGTGCTGAGGAAATCGACATCGGTACTCCGTTCCAACTACGCTACTGCGAGCTGCCTTATCAAACATGCTCGCTTCCGGTAGACGATGCGGTAATGAGAAGTGCTACAGGCGCAGTGTGAATTATCGAAGGGTGAGTTGACTCGGTTCGTTACAGACGTAACACGAAGGACGGATGCGCTCTCTTCACCCTCTACCGACAAACGGCATCTTGGTCGCCATCACGGTCATGAAGAGCACATTGGCGTCGAGCGGAAGGCTCGCCATGTGAAGCACAGCGTTGGCGACGTGCTGGACATCCATCACCGCCTCGACTGCAATCGCACCGTGTGCCTGCGGCACACCCTGCGTCATCCTGAACGCGAGGTCGGTCAACGCATTGCCGATGTCGATCTGGCCCACGGCGATGTCGTACTTGCGGCCATCGAGCGACGACGATTTGGTCAGTCCGGTGATCGCGTGCTTGGTCGCGGTATACGGGGCAGAGTTTGGTCGCGGCGCGTGGGCCGAGATCGAGCCGTTGTTGATGATGCGGCCACCGCGCGGATCCTGCGCCTTCATCAATCGAAATGCGCCTTGGGTGCACAGGAAGGAGCCGGTCAAGTTTGCGTCGACGACGGCTTTCCACTGCGCGTAGCTCAGGTCTTCGAGCGGAACCGGTGGCGCGCCGGTGCCAGCGTTGTTGAACAGCAGATCGAGACGGCCGAAGCGTTGCTTGAGCTGCGCGAAGAGCGCGTCGACCGAATCCGGGTTGCCGACGTCGGTGGCAACCACGAGCGACGTGCTCTGCGCACCCGCAGCCAGCTTCGCGGTCGCTTCAAGCGCCTCGAGGCGGCGGCCGGCCAGTACCGTGTCGAATCCATTGTTGAGCAAGGTCACCGCCACGGCGCGCCCGATGCCGCTTCCCGCGCCGGTCACCAGCGCAACCTTTCTTGTTTGGGTCATAAACGCCTCTTCTGGTTATTGGCACTTAGCGTGCAAGTCAAAGATTTCACTGCGGCTGAAACCCGCTCTTCCTGATGATCTGCGCCCACGTTTGCGAATAAGCACGCTCGCGGGCTGCGAGTTGCGCTTGCGGCATGAACTGCACAGCCAACCCCAATCGCGTCAGTCGGTCGCGTACATCGGGCTGCGCGATCACCTTCGATAGCGCGGCAGAGAACTGATCGATCGCCGCTTGCGGGGTGCCGGCCGGTGCGAAGAACGCGTAGTACGGCACTTCTTCGAAACCCGCGAGACCGAGCTCGGCGAATGTCGGTATGTCCGGCAGTGCAGCCTGGCGCGTGCCGCCAAGCACAGCGACGACGCGCAGCTTGCCGGCCGCGTGATTGTCGATGAACTCCGGCACCGAGCCGACGCCGGCGGGTATCTGATTGGCAAGCATGTCGGCGATCATCGGCGCGCTGCCGCGGTACGGTACTGACACGAGATCGAGTCCGTATTTGTCGCCGATTATCTTGACGAGAAACTCGGGGATCGAGGCCGGCGCCGGGATGCCGATTGCGCTCTTGCCGCCCTGTCGCTTCACCCACGCGACGTAGTCGTTGAAGCTCTTGGCCGGCGTGCCGCTTGACACAGCGAGCGCGTTGACGAACGTCGCAAAGCCCGCCACCGGCACGAAGTCCTTCGCAGGATCAAAGCCCGGGTTCTTCATCACCAACGGCAGGATCGAGATCGTGTGATCGTGCGAGATAAACAACGTAGTGCCGTCGGGTGCTGCGCTCTTCAGCGCCTGCGCGGCGATCTGTCCACCCGCCCCCGGTCGGTTCTCGACGATGACCGAGGTGCCAAGCTCGTCTTTCAGTTTCTCGCCCAGCGTGCGCGCGATCGCATCGGTGCCGCCGCCGGCGGGGAAGCCCACAAGAATTCGGACAGTCTTGCTCGACTGAGCAATCGCGCCCCCGCTCAGCGCAGCGAGAACAACGAACGCGCAAGCCGAGCGGATGATTCGACTAAGCATGTTGGTCTGCATGCGACTCTGCCAAGCGCATCAGCGTCTGCGCATACGCCGGCGCCGTCGGCTCGTGCATGAAGTACACGTAGATCTCGCCCCACCCGGTAGCCGCGAGCCTGTCGGCCCACTGCTGCAGATCGTCGTCCGAGTAATTCTCGAGCCGCAGCCGGACGTAGCCCCATCGAGCCGTTTGCACCAGCGGCGGCGGCGCATTGTCTTCGCGCTCTGACAGACACAACGCTGCTCCGGCACCTTTTAACGCGTCGTAAACGTCGTCGTCAAACCAGCTGTCGTTGCGAAACTCGAACGCAGCGCCATGTCCCTCGGGCAGCAGTCGCAGAAATTCGTTGAGGCGCGGCAGATCCTTCTTCATGAACGGCGGCAGTTGGAAGAGCACCGGACCCCGCTTGGCGCCGAGCGCTGCAAGGGTCGTGTAGAGAAAATTGACCGAATCAGCGGCTGTATCTGCCTTGAGCCGCGACATATGCGTGATGCGCCGCGAAGCCTTGATCGCGAACCGGAAGTCTGCCGGTGTCGCCTTTGCCCAGTTCTCGAGCACCGCCGTCTTGGGCATCTGGTAGAAAGTGTTATTGATCTCCACCGTCGGCAGGCGCTCGCTGTACCACGCCAGCATTTCCTCCGGCTTCATCTTCTCTGGATAGAAGTTCCCCTTCCACTCCTTAAAGGAGTAGCCGCTCGCACCCGCCACCAGTCTCTGAGCACTCATGGGCCTTGACCCTAGAATTCCCGCGTGAAGAAAGACAACCTTACCGAATACTCCGCCAAGCGCAGTTTTTCAGCCACCCCCGAGCCGGCGCCGGCGGTACGGGAAGCGCACGGCGGGCCGCTGCTGTTCGTGGTTCAGCAGCACGCCGCGCGCGCGATGCATTACGACCTTCGATTGGAGTGCGACGGCGTATTGAAGTCGTGGGCTGTTCCGAAAGGGCTGTCGCTAGATCCCAACGATAAGCGACTCGCGGCGCAGACCGAAGATCATCCGTACGAGTACGCGTCGTTCGAGGGTGTGATTCCACCCGGGCAGTACGGCGCCGGGGAGATGATCGTGTGGGACTGCGGCGTCTACTCACCGGATGAAGGTCAGGAGTACTGGTTTCACGATCGCGCCGAAGCGGAGCAACGCGTCCGCGACGGGCTGGACATTGGAAAGCTGAGCTTCCTGCTGCGCGGGGAGAAGTTGAAGGGTTCGTTCGCGCTGGTGCGCATGAAGGACCGCAAGAACTGGCTGGTGATCAAGCACAAGGATCGCTTCGTCGCGCAGACCGATGTCACCGAGCAGAATCGTTCGGTGCTCTCCGGGGTGTCGGTCGAGGATCTGAAGACCGTTCCGGCGCACCGGATTCCCGCGGCGCGTCTTGTCGCGGCCGGTAAGACCGAATCGATGCCCGCCACGCTCGCTCCGATGCAGGCCGAATTGGGAGACGCACCGTTCAATCACGCCGATTGGATGTGGGAACCCAAGCTCGACGGCTATCGAGTGCTGGCGTTCGTCGAGGGCGACAGCGTAAAGCTGCGCTCTCGTCGCGGCCTCGATCTGGCGGCAGATTTTCCGAAGTTGTGCGCGGAGCTACGCCAGCAGGCCGTGGACAGCGTGATCCTCGACGGCGAGATCGTGGCGTTCGACGCCAGCGGCAATCCGTCATTCAACGCGATGCAAAACCGCGCCGCGCAGACGGAGCGAGCAATCTTCTACTGTTTCGATATTCTGCATTTCGCAGGTGTGAATCTGCGCAACGCGCCGTACAACGATCGGCGGCGCTACCTCGCGCAGTGCCTGCTGCCATCGCCGCTGGTGCAGCTGGTGCATGCGACTGACGATGGAATGGCGTTGCACGCGGCAGCGGTCGAAGCCGGCTTCGAAGGCGTGATCGGCAAGCGCAAGGCGAGCCGCTACGAGCCGGGCAAGCGCACGGCATCATGGCTGAAGATCAAGTCGATCAACAGTGCGGAGTTCGTGATCGGCGGCTACACCAAAGGAAAAGGCGGGCGTGCGTCGCTGGGGGCGTTGCTGCTCGGGCACTGGAACGACGGCAAGCTGATCTACGCGTCGCATGTCGGCTCGGGCTTTGATGAGAAGTCGTTAGGGCTAGTGCAAAAGCGGCTGGATCCGCTGCAAACGAAAACCTGTCCGTTTGCCGACAAGCCAGACTTGCACAGTCCGACGGTTTGGGTGAAGCCCGAAGTCGTCGCCGAAGTGCAATTCCAGAGTTGGACCGACGACGGCTCTCTGCGAGCGCCGGTGTTCTTGCGCTTGCGCGACGACATTGATCCGAAGACGGTGCGGCGTGCATTACCGGCCGAAGCGCCGCGTGCACGAGCCGCCGCCAAAATTGCCAAAGGAAGCGCGAAATCATCCAACAGTGCAAACGAGATCGACGAGATCTTGCGTCAGCTCGAGAACAGCAAAGCATCGCTGACGCTGGCCGTCGGCGCGCATCAGATCAAGCTGACGAATCTCGATCGCGTCTACTGGCCGGCAGATCCGGCATTGCAGCAGCCGGCACTGACCAAGCGCGACTTATTGCGTTACTTCGCGCAGGTGTCGCCGTACATCCTGCCGCATCTGGAAGATCGTCCGCTGACGATGATTCGTATGCCTGACGGAATCAACGGCCAGCGCTTCTTTCAGAAGCATTGGGAGCAAAGCCGCCCGCCGTTTGCCGAAAGCATCGTCGTCTTTTCGGGACACAAGGACGAGAGTCACGAATACCTGCTGTGCAACAACTTGCCGACGCTGTTATGGCTCGCGCAATCGGGAACGCTCGAGTTTCATGTCTGGCATTCGCGTGCGAAGGGTGGACCCGATACCAAAGGCGCAGACCGATGATTACGCGAGCTCGCTGGAGGCACTCGAAAGCTCGGTGCTCAACTTTCCGGATTACGTCGTGTTCGACATCGACCCTTACATCTACTCAGGCAAAGAGAAGCCGGGCGACGAGCCGGAGCTGAATACGATTGCGTTCGAGAAAGGCAAGGAAGTCGCGTTCTGGCTGCGCGAGCTGCTGCAGAGCATGTCGCTCGAGCCGATCGTCAAGACATCGGGCAAGACCGGGCTGCACGTGTTTGTGCCGATCAAGCGCACACTGGATTTTGACGCCGCGCGCGAGATATCGGAGCTCGTCGGCCGGCACCTGATGCACCAGCATCCGAAGGACATCACGCTCGAGTGGAGCGTGCCGAAGCGCACCGGCAAGATCTTCATGGACTACAACATGAATGTGCGCGGCAAGACGCTCAACGTCGCTTATTCACCACGCGGTGCGAGTGGTGCGCCGGTTTCGATGCCGCTGACATGGGACGAGCTCGCAAGCGCGCATCCACTAGACTTCACCATCACCAACGCCGGCGCGCGGCTGGCCGAAACGGGCGATCGCTGGCACGATGCCCTGAAGCGCAAGCACAGCCTCGAGCACGCACTGGACCGCGCAAAGGCTTGAAGACAGTCAGGAGGTAGGTAATGGCTGCACGATCGATTGCGTCGTTGACCGTTTCGTTCGGACTCGTGTCGATTCCGGTGAAGCTTTTTTCCGCCACCGAGGCGAGCCGCGCGATCTCGTTCAACCTGCTGCACAAGGACTGCGGTTCGCGGCTCAAGCAGCAGTACATCTGCGTCAAAGAAGAAGTACCGGTCGCGCGCGAAGACATGGTCAAGGGCTATGAATTCGCAAAAGATCAGTATGTGATGTTCACTCCCGAGGAACTGAAGGCACTCGAGGAGGCGGGCACACAAACCGCCGACATCACCGAGTTCGTGCCGATCGAAGCGATCGATCCTGTGTACTTCGACAAGGCCTACTACCTGGCTCCGGATAAGGGCGGCGCGAAGCCGTATGCGCTGCTGACGAAAGCATTGCGCGAGTCGAACCGCTGCGCGGTCGGCCGCTATGCCGCACGCGGCAAGCAGTACATCGTGATGATTCGTCCGGTCGAAGACGGGCTTGTGATGCAACAGCTTCTATACGCTGCAGAAGTGCGGTCGATCAAGGACATCGAGATTCCGCAGACTGAAGTGAAGGACGCCGAGCTCAAGCTGGCCCAGCAACTGATCGAACAGCAGGCTTCCGACACGTTCGACCCTGCCGCGTACACCGACGAAGTGCGCACGCGCGTCGAGGCGGCGGTGCAAAAGAAGGTCGAAGGTCAGGAGATCACGATGGCCGAGGCGCCTCAGAGCGGTGCGCAGGTGATCGACCTGATGGAAGCGCTGCGCGCGAGCCTTAACAAGAAGGCGGTGGCACCGGCCAAGGCGCGTGAGTCCGAACCTGCAGTACGCGAGACCCGCAAACCGCCGAAACGAGCGCCACAAGCTGAGCCGGTGGCGCGCAGGGCCGCCCGAAAATAGAAGCAGCCGACAGCACTTTCGATGTACCAGTACGGCGTGCGCGACGTCGAGAAGCTGCTTCGCCTGCCACGTAGCACGATCCGCTCGCTGATCGGGGCCGGATTCGTATCTCCGTCGCGCGGGCCGCGCAACGCGTGGCTGTTTTCGTTTCAGGACTTGATCGTGCTGCGAACCGCACGCGCGCTGGCCGTGGCCAATGTGCCGCACAAGCGGATCACCAAGTCCATTCGGGAGCTGCGCCGTCATCTGCCGGAGTCGATGCCGTTGTCGGGCCTCTCTATTTGCGCGGTGGCCGACCATGTAGTCGTCAAGGAAGGCGCCAGCCGCTGGCAGGCGGAATCCGGGCAGTACCTGCTCGCGTTCGAGAACGGCGATGTGGACGGCTCCTTCAGCGTGATCGAACACACGGACAAAGAGCCACAGGCAAACGCAGAAGCCCATTTCGAGCATGGCGTCGCGCTGGAGAATGAGGATCCTGGGGCCGCAGTCGAGGCGTACACGCAAGCCATCGCGGCGGACCCGACGATGCTCGAGGCGCACGTCAATCTGGGGCGGCTTCTGCACGAGCTCGGCCATCTTGCACGGGCAGAGCGCGTTTACCGCGCCGCGATCCAGGTTTGCGGCGATGAGCCGCTACTGCAATACAACGTCGGCGTACTTCTCGAAGACATGGGTCGCAAGCGCGAAGCAGTGCAAGCCTACGAAGCGGCGCTGCGCTGTAATCCCAACATGACCGATTGCCTCTACAACCTGGCGTTGTTATGCGAGGATCTGACTAAGCCAAAGGAGGCGATTCGGTACATGGCGCAGTACCGCCGGCTAACCGGGATCAAGTCAAGATAACGACAAGGACCGTTATTTGCCTTTGCCCTTGCCGTTGCTGTGACCCTTGCCTTTGGAAGCGCCTCCGTGTTCCTTTTGGTAATGGGGAACGTAAACGTTGTTGTACCAGTCGCTTTTCACGAAGTAGACCGGCCGGCCGCAAGCGTCATATTTATGACAATGCTTATCCCACTTCTGCGCGTGGCCTGGCGGCACGTGTAAGTAAATCGGCGGCGGCGGTTGAGCTACGACGACCGGCTGGATGATCACCGGCCGCGGAAAAATCAGCGGTGGCGGCGGCACATTGCCGATATCGATACGTCCGTAGAAACCAGGCTGTCCGACCGTGACAGATACGCCCACATCGGCAGCCATCGCCGAGGTCGCCACGGCAGCCAGCATTACAAACAAACACCGTTTCATAAGAACCCTCCACGTGCGCATTGCTTAGTGCGCGAACATGATCATTTAAACGGTACTGTGTTAGCCCCCGAATACAACTCAAATCACGGCGCACATCGGTTTAAGGGAATACCGGCTTTCAGTGAGCGATGCCGCCCAGCCAGCATCGATGAAGCGGTCATATCGCGTCTACTTCATTGCGTAGTAAACGCTGCCGGGCCTGGCCGCGTGCACACCTGCGCGGCACGGGTCTCGGACTCATCGTCGCGCGATCCGTCGTTCGCGGTCATGGCGGCGACATCACGCTGGCGAATCGCGCTGAGGGCGGTCTTCCGCAGACCGTTGTACTGCCACGAACCGAAGTCGCGAGATAAGTAAGAAGGCTCGAAAAACAACTCAATCGCAGCCGACATCGGCGTGACGAACGCGCTGAATACTGGCATCGTGCGCGCGGTCTTCGGAGGCGCCCGTGGAATACGCCGTCGTTGCGATTGCCGTTCTTGCGCTTGCCTGGGGCATCTGGGTCTTCAATCGCCTGATCTCCGATCGCAACCTGGTTGCACAGGCGTTCGCCGATATCGATGTTCAGCTGAAGCGGCGTGCCGATTTGGTTCCCCAGCTGGTGGAGACCGTGAAGGCGTACGCGGCGTACGAGCGGCAGACCTTGCAGGCGGTGGTCGAGCTGCGGGCGCGTGCGAGTGCACTCGCCGACCGGGAGCGCAGGCCGAGTGCCTCGAGATTCAGCGCGGAGACCGAGCTTGGCGCATCGCTGAAGAAGCTGATCCTGCTGCAGGAAAGTTATCCGGCTCTAAAGGCTGACCAAAACTTCCGTGACCTCTCGGCCAAGCTGGTCGATGTGGAAGACCATCTGCAGCACGCACGGCGTTTTTATAACGGCGCCGTCAAGCAGTACCTGACCCGCATGCAGACATTTCCTGACGTTGTTGTCGCCAAGCTGTTTGCGTTTCGTGACGCTGCGTTCTTCGAAACCGAAGACCGCGCCGCGGTGCAGGTGTCGCTGTGATTCGATCGCTGATCGCGCTGACTTTTGGATTGCTTGCGAGCGCTGGTCTCGCGCAGGAGCGCATTCTGGATTTCGCGAGCGATATCTCGATCGAAGCCGACGGATCGATGCTTGTCGTCGAAACGATCACGGTACAGGTCGAAGGCAAACGGATTCAGCGCGGCATCCTGCGTGATTTCCCGACTCGGTACGAGCACCATCCCGCAATCAAGGTGGTCGTTCCGTTTCAAGTGCTCGGCGTGCAGCGCGACGGTGCGCCGGAGCAATACCGAGTCGAGCCGCTGGAGAACGGCATGCGCGTTCGCATCGGCAACGCGCAGCAGATGTTGTCGCATGGACGGCACGAGTATCGAATTTCCTATCGCACCGGTCGCCAGCTCGGATTTTTCACGCAGCATGATGAGCTGTACTGGAACGTCACCGGCAATGGCTGGCCGTTCACGATCGATCGCGCGAGTGCACGCGTGCGCTTGCCGCAAGCCTGTCTCAGGCGACAAGTTAAGCGCTGAGACTTTCACCGGTCCGCAAGGCGCGAAGGGCCGCAACGCCACCGCAGTGATCGAGGGCAGCGAATTTCTCTTCGAAACGACACGGCGGCTCGCGCCGAACGAGGGGCTGACGATCGTTGCCGCGTTTCCGAAGGGCATCGTTGCGGCGCCTTCGCAGTTCCAGCGGTTGATGTGGCTGCTCAACGACAACGCGCCGGAGTTGATCGCGATCGGCGGAATTCTGTCAATCGTGTCGTTCATGTTCGCGATGTGGTGGCGCCTCGGCCGCGACCCGCGTGCCGGCCCGAAGTTTCCGCGCTACGACGCGCCGCCGGGTATGAGCGCGGCCGCAGTGCGCTTCATCAATTACATGGGATTCGATTCGCGCTGCTTCGCTGCCGGTGTGTTGGGGCTCGGCGCGCGCGGTTTTCTAAAAGTGCATCAGAACGGCGATGCGTTCGCGGTCGAAAAGACTGGCCGCAACGTTGACTGGCTTCCGGGCGACAAACCGATGGTCACTGCGTTGTTTCGTGGCGGCGAACAAACCACGCTGACTCAAACCTACGATCCCAATGTCGCCGAGGCAAAGAAAGAACTGCACTCTGCGCTGCGAGATCACTACAAGGGCGCTGTGTTCCGCTACAACGGCTGGCCGCTCTGGATTTCCTTTTTCGCGGGCGCGCTGGTGCTCGGGTTCGCGGCGATGCTCGGCGCGCACCTGGTCGTGATCATCGCGCTGGTCGCGGTGCTGCTGCTGTCGCTGATGATCTTCTCTCGCTTGATGCCTGCGTACACGCGCGAAGGACGAAAGTTGCAAGACCACATCGAAGGCCTGCAGCAGTACCTCGGCGTTGCTGAACGCGACGATCTCGCACGCATGAAAGCGCCCGAGATGACGTCGGCCGAGTTCGCTCGCATGCTGCCGTACGCGCTCGCGCTCGATGTGGAGAAGACCTGGGCCGATCGTTTCGCTGTGGTGCTCGGTGCCGCAGCGGTCGCAGCGGCCGTGGCGTCGTACTACGCCGGCGACTACGAATTCTTGGGGATCGGATTCTTCGAGCGGACTTGCTGATTCACTAGGATCGCACTCGACAGCACTGTCAGCTCCGCCTCAACTCCACCCGGATCGGAATCGGGAAGCAGTGATAGCGGCGGTGGAGGTGGTGGAGGATCGAGCGGCGGTGGCGGCGGCGGTGGCGGAGGCGACGGGTGGTAGCAAGCAAAAGCCCTACTGCGCCTTGAACGTGACCACGAGCACGTCGCGATACGCGGCGCGGCTGGGGTCGATCGGCTCGACTGCCGTCACGCCGTGCTTGACTCTCGCATCGTCGACCAGGGCGGCGTCGAACGGCGACGTCAGCGTGAAGCTGCCGAGCAGGGTGCCTTGTAGGTCATGCACCGTCGTTGTGCCGCTCTTGATGTTGGTCCGGTTGATCAGCAGCACGAGTGCGTAGTCAACGCCGTCGCGATGCACGCCCTCGGGTGTCGGCCGGCCGGGCGCATCCGAGCGTGCCTCGATCCGAAATTGATGGCACTCGATCTTCCATTTCTTGCCTGGGCGCAGCGCACCGAACAGACCGCAGCAGAACGCGAGCACGCACTGCATCGTCGGACCTTCGATGATCTCTGCATGCATCGGCTCGAACCAGCGCTCGATGCCGCCGACCAGCGGGTTGTAGTCGATGCTCTGGTAGTGCGGCTGGTGCGGCTCCAGCGTGACTTTGTCTTCGCCGGCACGCGCCGACAACGTGGCATGGCGGCGCCGCCGATAGCGATGGCCGTCGGGCAAGTAAGTGTCCAGTTGAAGATCGTTCCAGCTTTCGGCGAAACGCTGCCAGTCGGATAGCGCACCGCAATCGCTGAGCAGCGGCCGCATGTCGGCTGCTGCAACGAACGCGAATCCCTCTCGCTCGACGCGATCGCGCAACGCGATCGTCATGCGCGCGAGTGCTGCCGTTTCAGCGGAGCACCGCGGGCAACGATCGCCAACATCGCAATTGCGCTGAACACCGCCCCGGCAATGAAAGTCTGCGGCGCGCCGAACTGATCCCACAGCAGTCCGGCCAATACGCTTGCTATCAGCAAAGCCACTCCACTAAGCAAATTGAAAAATCCGAACGCGGTTCCGCGCAGATCGGCGGGAGCGGCATCGGCAACCATCGTTGCCAGAAGCCCCTGCGTGATGCCCATGTGTAAACCCCACAGAGAGACGCCCAGCCATACCCACCTCCACTCGTTACTGTATGCGAGCGCGACGTCGGCGCCGATCAGCACAGCGAGGCCAAGCGCGAGCAGCCAGGTATGACTGACGCGGTCCGACAGGCGCCCGAACGGATACGCGGAAAACGCAAACACGACGTTCATCGCGATCAGCACCAAAGGCACCAGCGCGAGTTGCAAACCGCCTTCTGCCGCGCGCAGCACAAGGAACGCTTCGCTGAAACGCGCCAACGTGAATACGGCGCCGATCGCCACGACCCACCAATAGGCGCGCGACAACTTGCGCAAGCTTTCCCGCTGAATTGGATTGATCGGGCGCGCCGCAGCGTCGCGTTCCGGTTCGCGTACACCGAAGACGAGCAACGCCACCGCCAGAGCGCCTGGGATAACGGCGACCCAGAAGACCGCGCGAAAATCGTTCGCCCATAGCAGCATCAACCCGATCGCGATCAACGGGCCGATGAATGCGCCGACCGTGTCGAGTGATTGCCGCAATCCGTAGGCCGCGCCGCGCACCTTGGTCGGAGTGAGGTCGGCCACGAGTGCGTCGCGCGGCGCGCCGCGAATGCCCTTGCCGATGCGATCGATAAAGCGCGCGGTAAACACCATGCCGGCGGTCGACGCCACCGCGAACAGCGGCTTGGAAATCGCGCCCAGCGCGTAGCCGAACACCGCCAGCGATTTGCGCCGGTGCCAGTAGTCGGATAGCGCACCCGAGAAAACCTTGACGATCAACGCGGTTGCTTCAGCGGCGCCTTCGATCAGTCCCACTACGAGCGCGCTGGTGCCGAGCGTCGTGACCAGAAACACCGGCAGCAGGCTGTGAATCATCTCGGACGAGATGTCCATTAACAAGCTGACGAAACCGAGCGTCCACACTGCCGCTGGTATTCGAGCGCTGTGCGTGATTTGCGTCGACTTGTTTGTCGCCATCGATGGCGGAATTTAGACGCAAATAAAAAAAGCGCCGACATGCGGCGCTTTTAGGTTGAGACGCTGCGATTAGCGGCGCCGCTTCCGGCTGACGCCAAGTAGCGTCAGCAATCCGAGCAAGTTGATCCAGCCCAGCGCACCGGCGCCGGCGTTCGTTGGCGCGTTGGCCGACGAGGTCGGTGCAGGCGCAGTCCCGGCCGCGGTTGCAGTGCCCTGCAGCGTCACTTCACGTGACGGCACGTTGCCGACAAAGTTGACATTCCAGATGGCGGTGCGGGCACCCGCTGCGGTCGGAACGAACTGGGCGCCGATCGAGCAGCTCACGCCGGGTTGGAGTACGAGGCTGTTCGCGCACGCGGTCTGGCCGGCGGGAACAGCAGCGCTTCTGAAATCGTCCGTCTGCCCGGTGGCACGGGACCACAGCGGATTCCCAAGCGTGACGGCGGTGCCGGCGCTGTTGGTAAGAAGTACGGCGATCGTCGCGCTCGTGGCGCCGACCGCCGTGCTGCTGAACATCACGGGACTCGGCGCTGCGGTCGGTGTGGGCAACGGGGCAAATGGAGGCGGCGGCGGTGGCGTCACCGCGACCACCAGGTGAGCCGCAACGTCGGAGATCTGCTGTGGCGTCCAGGCGGAATACGTGCCCATGACCTGGTTCCCAGCCTGACCCCCGGCGTTGCTGTTGATTGCGGTTTGGAATCTTCCGCGGATCGCCGCTTCGTTAAGCCCGGGAAAGCGCAAATCCCGAAACGTGCCGGCAAAGCCGTGGCAGTCCTGGCAGCTCAGCTGCGCCCCGCCGACGGTTGTTTTCATCACGTAAAGTGTTCCGCCGTTCGCCGGATTTCCCGCCTGCGCAAAGGCGCTCGTAGCGCCGCAGGCAGCAACGATAGCCAATACGGCGTGCAGCAAGTCACGCAAGCGAAACAACTGGTGGCGGTTCAGCATAGGAGAGCGAGAGACCAGAGAGATAGGCGGCCAGTCTATCGGCGCCCTACGGCGTTTACCGTCAGGCGAATGGCTTAGCGCCTCCCACGCAAACGCAGTAATTCAGCAGCTATGCATGCGCTTCTCGCTCGATAAGGGCGCGCTTGCGCTCGACCCCCCAACGGTAGCCGCAGAGCGATCCGTCATTGCGAATCACACGGTGGCACGGGATCGCAACAGCCAGTGGATTGGCCCCGATGGCCGCCCCGACCGCGCGCACTGCCTTCGGTGCACCGATGCGATGTGCGACTTGCGAATAACTCACCGTCTTGCCCGCTGGGATTTCGCGCAACGCTTGCCATACGCGTTGTTGGAACGCAGTGCCACGCACATCGAGCGGCAAGTCGAGTCCCAAGGCCGGGGCTTCGACAAAGCCCACCACCTTGGCGACCATCTGCTCGAACTCGGTATCGCCTCCAATCAGATGCGCGCGCGGAAACCGATCCTGCAAATCGCGCGCCAGCGCATCAGGATCGTCGCCGATCAGAATCGAGCACACGCCACGCTCGCTCGCCGCGACCAGGATCGAGCCGAGCGAGCACTCGCCGATCGCAAATCGTATTTCGGTGTTCACACCGCCCGCACGATAGGTGCTCGGCGTCATACCCAAGACGTCGTTCGACTGCTCGTAGAAGCGCCCGTTGGAGTTGTAGCCGGCGCCGTAGATCGCGTCAGTCACTGTGTTGCTGCGGTCCAGTTCGGACTTGACTCGCTTCGCACGATGCGCCGCTGCGTACTGCTTGGGAGTGACGCCGGTGATCGCCTTGAACAACCGATGCAGATGAAACGCGCTCAGCCCTGCACGCTTAGCAAGGTGTTCGAGGGTGGGCGCCTGGTCGGCGTTCTCGATTAACCGGCACAGCTCTGCGATCGTTTCTGCATGCTGCTCGGCCAGCGAAAGTTGATCCGGCTTGCAGCGTTTGCAAGGACGAAAGCCGGCGCGCTCGGCGTCCGCAGCAGTTGCGTGGAACTCGATGTTCTCCGGCCGTGCACTGCGCGCTCCGCACGATGGGCGGCAGTACACGCCGGTGGTCCTGACCGAGTAGAAAAACTTGCCATCGGCCTGCGGGTCGCGGGTCACGACAGCGCTCCAGCGAGGGTCGCTGACGGTTGCGGCCGCGAGCATTTCTGATTTCGTGGTCATATTCACTTGCGCTCTCCAGTCATCTTATCGATGGCTGGACGTTAGACCTTGCCGGAAGCCGCTGAACTCCGGGTCTTGCGGTTGAATTCGTCTTCCGCCGCAAACGAGGCGATACTGAACGAGGCTGTGGCTGTGCGGGAAGAGTGTCTTGTCTGTGAATCATCGGATGAAGGAAGACTTTGTTTGTGGTGTGGAAGTAGCCGATCCTCTGGAAATAGTAATGCGGTACCACCAGCAGACGAAACATCACTTCTCCCGCTATGCACGTTCACTTGGCTACATGGACTGGGCGAATCAACCGGATCCGTTTCGACGATACGAAGGATCTCCGCTTATTCCCTTACCGCTCCTGAAGCCGGACGACGCGCCCTCGTCGCCGCTCTACGAAGACTTGTATCGCCCTGGAGCCATCGCGAGCGCACCGGTCAACGTCCGCACTCTTTCGCGCTTTTTTGAGTATTCGCTGGCCATTTCGGCGTGGAAGCAGGCCGGTGATGTCCGCTGGGCGCTTCGAACCAATCCGTCGAGCGGCAACCTGCATCCTACCGAAGGTTATCTGCTGATTGACGCAGTCTCGGGCCTTTCGGCATTCCCAGGCCTTTATCACTACACGTCGGAGGAGCATGCGCTGGAGTTGCGAGCAGAGTTGCCGAAAGAAAGTTTCGCATCGCTCGTGCAGGGATTTCCGCCCAACGCCTTCCTGGTTGGCTTTGCCTCAGTGAACTGGCGGGAGACGTGGAAGTACGGAGAGCGAGCTTTTCGCTACTGCCAGCATGACGTTGGACACGCGATCGGCAGTGCTCGCATTGCGGCGCAGACTCTAGGCTGGCGCATGCTGCTGTTGGACGGCCTCGCCGATGACACGGTTGCCGCCTTGTTGGGTCTAGACCGATTCGAAGATTTCGAAGGGGCGGAGCGAGAGCACCCTGATTGCCTCGCCGTTATCTGGCGCGCCGATCAAAGTGCCGGTCTTGGCACTGGAAAGACATTCCCTCTGCCCGTGTCCCTCGCTTCGGATGTTGTTCGCGATTTGACGCGACACATTTGGCACGGCAAGGCCAACCGGCTGAGTCGAGACGATCCCGTGCCATGGGAGATCCTCAATCAGGTGGAAGTCGCATCGTGGAAGTCGAGCACTGAACAGAAGGTCGTCGAATTGAATCACGACGATCCTCTGGTGGAGCGCCTTAACCCGACTGCGTATGCGAACCCGTACCCGAGTCAGCCGCGAGCAGGACGGGTGATCCGTCAGCGACGAAGCGCGCTCGCGTTCGATGGCAAAGACGTCGATTTCAGCCGGCAGCTTCTTCACGATGCTGGCCCGCGTGATGCCGCGGGTCGATCGCGACCTGTGCCGGCGTCCGATGCCCTGGGACGTGCTGCCGTGGGAACCGACCATTCATCTTGCCCTGTTCGTCCATCGCGTCGATGGCCTTGCTCCCGGTGCGTACATGCTGGTGCGTGATCCTGCGAAATTGGTCTCGCTCAAACAGGCGACGTACCAACAGTTTGCCTGGACTACACCACCTGGTTGTCCTGACGATTTGCCTCTGTTTCTGCTCGAGGAGGGCGATGTGCGGCAACTGGCTGCCGCAGGTCAGTTGCGGTCAGAATATCGCCGGCGACGGCGCGTTCTCCTTGGGGATGATCGCGGAATTCGAATCCAGCCTGCGGCGGTACGGGCCGTGGTTTTACCGGAGACTTTTCTGGGAGACAGGAGCTGATCGGTCAGGTGCTTTATCTCGAAGCGGAGGCGGCCGGCGTGCGTGCAACGGGAATCGGCTGCTTCTTTGACGACCCGGTCCATCAGGTGTTCGGATTCAACGACGCAACGTTTCAGTCGCTCTATCACTTCACGACCGGAGGCCATGTCGATGACCCTCGCCTGACCACCTTGCCGCCTTATGGCCTTGACCACTAGGAAGACCGTCTGTGACAACCGCGTCCGATATTCTTAAGTCAAAACCTGACCAGACCGTCTACACCATCACGCCCTCGGCCTCGGTGTTCGACGCCCTCAAGCTGATGGCGGACAAGAGCATTGGCGCGCTGGTGGTGATGGAGGGCAAGAATATCGTCGGCATGATTACCGAACGCGACTACGCACGAAAAATCATTCTGATGGCACGGTCGTCGAAAGACACGCCGGTGCGCGACATCATGACGTCCTCGGTCATGTACGTTCGACCCGGCCATACCAGCGAGGAATGCATGATGCTGATGACCGAAAACCGGCTGCGTCATCTGCCGGTGATGGACGACGGTAAGCTGATCGGCATCATCTCCATCGGAGACTTGGTCAAAGACATCATCTCCGAGCAGAAATTCATCATTCAACAGCTCGAACACTACATCACTGGAGAACGAAGTTGAACGCTCGCGACTCGCAACACTCGATGGACACAGCAAGCGAACTTCAAGCGACGGTGGAAGCCCTGGTTCAGAAAGGCAAGGGCATTCTTGCCGCCGACGAAAGCACCCCGACGATTGCCAAGCGACTCAAGGCGATCGATGTGGAGTCGACCGAAGAAAACCGGCGTGCTTACCGCAGCCTGCTCCTGAGTACGCCGGGACTCGGCGCATTCATTAGCGGCGTCATCCTGTACGAGGAGACGCTAAGTCAGCGCGCCGACAATGGCACGCCGTTACCGCAGGTTGGCGCGCAGCAAGGCATCGTGCCCGGCATCAAGGTAGACACCGGCAAGATCCCATTGGCGCTGGCACCGGGCGACGAAATCACGCAGGGCTTGGATGGACTCGCAAAGCGCCTCGACGCCTACAAACAGCAGGGCGCCCGCTTCGCCAAGTGGCGCGCCGTCTATAACGTTTCCGACACGCTGCCGAGCCGGTTGGCAGTTGAAGCCAACGCGCAAGCACTCGCGCGTTACGCCGCCATCTGCCAAGAGCAAGGCATCGTGCCGATCGTCGAAGCCGAGGTCCTGATCGACGGCGATCACACGATGGCTCGTTGCGCCGAGGTTACCGAGGTCGTGCTGCATGAGGTTTTCCATGCGTTGCATCGACACCGCGTCGTGCTTGAGCACGCGCTACTGAAACCGAGCATGGTGGTGCCCGGCAAGGAGCACGCGCAGCAAGCGACACCCGCCGAGGTGGCCGCGCAGACGATCCGTGTTCTGCGGCGCACGGTGCCCGCCGCCGTTCCCAGCATCAATTTCCTGTCTGGCGGCCAGACGCCTGTGGAAGCGACCGCCAATCTCGACGCAATGAACAGGATCGGTCCCCAGCCATGGCGATTGAGCTTCTCGTACGGACGTGCGCTGCAGGAGCCGGCCCTGCAGGCATGGAAGGGCCAAGCTACCCATGTGCGCAACGCTCAGAACGCGCTGCTCAAGCGCGCCCGACTGAACGGTGCCGCATGCGAGGGGAAGTACACCGCTGCGCTGGAAGCCGCTGACTAGATTCGCGAGCATCGCGCAATTCGACGCGCTCTCGGAAAGCTCTATCACTGCGTCGTACTCGCCGTTCTTACATCACTCGCGGCAATTTCTTGACACGCACGCCTGCAAGATTTCCATCCAATGCGGTGACTAAACAGCGGCGCTTAACGGAAAGCGCAAGCGCCGCCAGGAGCATTCATGAGTGCGACCGAGAACTTTGACGCGATCATCATCGGCAGCGGCCAGGCGGGTAAACCGCTCGCCATCGAACTGGCTCGCGCCGGGTGGAAGACCGCGCTGATCGAACGCGAGCATGTCGGCGGCACTTGCATCAACGTCGGCTGCACGCCGACCAAGACGATGGTCGCGAGCGCGCGCGTGGCCTATCTGGCGCGCCGTGGCGGCGACTACGGCGTGCGTGTCCCGAGCGTCGGTGTCGATATGGCGGCAGTGCGTGCGCGCAAGCGCGCGATCGTCGAGCGCTTCCGCAACTACAGCACCGACAAACTGCAGCGCACGGAAAATCTGTCGCTGATATTTGGTGCGGCGTCGTTCGTCGACTCGACCACGGTCGACGTAAAACTGAACGACGGTGGAACACGCCGCTTGAGCGCGCGCAAGATTGTCATCAACACAGGAGGGCGTCCGCTGGTGCCGCAGATCCCCGGGCTCGCCTCGGTGCCGTATCTCGATTCGACATCGGTGATGGAGCTCGCAGAAGTGCCGCAGCATCTGGTCGTCATCGGCGGTGGCTACATCGGACTCGAATTCGGCCAGATGTACCGCCGCTTCGGCTCGGAGGTGACGATCGTCCAGCGCGGCCCGCGCCTCGTGGAGCGCGAGGATCCCGAAATCTCAGACGCCGTGCGCAAGATCTTCGAAGAAGACGGCATCCGCGTCGACACCGAAGCCGCCGTCGAGCGCATCGAGCGCGATGACGCAGGAAACATCACGGTGCACTACGAATGCGAAGGCTGCGCACGCTCAGCGACGGGCTCACATATCTTGATCGCGATCGGCCGGCGGCCGAATACCGAAGATCTGAATCTTCCCGCCGCCGGCGTGACCGTCGACAAGTCGGGATTCGTCGTTGTCGATTCGACCTTGCAAACCACCGTACCCGGCATCTATGCGCTCGGCGACGTCAAGGGTGGCCCGGCATTCACCCATATTTCATACGACGACTACCGCATCGTGCGCGACCGCTGGCTGCACGACCTCGATGCGCGGCTAGACGGCCGCCTGGTGCCCAACACGACGTTCATCGACCCGCAGCTCGCTCACGTGGGATTGAACGAAACCGAGGCGCGCAAACGCGGCCTCGACATCCGCGTCGCGAAGATGGGAATGAACAGCATGGCGCGTGCGCTCGAAACTGGACGAGTCGCGCGGAATGATGAAAGTGATCGTCGACGCTAAGACCGATCAGATCCTGGGCTGCACGGTGCTCGGCATCGAGGGCGGCGAGATCATGGCGATGCTGCAGATCGCGATGATGGGCAAGCTTCCGTACAAGGTGCTTGAAGGAAGCGATATTTGCGCACCCGACGCTGGCCGAGGGACTAAACAACGTGTTCCTGGCGCTCGACAGCTAGGCGCGCCAAACCTGACGCTTGACGGCTAGTCGTCCTTGTCCTTGCCCTTGTCGTGATGCTTGCCATGCGAAGAGCTCTTGTGCTCGCGCTGGTAGTGGGGCACGTACACGGTGTTGTACCAGTCATCCTTGACGAAGTAGACGGGATGACTGCAGGCATCGTACTTTCGACAGTGTTTGCTCCATTTTTTTTCGTGGCCCGGAGGCACGCGCAAGTAAATCGGCTGAACCGGCTGCACCACCTGCACGTGTCGAATGATGACCGGCTGCGGAAAGATCAGTTGCGGTGACGGCGCACGGCCGATATCGATCCGCCCGTAGAAGCCGGGCTGCCCGACGGTGACCGACACTTGTGCGAGCGCGGCATTGGCTGCCGCCAGCATCAATGCGGCGAAAACGCTGCGTTTCATCTGGGCTCCCCTTTCCTGATCGCTCTTGACTAACGTGCGGCCGCTCCCAGCAGACCGCGGCGCCACACGTTGATACGTGTCTTATCGACGTTAAGACGGCCGAAATTGACTCCGCATTTGCGCGACGCGCCTGGTCCGGCGACGGCCCAAGCCTGGCTGGGTCTATCGTCCATCCTGGCTGACTTGTTCTCAGCTCACCCGTGCCCAAATACCGCCTATGAAAAACATATCGAGCATTCATCGCGGCAGCGAGCCGCACTGGGTGGGTGACGGCTTCCCCGTTCACACCGTATTCAGCTACTCGGAAACGGGAAAGGAGCTGACTCCGTTCCTGTTACTCGATCACGCCGGACCGGCGAACTTCGAGCCCACCGATAAGGAGCGCGGCGTCGGCTGGCATCCGCATCGCGGTTTCGAAACGGTCAGCATCGCCTTCGAAGGCGCGGTCGACCATGAAGATTCGGCCGGCAACAGCGGCAGCATCGGACCGGGTGACGTGCAATGGATGACGGCTGGCGCCGGCGTGTTGCACAAGGAAACGCACGGACGCGAATTCGCGCGGCGCGGGGGCCCGTTCGAGATGTTGCAGCTGTGGGTGAATCTGCCGGCAAAGTCGAAGATGGCCGCGCCCGGCTATCAGACGCTGCTGGCGAAGGACATCCCTGCCGTGGACCTGCCGAATGGCGCCGGCACCGTCCGTGTGATCGCCGGCCAGTTTGGCGAAGCCAAAGGGACCGGCGAGAACGTTCACCCCGATCAATCTGCTCGACGTTCGCTTGCGCGCGGGCGATCGCGTTCGGCTGAATCTGCACGACGGCTACAGCGCAGCGCTGTACGTGTTAAAGGGAAAGATTCTGGTCAACGGTGTCGAGTCGGCGCAGCAGGGAGAACTCGTCGTTTACGAGCGCGCAGGCGGAGAGACCGATATCGAGGCCACGACGGATGCGACAGTGTTCGTGATGAACGGCCAGCCGATCGATGAACCGATCGTCGGCCATGGGCCATTCGTGATGAATACGATGCAACAAATCCAGCAGGCATTTGCCGACTTTCATAGCGGCCGGTTCGGAAAAATTCCTGCGCTGGCCGAGTGACGCAATAGGCGCTATCCGCGCCTTTGCCGCTCGATCAGCAGATACCCGCTGGCGGCTGCGGCCACCGCAAGTGCGCTGCAGACCAGCGCGGCAACCCGAAAGCCGTCGACGAAGTCGCGCGGGTCAGATGCGGCGAGCACACCGCCAAGCAACGCAACCGCGAGAACCCCGGCGACCCGCGCGACCGCGTTGTTGACACCCGATGCGGTGCCGGCGTGGCGATCGTCGACCGCGTTCATCACGGTCGTGGTCAGTGGTGCAACGCTCACCGCCATTCCGAATGCGAGCACCAGTAGTGCCGGCAGCAGGACGGTCCAGTAGTCGGCGGCGCCGTGGCTCACGCGTGCGAACAGCGCAAGCCCGATCGCTGCGACCAGCGGCCCGACGGTCAGCATGACGCGCGCGCCAATCCGGTCATTTAAGCGGCCCATCGCCGGAGACAGCACGCCGAGCACAATCGGAAACGGCAGCAGCGCAGCGCCGGCTGCAGTGGCTGAAAAGCCGTCGACGCGGATCAGCAGGAACGGCAGCAGAAACAGCATCCCGCCCATCGCCGCGTACAGGAAAAGTGTTAGCAGTGACACGCCGCTGAACGTACGGCTTGCGAAAAGGGTCAGCGGCATCATTGCGCGCGCGCCACGCCGGTTCTCGATCGCGACAAAGCCAGCGAGGATCGAAACGCCTGCGACCAGAGCAGCGATCGTGGAAGTTTGTGCCCATCCGCGCTCAGGCGCGATCGTCAGGCCCCAGGTCAGCGCGCCGAGTCCGATCGTCGCCAGAGCGGCACCGGGCGCGTCGAGCGACGAACTACCCGGGTCGCGACTCTCCTCCACGTATGCGCGTGCAAGAAGGAGCGCCACGGCGGCGATCGGAACATTGATCAAGAAGATCGCGCGCCACGATAGCGTGTCTACGAGCCAGCCTCCGAGTACCGGCCCGACCGCGCCGGCGATCGCGCCCGCCGCCGCCCACGCGCCGATCGCGCGTCCGCGCGCGGCGCCGGTGAACGCCGCGCCGAGTAGCGCCAGGCTGCTCGGCACGAGCATTGCCGCCGCAATGCCTTGCACCAAGCGCGCTAGCAGCAACGTATTCAGCGTTGGCGCAAGCGCGCATCCCACCGAGGCAAGCGCAAACGAGATCAAGCCCAGATTGAATACCGCGCGCCGCCCAAAACGATCGCCGGCCGCGCCACCGACCAGCACCAATGCGCCCAGCGGCAGCAGATACGCGTTGACGACCCATTGCAGCCCCTCGGCATCCGCGCGCAGCGCCTGCCCGATCGCCGGCAGTGCGACGTTGACCACCGATCCATCGATGAACGCCATACTGGAGCCGAGCACGGTCGCAGCGATCACGCCGCCGCCATGCTTCGCAGGAGCGGCCCGCGTGCACGCGATGGTGCCGGCATCGCATGGGCCTTGTGCGATGTTCATTGAGTGGGATTGTGCGGCCGACGCGTAGGCCGTCACTTTAGTCGGGTATTGCGTGAATATTCCGGTTGACCTTTCGCCGTCAACGAGGGACGCTTTAACCACGCTGAACTTCGTGCAAGGAGACGCTCGATGGCCGAACGAACGAAGGTTTGTACTGATCGTGTCCTGCCGCGCGAACTGATGCGGCTGCAACGCACGACGCGCGGAGCGCAAGGTCGCACGCGTGCCATATCGCCGATCGGCAAGACATGGATGAATGGCTCGACGTTGCGCGTGCGGTTCATCGGCGGCACGGCGGCCGAGCAGAACACTGCGCGCGAGCAGGCCGGCTGGTGGTCGCAGGTGGCAAACCTGAAGTTCGACTTCAACAACGCGCCGGCCAATGCGGAAATCCGCATCACGTTCGATCGCAACGACGGCGCCTGGTCGTATGTCGGCACCGACGCGCGCAGCATTCCCGTCAACGAGGCGACGATGAACCTCGGGTTTCTTGACGGCGGCACCGCGGCGCATGAGTTCGGCCACGCGATCGGACTCGCGCACGAGCATCAGAACCCGGCGGGCGGCATTCAGTGGAATGAAGAGGTCGTCATTCGCGAACTCGCCGGTTCACCCAACTTCTGGGACGAGGCGACGACGCGTCACAATGTCCTACGCAAGTACCAGGCGGATCAGGTCAACGGAACGGCGTTCGATCCGGATTCGATCATGCTGTACTTCTTTCCTGCTTCGTGGACCTTGAACGGTATCGGCACCAAGGCGAACGACGTGCTATCGCGCATCGACAAGGAGTTCATTGCTGGCGCGAAGATGTATCCGAAAACCGGCGTCGTTGTGTCGGACGCGGTCGAGCTGAAAGTCAATGCGTCGCGCCGCACATCGGCCGCGATCGGCAAGATAGGCGAGGAGGATCTGTTCACGTTCACTGCGGCGTCGGACGGACGCTACGTAGTGGACACGCGCGGCCCGACCGACGTCGTGATGAAGCTTTTCGGGCCGAATAGTGAGACGGCGCTGATTGCCGAAGACGATGACTCGGGCGTCGCCACGAACGCGCGCATTGCATCGGACCTGGTTGCCGGCAAGTACTGGGTGCAGGTGCGGCACTACAACCGCAAGACCGGCATGGGCAACTACACGATCAAGGTGAGCAAGACCTGACAGAGCCTCGACTCTTGGGCGCGACATCGGCGGCGGGCAGACTACCTTCGCAATTGTCGCCGCAGCCGCTCCACTTCTTCAATCAAATCGGCCACCAGCGCGGCCAGCTCCTGGTTGGCGTCGAAGGTGCGCTCGGTGGTCGCGATGCGGCGCGCGCGAACCAAGCTGCGCGCTCGCGAAGCGCATTTCACCTCCCGAGGCGGACGTACAGGAAAGGAGACCCGCTTGCACATGCTCGACGACCCAGTCGGGTGCGACCGCGCACGCTTGGGCGAGCTCTTGCAGGTCCAGGGCTTCGTCGTCGAGCAGTTCGCCACTAAGCGCACTCTTCTCTGTCATGACTCGCCTTTCATGTGCCGGCGCGGGTTGAATGACGACATCTCCCGCGCCATGGTTTCATACAACTGACGCGCCTTCGGATCGTCGGCAGGTGGCAGCGCCACTTCGAGTTCTAGATACAGATCGCCCGGCGGATTGCCGGGAATTCCGCGCCCTTTAAGCCGCAGCTTGCGACCGTTGGCGGATCCCTTCGGCACGCTCACTTCGACACGTCCCGACGGCGTGGGCACTTCGATGTTGGCGCCCAATGCGGCCTCCCACGGCGCCACGGGGACGGTCTGTGTGACATCGCGACCGTCGATCCGGTAGCCCGCGTCGGGCTCGAACTGGATTTCGAGATACAGATCGCCGGCCGGAGCGCCGCCGAGTCCCGCGCTGCCCTGGCCGCGTAAACGAATGCTCTGGCCCTCTTTGACGCCCTTCGGTATCTGCACGTCGAGCACTCGCTCGTCGGTGACTACGTGCCCGGACTCGTCCAGGCGCGCAGCGCGCAGTGCGATCGGGCGCGTCGCGCCGTGATAGGCATCGGCTAAGTTGATCAAGATCGTTGCGTGGTGATCGGCTGCCGCGCATTTGCGCTTGCGCGCTGCGCGCCGCCACGGCGCGCACGTGCGGCGCGGCCGAACAACGTATTAAAGAAATCGCTGAAGTCCTCCGCGCCTTCACCGAACGAACCCGCGTCGGTGAACTCGAAGCCGGCATCCCACCCAGGTGGCGGCTGGAAGTCCTGACCCGCCGCGCGCCGCTGCGACAGCTTGTCGAACGCGACGCGCTTTTCAGGATCGGACAACACGGCATACGCTTCGTTGACCTCGGCCATCTTCGCCGACGCATTGGCCTCCTTGCTCACATCGGGATGGTATTTGCGCGCCAGCGTGCGATACGCCTTCTTGATCTCGTCGGCGGTGGCGTTCTTCTCAACGCCCAGCGTCTGGTAATACTCCTTGAACTCCACCGTCAGACTCCGTTAAGCAGCGGATTTCACGCAGGCACAACGTCGAACGCCACCGACAGACGAGCTCGATCGCTTTCGAACGGTTCGACGCCGTGCCACATGTACGCCGGAAACAGCACAAGCAAGCCGGGCTCCGGCTTGACGAAATGATCGGCAGCCAGCGGCGGCTCGGTCTTGATCGCGGGCCGTCCGAAGCGTAGCCAACCGGCGCGATCGTTATCGGTGGTTCCGACGCCAATGCTCGGCGGCAATTGCGATGTAGCACGCTGACGATATCCAACCCTGCGGATGCACATGATCTGCGTGATGACCGCCCGAATGGAGCCGCACGCTCCATGCACCGCTGATCGCGACGCGGCCCGTGTTCCTCGAGCGCAGCGGATCGTCGCCAACGCCGAGCCTCGATATGAAACGTTGTAGCGAGTTTCCGATGGACTCGAACAGCGCGTTGATTAACGGCCGCGCCAACTCGGGTGGCAGCAAGGTGAGTTGACTGCCACCGCGCACCGACTGGTCCAGCGGGTGTGTTCGGAAGCTGTGCAGCGCGTCGAGTTCCTCGGCGAGCTCGCGCAGAAAACTATCGAGGTTGGAGTAGCCCGGCGGCGTGTCCAACGTTTGAACATCGACCAGCGAGTCATAGTCAGCGAGCGCCGGGTAACGCGCAGTCGCCCAGCAACCGCCACGCGGTGGCGCGCAACGCGATTGCATACTGATTCAACGGCTGCGCCACGCAGATCTTTGCAGCTTGCGCTTCGGCCTCGGGAATCCTCCCAACTGCGAGCAGCGCTTCGCAGAGGCTGATCTGCGTCGCAGGATCGGCGGGGGCAAGGCGCGCTGCGCGCTCGGCAAGCGCCAGCGCACGCTGCGCGTCTCCGGACTGCGAGCTCAGGTGCGCACCGCGATTCAGTAGGGCGACATCGTCGGGCGCGTGCCTCAGTCCGGTTTGCGCCGCTTCGAGCGCACTTGCGACATCGCCGGCGAATTCGAGCACGGTCGCCTTGACCAGGTGCAACCCCGCGTGCTCGGGTGCATCGCGCAGCGCCTGCTCCAGCTTGCGCAACGCCTGATCGGCGCGGCCGGTTCGCATCCATACGAGCTGCGCGAGATCACGGTGGGCCTCTGCGTAGGTCGGGCGCAGCGCGATCGCTTTCTTGAACATGCTTTCGGCTTCGTCCAGCTTGCGCTGCAACTGCAGTGCGCGCGCCAGCACCAGGCGCGTCTCCGGCGCGGCGATCCCGAGCGCGATAGAACGACGGGCGGCGGCTTCGGATTCACCGGCGTGGCCAAGATCGCCTTCGGCCGCAGCAAGGTTATGCCAGGCGACGCGATCGTTCGGCTGCGCCGCCAACAGCGTGCGCAGTTGTGCGGCGTCGGCAGCCCGGCTGTTCACTACCAAGACGAATGCGCTTTACGACGCCGCGTTCAACGCAGCGCCGAGTAGTTGGCCGGCACCCAGTCGTAGCCCTTGCCGTCCGCGCGCAGATGGCCGATGCCGGGAAAGGGAAGATGTGCGGCGGCGACCCAATGGCCGCGCTTCGCGGCGCCGGCAAACTCTCGCTTGCGCTGCACGGCAGCGGCTTTCGAATCGGTGTCGAATTGGATCGTCACCGCAGGTTGCGGAAACTGCACTGCGGCGACGTGCATCAAGTCGCCCCAGATGTCCAGCCGTTGTCCCTTGCTCTCGACGACGTAGATGTTGTGTCCGGGAGTGTGCCCGTGCGTGGCGACGGCCCTTATGCCCGGTGTCAGCTCGGTGTTGCCATCGAACGGCTTGAACCTGTCTGCTGCGGCATATGGATTTGTTGCTGCCATGGCGGCTTCGAAAAACTGCTTGGCATCCTTCGGTGCAGCGTCCATGTTCGTCTTGCTCAACCAATACTCGGCGTCGCGCCGATCGACGCGCACGATCGCATTCGGAAACGCCATCCTGTAGTCGCCAGCCTGGCCGGAGACAATGCCGCCGACGTGATCGGGGTGCATATGCGTGATGTAAATCTCGTCGACCTGCTCGGGCTGATAGCCCGACGCCTTGAGGTTGCCGACGAGCTTGCCGAGTGTGGGGCCGAAGAACGTGCTGGTGCCCGCGTCGATCAGCACCAGCTTGGCACCCGTGTTGATCAGATACGCGGTCACCGACGTCTCGACGGGGTCCTTCAAATACGCACGCGCCAGAGCCGCCCGCACCTTGACAGGCGTCGTATTGGTCAGCAGGTCGGTAACTTGCAAGTCGACGTGTGCCATCCGAGATCGCCGTGACTTCAAAGTCACCGAGCATCATCCGGTAGTAGCCGGGTGCCGAGGTCTTCACCTGCGGCGCGGCGGCGATCGCCTCACAGGCCGCGCTGATGAACAAGAGTCCGGCAATGCAACCGCGCCAGACGCTTCGCTTCAGGTTACTCGTCGGCATTTGCTGTCCTCCGGCTGGAGATCGACTGCTCACAGCATAGCGACGGTCGGCGTTCAATGCACAACGTCGCGATCTCGAGCTGTCAGCTGCACGCGCGTTTGAACGCGGGCGCGTTGATTGCATGTCACATTGGATCGGCGAGCCGTTCGGACTGAAATTTTCGTGTCACAACCGAGGAGCGATCATGACCACGAGGAAGGCATCCGCAGTATGGAAGGGCAGTCTGAAGGAGGGCGGCGGCACCATCTCGACCGAAAGCGGCGTACTTGAAGACGCACCCTACGGCTTCAGGTCACGCTTCGAGAGCGGCAAGGGCACCAATCCTGAAGAGCTAATCGCCGCCGCGCACGCCGGCTGCTTTTCAATGGCGCTCTCGCTGATGCTCGGCAACGAGGGCATGACGCCGGAGAAAATCGAAACGCAGGCCGAAGTCGCCCTGGACAAGGTCGGCGAGGGTTTCGAGATCACCTCGAGTCACTTGAATGTCGTCGCAAAGATTCCCGGCGCCGACAAGGCGAAGTTCGAACAGATCGCCAACAAGGCAAAGGAAGGATGCCCGGTGTCGAAGCTGATGAAGGCGAAGATCACAATGAACGCGCGGCTGGAAACCTAAGCGCGCGCCACTACTGCAATTCGACTCCCGCCTTCTTAACAAGCGTCGCGTACTTCGTCATCTCGCTGCGGAAGAACTGTGCGGCGGCTTCCGGCGTGCCGACGTTGATCGTGTTGCCCTGCTTGGCCATGGTTTCGCGCACCTCCGGCGTGGCGAAAGCGGTCGCAAACGCGGCGTTGATCCGCTTCACGTCAGCCGGCTGCATCTTGGCCGGCCCGATCACAGCAAACCATCCTTCAACCAGATACTCCGGCATGCCCTGTTCGGCCATCGTCGGGATATCGGGTGCGGCTGCGAGGCGAGTCGCAGTACCGGTGCCGATCGCGCGCAATGCGCCGCTTTTCAGGTGCGGCTGAATCGACGGCAGCGACAATGTTCCCATTTCAACTTGACCGCCGATCAGGTCGGTCAACATTGGTCCGACTCCCTTGTACGGCACGTGCGTGGCCTTGACGCCGGCCTGATCCATGAACATCTCGGCTGCCAGGTGCAGGATCGTGCCGTTGCCCGATGACCCGTAGTTGTAACCGCCGGGCTTGGCCTTCAACAGCGCGACGAGCTCCTTCGCGTTCTTCGCCGGAACTTTCGGATTGACGACGAACACGATCGGCGTCGATCCAATCACCGCAATCGGCGTGATGTCATTGATCGGATCAAACGGCACCGACTTGTACACGCTCGGATAAATCACATGATTGTTGGAGACGATGCTCAACGTGAAACCGTCGGGCGGCGACTTGACCATGGCAGACGTTCCGACGATGCCGCCTGCGCCTGGTTGATTTTCGACGACGACCGGATAGCCCAGCGCCGCGGACAATGCCGGCGATGCGGCGCGCGTAATCGTGTCGACACCCGACGCCGTGGCCACCGGCAGGATGAAACGCACCACCTTGGCCTGACCCGGTGCCGCGCTCGGCCAAAGTGCGAAGGCTCCCAGCGCCGATGTTCCTAGCCCCAGTGCACTTAAGCCAATCAGTGTCCGGCGTTTCGATGCGTGATAAGTATGCGTTGTCATCGCTTTCTCCCTGGTTGCATTAGGCGACTGCTGCTTCAGCCAGCAACGTGTCGATTTTCTCTCGCGAATAGCCGATGCCATTCAGCAGCTCTCGCGTGTGCTCGCCCAACTTCGGCGGATCCATTCGCACCCCGAACCGCTTGCCTTGCATCGTGATCGGAAACAGTGTCGTCTTGACAGTTGTTCCCGCACGGTCGCCATCAGGCAGTCGAATGTCGGCGAGGCCGCCGGTTGCTTGCAAATGCGGATCGTCGTACAGATCCTCCGGTTTGCGGATCGGTGCGAATGGCAAGCCGACTTTTTCAAACAATGCCGCCAGTTCATCAGCGGTTCGAAGTGCAAGGCGCTCGTTGAGCGTCTTCAATAACGTAGGGCGTTGATGCACGCGCTCGTTGTTGGTAGCGAGCGTCGGGTCGTTTTTCAGATCGGCATAGCCGAGCGCGTCGCAGAAAGTGTCCCATTGCGCATCGCTCACGGCGGCCAGAAAAATCTGTTCGCCATTTTTTACCGTAAACACGTCGTAGATTGCCCACGGACTGACGCGCGCCGGCATCGGCGCGGGATGCTTGCCGGTAACGGCGTACTGCAGCATGTGCTGGCCCATTAGGAACACATTGTTCTCGAACAGCGCAGATTGCACTTCCATCCCTTTGCCGGTGATGCCGCGTTGAATCAACGCGCCCAATGTGCCGATCGCGCCGAACATCCCGCCCATGATGTCGTTGACACTGGTACCGGCGCGGAGCGGATCACCGGGGCGGCCGGTCATGTAGGCAAGGCCCCCCATCATCTGTACGACTTCGTCGAGCGCGGTTCGATGCTCGTACGGTCCCGGCAAGAATCCCTTGTGGCCGACGTAGATCAAGCGTGGATTCGCCTTCGACAGCGCCGCATAGTCGAGTCCGTACTTGTGCATCGTGTTCGGCTTGAAGTTCTCGAGCACGACGTCGGCGCCGGCCGCGAGCTCGCGCGCAGTTTCTGCACCGCGCGGATGGCGCAGATCGATCGCAATGCTTTTCTTGTTGCGGTTGAACATCGGAAAGAAGCCGGCGCCGGCGCCGAGCAGGAAACGCGTCCGGTCACCGTCGATCGGTTCGACCTTGATGACCTCCGCGCCCATGTCGGCCAGCACCATGCCGCAGGTGGGCCCCATCACCATGTGCGTAAATTCGACGACTCGTGCGCCGCTTAACGGCTGCGGAGTCTGATCAGCGTTCATGCGGTGGCCTGAACCTGCATCGTCTTCGGCAAACCCGCGCGCCAGAGCGAACCGTGCAAGGTTTCACCTTCCAGCCATCGTGCGACTTTTGAACGCAGCCCAAGCAGCTTGTCGAAATCCTGGCCGGTCGAAACACCCATACTGGCAAACATATAGACCACGTCTTCGGTCGTCACATTACCGCTGGCTCCGGGCGCATGCGGGCAACCACCGATGCCGGCCAGGCACGCATCGAAGCGTGTGATGCCCGCTTGCCACGCGGCGTACACGTTGGCTAGGCCAAGGCCGCGCGTGTCGTGAAAGTGGCCGCAGTTCAGGCGCTCGCCTGCAACCGGAAGCGCTTGCTCGAACAAGTTGCGCACCATCGAAGGATCGGCATAGCCGACCGTGTCGGCGAGTCCGACGCGATCGACTCCGGCATCGAGCACAGCCTTCAGCAAGCGCAACACTTCGGCGGTCTCGACCTTGCCCTGCAAGGTGCAGCCGAATGCGGTGCTGACGCCGACTTCGATCAAGCACGCTGATCCTGCCAGATCGCGCGCGGCGCGGATGCGCGCGATTTCCGCGACGACATCGTCCGGCGTCTTGCGTAGATTCGCCAGACTATGCGCGTGACTGGCGGACAGCGGAAGCAGCATCACATCCGCCCCGCATTCGATCGCGCGTTCGGCTCCTTTCAGATTCGGTACCAGAACGGACACGCAAAGATCGGGCAAAGTTTTCGCGAAGGCAACCACCTCGTCTCGTGTCGGCCAACTGCGGCAGCAAGCGCGCGGGGACGAACGAACCGACTTCAATCTCGCGCTGGCCTGCTGCATAAGCATCCCGAATCCACTCGATCTTCTGCGCGGTGGGCAACACGCGCGAGATGCTTTGCAACCCGTCGCGCAAGCCGACTTCGCGGACAATCACGGACTTGGCTGCAGGCTCGCGGCGTATCAGTTCCATGATCAGAGCGTAATTGGTAGGTGGGGAAAAAGAGCCTACACAGATCAGACACCCTTTGCACGAGAACACAGTGACGCGTGAGACGCGGGATTTGAAATTGCCTGCGCAGCAGCGACCGCCGCGCCGGCTGCGCACGATACTGTCGCTCGCCGACTTCGAGCACGCCGCTCGCAAGCACCTGCCGCGACCGATCTTCGGCTATGTGGCCGGCGGCGTCGAAGACACGGTTGCCTTGCGGTCCGCTGCGGCGGCGTATCGCGAATGGTCGTTTGTGCCGCGTGTGCTGGTCGACGTCTCGCAGCGCGTGCAAGAGGTCGAGCTTTTCGGCGACACATACTCATCACCGTTCGGCATTGCACCAATGGGCATCAGTGCACTGATTGCCTACGAAGGCGATCTCGCACTGGCACGTGCGGCTGAGACGACGAACATTCCGATGGTCGTGAGTTCCACCGGCCTGATTCGACTCGAAGACGTGCGCCAGGCCGCGCCACATTCGACCTGGTTCCAAGCATATCTGCCGGGTGATCCCGCGAAGATCGAAGCAATGGTGCAGCGAGTTCAGGCGGCGGGTTACCGCACGCTGGTGCTCACCGTTGACGTGGCGACACTGCCCAGTCGTGAGAACAATATTCGAGTCGGCTTCACGATGCCGTTGCGTCCCAGCATGCGGCTTGCTTGGGACGGCGTGGTCCGCCCGCGGTGGTCGATCGGGACGCTACTGCAGACGTTGGTGAAACATGGCATGCCGCATTTTGAAAACTCGAGCGCGACTCGCGGCGTGCCCATTTTCTCGGGCGCTGCGGTGCGTGAGTTCGGTTCGCGCGATACCTTGTCATGGAAGCACGTCGATCAGATACGACGCATGTGGAATGGCAATGTCGTGTTAAAGGGAGTTTTAGCGGCGGAAGACGCGCGCATCGCCGCCGATCACGGCGTCGACGGTGTCATCGTTTCAAACCATGGTGGCCGTCAGCTCGACGCAGCTATTGCGCCCCTACGCGCACTGCCGGCGATCGTGCAAGCGAAGGGGCCGATGAAGGTGATGATCGACAGCGGCGTTCGCCGCGGCAACGATGTATTGAAGGCAATCGCATTAGGAGCCGATTTCGTATTCATCGGGCGGCCGTTCATCTATGCAGCGGCGATCGGTGGGCAAGCCGGTGTCGTGCACGCGATCCGTCTTTTGTCCGAGGAGATCGGCAAAGACATGGCGTTACTCGGCGTGACTTCGCTTAGCGAACTCGGACCGCACCTATTGATGCCGACCAAGTCGGCTTAAGTCGCCGCCGTTCGTCGCTGCCGTCGCACTAGTTGCAGAACGATCACGGCGCCGAGCAGCGCAATTCCGATCGCATCGAACCAAGGCCACGGATAGATCAGCAGCAACCCCGCCGCGACCAGCAGTCAGTGTTCGAGCGGCTCGTCTTGTGTAGTAGCCAACCTTCGGCCGCGCCGGCGAGCGCGACCAGTGCAATTACCACGAGAGTTGTGATTCCCGCTACATCCCACCACGAGCCGCCTTTTGGCAGCGCCAGCAACAGGCCGACACCGAGTGGATCGAGCACGAACACGAACGGCACGACAAACGCAGGCAACGTGTACTTCCACGCCTGCAACGTCGTCTTGTAGGGGTCGCCGCCGGTGATCGCGGCCGCCGCGAACGGTGACAGCGCTGTCGGCGGCGACACTTCGGATAGCACTGCGTAATAGAAGATGAACATGTGCGCGGCAAAGTCGGGCACGCCGAGCTTGATCAGCGCCGGCGCGGCGACGACCGCACAGATGATGTAGCTCGCGGTCACCGGCACTGCGAGTCCGACGACCCATACGATTAGCGCGGTGTAAATCGCCGTGAGTATCAAGCTGCCGCCTGCGTACGACACGACGATGTCGGCAAAGCGCAGACCCAGCCCCGTCAGCGTCACGACGCCGACGATGATGCCGGCCGCTGCGCAAGTCGCGGCGACGCTCAGCATGCTGACCGAGCCCGCTTCGAGCGCCTGCGAGAGCTTCGAGTGCCGCAGAACATCGTGCAACCAGCCCTGAGGTCTGCGGACGAACACTGAAAGGTCGAGCAGCGCGCTTTCGCGGTTCAGAAAGCTGATGAAGAACGCTACGACCGTGGCCCAGAATACCGATGCAATCGGCGAAAAGCCGAGCAGCAGAAACACGATGATCGCGACCAGCGACACGAAGTGAAACCCCATCGTCTTCGTCAGCTGCCAAGCCGTTGCGCTGGTCTCGATCCTCACCTGGCGCATGTGGTGTTTGCGCGCGTCGATCTCGACCATCAGCAGCAGCGAGAAGTAATAGAGGCAGGTCGGAATCACCGCCATCCGGATGACGTCGAGATACGAGATCTTCAGAAACTCGGAGATCAGAAATGCCGCAGCGCCGAGCACCGGCGGCGACAGGATCGCGCCCAGCCCGCCCGCGGCAAGCAACCCGCCGGCAGCATTTTTCTCATAGCCGGCTTTCGCAAGCATCGGATAGGCAACGGTGCCAAGCGTGACGGTCGTAGCCACGCCGGATCCGGACGGTCCTCCGAGTAGGAATGAAGCCGCGGTCACCGCACGGCCGGCACCCGTCGCCTTGCGGCCGAACGCAGCGAGCGAGAAGTCGATAAAGAACTTGCCGGCGTTCGAATACTGCAAGAACGCACCATAGATCGTGAACAGGATGATCAGCGAGGACGACACATCGACCGGCGTGCCAAAGATGCCTTCGAGCGTCATGTACATCGTGCCGACGAGCCGTGCGATGTCGTAGCCGCGATGGGTCCATGGCGGCGGCAGATGCGGTCCGGCCATCGCGTACACGATAAAAAGTATGCAGATGAACGGCATGATCCAGCCGGTCGACCGCCGCGCCGCTTCGAGCACGAGCACGGTAAGCGCAACGCCCAGGATCATGTCGATCGTATTCGGCGCGGTGCTGCGGTCGAGGAAGTCATCGCCACCGGCCAGCGCATAAACGGTCGTTGCTACGCCGACGATGGCGCAGATCAAGTCGATCCAGCTAAATCGGTTGCGCCGTTTCCGCGTGGCCGGGAACAACAGGAAGACGAGGAACAGCACGAAGGCGACGTGCACGTAGCGCAGCGTCGTGGTGGTGACGATCCCGTAGGCGGCGTACAGGTGATAAAAGCTCATCACCACGGCGACGGCGAACAAGAACGTCCCCCACGCCCCCTTGAATCGGTGGTGAACTCCTTCCTCGGCCTCGATGAACTCCTCAGCCTTGTGCAGCTGTTCGTCGGTGACGGTCGCGTCGACTGTCACCGTCGCTGGGCGTTCGGCCATGATCCCTCTCCCGTGGACGGGCCGATTATTCGTGAATGCCGCTCAAAGAAGAAGCCCCGCCAGCCTTGGAACGGACTGCCGGGGCTTGTGAAGCGCTTTGTTGGCTGGGCGGCTGCCTACTTGAGCTTGATCCCCTGTTCGGCGAAGTACTTGATCGCGCCGGGGTGATACGGGATCGGCGACGCGTCGTTCGTCTGAAACTTCAGATCGAAGTTTTGCGCTTCCTTGTGCACCAGGATCAGCTCATCGCGTTTGTCGAAGATCGTTTTGACGATGTTGTAGGCGACTTGGTCGGGCATATCCTCGCGCGCGACGATTAAATTCTGTACGGTCGCGACCTGGTTCGGCTGATCTTGCCCCGGATACGACTTGGCGGGGATCGTGTCACGGATATAAAGCGGCCCGTATTTCTTGTTCATGTTGTCGACCGCTTCCGAGTGATCGATCAGCTTGAGCTTGGTGGCCGGCGTGGCGCCGAGGTCGGTCACCGCTGAAGTCGGAATCCCGCCCACCCAGAAGTAGGCGTCGAGCTTCTTGTCCTTGATTGCATCGGATGACTTGCCGGGGTCGAGGCGCTCGCGGCGGATGTCTTTCTCTTGATCGAGACCCATGGCCTCAAGCAGGCGTTGAGCCATCAGCTCGGTCGCGCTATTCGGCGCGCCGGTTGAAACGCGCTTACCCTTCAGGTCGGCGAACTTATTAATGCCGGTACCTTCGACGGTCACGACGTGCATCCGGTTGGGATAAGCGATCATCAAGCGTGCGTATCGGCACCGCGCCGGCCGCAAACTTGCCCTGCCCTTTGTAGCCATCCCACGCGGCATCGGCCATCGACAGCGCGAGGTCTGATTTTTTCTGACTCATCAGCTGCAGATTTGCAACCGAGCCTGCGGTTGACTCGGCGTTTGCCGCGTAGCCAGGCACGTACTTCGACAGAATATTCGCGATGCCGCCACCCATGGGGTAGTAAACCCCGGTGGTCGGACCGGTTGCGATCGACAGCGTGACCTTGTCCTGCGCTTGCGCGCCGACGGCTAAGCCGATCGCCGCTGCGGCGACCAGTGCGCGTGCGATGTTTCTCATGATGTCTCCTTGCAGTCCTTAAAGCGGCTTCAGGATTGTAGGCGGGACGATCAATCTTGCACGTGATATCAGATACGGGTTTGCGAGCGATCGCGACTAACGTAACAGGCGCAACAGCAAACGAAAACTAGTGCTCACTACCGGAGACGCTAGAACGCCCTAGCGATGCACGCTGAGGCCTGCCCTCCAGCGCTCGAACTCATCGCGCTTCGGTATTCCTGCGCGTCCACCGAACCGTGCGCACTTCAATGCGGCGACTGCGCTTGCGAACTCGATCGCCGATGGCAGGTCTTTGCGCTCCGCGAGCGCAAGCGCGAACGCGCCGTGCCACGTATCACCCGCCGCCAGCGTATCGACTGCGTTGACGCGGGGCGATGGGGCGCTATGCATGCGATCACCATCGAACCACATCACGCCGGCGGCGCCGAGCGTGACGCCGCAAGCGACATTGCGGCCACCGAACAGCTGCGGCAGCGCATGCAGCGGCTCGCCCAATTCGAAGCTCGCGAGCATCGTCTGCGAAAAGAACGAATGCGTTGCCAATCGAGCGGTGGCGCGAACCTGATGCGGATCACCGGCATCGCCGTCGAACACGCTTGGTTTTCCGTGGGTTGCAGCGGCATCGAACAGGCGCTGCGCGCCCGCCGGCCAGCGCGTATCGGCGAGCACCGCATCGCACTCGGCCACACGCTCGATCGGAAGCCACGTTGCGTCCGACGGATAACCCTGCGGCTGCGAAGACACGACGAGTCGCTCGCCACGTGCGTCGATCAGGATCGTCGCGATCTTGGTTCGATAGCCGCTGAGCCGGCGCAGTCCCGACACGTCGATGCCTTCGTGCTCGAACAGCGCGATCACCTGCTCGCCGGTTTCGTCGTCGCCAACGCGGCCCCAGTACACGGCTTTGCCGCCGAGCCGCTGCACGGCGACCGCCGCATTGGCACCCATGCCGCCGCCGGTTTCGACGAAATCGTTGGCCGCAACCTTTGCCGACGGCAACTTCACTTCATCGACCAGAAAGATGTGATCGATCGTCGCCGAGCCGCCGACGCAGATGACGCAGGGTTGCTTAGGTTTGGGCAAAATGAGGTATCAGAACGCGAGTCGCTCGTTACTTGTTAGCGTATACGATGCGTTTGTATCCATGACCAGCGCGAACCCATCACTGTCGATCGACATCGTTTCCGATGTCGTATGCCCATGGTGTTACATCGGCAAGCGCCGGCTCGAAGCCGCGCTTGCGCAGCGTGATGGGCACGCCGCGGCGACCATACGTTGGCTTGCGTTCCAGCTGAATCCTGATATTCCAGCCGGTGGGGTCGACCGTCGCAGCTACCTCGAGCGAAAGTTTGGCGGGCTCGATCGCACCAGGCAGATCTCTGCCAGGATCGAAGCAGCCGGGCGGGAGGTCGGGATTGCTTTCGACTTCGAGCGTATCCGGCGCCAGCCGAACACCTTCGATGCGCATCGATTGCTTGCCTGGGCGCAGGATCTAGATCCGGTGTCTGCCGACACGCTGGTCGAGCGCTTGTTCCGTGCCTATTTCATCGAAGGCATCGACATCGGCGACACGGACGCGCTCGCAACGCTGGCGGGTGAAGCAGGCTTCGACAGCGCGGCCGCACGCGCTTGGCTCGCGTCCGATGCGGGGCGCGCGGCGGTCGAAGCCGAAGAGCAACGCGCACGCGATCTCGGCGTCAGCGGTGTTCCGTTTTTCGTTTTCAATCAGCGGCTCGCTGTGTCCGGCGCACAGCCATCCGAAGTTCTGTTGGACGCGATCGAGCAGGCCGAGATGGCAGTGAGTTAGACGTCAATGCTGCACAAGACTCGCTAGCTTCGTTGCCACGGCACCGTCACACCGGCAACGAACCCGACGTGAAAAGCGAGTCCAGTACAACCTCCGGACAGCCACGCGTTCCGATCCTCGACATCGGTGCCGGTGATCCTGAAGCGCCTGCAAATTCGATCCCGAACATTCTCGCGGATCTGATCGAGACCGAGACCTGGCGCAACGCCGCGACGCTGCTGCTGGGCGCGTTGCTGATCGGGCTCGGCTATTGGGCGTATCACGGCATACGCGATTCACTCGCCCAGACGCGCGCGGTAAGTCTCGAGGCTCTGTTGGGAACCGTCGTCAAGGGACTCGATGTCTGGGTCGGGGAGCACGTGACCGAAGCTGCGCGCGTAGCCAAGGACCCCGACGTTGTGGCCCGCGCCGCGCGCCTCGCGGCGGAGGCGCGCGAACGTGCCGCGCCCCAACGGTGTACTGCGGACGCTGAAGAGCTCGGCCAGCGCATCCAGTCGTCACTCGCGAGCAAGGGCGTGGTGGCGTTCCGCATCGTCGATCGCAGCGGACTGGTGCTGTCATCGAAGGACCCGGCGCGGTGCGGACAGCGACTGCGATCCGGCGCGTTTCGTCAGCGGCTTGATCTCGCGATTGACGGCACGCCGCAATTCGTTCGTCCGTATCCTGAGACGGAGCTCTCGGTACGTGGCGCGTCCGGTGAAGCTCGTCCGGTGGCGTGGTTTCTGGCGCCGATACGCACCGGTAAAGAGCCGCCGTTCGCCGCCCTCGCGATGGGGGTCGAAACCGATCGCGAGCTCGAGACGATTTTTTCGGCGGCGCGTCCAGGCGAGACTGCAGAGGCCTACGCGTTCTCGGACGACGGTCTGATGCTGACGTCGACCCGTTTTGCCGATCAACTCGCGGCGGTTGGAGTGCTCCCGGCCGGCGCATCGAGCGGTGCATTCTTGGTCCCGGTTCGCGATCCGGGCGGCAAGCTCGAACCCGGATACGTGCCGGCGCTCGAACCCGCGGCGCGCCCGCTGACGCGCGCCGCCGCACTGGCGATCGCAGCACGCACAAAGACGACAGAAGCCGAGCGCCGCGGCAACGTGCCCGAGATATATCGCGGCTATCGGGGCGACGAGGTCATCGGTGTGTGGCGCTGGCTGCCGGCCTACGACTTTGGCGTCATCGCAGAGATATCGACGACCGAAGCGTTTGCCACGCTGCGGTTCTTATCGATCAGCTTCGCAGTGATCGGCGGCCTGACGGTGCTTACGCTGGTGGCCGCGCTGTTGGCGGCTTTCACGCTGTGGCGGTTGCAGCGGCAATCCGGACGGCTGCAGAGGCTGGGTGCCTACACGCTCGAGCGCGAAGTGAGTGACGGCGGAATGGCCACGATTTATCTCGCGCGTCACGCACTGCTGAAGCGCCCGACCGCGATCAAGATACTTAAGAAGCACGTTGCGACCGACGAATTCATACATCGGTTCGAGCGCGAAGTGCAGCTTGCCAGCCAACTGTTGCACCCGAACACCGTTGCGATCTATGACTTCGGCCGTACGCGCGAAGGGCAGCCGTACTACGTGATGGAGTATCTGGACGGCGTCACGCTGGCCGAGCTGGTGGCGCACTCGGGGCCGGTGCCGCCCGGACGCACGATTCATATCCTGCGTCAGGTCGCCGCAGCGCTGCGCGAAGCGCACTTGCGCGGGCTGGTTCACCGCGATGTGAAGCCGGAAAACGTGATGCTCTGCCGCCGCGGCGAGGATGACGTCGTCAAGCTGCTCGACTTCGGACTGGTAAAGAATCTCGAACGCGCTGAGACGCGCGATGTCACCAAACAGCTCAATATCCTCGGAACGCCACGCTACATGGCGCCCGAGCGTTTGCTGAATCCTGCGGACGTCGATGTGCGCGCTGATATCTATGCGCTGGGCGCGGTCGGTTATTTCTTGCTGACAGGTAAGCCGATTTTTGACGGCGATGACAGTCTGGCGATCAGCAACCAGGTTTTGCATGCTCCGGCACCCAGGGTGTCTGCCATCAATGCGTCGGTTCCTGACGCGCTTGATGCGCTGATCGCAGCCTGCCTCGAAAAGGATCGAGCGTTGCGCCCGCAAACAGCGCAGGCGGTCGTCGAGGCATTGGACCGCTTGTCCAGCCGACTCGCTTGGACGCAGCCCGATGCGGTTGCCTGGTGGGCGGCCTATCGTCAAACGCGCAGGAATACCAGCTCAGTGCCTGAGCCTTCATCAAGCGGCGGCGAGTCCCCTAAGTCACTACGCGAGACTGGCTAAGCTTCGTCCGGCTGCAACATCACATACGTTCGTAATGAGTTCCATTTCCGCTGCGCCGTCGCTGCGGCGTTATTTTGCGCGAGCAATCTCACAGCTTCGGCTCGCGCCCGATGATCTGCTGCGCGACACCATCTATCGCCGCTTGTGGACGTCGATCCTGATCAGCTCGTTTGGCGGACAGGTCACGATGCTCGCGTTGCCGCTGACCGCGGCCGTGTTGCTGCATGCGACACCGACGCAGATGGGACTGTTGACGGCGATGGAGGTCATTCCATTCGTATTGTTCTCGCTGCCGTCGGGCGTCTGGCTCGATCGTGTGCGCAAGCTGCCCGTGTACATCTTCGGCGAGTCGCTGCTGGCGTTGATCGTCGCAAGCGTGCCGCTTGCGTGGTGGCTGGGCTGGCTTTCGATGACCTGGCTGTACATCGTCGGCTTCGCGATCGGCACCGTCTACACGATCGCCGGCAGTGCAGCGCAAATCGTGCTGACGCAGGTTGTTGCGCGCGAACGGCTGGTCGAAGCGCACGCGAAGAATGCGCTCGCGTCATCGTCGGCGGAAGTCGCCGGTCCGGGCGCGGCCGGTGCATTGATCAAACTGGTGGGCGCGCCGATGGCGTTGTTGGCCGATGCGGTGCTGCTTGCTATCTCGACGCTGATCTTGCGCGGCATCAAGGTGCAGGAAGGCGCGCAGCTCGCCGCGGCGCGTTTTTGGCCGGCAATGCGCACCGGCCTTGTCTTCGTCGCACGCCATCGGCTGTTGGTAACGATGGCGTGCATCGTCGGCGGCTGGCAGATGTGCTATCACGCGGCGTTGGTCGTGCAGATCTTGTTTGCGACACGCACGCTTCACTTGTCGGAAGGTGCGGTGGGATTGTGCTTCGTCGGACTCGGCGTCGGCACGATTGCCGCCAGCACGGTCGGCAATCGTATTTCGCGCCGCCTCGGTCCGGGTCCAACGTTGGTGTTCGGCGTGGCGGTGTGTGGCATCGGATGGCTGGTCGGCGCGATCGCGCCGGCATCGACCTTCGGTGTCGCGTTGTTTGCAGCCATGCTGATGACGTTCGGGGTTGGCGCAGTGCTGATCTTCATCACGTTTTTGGCGCTGCGCCAGGCAGTTACGCCAGCGCCGCTGCTTGGCCGGATGACCAGCACGATGCGTTGGCTGATCCTGTTGCCGGCGGGCCCAGGCGCATTGCTGGGCGGCTGGCTGGGTGAACATTTCGGGTTGCGTTCGGCGTTGATCTTCGCCGGCGTTACTGCGCTCGTGCTTGCAGCGGTTGCATGGCGGCAGCCGGTGATCCGCAGCACTCGCGTGTTGCCACACATCGACGATGAGTCGCTGTCGGAAAGTTTCGACCCAGCGCCGCCCGCGACCAGTGGCGTTTAGGTGAACAGGCTAGCTCGCGCCCAGCTTTGCCGCTCGCAGCTTCGGCACGGTCCAGTCCACAAACGCACGTACGTTCGACGACAACAGGCGCGTGTGCGGATAGATCACGTGAATCGGCAACGGCGCGGGTTCATGCTCGCGCAACACGCGCCTGAGTTTGCCGCCGGTAAGCGCGGCGCGTACCTGGTAGCACAGAAACTGGCCCAGTCCCACGCCGCGCAGGCACGCATCCAGCGCAGCATCGATTTGATTCGAGATCAACGCGTTGTTGACTGCTACGTAGATGGGCTTGGCGTGTGCAGAGAAGGTCCATCCGTTTCCCTGCGCAAGGCCGGTAGAGCTGACACAGCGGTGGGCTGCAACGTCGGCAAGCGAGCGAGGAGTACCGACGCGCTTTAGATAGGCGGGGCTGGCACACGTCAAGCGACGCGTTTGCCCGACTGGGAGTGCAACCAGCGATGAGTCGGGCAGGTGCCCGATACGTACGCCGACATCGATGCCCTCTTCGACCAGATCAACTACCCGGTCGACAAGCAGGACTTCAATCTGCAGCGCGGGGTACTTCAGTACGAAGTCGGTCAGCAACGGTGCCACATGCATGCGTCCGAACATGACCGGCGCTGTCACGCGTAGTCGACCGCGCGGTGCCTTGCGGCGAGCGCTCATTGCAGTTTCGGCATCGTCGACGTCCGCCAGTACTCGCTTGCTGCGCTCGTAATACTCGCGGCCTTCGTCGGTGAGGGCGATGCGGCGGGTTGTGCGATTCAACAGCCGGACGTCGAGCGCGGCTTCCAGAGCGGCCAACGAACGCACCACCGATGGCAGCGATGTGCGCAGCGAATCGGCCGCCGCGGTCAGGCTGCCGCCATCGACGATGCGAACGAAGGTCGCCATCGCGCGCAGCTTGTCCATGCGCCGATATTACTGCGAAAAACGCAGCAATCTAATAACTTTTGGCCCATTTATTGATCCGCCCTCGGCAGCCATGCTTCGACCTGTGCTCGGTTGATGCACGACAAGTGAAGACTCTCTGTTGAAAGGAACTCGCATGCCCCGCATTGATGCTGTCGATCCGAAAACCGCCACCGGCGCCGCCAAGCCATTGCTAGACGCCGTGCAGGCGCAGCTCGGCATCACACCCAACTTCCTCCGCGTACTCGCCAATTCGCCAAAAGCGCTCGAGGGCTTCCTGGGCCTGTACGGCGCTGCCGGCGGCTTCTCGATCGACAAGGCGACGCAAGAGCGGATCGCGCTGGCCGTTGCCGAAAGCAACGCCTGCCAATACTGCGTGTCCGCGCACACCGCGATCGGCCGGCACGCCGGTTTAACCAATGACGAAATTCAGTTGAATCGGCGCGGCACGTCGGGGGACGCGAAGGCCGCGGCTGCCGTTGCGTTCGCGAAGGTACTGAACGACAACGTTGGCGATGTCACGGCTGCTGAGTTCGACGCTGCGCGCGCCGCCGGGCTGACCGATGGCGAGATCGTCGAGATCATCGGCACAGTGGCCCTGAATATCTACACCAATATTCTGAACAAGGCCACGCGCGTAGATATCGATTTCCCGAAGGTCGCCTTGTTCAACGTTGAAGAACATGCGGTCGCATAGAACCGCGCCAATGGACGTTCGAAATGAGCCGTAGCTTTGCCAACATTGCGTTCACGCCAGCAGTGCAGCAACTGCAGCAGCGCTACGGCTCGCGTGCCTCATACGCCCGCCTGCAGTCTGCCGACGGTCTCGACGGCTTGTTGGGGCCAACTGAAGCCGACTTCATCGCCGCCGCTGACAGCTTCTACATGGCTACGATCAGTGAAACCGGCTGGCCGTATGTGCAGCACCGTGGCGGTCCACCCGGATTTTTCAAAGTGCTGTCGCCGACGCAACTCGCGTTTGCGGATTTCCGCGGCAACCGGCAGTACGTCAGCGCCGGCAACGTTTCGCGCAACGATCGCGTGTCGATCATCGTGATGGACTATGAGCTTCGGCAGCGCCTGAAACTGCTCGGCCACGTGCGCTTCATCGACGTTGCCGAAGCTGACCCTGCGCTTGTGCGTCAAGTCGATCTGCCGGGCTATCGTGCGCGGGTCGAGCGTGTCGCGTTAATCGATGTCGTCGCGTTCGACTGGAACTGTCCCCAGCACATCACGCAGCGCTTTACGCAAGAACGGATCGACGAAGCTCGCCAGCCGCTGCTCGACCGTATCGCTGAACTTGAATCTCGGCTCAACGCGAAGTAGCGGTCGTGGGTCGAACGGCCCCCAAGCGGGCAAGTTGCCGCTCGCGCGCGATACGCTCGCCGCGCCGCTTGCGCAGCCACACCCATAGACCGGTCAAGACCATCAGCAACGGCACGGCGCCGGTGGCTGACATCACAACTTGCCCCACCGTGCCGAACGCGGTGCCGCTGTGCAGTGGAAACAGCCAGTGCATGAAGCCTTCACCCGCGGTGCGCGTGCGCGGGCTGCGCTCGATCATGATTTCGCCGCTCAACGGATTGATCCATGCCAGCGTATCGCCGAGACGATGCACGTCGCCCGGCCGCTTCAGGTAGTAAAGATGCCCGGCCGTCTGGCGCGGCGAGCCGTGGATTTCGAGCAGCGTGTGTTCGGGAAAGCGGGCGCGGACGTTCGCTATCAGGCGATCCAGTTGCAGTGGCTCGTGTGCATCCTGCGGCTCCCACGGAATTGTCGGAAACGGCGCGACCTTCGAGAACACGCTTACAAGATCCCGCACGTAATTTACGTAGACCAGCGTGGCGCCGGTCAGCGTTGCCAGCAGCAGCGTGATGGCGAACACGATGCCGGTCGAGCGGTGAACGTCAAACGCGATACGAGTCGCCGACGTGCGCGGGTTGATCCAGACGATGCGCTTGAGCGCATTGCGTGTACGCGGCGCAGCCAGCACAAAACCAGTCACCGCCGAGGTCAACAGCAAGATGCCTGCGATACCGACGACGTTGGAGCCGGCATTGCCGAGCAACACATTGCGATGAAATTCGTACAGCGTGCGCAACAGATCAGGTGGCGCCACCCCGAGCGTTTCGAGGGAGCGCGTGCCCAGATACGCGCCGCTCACCGGATCGAACATCGCCTCGGCTCGCGCGGCGCCCACTCTGCGCGGCTTCATGCGCAACGTCAGCCGATACACCTCACCTTCGGCGATCGGAAAGCGAATCTTTTCTACAAGGCCGAGCGGGAACTGCGCTTCAGCACGTTCGACGATCGTTTGCGCGCTCAATACTGGGCCGCGCGAGACAGTCTTCAATAGGCGCGGGTTAAGCCACGCATCGATCGGATCCTCGAACACCAGGATCGCCCCGCTTGCGCCGACCAGTGCGAACCATATGCCAAGGCCGATCCCGAGCCAGCGATGAACCGTGAACCATTTTGGACGCGATCGCATTACCCACGCCTTGCGGCTCGCTCGCCTAGTCCTCGACCATCCTCTTCTTGCGCCAGACGCCGAGCAACGCCACGAATTTCTCGCGCGCCGAAACCCTTTCATCGGACAGCACATCGAGAAAGTCCGACAGCCGTCGCGATTTGACGATCGTGTAGAAAGTCAGAAACGCGGTCGGCACGAATATGACGACGAAGAAGATGATTTTCTCGATCAATGGAATTTCGGTCAGACCAATCAGGTTCATGCCGATAAAGCCGGTCGTCACAGTCCCAATTAGCCCGAACACCGTCACCACTGTCAGGCGCAGCACGGTATTCATATGGCGGCGCGTGCTGTCGGTGTCCAGATACCGATCCATGCTGTTCATGCGATCCCTGACGTCGTCGTACAACGCGTCAAGCTTCAGATGCTTGGTCGTCAGCTCGAACAGCGAGCTTGCCTGTGCCTGCTCCGACACCTCGTGAAACCAGTAGCGATGCGTGAAGCGCAAGAAAATCTCGAAGTTCTGTCGAACCGCGCGCTTGAAGCGCTTCACCGATTCAGCTTCGCCTAACGTGAGTTGTTTCAGCGCTTCGGCCAAACGATCGGCAAACATCAGCAGCGCGGCACGCTGAAAGTGCGCAATCAGAAACAGCAGAAAGTGCTGATGCCGGAATTGCGCGAGCACGCCACTTTCTGAATGCAGGAAATACTTCGACTGCGCGTCGCCGACGACGATCAGCGCCTGGCCGCTGGCCAGATAGCGCGTGTTCGGCGAGGGCCCGACGTCGCACCAGAAGCGGTCGTAGCAGTAGCGCTGCTCAAAATCAGCGACGTGACTCTCGGCATAGGGCAGTGCTTCGGCGCTGCTCGCGCCAAGCACCAGGCCGAGGCGAATGAAGTCGTTGCGAGATAGCTCGCGCGGCTCGTTGACCGCGAGCAGTCCCATCACCGGCATTCGGTAGAACTCGATTTGTCGATAGCGAATCGCGGCGTGTTGATCGGCATGATCGAGCACGAGCGGCTTCAGCAGGAACGACCAATGCGAGCTGATACGCGGCGCCCGGTGCTGCGCAACAAACGATAAGAACTTGTCGCGGTCGCCCGAGTCGGACGCGGCCAGCACGGTACCGTCCGCCGCAAGCCATTCCAGACTGTGCAGGCAATGCAGGCCGCCATCTTCGTCCCAGCCCGCCGGATAAGCGCGGCCGAATCGATACAGCAGCTCCTGCGCCTGGGGCAGCATCAGCTCGTCGCAATAGACCTCGACGTTCAGTAGTACGACGTCGATGTCGTAGAAGAAGTACAGATCTATGTGAGCGATCGACAACACGATCGGTTCGGTGCCCGCTTGCGTGATCACGCGCGCCGCTGAAATGTCGTGTCGACGAAAAACGCGCATCGGCGAGCTGCCGGGTTCTTTGTCCTTGTCCTTGCTCGTGATCGTTTTGTCGGCACGGCTCTCGCCGTACAGGAACCGCTGCACATAGGGCAGGAACGTGACGAACTCGCTGTAGTGCCGCAGCTGGAACTGCCCGCCTTCCGGCGTGAATTCGTCGAGCAACTCGCGCCACGGGTTATCCGCCGTTTCGCGCTCGAGCACCTCCCAGTGTTCCTGGATCTGCACGCCAGGCCGGATCGGCATCAGCTGCAGCGGCCACAGCAGTATCTGCCGAAAGTGTCTTACTTTCATTGCGGAGTTGTTCGACTGCGCGGCCATCGTGACTCCCACTGCGGCTGGCCGAGTTTATCGGTGCTATGACCTTATGTCGTCAGCGGCCTTGCGTGCGCCGTTAGACTTCCCGCCCCAGACCGTTTGGCCAAACGGGGATGGCTGAATCAACCGCTCTGCAACAGGACCTTTCCCGGGTCGCCCTGGGCGACCGCGCCGCATTTGCGCGCGTCTATCAGGCGACCAGCGCGCATCTGTTTGGCGTCGCGCTTCGTATATTGAACCGACGCGATGCGGCCGAAGATGTCTTGCAGGAGGCGTTTGTGAGTGTCTGGCATCACGCGGGCGGTTATCACGCTGCAAGCGGCCAGCCGATGACATGGCTGATTTCGATCGTTCGCAACAAGGCGCTCGACGTGGTGCGCAGCGCGGCGGTGCGTTATGAAACCGGAATGCCGGCGAACGCGGCGGGCGAAGAAATCGACGTCGAGGATGAGCGACCGAGTCCTCTGCAATTGTTGACTGAGGCGACCGACGCACTGGCGATTCGCGGCTGCATGGAGGCGCTCGATGCATCGCATCGGCAATGCCTTGCGCTCGCGTACTACCAGGGCATGTCGCATTCGGAAGTTGCAGCGCATATGCGGGCTCCGCTCGGTAGCGTCAAAGCGTGGGTACGGCGTGGGCTCGAACGATTGAAGAAGTGCATGGAGAACAGTTAGTGAACTACAACCGCGCCGATCTGCTCGATCGTCTGGCGTCCGAGTATGTGCTCGGCACGCTGCACGGCGCTGCGCGGCGACGTTTTGAAAAGCTGCTGCTCGATTCACCGGCCGCACGTGCCGCGATACAAGAGTGGGAGCAGCGTCTCGCACCGCTTGCCAGCGCGGTACCGCCTGTCGTGCCGCCGCCGCGAGTCTGGGCTGCCACCGAAGCGCGCATAGCATCAACCGCGGCGGGGCGTCGGGCGCGGCACTCGTGGTGGTCCAGTCTATGGAAGCCGGCGCTCGGTTTCGCGTTCGGTGCCGCCCTGACGTTCGGGCTTGTGCAGCTGATGCCCGGAGCCTTCGTGTCGCTCGATGGACTTGCGCAGAGCGAGCAGGCGCTGCCGCAAAGCTACGTCGGTCTGTTGCTCGACCGCGAAGGGTTACCGACGTTGCTGATCAGCTCAACTCGGCATGGCACGCGCGTTACCGTCAAGTCGCTGCGTCCGGTCGCGGTTCCCGCCGGCAAAGTAGCGCAGGTGTGGGCGTTGCCGAAAGAAGGTGCGCCATTTGCAATCGGAGTGGCCATTCCGACAAAACCGCCGGGTAACAGCTCATTCGAAATGAGTGCGACATCGGAGAAGCTGCTCGCCAACGTGACACGGCTCGCGGTGTCGTTCGAAGATGCGCCGGTCAAGCCCGGTGCAACGCCGAGCGAATTCGTGCTGACAGGACACTGCGTCAAGCTCTGGTAGCGGCCGTGGCTTGCCGCGTGCCGGATCTGACTTCCCTAGATAGCTTCAGAATTTTCCCGGTGGGCTGCATCCGATCCGTGATCCGCTGCGTATCTATCGCCGGATGCCGACGTGGCGTCAGCAACTACGCAGAGGAATTACGAATGAAACACGCAATGATGTTTGCCGCGATCGCGGTCGTTACCCTGGCGGTGCACGCCAATCCAACGCAAATCTCCAACGGCGTAATGGCCAGCAAGGAAGGCAAGACGCTGTATACGTTCGACAAAGATGCAGCAGGCAAGAGCAACTGCAACGGCGGTTGCGCGACGGCATGGCCGCCGTTCACGGTCGCCAATCCGGCGCTGGCCGGCGGCGACTTCAGCATCATCAAGCGCGATGACGGCGCCTCGCAGTGGGCCTTCCAGGGCAAGCCGCTGTACTTCTTCGCGGGCGACGCGAAGGCGGGTGATGTCAACGGCGACAACCAGGGCGGCGTATGGCACGTCATCCGCGGCGAGTCGAAGAAATCATCCGTGGCGCCGGATACCAGCTACAGCTCGGGCTACAGCTACAAGTGATGCGACTTGCGTCCGGCCCGCAGGCCGGACGCTGTCAGGAGACGCCGACAGGGAACCGTGTAGGAGCTCGCCGTGACGCAGGAGTTGATCTTGCACTCGATCACTGCGATGTACGCGGTTTGCAACGTGGTGCGCCTCCTGTTCTATGTGCCGCAGTTGCTGGCGGTTGCACGCGACCCCCTGGGCGCCTATGCGATTTCCCTTTCGACCTGGATCTTCTGGACGTTTAGCCACGGCGTGACGACCGTGTATTGCGATATGGTCGTGAACGACCCACTGCTGGCGGTAATGATGCTGGGCAATACGATTGGTTCGTGCGCAGTCGTTGCGCTGACTGCTCGCAAGCGTTACACGCATGGCCGGAGGCGTGCAGGTGACGGATCGATCGCTGCAACGTAAACGCGCAGGGCCAGTCGGTAACATGGCCATTCGAAAGGTGTACCAGGCAGATCCGCTGATCGATTTACCTATGGCTCTATCGCTCACATTGGGTCGTCGCAGATCCTTCGCCCTCGCCTCGGCCTCGGTTCTCGTCGGCTGCGTTCTTGCCATCGCCCTATTGGCTGCCGCAGAACTGGTCGTCCGCGGCACTTCGGACGTAAATTTCAATGGAATCAGTGCCAACCTCTTCTCGCCCAATCGATTCGGGACTTCCATAGGAAACACGCCGGAAATTTCCGCCGTAGCGTTCGGCACGGAGGTTTTTACGGACGCGAACGGCTTTCGCGTCCCGGGGCGCGACTATCGATACCCGCAGGAGTTCGAGGGCAGTATTCTGATCCTCGGTGATTCTGTGCCATTCGGCCCGGGTGTCGGGGAGTCAGAAACCTTTCCGGGTCTCTTGCGGCTGCAAAACCCGAGGTTGAGGGTGTACAACGCGGCCGTTATCGGCCACGCCACGCCAGACTATCCGAACGTCCTGGCCGCGGTGCTGGAGAAGACAAGCCCGTCGAAAGTCCTTCTTTTTCTTTGTCTGAATGACATCTCTACTGCGAGCGCCGCGGAGCTCGAGAAGGTTATCGTGAAGACTGCGGCCGCGTCCGACGCCGCCCGCCTCGCCGCCTGCCTGCATCCGCGCCTGCCGCCTCGCCGCCTGCGTCTGCATCCGCACCGGCCGACTCTTCTCCTGCCGTCAATGCAATTCCGCCGGCCCAAGACGGTGCCGAGAACGTGGTCGAAAAACTGCGGACCATTGACGTGGTCGCGTCTTTCAACGAGTTTTTGAGGGACAAGTCCAAACTGTATTTGCTCATGAAGGGAATTCTGACGGACCCTTCCAGGCGAAATTTTTTTGGCGACTACCGGAACTATCTCGACAAGGACTCTGTAGAGAAGCGATTACGGCCGCTAGAAGCAGTCTCGGCTCTGCTCGAGAAGCGAAACATCGAATTCACGGTTGTCCTGGCGCCGTACGAGTACCAACTCAGGCATTCCCGTCCGGCTTCGGATCCAGCGGATATCGTTCTACCTCAGCGGGTCATCCGCGAATACCTCGAAGCCAAGGAAATAAGCTTCGTCGACACTTCTCCCGAATTCCTGGCTCTGGCCAGCAAGCAGCCTAAGGACTACTTTCTCTCGTTCGATTCAATGCACTTCTCTCCGCGTGGACATGCCGAGATGTTTAGGATTCTTCAGGCGCGCGGATTAGCGGTAGCTAGTGTTGTGGCCCCTAGGTGACTTACGACGAGCTTCGCAGGACCGCCATGTCAAACAAATTGCGTCTCTTGTTTCATGCTGCAATCGCGATCGCCTTCGCGTCGGCGACGAGCTTTGCAATCGCGCAGGCGTATCCGTCGAAGCCGATCCGGCTGATCGTGCCGCTGGCGCCCGGAAGCACGGCCGATATCGCTTCGCGCTTTACAGCGCAGGAATTGAGCAAGGCGCTCGGACAATCGGTCGTCGTCGAGAATAAGGCCGGAGCGGGCGGCACGATCGCGATGGCCGAGCTAGCGCGTTCTGCGCCCGATGGCTACACGATCGGCTTTGCGTCGCAGGGCACGCTCGTATTCAATCAAGGCATCTACGCCAAGCCGGGTTATGACTCGACCAAGGACTTCGCACCGATCGCGCTGCTCGGCGGCGTATCGAATGTGATGATCGTGCATCCGACGAACAAGGCAGCGGTGCCGGCTGACGTGATCGCGGTGGCCAAGGCAAGACCGGGCGAATCGACGTTCTCGTCGGGTGGCAGCGGCACCAGCCATCACCTATCCGGCGTTCTGTTCGGGCGTGTTACCGGCACCGATCTCGTGCACGTGCCATATAAGGGTGCTCCGCAAGGCGTTCTGGCCGTGATGACGAGCGAAGTGACGATGGGTTTTTTCAATACGCCGACAGTCATCAGTCAGATCAAGGACGGAAAGGTCAAGGCGCTAGGCGTTACCAGCCTCGCGCGTTCGCCGCTATTGCCGAATGTGCCGACGCTGGACGAGCAAGGCGTCAAGGGCTACGAAGTCAACACGTGGTTTGGGTTCGTGGCGCCGGCCGGGACGCCGCCGGAAGTCGTCAACCGCCTGAACGCGGAACTGAACAAGATCTTTACCAGCGCTGAAGCAAAGGAACGACTCTCACCACAGGGCTTTGATTTATCGCCGCCGCTCACACCGGCAGCGTTTACCAAGCTGATTGCCGACGATCTGACGCGCTGGGTGCCGATCGTCAGGGCGTCCGGTGCGAAAGCAGATTGAAGTCTTGTGGCCCAGCCTTGAACGAGTAGCAGCGCGTTCTTCACCGGTAGAAATCGGCCACTAGCAGTCGCTGGCGACCGGTCTCAGTTATGCAAGCGTTGTCACTCCGGTTTGATGCCAGCCGCTTTGACCAGTGCTGCGTTGACGGCGATTTCCTTTTCGACATACGCATCGAACTCGCTCGGTGTCATGACCATCGGGTCGACGCCCAGGGCGGCGAGCTTGTCTCGCACCTTGGGCGTTTGCAGCGCCTTGGCGTCTCTCGGTGAAGCTTGTCGACGACGTCGCGCGGCGTCTTCGCCGGTAGGAAGAGACCGAACCAGATCGGATACTCCGCATCTGCGAAACCTGCTTCGAGCGTGGTCGGCACGTCCGGCAGCGCAGCGGCGCGTCGTGCGCCATTCACCACGAGCGCAGTGAGCTTGCCGTCCCGAATATGCGGCAGGACCAGCCCGATCGGCCCGAAGAAGAAGTCGATCCGTCCGGCCATCACTTCGGTCATCGCTTCCGCGCCGCCCTTAAACGGAACATGCACGGCCTCCACACCCGCGCTGAAGCGGAACCGTTCTGCGCTCAGATGGGTTGCGGACCCGACACCGACCGACGAGAAGTTCAAAGCACCCGGCTTCGCCTTGGCTGCGGCGACGAGGTCGCCGACGGTCTTGCAGCCCCTCGCGGGCGGAACGACCAGCACGTTCGGCGAAATGCCGACCGGGATAACGGCCGCGAAATCACGCGCCGGATGGTAGCTCAGATTCGAATAAAGCGACGGCGCGATCGTGTGCGCGGACCCGTGGACGAGCATCGTGTAGCCATCGGGATCCGCCTTGGCGACGAAGGCGGACCCGATCGTCCCCCCGGCGCCGGCACGGTTCTCCACGATGATGCTCTGGCCGAGTTGCGACGAGAGCTGCTCGAGCACCACGCGCGGGACAATGTCGGTGGTGCTGCCCGCTCCGACGGGCACGATCGCCCGCAACGGTTTCGTCGGCCAGGTCTGTGCCCCAACGTCCACAGTGGACAGAGCAAGGCCGACTACAGGCAATAGCATCAGGTAGATCGGTTTCATGACGTTCTCCTTCGTGCGCGTGCCTCTGCACAAGGGCCCGAGTCACGTCGCAATGGTGGTACGCCCGAGACTCGCCGTCCAATACATAATAGTTCTGGCTATTGATGCCGATCGGGCATAAGGAGTCGCATGGACCTGCGGCACGCGCGAACCTTCGTCACCGTGGCCGAGCTGGGCACCGTCTCCAAGGCGGCGCTGCGCCTGCGCATTGCCCAGCCGGCTCTGTCCCGGCAAATCAGCGATCTCGAGCAGGAGCTCGGTTTCAAGCTCTTCGATCGTGTCGGGCGTCGCCTCCTCCTGACCGGCGAAGGCGAGCAGTTGCTCAGCGACTGCCGTGGTCTGTTGAACTACGCCAGCGCAGTCGGCGAGCGGGCGCAGCTGCTCCGGCGCGGCGACACCGGCGTGCTGAAAGTGGCCGCCTCTCCGCAACACATCGAAAGTGTGTTTTCGCAGTTCCTGCACCGCTACGCGCAACGTTATCCCAACGTGCAGGTGAAGGTGAGCGAGGGCACTGGTCTCGAGATTCTGGCAATGCTGGAACGCGGCGAGATTCACCTTGGTCAGAATCTGGTTCACGCGGTTCAGCCGGACGACCGGCGCTTCGCGAGCCACCCGCTGGAACCGGTCGAGTTGCTCGCCGCGTGCCATCCATCGCTGACGCTTGGCAACCGCGGCGCAATCGAGGTCGGCCGCCTCGCGCCTCATCCGTTGCTGCTGCTGGATGGCGGGTTCGCGTTTCGCCGGGCCTTCGACGCCGCCTGCCGCCTCGCCGGGCTCGAGCCGAACATCCTGCTCGAAAGCCGCGCGCCGCACACCCTGCTCGCGCTGGCCGAAGCCGGGCACGGCGTGGCGATCATTCCGTCGGCTCTGCGGACTCATCGCTATGTGCTGCGAATTGTCGGCGTGACGTATCGCGGCAAGCCGCTGCGCGAGCCCTTGACTATCTTGTGGGACAAGCGGCGCCCGCTGCCGCGCTACGCCACGGCCTTTTGCGAGATGCTCGCCGAGTACGTGCGCGTGTCTTGCCGAAGTAACCAGGGAAACAAGCGCCGGCCGACGACCAACATCAGGAAAACGACACAACATCACCTCAGCAAAGGTTTTGCCGAGTGTCAGCGCAAGACTTCCGCTCGGTGCGCTCCCCTGTTTCCCGCACAATCAGCGAGCGGTGGTAGCAGAACCAACAGAAGCACCATCGCGAGGTCTTGAACGACAGCCAGCCGATCGCGACCGTCGCATTCTGCTGCAAGTGCAGGTTCGTGCGCATCATGGCCTCTGAACCGCACGACGGTGCTGGTGCGCTACCGACAGCGAAAGACCAACACGATCTTGCCGTCGGGCTGCACCGGACGTTCTCGGCGCCGTCGACGAGCCGAAGAGTCGTCGTCAGCTGCCGCCGGAGCCGAAGCTGGCATCGGGCGCGCCGTTGGTGCCGTAGCGCGCGACTGCGAAGTCGGGTTGGACCGGTTCGAGCAGGAGCACGGCCAACGCCGAACATCAGCAGCATACACCGATCTCCCCCAGTTGTGGCGATCTTTGTCGCGACAAGCCCGGTGTCGCCGGGCCTCCGATATTCCAGCGACCCGACCGACAAGCGCCGGCAGCTTCCGCCTAGCGGCGATGAAACGGAGATCAGCGCAAGACCAACGTGGTGTCAGGGTGTCTGCTTAGAACGGCGTGACCCAGAGTCGACGCCAATTACAACCCGACAGCTTCAGAAACAAGCCGCTTTAGTTCACGACGCAACTTGTCGCGCGTCGGCGCGAGTTTGCGGCTGCGATTCAGGTTGTCGATCTCGAACGGGTCGCGCTCGAGGTCGTAGAGTTCATCCAGCTCGCCTGCGCGGCCGCGATTGACCCAGTGAATGTATTTGTAGCGGTCGGTGCGCACCGCCTTGTACGTCATGCCCACCAGCCACGGCAGTGCCTGCTCGGCCCAGTACTCGATCAGGATCGACTTGCGCCACGGAGCGCGCCGGGCGGCAAACAGCGGCAGCAGCGATCGCCCTTGTATTTGCGGACCCGGCTTGCCTCCGGCCAGTTCGATCAGTGTCGGCGCCAGGTCCTGACATATGACGAGCTCACTGCGACGCGACCCCGCCTTTACCTTGCGTGGATAGCGCACGACAAAGGGTGAGCGGATGCCCTCTTCGTAAGCGAAGCGCCGTTCGGGCCCCAGCGCGTGCTCGCCGAAGAAGAAACCGTTGTCGCTGAAGAACACGATGAACGTGTTGTCGAGTTCACCGCTCTGTTCGAGCGCATCAACGATGGCGCCGACGCCTTCGTCGACCGCCGCCATCATGCGAGCACGCAAGCGGATCTCTTCCTGCTCGCCCGATTGCAGTGCTGACAAGATCTCCTGCGACGCGGTACTTGCCTTCATCGCGAAGCTCTCGGCCCACGCCGGCTTGCTCTTCACCACCTCCGTCGGGCGGCAGCATGTTCGGCGTGCGCGGGAACACGGCGTCGCGATAGAGATCCTTGTGTCGATCGGCCACGACATAACCGCCCTGCGCCGAGATGCGCAACGTGCCATCGGCCGCCTGCTCCGCGTCGGGGTGAACGGCCTTGTGCGCGAAGAAGAGCGAAAACGGCCGGCGTCGCTTACGCTTTAGAAAGTCGACCGCGAGACCATTCATGATGTCGGTGACGTAGCCGGTGTGCTGCACGTACTTGCCGTCGTGATTAAGCCGCGGGTCGTTCAGCTTTCCATGGCCGTCGTAGCTGATCCAGGTGTCATAGCCGGGACGTGGCATGCCGTCGTTTCCCATGTGCCACTTGCCGATATGCGCGGTTTCGTAGCCGAGCCGCTGCAGTTCGAGGTGATAGTTCGGCAGGCGATGGCTCATCGCGTCGCGCGCGACGTTGTCGATGATTCCGTGCCGGCTCGCGTACTGTCCGCTGACGATCGAAGCACGGTTCGGCGAGCAGATCGGTGTCGTGTGAAACGCGCGCTCGAAGATCGCGCCTTCTCGCGCGAGCCGATCGATGTGCGGCGTCTTCATGTACGGATGCCCGCCTGCGCCGAATTCGTCGTAGCGCAGGTCGTCGATCAGGATCACGAGAAAATTGGGCTTCATGGCTGCGACGTTATCAGGTCAAGTCTCGGCAAGCCGACGGCGTGCGATCATTGATCGCCGTAAGTCGCTGGAGGCAAATCGATGAGACGACGTGAGTTGTTGCTGGCCACCCCTTTGCTATGCGCGAGCAGTCGCCTGTTCGCGCAGAGCTATCCAAGCAAACCAATTCGCTACATCGTTCCGGTCGTCGCCGGCGGCGGCAGCGACTTCGTCGCACGCACCGTCACCGAACGATGGAGCAAGGCGCTCGCCGCAACCTTCGTTGTCGACAATCAGGGTGGCGGCGGCGGCGTCATTGCGTGTCAGACTGCAGCCAGGGCTGCGCCTGACGGCTACACGCTGTTGCAGGGCTACGTCGCAACGCACGGCACTTCGCCGGCGACGCGCAAAGTCCCGTATGACCCGATCAAAGATTTCACGCCGATCGGCATGATCGGCGGAACGCCCAACGTGCTGGTGGTCAATTCTTCTCTGGGGCCGACAACCCTGAAGGGATTCATTCAGTACGTGCATAGCAATCCTGCAAAGGTCAACTATGGCTCGGCAGGCGCCGGCTCGCTGACACATCTGACGATGGAGCTGTTCAAGCAGCAGATCGAGGCCTTCATCGTGCACATTCCCTACCGTGGAATCGCGCCGGCGTTCACCGATTTGATCGGCGGCCAGACGCAGGCGATGTTCCCCGGATTGGCAGCGGCGATGCCGCACATTCGTTCGGGCCGAGTGCGCCCGCTCGCGGTGACGGGCAACGCACGCCATCCACTGCTGAAAGACACGCCGACGATGATCGAAGCGGGCTTTAAGGGATTCGATGCGCTGCAGTGGTACGGTGTTGTCGGCCCGGCCGGTATTCCGGCGCCGATCGTCAAGCAGCTCAACTCGACGCTGGAATCGGTGTTAAAGGCTCCCGACTTGAGCGAAAGGCTGGCTGCCGAAGCGGTCGACCCGATGCCGATGACGGCCGAACAATTCGGCGATTACGTCCGCAGCGAGATCGCGCGCTGGACCAAGCTTGCGCGCGAGCGGAACATCCAGCTCGATTCGTAACGAGATCCGCGATGGCGCGTAACAAGCCGGTTGCGGCGGAGCAAGACGCACCGCCGATCACCCAGATTCTTGCGCGCTTCGTTGCTGCTCATCCATCGCGCGGTTGGAGCGATGCGGTCGAAAAGGAAGCGCACCGCACGCTACTCAACTGGATCGGCTGCGCAGTCGGCGCTGCGACGCACGAAGCGGCCGACGCCGTGCTGGCGGCTGTGCAGACACTGCAGCCTGCGCCGCAAGCGACCGTGCTCGGCCGCGCTGGGCAGGTTGACATCGCGAGCGCCGCGCTGGTCAACGGCATCACGTCGCACACGTTCGACTTCGACGACACGCATCTGAAAACGATCATTCATCCCGCCGGGCCGGTGGCTTCGGCCGCGCTCGCGCTCGCGGAATTGACCGGCGCCTCCGGCCGGCAATTGATCGACTCGCTGGTGCTCGGTGCCGACGTTGCGTGCCGCGTTGGCAATACGGTCTATCCGGATCATTACGACCGTGGGTGGCACATCACCGGCTCGACCGGCATGCTCGGAGCGGCGGCCGCGTGCGCCCGCCTGCTGCAACTCGACGAGCACCTTACGGCGATGGCACTTGGAATCGCAGCATCGCAGCCGATCGGAATGCGCGAGCAATTCGGCACGATGATGAAGCCGTTTCATCCGGGCGGTGCGGCGCGAGCGGGGCTGATGGCCGCCTTGATGGCAAAGAATGGATTCACTGCAAGTCCAAAAGCGATCGAGGCGCCGCGCGGCTTCGTGCAAGTCGTGTCGGACAAGCGCGACTGGAACGAAATCACTGATGAACTCGGCGAGCGCTTTGAAATTTCGTTCAATACCTACAAGCCATTTGCCTGCGGCATCGTGATCCATCCGAGCATCGACGCTTGCGTGCAGCTGCGGGCCAGAGGAGTGCTGCCGGAGCAAGTCGCGCGGATCGAGCTTCGAGTCCATCCGCTGGTGCTCGAACTGACGGGCAAGAAAGAACCGACGAAAGGATTGCAAGGCAAGTTCAGCGTGTATCACGGCTGCGCGGTCGGCCTCATTTTCGGGCGCGCAGGCGAAGGCGAGTTCTCCGATGCCGTCGTCAACCGACCGGACGTGGTTGAACTGCGACGCAAAGTCGTTGCAACGGTCGACGACAAGATCCATGAAGCGTCCGCGGACGTGACCGCAATACTGGCTGATGGTCGGCGCGAACACGTCTTCGTCGAGCACGCGATTGGTTCGTTGCAACGGCCGATGACCGATGCCCAGCTCGAGGCAAAGTTCAAGGCGTTGAGCGAGCCGATCATCGGTGAGAACAAGACGGGATCGCTGATCGCCTCGGCATGGAGGATCGGCGAGTCGGCCGACGTGCGTGCGCTGACTGCGCTTGCTCGGCCTTGATCCGGCGCCGTCGAAATGGAACCCGGTAAGCGTCCGCGTATCGTCGTGCTCGACGACTACGAGCGGTCGCTGCACGCGTTGACGGACTGGTCTGACATCGACCAGCTCGCTGATGTTCGCATTCACCACGGTCCGATGTATGGCGACGTACTGCACGGAGCACTGGTCGAAGCCGACGCGATCGTGCTGATGCGCGATCGCACTCCGCTCACTGCCGAGCTGATCGAACGCCTGCCGCGGCTGCGCTACGTCGTTTTCACCGGAACGCGCAACACCGCGTTGGATGTCGCGGCGCTGGCTGCGCGTGGCATACCGGTTAGCCACACCGATTGGGGGCCTTCGAAAGACAGCACCTGCGAGCTGACGTGGGCACTGATTCTGGCGGCAACCAAGCGTCTCGAGACGAAGTTCGCAACGATGCGCTCGGGCGATTGGCGCGATACGCAGCCGCTGCCCGGTGTGCTGGCAGGTGAGCGCATCGGCCTGATCGGGCTCGGAGAAATCGGCGGTCGCGTTGCACGCGTCGCCGCTGCATTCGGAATGCAGGTGGTCGCATGGAGCCCGCGGATGACGGCCGAACGCGCCGCGCAGAAAGGTGCCGCCGCCGTTTCGCTCGATGAACTGCTTTCGTCGTCGAAGGTCGTCAGCTGCCATCTGGTGGTGTCCGACGCAACACGCAGGCTGCTGAACGCCGAGCGGTTGGCGCAAATGCGCAGCGACGCTCTGCTGGTCAACACCTCGCGCTCCGCGCTGATCGACACGCAGGCTTTGATCACAGCGTTGCACGCCGGCCGGCCGGCAATGGCCGCGCTCGATGTCTACGACGAGGAGCCGCTTGGCTCCAGATCACCCGCTGCGTTCGCTGCCCAACGTCGTGCTAACCCCGCACATCGGCTTCGTGGCGCAGCCGGTGTTCGAAGCGTTTGCTCGAGGGGTGACCGAATGCTTGCGAGCATGGCTGCGGGATGAGCCGATCATCCGCCCGCTGACGATGAACTAAGAATGCGAGTCCTGGCTCACGGAACAACCGCGAGAAACAGAAACGCGGCAAACAACACCAGATGCACCGCGCCTTGGAATACCGTTGCAGTACCGCCGCCAAGCGTTAACGCTGAGACCAGCAGAGTTATCGCCAGCAGCACGGTTTCCTTCGACGACAAACCGAGTTCGAGCGGAAGGTCGAACACAATCGACACGACGGCCACGACCGGGATCGTTAACCCGATGGCGGCCAATCCAGATCCGAGTGCGAGGTTAAGACTGGTCTGCATGTGATTGCGGGCGGCCGCGCGGATCGCCGCTCCGGTTTCGGGCAACAACACGAGCAACGCGATCGCGATGCCGATCACTGCGGCAGGCAAGCCGGCGGCGTCGACCGCGGCTTCAATCGTCGGCGCCAGCGTCTTCGCGAGACCGACGACGGCGATCAAGCTGACGCAGAGCAGCGCGAAACTTATCCACGCCTGGCGCACCGACGGCGCCGAAGCGTGGCTCTGTTCATCGTCTACTCCGATCGGCAGAAAGTAGTCGCGATGGCGAACCGTCTGCACGAAGACGAATACGCCATAGAGCAAGAGTGACATGACTCCCGCGAACGCGAGCTGCGCCGGTGAAAACCAAGGGCCGGGCGTCGTAGTCGTGTGCGTCGGTACCACCATTGTCAACACGGCCAAGGCCGATAACACCGCTAGCACGGGGCTGGTGCCTTCAACACGAAACGCCGTGACGTGGTGGCGTAATCCACCGACCAGCAGACACACGCCGACGATGCCGGTCAATATGATCATCACCGCCGCGTATACCGAATCACGCGCCACGACGGAGGCGGTCGGACCGCCGGAGATCATGATCGAGACGATCAATGAGGCTTCGATCACCGTAACCGCAACCGCAAGAATTAGGGTGCCGAACGGCTCGCCAACGCGGTGCGCGACCACTTCGGCGTGATGTACCGCGGCCAGAACAGCAGCGATCAGCGCAGCCGCAACGATCAAGACAACAGTTAACACGGGCGTCCGGCCCCAGGCGAATGCGAGCACTAGGCCCGCAATCACGGGAACGACGATGCTCCAGCGCGGTAGTGCGTGCAAAAATCCGGTGCCCATGGTCGCGTTGCGTTGAGATTCTTATGCCGGCTAAGGATACCGTTGCTACGAGCCGCAAGCCTAGAGTTCGAATGCGACTCGACATTCAACCGTTGACGCCGCAGCGTTGGAATGATCTTGTCACGCTGTTCGAACGCCCCGGATGCTCGATACCGCGCGGCTGCTGGTGCATGTTCTATCGACGAAAGCGGCAAGACCATCGCACCGGACGGCACCAGCGTAAGCGAAGTCGCGCAAGCGTTCGCTGAAAGCGCTGGCCGATCGCGGCATTGTTCCCGGATTGCTCGGCTATCGGATGGACGGCCGATCGGCTGGGTTTCGCTCGGCCCGCGCGAAGACTACGCGCGGCTCGCTCGCTCGCCGGTGATGAAGCCAGTGGATGACAAACCGGTGTGGTCGATCGTCTGCTTCGTGGTCGATCCGAAGGCGCGTGGTCAAGGCGTCGCGGCGGCGCTGCTCAAGGGCGCCATCGAGTGGGCGCGCACCAACGGCGTGACGCTGATCGAAGCGTATCCGGTCGATAAGAAGAAGCCAGCGTCCGACGATTCGATGTGGTTCGGCGCGAAATCGATGTACGACGATGCAGGCTTCATCGAAGTCGCACGGCGCAAGCCGACGCGGCCCGTGGTGCGTAAAATGCTTCGCAAGAAGTTGCCGAAGCAATCACGATGATCGCTCAAGCCGCTGTCGACTCGACAACATGGCCGGACCTGCCGCTCGACGCCTGGGCTGACACGTACGCGACGCTGCACTTGTGGACGCAGGTCGTAGGCAAGGTTCGCCTCGCTTGCAGTCCCTGGATCAATCATTCATGGCACGTCACGCTGTATGTAACCGCGCGCGGGCTCACGACGTCGCTGATCCCGCACCACACGTCAGCGTTTCAGATCGACTTCGATTTCATCGATCATCGGCTGACGGTTCAGGCCAGTGACGGCCGAAGCGAAGCATTTGCGCTCGAGCCTCAGTCTGTGGCGAGGTTCTACACACGCCTTCTTCAGATAATGGCAAAGCTCGGTTTGAACGTGCGTATCAATCCGCTACCGAATGAAATCAGCGAGGCGATCCGCTTCGATCGGGACGAGGTTCATCGATCCTACGATGCTGAATACGCGAACCGATTCTGGCGCGTGCTGGTGCAGGCCGACCGCGTCTTCAACAAGTTTCGTGCGCGGTTCATCGGCAAATGCAGCCCGGTGCATTTCTTCTGGGGTGCGCCGGATCTGGCGGTCACACGATTTTCCGGACGCCCCGCGCCTGTCGCACCCTGGCGGAGTTCCAAACTTGCCCGACTGGGTGACGCGAGAAGCGTATTCGCACGAAGTCAGCAGTTGCGGCTTCTGGCCCGGTGGTGGCGCGATTTCGTATCCCGGCGTTTTACTCGTACGCGTATCCGGAGCCGGCCGGCTTTGCGCAGACACGCGTGAAGCCTGAAGCCGCCTTCTACAGCACTGATCTGCGCGAATTCATTCTTGCCGTACGACGCTGTTCGGCTGTCTGGTTCGCCTGACGACACTCTGCTTGAGTTCTTGCAGACGACGTACGACGCTGCGGCGAACCTTGCCAAGTGGGATCGCGCCTCACTTGAGCGCGCCGTAGATCCGAGAGCTGCCACTCGTGCGCCGTAGAAATCACGTCGGCGAACGCTTGAGTCTCATCAGTTACGAGGAAGGCACGCTCAGCCGGCCGTTGACGGAGAACTTGCCCGCACCCTGCGGCGACACGACGACCATCTCTCCAGTACCGAGCGAAACGCCGGTCAGCGCTGCAATCGTCGAGCCGTGTGAAACCAGCACGACGTTGCCCTCGCGCCGTTGACTAACAAACGCACGCAGCTCGCTGATCTGCGTCGCCTCGTTTTCTGAGCGTCCGAAAAGGTTGGCGAGCGGCTGCCAGACCTCGGCCTTGCCGAACGCTAGTCGCGCTGTCTCGATGCAGCGACACCACGGACTCGACAGCACGCGATCGACGGTAACGCCGCGCGCACGAAACGCATCGCCGATCTGACGCGCATGCTGCCGGCCCTCCTCAATCAGATTGCGTTGCGTGTTGCAATCGTCGATGCGCATGCCGGGCGGATCACCAGCGCCGGGCGTCGTTACGGTGTGACGCATCAGCACGACCTGTCCACCGTTCTTCAGCAGCGACCATAGTTGTTCGTTAGCGTGCGCAGATGATGTCCACAGCGCAACAACCAACCCAAGTAGCGTGATCAGTCTCAGACGTTTGCTCATGCCGGTCCTGACCTTGACTGAATTCGTCAGGCAAGGAACTTGAGAAGCGCAGGCACCTGACGGCGCAGCAGCGCGTTACGCGCTGCCCATTCTGCTTCGGGCGCCAACTGTTCGAGGAACCGCGCTTCGCCGCCGACCAGCAGCGCAATCGGCACACCGTCGCGGTAGAGCACGCGATTTCCGGTCAATGCCGGCAGCCGGGCGCCGGGACTGACGACGCCGACGAGATTCAACGGATCGGCGCCGCTCAGGCTGATCAGCGCACCCGACTGTTCGCGCCGCCGAACATCGCGCAACAGCCCGATCGCCTCCGGAGCAGCGAACTGTTCGCCCGATATTCCGGCGACGAAGCGCCCACCGCGTATTTCGCCGCGCGCCTCGAGCCGCCGATAGCAACGCAGCAGATCGCGCCACGGCGGCAGCCACGCCGCTTCGCGAGCGATCAGGCGCCAGAACACGACGCCGTAACGGCGCAACAGTGTGCGGGCAACATGCTCGACGATCTCAGACTCCGCACGTGACGGTCTGTCCTGCTTGACGACTGCAACGGCAGGCTTGCGTCGCACGAGCGCCCAGCGGCCCGCGTCCTCGATACCGAATAGCGCCGTGCGGCGCATGCGCCGTTGCCCATCGAAGGTGCGCCGTCGATCCGATGGCACGAGCAGCGCGCGTAAGCCGCCGAAGCTGTCCGCATTGACCAGCCCTTGTGCGACGAGCTCGGCGAGCGCTTGTTCGACCTGCGTGCGCAGCAGTGTCGTGCCCTCGACGATCTCTTCGAAAAATGATGCGCCGTGTGCGGTGATGAACTGCACGACCTGCTGCGCACCCGACGTCAGACTCACGTCGTCGCCGTCCGGTGCCAGTGCGGACCAAATGCCAAGGTTGCGACGCGATGCAAGTGCGATCGGCGTCGTGCGTACCGGGCTCGGTGCGCGCTCGCCGTTGGATTGCAGCGGCGCGATGCGTGTCCACACGACTCTGCCGGAGCGGCTTAGCTCGTCGAGCCACGCTGGGTCGTATTCGTTGACCCTCGCCGGAAGAATCTCGGTCTCCCACGCTGCGGCTGGTGCCTCGAAGCCTTCGAGCTGCGAGACGATGTTGGCGACCGCATCCGCGCCCTCGACCTTCGCTTCCGGCGCAACGCGTTGCCATTCGAACAGGAACCGCATGAAGTCGCGCGCTTCGACCGGTTCGATCTCGCGCCGCAGCCGGTTCACCGTGTAACGATGGATGCGCGCCAGCAGGCGCCGCTCGCACCATTCGGTTTCCTTTGCGTCGGGCGTGAACTGGCCGCGCATGACCGAGCCTTCGGCTTCGAGTCGCGTCAGTGCGATTTCAACCTCGCTCGCTGTGAGAGCGAGTGACGCCGCGAACGTGTTTGCAGTCACCGGCCCCAGGCCTTGCAAACGGTCGCGCAGGATTTCGACCAGCGCGTCGTCGCGCGTCCATGCCTTTCGATAGTCAGCGGGTGCTTCGATGCTCGGCACACGTTGAGCATCGGGGAACATCGCGTCGAATTCGGCCAGGCGCTCGGCGGCGATGTGAATCGCCGAGGTGTCGTCGATTTGCAATCGTGTCGCGCGCTTCGCTGCAGCGAGATCCTGAATCAACGGCTGCCACTCGGCGCGATCATCGATCTCCATATCGCTCAAGAATCCGAGGCTCATCAGCGCATCGTGCATCTCATCAGCGCTGCGCGGCTCGGGCCATACTTCCTCGCGCACTCTGCGGATCGCATCGGCGTCGAGCTTGCCGAGATCGGCCGCGGTTTCGGCGTCCATCCAGCGGCGCGCCATTACGGCCTGCGTGCGGCGCTCTTCCAGCGGTGCATCGTCAAGGTAGGCGTACGGCCGCGCAGAAAGGATCTCGAGCGCAAGCGGCGAAGGCTCGGTCAGATCGCGCGCGATCACCTTGATTTCGCCGCGCTCCATTGCGCGCAGCACGCGCTCGAGGCCATCGATGTCCATCGCTTCGTGCAGGCAATCGTCGATCGTCTGTCGCACCAGAGGGTGATCGGGTATCTCGCGGTCACCGACGATGTTCTCGCCGCACGCCACCTGATCGGGGAAGATCGCTGCAAGCAAATCTTCGGACGCCATGCGCTGCAGCTGCGGCGCGACTTTATGGCCGCCGCGAAAGCGCAGCAACGCGAGCGCCACCACCGCGTTCCAGCGCCAGCGCGTGCCGAACATCGGCGCGTCCAGCAGCGCCTGCACCAGCAACGGCCGCACGGTCTTTGCAGACAAGTAGCGCGCCACGTCCTCGAGCGGAAAACTGTGGCTGCTCGAAAGCGATAACACGATCGCATCCTCGGTCGCCGCGGCCTGCAGCTCGAAATCGAATTTGCGACAGAAGCGCTTGCGCAGCGCCAGGCCCCACGCGCGATTGATCCGGCTGCCGAACGGCGCATGCACGATCAGCTGCATGCCACCCGACTCGTCGAAGAATCGTTCGAGAGCGACGGTGCGAATGGTTGGCAGACTGCCCAGCGCCGCCTTTGCCGCCGCAAGGTAATCGACGATCTGCTCGGCCGCGGCCAGCGCGATGCCGACTTCATCGGTGAGCCAGGCGATCGCGGCGTCGCGCCCGCCGATGTCGAGCCGCTCTGCAATCGTGTCGCGCAACCTGGACAACGACTGCGAAAATTCGTCGGTGCGCGCCGGCGCTTCGCCGAGCCAGAATGGAATCGTGGGCGGTTGTCCTTTTGCATCCTCGACGCGCACGGTGCCGCGCTCGACGCGGATGATCCGGTACGACGTGTTGCCGAGCTGGAACACATCGCCCGCCAGAGACTCCACTGCGAAATCTTCATTCACGGTGCCGACAACCTGCGACTGCGGCTCCAGCATCACGGTGTAGTCGGCGGTATCCGGGATTGTTCCGCCCGACGTGACTGCCGACAGCGCTGCGCCGCGACGCCCGCGCAAAACGCCATTGACCGCATCGCGATGCAGATGTGCGCTGCGCCGCCCGCGCTGCGTATGAAAACCTTCGGCCAGCATCAGCACGATTTCGTTGAACTCATCACGCGTCAGATCGCGGAACGGATAGGCGCGCTGATAGAGCGTGAAGAGGTCATCCTCGCGCCATTCCTGCGACCCGACTTCGGCAACGATCTGCTGCGCCAGAACGTCGAGCGGCTTCGCAGGCACGGCGATGTTGTCCAGCTCGCCGCGCCGCGTCGAGTCCAGCAGCGCGGCGCAGTCGCACAGTTCGTCGCGCGACAGCGGAAAGAGCCGGCCCTTCGATACGCCGCCGACCGCGTGACCGGCGCGGCCGACGCGCTGCAGGAACGCGGCGATCGAGCGCGTCGAGCCGATCTGGCACACCAGATCGACATCGCCGATATCGATCCCCAGCTCGAGCGACGCCGTCGCGACCAATGCGCGCAGTTCACCGCGCTTCAGTCGCTGCTCGGCATTCAGCCGCTTATCACGCGAGAGGCTGCCGTGATGCGCGGTGACGTTCTCATCGCCCAGCCGTTCGGACAGATGGCGCGCGGCGCGCTCGGCAAGCCGGCGCGTGTTGACGAAGATCAACGTTGTCCGATGCTCGCGCACCAACTCGGCGAGCCGGTCGTACACCTGCTGCCAGACGTCACCGGACATCACCGCTTCGAGCGGAGCCGACGGCAGCTCGATCGCAAGATCGCGCCGGCGCACGTGGCCGGTGTCGACGATCGTGCAGCGTGCGCCGTCGCCGACCAAGAATTTTGCGATTTCACTGATCGGCTTCTGCGTGGCTGACAAGCCAATACGGACGAGATCTCGTCCTGCAAGCGCCTGCAGCCGTTCGAGCGACAACGCCAGATGCGCGCCGCGCTTGTTCGGCGCCAGCGCGTGAATCTCATCGACGATCACCGTGCGCGTCGTCGCCAGCATCTTGCGACCCGACTTGCTGGTCAGCAGGATGTACAGCGATTCGGGCGTCGTGACGACGATGTGCGGCGGCCGCCGCCGCATGCTCGCGCGATCGGCCTGCGGCGTATCTCCGGTGCGCACCATCGTGCGAATGTCGATGTCGGGCAAGCCGAGCCGCTCAAGTTCGGCGCGGATTCCGGCGATCGGCACCTCGAGGTTCTTCTGGATATCGTTCGACAGTGCCTTCAGCGGGGACACATAGACGACATGCGTCTCGTCGCTCAGCCCGCGCTCGAGGCCTTCGCGCACCAATGAATCGATCGCGGCGAGAAACGCGGCGAGCGTCTTGCCCGATCCGGTCGGCGCGGCAACCAGCGTGTGCCGCCCCGCCTTGATCGCCGGCCAGGCTTCCATCTGCGCGGGGGTCGGTGCCGCAAATGCCGATGCGAACCACGCCTGGGTCGCGGGATGAAAGAGTTCGGGCACGCGGTTAGTCATCACCGTATGTTATGGCATGCTGAATCGAACAGTCGCCTTGTCCGTCCGTGGGTCGTGATCCAGTCGGCCATCGCATCCAGCATTGACGCACGCACCTGCTCGTCGGTGTGCCCACTTCGTGCGCGCACGTGGAACGAGTGATCGGCGTCCTCAAAGAACCTAAGCGTCGCCAATTGGCCGAGCCGTGTCGTCACCATGCGCATCAGCGCAACGTCCGCGAGGTCGTCGCGTGTGCCCTGCAGAAACAGCATCGGGCATTTGACCTGTGACAGATGCTCGGCGCGCTCCTGCGACGGCTTCTTGGCAGGATGCAGCGGAAACCCCACAAATATCAGACCTCGAACCGCCGGCAGAGCCGCTTCGGCTTGGGCCTGCGAAGTCATGCGTCCTCCGAACGATTTTCCTCCAGCGAAGAGCGGAACGTGCGGCATAAGGCGCGACGCCTCGTCGACAGCAGCACGCACAGCCGCATGCGCGACTCGAGGCGTGTCCGGACGCTTTGCGCCGCGCTCCATGTACGGAAACTGGTAGCGAAGCGTCGCGATGCCGCGCTCGGCAAGCCCGGCGGACATCGAAGCCATGAACGGATGAGTCATCCCTGCGCCTGCGCCATGTGCGAACACATAACAGGCTCGAACATTCTCGGGTCGGCAGAGCAGGGCAGATACTTTTTCAGCCTCGCCGACTCGAATCGTAAGCGGCTGAGAATCGGAGCTTGCATTGTGCACAGGCTACAAGCCTTGCGACCGGGAGACTCTCACCGTGTCACTTGGCCGCTCACTTCTTCAGATCATCAGCAAAGAATGCATTGAGTTCGTTGCCGGACGCAGCGTTGGCGAACCCGTCGAACTTTCCCTGCTCCGCAATCAATCTGGCAGCACGCATGAATCCGCCCCATGCCGAGCGCGCGAGCGCTCCGCCGACGCTGACTCGCCGCACTCCGAGCGCGGCGATCTGCTGCATCGTGAGCTCACTCGTCGCGCCCACCAGCAGATTGACCGGCTTCGGCGCGACCGCGGCGACCACCGCCTTGATTTGCTCGTGCGTGCGGATGCCGGGTGCGTAGAGGCAATCGGCGCCGGCCTGCGCGTAGGCCTTGAGCCTGCCGATCGTTTCGTCGAGATCGGGCCGACCTACAAGAAAGCATTCGGCGCGGCCGACCAGAAGCGTATCGCCGCCTGCCTTGTCGATGGCTCTGCGTGCCGCGCGGATCCTCTCGACCGCAACACTGGTCTCGTAGAGTGGCCGCGCTGCGTCGCCGGTCGAATCCTCGATCGAAAGTCCCGCCACTCCGGTCTCGACTGCGAGACGCACGCTTTCCGCAACGCCTGCCGCGTCGAGTGCAAAGCCGCTTTCGAAGTCGGCATTCACCGGCACATCGGTGGCCGCGACGATCTCGTGCAGATGCGCAAGCGCCATCTCGCGCGAAATGCCGTTGTCGGGACGGCCCTGCGACCATGCGAAACCGGAACTCGTCGTGGCAAGTGCCTTGAAGTTGAGACCTTGCAGAAAGCGCGCGCTTCCGACGTCCCATGGATTCGGAATGACGAAACATCCCGACTGGTGCAACTGCTGAAACGTGCGCCGCTTATCGGCGATGCTGGGGCGAGTCTTGTTCATGTGGGCGTCCTGTTGGTGGCGCACGTGCAATCTTGCGGCAAAAGCGATCGATAGCGCCTACGTCGAGAATCGGCCAGAAGCGGCCGCCGGTAGGAAATGCGAAGATCGTCCCGAAGCGGACAAAAATCATTGGACCGTAGCGGTAGGCCACCGGGGGGAGGGCATCGATGGGCGAAGTGACTGAGCTGCTGAAGCGCGTCCGCCAGAACGATCAGCGTCGCGCTCGACGAGCTGATCGCCCTGATGTACCCGGATCTGCACCGCATGGCTGGTCACCGGCTGGCGCAGAACGACACGATCACGCTTCTGGACACCACGTCCATGGTGCACGAGGTGTACCTGCGATTGCGCAACACCGGGCGGATCGATGCGCAGTCGCGCCCGCAGTTCATCGTGTACGCCGCGCAGGTCCTGCGCTCCGTCATGGTGGATTTCGCGCGCAAGCGGCGCGCCGAGCGGCGCGGCGGCGGGCAGGCCAACGTCACGCTGTCGGAGGACCTCGCAGCCGGCCTCGGCGGCACCGACGAGGACATCGAGCGCGTCAACGATGCGCTCGACGAACTGGCGGAAGTCGATCCGCGCCTGAAGCACGTGGTGGAGCTGCGCTACTTCGGCGGCTTCAACGACCAGGAAATCGCCGAGGCGCTCGACGTGACCGACCGCACCGTCCGACGCGACTGGGAGCGCGCACGCATGCTGCTGTCAGTGGCGCTGAAGAATTAGTCGAAGCCATGTCCGGATTCGCGCCGCGACCGCGTCCTTGTGCTTGATGGCCACTTGCGCAACGCGTGATCGAAGGTACGGGCATGTCATCTAGCCCCGGGATCTCCGCGCCGTCGGGCCAGGCCGCCGCGCGGCCTGCGCTCACGTCCGGCGACTGGAAGCGCCTGAATCGGCTGCTGGCGCAGGCACTGGAAGTCGACACCGGGCACCGGGGCGAATGGATCACGACGCTGCCGGAATCGGACCGCGACCTCTTGCCGCTGCTGGAGAGACTGCTGGAGCAGGCGAGTACCGCGGAGGCATCGGAAACCGCCGGCGCGATGCCACGGCTGCGATCCGAGGCGCTGCGCCCGCCAACGTCGGCCCCGGCACCGCGCAGCGACGAACGCCCCGGCGACCAGATCGGCCCGTATCGACTGCTGCGTGAACTCGGCACGCGGCGGCATGGGCACCGTCTGGCTGGCCGAACGCGCCGACGGCGTATCGAGCGGCAGGTTGCGCTGAAGCTGCCGCGCGCCGAATGGACCGACCGCGGCCTGGCGGATCGCATGGCGCGCGAGCGCGCGGTCCTCGCCGCGCTGAACCATCCGAACATCGCGCACCTTCTTGACGCCGGCTGGGCCGGCGACGGGCGCCCGTATCTGGCGCTGGAGTATGTCGAAGGCGAGCCGATCGACGCCTGGTGCCGCCGCCGGCAGCTCGCGCCCGCGGAACGGACACGACTGTTCGTCGACGTCGTGCGCGCGGTGGCCTTTGCACACGGCAAGCTCGTCATCCATCGCGACCTGAAACCCAGCAACGTCTTCGTCACTGCCGAGGGCCGCGTCAAGCTGCTGGACTTCGGCATCGCGAAGCTGCTCAGTGCCGGCGAGTCGTTGACCGAGGAAACTGCGCTGACGCAGTTTTCCGGCCGCGCGCTGACGCTGAACTACGCGGCACCCGAACAGATTCTCGGACAGCCGATCTGGCACCGCGGCCGACACGTATTCGCTGGGCGTGATGCTGTTCGAACTGCTGAGCGGCGAGCGGCCTTACCGGCCCGCGCGCGACTCACGCGCCGCGCTGGAAGAGGCGATCGTCAACGCCGAGCCGCCGGCTGCGGGGCTCGTGGCGGTGCGGGAGACCGGCCTGATGTGGGCGAACGTGCTGCGGGCGTTCCAGGTTGGGAAGGCTCGTACCAGCGACGGGAGGCCGTCGAGTTGGATGCGGCCCTCGCCGTGGCTTGGGCCCAGGTGAGGTGGCCGGCGTGCCATTTGACGAAGGCTTCGGCTTCCGCCGTGATGTAGAGGTCCTCGTCGAGGCCGGGGTACGTCTTGCAGATCTCGGTGTCTCCGAGCTCGATGAGTAGCCAATAGCGCTCACGGCGCGGGCGGCCGGTGAAGTCGAAGCGGATGACGACGCGTCGATCCGGGAGCCGGTCTCGGCGGAGCGCGTTGCACATCGACCATAGGGCCACAAAGGGGTCGAGGTGCTCGGGGGCGATCTCGAGCCAATGCGCACCCCACTCGCCAAGCGATTGGCAGACCGTGAAGAGGTCGTGGCCCGCAGACGTGAGCTCGTAGTGGTGCCCGCGCCCGTCGGGCTTGGGTGCCGACTCGACGACACCGAGCCGTTCGAGCTGCCTGAGTCGCTGTGAGAGCAGGGAACGCGAGAGTCCGGGCGCGCCCTGCAGGATCTCACTGAAGTTTCCGCAGCCAAGGTGCAGGTTGCGGATGATCAGCGGTGTCCAGCGCTCGGCGAAGATCTCGGCGCCACGGGCGATGGGGCAGTACTGACCGTACGTCCTCATGACGCCAGTGTTGCGCACCCGCCTTCGGTTGTGAAGTCCAGTTTTTAGACTGTACAGCCGCGGTCCGCGGTGGTTCGATGTAGCCATCGAGAAAGAAGGACACGATGACGACACCGACGACCGCGCAAGTTGGCCACGCGAGCAAGGAGCCAACCGTCGTGCAGATCGACGGGTTCCGAGGCCGGCTGATCAGTGCCGACCATGCCGACTACGACATCGCCCGTGCAGTCTGGAACGGTGCCATCGACCGGCGCCCGCGCTTGATCGCCCGATGCATCGGGACCGCCGACGTGGTCGCGGCCGTGCGTTTCGCCCGCGACCACGATCTGGAGATCGCCATACGGGGCGGAGGCCACAACGTGGCGGGCACCGCCGTTTGCGACGACGGGATCGTCATCGACCTCTCGGCCATGCGGGGCGTGCGAGTCGATCCCGCCGACCGCAGGGCCTGGGTGCAGGGTGGTGCGCTGTGGGGCGACGTCGACCACGAGACGCAGGCGCACGGTCTGGCCACCACCGGCGGAATCGTGAGCCACACCGGAGTCGCCGGGCTCACCCTCGGCGGTGGCGTCGGCTGGCTGATGCGCAAGCACGGCCTCACGGTCGACAACCTCCTCGCCGTCGACGTCGTGACGGCCGACGGCGAGCTGCTGCGCGCGTCCGAGGACGAACATCCCGATCTGTTCTGGGCGTTGCGAGGCGGCGGCGGCAACTTCGGCGTGGTCACCTCGTTCGAGTTCCGCCTCCACTCCGTCGGGCCCACCGTCCTGGCCGGGCCCATCCTCTGGGACGCGAGCGACGCCCGGGAGGTCCTCCGCTTCTACCGCGACTTCGTCCGCGACGCTCCCGACGAGCTCGGCACGGTCGTGAGGTTCGGCACCGCGCCACCGCTACCGGTCATCCCCGAGGATCTGCACTGGCGCCCGGTGGTGATGGTCGGTACCTGCTACGCCGGGCCGATCGAGGACGGTGAGCAGGTGCTCCGCCCGCTCCGCGCATCCCGGACTCCCCTCCTCGACCTGGTCGGGCCCACGCCGTACGTGGGATTCCAGAGCGCGCTCGACTCGACCGTCGTCCACGGTTGGAACTACTACTGGAAGTCCACCCACCTGCCCGAGCTCCGCGACGATCTCATCGACGTGATCGCCGAGCACGCGTTCTCCTGCTCGTCGCCACGGTCGTACGTGGCGATGTTCCATCTGAAGGGGGCGGTGAGCCGAGTGGCCGAGGGCAGGACGGCGTTCGGGAACCGGCAGGCATCGCACGCGATCACCCTCGATAGTGTGTGGCGGCCCGGCGAGGACTTCGGCGACCGCGACACCGCTTGGACGAGGGAGTTCTTCGCCGCCCTCGGCCGCATTCCGCAAAGGCGTCTACGTCAACTTTCTCGGCGGCGACGAAGACCCCGACCGGGTCCGCGAGGCGTACGGCGACTCCGTCTACGACCGGCTGGTGGACGTGAAGACCACGTACGACCCCGATAACGTCTTCCACCACAACCAGAACATCCGCCCGAGGTTGAGCACGGCTCAACTCAGACGTTAGGCGTCCGCTTCCAGGAGCTGTTGAAACGTCCGCTCTCGGGAGAGCGCGATGTCTGCACAACGGGTCGAAAGCGGCCAGTCATCGAGGCGAGGAGATCTGTATTAGAAAGCAGCTGAGTCAGGTCGAGCGGGGGTGGCGGAAAGCGCATGCGGCGATTACATTGATCCAAGGCACGATCGGGAGACTCCCTCATGGCGCCCGTACCGAGCAAGGCTGCTTTCAACGGCGTGGCCGTCGCAGTGGTCACTGACAATAAGGACCCCGATGATCTGTGTCGCGTGAAGGTCCGCTATCCGTGGCAGGAGGGGCAGCGCGAGAGTTACTGGGCGCGCTTGGCGATGCCGATGGCGGGAAACGACCGTGGTTTAGTGCTCATCCCTGAAGTGGGTGACGAGGTGGTGGTCGCGTTCGAGCGCGGGGACCTTCGTTCTCCCTATGTGCTCGGTTCGCTGTGGAGTGGGAACAACAAGCCGCCGCTCGCTAACTCCGATGGCAAGAACGACAAGCGAATCCTCAAGTCGCGGAAGGGCCACATGCTGCTGTTCGATGACGGCCCGCATGGTGTCGTCGAGGTGAGGCATGTAAAGGGTAGGAAGGTGATGCTGGACGACAACGGCATCCTCGTCGAAGACGCTCAAGGGAATCGAGTCGAGATCGCGAGTGCGAGCGGCAAGATGAGTATCGAGGCCAGCGGCGCGCTGAGCATCAAGGCCGCGACGATCACGATCGAGGCGACCGGTACGCTGGACCTCAAGGCCAGCGCGACGCTCACCGTTCGCGGCACCCTTGTGAACATCAACTGAATACCATGGGACGGCCCGCTGCACGTGTCGGCGACATGACCAGCCATGGCACACCGTTGGCGCCCGGTCCGGGCTGCGCAACCGTCCTGATCGGTGGCCAACCGGCATGGCGCGCCGCCAGTGATTTTCACAATTGCCCTCTTGCCGACGGTGGTCGGTTGCACGTCGGCGGCTCTGTGATTGTTGGGAGTTCCTCAGTGATGATTGGCGGCGCGCCCGCCGCGCGCCAAGGCGATGCGGTCGTCGAATCCGGCGGGTCAAATGTGATCGCCAGCGGCGCCTCAACAGTAATTATTGGTTGAGAAGACCGTGCATGCGAAACGCCATCTGCCTAGCTGCCGCCCCCCGACGCATGCAGGCGCATCCGCTCAGCGGCTGCCATGCCGATGCGCGGTGCCCTCCGCGCCGCGGTAGTGGTCACGCAACACGTCGCGGCCGAAATCGCCTTCGAAGTCGCGCCACACCGAGTGGATGTGGTTGCCGCCCGAGTTGTCGAACTCGATGAGGAAGTTCGCGCCCTGGATGCGAAAGTAGTGCGGCTGACGCGGCTGATCCGATCCAGCCCAGCCGACTTGGATCGAATCGAGTGGAGCCGCGCGCACACGCGCGAGGCGCGCCTGGGTGAGCTCCGGCTGGAGGTGATCGGCGAACGCGCCGATCAGTTTCAGCACTTGTGCCTGTTGGGCGGCGTCCATCTCCGCGAAAGGCAGCCCCACGGCATCCAGCGGCCGTGCACGGGTAGCGTTGCGGCTGACGATGTCACCAAAGGGTCGCGTGTCGAAGATCGCGCGCGCCCGCTGAGGCGGGGTGAGGCTCGCGAGCCACTGACGGGCCAGGTCCTCCTCGCTGCCGAGCAGCTGAAAGCCCTCGCGCGGTGCACCGCCACCCACGTCGCGCGGCACCACGGCCGGGTTCGCACCGAAAAACTGAGGCAGCGTCGACACGTAGCGGTTGCCCTCGAGGCTGAAGTGCAGTGAGAGGTGGTGACCCTCGATGCGCCAGCCCCAGCCGCCGACGCCCGGCTCGCCATAAATGGCGAGCGCGTAGTTCTCGGGGTCGCGCGAAAGGCCGAAGGCCTCCAGCTGGCGCAGCGTGATCTCCAGCGCCATCACGGCGCGCACCTTGTCCAGGCCGCGCTCATTCAGCGCCGTGCGCAGCAAAGCCGTGGTCGACTCGCGTTGCGCAGTCGACATGGCCTTCCAGGCCAAGCCGTCGCGCCGGCGCGGCGTGTAGTGCCAGTCGCTGCGGACCGCTTCAGTGAACGGCAGCAACAACTCTTTGCGTTGTGCCGGTGCGGTGGTCTCGATCAGGCGCTGCGCCGCTCGGGCGGCGGTGGGCGTCTGTGCGTGGAGCTCAGGCATGGCGACAACAAAGGCGGCCACGAGGGCAGGCAAGGCAAGCAGCGAAAGACTGGTCTTCATGCGGGACTCTGACGCGAGGCCTCAGGCCGTCGAGCCGCCGGCAATCTCTACCAGGACGTTGGCAGCCCTCGTGCATTGTTCGCGCGATACGTCGAGGTGGGTGACTGCGCGGACCGTGCGCGGTCCAAAGGCATTGATCAGAACGCCGCGTGCGCGCGCATTGGCGACGAGCATCATGGCATCCGGTGCGTCCGGGGCGAGGCCGAACACGAGGATGTTCGTCTGCACGGTTGCAAGATCGATGGCAATACGCCGGCACTTTGCGAGACGGTCTGCGATCAGGTGGGCGTTCGCATGGTCCTCGACCAGGCGCGTCATGTTGTTGTCCAGGGCGAAGATACCGGCCGCGGCAAAGATTCCGACCTGTCGCATGGCACCGCCCATCATGCGGCGGTGGCGGATCGCACGCGCTACGATGTCTCGTGGGCCGGCGAGCAGCGAACCGCCAGGCGCGCCCAGCCCCTTGGAAAGCGAGACCCCAACCAGGTCGAAGGGCGCGGCCAGTTCGCTCAATGAACTACCTGTCGCCGCGGCGACATTCCAGAGGCGCGCTCCATCGAGATAGCTGGCGATACCCAGTTTGCGCGCACCGGCGCAGATCCGCACCGCCTCATCCTGCGGGAAGACAACGCCGCCGGCACGATTGTGCGTATTCTCAACTTCGACGAGCGTGGTAGGAGGGTACATGGGGTGGTCGCGCGGCTTTATCGCCGCAACGAACTCCTCTGCTGTGAAGACACCGCGCGCGCCGATTTCGGTCAACTGAACGCCCGCGTTGGCGGCCGATCCCCCGGTCTCGTGCCAGACCGCATGAGCCTCGCGGCTGACGATCACATCGTCTCCGGGGCGGGTGAGCGTGCGCAGGGCAACCTGATTCGCCATGGTGCCGCTGGGCAACCAGAGCGCTGCTTCTTTGCCCAGCAGCGCGGCGACGCGCTCCTGCAACGCGTTCACCGTCGGGTCGTCGCCGTACTGGTCATCACCGACGGCGGCCGCGGCGATCGCCGATCGCATTGCCAGGGATGGACGGGTGACCGTATCCGAGCGCAGGTCGATTGGCGTCGCCGCGTTCATTGAATGTCGTGATCCGGTAATCGGGGGAGCCAACCTTACGACGATTTTCCTTGCAGCGTGTGGCAGCGCCGGTGACCTTCCGCATATGGGCCGCCGGAACCGATGAGATTATTCAGGAGCCGATTGCTTGGGAGTGTCCGCTTCAGATCGTCGGTTGTCCGCAAGGGGTCGAATGCGCCCCCTGTCAGCTCTCGGCCAGCCCGATTAATCGCACTTCCTCCCCGTAAGCGGATCCTAGGGAGATATGACCTTCAGGTCTTCGTCGGGCGGGAGCGCATCAGGCCTGCCAGATAGCCGGCGGCGCGCGCGGGCTGCAGCAGCAGGCTGTATCCGAAGATGTAGACGACGAGGCCGCCAACATTGCGGCGGACCTTCAGCCCGTGAGTGTGGAACATCGATCGCATCGCGAAGAAAATCGCGATATTCAGCAGCAGTACAGCTGGCAGCAGTGTTACCGCCATCGGTCCCATCAGCAGGTGGCTGCTGTACGCCATGGACAGAAGGACACCCGGGACGAAGCCCAGCGTAAATGCAAGGTCGGTCCACGGAAACAGCAGATGCCAGACCACGAAGGCCATGGACGTCCGCTTGGCTAGTTCGGGCGGCAGCTCGCGCAGCGCGCGCAACGTCGTGCGGGCGTGGCGCAGGCGCTGCCGCACGAACGATTTCACGTCCACGGGCACGATGATGAAGCAGCAGGCGTCCTCGGCGAAGCCGACGCGCCAACCTCGCTGCAACATGTCCCATGTCAGCAGAACCTCTTCCGCAACGTCAGAACGCCAGCCACCCACTTCCTTCAGCACCGCGCGGTCGTAGATCGTGAACGCCGCTTCGGCGACGACCGTTCCCTGGTACTGCGACTGCAATCGCTTCATCGACGCCAGTCCGTGAAAGTAATCCCACTCCTGGGCGCGGGTTAGCCAGTTTTCGCGCGAGTTGCGGACCAGCACGCAGCCGGCGATCGCTCGCACGTTGGGTTCAGCGGCGACGTAGCGCTCCACCATGCTCCACAGCGCGTCGCCGAACAGAATGGCATCGGCGTCGAGCGTGACGATCAGGTCGTGCTGTGCCGACTCGAGCGCACGGTTAAGCGCCGCTGCCTTGCCGCGGCCCTTGGTCTGACGCAGGACTTTGATCCACCGGTAACCCATGCCGCGCACGATCTGCGCGGTGCGATCGCTCGAGGCGTCATCGATCAGGATCACCTCGAACGGTCCCGGGTACTCCTGTCGACGGATGCTTTCAATCGTTTCGGCAATCGACTGCGCATGGTCGCGCACGTACATCAGCACCGATAACGCCGGATATTTAGCGAGCGCGCGGCGCGGCGGACGCCGGTCCGTCAGCAGGCTGGCGACGACCAGCATGTTCATCGCGCTCGGCACCAGCACCAGGCCGCCGATGAAAAAGATCGCGGCGATCAGCCCGACCGCATCGGCCAGCGCTTCGAACCAGAACGACGACGCCCATACAGTGAATGCGAACCACAGCGCCATAAAGACGCCGACCGCGATCAGCTGCAGTCGCTGCGACGGCTCGGCGTGACGCAGCCGCGGCAGGTCGATTAACCGCGCACGCGGGCGGGCATCCGCGGACGGAGCGTTCGCGGCGCGCAAATCCGCCGCAGCTGCGCGGGGCTTTGATGGACGCGGTGCAGGGCTCGACATCCCTGCTTTTTACCGTTGCCGGCCGGGGCGCACGGGTTGAAAAGCGGCCAGGAATGCGGCCACTACGGGGGTTGAATACCACAGGCAGCGACCGGTCGGCCCCTATGGGTGAAAGCGGACGCCCGTAG
>CAWGRF010000007.1:0-19319 GCA_963824935.1 uncultured beta proteobacterium | reverse complement strand
GTAGTTGATGTGCTTGCCGTAAATGTGAAGCGAAAGAGTCGACTTTGTCCGTCTCGTTCCAGACGCTGTGGATCATGCCTTGCGGCAGCGCCACCACATCGCCGACGCCACACACCTTCTCACCGACTTCTTCAGCTTGGCATGACCCGGGCGACGTGCGGTCGTCCGCGCGCTCGAAGAACTCGTTCTTCTCCGGCCCATCGACGCCGGCAACGACCGCCCACGTGCCGTGATCGTGCGGCGGCGCGCCTCGGTCCGGCAGCCAGCTCACTGCCAGGATCGCCACCGTGTGATCCGGCTCCTCGTGTATCAGATGAACGCCGAAGCCCTGCGTGGCATCGGCGCTGTACATACGATCCTCGAGCCAGTGCCTTTGACAACGCGGCGCGACGTGCTAGCGGCCGAATGTGGCTAAGAATTTGCTCGCTCATCGTCGAACTCCGCACACATGCGCTTGACGTCAGCCGCAAGCTGCGAGATTGAATAGTCATCAGCGTCCATCGTTTCTACTTCACATTACGACGAAGCCCGTACGTCGCTGGAGCGTGCCCCTAACTTACACGGCCGCTGTCGGGACGAAGTATTCGGCGCTCCACCCTGACGCCGGCGGCTGATGCATCCGCGCCTCCGGAATCAGATCTCGTACTTTTCGGCAGAAGCTCCTCAGGCAAACCTCGCTCTTTCCCAGCGGACCGACCGTAAAACTCGCCGACTGCATTCCGAGCTGCACGCGCGTAATCAGCGCAGTGTCCTCGGCGTTGACCCGGCGGTTGATGCGCCAGTTCAGGTAGCGCGCCGCCTTCATTTCGCGGCGCTCGTCAGGGATCGCGTAGTTGATCTCGCGAATCAGCGTGCTGGTCGGCGAGACCGGAAGGAATTGCATGAAGTCGATCTGGTCCGGATAGATGTCGAACGCGACGTTCGGCCACAGCTTGAAGTAGAGCCATTGCCGCTGCGCTTGCTCGGGCAGATAGTCGATTCGCGGCAGCGTGCGCTGATACAGGCGCTCCGAAAATTTCGGCGACGGTTGTTCGGCGAGCACACCCCACATCCGGTCGACGTGTTCGTTGGCCTCGACACCGTAGCTGTGGCCGAAGAGCCGTGTCAGCCCCGGATGCGCAACAGTGATATGAAGCCCGTCCGAATAGTTGTCAGCAACGTTCTTCCAATTGACCGGACGCGGCCTGAATGTCACGCGGCCAAGCGCGCGCAGTTCCTCGAAGCGATACGGCGCGATCTGCTGCTCATACGGCGCCATCATTGTTGCGACCGACGGTCCGCCGGCTGCCAGCCGAACGAACACGAAGCCGCGCCACAGTTCCAACTCGATCGGCACGAGCCCGTGCGCTTCGACGTCAAGCTCCGGGTAGTCGCTGCGATTCGGAATGCCGATCAATCGGCCGTCAAGCCCGTAGGTCCAGCCGTGATACGGACACGTGAACCGCTTCGCGCAGCCTGACACGTGACTGACGAGCCGTGACGCACGATGACGGCAAACGTTGGTAAAGGCGCGCACCGCGTCATCCTCGCCGCGAATAACAAGGATGCTCTCGTTTAGAAACTCGAATGTATGCCAGTCACCCGCTTTCGCGATGTCGCTCAGATGGCAAACCACCTGCCAGCTGGGCCGCATCAGTCGCGTCATCTCGACATTGAAGTACTCGGTGTCGTAGTACGTCCACGCCGGAAGGCTCCAGTTGTCGTCGGGCTCGGCGCCATTAGCTTTGGTCGATCAAGCGAACAGTATGCCGGTCGATACAACGATCAGCAGCAACAACGTGAATTGGCGAAACCGCGTGTCGCTGAAGCGTGGAAACAAGCGTAAGCCGATCAGGAGTCCGATGTAGTAGGCCGGCGCAAGCCACACGGACATCCAGCCTGCCTGCGCATCGAATACGCCTTCGTGCCACAGCATGATGACACCAAATAGCGAGCTCACCGCGACATACAGCGTCAGGTTGGCACGTGTCGTTTCGATCGAATCGGGTCCGGACAGCAGATAAAGAATCACCGGCGGACCGCCGATGCTGGTTGCGCCGAGCATTGTGCCGCTTATAGCGCCAAGCCCCACTGAAGTCGCGAGGCGCGGGCGGCCTGCGTAGCGCCAGCCGCGCAGCAATACGATGGCAAATACGATCACCGTGATCGCAATCAAGCGGCGAATAGTCGTCGCATCCATCGCGACCAGCGCCATCACGCCGAACGGTACGGTAACGCAGGCCGCCAGCAGGATGGCACCAATCATTCTCCAGTTCACCAGATGCCGGGTCTGCACCAGCATTGGCGCTGCGGCGAACGATTCGAGCATCAGCACAACGGGTACTGTGAGCTTGGGTCCGAGCAGCAAGGCAAGCGGCGGCGCCATTACCATCGCGCCGCCGAACCCGGTGATACCGCGGACAACGCCAGCGATGGCGGTGATCGCTACCGCCGCAACCAGCGTTACCAGCTCCACGCTCATATGTGTACGCCCCCGGCCACTGCGTGTCCGCCCCCCGCGGGGGCACGCGATGAGCTCGGGGCGGCCCGGCGCTCATCGCTATGCGCCTCGAGCGCGAAAACTATTTGCACTCTATGCGGAGATCGTCATGTCGGTGCCTGCAAACCGGACACGCGCATAGTCGATGTCCGATCGAGTGGCGAGAAAGCCGATCAGCTCAGTCAGCGGTGTCGTGCGGAACTGGCATTCTGGAGCAGGATTGCGCAACGGTTCGATCAGCTTGCGATCGTAGAACGCTGCGAGCAGCACGTCCTCGTCGGTTGCAGCGGCGCCGAGCTCGGCGCGCAAACGTGGAATCGCCGGTTCGAGATGGGCCGCCGGCGCCTCGGTCACATATTCGGACGGATGGATGTTCGCCCGCTCGAGGAACTCGGCCGATGGCTGCGCTGCCAGGCGGCCGTAATAACCCCTCGCGTATTTTCGGATTTCATCCGGAATCGTCTTGTACCGCTCGCCCTGCACGACGTTCAGCGTCGCCTGCGTCACTATGTACTGAGCGAACGGGCTCACGACGATCGGAAACCCGAGGTCGTGCCTCACGCGTGCGGCTTCTTCGAGGATTTCGGGCAGCCGATGTCCGAGCTGCATCGTGTCGAGCTGCGAGCGCAGGTTGGAGATCATCCCGCCGGGAATCTGGTGTTCGTACAGAGCGGCGTCGTAGCGAGCGATCTCGCCGCGCGGCTTGCCTTCACGCTCGCTGACCCAGTGAAAGTAGCTCGCCACTTCCGACAGCGCCTCGTCATTCATCGATGTGTCAAACCCCAGCCTGCGCGCCCGCGCAAGCACGTCTTCGGTCGCCGGCAATGACGCACCGTTTGCCAGCGGCTCGGTCGCGGTGTAACCGAAGACGAAAGCCGCTTTGCATCGCGATTTCGTAGACCTCAGGTGCGAGGCCTGATTGGCAATGCGAATGCATCTGCATCGGCACGTTGCCGGCAGCCTGCACGACTGCCGGAAACAGCGTGCGGCCTCGCTCCGGCGTAAGCAGCCCGGTGGGATCCTTGATCGAAATGAAGTCGGCCGAGAGCGCGACCAACTCACGCGTGCGCTCGACGTAATACGCATCGGTGTGCACCGGCGACAGCGTGTACGTCATCATCGCGTTGACCTTCATTCCGGCCTCGTGCCCTGAGCGCACCGACGATTCGATGTTGCGGTTGTCATTCAGCGCGTCGTACACAGTCAGCACTTCGATGCCACGTCGAGCCAGTGCCTGTGAGTTCAGAGCGACGATGTCATCGGGGAAAAGCTCGAACGTGTAAAGACTTTGCGCGCGCGTCAGCGCGTCGCACGGTGTGTCGAAATGCTCGCACAGCAACCCGATGCGCTCCCACGGATTTTCCTGCAGGTAGCGCACGCATACATCGAACACCGCTCCGCCCAGAATGTTGATGTAGGCATAGCCCGCGCGGTCGATCGCGCCGAGGATCGGCGTCATCATCGCGGTAGTCATGCGCGTCGACCACAGGCATTGATGCGCATCGCGCAAAGTGACGTCGATGAAGTCGAAGCGCGGAGCGCCGTTGGCCGATTCGTTTTGTCGCTTCATCTGTTCCTCATCAGTTCATCTTCCACGAAGCGCGTATGCACGTCGCCGCGACGAAAACGTTCGTCGGCCAAAAGGCGCAAGTGGAACGGAATCGTTGTATGTACGCCCTCCAACTGCATCTCGGATAGCGCGCGGCGCATGCGTGCCAGCGCCTCCGCGCGATCCTCGCCCCAGGCGATCACCTTCGCCAGCAGTGAATCGTAGTACGGTGGGATGCGATAGCCCTGATAGATGTGCGAGTCGACGCGGATGCCCGTACCTTCAGGCAGCCGCAAAGCCTGCACCTGGCCGGGCGATGGCGCAAAGTCGCGCGCCGGATCTTCGGCGTTGATACGGCATTCAATCGCGTGGCCGCTGAGACGCACCTGCTCTTGCGCGATGCGCAGGCGCTCGCCTTGCGCAACGCGGATTTGCTCCTTGACGATGTCGATGCCGGTAACTAGCTCGGTGACCGGATGCTCGACCTGTATGCGTGTGTTCATCTCCATGAAGTAAAACGCGCCGCTGGCTGCATCGAGAATGAATTCGACGGTGCCGGCATTGACGTAGCGGACCTTCCGACAGATGCGTACCGCTGCTGCTCCAATGCGCGCACGCACTGCATCGTCGAGCGCGGGTGACGGGCTCTCTTCGACGAGCTTCTGATTGCGCCTCTGAATCGAACAGTCGCGCTCTCCGAGGTGCAGAACAGTGTCTCCGTCGGAGATCACTTGAATTTCGATGTGACGAACGCGCTCGAGAAATTTTTCGACATAGATTCTGCTGTCGCCGAATGCGGCCTGCGCCTCGCGAGCGGCGTCCGCGAAGCTGGCGGCAAGCTGCGCTTCGTCGCGCACGACGCGCATGCCGCGCCCACCGCCGCCAGCGGCTGCCTTCAGCAGCACCGGGTAGCCGATTTCTGATGCGACCGTGCACGCAGCCGACGCATCGGCGACGGTTCCAAGCGATCCCGGCGTCGTGGCCACACCCGCTTCGGTTGCGATGCGACGTGCAGTTGCCTTGTCGCCCATCAGCGCGATAGCGCGCGCGGAGGGGCCGATGAACACGACGCCCGCTTCGTTGCACGCCTGCGCGAATGCTGCGTTCTCCGAAAGGAAGCCGTAGCCAGGATGAATCGCATCGGCCTTTGCCACTCGTGCAGCATCGATCAACAGATCGCTTCGCAGGTAGCTGCGGTTTGACGGCGGTGGCCCTATGCAGATCGAACCGTCTGCCAATTGCACTGGAAGCGAATCGCGGTCTGCGTCCGAATAGACCTGGATCGCTTCCAGTTCCAGTTCATGGCACGCGCGGATGATGCGAGCCGCGATTTCGCCACGATTCGCAATCAGCACGCGGCGAATCGGGCGTTCTGGCAGCGTCATCGCGACTCGCTCCGCGGCTGCAGTGCGATCAGCGGCTGCCCCGCCTCGACCGGCGAAGCGTCGTCGACCAATATCTGGACGACGACTCCGTGTGCGCCGGCCGGAATCGAGTTCATCAGCTTCATCACCTCGACGATGCATACGGTCGTGCCGGGTTCGACGGTTTGACCTACTCTGACGAAAGGAGGCGCGCCAGGCTGCGGCGCTCGATAGAACGTTCCGACCATCGGCGAGCGGACGATGATTGAGCCTTCGGGCCACGTCGCATTGGCGGGGGGCGCGGTGCTCGGCAGCTCCCGCGTGATCTGACTTGCGTCCGGCGTGGATTCGACACGCGCTGCAGCGACCACAGGAGCCGGGTTTGACGCACCCGCCGCGCCACGCCGTCGCAACTCAATTTCAATCTCGCCGACCTTCAGCCGGAACTCGGAAAACCGCTCGGAAGACTTGATCAGTTCGACGATGCGTAACAGGTCGTCGTACGTGAGGTGTTCGTGAGCCAACGTATCTCCGCGGAAAATCGATTGCCAATATTCGAACGACCGATCGTTTCACATCATTGCACGGCGAACGAAAACGGGGCAATAATGAAACATGGGGGTTCGATTCACGTGCGAACTGAAGGGATAGCCGCATGACGCAGCCCGGTCATCATCACAGTCGCAATCACCGGCGCAGTACCGCGCAAGAAAGACAACCCTGCCGTGCCAGTGACGCCCGAGCAGCAAGTGGAATCGACGCACGAAGCGTTCGAGGCCGGCGCGGCGCTCGTTCATATTCACGTGCGCAACCCGGATGAGTCGCCGGGCTCCGATCCAGAACTGTATGGTCGCGTGCAGGAAGGTGTGCGCAAGCATTGCCCTGGCATGATCGTGCAGTTCTCCACCGGTGGTCGTGGCCGCGAACAGGCAAAGCGCGGCGCGATGCTTTATCTGAAGCCCGACATGGCTTCACTCGCCACCGGCTCGGTGAATTTTCCGAATGGCATTTATGAGAATGCGCCGGACTTCGTCGAAGGTCTCGCGCGCACCATGCTCGACAACGATATCAAGCCGGAAGTCGAAGTGTTCGATCTGGCGATGTTGTACAACGCTGCGACATTGGTGAAGAAGGGATTGCTGAAAGAGCCGCCGCACGTGCAGTTCGTACTCGGAGTGCCCAACGCAATGCCGGCGCGTCGCACGATCTTCGATTTTCTGCGCTCCGAGCTCGCTGCGGTGATGCCCGGCGCTACGTGGGTGGCGGCCGGTATCGGTCGCCATCAATGGGAAGTCAACCAGTGGTGTCTCGAAGCAGGCGGGCATTGCCGCACCGGTCTCGAAGACAATCTGCGCATCGAGCCCGACCGGCTTGCAGCGAGCAACGCCGAGCTCGTGCGCAAGATCGCCGACGCGTGCGAGCGCTACGACCGTCGGCCTGCGACCGCTGCGGAAGCACGCCAGATCCTCGGGCTTGCGGCCGTCCATTGAATGATGGATTTGAAGCTCGACGGCAAGGTCGCGTTAGTCACCGGAGCCGGCGGCGGAATTGGCGCATCGATCGCCACCATACTGATCGATCATGGTTGCAGCGTGTATGTGGCGGATAGCAACACTGCTGCCGCTGACAAGATCGCAGCACAGCTCGGTGAGCGCGCTTGCCCGTTGACGCTGGATGTTGGCAACGCGGGCCAAGCGGCTGCCGCGGTCGAGCAGATCGTGCGCGAGCGCGACCGTATCGACATCGTCGTTAACAACGCCGGCATTCTGAAAACCGGCCCGATGCTCGACGCCTCGATCGAGGACTGGGACGAAGTCTGCCGCGTGAACTTGTCAGGCGTCTACTACTGCTGCAAGGCCGTGCTCGCATCGATGGTTAAGCGGCGCTACGGCAAGATCGTCAACATTGCGTCCGTGTCGGCGATGAAGGGCGGTGGCTCTTTTGGCAACGTCCTTTATGGCACCACCAAAGCGGGCGTTGTCGCGCTGACCAAAGGCCTCGCACGCGAACTCGCGCCATTCGGGATCAACGTCAACGCGATCGCACCGGGAGTGGCGGAGACCAGCATGACAAACGCGCTGCTCACTCCCGAGCGCCGGCAGGCCGTACTCGCCTCAATCCCGCTTGGCCGCTTCGCCTCCACCGGCGATATTGCACGCGTCGTTGCGCTGCTCGCGTCCGATGTACTTGATTACGTAACCGGTGAGACTATCGTGGTGGACGGCGGCTATCTGACGCGCTGAATTCGAACGCGGACATTAGAAAGTGAAGCAGGGTGACACTAAGCAAGTAACCGAGGGAAAGGAGCTCAGAATGCTGAAGCGTCTATTCAATTCCGTTGTGATCGGCGGGATCTTGGCATTAGCGGCCGGGCTGGCGGCAACACCGGCTGCAGCGCAGAGCAAGATATCTGTGCCGCTCCTGCTCTGTCCGGCAGGCTGCGGACCAACCGAGAGCGACACCATCCTGATGGTGCAGATGATCAAGGAAGGGTCGCCGGTCACTCTGCTGCCGCAGGAAACACCCGGCTATATGTACAACATCCGGGAGATGGGAAAAGAAGGAAACTGGAAGCGCTTCGTCTTTAGCACCGAAGATGTGCTGATCCAGTTGGCGATGAAATGGGGCGGCACTCCGGAAATAAAGGAGTTTCTCCCCGAAGCCGTGCCGATCCGATTCAAGCTGCTCTACGGCGAGACCTGGTGGGCGCAGGGTAAGTTCTTCGTGACGTTCGATCCGAATATCAAGAGGATCTCCGACCTTAAAGGCAAGCGGATCTCGCTGGGTCTGCGCAGCCAGAGCGACTGGGGGGTGTTCTCGCGCATCGTCCTCGCCGAATACGGAATCACTCCCGAGAACAGCGACATCCGCCATCTGACGCCCGCCGCGCTCACTCAGCAGTTGATCGACGGCTCGACCGACGCCGCCGTCACTGTGTTTGGCATGGAGCCCAACCAGAAGGAGTGGATGATCGGCGGTCCGATGCGTCAGCTCGAAGCGTCCGGCAAGCCGCTGCGTTACCTCGGGGTCGAGAAGGAGATGATCGATCGCATCAACAAAAAATACGGCACGACCTTCATCCACACGGTGGTTCCAGCCGGGACGCTGCCCAAGCAGCCCGAGCCGCTGCCGGTGGGTCTGGTGCGTGGTTACAAGGCGGCCCATCAGGATTTCCCCGACGAAGCGGCCTACCAGATCGTGATGAGTGTGGCCAAATTGGCGCCGAAGCTGCGTGATCTGCACGTTCTGTGGAAGATCTGGTCCCCCGAGCTGATGCTGGCCGGCCTGTCGGATGAGAACGTCCATCCCGGCGCCAAGAAGGCTTTCGTAGAGCTGGGCTGGTGGGATAAAACCAAAAACTATCCCGCCATGACCTATCCGAAATAATCGTTTCCTGAATTCAGCGGCCCGGCGACAACCGGGCCGCGTTTTATCGGCGCCTCTGTGATCCTCGCAGGACTGCCAGCCTTCAGCGCGTAAATGGATCAAGTCACGCTGCAACGCTGGAAAAAGGCGGACCGCGTCCTCGACAACCTCACGTTGCTCGTCGGGATGCTGATGATTCTTTATGTCGGTATCGCGGTGTTCGGGCTGGTGTCGAGCTCGGCAAGACACTATTCAACGTTTGTCTTGTTTGTGATGATCATTTCCTGCTTGGCGTCGTTCAAGGTGTTTATCGGAGAACGACTAGGGAAAAAATTCGGCGAGGAGGGATACGAGGAAGCCGGTGCCGCCGTTCTGATGTTCGGAGAAGAAGCGGCGCAAAGAGCGTCCGCGGTTGCCAACAAAGTGCCCCTGATCGTATGGATCAGGGGCGCGCTGTCGCTGATCGGATCGGTACTGGCGATAACGGGAGCCGCTTTTATTCGAATGAATGCCGATCGCCTCGAGAGGACATCGCCATTTTTCGACAGCTTCGATATGGCGATGGGCGGCGTTTTTACGGTCGGCGTCTTATTGCTGACGCTGATTCATTGGGGTCCGACGCTGACCACCATCGTCGTTCTTGCGATCGTTTACTTTTTCTACGGCCACTACATCGATAACCCGCTGTTTTCGCATCCCGCATATGAGCCTGCCTTTGTAATGAATTACATCGGGCTCGGTGTGACGCAAGGGTTTTTCTTGTTTGCCCAGACAGCGTCCGACGACATTTTTTTCCTCGTCATCTACGCAACCACGTTGTTTGGCTTGGGCATGATGCCGATGATCGTCGAAGCTGGACGTTTGGCGGGTGGTCGCATCAAAGGAGGCGCCGCGGCGCCTGCAATCATCGGTAGCGGTGCGGTCGCCGCCGTGATGGGAACGGCGGTTTCGAACGTCGTGTTGTGCGGACGTTTCACGATCCCGTTGATGATCCGCGGCGGCTACAGTCGGGCGATGGCCGGTGCGATCGAGGCAACGGCTTCCACGGCCGGCCAGATCATGCCTCCCGTGCTGGGTCTGGCGGCATTCCTAATCGCCGGCTTCCTCGGCATCGCTTATATCGAGGTGGTCAAGGCCGCAGTCTTGCCGGGAATTCTTTACATGACCGGCGTCGCCATCGGCGTCGTCGTGTACGCGAGGCGTTACGACCTGCCCAGACTGCACGAGCCGGCGAACCTAAAACTCGTTTGGCGGCTCATTCCAGCGTTCGCGATTTCGTTCGTCACCGTAATCGTCTTGCTGGTCAATTACTTTTCGCCGTCCGTGGCGGGCATGGCCGGCATCGTCGTCGCGCTGGTCCTTTCGGTATTCCAAGGTCCCTACCGTCCGAAGCTGAAGGATATGAGAACAGCGTTGCACGAGGGGTTGCTGCTGGTTTCCTTGCTGTCTCTGTTGTTAATTGCGATCGGGCCGTTGGGCCAGGCATTTCAGACGACGAACCTTTCGGGCAGGCTTGGCGTCTGGCTGATCAGCATCTTGCCTGACAGTCAGATCATCCTTCTGATCGGTGCGGCGGTTCTGTCCATCGTTCTCGGCATCGGGCTGCCTACGCCGGTGGCTTACCTGATTGCAGCACTGGCGGTGGTCCCGTTCATGATTCAGATTGGCATCGCCCCGCTGCAGGCGCATTACTTCGCATTCTATTTTGCGGTGTACGCCACGCTGTCTCCGCCGGTTGCCGAGTCGGTACTCGCGGCGGCAAAGATATCGGGCTCAGGTTTCTGGGAAACCGGGATGCACTCAATGAAGCTGGCAGCCACCACTTTCATCATTCCGTTTGCTTTTGTATTCAATCCTGAGCTGATGGCGTTTCCCAACATTTCGTGGAAGATGATCTGGGCGGTGGCGGAAGTTCTGATCGTGCAAGCGACAAGCTCGATTTACCTCTATGGATACTTCAGGCGAGAACTCACGCTGATCGAACGCTATGGATTTGGCCTGGCAGTGCTGCTCGGGTACACGGCCATCATGCGGCCTGAGGTTGTGTATACATACCTGGCCTATGGACTGACGATAGGCCTTGTCGCATGGATTTGGTTGCGTCCGGCGCGCGTATCCGCCGCGTGATCGGGAAACTTCCGCCTGACGTCGGGGCGTGAGACCGTTCGATCAATCGCTAGCCGCGACCCTTCCACGGAACAACGGCCCGCTCGATGTAGCGCATCAGCAGGTCAAACCCATACGCGACGACGCCGATCACGACGATTCCCATGATGACGACATCGGTGCGCAGGAAGTTCGACGCGTTGAGCACCATCTGGCCGAGCCCGGCTTGGGCGGCCACCATCTCGGCCGCGACCAGCGTCGTCCAGCCGAAGCCGATGGCGATCCGCATGCCGGTGAAGATCTCCGGCAATGCGGCCGGAATAACGACGTGACGAACCACTTGCCATTTTGAAGCGCCGAGCGAATAGGCCGCATTGATCTGCTCGATCATCACGCTCTTGACGCCCGCGCGCGCCGCCATCGCCAGCGGCGCGAAGCACGCGAGGTAAATCAGCACGACCTTCGCGGTCTCCTCGATGCCGAACCAGATCACGATCAACGGCAGATACGCGAGCGGTGGCAGCGGACGGTAGAACTCGACCGGTGGATCGAAGATGCCGCGTGCGATCCGTGAAACTCCCATCGCGATGCCGACGGGAATCGCGGTCACGCAGGCCAGCGCGAAGGCGAAGAACACGCGGAACAAGCTCCACCCGAAGTGCTCGTACAGTGGGCGGCCACCCTGGATCTCTCCCTTCCAGGCTTCCGCAAAACTGGTGATGATGCGCTCCGGTTGCGGCAGAAACAGATCCCGGATCCAGCCGTTGTGCGTGGCCACCCACCACAGCACCAGCAGTGCCACGACTGTAACGACGGCGATCGCCGTGCTGGAACCTTCGCCTGGCACGCTGTAGCCGCTGACTTGGCGGACGGGCGTCGCAGGTACAGGCGCTTCCGCGCGCGCCGCTCCGGCTCTGGCCGCATCAACATGACTCGGTGTGCTCATCCGACTCACTCGCGAGAACTACGCCGCTTCGCGTATTTGTGGCGCCGAGTGAATCAACTGCAGCACCTCCTCGCGAATACGAATGAACTCGGAGTCGGACTTCACCACGCGCGCATCGCCGCACTCGATGAAGCGCCGCCCAAAATCGAGTTGGTACCGATGCGCGATGCGGCCCGGCGACGGGGTCATCACGACCAGCTCGGTCGCAAGGAACAGCGCCTCCTCGACGCTGTGCGTGATGAAGAAGAACATCTTCTGTGTCTTCCACCAGAGCTCGAGGATCAGCTCCTGCTGCTGTTCGCGCGTCAGCGAGTCGAGTGCGCCGAGCGGTTCGTCCATCAGCATCACTTCAGGATCGCTCGCCAGCGAACGCGCGAGTCCGACCCGCTGCTGCATGCCTCCCGAGATCTGATACACGGGTGAATCGGCGAACTTCTCGAGGCCGACCGCGGCAAGCTTCTGCAGCGCAATCTCCCGGCGCTCGGCCTTGTCTACCCCGCGCATCTTCAGACCGAATTCGACGTTCTCGACAACATCGAGCCACGGCATCAGCGCGTGCTTCTGGAACACCACTCCGCGCTCGGCACCGGGACCGGTTACCGGCTTGCCGTCGAGCAGGATTTCGCCCGCAGAGAACGGCATGAACCCCGCGATGCATGAAAGTAACGTCGTCTTGCCACATCCTGACGCACCGAGTGCGACGACGAAGTCGCCGGGATCGAGTGCGAGGTTGATGTCCGACAGTGCGTGCGTGCCGGCCGCCCCGTGGCGGCCGGTGTAGTGGACAGAAAGATGGCGGACTTCGAGCTTGCTCAGCGGAACCCCTATTTCATCGCTTCCTGAACATAGGATGGATTGACCGCGGTCGAGTAGTCCGGCAACTTCTTCTCGATCTGCTTCTGCGAGAGCTGGAAGTCAGCGGTCGCAGCCAACGCTTTCGCAGCGATCGAATCCTTGCCGCCGCCGAGCCATTTGGTCGCCTGCTCCTGCGCGGTCGGGAACGCATAAAGCGCCATGCTGTCCGCTACGTCCTCCTGCTTTGCACCCGACCACTTGGCAATCGCCTTGGCTTCCGCCGAGTCCTTGCCGAACTTCGCCTTGTTCTTGCGGTAGTTGTCGTCCGCCGCCGCGAGCACCTTGACGAACTTGACCATGAAATCCTTGTTCGCCTTCGCCCAGTCGCGGTTGACGACGTAGCCGTCGAATGTTGCCTTACCGGTGTCGGCGGAGATCTTTCCCGACGTCAGAATCACCGTGCCGTCTTTCTTCGCTTCCGCGAGCACGGGATCCCAGATAAACGTTGCGTCGATGTCGCCGCGTTGCCAGGCGGCGCGCACCTCTGGCGGACGCATGTTCAGAATCTGCACGTCGGCAGGGTTGATCTTCGCCTGCTCGAGCGCGACCATCATGTGGAAGTGCGTGGTCGAATTAAACGGCATCGCAATCTTCTTGCCTTTGAGGTCGGCAATCGTCTTGATGCCCGAGTTCTTCTTGACGACCAGCGCCTCCGCGCTGCCGATATCGTCGAGGATCCAAAACACCTCAAGCGGCTCTCCACGCGACACCGCGGCCGCAATACCTGCCGAACCGATCTCGCCGATTTGCACGGCTCCCGACGCCATCGCCTTGATGACTTCGCCACCGCCGCCAAACTGTTTCCAGCTGATCTTGTAGCCGGTCGCTTTCTCGAGCTCCTTTGCTTCCTGAGCGACGCGATACGGCACGACCATGTCCTGATAACCAATCGTCACTTCCTTCGTCTGCGCGACCGACATCATCGGCAGCGCGAACATCGCAACTGCTCCCACCACACCAGCAATAAAGCGTTTCATCTGAGCTCCCCTCGTTGTAACAACAAACTAGATTGACTTGAGCGCGTCGCGCAAGATTCCGACGATCGTATCGACATGCTCCCGCTCCGCGATCAGCGGCGGCGCCACGATCGCAGAGTCACCAGTGGCTTTCAAGTGCAAGCCGCTGTCGAACAGCTTCTTCTGCAGCACGTGTCCGCGCTTGCCCGGCACTTTGTCGGCATGCACGTCGACCGCACCGAACATGCTGTAGCCGCGGATATCCGACACAACCGGAATATCGCGCAGCGAGAACAACCCTTCGAGAAAATACGGCGCCAGGTTACGGCCTTTGTCGAATAAGCCGTCGCGCTCGTAGATATCGAGAGTCGCCAGTCCGGCTGCGCACACTGCCGGATGGCCTGAGTACGTGTAACCGTGGAAAAACTCGATGCCACCCTCGGGCGCCGCATCGATGATCGTGTCGTATATGCGCTCGCTGATCGCCACGGCGCCCATCGGCTGCGCGCCGTTGGTGATGCCCTTCGCCATCGTCAACAAATCCGGCGTTACGCCGAAGCTTTGCGCTGCAAACGCCTGGCCGGTGCGGCCAAATCCAGTGATCACTTCATCGAACACCAGCAGGATTGAATGGGCGTCGCAGATTTCGCGCAGCCGCTTCAGATAGCCCTGCGGCGGCACGAGGCAACCGCTCGAGCCTGCGATCGGCTCGACGAAGCACGCCGCGATGTTCTCGGCACCGTACAGATTGACGTAGCGGAGCAGGTCTTCGGCCAGTTCGACACCTCGGGCGCCTTCGCCAGGCTGAAAGAAATTCTCCTTGATATGCGTGTGTCGCATGTGCGCGATGCCGGGCAACAACGGCCCGAATCGGCGTCGGTTGTTCGCCATGCCCGAAAGCGACACGCCGCCGAAATTCACGCCGTGGTAGGCGCGCTCGCGCGAGACGAACATCGTGCGCCCGGCCTGACCTTTCGCCTGCCAATAAGCAAGCGCAACCTTCATCGCGGTGTCAACTGCTTCAGAACCTGAATTCGTGAAGAAGATGCGGTTCAGATCGCCGGGAGTCATCGTCGCAATCCGACTCGCCAGCTCGAATTGTTTCGGATGCCCGCGAGTAAACGGCGCGATGAAGTCGAGCTCGCTGAGCTGAGCCCCGACCGCTTTCGCGATTTCCTGGCGGCAATGGCCAGCGTTGACGCAGAACAGGCCGGACGAAGCGTCGATCAGGCGATCACCGCGCTCGTTCCACAGGTACATCCCTTCCGCGCGCACGACTATCTTTGGTTCGTGCTTGAAATCGCGGTTCGGCGTGAACGGCATCCAGTACTCGTCCATCGAGATCGTTCTCGCCTGAGGCGCGTCCTGAAGCTCTAGTTCGGCGTGGCCCATCGTCATCTCCTCAATACCGCGGCGGCTCGAGCCGCAATGCATGCGGCTATCCTACTCGTACTTCGCTGGATGCGTCGTGCATTTCGTTGCGGTTTGAATCTTCGGGTGTCTGTCGAAGAAACTGATAGCCACGCGCATCTTCACGAATCATGTCGATCGCTTTCTCGGCAATCATGATGGCCGGTGCGTTTGTATTGCCGCTGACCAGAAGCGGCATGATCGAACAATCAACGACGCGCAGACCGCCGATTCCGTGCACTCGCAGCCGCGCGTCGACGACGGCCAGCGGATCACTGCCCATCTTGCACGTGCCTGACGGGTGAAAAATCGTTGCGCCATTGTTGCGCGCAAATTCCAGCAGCGCACCATCATCAATCGACTGCGTACCCGGGCTGACCTCGCGCCGAACGAACGGACGCATCGGTTCGGATTGCGCGATCGAGCGTGCGGCCCGCATGCCGGCTACCGTCGTTCGGCGATCAAGCTCGGTTGTCAAGTAACACGGCTGCATCGACGGTGGCTGCAGCGGATCGCGCGATCTGATCGCGACGTGCCCGCGCGACTCTGGGCGCAGCTGGCAGATCGACAACGTGAACCCGGAAAATGGATGTACCGCGCCGCCTGCCATATCGGCCGACAGCGTCGCCACGTGAAATTGAATATCCGGCGTGGTTGACTCAGGCAGCGCACGCATAAAGCAGCCACCCTGATTGATTCCGACAGCAAGCGGTCCGCGCCGTGCCATCAGCCACTGCATTCCGATCTTCGCGCGACCAACCAGCGAGCGCAGCTCGTCGTTGGTTGTGATCGGCTGCGTGCATTCGTAGATCAGCCGGATCTGCAGATGATCCTGCAGATTTTCACCGACGCCTGGCAGATCGTGCACGATGTCGATGCCATGCTGCGCAAGAAGCGCTGCCGGACCGATTCCGGATAACTGCAGCAGTTGCGGCGATTGAATCGCACCGGCTGCCAACAGCACCTCGCGCGTGCAATGCGCCTGAACCTCGTGTCCGTTTTGCCGATAACTGACGCCCGCGCGCGTCGGCCATCGAACAAAATTCGCGTCGCATGCGCATTGGTCTCAGTGCGCAAATTGGGCCGACGACGCGCCGGTTTTAAATAGGCATCCGCAGCGCTGCAACGCCATCCGCGCCACGTCGTCAGCTGAAAGTACCCTGCTCCTTCCTGAGTCGACCCGTTGAAGTCATCATTGCGCGGCACACCGAGCGATGCGGCGCCGTCTACAAAGCGCATCGATCAGCGGATGTCTTGGCACGATATCGGATACGAGCAGCGGACCCTCGCCACCATGGAACGCGTTGGCGCCACGCTCATTGCGCTCGCTGCGAATGAAATACGGCAGCACGTCGTCGTAGCCCCAGCCCACGTTGCCAAGCGCCTGCCATCGGTCGTAATCCTCTCGCTGGCCGCGCATGTAGATCAGGCCGTTAATGGCACTCGAACCGCCGAGCGTTTTACCGCGCGGCCAGTAAATGCGACGACCGTTCATGCTCGGTTCCGGATCGGTGTAAAAGCACCAGTTGTAGCGCGCGTCCCACATCGTCTTGCCGTAACCGATCGGCAAGTGAATCCAGAGCGAACGGTCTTCCGGTCCCGCCTCGAGCAGCAGCACGCGCGTCGCTGGATCCTCCGACAGCCGTGCTGCAAGCACGCAGCCGGCTGAACCAGCGCCGATGACGATGTAGTCGTACTGTGGATCGTTCATGTCAGCGCCGCGCAAACCGTTGCGCGAGCAGCGCTACGGTAATGCCGAGCAGGATCGCCCATTCGAGCGACAACGTGATTGTCGCAATGAAGGTGACGATCAGCGGCCAGCGTTCGTGCGCTTCCTCGTTCCAGATGCGGCGGATCTCGCGATAGTCGATCAAGCCCCACGCGACCAGGAACAACAGCGCCGCGATCACCGCAAACGGCAGGTAGCGCGCCAGCGGTGCAACGAAGAACAGAATCGCGATCAGGAACAGCGCCGAGCAGATCGCAGCGAACGGTGTGCGCGCACCGGAAACGGCGTTCACGCCTGAGCGGTTGAACGATCCGCTGACCGGATACGCCGAGAAGAACGAACCCGCAATGTTCGCAAGACCTTGGCCGATGAACTCCTGATTGCCGTCGAGCTTGTCGCCGTACCGCGGCGCAAGCGCGCGCGCGATCGCCACCGCTTCGGTCAGCGCGAGTAACGTCATCACCATCGTTGCTCCGAACAACGCGCGCACCGTGTCGAGCGACAGATCAGGCATCGATAGCGGCGGCAACGCGCCCGGCAGCGCTTCCACCGTCGCCAGTCGTGGCCACTGCGGAGCGTGCTGTGCGAACAACCAAGCAGCGACAGAGCCGACGACAACGCCGGCCAGCATCGCGGGCACCCAGCGATTTAGCGGCTGCCACACCAGCACTGCAGCGATCGTCAGCAAGCCCACTAGCGGCGCACTCGGAGCAACGCTATGCCACTGCGCCAGCGCCGCGCGAACGTTATCGATGACGCTGGTACCGCGCGGCAGATCGAGCCCGAGGAATGGGCCGATCTGGCTGTTGATGATCAAGATCGCCGCACCTGCGGTGAAACCGATGATCACCGAATGCGGTACGAGATCGATCAGTCGGCCGGCACGCGCGAGTCCAAACGCCAACTGCAAGGCGCCCACCAAAAAGGTCAATGTCAGCACCAGCGCGATGTACGGCGGTGAACCCGGCGTCGCGATCGGTGCCATCAACGCCAGCGTTGTCAACGAAATGGCAGTCGCCGGGCCGGTCACCATCAAGCGGCTCGAGCCGAATAACGCTGCGACAACACACGGCACCATCGCGCCATACAGTCCGTACTCCGGCGGCATGCCCGCTAGTGTTGCGAATGCAACGCCTTGCGGCAGCACGACGATCGCACCGGTCAAACCCGCGACCACATCGGCGCGACCTGCGCCGGGTTCTCGCAATTCAGGCAGCCATCGTGCGATCGGGAGACGATTGAGCAGCCGCATTACGCGGCGGCTGAGCGATGAGCGCCGGGCCGCCCCAAGCTCATCGCGCGCCCCCGCGGGGGGCAGGCGCGGAGCGACCGGGGGTGAACACATCTAGTTCGGCGAGCTTTAGGCGTTGCACCTTGCCAGACGGTCCTCGTGGAAGCTCGTCAACAAAGCGAATCACCTTTGGCGTCTTGTAGCGTCCTAGCTCGCGGCTGCAGAAATCGCGCAGCTCATCTTCGGAGCATCGCTGTCCGTCACGCACGATCACGCAAGCCATGATGTCTTGCCCATAGTGTCGATCGGGAATTCCGACCGCAGCGGCATCGAGCACCGCCGGATGACGCAACAATGCCTCGTCGATTTCACGCGGCGCAATGTTTTCGCCGCCTTTGATGATCAATTCTTTAATGCGACCGGTGATAAAGAAGAAGCCATCGTCATCGCGATAGCCGAGATCGCCGGTGCGCAGCCAGTGGTCGGGAAAGAATGCCGCCGCAGTGGCCTCCGGATTCTTGTAGTAACCGGGCATCACCTGCGGACCGCGAATGACGATCTCGCCGATAGTGCCATCGGCGAGCGGCACGCCGCGATCGTCGACCACGCGCGCTTCACATCCTGATGCGCGTCCGACAGACCCGATTTTGCGCAACTCTCGCCGATGGGATTCGAAAACGCCGGCGCGACCGTTTCGGTGAGGCCCATCGTCTCGATGATGTCGATACCGAACTTCGCTTCGAACGCGCGATGATGCTCTGGCGGCAGTGCGGCCGACGCCGAGCGACAGAATCGGACGCTTGACAATTTCTCTCGCGGCGGCGCCGCTCCTTCAAGCAAATACGAAATGATGGTCGGAACGACATTAAGCCAAGTGCAGCGATAGTCGATCGCCATATCCCAGAAGCCTGCTGCCGAGAACTTCGGCGGCATCACCAAGCTGCCGCCGTCGCGATCGGCGCCAGCATCGTCACTGCGAACGCATTGATGTGATAGAGCGGCAGCACAGCGGCTGACCCGGTCGGCGGCAGTCAAGCGGTGTTCACGGCTGATTGCAACGCGTTTGCCGCGAGATTGGACTGAGTCAGCATCACACCTTTCGGCTTGCCGGTTGTGCCCGACGTATACATCAGCAACGCTAGAGCATCGGGCGACGGATCGGGCGGCACGCTCAGTGCCTCACCCGGCAGTGCATCGCCGTCCGGATCAACTGCAACACCTCGATCGGACGCGCAATCGCCGCCGTCAGATCCCGCACGCGCTCGACCCAGTCGGGCGCAGCGAACACAACGTGTGTATCTGCATGATCAATCACATAGCGCATCTGC
>CAWGRF010000006.1:0-64920 GCA_963824935.1 uncultured beta proteobacterium | reverse complement strand
ATCAGCCGCTCCATCGGCATCACGTTGTGATCGAGGTGGGTCATGATCCAGAGCGAGCCGAACACGAGCAGCATCACGATGAGCAGGCCGAAGGCCAGTGCCATGACGTTGTTGACGCTGTCGGGCCCCGAGGTGATGTGCAGGAAGAAGACGAGATGCACGCCCATCTGCGCGATCGCCAGCACCGAGAGCGCGATCGGGATGCTGGGCTGCCAGACCAGCGTGCTGCGGGCGATGTAGAACGAGACGCAGGTCAGCAGCGTCGCCAGCGCCAGGCCGATGAGGTAGCCGCGGATCGCACGGGGGATGTCGGCGGGGGCGAGCTCGTCGCCGGGGGCGACGTCGCCGTGGCTCGGGAACGGAGGGGCTCATTGCGGTGCCACTCCGACAAGGTAGACGAGGCTGAACAGGGCCACCCAGATGATGTCGAGGGTGTGCCAGAAGAGCGCGAAGCACAGCAGCCGGCGCAGGATGTCAGGGCGGTAGCCCTTGGCATACACCTGCGCCATCATCGTCAGCAGCCACAGCAGGCCGGCGCTCACGTGCAGGCCGTGGCAGCCGATCAGCGCGAAGAACGCCGACAGGAAGGCGCTGCGGCCGGGGCCGGCGCCCTCGTGGATCATGGTCGCGAACTCGTGCAGCTCGATCGCGACGAAGGTGGCGCCGAGCAGGAAGGTCATCGCCATCGAGCCGTAGAACATCGTGTTGTGCCGCGCCTGCGCGCCGATGCCGGCGAAGCCGCAGAACACGGTCGACAGCAGCAGGCAGGCGGTCTCGAGGGCGACCGTCGGCAGGTCGAACAGGTCGCGGCCGCTCGGGCCGCCGGCGGTGGCGTCGGTGAGCACCGCGTAGGTCGCGAACAGCGCCGCGAACAGGATGATGTCGCTGATCAGGAAGATCCAGAAGCCGTAGGCGACGACGATGCGCTTGGACGGCCCGTGCGCCGGCTCCTCGGTGAGCGCCTGGGCGTGGCCGCCGACCAGCGCCAGTCCGCCGCCGGCGACCCCGCCCGGGTACGCCTGCGCCCCGGCGCTCACGAGACCGGCCTCAGCGTCGGCAGCGCGGCCTCGCGAGCGGCGCGATTGGCCCGGTCGACGCTCGCGACGGTCGCCGCGGGGATCGCCTCCTCGTGCTCGTCGCGCCAGGCGACGACGACGAACACGGCCCAGGCGCCCACGAAGGCCACGGCGACGAGCCACCAGATGTGCCAGATCAGCGCGAAGCCCATGGTGGTCGAGAAGAAGGCGCAGATGAAGCCGGCGGAGCTGTTGCGCGGCATGTGGATGTCGTGATACTCGGGCTCGGGCCGCAGCGCCTGGCGCTCGATCGCGCTCTGCTTGCGCATCCAGTACGCCTCCACGCCCTCGACGTTCGGCATCACCGCATAGTTGAACATCGGCGGCGGCGAGGGCGTCATCCACTCGAGCGTGCGCCCGTTCCACGGGTCGCCGGTGACGTCGCGCAGCGCTTCGCGATGGCGGATGCTCCAGACGAGCTGCACCACCTGGAGCGCGACGCCGATGCCGATGAGCAGCGCGCCGCCGGCGGCGACCACGAGCCACGGCTGCCACTCGGGCACGTCGTAGTGCTGCATGCGCCGCGTCATGCCCATCAGGCCGAGCGCGTAGAGCGGCATGAAGGCGACGTAGAAGCCGACGATCCAGAACCAGAACGCCGCCTTGCCCAGGCCCGCGTGCAGGCGGAAGCCGAACGCCTTGGGAAACCAGTACTCGTAGCCGGCGAACACGCCGAACACGCACGCCGCCGATGATGACGTTGTGGAAGTGGGCGACGAGGAACAGGCTGTTGTGGAGCACGAAGTCGGCCGGGGGCACGGCGAGCAGCACACCGGTGATGCCGCCGATGACGAAGGTGACCACGAAGCCGAGCGCCCACAGCATCGGCGGCGCGAAGACGACGCGGCCGCCGTACATCGTGAACAGCCAGTTGTAGATCTTCACGCCCGTGGGCACGGCGATGATCATGGTGGCGATGCCGAAGATCGCATTCACGTTGGCGCCCGCGCCCATGGTGAAGAAGTGGTGCAGCCAGACCATGAAGGAGAGGATGCAGATCGCCATCGTCGCCGCGACCATCGAGCGATAGCCGAACAGCGGCTTGCCCGAGAACGTGGCGAACACCTCCGAGAAGATGCCGAACGCCGGCAGCATCAGGATGTAGACCTCGGGGTGCCCCCAGGCCCAGATGAGGTTCATGAACATCATCGGATTGCCGCCGGCCTCGTTGGTGAAGAAGTGGAAGCCGAGATAGCGGTCGAGCAGGAGCATCGCCAGCGTGGCGGTGAGGATCGGGAACGCGGCGACGATGAGCAGGTTGGAGGCGAGCGTGGTCCAGCAGAAGATCGGCATGTGCAGGTAGGTCATGCCGGGCGCGCGCACCTTGAGCACGGTCGTCACGAAGTTGACCCCGGTTAGCAGCGTTCCCACCCCCGAGATCTGCAGCGCCCAGAGGTAGTAGTCGACGCCGACCCCGGGCGAGTATTCCAGTCCCGAGAGCGGCGGATAGGGCAGCCAGCCGATGCGCGCGAACTCGCCGATGAAGAGCGAGATGTTGACCAGCAGCGCGCCGGTGGCCGTGAGCCAGAAGCCGACCGAGTTGAGCACCGGGAAGGCGACGTCGCGCGCGCCGAGCTGCAGCGGCACGGCGAAGTTCATCAGCCCGATCACGAAGGGCATGGCGACGAAGAAGATCATGATCGTGCCGTGCGCCGAGAAGATCTGGTTGTAGTGCTCGGGCGGCAGGAAGCCGGCAGCGCTGCCCAGGGCGACGGCCTGCTGCGAGCGCATCAGGATCGCGTCGGCGAAGCCGCGCAGCAGCATCACCAGGCCGAGCACGATGTACATCACGCCGATGCGCTTGTGATCGACGCTGGAGAGCCACTCCTTCCAGATGTAGGGCAGGTGCCCTTTGACGATCACCCAGGCGAGCACCGCCGTGATGGCGAGCGCCACCACCGCCGACGTCACCATGACGAGGGGCTCGTGGAACGGGATCGCGGACCAGGTCAGCTTGCCGAACATTTGGCTTTACCTCCTCGGCGCCCCCTACGGCGTCACTTGGGGTGACTCTCCGGCGACTTCTCAGCGGCCCCGCCACGGTCGGTCGCGGGGCCGGGCCCGGGCGGGATGTGCTGGGTCACGACCTGGTCGAAGAGACCCAACGTCACCGCCCCGTAGGTCGAGGGCGGCACGGTGCCTTGCCGGGCGAGCGCGGCGTAGCCGGCCGCGTCGAGCGTTGGGCCCGCTCCTCGGATCGATTTGGACCAGGCGGTGAACTCGTCGAGGCTCACCGAACGCACGGCGAAATGCATGTCGGAGAAGCCGTCGCCGCTGAAGTGGGCCGACATCCCGCGGAACGTACCCGGCTCGTCGGCACGCAGGTACAGCTGGGTGCGCATGCCGTTCATCGTGTAGATCATGCTGCCGAGCTGCGGCACGAAGAAGGTGTTCCAGACGCTCGCCGAGGTGAGCTTGAAGTGCAGCGGCACGCCGACGGGCACCACGAGTTGGTTCACGCTCGCCACCCCCTCGCGGGGATAGATGAACAGCCACTTCCAGTCGAGCGACACGACCTGGATCTCGAGCGGCTGTTGTCGCGACGAGGACGGGTGCGCCTCGACCGGCTTGGCGGGGTCGAGCGCGTATGAGCCCAGCCACGCCACGCCGCCGAGCAGGATGATCACCATGCATGGGATCGACCAGACCACGAGCTCGATGGCGCCGGAGAACTCCCAGTCGGGCCGGTAGTGGGCGCGGGTGTTCGAGGCGCGGAACCACCAGGCGAAGGCGAAGGTCGCGAGGATCGTCGGCACGCCGATCGCCAGCATGATGGCGAGCGAGTCGATCAGGATGGTGCGCTCGGCCTGCCCCACCGGGCCGCGCGGATCGAGGAGGGCCCAGTTGCAGGCCGTCAACACCAGCAGCAGCGGCGCGACCGCGCACCACCGGAGCGCCGATCGCGACCAAGCCACGTTGCTCCCGTGCCGCACGGCGGGAAGACAGCGACGTTCAGCGATGCCCATGATGCGAATTCCGCCTGGAGCGCCCTCCGGTCACGGAAGAAGCAGCATACGTCCTGATTCGGCGCGTTCGAACCACCGAGGATCACGGCGAGAAGCGATACCCGACATCCGGCTCGGGATCAAGCTGTGCTTGATCGTTCCCTCTTGGCCCGGAGCAGCAACTTAACTACTTGGCTGCGCCTCCGGGAACTGCGCGAGCTGCAGCGCGGCTGACGCGGCCGAACTCCGAAGCTCTGCGCCGCACTGCACGACGGCAGCTCTGAGACGAGCGACCGACGTGCTCGCTATGGTGGCGGCTGAATTTCAACTGTCACGCAGCCTCCGCTCGACAGAAATCCGCCGAAAACCTTACGCGATCAATCTCCTACCTGATTTCTGTGCTGATGCCGTTACCAAAGGGATTGGTCATGCACTTTCGGAGTACCGAAGCAAGAAAAGGCGCGTTCTTGTCCGCACTCGTGGTTGCCATATTGGCCATAACCACAGTCAGTCTGTTCGCCGGATTGGGCGAGCGCGCACAGGTGGCCTCTTCCATTCATGTCGTGGCCGACCTTTTGTATCGACTCTGATTGATATCAAGCAAAGACCGGCGATGAGCTTGGACGCCATCGCCGGTTTCTAATTCTTAATTCAGGTCTTTGTCTTTCCAATACTTGCGGCCACCGGCGGCAACGCCGGCTGAGAGCCCGGTGCGCGTCATTGGATAGACGGTGATCGGCTGGCCGATGCCCTCGCCTTTTGCGGCGGTGGCGCCTTTGCCCTGAACCGCTGCCGATGCGTCAGCCGTACCGGCGAACTCCCATCCCGAATCGATGAATTTCGTCATCGCCGCCTTGTCATTGAACACCAGCACCTCGCGATAGTCCTTGATGCCGATGTCGACGCCCGCGGTGGCCTGGCCCATGTTCATGTAGGTGTCCTTCTTGGTGGCGTTGTCGTGCACGAGACCACGGCCGCCGGCGCCGCCAATGATGAATGCCACGCCGAAGCTGGAGAAGCATCCGTAGCCCGGCGCCGCGCTTACCTGCGCCTTGGCTTCCGGCTTCTCCTTGTACAGCGTGGCGAGCGCTTCGTCGCACATCTTCCTCAACTCGGCTCTCTGCGCCGCTACGTCAGCCGCGTATACCGGGGCGAGCGATGTCAGCGCTCCGATCAACACAAGACCATGAACCACTCTTGGCATCATCTCTGTCTCCTCAGACAGTCTTGAAGACTTGTACGTTACGCCATTTTGGGGGCGCACGAGGAGTCAGGGTTAACGTGGAATACGCGTAGGTCGTGGCGCTCTTGGCGCTCGTTCACTGCACGATCTTCCAGCCGTCTTTCGTCTTGCACAGTTTCCATGTACTGGCACCGCGCTCGCCACCGGCCTGCGTCGTGAAGTCCACGCTGCGGCAACGCCAGCCTTGCATCGTGAAGGTCTTGGTCGGTGTCACTGTCCCGGACGCATTCGTTTCCGGATTGTTCCAGGTATGGGTGTGACCATCCGCTCCGGTTTCAAGCGCTGCCCGGATTTCCGTGCGCGCGATGGTCACGTCACTCTTCTTCAGATGGCCTAGTGGTCCGCGTGCCGCAAAGAGCGCGTTGATCGCGAAACTCTGTGATGAGAACGACGTGCCCATCAGCGCCGCAACGACTAGACCTAGGGTTCTTGTGCGTGCCATCAGTTTCCCTTTCTTTGCACTTCCAGTCAGTGCTCACTTAAAGGTACGGTTATTTCTTCGCACCGTCTTTCTTCTTTCCGCCGAGCACGCTACCGATTCCCTTGAAGACTTCTTCGACCACCGGCGCACCGACACCGCCAAGGGCCCCTCGCGTCAGCGCGTCGGTCGCCACAGCAGCCCAGTCGACTCGATAACTCAGTGAATCGAGCGGACCAGCGATTTGTATCGGCACCGTGTAGCCAAGCAACGCATTGACGATGCGTCGATCCGCACCCAGCGGGCTCGCCGTCATTTGGGCGCGCAGCACGTAACCGAGCTCCTCTTTGACGAGATCCAATCGCCCACTTCCGGCGATGTTAAGCCCGGGCGAAGTCGCCTGCAGATCCTTGCTGTTGGCGATCCCATTATCGATCTGCGCGCTCGCGGTCAGACTCGAGAAGCGCGTCAGCTTCGCTTCGTCGAGCGTGCCCGTTTGTGTCTGTCGTGCGGTGATGAAACTGAGCGCGCCCGTAATGATCTGGACCACATCGATACCGCGGATCGCGCCGTCGCGCACCGCGATCGACAGTGAACCGTCGAGGTTTCTTTTCAGCGCAGCGGTGGTTGCGCCGGAAGTGGACAGATCGAACTTCAAATTTGCCTTGCCCTCGACCTTCGCAGATCCACCGAGGTCGGCCACGAACGGCTTCAGCGCTATGCCGGACATCGCACCTGCTCCGCTGATTCGATTGCCGTCGGCGCGTGCGGCAAGCTTCACATTCGCTGTGCCCTCGTATAGTCGTGCGGTTAGCGGCGCAACGTCGAGCTTGCCGTCGTTTGCTCGCAGAGTGAACCGCACATCGGTCGCGTTGATCCCGCGCACGCGCAATTTGCCGATCCGTGCTTTGCCCGAGGCGTGAACTTCGCGCAGCGCTGAGAGATCGACCTTGGAATCGGCAGGAAGGCTCTTACTCTGCGACGTGGCAGCAGTTCCGACGCTCTTCGGTGCGGGCGGAAAGTGTCGATCAAGGTCCAGTTGATCGGCAGAGACATCGAACGCAATACGCGGCTGCTTAAAGCCGTTGATATCAAGGCTGCCTGCCAGATTGATGTCGTCGAGTCCGCTTTTGAGTCTCAGCGCAGCCAGCTCGCGCTTGACATCGATCGACGCGCTGCCGCCGAGCAACACTTTGACCGTTTTCTGCGGCAAGTTCGGATGCGTCGAGACGAAGTCGGCGACCAGCTGCGGGAACTCGAAGGTCATTGCGTCGAGACTTGCCCGCAACGGGCTCGTCAGTTTCCCCTCGGTGTGTTCCGAACCGGCATCTCGCTTGAACGTCGCTGCAATCGTGGCTTCGAAGGCTGCCGCCGTCCCTTTAATCCCTTCGCCGGTGACGCGCAGCTCGAGCCGCTGCGCGCCCTTCGATGTCACAACCAACTCGACCGGATCAGAAGTGGCGCGCGACTCGCTTACGGCAAATCGCGGCGCCGTGAACTTCAGCTCGAACGCATCGGACCCGCGTTTGCCTGAGCCGCTGAGCGCAAGCTTTTCAACTTCGACGATCAGCGGCTGCCAGGCCGCACGCACAGCGGCCAACCTGACTTCCATCGGCTGCTGGTCGAAAGTGCCCTTCACCGACCCCGTGAGATCACGCACGCCGTAGCGGCTGCTGGCCGCGTCCACCTGCATCTCAGCAGCCAACGTCAGGTCGGCAACCAGCGCCGGCTTGGTCGACGTCACTGATGCAGAAACTTGAACCGGCTTGTAGTCGGCGGCGCCGAGGTCGTCGACTTCCAGATCCAACTTCGATAGCGTGATCGTGCTGCCGTCGGCAGAACGTAACGTCAGATTGGCGTCGTTCAAAGCAATGCCGCGAATTGAAACGCTGGTCGCCTTCGATTCGGAGGTGTCGCCTTTTGCCTTCGGCGCATCCTCTCGGCGCCGCAGTAGATCGTCGATGCTGGTGCGGCCGTCTACTTTGCGCTCGACCGTTGCTTGCAAGCCGTTGAGACTGACTTGATCGATAACGATCTGGCCGCGTAGTAGCGGCAGCCAGGCAACCGCAACGCTGGCCGACGACAGCGACGCAAATGCACGGTCACCGCCTTGCTCTGACAGCGTGCTTTTCGGTAGCGCTACCCCGAGGCGTGGAAAGAGCCGCAGCGACAACGGGCCATCGATCGTGAGCTTGCGGCCGGTCGCGTCGGCGACCCTGCGCTCTATCGTCGGCTTGTAGCTGTTGACATCGACCAGCAAAGCCGCGGCGACGCCCGCCAGCAGCAACAGCGCAGCGACAATTCCAACGCCGATCGCTACCTTCTTTAGCATCGCTGCGGGCCATGCCGGCTATCGGCTATTTGTTCACCGGCATCATGAACTCGGGCCCTTTGGTCATCGCGGCATCGGGCCAGCGCTGCATCACTGACTTGTAGCGCGTGTAGAAGCGCACGCCTTCTTCGCCGTACGCGTGGTAGTCGCCGAACAGCGAGCGCTTCCAGCCGCCGAATGAGTGAAACGCCATCGGCACCGGAATCGGTACGTTGATGCCGACCATGCCGATTCGCACACTGCGTGCAAATTCCCGTGCAGTCCCGCCGTCGGACGTGTAACACGCGACGCCATTGCCATACTCGTGTGAGTTGACCATCTCGAGCGCCGCTGCGAGGTCAGGCACGCGCGTGACGCACAGCACGGGCCCGAAGATCTCGTCCTGATAAATCTGCATCGACGGCTCGACTTTGTCGAACAGCGTTGCACCGAGAAAGAATCCCGCTTGCGTGGTCGCTTCGTGCGTTCGCCCATCGCACACGATCCGCGCACCGTCGGCCACGCCCTGATCGATATAGCCGAGCACCTTTTCACGATGTGCGCCGGTGACCAGCGGCCCGATGTCGGCGTCTGTGCGTCCATGCCGCCCTTGATGCGCAATGCGCCGATGCGTGATTTCAATCGGTCGATCAGCGCGTCGGCGACGTCACCCACTGCCACGCAGACCGAGACCGCCATGCAGCGCTCTCCGGCCGATCCATAGGCTGCACCGATCAGTGCATCAGCGGCTTGATCGAGATCGGCATCGGGCATCACGATCATGTGATTCTTGGCGCCGCCGAGGGCCTGCACCCGCTTGCCGTGGCGCGTGCCTTCAGCGTGGATGTATTCGGCAATCGGCGTCGAGCCGACAAAGCTGACCGCGGCGATTCCTTTGTGGGCAAGAATCGCATCGACCGCTTCCTTGTCGCCCTGCACGACGTTGAACGCGCCGTCGGGCAGGCCGGCTTGCTGCAGCAGCTCGGCCAGCATCAGCGACGCCGACGGATCGCGCTCCGACGGCTTCAGCACGAACGTGTTGCCGCAGACCAGCGCCAGCGGAAACATCCACATCGGCACCATCGCCGGGAAATTGAACGGCGTGATGCCGGCGACGACGCCGAGCGGCTGGCGCAACGAATAGTTGTCGATGCCACCGCCGATGTTGTCCGAAAACTGCGTCTTCAGCAGTTGCGGCGCTCCACACGCGAATTCGACGACCTCGATGCCGCGCTGGACTTCGCCCTTCGCGTCGCTGAACACTTTTCCGTGCTCGTGCGTGATGATCGTCGCAAGCGCGTCAAGGTTGCGCTCGAGCACCTCCTTGAAGCGAAACATCACGCGCGCTCGGTTCGGCGGCGACGTTTCGCTCCATGCCGGCCACGCACCCAGCGCCGCTTTGACCGCTGCGTCGACGGTGCTGGCGTCGGCCAACCGCACCGATCCGGTGACATCGCCGGTCGCCGGGTTGAACACCTGGCCGGTTCGAGCCGGCGCACCAGTTACGCGCTGCCCGCCGATCCAGTGCGTGATATCGGCCAGCGCCTGTTCGCTCTTTCCCATCACTGCTCCGTCGCTCGGTAATTCGCAGACCGCTATTTTGCGCCGACCAGATGACCGAGGTAGTCACGCGCAGCCGGCACTCGTATCAAGTCGTCGAACGATGGATGTTCGGTGACGCGGCCGCGGTCTACGAATACAAAACTCTCCGCGATCTCGCGCAGCAGTTCGACCTGCCACGGCTCCTGCGGGTGCAGGCAGACGAACAACAGGCGGTCGCGCCGGCGCAGCTGGTCGAAAGAACCGCAGCATGAAGCCGATGTAGCCGTCCTGGGTGTTCAGCTGCGGCTCATCGAACAGATGCACCAGCGCTTCATCACGCGCGGCGCGTGCGAGCAACATCTCGGGCTTCCAGGAGCGGAAGCGCCGGATTTGATACGACTGGTGGTAATGCCGCGCGAGCTGTCCGCGCTCACTGCGCCGTACGCGATGGATATCCTGCCCGGCGACCTGCACTATCCCCGCTGTCGGCTGGTTTGACCCGGTGATCAACTCAAATAGCGTCGTCTTGCCGGATCCGTTCGGGCCCAGCACGCCGACAATGGCGGGCTCGCGTGAACGCGAGGTCAGCCTGCAGCACGAAACTCGGCGTGCGGGACCAGCGGCTCCTTCGATATTCCTTGCGCAACGATTGAACGCGCAGCAGATCAGTCATGGCGAATCAATCATGCCCCGAGCAGGCGAGCGCGCTGTGCGGCGTCGTTGCGCAACTCGGACGCCGAACCCTGATGCGCGACCGTGCCGTGATCGAGCACGACGACACGATCGGCCACGTCGAGCGCCGCACCGACATGCTGCTCGACCAGCAACACGCCGACACCCTCCTTCTTGAGCCGCTGCACTGTGCGCATCACGTCCTGCACCACTTTCGGTGCCAGGCCCTGGCTCGGCTCGTCCATCAGCACCAAGCCGGGGCTGCCGAGCAATGCGCGCGAAATGGCGACCATCTGCATCTCGCCACCGGAAAGATTCTCGCTGTCACGATCGAGCAGATATTCAAGCGCGCTGAAAATTTCGCAGCACTCGCCGATCGTCCAGCGTCGGAACTTGGTGCGCTTTTCGGCGATCGTCAAATTGCGCCTGACCGTCAGGCTCGGCACCACACGGCGCTCTTCAGGCACCCACGCGACGCCCGAGCGCGCGATCTTGTGCGTGCTCTGATGCGTAACGTCACGGCCGTCAAAGCGAATCGTGCCGCTGCGCGCCGGAGTCAGCCCCAGGATCGATCGCAGCGTCGTCGTTTTGCCGGCGCCGGTCGCGCCGAGCAGCGCGACCACTTCGCCGGCGCCGACTCGCAGCGAAACATCGAACAACGCCTGCGTCTCGCCGTAGAACGTGCGATGCCGTCAACCTGCAGCATCAGGCAACAGCTCCCAAGATTGCTGCGCGCTACCCACGGATCGGCGCGCAGCTCGGCCGGCGTGCCCTGCGCGATCACCTGCCCCCACTGAATGACCGAGATGCGATCGGCGATGCGAAACAGGAACGGCATGTCGTGCTCGATGACGACGATCGTCGTGCGCTGGCGCAGACGTTCGATCAGACCGGTCAGGCGGCGCGCACCCTGCGCGCCCATGCCGGCCGTCGGCTCGTCGAGAAACAGCAGCCGCGGCTCGGGCGCCAGAGCGACGGCAATCTCCAGGCACCGACGATCGCCATATGCAAGGCCTTTGGCCGGCAAGTGCTCTTTACCCGCAAGGCCGACGTCGGCGAGCAGCTGAGCGGCCCGTGCTTGCAACGACGAATCGCGACGCACTTGTCCGACCATGCGAAATGCCGTCTGCATGATCGGCCGCATGGCGACGATCACGTTGTCGAGCGCGCTGTAGCTATCGAACAGGTTCATCAGCTGGAACGAGCGCGAGATGCCGGCGCGCGCGATCGACGCAGGCGATGCGCCGGTAATGTCGCGGCCGTCGAAGAACACCTGCCCGCGCTCGGGCCGGTAGCGTCCGGTCATGACGTTGAAGAACGTTGTCTTGCCGGCACCGTTCGGCCCGATGATTCCTGCCAGCTCGCCTGTTTCAACTGCAAACGAGACGTCGTCGAGCACGATCTGTTGCCCGAAACGCTTGTGCAGACGATGAGCTTCGAGCAACGGCATCACGCACCGTGGGCGCGCGTGCGCCTGCGAAGCTGATCGACGATGCCCGCGATGCCTTCGGGCTTGAACAGCACCACCGCCATGAACAACAGCCCGTACCAGAGGAGCCAGGTTTCGGTGTACGCACCGAGCAGATCGCGCGCGACGATGAAGAACACGGCGCCGATGACCGGCCCCCAGAAGCTGACCAATCCGCCGCCGATCAGCACCATCATCACCACATAGCCCGAGTTGTTCAGACTCATCACGTTCGGATAGGCGGACTGTTGCGCCAGTGCGAACAGCCCGCCCGCAAGCCCCGCGATCGCACACGACATCACGAAGACGGTGAACTTGACGAGCCAGACGTTGTGGCCGCAATACGCCGCACGCATTTCGTTCTGCTTGACCGCTCCGAGCACGCGCCCGAACGGCGTATCGATCAGGTACCACAGCGCCCATGCGATCACCGCGAACAGCGCCAGCGCGAAATAGAAAAGCGCCGCGTGCGACGTCAACGACAGTTGCACGAACCCGAGATCGAGCGGCGGGCGCGGAATATTGAGCAGTCCGTCCTCGCCGCCGGTCACACTGTGCCACTTGATCGAAACGAACCACGCCAACTGCCCGAAGGCGATCGTCATCAATGCGTAGTAGATGCCGCGTCGATGCGATATGAACGCGGCCACCACCACGCCCAAGAGTGCCGCGGCGACGACAGCAGCGCCCATGCCGCCGAGCAGCCCCACATCCGCGTGCTTTAACGCGAGCCCCGCCGCATACGCACCCGTACCGAAAAAAGCGCCGTGACCGAACGACGGCAAGCCGCCGTAACCAAGCAGCAGGTTGTAGCCCAGCGCGTACAGGCTCCAGATCAGGACTTCGAGCGCGATGTACTGATAGAGCCCCACCGCGCCCAGCCACAGAGGGCTGGTGGCGAACAGTGCCAGCACCACGCCGTAGCCGAGTGCGAACCGTGGCGCCGGTGCGGGCGCGAAAGGCGGCACGACGACTTGCGCTGGTGTGCTCAAGACTCCCGTCATCCCGTTCCGCAATAGAATATTTGTTCTGTTTCTGGACAAAACGTAATTTACGTTCTATTCTGGCCGGACGCAATGGCTCTTTTTATTTGTTAGAACGTAGAACGATCCACATGCAGTCAACGGCTCTGACCGGCTCAAGCAATCGCCCCGGCAGCTACGAAGCGCTGGCCGGGCGAATCACCGAGCGCTTTCCCCGGCTGCCCGGTCAACTGCAGCGCATCGCGCGCTTCGCGCTCGACGCACCCGAGGACTTTGCGCTCGGAACTGCCGCTCAACTGGCCGAACAGATCGGCGTGCAGCCGTCGGCGCTGGTGCGTTTTGCCGCCGCGGTCGACTGCGATGGTTTTGCCGAGTTGCGCCAGCTGTTTCGAACACAGTTGCGCACGCGCACGCTGACGTATCGCGAACGTATCGAGCGGCTGCAATCGAGAGAACCAAAGACCACATCGCCGGGCGCCGTATTTCGCTCGCAAGCGGGCCACGCGATCGAAGAGTTGCAGCGCTTCCAGCACGCGATCGATGACCGCTTGCTGGCGCAGGCAGTCGAGTTGATCGCGAACGCCTCGCAGATCAACCTGCTGGCCGCAAGGCGCTCGTTTCCGGTCGCCGCCTATCTCGCGTACGCACTCAATCAGCTTGAAGTGCGAACACAACTGCTCGACAACGTGGGCGGCATGAATCGCGAGTTCGCTTCGCGTATCGATGCCGATGAGGTCATCATCGCGATCAGCTTTCGTAACTACACCGGCGAAGTGATCGAGATCGCCGACAGTTGCCGACAACGCGGCGCCGCCGTTATCGCGATCACCGACAGCAAGCTTTCGCCGTTAACCCGCGTTGCCACGCTTTCGCTCGCGATTGGCGATGACGGCGGCGCCCCATTTCGCTCGTTGGTCGAGCCGATCGTGCTGGCGCAGTCGCTGGTGGTCGCGGTCGGTCATCGTCTGCTGGCCGAGCGCTCGACAAGACGGCGCGCGGCCAATAGAAGCGCCGGCAGGAAGAAGGCGCGTCGATGAAGGACGGCGCCCGGGCTCACACACTCGACGTCATTTGCGTCGGGCGCGCCGCAGTGGACCTTTACGGCGAACAAATCGGCGCGCGCCTGGAAGACGTGACGACATTCGCGCGCTACCTCGGTGGCTCGCCGGCCAATACCGCCGTCGGTTGTGCGCGGCTCGGCCTGAGGGCCGCAATGCTGACGCGCGTCGGCGACGAACAGAATGGCCGCTTCGTGCTCGACTCGCTCAGTCGCGAGGGTGTCGACGTCAGCCATGTGCGGCTCGATCCGCAGCGCCTGACCGCGCTCGCATTCCTGAGCATCCGTAGCCGCACCGCGTTTCCGCTGCTGTTTTATCGCGATCACTGCGCCGATATGGCACTTGATGTGGCCGATGTCGATCCGCGCTTTATCGCCTCAGCGGCATCGGTGCTGATCTCCGGCACACACCTGTCGCAACCGGGAACCCACGCCGCATGCCGCGCGGTGATCGAAGCCGCGCACGCTGCTGGAGCGAGTGTCATCCTCGACATCGACTTTCGGCCCGTACTCTGGGGGCTGGCGCCGCTCGCCGACGGCGAAAGGCGCTATGTGCAGGCAGCGTCCGTCAGCGCCCGCCTGCAAGCGATCGTTGTCGACTGCGATTTGATCGTCGGCACCGAGGAAGAGTTTTGCATCGCCGCGGATACGAGCGATTCGCAGAGCGCCGTCCGCGCGCTGCGCCGAACGTCGGCGGCGACGCTGGTCGTGAAACGTGGCGAGTCCGGCTGCACTATTTATCCAGGAGCGCGCGGGGCGGGGCCGATCGACGTGCCCGGTTTTCCGATCGAGGTCTTCAACGTGCTCGGCGCGGGCGATGCTTTCATGGCGGGATTCCTGAGCGGATGGCTGCGCGACGCTTCGTTGGCCGACTGCGGCCGCCGCGCCAACGCGTGCGGTGCGCTGGTGGTGTCGCGCCACGGATGCGCTCCGGCGATTCCGACGCAGATTGAACTCGAACACTTCCTGCAGCACGGCCCGTCCACCGTGCGGCTGCGTGAAGACGTTGTGCTGAACCGCTTGCACCGCGCGACGACGCGCCCGCCCGCGCCGCCGTGGATCGCGGCTCTGGCCTTCGACCATCGCGCCCCCTTCGAGCAGCTCGTGTCCGAGCTGAACATCCCGCTCGCTCGCATCTCCGAGTTCAAGCATCTGGTCGCTCGAGCCGCACAGAACGCCAGTCAGCGCGCTCGCGCGCTGGGGGCCACTTGCGGATTGATCGTCGACGATCGATACGGCGCTGATCTGCTGCCGGAGCTCGACGAGTCCGGCTGGTGGATCGCGCGGCCTGTGGAGCATCCCGGCTCGCGTCCACTGCGCTTCGAGTACGGGCGCAATGTGCAATCGATGTTGCGCGAGTGGCCGGCGCGCCATCTTGCCAAGTGCCTGGTGGCATTCGATGCCGACGACACACCGGTGCTCAAGAATCAGCAGATCGAGGCACTGCGCGACCTGTCGACGGCTTGCGAAGACTCCGGACGCGAACTGTTGCTCGAAGTCATTCCGCCTTTCGTGGCGGGCGATCACCGCGATGCCGACGACGTGCTGGTGGGCGCAGTGAAAGCGATTGCGGCCGCCGGCATATTGCCGGACTGGTGGAAGCTGCCTGCGCCGACGCGAGCGCTCGGATGGAAGCGGCTGGATGCCGCGATTCATGACGCGGACCCGCATTGCCGCGGCGTGCTGATGCTCGGACTGGATGCGCCGATCGAAGAGTTGGCCGAACAACTGGCCGCAGCGGCAGCGCAGCCGTCATGCCGCGGCTTTGCCGTCGGCCGCACCATTTTTGGCGAGACGGCGCGCGCGTGGTTCACCGGCGAAATCGACGATGCCGCTGCGATCGAGGTGATGTCGCAACGCTACCTGCAACTGGTGCAGAGTTTTGCAAGCGCGCGGCACCCGGTTCAAACGCATGGTTCGCCAGTGCTCGCCTCGATCAATGACTAAGACAAATACGGTGAAGGAAAAAATGGAGCGCATCGGATTCATCGGCATCGGGCTAATGGGGCATGGCATGGCCAAGAACCTGCTCGCCAAGGGTTATCCGCTGACGTTCAAGGTGCATCGCAATCGCGCCAACCTGGCCGATCTAACGGCGGCCGGAGCGGTCGAGGTCGGAGACACGCGCGCCTTGGTGGCGGCGAGCGACATCGTCTTCTTTTGCGTGACCGGCTCGCCTCAGGTGGAGGAAATCATTTACGGCGCCGACGGCCTGCTCACCGCTGTGCGTGACGGCATGCTGGTCGTCGATTGCTCGACCAGCGAACCTGATTCAACCGCGCGCATTCGCTCCGATTTAGCCGAGCGCGGAGTGATCTACATCGACGCGCCGCTGGCGCGCACGCCGAAGGAAGCCGAGGAAGGACGGTTGAACACGATGGTCGGCGCCGATGCCGCGACCTTCGAGCGGCTGCAGCCGGTGCTGAAGGCTTTTTGCGAAAACGTCATTCACGTCGGCCCTCCGGGCCACGGCCACGTGCTGAAGCTGGTCAACAACTTCCTTGCGCTCTCGATTGCGACCAGCACTGCCGAAGCATTCGCTGCCGCGGCGAAGAGTGGTCTGTCGTTGCGCAAGCTGTACGAAGTCGTGACGGCAGGCGGCGTGAACTCCGGCGTATTTCAGATGATCGCCGCCAAGGCGGTCGAAGGCGACCTGACTGGAATGAAGTTCACGATTTCCAACGGCCGCAAAGACATGAGCTATTACACGCATCTCGCCGAATCCCACGGCACGGCGAGCTACATCGGCGAGGCGGTGCACCAGTCGCTGGTGCAGGCCGCGGCACTTGGCCTCGGCGATCGATTCATGCCGTCGCTGATCGAGGCACAGGAAAAGTTAAACGGTATCAAGATCGTTCCGCGCTAGTTGCAGCGACGTCCGCGCGCGCGAACGAATTTCACGAGGACGCACAGGAGACGACAATGAAACAGAAGTCACAGAAACAACCGGCGCGCCAGACGGCCAGCGCAATCAGCCGTCGTCGCCTGCTGAAGGCGAGCGCGTTAAGCGCGGCGACGGCCGGGCTGTACGGCGTAGCACCGTTTTACGGACCGTGGAAGCATCACCACGCGTGGGCGCAGACAGCGCAGAAAAAGCCGCTGGTGCTTGGCCTGACGATGGACGCCAGCGGTCAATACGCAGCCAGCGGCAGCGACGAGCGGCTTGGCGCGATGCTCGCGATCAAGGAGTTCAACGACAAAGGCGGCGTGCTCGGCCGGCCCATCGAGCATATTCATATCGATACGGAAACCACTCCGGCAACCGGCTCGCGTGTGGCCGAGCGAATGATCACGCGCAACAACGTGGCCTTCCTGCTCGGCGCGCTGCATTCGGGTGTCGCCAACGCGATCTCGCAGGTGGCGCAGAAACATGGTGTCGTCTACATGAACACCAACTCGAGCTCGCCGACCGAGGCCGGGCAGAACTGTCATCGCACCAAGTTCGTGTGGGACGGCAACGGGAGCAACTTCGCGCAGGCGATTGTCAAGAACGCGATGAAGGTCAACGGCAACAACTGGGTGCTGGTAACCAACGACTACGTGTGGGGTCACGACACTTCGAAGGCGACGCGTCAGCTGGTCGAAGCGCAGGGCGGAAAAATCATCGGCGAAATTCTGGTGCCGCAGAACACACGCGACTTCACGTCGTACCTGTTGCGGCTGCAGCAGATGAAGCCGGATGTGGTTGCAGCAGCGGTCGGTGGCGATGATCAGAAGTCAATGCGCCAGCAGGTGATCCAGGCCGGGCTGCACAAGCGCATGGCGTGGATCAACAACCAGCAGGATTGGCCTGATGTGTACGGGCTCGGGCCCGACGCGATGTTCGGTGTGTTCGGGACCACCTGGTACTACCGGCTCGATCTGCCAGGCGTCAAGGAATTCGTGGCGCTGTATCAGAAGACTTTCCCCGGCATGGCGATTCGCGTTCCGGGCAACGTCTACTACAACGGCTACATGGCGACGCGCGAGTTGCTGCGTGCGTGCGAGCGAGCGGGTAGCACCAATAACATCGCCGTTATCAAGCAACTTGAAGGCTTGAAGGTCAGCGCGCGCGATCGGATGCAGCACTTTGACGCGTACATGAACCCGGCCACGCATCAGATGCAGCAGACGATTTATATGGCGAGCTACAACGACACGCCAGCGGAAAAGGACGACATCTTCAAGATCATGTCGTGGGTGCCACCGGCCGATGTCGAGGACAAGGCAGCGCCCGGCGCGTGCAAGCTCGAGTCATACGAGTCAACACCGTCGTACGAGCAGTAGGCCCGAGCAGTGACGGCGCGCCACGCGCCGTCACCTACTTCGGCACAGCGTCGCTCCCATGCTCGCCACGCTCGCTCCGCATCTAGTTAACGGTATCGCGCTCGGGCTGCTATTCGCGCTGCTCGCGCTCGGCTTCATGCTGATCGTCGGGCTGATGGAGACGATCAACCTCGCACACGGCTCTTTCTTCGCGCTGGGCGCATACGTTGCGCTGATGATCGTTGCGCCGCCGTTGCCGCCCGAAATCGCGAGCGCGTGGCTGTCGCTGCCGCTCGCCGCGCGATATGCGATCGCGTTGGTGCTCGCGCCGATCGCCGTCGGCGTGATCGGAATGCTGCTCGAACTCGCGCTGCGCCGCACGTACGGCAAGGATCCGCTGTACGCGCTGCTGCTGACGTTTGGTGCGGCGATCGTGATCGAGGAAGCGATCCGCGAGATATGGGGTTCGCGCGAGCGCGTGCTGCCGACACCCGACGCGCTGCAAGGCGCTGTCGTGTTCGGCGACTTGCTGTTCGCGCGTTATCGCTTCTATGCGGCGGGCGCCGCCGCGCTGGCGATCGGTGCACTCTGGCTTTTTATCGAGCGCACGTCGTATGGTGCGAAGATCAAGGCCGGCTCGTACGACAGCGAAATGATTCGTGCACTCGGCATCAACCTGACGCGTTTGCGGCTCGGCGTGTTTGCGCTCGGCGTCGCGCTGGCCGCGCTGGCCGGCATCGTGCTCGCGCCGATCTGGGGTATCCGTCCGCAAGTCGGCGTCGATGCGGTGGTCCCGGCGTTTCTGATCATCGTGCTGGGCGGGGTCGGCAGCTTCTGGGGCGCGGTCATCGCGGGACTGCTCGTCGGCATGATCGTCGGCCTGACCGGCGCCTTTGCGGGCGACTGGGCGATCGTGTCGATGTACTTGCTGTTCATCGCGGTCGTGACGTTTCGCGCGCGCGGGCTGGCGGGCAAGAAAAGCGTGCTCGATGTCTGAGTTGACCGGCCGCGAACTGGAGAAAGCGGCGCTCGTGACAGGTGCCGCGGGCCCGATGGGTTTCGCGGCAGCACGGCGCTGGCGGCGGCCGGCTGTCGAGTGGCGCTGGTCGATCTGGCCGGTGAACGTCTCGAGCACGCTGCGAGTGAAGTCGACGACAGTATTGCATTCGCGGCAGACCTGACATCGACCGCGCAATTCCGGCACTCGTCGGTCGTATCGAATCGCGCCTGGGTGACGTCTGCATCTTGCTGAACAACGCGGGTGTGCTGTCGAACACCAAGTCGCAGGCGACCGACGAAGCCGAATGGCGCCGCGTGCTCGCGATCAATCTCGACGCCGCGTTTTTTCTCGCGCGTGCCGTGATCCCGGCGATGAAGCAGCATCATTGGGGCCGCATCATCAACACGACTTCGCTCGCCGCAAAGACCGGCGGGCTGACCGCAGGCACGGCCTACGCGGTATCCAAGGGCGCGCTGAGCGCAATGACGTTTTCGCTCGCGCGCGAACTCGCGGCCGATGGAGTGACGGTCAATGGCATCGCACCGGCTTACGTGCGCACGCCGATGGTCACCGAAGAGCTGACCGAAGCGCAGCGCCAGGCGCTGCTCGCAATGATTCCGGTCGGCCGCTTTTGCGAACCGGAAGAGTTCGCGCACGTCGTGCGCTTTCTGGCCTCGCCGCTGGCGGGTTTCATTACCGGCGAGATTGTCGATATCAACGGCGGCCTGCTGATGGATTGATGGTGACTGCGCGCACTACGCCTGAAGTCGAGTTCTCGCGCGAACTGGCTGGACAATTTCGCCTCGATGCGCTCGTCGCGTTCGTGCCCGGCGGCTACGGAGGCATCGGTGAGGCGATCTGCTGGGGACTCGCACTTGCGGGGGCGATTCCCGTCATCGTCGGGCGCAGCGCGGACAAGGCCGATGCGCTTGCAGCGGCGATTCGCGCTGCCGGTCTGCGTGCCGATGCAACTGTCGCCGATGCGGAAAACGTCGAGTCGATGCGCTCCGCCGTTGATCAAACCCGCGAGAAGCACGGCCGGCTCGACCTTCTCGTCAACTGCGTTGGCATCCAGCGGGAGGAACTGCTCGCCGATGTCAGCGAAGAGAAGTTTGACGAAATCTACCGCGTCAATTTGAGAGCAGCGATGTTTGTCGCGCAAGCCTGCGCACGGCATCAGGTCGCGGACGGGCGCGGCGGCGCGCAGGTGCATCTGCTGTCGGTGCGAGCGCAATTGGGTATGCGGGCACGCGGCTACTCGGCGTATTGCGCAACCAAGGGCGCATTGGTGATGCTGATCAAACAACACGCGTCGGAGCTCGCACCGCATCGCGTTCGCGTCAACGGTGTCGCACCGACCGTCGTCGCGACCGAGATGGGGCGGCATTGGCTGGACAACGAGACAACCCGTCGCTATCTGCTCGAACGAATCCCTCTGGGCCGCGTCGCCGACCCGAAAGACGTCGTCGGACCTGTGCTCTTCTTATGTGCGCCGGCAGCGGACTTCGTCACCGGACAGGTGCTGTACGTCGACGGCGGCATTACCGCCAGCCAGTAAGCATCTGTTCTATCCGCGCGAACAGGCCGGTTCATCGTCGCGACTGCCGCAACTGATCGAATACTGACCGCGCGGCGTCGTCTCATTCATTCACAGCCGCGAGGGCGTCGCTTCAGTTCTGCGAAGGAATTACTGAGTCAATCGAAACGACGCAAAGAAAGTGTCAAGCACGTCGGGCGGAATTTCACCTTCAGCGCCGAGCGCGACTACTTGAAATACGAGATCATCGACCATGAAGAAGTGTGCCGCAAGGCGCACTGCGCGCCCGCGGGCATCGCGACCTGCTGCTTCGATGGCTTCGGCAGCAAGTACCGTGCGGCCGCCGGGCGGCTGGCCTAACATCGCCGGCGTGCTCTTCACGACTTTGCCGCTCACGTTTTGAACGAGCGCATCGCGCAATGCGCCGAATGTCCGTTGCCGCGCATCGGGGTTTGCATTTACGTCGGGTGGCAGTCGCGCCACGCCGACCGCGAACAACGTGGCACCAATGCCGGTGGACGTCATCGACATTTGCACGATCGCATCCGGCAGCTGCACGTCCCTACGCACCGTTTGCGGGCGGCCCGGCAGCGCAACTACGAAACCGTCCGGCGATCGAAACTCGCGCCAGTTAAACGTCGGGTTGCAGGCAGTCAAGCCTGCACACAGGCAAACCGCAATGAAAGTCCGTCGCGTCGGCAACCAGAGCGTGTTAGCGAGACCTGCTGCCGCGCGCAGGCGCTGTCGCGGTTCGAATGACGGGCACCGCTTTTTCTTTTTTTATCCTGCCCGGCCGCTTCTTGCCGTGGCTGCCGTTATAGATCTTGCCCCGCCGCGTACGGAGATCGCCCTTGCCCATCGATGGTTGCTCCACTATTGCCGTTGAATCGACCCAGTATAGAGCGCCTCTTACAATGCCGACGCATTTTTGCGAGGTAACCCATGGCTCTGGTCATTTTTCGTTCGAAGGTCGCGGCCGACATCATCATGTTTGCGGAGAATGCGCGCCGGATCTTCGAGATCATCGGACGACCCGAATCGGCGCAGGGTGTCATTACCGCGGCACAGGTGCCCGACGCACTGCAGCGGCTGACGGCAGCAGTTGAGCAGGAAAAAGAGCTACTGAAGACGGCCGCAAGCGAGGCGAGCGCCGACCAGAAAGGCGATGACCTGCGCGCGCGCGGCGGCACGCTCGGGCAACGCGCGTTTCCGCTGATCGAAATGCTGCGCGCAGCGCAACGGAAGGGCGCCGACATAACCTGGGGCGCATAGCGCGTAATTGCGTCATGCATCCGTGCACGGCGCCCCAATAGAATCGCACGCCATGTTCGATGCCCTGTCTCCTCGTAGTCTGTTGGTCCGTCTCCGACCGTCAGCGGTCCTGATGCTTGCCGGCGCCTTAATGGCGAGCGGCGTGCTGCTAGCGGTGCGATCGATGACCGTCGAGGAAGAGGTACGCGACTACTACGAAGAGGCATTGGCGCTATCGCAACTGGCGCGGGAAACGCAACAGTCGAGCGCAGATTTGCGCAGCCGCCAAGCACGGATGGCGCGCGGGTTGACAAGTCGCCCGATGCCAGAGCCTGCCTCATACGTTGCGGCGGTGCTGCACGCAGCGGTCGCCGGGCTTGATGCCCGCCTCGATGAAATCGGCGGATTTCGGCTGTCGGCTGAAGAACAAAATCGGCTCGCCGCGTTAAAGACCGTTCTGGCCGATATCGGCGGCATCAATTCGGCGTTGATCGAAGTAAATGCACGCGATGGCGCCAGCATCGAAACCGCGCGCGAGTTGGCAGTGCGGTCGCAGCAGCGGTTCGACGTCTTTGAGAACTCGTTGTCGGAGCTGGTCGGCGCGGTGCGGCTGCGTACTGTCAACGCCGCGCGGCGCGCGGAAGAATTGAATCTGACGGTTCGATATGTGTTGATGACGCTGTTTGCAATCACGCTGGTGCTGGGTCTGTTGGCGGGTTTGTTGGCGTTGCGCACGCTGAGGGCGAATCGCGCGCTGCTCGATCGCATGCAGCAGCTCGCGCGCGAGGATGCACTGACCGGCGCCATCAATCGGCGCGGCTTCGCCGAGGCGCTGCCGATCGAATTATCTCGCGCGCAGCGCAGCGGCGAACCTCTGACATTCGTGATGATCGATCTCGACCACTTCAAGCGCTACAACGATCGTCGCGGCCATCCCGCAGGCGACGCATTGCTGCGCGGCGCCTCGCAGGCATGGCTGAAGCAACTGCGCCCCACCGATATGCTGGCGCGCTACGGCGGCGAGGAATTCACGTTGGTTCTACCGGGCGCCGATGCCGATCGCGCGGCGCAACTGGTCGATCGCCTGCGCGGATCCGTACCGGATCGCCAGACGTTCTCGGCCGGCATCGCTACTTGGGAGGACCCCGAGAGCGCGACCGAAGTACTGCAGCGCGCAGACCATGCTTTGCTGCAAGCCAAGAAGGCCGGACGCAACCGAACGATGATCGCCGGCAGAGAGCCGCAGGTGACGCTGCCGTTGATGGTGGCGTAGTCACTCCTTAACGAGACTTCGCGCCGGGCACGCGCAGTGCCTCTGATCGCGAGCGATGCGGCCCGATTCGGGCCGCCCAGCGATGCGTTGCGGCAACGGGCCCGCTGCACGCGCTGCCTGTCGAGTCGCTCAGACAGGCAGCGAGTTCTGCAGCGTGGCCGCAACGATCGCTGCGCAGCACAAGGGATCGCCGGCACGGCCGACATCGCCGGGGCCGCGGCGCCGCGGACGTCGCACACAATACTTCGCTAACATCACCCGCGTGTCACGCCAGCGCATTCTCGTTGTGGAAGACGAACCCGCGATCGCGGACACCATCGTTTATGCGCTCGCAAGCGACGGGTTTGAGCCGCAGTGGTGTGCGACCGGCGGGGCCGCGCTCGAAACAGCGCGCGCCGGCAACTTTGCGCTGGCGGTGCTCGACGTGGGGCTGCCGGACATCAACGGCTTTGAACTTTTCAAGCAGCTGCAGCAGGGCGAGCGGCCTGCCGGCGATTTTCTTGACGGCGCGCTCGACTGAGATCGATAAAGTCGTTGGGCTCGAACTCGGCGCCGACGACTACATTGCCAAGCCGTTTTCTCCGCGCGAACTCGTAGCGCGTGTGCGCACGGTACTGCGGCGCGTGCAACGCTCCGCTGCCCACGTTGCGGCGCCCTCGTCGGCCAGCGGGTTCGATATCGACGATGAGCGCAAGACGATTCGTTTGCGCGGCCGCGCGCTCGATCTTTCACGCACCGAGTATCGATTGTTGAAGGTATTGATCGAGCGTCCCGGCCGCGTGTTCTCGCGGGATGAGCTAATGGAACGCGCGTGGGACGATCCAGCGTCGGCGTTCGATCGCACGGTCGATGCGCATGTGAAGGCGCTGCGCGCGAAGCTGCGGGAAGCTGCGCCGGATGAGGATCCGATCGTGACTCACCGAGGTCTCGGCTATTCGCTGCGAGAAGGTCGCACGTCTAACGGTTGACGCGTGAGCAAGCGCACCCGCATCTTGCTCGGCATTGTCGCCGTCTATATCGGCGTGGTCGTGTTTCTGCTGTATCGCATCAGCCTCGATATCGATCCTCGATATCGCGAATCGGCCGAAGAATCACTGGTCGATACCGCCAACGTGCTGGCGACGCTGCTCGAGCGTCAGACCTACGGCGACGTGATTCAGACCGACGAGCTGGAGCGCACGCTGGAGCATGTCGCCAAGCGGCCGCTGAATGCAAAGATATTTGCAATCGAAAAGAATGCGGTCGTGCTGCACGTTTATGTCACCGACGCCAATGGCATCGTGTTGTTCGACTCGGCCGGGCGCGACATCGGACAGGACTATCGCGGCTGGATTGACGTGCGGCGCACGCTGGCCGGCGAATACGGCGCCCGCACCACGCTTGCCGACGCCGACGATCCGACATCGGCCGTGATGTATGTCGGTGCGGCGATTCGCGAGCGCGCCGCTCCCGAAGGGCCCGAACGTATCGTCGGCATGCTGAGCGTGGGCAAGCCGGTGGCGGCGTTCTCGCCGTTCATTGCCAACGCACGGCAGAACCTGTTGGCCGCGGGTGCACTGTCGGTCGGCGCCTTCGCGCTGTTGCTGCTGCTCGTCACGGTGTGGCTGGTGCGCCCGTTTGGGCTGGTCACCGATCTATGGCGTGCGCTCAGATCGCGCCGCGGCGGCGCCGGCCGTGTGCTCAATCCGTTTCGGGTGGCGTTTGCCGATATGCGCGATGCAGTCGCAGGCAGGAGCTACGTCGAGGAATATGTCGCCACGTTGACGCATGAGATCAAGAGCCCGTTGGCTGCGATTCGCGGCGCGGCTGAGCTCTTGCGCGAACCCCTGCCCGAAGATGCGCGCGTGCGATTTACCGGCAACATCGAGGAGCAGGTCGCGCGGGCGCAGGACATGGTTGATCGAATGCTGGAACTTTCGAGCCTCGAGCGCCGCGCGGTGACAGCTCAGCACGAACGCATAAGCGTCGCCAGCCTGGCCGATGCGGTGCGAGCCGAGCTGGCACCGGTCGCTGCGCAACGCGGAGTCGAGCTTTTTATCGATGCCGATCCTGCGCTCGAAGTCAGCGGCGATCGGTTCCTGTTGCAGCGAGCGCTATCGAATCTTGTCAGCAACGCCATCGATTTCGCGCCAGCCGAGACGGCGGTCACCGTCGACGCGCAGCAAGTGCGCGGCAGAATCGATATCACGGTGCGCGATCACGGCCCCGGTCTGCCGCCATACGCGCAGGAGCGCGCGTTCGAAAAATTCTTCTCGACGCCGCGTCCGAGCGGCAAGAAGGGAACCGGTCTCGGACTCGCGTTCGTGCGCGAGGTCGCGCAGCTGCATGGCGGCAGCGCACGACTCGCCAATCACGCCGACGGTGGCGCGCTCGCGACGATGTCGCTACCCGCGCCGGGCGACCGCTGAGTCGTTTAACCGCGCTCGATCAACCGTGCTGCGTAACGCCTTCGAGGCTGCGTAACGCAGGGTCGGGCGCGCGCTGCTCGCTGGCCGACTTGTCCGGCCCGGCTGGCTCGACGTCGATCCTGGCTTTTTCGGCACACGCACCCAGGAAAAGGGCCAGTGTCGATGCGGCTGTGAGCGCTGCGGCGCACCGCAAGAATTGAGTCAAATCGTTATACATAGGTTCTCCTTAGGCTTGGCTTCGGTTTCGCGGTGTTCGGCACTGCATCGTGCTGCAACAGCGCGGCCGGTGCCATGCAATCGTCGATGCGGAAACGCCGCACTAATCCGGTCGCGATTCACGACTTTTTCACACACACTTCCCACCGCCTTCGAAGCCGCTTCTTGTCCGCAGACCATCGTTCGCCTCGTCAGCCACATGGCTGCTCCAGGAGACGACGATGTCCGTGCTGCAAGTGCTGATCGATGGCTTCATAACGGCGGCCGAGCTGGCCGCGCTGCTGTTCGTCTCGCCTGCCACCGCCGTCGAGATGCCTGCGGCACGGGCCGTGCAGACCGCACCGGCAGTCGAGCGCGCGCGTGAGCTGCATGTGCTGTCGAGCTCGTTAGATGTACGGCTGCTCGGCTCGCTGGCGGATGTGCGCGTGAGCCAGCAGTTTCGCAACGACAGCAGCGAGATCGTCAACCTTGCAGCGCGCCTGCCTGTCGTCGACGAGCGCACTGACGCGCTACGGATTCATCGCAAAGGACGCACTGTTGATCTGCTGGGGATCGATTCCGGTTGCGACAGCGGAGATGGCGACGACGCCGAGATGGCGGCGCACACGCCCGGGCGCGCGCAGATTTCACTCGACGAGCTCATCGCCGATGCGTTGCAACTCGCGCCCGGTGAGACTGCGTCGATCGAACTGATTGCCACGCAGCCACTGAAGCGCGCAGGCGCATCGTATCGGCTGATCATGCCGGCGCATGCTGCGATCGAGCCGCAGGCTCTACTGGTCGATCAGGCCGATGTCCGGTTTCTGGTGGTCGTACCGCACCGCGCCGCGCGGGGCATGATGCGCCTGACATTGCGCCCTGACCGAGGCGGCGCGGAAATCATCGAACTTGGGCTGTTGGGCGAGACGCCAATGGCCTACATCGTTCCGCTCGCTGATCGCGCAGCGCTCACCGCATTAGCCGCGGGCGCGATCGAACTCGAGGCACGCGCGAACGATCGCATCCTCTGGACCACGCTGCCGGCACAGGTGCGCAACAACGCGCCGCTCGCGCTGGCAGGTACGTCGAAGTAGTTTGACCGATGCAAGGTCAGCTCAACGCCCGGATCGGTCGCAGATGGCCGCTGCCGGGATTCGATCGGCCGCCCGCAGCAGCTCAGCCGAGCGTTCAACCAACAAGCTGGGCAAGGATCTACTCGTCTTACGTCGGCGCACTGCTGATCGCGGGAGCGTTATTGCTGGTGGGCTACCTGTTAACGCTGCGTATCGGCGCGCACGTTGGCATGCCCGCTGGGTTGCTGGATTCGACCCACTCCCGCGATCGGCCGCTGACCCAAACGGCGCTCGACTCAGGGCGCCGGTTGCCGCTCAGTTGTCGAGCAAATAACGCTCGATAAACGCGACCATCGCATAGAAATAGAAATCAGCGTTCGGCTTGCGCGCGAAGCCGTGACCTTCGTTGTCGGCCGTCAGATACCGTACCAGCAAGGCGACGTGCCGCTATAGCGCCTCACGCCACTCCGCGTTGTAAACCTTCCAGCGGCCCTTTTCGCGGCGCCATACCGAATCAAAATCCCATCCCTGTCCACGCTCTGGTAAGAGCCCCGCGCCACCGGTGGCGACCACGCGCACTTTCGCATGCGCGCGATCGCCTTCGATCCGTACGCTGCTCACCACCGCACTCACCGTGATTTTCTCGTTACGCAGATAGGTGGCCAGCAACACACGTTTGGCGTCCGGTTTGCCGAATGCGCCGGATTCGCGCGCAAAGTCATCACTGACCGAATCCAGGAACGCGGCAGGCTCGCGCTGCTCGATCGCCTGTGCCATTGCCGAAACGGTCGATCGCAGCTCGCGTTCGGGGTCGCTGCGGCTGCAGCTCGCGGCTACACCCGCCAGCACGATGATCGCGATTCGCCACATCGTTGCGGGCGAGCGATAGGGACCCATCGTCTAGCCGAGATTCGGCGCAAGCCAGCGTTCAAGTTCGCTGACTGCTTCGCTTTTGCGCGTTGCCAGATCTTCGAGTTGATCGCGTCCGATGCGGCCGACGTTGAAGTACTTCGACTGCGGATGCGAAAAGTAAAAGCCGCTGACGCTCGATGCCGGGCTCATCGCGTAGTTTTCGGTCAGTGTCATGCCGATTTCTTCGGCGCGCAGCGCTTCGAATGCATCGCGCTTGACGGAATGTTCGGGGCACGCCGGGTAGCCGGGTGCGGGCCGGATGCCGCGATAGGTTTCGTTGACCAGCTCTTCGTTGGTCAGCGCTTCATCCGGCGCGTAACCCCATAGGTCGCGCCGCACTCTCTCGTGCAGCATTTCGGCAAACGCCTCCGCGAGCCGATCGGCGATTGCCTTCAGCATGATCGAGCCATAGTCGTCGTGCTTCGCCAGGAACATCGCGTCGCGTTTTTCAATGCCGATCCCCGATGTCACGGCGAACATGCCGATGTAATCGGGAATGCCCGAGTCCTTCGGCGCGACGAAGTCGGCGAGACACTGATTCGGATTCGGCACGCCGTCGAGGACCGGTTTCTTCGTTTGCTGACGCAGGCCGTGCCACGTGAACAGCACTCGCTCGCGCGCATCGTCAGAGTAGATCTCGACGTCGTCGCCCACCGAGTTGGCGGGGAAAAACGCGATCGCTCCATTGGCTTTCAACCAGCGCTCGTTAACGATGCGCTCCAGCATCTTTTCGCCCTCGGCGAACACCTGCCGCGCGTGTTCGCCGATCACTTCATCGGCAAGGATCCCGGGAAACGGACCGTGCAAGTCCCACGTCTGGAAAAACGGCCCCCAGTCGATGTACTTGGCGATCATCGCCAGGTCGTAGTTCTTGAACGCGCGACGGCCGAGGAACTTGGGTTTCGGCGGAACGTAACCGGCCCAATCGATGCGCGTGGCATTGGCGCGCGCGTCGGCCAACGGGATCAGCTCCGGCCCTTTTTTCGCGGCGTGCTGCGTGCGCACGCGCTCGTACTCGGACTTGACTTCCGCAATGTACCTGGCGGCCGCATCATCGGACACCAGGCTTTGGCACACGCCGACCGAGCGGCTAGCGTCCGACACATAGATGACAGGGCCGTTGGTGTAATGCGGCGCGATCTTTACGGCCGTGTGCACGCGCGAAGTGGTCGCGCCACCGATCAGCAGCGGCACCTTGAATCCCTGTCGCTGCATCTCGCGCGCTACGTGCTGCATTTCTTCGAGCGACGGCGTGATCAGCCCCGATAGTCCGATCATGTCGGCCTTTTCTTCGCGCGCGGTCGCCAGGATCTTGTCGGCCGGCACCATCACGCCCATGTTGACGACGTCGAAGTTATTGCACTGAAGCACGACCGAGACGATGTTCTTGCCGATGTCGTGCACGTCACCCTTGACGGTAGCGATCACGACCTTGCCCTTCGCACGTATCTCTCCGCCCGCGGCGCTTTTCTCGGCCTCGATGAACGGAATCAGATGCGCCACCGCCTGCTTCATCACGCGTGCGCTTTTCACCACCTGCGGCAGAAACATCTTGCCGGCGCCGAACAGGTCACCGACGATGTTCATGCCGTCCATTAGTGGGCCTTCGATCACTTCGATCGGACGCCCGCCGCGCTCGGCAACCAACGCACGCGCCTGCTCCGTGTCTTCGACGATGTACTGCGTGATTCCATGCACCAACGCATGTGCCAGGCGCTTCTCTACGGGCTCGGAACGCCATGCGAGGTCTTCCTTGCGTTCCTTGCCGCCGGCCTTGATCGTCTCGGCCAATTGCACCAGCCGCTCGCCGGCATCGGCACGGCGGTTCAGCACGACATCTTCGGCCGCTTCGCGCAATTTCGGCTCGATGTCTTCATACACGCCGAGCTGGCCGGCGTTGACGATGCCCATCGTCATGCCGGCGCGAATCGCGTGATACAGGAACACGGTGTGAATCGCCTCACGCACATGATCGTTGCCGCGAAAGCTGAAGCTGACGTTGCTGACTCCGCCGCTCACCTTCGCCAGCGGCAGCTGCTGCTTGATCCAGCGTGTGGCTTCGATGAAATCAACCGCGTAGTTGTTGTGCTCTTCGATGCCGGTGGCGATCGCGAATATGTTCGGATCGAACACGATGTCTTCCGGCGGGAAGCCGACGGTGTCGACCAGCAGCCGGTAGCTGCGCTCGCAAATGGCGGTCTTGCGTTCGAACGTGTCGGCCTGGCCTTGCTCGTCGAACGCCATCACGATGACCGCTGCGCCATAGCGGCGCGCCAGCTTTGCCTGCTCGATAAACGGTGCTTCGCCTTCCTTCATCGAAATCGAGTTGACGATGCATTTGCCCTGCGCACACTTCAGCCCGGCTTCGATCACGCTCCACTTCGAGCTGTCGATCATCACCGGCACGCGCGCGATATCGGGCTCGGAGCCGATCAGCTTCAGAAAGCGCGTCATCGCCGCGGCCGAGTCGAGCATCGCCTCGTCCATGTTGACGTCGATGATCTGTGCGCCGGACTCCACCTGCTGGCGCGCCACCGTGACCGCGTCTTCGTACTGCTCGTTCAAGATCAGCCGCGCGAACGCTTTCGACCCCGTGACATTGGTGCGCTCACCGACGTTGACAAACAACGACTCGTCGCTGATCGTGACCGGCTCCAGACCGGACAATCGCATCAGCGGCGGCACCTCAGGGACGACGCGCGGCGCAAGGCCTTCCATCGCCACTGCGGTGGCCCGAATGTGATCCGGCGTGGTTCCGCAACAGCCGCCGGCAATGTTGACGAAGCCCGCCTGCGCAAATTCCTTCAGCAGGCTCGACGTGACATCGGCGGTTTCATCGAAGCCGGTTTCGCACATCGGGTTCGGCAGACCTGCGTTCGGATACACGCTGATGAACGTATCGGCGAGCTTGGCCAACTCTTCGATATAGGGCCGCATCAGTGCGGCGCCGAGCGCGCAATTGAGACCGACCGTTAACGGCCGTGCGTGCCGCACCGAATTCCAGAACGCCTCGACCGTCTGCCCCGACAGGATCCGGCCTGACGCATCGGTCACGGTGCCTGAAATCATCAGCGGCACGCGAGCGCCTCTGCGCTCGAACTCGGCATCGATCGCGAACAGCGCAGCCTTTGCGTTCAGCGTGTCAAAGATCGTCTCGACGATCAACAGATCGGCGCCGCCGTCGAGCAGTCCGCGCGCTTGCTCACCATAAGCTGCAGCCAGATCGTCGAACGTGACGTTGCGCGCGCCCGGATCGTTGACGTCGGGCGAGATCGACGCGGTCTTCGGCGTCGGGCCGAGGGCGCCGACGACGAAGCGCGGCTTATCGGCGGTCGAGTACGGTGTGCACGCCTGCTTTGCGATTCTTGCGGCTGCCAGATTGATCTCGTACGCGGCGTGCGCCAGACCGTAGTCCTGCTGAGCGATCGACGTGGCGCCGAACGTGTTGGTCTCGATCAGATCGGCGCCCGCCTCCAGATACGCTCGATGAATCTCGCGCACGATATCGGGCTGTGTCAGCGACAGCAGGTCGTTGTTGCCCTTCAGATCGATCGCGTGGTCGGCAAAGAGCGCGCCTCGGAAGTCCGATTCCGAGAGTTTGTAGCGCTGGATCATCGTGCCCATGGCGCCGTCCAGCATCAAAATGCGACGCTTAAGCAGCGAGCGCAGCTCGGATTCGAGCGGGCAGGGCGTGGCGCTATTGTCGGAAGGGTGACGCGTGTTCATCGCGGGCTTTTGCGGAGGCCGCGATTGTAGGTGATGCGGAGCGTATCTTCGCGCGCGCTAGGGCATGAGCTAATGCCCGGCGCTGAGCCTGTTCAGCTAGCCCTGATCAGCTCGGCTGCCTTCTCGGCGATCATGACCACCGGCGCATTGGTGTTGCCCGACGTCAACGTCGGCATCACCGAAGCGTCGATTACGCGCAGGCCCTCGACGCCGCGCACGCGCAATTCGGGGTCAACCACGGCGCGGTTGTCGGAACCCATCCGGCAGGTTCCGACCGGGTGATAAATCGTGTCAGCGTGCTCGCGTATCGCTTGTCTGATTTCATCGTCACTCTGCACTTTTGCGAAGTACAACTCGCGGGATGAATCACCGCCCTTGTACTCGGCCAACGCAGGCTGCGCGAATATCTTGCGAATCCATTTGAAGCCGCGCACCAGCGTGTCGAGATCGCCAGAGTCCGACAAGAACGCCGGATCGATCAGAGGCGCATCGCGCGTATCGCGCGACGCCAGGCGCACGGTGCCGCGGCTTGCAGGCCGCAGTGCGGCTGCATGGCAACTCATGCCGTGTCCCCAGTGATAGGTGCGATTGTGGTTGTCGACCATGCCGATCACGAAATGCAGCTGCAAATCAGGCCGTGTAAGTTCGGGCAGCGAGCGGATAAACGCACCGGACTCCGCAAAATTGGAAGTCAGAATCCCGCGCCGCTCGCGCCGCCAACGCGCAATCGCACCCGCGAGCTTGATGCCGCCCGTCAGAGAGAACCCCAACAGATCGGTATTCGCGACGCGCCGATTGATCGTGATGTCGGGATGATCGTGCAGGTTGGCGCCAACCGGCAGATCGGCCACCGTCTGAATGCCGAGCTGCTGGAGGTGTGATCCGGGACCGACACCCGACACCATCAGCAGCTGCGGAGACTGCAGCGCGCCGGCGGCTATTAGCACTTCACGTCGCGCGCGCAGCTCGCGTGTGACTCTGCCTTGATCGAACCGCACTCCGACCGCGCGCCGCGCATCGAACACGATCTGCGTTGCCAGCGCTTCGGTTTCCACGCGCAGGTTCGGTCGATGACGCGCCGGCTCAAGGTACGCGCGCGCGGCGCTCCAGCGCTCGCCGTTCTTTTGCGTGACTTGATACCAGCCGACGCCCTCTTGCGTCTGCCCTGAAAAATCTTCGTTCCACGGCAGCCCGGCCTGTCGGCCTGCTTCGATGAACAACGCCGCCATCGGATGCGGCGAGCGTAGATCAGCAACGTTCAATGGACCGGCGCGGCCGTGAAAACGATCCGCACCGCGCTCGTTGTTCTCTGACTTAATGAAGTACGGCAGTACGTCATTCCACGCCCAGCCGGCTGCACCGTCAGCCGCCCAGTCGTCATAGTCTTGACGCTGGCCACGCAGGTAGATCATCGCGTTCAGCGCAGACGATCCTCCCAGACCGCGGCCGCGCGGCTGATAGCCCCGCCTGCCATTGAGTCCAGCTTGTGGAACAGTCGAAAATGCCCAATTGCACGCATTGCGCCTGACGACGTGCAGCGCTGCGCCGGTCGGCACGCGGTTAAGTACTCGATCGTTGTTGCCGCCTGCTTCGAGCAACGCGACACTGACCGATGGATCCTCCGAAAGCCGGGCCGCGAGCACGCAGCCCGCCGATCCAGCGCCGACAATGATGTAGTCGAACTCCATAGCCCGCTAAGGTGATGCGAGCGACGCTGCTCGCGCGAGGCGCATTCTCGCGCCTACGGAGCGTTCGTGCCGAGTGGCTGACTAGAAGTGTTCCTCGAAGATCAGTGCAGAAACTTCAGTGCAGAAACCTTAGTGAAGAACGACCGGCTGATGCATCAAGCCGCTGAAGCCTTGCAAGAACTCATCGACCTGGTCTGACGTCGGTCCCTGCTCGATCAATTCCTGCACGCTCTTGCGGAACGCCGCAGCGTTTTCACCGCCGAGGAAGATTTCCTTGCGCAACTGCTTGTCCATGATTTCGTAGCCGCCGACTTCGCGATCACCAACCAGCGCCGCGCCTTCGAATTCGAACACGCAGAACTGCGGGCTGTTGTAAATCATCGTGACTGCCATTTGCCTGGTCCTTTCGCCATCGGCTGAGCCGGTACTGCAGCGCCGCGCGTCCTAGGCACGGCGTCTTAATTGCAATATCGGTACCCGACGGTACGAATCAAGTGGTAGTTTGGACGGCCAGTCAACGCGGCACGTCGGCCGCAAGTAATCGCTAACGCGCGTCAGAATTTCACTTACGCCAGAAGTCAGGCGTTAACAACACAAGCACCGAAAACAGCTCGAGTCGGCCGATCAGCATTGCAAACGTGCAAACCCAGGTTTGAAACTCATTTAGCACGCCGTAGTTGGATGCCGGACCCACCAGATTCAATCCCGGGCCAGTATTGTTGATGCACGCGACGACCGCGGTAAACGCGGTGATCGCGTCCACCCCGGAAAGCAGAAGCAAGAAACGTAAGACACGTCAGCGATGCGCCATACACCAGCATGAACGCGAGCACCGCGAAAATCACATTGTTTTCGATGACTCGCTGACCGATGAAGACAGGATTGATCGAGCGTGGATGCAAGAGGCGCGTCATCTCGCGGCGCGCCTGTTTGAGCAAGATCAAGTCCGCGGATCATCTTGATGCCGCCGCCGGTGGAGCCGGCGCAAGTCGTGAAACCGACAGAAAAAGATCAACACCGGCGCGAAAGATCGGCCACTGATTGAAATCGGTGCTGGCGTAACCGGTCGTCGTCGCAATCGACACGGTGTTGAAGAGCGCGAAGCGCATCGACGTCGACCAGTCCGGATACACGTTGCGCGCCAACAGGAACGCCGCAATCAACAGCGATGCGGCGAGCGCGGTGACGACATAGCGCGGCTTTCCGGATCATCGCACATAAATCAGTGCCGAGCGTCGCCGCCACGCGAGAAAGTGGATCGAAAAATTGAAGCCCGCAAGGATCATGAAAAGCGTGGCCGTGTAATCGATCAGCGGCCGAGTCCCAGTAACCGAAGCTGGCGTCGTGGGACGAGAAACCTCGCCAAGTCCCATCGTCGAGCACATGTGCATGAAGGCGTCGCTCCAGCGTCATGCCGGCCCAGCGATAGGCGAAAAAGCAAACGATCGAAATGCTGAAGTACACGGCGTACAGCGCCTTGGCGGTATCGGCGATGCGCGGAGTGAGCTTGGCCTCCTTCATCGGCCCGGCCGTCTCGGCCTTGAACACCTGCGCGCCACCGACACCCAACAGCGGCAGGATCGCGACGGCCAAGCACCAGGATTCCCATCCCGCCGAGCCAGACCAACAGGTGCCGCCAGACGTTGATGGACAGCGGCAGGTGATCGAGACCGGTCAGCACGGTGGCGCCGGTTGTGGTCAGGCCCGACATCGTCTCGAAGTACGCGTCGGTGAAACTGAGATTGGGAAGTTGCAGCAGCAGCGGCAATGTTGCGAACGCCGGCAGCACCGTCCACGCAAGTGTTACCAGCAGAAAACCGTCGCGCGCCTGCAGCTCACGCGCAAACCGCCGTGTCGACAGCACGAGTAGCAGAGCGGAGCCCGCCGTGACTAGCAGTGTGAGGCCGAAGATGCCTTGTGCAGCCATTTCGTCGCCGATCACCGCAAACGTCAGTGGCACCAGTATCGTCGTCGCGAACATCAGCACGACGTAGCCGAGGACATTCAGGACCGGAAGAGTGGAACGGGCGAACGCGTTCATGTAGAGAAGACAGCGGCGCGGATTATGCGCTGCGGCGTTCGTTTGAACTTCTCTTTCGCAGGATGCTGCCGGTGCGATTCTGAGCATGGCCGCGCCAATGGTTCTTTGCGTGCGCTTGTGTCGGCGTTCGCCGAGCAATGCCCGAATACCTAATTGCCGTACAGCACGCTAGGCAGCCACAGACCGATCTGCGGGAATACATACAGAATGAAGATCGCGATGACCTGTATCCCCATGAACGGCAACATCCCCGCGAATATCTGGTTCAGTGTCACATGCGGCGGCGACACGCCCTTTCAGATAAAACGCCGCCATCGCGACCGGCGGCGATAAAAATGCCGTCTGCAGATTCAGCGCAACCAGCAAGCCGAAAAACAGCGGATCGACGCCGTACTGCGGCAGCAGCGGTACGAAAATCGGCATGAAGATGACGATGATTTCGGTCCACTCGAGTGGCCAGCCGAGAATGAAGATGATGACCTGCGACAGCAACAGGAATTCGATCGGCGTCAACCCAAGCGACGTAACCCACTTTTCGATGATTTCCTGGCCACCCAGCAACGCAAACGACGCCGAGAAAATTGACGCGCCGACGAACAGCCAGCAGACCATCGCCGAGGTTTTCGCGGTTAGAAAAACCGAGTCGCGAACCACTTCGTAATTCAACTGGCCATAGGCCGCGGCCAGCAGCAACCCGCCGAGCGCACCCGCCGCCGCCGCTTCCGACGGTGTCGCCAAGCCGAAGACAATCGAACCGAGCACGAACAATAATCATCAATGCGAGCGGAAAGAACGACGACAGCAGCATCTTGAATATTTCAAGACGCGCGAAATTGAACGTAGCGTAAAAAACCAACAGCGCGACGACGCATACGCCGAGCGCAATCCAGAAGCCGAGCGGAGCATCGACGCGGTCCGCGCCATCAGCCGCTGCGGTCTTTCTGCGCTTCCGCCGGCGCACCAGCCTTGGCCGGCTCAGCGGGTGCAGCCTTCGCAGCGTCGCCTTCGGTCGGCGGCTCCTGCAATCCGCCTTCGGTCGGAGGCGGTTCGGCCAGCCCGCCTGATGTCTGGCTGGCGCTTCCGCCGGCCTCGCCGGCAAAGCCCATCGCCTGCAAACCGCCGACTGTCCTGCACCGTCGGCGGCGCAGTTACGGATGCGGTAGATGAGCCCCATGAACAGCACGACGAACAGCGCCGGCAGCACGGTGATGCCGAGTTGGTATACCAACGTGCGCGTCGGCACGTCGGCATTGCGCGGACCCTTCAGACCGCGCACCAGCGCCGTCAGCGCGCGATCGCCGGTTTGCGACAGGCGCTGCGCAAACGAGGGCAGATCGACACGCCGTTCCTCCTCAGACAGCGGCGGCATCAGACTCGGCTTGAGTCTTCGCAAGCACGATCACGTAGCCGACATACAGTCGCGGCGAGCATGATTCCCGGAAAGAAAGCGCCGGCGTAAAGCTGAACCACCGATACACCCGCGGTCGCCCCGTAGACGATCAACAGCACCGACGGTGGAATCAAGATTCCTAGGCAGCCGCCTGCAGTGACGGCGCCGGCGCTGACCTTGACGTTGTAGCCGGCCTTCAGCATCGCCGGGAACGCGAGCAGTCCCATTAACGTCACGACCGCGCCGACGATCCCGGTGGCGGTCGCGAACACCGCGCACGTGACGATCGTCGCTACCGCCAGCGAGCCCGGCACGCGCGCCATCGCCAGATGCAGGCTCCTGAACAGCTTTTCGATCAGGTTCGCGCGCTCGACCAGGTAGCCCATGAACACGAACAGCGGAATCGCGATCAGCACATCGTTCGCCATCACCGCGTAGGTGCGCTGAACCATTAAATCCAGGATCTGACTCAGGGCAAGGTCCGGATTGACGCTGCGATACGCAAACCAGCCGAACAACATCCCCATTCCCATCAGCGTGAACGCGGTCGGAAAGCCGAGCATGATCGCAACGACAACCAGGCCGAGCATCAGCAACCCGAGATGGCCGTTCGTGATCGTCTGCGCGCTCGCCAGCATGAAAACGCTACCTGCGATCAGGATCGCCATCAGCGAGAAACCGAACCAGAGCTCCTTTCTCATTTGTTCGGCTCGGGTGCCACGTACTGATCGAGCTTCTGAATATCTTCGTCCTTGACGTGAACCATTTCTTTCAGCTTGTCGACGTCGACTTCCTCGACGTCCTGCTCGCGCGACGGCCAATAACCCTGCTTAAGGCAAATCACGCAGCGAATGATCTCGACGATGCCCTGCAGCAGCAAAATGGCGCCGGCAATCGGGATCACCGTCTTGAACGGATAGATGCGGCGGGCCCTCGTGAGGTGACGGTCGAATGTTCGTTGATCGCCCACGATTCGGCCGCGTAGGTGTAGCCGGCCCATGCGAGAGCGACCACACCGGGAATGAAGAAAACGATGTACAGCGTCAGGTCGATCGTCGCCTGCGCGCGCGGCGTGAAGAACCCGTACAAGACGTCGCCGCGCACGTGCGCGTTCTTCGAAAGCGTGTACGCGCCCGCCATCATGAACAGCGTTCCGTACATCATGATCATCGCGTCGAACGCCCAGGCGTGCGGAGCACCGAGCGCGTAGCGGGAAAACACCTCCCACGACACGAACAGCGTCAGCGCGATGATCAGCCAGGCGAAAGCCTGTCCGACCCAGGTGCTAAACCGGTCGACTGCAAGCAGTAGCTTCTGCAATGGCCCTCCCACTCCCGACCGCCACTTTTCGCCTACGGGACGGTATTCGCTGCACGGAAAAACACCATCCGGCGTCGCCGGATGGTGTTATCAACCGCCGTTAATTTAGCCTAGGCTTTCTTGGCCGTCGACCCGGTCTTTCTGGCCGAAGTAATGCTGGTAGGCCATGCGCGACGGTTGACGTTGGTGTCGAGATCCCAGCGTACCGCGCGCTCGGCGAACGCCGCTGCGATGCTGCGATCTCCTTGAACAGCGGGTTTTCCGCCGACTTCTTCTTCGGCACGCCTCGTCGTAGTCGTCGAGCTGCCGCTGCAGCAGCGAGTCCGGGGTCTTGTAGAATTTCACGCCCTGCTTGGTCTGCATCTCGATGTAGTCCTTCGAGTAGCGATCGATCGCCTTCCACGACATATCGGAGCTCGCGGCTTCTACCGCGTTTTCGATGACCGCTCTTATTTTCGCCGGCAGCGCGTCGTACTTGGTCTTGTTGAACGTGATCTCGAACTGCTCGGCGTTCTGGTGGTAGCTCTGCAGCATGCACACCTTGGACACGTCGGGGAAACCGAGAATGCGGTCCGAGCTGGCGTTGTTGAACTCGGCCGCCATCGAGCAGGCCGCGGTCCATCGCCGGCACGATCTCGCCGCCGGGCAGCGCGTTGACCGCCGCGCCGAGGCCGGTGAACACGTCAATCGAGATACCGACGGTGCGGAACTTCAGCCCTTTGAAGTCCTCGGACTTCGGTGATCGGCTTCTTGAACCAGCCGAGCGGCTGCGTCGGCATCGGACCGTACGGGAACGACACGACGTTGGCGTTGATCGACTGTAGAGCTTTGTTCGAGCAGGTCTTGCCACCGCCGTACTTGTGCCAGGAGAGCAGCATGTTGGCGTCCATGCCGATAGGCGGGACCCGATCCCCACAGTGCCAGCGCATTCTGCTTGCCATAGTGATAGACGAGCACGCCGTGGCCGCCGTCGAGCGTGCCCTTGCTACACCGCATCGAGCAGACCGAACGCCGGAACTACCGCGCCGGCAGGCAACACTTCGATCTTCAGTTCGCCTCCGGTCATATCGTTGACCTTCTTGGCGAAATCGTTGGCGTACTCGTGGAAGATGTCCTTGGCCGGCCACGTGCTCTGCCAGCGCATCGACACTGGAGTGGCTTGTCCTTTTGCGATCATCGGGAAGCCAAGCGCTACCGCGCCCGCGCCCGCCGCACCGGAAAGGAACTTGCGCCGTTTGCCAACCTCTGGGGCAGTGTCCTTCTGCTCGTCTTTTTTCTTAAGGAAATTCATACGGGTCTCCTTGATCGTTCAATACATCGCCTAGAACTTGAGCGACTCTCAGGCGCGAAGCCATTTCCGTTGGCTAGCGGCAACTGCACGAGTCGCTGGAACGGTGCCGCAGACGGTCATTCTATTGAAAGCACGCGCTCTGTGTGGGAAACGTCGTGAGCGTTGGCGTAAGTCCTAGGTCGCGTTCGCGCCGCACCGCAACAAATGCCGTTAGAAAAACCCCAGCCCGACGGTAAACAGCTTTTCCACGCGCGGAATGATCCGCTTGTTCTCGACAAAAACGATTAGGTGATCTTCGGCCTGAATCGAGACGTCATGGTGCGCCATCAGTACCTGCGCCTGATCGCCGGTGCCGCGCACGATCGCGCCGATAACCGCGCCGCGCGGCATCTCGATCTGCTCGATCGTCTTGCCGATGATGCGTGAACTTCTGGCGTCACCATGGACGACCAATTCCAGCGCTTCGGCTCCGCCGCGCCGCAGGGAATGCGCGACCACGACGTCGCCGCGCCGTGCAAAGCGCAGCAAGGCCGACATCGTCACGTACGACGGTGAGATCGCAACGTCAATCTGCCCGCCCTGCATCAGGTCGCCATAACTCTTGCGATTGATCAACGTGATCACTCTGCGCGCGCCGAGCCGCTTCGCGAGCAGCGAGCTCATGATGTTGTTCTCGTCGTCATTGGTCAGCGCGACGAACAGGTCGACGTCGGCCACGCCTTCGTCTGTCAGCAACTCCTCGTCGGTACTGTCGCCGGAAAGGACCAGCACGTCGGCCGACACTTGCTGCGCCAGATACTCGGCGCGTCGTTTGTTGGCCTCGATGATCTTGACGCTGCAGCGCTGCACGACGTCTAGACCCTCGCCGGTATCGAGCGCGCGCGCAAAGCGCAAGCCGACATTGCCGCCGCCGGCGATCATCACCCTGCGCACGGGCTTGTCCATCCGTCGCAGTTCGTTCATCACTGCGCGGATGTCGCGCGACGCGGCCAGGAAGAACACTTCGTCACCCGGCTGAATCATCGTGTCGCCATCGACTCGAACGCTGGCATCGTTGCGAAACAACGCAACGATGCGCGTGTCGACCGCCGGTATATGCCGGCGCAGCTCCTTGATCGGATGCATCACCAGCGGGCCGCCGGCAAACGCGCGCACTGCGATCAGGCTGGCGCGCCCGTCGGCAAATTCGAGGACTTGCAACGCTTCCGGAAAATCGACCAGTTTCAGCAGATAGTCAGTGACCGTCTGCTCGGGAAAGATCACGTGCGTGGCGCGAAACCCGCCTTCGCCGATCAAAGCCGGGTGCTGTTGCAGTTCGGTGTTGCGCACGCGTGCGATGCGCGTCGGAACGTTGTACAGGTCCGCGGCGATCTTGCACGCGACGAGATTCGTCTCGTCGTAGGTGGTGACCGCGATCAGCATATCCGCGTCCTCAGCACCGCCCGCCTGCAATGTCGATGGCAGCGCCGCGTTACCGATCAGTCCGCGCAAGTCGAAGCGGTTCTGCAGTTCGGCGACCCGCGCGCCGTCGATATCGATCACGGTGATGTCGTTGGCCTCGGAGACCAGCGCTTCAGCCACCGAGGAGCCAACCCTGCCGGCGCCGACGATGATGATCTTCATGAAAGAGCGAACAACCGACTAGCCGTCGCTCCTAGTCATCGTATTCGTCGAGGCGCTTTGAATAGACGGGGGGTTCGCTGCGCGCGACCGGCTCGCTGACCGCCGGCGCTTCATCCGCCAAGCGCTCGCTGCGGCGCGTGCCGCGCGCCAACTCGATCCCTAATTGCTTGAGCTTGCGATACAGATGTGTGCGCTCGAGGCCGGCTCGATCGGCCACGCGCGTCATGCTGTAGTTCTCGCGCACCAGGTGGTACTCGAAATACACACGCTCGAACTGATCGCGCGCGTCGCGCAGCGGCTGATCGAGCGCGACGCCGTTGTGCTCGGCCGGTGTCGCGGGTTCGGAGCGTTTGGCGGCGACCGCACCGTCAACATCACCCGCTGATGCTGCAGGCTGCGCCGGCTCGACCGCTGCAAGCGCGACGGGAACAGCCATCCGAACATTGCGCATCACACGCCCGCGCTCGAGCCCCGCGCGCACTGCTGCGAGCAGGCGTGCCATCGCAATCGGTTTCTCAAGAAACTCCAGCGCGCCAAAGCGAGTCGCTTCGACCGCTGTGTCGATTGTCGCGTGGCCCGACATCATGATGACCGGCATCGTCAACTGCGCGGTGGACGCCCATTCCTTCAGCAGCGTCACGCCGTCGGTGTCGGGCATCCAGATATCGAGCAGCACCAGGTCGGGTTCTTCGCGCACGCGCGCAGTGCGGGCTGCCGCTGCGTTTTCCGCCGTCAGAACCGAATGCCCTTCGTCGGCCAGGATTTCCGACAGCAATTCGCGGATACCGATTTCGTCGTCGACGACGAGGATGTTAGCCATGTAATGTCAATGAATAGGATGCAAGCTTACGCCGTGCCGACTTCCCAACCGGATCGCAAACTTCACGCGGCGTGCAACGCCGTCGCCGCGCTGACTTCGGCAAGCCGACGGAACACAATCGTAACGATAGCGCCGCTGCTTTGTCCTAGGCCTGAGCCGCCGCGATTAATCGCCTCGATGCGCGCGTCGTGCTCGTCGACGATTTTCTTTACCATCGCCAGGCCGAGACCGGTACCGCCAGATTTGGTTGTGACATAGGGTTCGAACGCACGCCGCAGTATATTCGCCGGGAAACCCGGCCCATTGTCTTCGACGGCAAGACGCACCGCACGCGCCCTCGTTTTCGCTTCTTCGATTTCAACCAACTCGGTGCGCACCAAGATATGCGCATCGGTGCGACCCGCCAACGCGTCCTGCGCGTTGACGACAAGGTTGTGAATCACCTGCCGTAGTTGCGTCGCGTCTCCTTCGATCAGCGGCAACCCGGGTCGCAGCGACAGCTCGATGGCGCCGCCGCCCGCGCCGACGCCATAAAGCGCGGCAACCTCCTCGACCAGCGTGTTCAGTGCGAGCGGCGACAGCCGTGCCGGCGGCACTCGCGCGTAGTCGCGAAAATCGTCGACCATGCGCTTCATCGCCGCAACCTGGCTCACGATGGTCGATGTGCCGCGCTTCAGAACATCGGCATCGGGCAGCGATAATTTTTCGATCAGCTTCATCTGCAACCGCTCTGCGGCAAGCTGAATCGGCGTCAGCGGATTCTTGATTTCATGCGCTAAGCGGCGCGCGACCTCGCCCCACGCGAGCGCGCGTTGCGCTGAAATCACCTGCGTGATGTCGTCGAACACGACCACGTACCCCAGACCATCGTCCAACGGCAAGCGCGAACCGCGCGCCAGCAGCATCAGCGGCTCGCCTGCAGCACTGGTCTTGCTACTTGACTTGCTAAACACAGGCGCAGATACCGGCGCACGCTTCACTTCAATCTGCTGTTGCCACGAATCCTTCGGCGATGCCGTCAACGAATGATCGGCAAAGGCCGTGGAGAGCGCGACCGCCAGCGTTGCGTCGATCTCATGCAGCGACCTATCGGTCTGCTGCATCAGCAAGTGGCCAAGAACGCGTGAGGCGCCATGGTTGGCAGTCACGAGCCGGAAGTCCTTGTTCAGCACAATCACGCCGGCGGACAAATTCGCCAGCACGCGCTCCAGATACGCCTTGGCGTTTTCGACTTCGCGCTGCTTGGTTTCGACCTGATCACGTGCTTCGCTCAGCTGGCGCGTCATCGCGTTAAACGACTGCGTCAGCAAGTTCAGCTCGTCGTTGCCCTTGAACTCGCGCACCTGCCGATAGTTGCCTTCGGCGACGGCCTTCGTACCCTCGGCCACCTGCAGCAGTGGCGCCGTCATCGAGCTTGACAGCAGCACGCTCGATGCGATCGCGGCGAAAATCGACAGCAGCAACGTTAACGTCAGCGTCAGGCCGTAGATCGTCTGCAATCCGCTGCGCGCCAACGACAACTCCTGATATTCGCGATAGCCATTTTGGAGCGCTTCGGCGTTTGCTGCGATGGTCGGCGGAACCGGCTGGATCAACTGCAAAAGCCTCGTCTCACCGGGCGCAACGATGCTGCCGAGAATCGCGCCGGCCTTGGTCTCGTCGCGCCGACCGCCTGCAGCAGAGGGCGGCGCATCGGCGGTCAACACGGGCCCGGGAGCCGGTATCGGAACGATGACCCGCGCGCGCAGCCCATGGCGCGGATCGTGTGCACCGGCTTCGCCCTCGATCGTTGCAAAAATAAGCCGCGCGCGCGCTTGCCGCAGCTCACTGGCCGACGGAATCTCGGGCACCAGCTGCGACATTTGTGTGCCGCTGGTCCCGATAACCTGTCCATGTGAGTTCAACAGCAGCGCATCCTGGATTCCGCCCTGCTCGCGCAACCGGTTCAATTGCGTCAGTTGTGACGATTCCGGCAGATCCGACAGCTCGAGCGCCCAGCTTCGCGCCTTGGCGCTGACGTCTTCCTTCAGGTTGTCAAGCGCGGCGCGGCCGAGCGTCAGCCCGGAATCGAGCGCGCGGTCGACCCGCACGTCGAACCACGATTCGATCGAGCGCGACAGGAATTGCGTCGAAACGATATAGATCAGCACGCCCGGCAATACGCCCATCAGGGCGAACGCGACCGTGAATCGCAGCATCATTCGCGCGCCGAACTGGTTGGCGCGCAACCGCTTGACGAGCCGCCGAATCAGCGCCAGCACCAGCACGAACAGCAGCGCCGCAATGACGCCGTTTATGCTGAGCAAAAGCGGATAGTTGCGCTCGAAAAACGCGGTGTTACTGCTGGCAGACGCCAGCAGGAACAGCAGCACGCCACCAGCCGCAAGAGCGGCTAACAGGCCATAGCGAAGTGCGCGCGACATCGTGTCTAACCCTACCGAAGTAGCTCCGCGGTCACTGGAACTTCGCGCCAGTCGGACGCCAACGACCATTCACGGCTGGTTATCGCATTAACTTGAAACGGCTTGGGCAATTGAGTGACGTCGAGTCGCATACGAATCTGCGCATGGTATTCCTCACGCGGACCCAGAATGCTCTTTTCCGCCACTTTCCAGTTACGAACACTCTTTAGCAGCGACAGCGCTTCGTCGAGCGACTCGAACGATTGTGAGAGTCCGCCGCGCGCCAAGCGATATTGCCGTGTTAGCGGGCTGTACGAGAGCCGGTAGGTCAACGTGCTCGACGCGATTTTTCGATCGAACCAGTACCAACGATTGCGGAACAGTTCAAACTCGATGTTGAAGTACAGCGCGATGCCCTTTTGAACTGCTTCTTCGAGCGCCTGCGGTAATTCGAACTCGAAGACGGCGTTAACCAGCAACGCATCGTTCGACTCGCGCGCGGTTTCGATCGACGCCGCCATGACGCCGATCCGCTCGTCGGCCCGCGCGATTGACGGCGCAACAAACAGCGCGCCAATGGCAAGCCAGATTGACAGAGGCATCCAGAGGCTGCGCGCGGCGATCGATTTCATCCGGTCTTTTCAAGCAGTGCGAAGAAAAAGCCGTCGTGCAGCGTCGGCAGCGCCGACCCGTGCCACACGGACGCGGTGACCGACGCTGGCAGCAGTTGCGCCACCGGCAAGTTCAGTTGCCGCGCCTCGGCGTGCCGCTCGCCGAAGCGAGCGATCTGCTCGCGTCCTTCTTCCGGAAACAACGAACAAACGACGTAAAGCAGCCTACCACCCACTACTAACAGGGGCCATAAAGCATCCAGCAATTCGCTCTGTACCGTTGTCAATTGCGCAACATCGGCGGGGCGCCGCAACCATGGGATATCCGGATGGCGCCGCACGATTCCCGATGCGGTACAGGGCGCGTCCAGCAAGATGCGGTCAAACGGCGCTTGCGGGCCCGAACCGCGCCATGTGTTCGGGTTCAGCGCGTCGCCGACGACTACGTGCGCCGTTGAATGGCCGCGCCGGAGATTGTCGGCAATGCGTGCCGCGCGTGCGGGATCGACGTCCAGCGCAGTCAAATCAGTGGCGCCGAGTTCCGCCAGATGCATGGTCTTGCCGCCCGGTGCAGCGCACGCGTCCAGCACTCGCATTCCAGGGGCCGCATCGAGCCAGGGCGCAGCCAGTTGTGCGCCGGCATCCTGCACCGACGCATCGCCATCGACAAACCCCGGAATGTCGGCTACCGGAAGCGGTTGATGTATCCACACCGCCTGCGCGCCAACGCGGCTGGCTGAAATGCCCTGCGCATCGAGCCGCGCCAGGTACTCATCGACCGTCGTGCGCACCGTATTGATTCGCAATATCAGTGGCGGCATCTGCTGCTGCGACTCGGCGATGCGTGTCCAGTCACGCGGATAGTCGCGACGCAACCGTTCAATCCACCATGGCGGAAGGTTGTAGCGCACCGACGCGTCACGCTGCAATTCGGGCATCAAGCTCTCGCGTCGACGCAAGAAATTGCGCAGCAAGGCATTGACGAAATCGGCGGCGGCGCGCGTTTGCGGCGCGTATCGCGCGGCGTTGACCGCCTGATCGACAACTGCATATTCCGCGTGCCGGCCGGTCTGGAGTTGCGCGAGCGATACCGCGAGCAGCGCTGCCACATCGGGCGCAGGCGCGCGCGCCGCCAGGCGCTCGACAATGCGTTCACCGGCCGCCAGGAAGCGCACCGCGGTATATGCCACGTCCTGCACCGCCGGCCGAAGGTCGGGCCGGTCTGCAAGCACGGTGGCGATCGCGCGCTCGAGCGAGCGACCGCCGCGGAACAACTGCCAGGCTGCGGCCGCGTGCCGCAACACGTCGGCCAGCGCGGGTGACGCGACCGTGCTCACGCAGCTGAGGGCCTAACGAACCGGTCGCCGGGCTGCATCGGAAATCCGGCGACAAACTCCCGCGCCGTGACTCGCTTGCCGCCTGCGCGCTGCAGCTCTGTCACGAGCAATTCGCCGGCGCCGCAAACAACGCGCACGCCGGATGAATCGGCTGCGCGCACCAGTCCGATCGCATCGGGCTTCGTTGCCCCTGCTCACCGACCGCCTGTGCGCGCCATAGCCTGATCGTTGTGCCATTGAGCGTGCTCGATGCGATCGGAAAAGGATTGAAAGCGCGCACCTTGCGCTCCAGTTCGGCCGCGGAAGCCGACCAGTCAAGCCACGCCTCCGACTTGTTCAACTTGGCTGCGTAAGTAGCGCCGGCGGGCTGGGGTGACGCGATCAATCGCTCGGCGTTGCGGAGCGCCTCGACGATCATGCGTGCGCCGAGGCGCGCAAGCTTGGCCGTCAATGTTGCAGTCGTATCGTCGTGCGCGATCGCGATTTTTTCGGCTGTCAGCATCGGACCGGTATCGAGCTCGGCGTCCATCTGCATGATCGTGATGCCGGTCTCGGTATCGCCCGCCTCGATCGCTCGCGCGACCGGCGCCGCGCCGCGCCAGCGTGGTAACAGCGACGCATGAATGTTCAGGGCAGACAGCTTCGGCTGCCATCCATCGCGCAACCCGCGTGGGATAGCGAGTATCGCGGGCGGCAGGATCAATCCATAAGCGGCGACGACCAGTACGTCGGGGGCCACGGCGTGCAGGCGAGCCTGCGCCGCTGCCGCCGCATCTCCTTTTCGCAGCGAATACGGGGTGTCAACTTCGATGCCGTTTGCCACGGCAAGCTGCTTGACCGGGCTTCCCACCAGCTTCAAGCCGCGGCCTGCGGGCCGATCCGGTTGCGTCAACACCAGCGGCACCGTCCAACCGGCGCTCGGAGCGGCACTGATAATGGCGTCCAGCGCGACCGCCGCGAAATCCGGCGTGCCGGCAAAGACGATTCGCATGCCCGATTGTAGGAAACTGGTTACATCTGCCGAAACAAGTGCACGTATTGGCGCGCCACCGGCAGCTCGCGCGCGGCATCGCGCACCCTGACGTATAGCTTGCCGGACAAATCGCGACGCGTGGCCGCCACTGCATTCAAGTTGACGATCACCGAGCGGTGAATCTGCGCGAAGTCTGCCGGGTTCAGCTGTTCACCGAGTTCCGCCAAAGGAACGCGGATTAACCATTCGCCTATGGCTGCACCGTCGCGCGCGAACACGCAGGTGTATTTATCGTCAGCTTGGAAATACAGGACGTCGGCGACCGGAATCTGCTGCGTGATTTCGCCGTCGGCTGAGCGCCTGCTGGCGCGGATCCAGCGCAGGTGGCGTGCGTTGTTCGCTGCCAGATGCTGCGATAGCTGCGCGAACAGTGGCGTGAGGTCCGGCGTCGGCGACCTGCGCTCGCGCAACTTTTCGATCGTGCGGCCGAGTCGCTCATCGGTTACCGGCTTGAGCAGATAGTCGACTGCGTCGCGTTCGAATGCATCGACGGCGTACTGGTCGTAGGCGGTGACAAACACGACCTTGGTGTTGCTTGTGAGCTTTTCCGCCACTTGCAGTCCGGTCGCGCCGGGCATGCGGATGTCGAGGAACGCGATGTCGGGCGCATGCTCGGCGATCGCAGCAGCCGCTGCTGTGCCGCTATCGACGATCGCAACGATCTGCAGCTCGGGCCAGAGCTTTGTCAGCTTGTCGCGCAGGTACTGCGCCAAATTGATCTCGTCGTCCGCGATGATCGCTTTCATGCGTGCGTGCTCAACCAGACACGAGCGGAATCGTCAATCTGACGCGCGTGCCGCGCGCCAGTTCTTCAACCACCAGCCGCGCTTTCTCACCGTACAGCGAGGCCATGCGATCGCGCAGATTTGCCAGTCCGACGCCGCCACCCGCGGGCGACGAAAAGCCCAGCCCGTCGTCCTCCACATCCAGTTGCAGCGCGCCGTTGGCGCTGCGCGCGATCAAGCGCACGCTGCCGCCCTCGAGCTTCGGCTCGAGGCCGTGTTTGATCGAATTTTCCACCAGCGGCTGCAACGACAAGGGCGGAATGGCCGCATCCATCAGATCGGGCGGCACGTCGATCCGGTATGAAAGCCGCTCTCCCATTCGGATGCGCAGAATATCGAGATACGCAGCAATCAATGCGGCCTCCTGGCCCAAGGTTGTGCGTTCGCTGCGACTGGCGGCGAGCGAGGCGCGCAGCAAGTCGATCAAGCGCTCGAGCATCTGCCGCGCCTTGTCCGGCGCCGTATCGATCAAGCTCACGACGTTCGCCAGCGTGTTGAACAGAAAGTGCGGCTCAATTTGCGCCTGCAACGAACGCAACTGAGCATCGATGGCCTGGCGCTCTAACTCGACTGCCCTGGCGCGTTCGCGCTCGCGATCGGCCTCGGCGCGCGTAAGCCGCGCCTTGCCGCTCAGGTAGCGATACCACAGGGTCGAGAAAACGATCGATATGGTGACGATCGCAATCACGATGCGCGGTGCGCCCTGAACGATGCGGCCGACATCGACGCCGAGCAAGGTAAAGCCAATCCAATAACCAATCAAGCAGCCGACGATAGGGATGCCCGCGAAGAAGATCACTCTCGCGCGCATCGAGAACGCTTCGATGCGATCGTGCCCCAGAAGACGGCAGCCGACCTCGAACAACGCGTGAATGGTCAGCCCGATCGACTGCGCGATCACGAAGTTCCACATCAGAAAACGCAGCGGATCGGCGCGGCTGGCGAAGCCCAAGGCGATCAATGTCAGCACGACGGCAATCGCCGTGTTGAAGATGATCGTCCAGATAATTTGCAGCCAGGCGGGACCCGCCGGCCGCATCGAAAATGACCACCAACTGCGCCATGACTGGCGCACGTCTGCCGTGCTCAACATGAAGCGTTCACGATCAAGCGACTAAGCAAGATTGCCAATGTAGCCGTTGCCGCGGGCCTGCGCGCCGAGAAGGGCGATGAAGCGTCGGAAAAGCGGCGCCAATCGACGGTCAGGCGGCCTTGGCCTTGCGCTTCTTGAGCCGCGTCTTGATGCGGTCCTGCTTTAACGCAGACAAGTACTCGACGAAGACTTTGCCGAGCAAATGATCCATTTCATGCTGCACGCATACCGCGAGCAACCCCTCACACTCGAGCTCGAACGGCGTGCCGTCGGCGTTTTGCGCGCGTATCCGCACCTTGGCCGGCCGCGTTACCGCGTCGTATACGCCGGGCACCGACAAACAGCCCTCTTCACACTCGACCTGCTCTTCCGAGGCCCACGTTATTTCTGGATTGATCAACACGTGCAGTTGATCCTTGGTCTCAGAGATGTCTATGACGACCAGCCTTTCATGCACATCGACCTGGGTAGCCGCGAGGCCCACGCCAGGCGCCGCGTACATCGTGCGCGCCATATCGTCGATCAGACGGCGCAGTCGATCATCGAAGCGAGTCACCGGCCGCGCCACGGTTTTCAGCCGCGGATCGGGGTACTCGAGGATGTTAAGCAAAGCCACCTATCTCTCCAAAAACGACCGAATTTCTCGGCCGACGGCATGCCGATGACTTTCAATCGGCCTTAAATGCCCGATCTTTGCGTGCTTTTCAAGCACCAAACGCATGCCGACTAAGCCAAACTTGCGCGACGTTCGGGTGACATGCAGCCGCGATTACGACCTATGGCATCGCGCCTAGTCGGGATCGAAGGCTCAAAGGATCCGTTGCTATATCAATACATTACGGTCAAAATTTGCGGCCCGTCATTAGATATCTGCGCCCTCCAAAAAAGTTCAAGGCGAAGCATTGGGCGCTGTCATCGTCAGTCGGACCGCCGCGGGTGTGATCAATGAGCGTGACCAGGAGCTTGCATGACCAACACTAAATCGGGCGTTGTTTCGGCCGCGATACTTGCCATATCCTCGCTGATAGCTGGCAGCGCCGCGGCGCAGGATTCGACCCCCGCGTCGCGCCTACCGATAACGCCCCAGCAGCGCAGTACCGCCGATCAGGTGGCGCAGGCGGGCGTGCCGCTGTCGGCGCTGGCTCCGAACGCCCCTGAGCGCTACACGGTGAAGAGCGGTGACACGCTCTGGGCCCTATCCAGTATGTATCTGACCAGTCCGTGGCGCTGGCCCGAGCTGTGGGGCATGAACAAGACGCAGATCAAGAACCCGCACCTGATCTATCCCGGTCAAACGCTGGTCCTGGTCAAAGACGGCGACCGCGCCCGATTGCAGCTCGCCGAGGGCGAGCCTGGCCTTGGCCGGCTCGAGCCACGCATCCGCGACGTGACCACCGAGCGGGCCGCCATCTCGGCGATTCCGACTAATCTGATTGCGCCGTTCTTGTCGCAGCCGTTGGTGCTGGATGCCAATGGCTTGGCCGACTCGCCGCGCATCGTCGCCACGCAGGAAGGCCGCGTGTTTGTCGGCCGCGGCGACGACGCCTATGCGCGCGGAATTCAGGATGATTCGATTCTGAACTACAACGTATACCGTCCGCTGCGCCCCCTTTTCGACCCGGACGACAAGATACGCAAGAATCCGATCGCGTACGAAGCGTTCTACCTCGGCACCGCCAACAAGGTCAGCGGCGGCGAGATCGCGAAGATGCGAATCGAGTCGAGCAAGCAGGAAATCGGCATCGGCGATCGTTTGCTGCCCGTCGAACGCGAGGAGCTGGTGGCGTACGTGCCGAAGCGTCCGACTGCGGCGATCGATGCGCGCGTGATCGCGATTTATGACGGCGTGCGCTACGCCGGCGGCGCGCAGATCATTACCTTGAGCCGCGGCACCGAGGAAGGCCTTTCCCTCGGCGACGTGCTGCAGCTATACCGTACCGGTGAGACAAAGCTGGATCGCACCGCTGCCAGGCGCGAATTCATCAAGTTGCCTGACGAGCAGATCGGACTTGCGTTCGTGTTCCGCACTTTTCCGGGCATCTCGTATGCGCTGATTCAACGCGGTTCGCGCCCGGTTGAGGTGGGTGATCGCGCATCGAATCCGAGCGATTCTCTGGATCTGACGCTGCCGGCCGCGCGCGACACAAACGTCAGCGAGGCGCCGGGGTTCGAATCGTCAGCCCGCACTTCGGGGTCGCCAGCTGAACCCGCGACAAGCGCCAATCCGGCGCCCTCTCAGCCGGCACGTTCCGGCTACGGGCGTTGAGCCTTCACTGCGCTCGAGTAGTACTCAATTAGCAGCATGCAGGCGGCCGAGCGTGCCGCCTGGCTGCGCCTGATCGCGACGCCCGGTCTAGGACCGCGCACTGCACGCCAGCTTCTTTCGACGTTCGGTCTGCCCGATACCATTTTCAGCGCGGGAAGCGCGGCGTTGCTGCGCTCGGTACCCGAGCCGCTCGCCCGCGTGCTGTTGCAACCCGCGAGCGCTGAAACGCAAGCGATCATCGACGCCACCGAGCGTTGGCTAGCCGCCTCCGCCAGTCATTCGTTGATCACGCTGGCCGATGCAACGTATCCGCAGGCGTTGCTCACGACCGCAGACCCGCCACCGGTGCTGTTTGCTGTGGGAAGGGTGGAGCTGCTCAATCGTCCATCGATCGCGATCGTCGGCAGTCGCAACGCGACCCGGCAAGGCAGCGAAAATGCGCATGCGTTTGCGCGGGCGCTGGCCGATGTAGGCGTCACCATTGCCAGCGGGCTCGCCGTCGGCATCGATGCGGCAGCGCACCGCGGTGCGCTGGCCTCCGACAATGATGCCTCGACGATCGCAGTCGTCGGAACCGGCGTGGATGTGATCTATCCGGGCAGCAACCGGGCGTTGACGGCCGAGGTAAGGAAGCGCGGCGTTGTGATTTCGGAGTTCGCGTTGGGCACGCCGGCACTCGCGCACAACTTCCCGCGCCGCAACCGCATCATCGCTGGCATTACGCGCGGGGTGATGGTGGTCGAGGCCGCACTACGTTCCGGTTCGTTGATCACTGCGCGCCTGGCAGCCGAATTCGGGCGTGAGGTGTTCGCTGTTCCGGGATCGATCCATTCCCCGCTCACGAAGGGCTGCCACCGGCTGATACGCGACGGCGCCAAGCTGGTCGAATCAGCGCAAGACGTACTTGAAGAGCTTGGACTGGCGCCGCGAACCGCGGCCGCGGCTGCCGATCCCGCTGGCGAGCCCGCGGCGCACGCCGAGCTGCTGCATCTTCTGGGGCATGACCCGATCGACCTCGATCATCTGGTTGAGCGCAGCGGCCGCGAGCCGGGCGAACTGGTCGGCGCGTTGCTTGAACTAGAACTGGCACAACATGTTGAGCGTCTACCGGGTAATCGATACCAAAGGTTGCGTTAATCCGACTATGACCCTTTACAGCGCGGCACAGGTCGCATAGATTGGAAGCTGAACGTGTTTGACGTACTCGTCTATCTCTACGAAAACTACGGCGCGCTGCATGCATGCCCGGACGCCGACTCGCTGTCGAAACGTCTAATCGACGCGGGATTCAACGACGAAGAGATTTCCGACGCACTGGTGTGGCTGTCTGGATTACAACTGGTCACGTCGGAATCGATCGCGCTCGGCCCTGAGAGCGAGCGCGCCTTTCGCGTCTACGCGGCACTCGAAGTCGAACAGCTCGGAGTCGAAGCGATTGGATTTCTAAGCTTTCTTGAGCAAGCCGCACAGCTGACACCCACGCAACGTGAGATCGTGATCGAGCGCGCGCTCGCCACCGATGAGGCGCCGATCTCGCTCGAAATGCTGAAGGTGATCGTGTTGATGGTGCTGTGGAGTCAGCAGGCCGATATCGACGTGCTGCTCCTTGAAGAGCTGCTCGGCGCCAGTGACGGTCGGGCGCAGCACTAAGCTACAAACCGCGAACGTTAACTAGGCGCGCTCCCTCTGGCGCGAACGCGTCTGCGCGCGGTACAGGCGCACGCGAAAGCCGCAACGCTTTCTCTCACTTTCGTTGCGTTTTCATTTAGTTGTTATCCTGAAAAAAGGAACAAGCTAGGGAGCCGCTTGTTTTTGGGCTCTCCTTCTCATTGATTTATGTCTAAAACACTGATCATCGCCGAGAAGCCATCCGTGGCCGCGGACCTTGCACGCGCGCTGGGAGGCTTCACGAAGCATCAGGATCACTTTGAGAGCGACCAGTATGTGCTGTCCTCGGCGGTCGGCCATCTGCTCGAGTTGCGCGCGCCGGAGGCTTACGACGTCAAGCGCGGCAAATGGACTTTCACGCACCTGCCGGTGATTCCACCGCATTTTGATCTGGCTCCGATTGCCAAGAGCGAAGCCCGGCTCAAGGTGCTGATGCGGCTGATCAAACGCAAGGACATCGGCCTGCTGATCAATGCCTGCGACGCCGGACGCGAAGGTGAACTCATTTTCCGCTACATCGTGCAAGCGGCGAAGGCCAGGCAGCCGGTGCGCCGTCTCTGGTTGCAATCGATGACGCCAGCGGCCATCCGCGAAGCGTTCGACCAATTGCGAAGCGACGACGAGATGATGCCTCTCGCCGACGCCGCACGCAGCCGCTCCGAGGCCGACTGGCTGGTCGGTATCAACGGCACGCGCGCGATGACAGCGTTCAACAGCAAGGAGGGCGGCTTCTATCTGACAACAGTGGGCCGGGTACAGACCCCGACCCTGGCGATCGTTGTCGAGCGCGAGGACAAGATTCGCAAGTTCGTCGCGCGCGACTATTGGGAAGTACGCGCCACGTTCGACGCGAAAGCGGGAAGCTACGAAGGCCGGTGGTTCGATCCGAAGTTCAAGAAGACCGATGACGCCGATGCGCGCGCCGAGCGGCTGTGGGACGCGAAAAGCGCTGCAGCGATCGCCGATGCGTGCCGTGGCAAGACCGGCATCGCGACCGAGGAAGCCAAGCCCAGCACACAGCTTGCGCCCTTGCTGTTCGACTTGACATCGCTGCAGCGCGAGGCCAACTCGAAGTTCGGCTTTTCGGCCAAGACGACCCTGTCGATCGCGCAGGCGCTATACGAGCGGCACAAGGTGCTTACCTATCCGCGTACTGATTCGCGCGCGTTGCCCGAAGACTACGTCGGCATCGTGCGCAAAACGATGGATGCATTGGGCGGCGTCGCGCCATATCGAGAATTCGCCAGGAAGATCGTCAAGCAGGGTTGGGTCAAGCCGAACAAGCGCGTGTTCGACAACGCCAAGGTCTCCGACCACTTTGCCATCATTCCGACGCTGCAGACGCCGAAGCATTTGTCTGAGGTCGAGGCGAAGTTGTATGACTTGGTCGTCAAACGATTCTTGTCGATTTTCTTCCCGGCGGCCGAGTATCTCGTCACGACACGCATTACCGAAGTCGCCGGCCATTCGTTCAAGACCGAAGGCAGGGTCCTGGTCGAGCCCGGCTGGCTCACGATCTACGGACGCGAGGCGATGCAGGAGCAGGGTTCGCTGCCGAAGATCGAACAGGGCGAGCGTGTTCGAGCCACCGATGTTCAATCGGTCGCACTGGCAACGCGACCACCGGCGCGCTACACCGAGGCGACGTTGCTGTCGGCGATGGAGGGCGCGGGCAAGCTGATCGAAGACGACGACCTACGCGCCGCGATGGCCGGCAAGGGGCTCGGCACACCCGCCACGCGCTCGACGATCATCGAAGGGCTGATCGATCAGCGCTACATGGTGCGCGACGGCAAGGATCTGCGGCCGACGCGCAAGGCGTTCGACCTGATCACATTGCTCAAAGGTCTGGATATCGAAGAGCTGACCGCGCCGGAGCTGACCGGAGAGTGGGAGCACAAGCTGTCGCTGATGGAGCACGGCCAGCTGAAGCGCGACCGTTTCATGAAAGAGATCGCGGGTATGACGAAGAAAGTCGTCGACCGCGCGAAAAGTTATCAATCGAATACGGTGCCGATCGACGACCCGGCCACGCTTGCAACACCGTGCCCCAATTGCAAAGGCAAGATCGTCGAGAACTACCGGCGCTATGCGTGCACCAAGTGCGAGTTTTCGCTGCCCAAACATCCGGGCAGCCGGACATTCGAAGTCGAAGAAGTCGAACAACTGTTGCGCGATCGAACGATTGGTCCGTTAAATGGCTTCATTAGCAAAATGGGGCGGCCGTTCGCGGCGGTGCTGAAGATCACGCCTGAGCTGAAAATCGAATTCGATTTCGGACAAACCAACGATGATGGGAGTACCGACCCGATCGACTTCTCGAAGTCGACACCGATCGGTCCGTGCCCGAAGTGCGGCGGCCGCGTGTTCGAGCAGCCGATGTCGTATCTGTGCGAAAACAGTGTCGGGGCCGAGAAGCGCTGCGATTTCCGCTCGGGCAAGGTTATCTTGCAACAGCCGATCGACGCAACGCAAATGGCGAAGCTGCTGAATGAGGGACGCACCGACGTTATGCGCGGATTCGTTTCGAATCGTACGCGGCGAAAATTCTCGGCGTTCTTAGTGAGAAAACCCGACGGCACCACCGGATTCGAATTCGAGCCGCGGCCGGTCAAAGCCGGCGCCGCGGCGAAACGCACCGGCAATACCGTTAACGGCGGTGCCGTCGAAACAGTGCCCGTTGATAAGCCGACCAGGACTCGTGGCCGCACGGCGGTAGTGCCCGAGGGCCCATCGTCTCCGGCAAAGGGCAAGCCTGCGCGCAAGACCAGCAGCGCTGCCGCACGCAAGACCTCAGCTAAATCCGTGCGCAGCGCCGGCTCGAGAAAGCCCGTCGCGCGAAGATAGCAAGTGATGGGGATTTCGATTGTCTGGCCGCGCCGTCGCGTGCTCGGCGCCGCGGGCGCCGGCGCGTTAGGTGCCGTATCCACGACATTCGCGCAACTCTCTTCGAGCCGAACTCTGCGCATTATTTTGACGGCGCCGCCCGGCTCGTCGATCGATGTGTTGGGACGCGTCATTGCGGACAAGCTGCGCGAGCGCGTCGGTCAGGTGGTGATCGTCGAAAACCGGCCCGCTGCGGGCGGCACCCTCGGTACTCACGAGATCGCAAAGGCGGCGCCCGATGGCAGCACGATCGGTCTGTCATTCACTGGTCCGCTGGCCACCGCGCCATTTTTGTATTCGAAGCTGCAGTACGACCCGGCCAAGGATCTGGTGCCAATCGTTCTGGTCGGGACTGCGCCGAATGTGCTGGCGGTCACGAGCGTCTTGCCGGTCAATTCGTTCAAGGAGTTTCTCGCTTATGCACGGCAGCACCCGGGCCGGTTGAATTACGCCTCGGTGGGCAATGGCAGCTCGTCGCATCTGTCGATGGAGTTGCTGAAGACCGAGGCGGGCCTGTTCATGGTGCACATCCCCTTTAACGGCGCGCCGCCGGCGGTGCAGGCGACCGCTGCAGGTGATGTGCACGCCGTCATGTCGAACCCGACGTCGTTGCTGCCGCTCGCTCAATCGGGACGAATCAAACTGCTCGCGGTCACCAGCCGCGAGCGCTGGCCGGCGTTGCGCGATCTGCCGACGGTGCATGAAACGGGCTTCACCGGCTTCGAAGCGATTGCGTGGAATGGATTCGTTGCGCCGGCAGCGACACCGCCGTCGGTAATCGATCAGTTGAATCGTGAGATCAACGCGATCCTGGCGACGCCGGATGTGAGGTCTCGGATCGAGACAGCGGGATGGCAGGTCGGCGGCGGCACACCTGAGTCATTCGGCGCATTGATGCAGGCCGAACGCGCACGGTGGCAGCCGGTGATCAAGCGCAGCGGTGCAAAGTTGGATTGACCGATTCGGCGCAGCGCCGGTGAGCGGTGCTAGTTCATCGTGATCGCATCGGCGGCGGCGAGCGAAGATAGAAGCGCCGTGTTGATTTCGCCCATCGACACACCGACCAACTGCGCAGCGCGCTCCGAGCTGACGGCATCGCCGCGCTCGATCACCTCGGCGAGCGCGAGATGAGCGCCGTAGGTCCCCGCGCGCGCACGCACCGCGTCGAGCACCGAACGCGGCAGCACTGCCGAGGCGAACAATCGCTGATGCGAATGCCCGGTGATCTGTTCGAGCAATGAAAATGCGCCGACGGCGAACAGGTCGTCACGCGTGCCGCTCCCGCGATCGGCAAGCGCTTCGAGAAAGAACCCGCGCTGCACTGCCATGTAGATCAGCGGCGTCGAGCGCGAATTGGTGGACGACACGCCGAGCAACAGCACCAGCCAGCGCACCAGCCGCTTGTAGCCGAGCACCAGAATCGCATGCCGCAGCGAAGTAATCGGCGCCGTCGACGCGGCGCCGGGCGCAAACGCCGGACTGTTGATCGCCGATAGCAGCAGCAGCGCAAGGCTCGGTTCATTCTTGAAGGCGCGCTCGAGCGCGATGACGTCGGCGTCGCCTTGAATCAAGCGCACGATGTCGAGCACCGCGCGGCGCATCGGTTCGAGACCCGCAGACGGATCAACCGCCGGCTCGTCGAGCGGCCAGCCGATGGTCGCTTGGGCGCCGCGCGCCAGCGCGCATTCGACATCGCTGCGCGTGTGGACGTCTCGCACCCATAGCGCCGGCTCACCGTCGCGTATCCGATCGTTTCCGGCGGCGGCAACGACGGCCATGAACAATCGCTGCCAATCGCGTGGCAGCGGATGCGCGGATTGGCGCAGGACGAATCGCATTCCTTTGCGCTGGACAGCCTCGATCAGAGGTAGCTGCCGTGTCGTCAGCGACTCCGCGCCGACTTCGAGCACGATGTTGCCGTAAGCGCCACCGCGGCCGCTCCATTCGGCGATGGCGTTCAGTTCTGAATCGAACGTCGAGGCCGCAGGCGCGAGCACGACGATCCCGCGCGGCGATGATGCGTGATCGATCAGTGCCGCGATGACGGCGCCGAGCGTCGTCGTCGACGTTGCGTCGGCGGTCGCTTTGACTTCTATCCGTACTCCGAGCACACGGCGATCGCGGGCAACGATCGGGCGCCAGCCGAGCCGGATGTGGTCCAGTGCCACGGTTCCAGCAGCCCGCGCGTCCGCCGCGTCATCCAATCGTAAGAGGGAGCCGTCCATACCTGATCTTCGGCGCCCCTTAACCCTCCCTTGAATCGGGCAGAGGCTGAAATGCGGACCGTTTGAGCGCTGCTTGCACTCTTCGCCGGTCCGCGAACCCGCCCATCGCCAGCGTGCCGACCCGTCGTCGACACATGCGACAATTCGAGCCCTTTGCGCCCGCTTTTGCAGCGTTTACCGGCCGTTTTGCCGCCTGGCGCTTCCCACGCATCGCACTCCATGCCGCTTTTCGCTTCCACTATCTTGCTGTCGGCGTTTCTGCTGTTCCTGGTGCAGCCGATCATCGCCAAGCAGATCCTGCCGTGGTTCGGCGGCACGTCTGCCGTGTGGACCACGTGTCTGGTGTTTTTTCAGGTGGTTCTGCTGGCCGGCTATACCTATTCGCACTTGATCACGCGATATCTGACGCCCAGGCATCAAGCGCGGCTGCACATTGCGCTGCTCGCAGCGAGCCTGCTGTTTCTGCCGATCATTCCCAGCGAGGCGCTGAAGCCCGCTGCTGGCGCTGATGCCGCGCTGCGCATCCTCGTGCTGCTGGTGGCCACCATCGGGCTGCCGTATTTCTTGCTCTCGTCGACCGGCCCGCTGCTGCAGAAGTGGGTGGCACCACGGTTTCCCGAAAAAACCGTTTACCGCTTGTTCGCGCTGTCGAACTTCGGATCGCTGATCGGATTGCTCGCGTTTCCGTTTGCGATCGAACCGTTTACGCCGTCGCGCTCGCAGTCGATTGCCTGGAGCGCAGCGTATGCGCTGTTTGTGGTTGCGTGTGCGTTGTCGGCGTGGAAGGCATCGCAACCGGAACCCGGCGCTGATGCGGCGGCGGCGCGCCCGATGGCGGCAGAGCCCGATGGGCCGGCGCCGCGCCTCACTGACTACGCCCTCTGGCTTGCATTTGCCGCACTCGGCTCTGTGCTGTTGCTCGCAACCACCAGCCACATCACGCAGAACATCGCGTCGGTTCCATTTTTGTGGGTGTTGCCGCTATCGCTGTATCTGCTGTCCTTCGTCGTCGCGTTCGAAGGGCGCGCCGGCCGCGGTTGGTATCAGCGTGACTGGTTCTTGTTTCCGACGCTGATCTTGCTGGTGGCGATGGCGGCCGGTTTGTCGGCCAATCGCGGAGTGCTCGATGTCAGTCTGGCCGTGCCGCTGTACACCGTAGGCATGATGATGGCAGCGTTTTTTTGCAACGGCGAATTGGCGCTGAGCAAGCCAGTGCCGCGTTATCTGACGCAGTTTTATCTGACGATCTCGCTGGGCGGCGCGCTTGGCGGGCTTCTGGTGGGGCTGGTCGCGCCGCGCGTATTTCCGACGTACTTTGAATTCCCGCTGGCGCTGGTGCTGCTCGCTTCGCTCGCGGTGTATGTCGCGCGGCGGAGTCACTGGCTGATTGGCCCAGCGATGGTGGCGACACTGGCCACCGCATGGTACGGCAGCGAGTACATCGGATTTTTGCGTGACGATGTGGTGTACATGCACCGCAATTTTTACGGCACGCTAAGGGTGCGTGAGCAGGGCAGCGGCGACCAGCAAGTGCGCCGCCTCTTGCATGGTGTCATCCTGCACGGTGAGCAGCAGACCATCAATCCAAACCGGCTCGAGCCCGGTACCTATTACGCGCGGACCTCGGGTGTCGGCCGCGCGATCGAAGCCAAGCAGGCCCATGGACCGGTGCAGCTGGGGTTCGTCGGCCTGGGAGTCGGCACGTTGTCGGCCTATGGGCGCGCCGGCGACGTCGTGCGCTTTTACGAGCTCGACCCGGATGTGCTGGCGTTGGCGAGGAGCCAGTTTTCATACCTGAATTCTTCGCCGGCGGCGATCGAATACATGATTGGCGATGCGCGTTTATCGCTGGAGCGCGAGCTCGCATCAAGCGCACCGCAACGCTACGACGTACTCGCTGTTGACGCTTTTTCGAGCGACTCGATTCCGGTACATCTGATTACGCATGAAGCGGTCGAGCTTTATTTCAAGCACCTAAAGACCGACGGCATCCTGGCAGTTCATATTTCGAACCGATTTCTCGATCTGAAACCCGTGCTGGCGAACATCGCGGAGGCCGCCGGCTTGACCGTCAGACTGGTCACCGACTCACCTTCGGACGAGAGCACTGCATCGGTCACCGACTGGGTATTGATCGCTCGGTCACCGGCCGCATTTGCAGGCGAGCGGCTTGCCGAAGTGGTCGAGCCCATCGAGCCTAATCCGAACTTCTCGCTGTGGACTGATCAATTCAACAACCTGATCGACGTACTGAAATCGAATCCGATCGTCGAGCTACGCCGGCTGATCGGCATCGACTAGTTCAACGACTCGGGCACGTCACTCGCTTCTTTCCGATTCATGTCAACGCAACGCAAACCACGTATCGTCGTCAAGAACTCGCGCGTCCACGGGCGCGGGGTTTATGCAGCGCGCCGCATCAAGGCGGGCGAGAACATCATCGAATACAAGGGCCAGCGCATCGCCTGGAAAGAGGCCGACCGCCGGCCGCCATCGAACCCGGACGATCCGCATCACACGTTCTTTTTTTCGCTCGATGACCAGAAGACGGTGATCGATGCCGGCGTCGGAGGCAATGCGGCGCGCTGGATCAACCATTCGTGCGATCCCAATTGCGAAACCGAGGAGACCGATGATGGCCGCGTCTTTATCCAGGCGATGCGCGATATCCGCGCCGGCGAAGAGCTCAGTTACGATTACTGCCTGACGATTGAAGAGCGTCTGACGCCCACATTGAGGAAGAACTACGAATGCCGCTGCGGCGCGAAAAACTGCCGCGGCACGATGCTCGGGCTGAGCAAGCGCCAGATGCCGAAATCCACAAAGAAGAGGTAAACCGGCGGACTAGTCCGCACGTTCGATAGCGAGAACTCTGATCCGCGCCTAACGTCCAAACGCCGTGCCACGTTTCCTGACTCGTCCGCTCACTCTCCTGTTAGGTGCTCTCACCATTGGCGCGGGCGCGGCCGGCTGTGCATCGCTCGACGAATGGCAGCGCCAGGCGATTTTCGATCCGAGGAACGGCACTCAGCGCTGGTTCTCGGAGCCGTTGCCCGGCACCGAAGCCTATGACATCGAGCTGGCCAACGGTCATCGCCTGCACTTCTGGTACGTGCCGCAGGACGATGCGAAGCACGCGCCGACGGTGCTGTACTTGCACGGCGCGCGCTGGAACTTAAACGGCAGCGTGTTTCGCATGTCGCGCTGGGTCGATCTCGGTTTCAACGTGTTGGCGGTCGACTATCGCGGATTCGGCAAGAGCACCGAGCTGTTGCCGTCGGAAGAAACCGCCTATGAAGACGCGCGGGTAGCACTCGAAGAATTGAAGCGCCGCGAACCCGATCCGGCGCGTCGCTTCATCTATGGCCATAGTCTGGGCGGAGCGCTGGCGATCGATCTCGCCGCCGGACCACTGAAGCAGCCGGCTAATCAGATCGGCGGTGTGATCATCGAATCCACGTTTACCTCAATCCCCGCCGTCGTGCGCGGAATGAAGTACGGCTGGGTGCCCGGGATCGGGCTGGCCGTGACGCAGCCGTTCGACTCCGCAACGAAGATCGGAAGAGTTGAAGTGCCACTGTTGATCATTCACGGCACGGCAGACGGCATCGTCCCGCACGCGATGGCCGACGAGCTTTATGCCGCGGCATCGAGCAAGATCAAACAGCTGATCAAGATCGAAGGCGGAACGCATTCGGGCGCGAGCAGGGTCGGCGGGACGACCTATCGTGACGCAGTGATCGACTTCGTTCGGCGGAGTTCACAGCCAAGGGCAGCTGCAACGAGCGGTTAGTTGCGGCCGCCTGCGCGTGCCGTTGTAGTGTGGGCCCTCAGTGCCGCCGCGGGCGTTCTTTCAGGTTGGTGACTTGCCCGATTCTCCACGGCCGCATGCCGAGCACCATGCCGATCGATTGCCGCTGATCCGGGGGCAATGTGCTGTCGAGCTCCGCCAGTTCGTTGAACTCGGCGGCCAAGCGGTCGAGCTTGCGGTGAACGACGGCGAACGACGCCGGCGAAATGTCGCGGAACTCAAAACGAAAATTGCCGCCGTGCCGGTCGAATTCGACCGCAAGGAAATCCGTCAACACTCGTTGGCCATGCTTCGCACGGATCGCTCCGCTGGGCCGTAGGCGCAAATGCTGGCCAACTTTGAGCTTCACTTTATTTGCCGGCAGCAATTCGATCAGCTGCAACCGATCGAGCTTCACCAGCAACCTGGTCAACTCGGCATCGGTGATCTCATAACGTGCGAGGATCTGCGCCGGCTGCCAGTCGTTAAACAACAGATAAAAAACACCCATTAAGCGCGGTTCCGAGGCGAGCGCATGTTCCTGCGGCTCGGTCATTTCCTCCGGCGCATCGCCGGCGCTGCGCGCGAGCTTTGCCAGCTCGAAGAAATCGATTTCGAGCGCTGCCAGCATCTGCTCCAGGCGGCTCAACGTAAACGTGCGCTGCGAAAACAGTCGCTTGACGCTGGCCTCGGACATCCCGATGCGCCGCGCCAGTACGGCGTACGTGATCTGGCGGCTCTTTAAAACGCGCTTTAACGCGTCGATCAATTGTTCGGTACTCATCGATAAGCCCGAGCGCTCCGGCGGTATCAGTAATTGATACGTTGACGGCGAAGTGTAAGGCGCGCGCAGGCGCCGCAGTGAAGCTGAAGAGCCAAAACTGCTTGGCTTATCCGCCGCGTAGCGCTCACGTTGGCGCGCCGAGTGAAAGCTCGGTGCGGCGCAAGCGCAAAGAATTGCCGATGACTGATACTGATGAGAGTGCCATCGCAGCCGATGCAATGATCGGACTTAGCAACCAACCGGTCAGCGGATACAACACACCGGCAGCGAGCGGTACTCCGGCCGCGTTGTAAGCGAATGCGAAAAACAGGTTCTGGCGGATGTTGCGCATCACCGCGTTCGATAGCTGGCGCGCACGTACGATCCCATTCAAATCACCCTTAACGAGCACGATGCGCGCAGATTGCATCGCGATGTCGGTGCCCCCGGTTCCCGCCCCTTTCCCCATCGCAATGCCGACATCGGCCGCCGCGAGCGCCGGTGCGTCGTTGATGCCGTCGCCGGCCATCGCGACGACGCGGCCTTGCGCTTGCAACTCTTTTACAAGCGCATTTTTGTCGGCCGGCAGAACTTCGGCGCGGAAGTCCTTGATGCCGAGCGTCGCAGCGACTGCTGCAGCGGTCGCCTGCCCATCGCCGGTCGCCATCACGACACGCACTCCGTCGCGAGCGAGTTCTTGAATCGCAGCTGCTGTCGTGGGCTTGATCGGATCTGCAATCGCCAGTAATCCAAGTAAACGATTTTCTGCGCTGACGAACACCACCGTGCTGCCTTCGCTGCGTAGTTGCTCGGCGATCGGGTTCATCGCGGACAGATCCACGCCCGATTCGTTGAGGAAGCGTGCGCTGCCGAGGCGCAGCCGGCCGTCAGTCCCTGAGGCTTGCACCCCGAGTCCGGTAATCGACTCGAAGCCTTGCACAGTCAGCGGCTCGACCGAACGCTCGCGCGCGAACTCGAGGATTGCGCGCGCTAACGGATGTTCGCTCGCCGTCTCAAGGCCCGCGGCTGTAGCGATGAGTGTTTCTTCGGTGATGCCGGGGCTGGGTATCGCTCGAACCACTCGTGGCTTGCCTTCGGTCAGCGTGCCGGTCTTGTCCACCACTAACGTGTCGACCTTCTGCATCGACTCCAGTGCTTCGGCGTCGCGCACCAGCACGCCTGCCTGCGCGCCGCGACCGACTCCGACCATGATCGACATCGGCGTCGCTAGCCCAAGCGCGCACGGACACGCGATGATCAGCACGCTGACGGCAACGACTAATGCGTTGACGTAGCGAGGTTCGGGGCCAACGGCGATCCAGACGATTGCGGCAACCATCGCAATCAGCACGACCGCTGGCACGAACCAGCTTGCCACGATATCTGCGAGTCTCTGGATCGGCGCGCGCGTACGACCGGCTTCAGCGACCATCTGAACGATCTGCGCCAGCAACGTGTCAGCGCCAACGCGCTCGGCACGCATCACGAAGCTGCCGGTCTGATTGACGGTGGCGCCGGTGACCTTTCGCGCCCGCTTCCTTCGTCACAGGCAACGGCTCGCCGGTCATCATCGATTCGTCGACATTCGAGCGGCCATCGAGCACGACGCCGTCGACCGGTACCTTCTCGCCGGGCCGCACGCGCAGTCGATCGCCCCGATGCACCTGCTCGAGCGCGACCTCGCGTTCCTGGCCGTCGGCCTCAATGCGTAGCGCCGTCGGCGGCGCGAGTTGTAGCAGCGCACGCACGGCAGCGGATGTCTGCGAACGCGCGCGCAACTCGAGCACCTGACCGAGGATCACCAACGTGGTGATGATCGCCGCCGCCTCGAAGTACAACGGCGGAGCGCCGTTCATCGCGCTTTTGCTCATCATTGCTGCCGGCAGCGCCTGCGGAAACAGCAGCGCAAACACGCTAAAGCCGTAGGCTGCCGCGACGCCGAGCGCGATCAATGTAAACATGTTCGGCGAGCGATTGACGATCGACTGCCAGCCGAGCTTGAAGAAAAACGCTCCGCACCAGAGTACTACCGGCGTCGCGAGCAGCAACTGCGTCCAGCCGAACCATGGCCCCATTGCAGCGATCAATCGCTGATGAAGCGCAGGAACGAATTCGGTCATCGCCATCAGCGCGATCGGCAGCGATAACGCAGCGGCGATCCATAGACGGCGCGTCATCAAGCGCAGCTCGGTGTTGTCCTCCGCAACCGATGCATCGGCCGGCTCGAGCGACATGCCGCAGATTGGACAGTTACCCGGCCCGACCTGCCGAATCTCCGGATGCATCGGACACGTATAGATCGCGTCGGCGCGCTCGGGCACCGCAGGCGGCGCTGGACGCGAATCCAGATACTTGTCGGGATCCGCCGCGAACTTCGCAGCGCACCCGGCACTGCAGAAAAAGTAGTCGTCGCCGGCGTGCGAGACGCGGTGCTTCGATTGCCGCGTGACGGTCATCCCGCAGACCGGATCGATCAATGTTGACTCAGCCTTCGCAGCAGCCACTTGCGAGCCATGATCGCAACGTGCACCGGTGCTGTGATGGTCAGCCATT
>CAWGRF010000005.1:0-40961 GCA_963824935.1 uncultured beta proteobacterium | reverse complement strand
CACACTGAACTCGGTGCCCGAGCCGGGTGTACTTTCGTTGCTCGGGCTCGCGTTGGTCGGACTGTCTTACATGCGACGGCGCGAGCGCCTGTCGTAGTCAGCGACCGTAGCCGGCGACTGTCCAACACCCGCTCACGCCCTGCGGGCGGCCACCTGCAGGGCAGTGGCAGCGTGTAAGTTCACTCTTGAGTTTCGCCTGCCGCGCTATCACCTATACGGCCAGTCCGCAGACAAGCCTGCGCAATTCAAGGTAACATTTCGCTCTGTTGCATGTAGCTTGGAGCATACGAGCCTTGCCACGGCTCAGGTCGCAAGTTCGAGATCCGTTTCCCGCTCCAGATTTTTGGGCAAACTGAGGGGAAGCCGCCGCGCTTCCCCTTTTGATTTAAAGCGGTTCAGCCGAAAGGCCGATTGAATCGCAGCGGCGGGGTGGCAGAGTGGCCATGCAGCGGACTGCAAATCCGTGTACGCCGGTTCGATTCCGACCCCCGCCTCCAGCCTGTTTCAAGCCGCGGTGGTGAAACTGGTAGACACAGCGGACTTAAAATCCGCCGCAAGCGAAAGCAAGCATGCCGGTTCGATTCCGGCCCGCGGCACCAGGACATGATGAAAGTATTTAATCTCTGTTGCGATCAGGAACATCCGTTCGAAGGCTGGTTTGCTTCGGGCGATGAGTTCGATCGCCAGCTTGCCGCCGGGCTGATCGAATGCCCAGTGTGCGCAAGCATCCAAGTACGCAAGCTGCCGTCCGCGCCGCGCCTCAATCTAGGCGGCGCGCAAGACGTGCCCGAGTCATCCGGCAAGGAGCCCGTTGCGATGCCGAACGATCAATCGATACGCTCGATGATGCTGCAGATCGCACGGCATATTGCGGCGAACAGCGAGGATGTCGGCGAGCGCTTTCCTGAGGAGGCGCGGCGGATTCACTATGACGAGGCGCCGAAGCGTTCGATCCGTGGCCTCGCGTCGAAGGACGAGGCCTCGGAACTGAAGGACGAGGGCATCGAAGTGATGCCGGTGCCGTTTGGGAACTTACTTAAGAACCCATTGCAGTAATTGAGTCTCGGTCTTGCGGCCTGCGCAAGCCGGGATGGCGACCGCTCAGCGTCTTGCGTACTGCGTCGCGCCGAACAGCACTTCCTTTTCCTTATCGTCGATCGGCTTGCGTCGATCCGCCAGGACCTGCACGCCGCGCTTGACTGCCGGTCGCGCATCGATCGAGTCGTACCAGCGCTTGACGTTGGGGTAATCCGCGAGATCGATTCCCTGGTTCTCGTGTGAACGCGTCCAGGGAAAGATCGCTATATCGGCGATCGAGTATTCATAAGCAAAGTACTTCGCTTCGCCGAGGCGCTTGTTCATCACGCCGTACAGCCGCTTCGCCTCATTGCTGTAACGATTAATCGCGTACTCGATTTTTTCCGGTGCGTAGTTGCGGAAGTGATGCGCCTGGCCGAACATCGGGCCGACGCCGCCCATCTGAAACATCAGCCATTGCAGCGCGATGTACTTGCCGCGCACATCGGTCGGGAGAAACTTTCCGGTCTTGGCGGCGAGGTACATTAAGATCGCGCCGGACTCGAACAACGAGATCGGTTTGCCGTCGGGGCCCTCGGAATCGACGATCGCCGGCATCTTGTTGTTCGGGCTGATCTTCAGAAACTCGGGCTTGAACTGATCGCCCGCACCGATGTCGACCGGGTGCACCTTGTAGGGCAGCCCACATTCCTCGAGCATGATGTGAACTTTGTGGCCATTCGGCGTTGGCCAGGTATGAACGTCGATCATCTGGAGCCTCCTGCTTTACCGATTTCGTGTTTTGCAATTGCGTTACGGTGGACCTCGTCCGGGCCGTCTGCCAACCGCAATGTGCGCGCGTGCGCATAAGCGTACGCCAGAGGAAAATCGTCAGACACGCCGCCACCGCCATGCGCCTGGATCGCCCAATCGAGCACATCGCACGCCACGTTGGGTGCTACAACCTTGATCATCGCGATCTCGGCCTTTGCGGCCTTGTTGCCTGCGGTGTCCATCATCCAGGCCGTTTTCAGCGTTAACAAGCGAGCCTGATCGATTCTGCAGCGCGCCTCGGCAATCCGTTCTTGCCATACGGTCTGCTGAGCGACCGCCGAGCCGAACGCGACACGACTCGACAGACGTTGGCACATCAGCTCGAGCGCGCGCTCGGCGAGACCAATCGAACGCATGCAGTGATGAATGCGCCCCGGCCCTAGCCGGCCCTGCGCGATCTCGAAACCGCGTCCTTCGCCGAGTAGCAGGTTGCCTGCAGGTACGTGCACGTCTTTGAAATCCACTTCCATGTGGCCGTGCGGTGCATCGTCGTAACCGAAGACGCTCAACGAACGCAACACCTTGACGCCCGGCGTTTCGGGGGGCACCAGAATCATCGACTGCTGCGAGTGCTTCGGCGCCGTGGGATCCGTCTTGCCCATCACGATATAAACGCGGCAGCGCGGATCGCCGGCGCCGGAGATCCACCATTTGCGACCGTTGATCACGTAATCATCGCCATCGCGCACGATCGACGTCTGGATGTTGGTCGCGTCGCTCGACGCCACTGCCGGCTCGGTCATCACGAAGGCGGACCGTATTTCTCCTGCCAACAGAGGCTCCAGCCACTTTTCCTTCTGCGCCTCGCTTCCGTAGCGCTCGATCGTTTCCATGTTGCCTGTATCGGGCGCCGAACAGTTGAAGACTTCCGGCGCCCACGGCACTCGTCCCATCGATTCGGCGAGTGGTGCGTACTCGAGATTTGTAAGGCCGGCGCCGTGCGATGAATCCGGCAGGAACAGGTTCCATAACTCTTCGGCGCGCGCCTTCGGCTTTAGCTCCTCGATCAGCGCTGTCGGGGTCCAGCGCGCTCCGCGCTGCGTGTTCTCCTCGATCTCGCGATAAAAGCGTTGCTCATTCGGATAGACATGTTGCTGCATGAACGAGTCGACGCGCGCGCGCAGCTGCTGAACTCTGGGCGAGAAATCGAACTGCATGATGCGCAGGATAGCTCACCCGATTGGGATGCCTGAGCTGCGCTAGAGTGCGGCCGATGAAAGCGATTCAATGCGTCGAGTGGGGCGCGCCGGGCAAGCTGGTACTCGCCGATCTGCCGCTGCCCGAGCCCGCGCGCGGTCAGGTGCGCATTCGCATCGCCGCCGCAGGCGTCAACTTTCCCGACGCATTGATCGTGCAGAAAAAATATCAGTTGCAGCCGCCGTTGCCGTTCGTCCCGGGCACTGAGGTCGCCGGCACGATCGATGCGTTGGGCGAGGGCGTGAAGCATCCGCAACCCGGCGAGCGTGTGATCGCCCTTGTTGGTGTTGGCGGGTTCGCCGAGTTCGTATGCGCGCCGGCGCTGCTGGCGGTGCCGATTCCAGCGGGCATCACCGATGAAGTGGCGGCGGCGTTCACCTTGACCTACGCCACCTCGCACCACGCGCTGTTCGATCGCGGACAACTGAAGGCGGGCGAGACATTGCTGGTGCTGGGCGCAGGCGGAGGCGTCGGACTCGCTGCGGTTGAGCTCGGCAAGCTCGCCGGGGCGACCGTTATAGCGGCGGCCTCCAGTGCAGAAAAGCTGGCGGCGGCAAGGGAGCGTGGGGCAGATCACACGATTGAGTACGCGACGCAGGATTTGCGAGACGCCGTCAAATCGCTGACCGGAGGTAAGGGGATCGATGTGATTTATGACCCGGTCGGCGGCCCCGGCACGGAAGCCGCAGTGCGATCGCTCGCATGGCGCGGGCGATTGCTGGTGATCGGCTTTGCGCACGGTGAGATTCCGAGCATTGCAGCCAACTTGCTGCTGTTGAAGGGCGCATCAGCTATCGGCGTTTTCTGGGGCGAATTTGCGAAGCGTGAACCGAAGGCGAATTTTGCGATGCTGACCGAATTGTTCAGCTGGCTCGCGCAAGGCAAACTGAAGCCGCACGTTTCGCGAACATACGCGCTTGCCGATACGCCGCGCGCACTGGAAGCGTTGCTGGAAAGAAAAGCAGTCGGCAAGTTGGTTGTTCGTCCATAGCGGAGGGGATCGAGATGCGATTGTTCTGCGCTTTGCTTCTGATTGTTGCTACCGGCGCGGGTGCGGTCGAGCGCAGCATCGACAAATCGGTCGTCGTTCCGGCGACGCTGGACCAGGTATGGGATGCGTGGACAACGCGCGAAGGCATCGTCAGCTTTTTCGCGCCTGACGCGAAGATCGAGCCGAAGGTCGGTGGCGCGTTCCACATCTATGTCAATCCGCTGGGCACGCCGGGACTTAAGGGCGCCGACGATATGCGATTCATGGCGTTGCAGCCGAAGCAGATGCTGTCATTCGATTGGAATGCGCCACCTCATCTACCTGCGGCGCGACAGCAGCGAACGTTCGTCGTGCTTCGATTCGCCCCGGTCAGCGAAAAGGAAACGCGTGTCAGCCTGCATCACACCGGCTGGGGCGAGGGTGGCGAATGGGACAAGGCGTTTGCTTACTTCGATCACGCGTGGGGCAACGTGTTGGCGAACCTGAAGAAGCGTTTTGAAAGTGGCCCGCAGGACTGGACCGAATGGATGAACATGCTGCGCAAGATGGAAGAGCAAGCAGCTCAGAAGAAGTAGATGGCACAGTTGTAGTTTGCACCGCGCGGCGCTGCAATGATGATCACGCCTGTTGTGCGTACCTCCACCCAAGCTCAGCCAACGCCTTTGCATTCTTGCCGGATTTCGATGCATTGTCGGACGAGGCAATCCCCTCGGTGGAGCGCTTGTAAACGCCCTGGAGAATCGCAGCGATGCGAAACAGGTTATAGGCGAGGTAGAAATTCCAGTGTTCGATCGCGCGGCCGGTGCGCTGCACGTAACGCTGCAGGTATTCGTGCTCCGTGGGGATCCCCAGCGCTTTATGGTCCAGGCCCGCGATGCCGCGAAATGAACCTGGCGGAATGTGCCAGCTCATGCAGTGATACGAAAAATCGGCGAGCGGATGGCCGAGGGTAGATAGCTCCCAATCGAGCACCGCTGTCACGCGTGGCTCAGTCGGATCAAAGATGAGGTTGTCCATTCGATAGTCGCCGTGTACGACGGTGCTTTCGTCGCCCGGCGGGATGTGCAGCGGCAACCATTCGATCAGACGGTTCATCGAATCGAGCGACTCGGTTTCGGACGCCCGATACTGTTTGCTCCAGCGCCCGATCTGGCGCTCGAAGTAGTTCCCGGCCTTGCCAAAGTCCGTGAGGCCCGCGCGCTCGACATCAATCGAATGCAGCGTTGCAATCACACGGTTCATCTCATCGTAGATCGCCGCGCGCTCGGGTGGCGAGACCTCTGGGAGCGACTGTTCCCAGAAAATGCGACCCTCCACATGCTCCATCAGAAAAAAAGCGCGGCCGATCACGGATTCATCCTCGACCAGCAACAACATGCGCGGCACAGGTATTCCGTGCGCTGCGAGCGCACTCATCACGCGAAACTCGCGCTCGATCGCGTGCGCCGAAGGCAGCAGTTTGGCCACGGGTCCCGGCTTGCTGCGCATCACGTACTTTGCGCTCGGAGTGGTCAACAGATACGTCGGGTTCGACTGGCCACCTTGGAACTGCTTGACTTCGAGCGGTCCGCGTGAATCCCGGAAGGTGTGCTTGCAGATACGTCGCGAGCTTTGCGCGATCAAAGTCGTGCCGCGCAGTGACTTCGCCGAGCTGCTTCATTTGACGACGCCGGTTTCGGTGAAGAGTTGCACGTCGTTGCTTGAATAGCCCAGCTCGCTCAACAAAACGCGGGTGTGCTCACCGGCGGCAGGGGCGGATCGTGAGGTCCACGACATCGATGTCATCTGCGCTAGCGGGCCGATCTCGCTGACGCCGCGTTCCTCGGTGCACCAGGTTGCGTGCTAGATGATGCGGATGCGCCAACGCTTCGGCCGGCGTCAGCACCGGTGTCACGCACGCATCGACGGCATCGAAGGCTTTCAGCCAGTGCTCGAGCGTGTGCTGTTTGATCTGCTGAGCGACCAATTTGATAGTCGCCATCGCTGCTTCCGAGCCTGGTGCTTCACCCAACTCCCAGTGCCGCGATTTGAATTCGCTTAGTCCGGCAGCGTCGCAAAACGCCTGCCAGAATTTCAGCTCGAGCGCGCCGACCGCCAGCTGACGCCGATCCGACGTTTCGTAAATCTGATAACAGGCCACGCCGCCGGTCAGCAGTGTCCGCTCTGCGATTGGTTCGGCACCGCTGTCCACGGCGGCGTGCGGGAAAAAATGGTGCGCGAGCAGGCCGTCGGTCATCGCGACATCGACGTGCGCACCTCGACCGGTGCGTTGAGCGCCAAGCAACGCGATCAACATCGTGGCCAATGCAGAAAGTGTTCCACCCAGCAGATCGCCGAGCTGCAGATTGGGGATCGCAAGCTTGCCATCGGCACGAACCTGATCGAGCACACCTGTCATTGCGATGTAGTTCAGATCGTGCCCAGCCCGATGTGCCAACGGACCGTTCTGTCCGTAGCCCGATAGCGAACACAGCACCAGCCGCGGATTGCGTGCGTTCAGAGTCTTCCATCCCAGCCCAAGCCGATCGAGCACGCCGGGACGAAAACCCTCGATCAGCGCATCGGCGCGGTCCACGAGACGCAGAAAGACGTCACGTCCGCTCTCCGACTTCAGATCGACCGCGATCGAGCGCTTGCCCCGATTGATCGCCTCAAATGCTGGATTGCCTTTCTTCCCGTTACTCAATGCAACGGTCGGCGGAAAATCGCGCATGTAGTCGCCGGCGCCGGTGTCCTCGACCTTGATCACATCGGCGCCGAAATCCACCAGGTGCATGGTTGCTGCCGGCCCGGGCAGCAGCCGCGTCATGTCGAGAATTGTCAGACCTGCCAAGGGCGCGCTCATTGGTGCACCCTTCGCGCTACGCGCTGTCCCGCCAAGCGGGAGCGAGCCCTCCTTCGGGCGGCCGGGCGGAGGGCTCATGCTGCGGCCATCTTGTTCGGTTCGGCGATTGCTTCGAGCTGGGTCTGAATTTCCAGCCAGTGCGATTCGAGCGCATCGACCTTGTGCGCAAGTTCGCCGCGGCGCTTCAGCGTGACGGCGACTTCATCGGGTGCGCCGGAATGATAGAAGTCGGGATCGCGCGAGCCGTACGTCGAGTTCGCGCAGTTCGTTCGAAATTTGCCCGAGCTCGGTTTCGACGGTCGCGAGCTTGCGCTGCAGCGGCTTGCGTGCGGAAGCGAGCTCGCTGCCGGGCGACGGCTTCCTGCTTGCGCTCGCTGCGGCGATCGACTGCATCGGATTCGATTCGGTTTGACGGGACGCGACGGCTCGCCAGAATCAGCGCCGAATAATCGTCCAGATCGCCCTCGAACGAAGCCACTTCGCCGTCGTGCACCAACCACAGCTGATCCGTTGCCGCACGCAACAGATGCCGATCGTGCGAAACCAAAATCAACGCGCCCTCGTACGACGATAACGCCATCGTCAACGCCTCGCGCGTTTCGATGTCGAGATGATTGGTCGGCTCGTCGAGTAGCAGTAGGTTGGGGCGCTTCCATGCGATCAGCGCCAGCGCACAGCGCGCCTTTTCGCCGCCCGACATCGGGCCGACCACTGAATTGGCAAACTCGCCTGAGAATCGATACTGACCGAGAAAAACGCGCAGCTGTTGTTCGCGTGCTTCGGGCGCCAGCCGCCGCAGATGTTGTAGCGGCGTTTCATCGGCCCGCAACTGATCGAGCTGATGTTGCGCGAAGTAACCGATCGCGAGCCCCGAGCCGCGTCGCAATTCCCCGGCCCGCGGCGCAAGATCGCCAGCGATTGCCTTGACCAAGGTCGATTTGCCAGCGCCGTTGACGCCCAGGATGCCAATGCGATCGCCCGAACGCACGTTAAAGCGCACGCCATCGAGCACGGTTCGGTCACCGTAACCGAGCGCGATGTCTTCGGCATCGAGCAGTCGCTCCGGCAGCTTTAGCGGCTGCGGAAACTCGAAGCGCCACTCGCGCCGCGCGCGCACCGGCTCGATCGAGGTCAGCCGCTCGAGCATTTTCAGACGGCTCTGCGCCTGACGCGCTTTTGAAGCCTTGGCGCGAAAGCGATCGACAAAGCTTTGCAGATGCGCCGCAGTGCGCTCGTACTGTCGCGCAGCGGCGTCCTGCTGCCGCTGTTGCTCGAAAGAACTGAGCTTCGAATGCGCTGTAATTGCCCGCGTAGCGCCGAATCGCAAGGTCGGCGATGTGCCAGGTCGTCTCGCAGATGCGATCCAGAAACTCGCGATCGTGCGAGATCACCAGCACCGTCGCCGGCTGGCGCTTTAGCCACGATTCGAGCCAGACGACAGAATCGAGATCGAGATGATTCGTCGGCTCGTCAAGCAACAGCAGGTCAGCGGGTCGTAGCAGGGCGCGCGCCAACGCCAGTCGATTGCGCCAGCCGCCGGAAAACGCTCGCACCGGCCGCGCGCTATCGGATTGCGCGAAACCGAGGCCGTGCAGCACTGCCTTGGCCGAGGCCGTGATCGCACCTTCGTTCAGATCGGCCAGCACAGCCAGTGCATGTGCCAGTCGCATCGGATCGTGCTGCGCTTCGGCGGCAACCAACTCGGCGCGCGCTGCCATCAGCGGCGCGTGGCCGCCCAGCACGTATTCAATCGCAGACAGCTCGCTCGCTTCGATGTCCTGCGCTACATGCGCGACGCGCTCGCGTGGTGGGCCCTCGATCGTCCCGGCGTCGATGCCGAGTTCGCCCAGAACAGCGGCGAACAGTGTCGATTTGCCGGAACCGTTGGCGCCGATCAGTCCCACGCGTTCGCCTGGCGGAGCGATCAGCGAAACATTGCGGTACAAGGTGCGCGCGCCGCGCGCGACGGCAAGGTCAATCAGACGGAGCATGAACTACGGAAGGTGCTCCTGGTGAGCAAGAAACACCATGTCGTCGCCTGCACTGGTCGTGAGCCACGTCAGCGGGACATCGCCAAACGCTCTTTCAGCGGCGGCGCGACCAGCGCCTACCTCGACGATCAGCATGCCTCCCCGCTTCAGATGGCCGCGAGCCTGCCGCACGATCGTTTTGACCAGTTTCATGCCGTCGGGTCCACCGGCCAACGCCGTCTTGGGTTCGTGCGAATACTCCTTCGGCAACCTTGCCATCGCCGCATCGGTGACGTACGGCGGGTTGGCGAGGATGACGTCATAGCGCTTGTTCGCAACTGCCGCGAACATGTCGGACTTGGCAAGCGTGATGCGATCCTCGAAGTGGTAATCGGCGACGTTTCGCGCCGCGACCTGCAGAGCCTCGGCCGAGGAATCGATGGCGTCGACCTGGGCGTTTCGGAACAGATCTGCCGCCATGATCGCCAGACAGCCCGAACCGGTGCCGACATCAAGCACGTCGGTGACTGCGCCCACATCTTGCACCCATGGGTGCAGATCATCCTTCAGCAGCTCTGCGATGAATGAACGCGGAATGATGACGCGCTCATCGACGTAAAACTTGTAGCCCTGCAGCCATGTTTCATTCAGCAGATAGGCCGCAGGGACGCGTTTCTTCACGCGCCGCTCGATCGTCTGCAGCAGCGAGTTGATCTCGCCATGCGTCAGATAGGCGTCCGCAAAGAAATCGAGCCTGGGCAACGGCAACTGCAACGTCCGCATCACGATGAACGCAGCTTCCTCGAATGCATCAACTTGTCCATGGCCGAAGGCAATATCGGATTCGTTGAAGCGGGTCACTGCATACCGCAGTACGTCGCGCAGCGTTCGCAGATTGGCTTGAGCGTCGATGGTCATTCTGTTGCTCTTGATCGCTTAAGCAAGCAGCAATTCCAGGGTGCGTCGATATACGTTCTTTAGCGATTCGAGATCGGCCACTGCAATGTGTTCGTCGATCTTGTGAATTGATGAATTGGGCGGACCGAACTCGATCACCTGCGGGCAGAACGTCGAAATGAAACGGCCATCCGATGTGCCGCCCGTGGTCGAGAGCACTGGCGTGCGCCCGGTGATTTCGTGGATGGCGCGCGTAATCGACGTCGACAGGTCGCCCGGCTGAGTCAGAAACGGCTGTGCACCAACGGTCCATTGCACCGAGTATTCGAGCTTGTGCTTGCGCAGAATCTTCTCGATACGCTGCATTAACACTTCGGCCGTCGAAACCGATGCAAAGCGCAGGTTGAAGTCGATCTCGCAGCTGCCCGGCACGACGTTTAACGCACCGGTGCCGGCGCGCATGTTCGAGATCTGAAATGTTGTCGGTGGAAAGAACTCGTTGCCGTCATCCCAGCGCTCGGCCGCGAGTTCCGCCAGCGCAGGCGCGACCTGGTGCACTGGATTACGCACCAGCTGCGGATATGCAACGTGACCCTGGATGCCGATGACTGTCAGCTTGCCCGACAGCGATCCTCTGCGTCCATTCTTGATCGTATCGCCGAGTGCATCGACCGACGTCGGTTCGCCGATGACGCAGTAATCAATCGCCTCACCGCGCGAGCGCAAAGCATCCACGACCTTGACCGTGCCGTCTGTCGCCGGACCTTCCTCGTCGGACGTGAGCAGCAGGGCGATCGAGCCGCGATGCGCCGCATGTACGCCAACGAATTCCTCGGCCGCGACGGCGAACGCCGCCACCGAGCTTTTCATATCGGACGCGCCGCGGCCGAATAGGGCGCCGTCGCGAATCGTCGGTTTGAACGGGTCCGACGACCACTCGCCGAGCGGTCCAGCAGGGACCACGTCGGTGTGCCCGGCGAAGACGAAGACCGGGGCGCTGGTTCCCCGGCGCAACCACGCGTTCGTTACTCCGTTCGAGGCGACCGTCTCAGACTGGAAACCGAAGCGGCGCAGGCGCTCCGCGATCAACGCCTGGCAGCCGTCATCGGCCGGCGTCACCGAACGGCGCGCGATTAGTTGCTTGGCAAGTTCGAGGGTGGCGGTCATCGGAGCGCAGCGGCGGCCGATTGTAACGGCAGCCTTGCCCTCCGCTCGACCGTCAGATATTCAACGTGAACTCAGAAAACGAAGCGTCCTGCCCCGATTCTGCACGCTGCTTGCGCTCTGCCTGTGACAGCGGCTTGCCCGCATTATTGATGAACCACAGCAGATTGTTTTGCGAGTCGGCCGCGGCGAGTGCGTCTTCGCGCGTGATGTGATCGCCCTGGATCAACGAATACAGGCTCTGCTCGAACGACATACTTTCAGGCGCCAGGCTTTGCTCCATCGCCTCCTTGATCGCCGGCACGTCGCCGCGCTCGATCAGGTCCGCGATATGGCGCGTGTTCATCAGCACTTCGACCGACGGCACACGACCACCACGCTTCGAGCGCACGAGCCGCTGCGACACGATCGCCTTCATCGCGACCGACATGTCCTGGAACAGCGCCTGGCGCGTCTCCGGTGGATAAAAACTGATCACGCGGTTAAGCGCGTGCGAGCTATTCGTCGCATGCAAGGTTGCCACGACCAGATGACCCGACATCGAATAGGCGATGGCAGCGCTCATCGTGTCACGATCGCGAATCTCGCCGATGAAAATGACGTCGGGCGCCTGCCGCATCGCGCTGCGCAGGGCAGCCTGCAACGTACGCGCGTCGGAGCCGATCTCGCGCTGGTTGACGATCGACTTCTTGTTCCGGAACAGATATTCAATCGGATCTTCGAACGTCAGCATGTGCCCGGTAATCAGCTCGTTGCGATGATCGAGCATCGAAGCGATCGTCGTCGATTTGCCCGAGCCGGCTGCGCCCACCACCAGGATCATGCCGCGTCGCTCCATCACGAGGTCTTTGAGCACCTCCGGCAGGTGCAGAGCGTCAAGCTTCGGGATGTCGTGCGGAATAAAACGAATGACGGCCGAAATTGAACCGCGCTGCAGAAACGCGCTTAAGCGGAAGCTGCCGATGCCCTGCACCGGCAAGCCGATATTGAGTTCGCGCGAATCTTCAAGCTCGCGAAAATGCGCATCGGTCAGACGCTCCGCCAGCAGCGAAACGATCGCCTGCGGCGCCAGCCGATCCTGATTGATCGGCACGCACACGCCGTTGATCTTGATCGTAATCGGCGAACCGACCGAGAAAAACAGGTCCGACGCCTGCTTTTCGGCCATCAGATTGAACATTCGCTCCAGTGACATCGGTCAGTTCCTGCGTCGATTCCAGAGCGGCAAGGATAAGGCGCAGGCACGGCGCCTGGGATACCGCCAAACGGATGAAAAGCGGGCGAATTTATGGGCTGCGAGCGCAGGCCTAATCGCGCAGCAGTTCGTTTATTGCCGTCTTGGCGCGGGTGCCGGCGTCAACCTTCTTGACGATCACCGCGCAGTACAGGCTGTACTTGCCGTCGGCTGACGGCAAGTTGCCCGATACGACCACTGAACCTGCTGGCACACGGCCGTAGCTTATTGCGCCGGTCGCGCGGTCATAGATCTTGGTGCTCTGGCTGATGTAGACGCCCATCGAAATGACCGAGTTTTCCTCGACGATCACGCCCTCGACGATTTCCGAGCGGGCACCGATAAAACAGTTGTCTTCGATGATGGTCGGGTTGGCCTGCAACGGCTCAAGCACGCCGCCGATGCCGACGCCGCCTGACAGATGCACATGTCTGCCTATTTGCGCGCACGAGCCGACGGTAACCCACGTGTCGACCATCGTGCCTTCATCGACGTAGGCGCCGATATTGACGAACGACGGCATCATCACGACGCTTTTCGCAACAAAGCTGCCGCGCCGTGCAACAGCGGGCGGCACAACGCGCACGCCCGAGCGTGCGAACGCGGCGTTGTCCCACGTGGCGAACTTGTTCGGCACCTTGTCATAGAACTGCGCGAAGCCGCCCTGCATGGGTGCGTTGTCGCTCAACCGAAACGACAGCAGCACAGCCTTCTTGACCCACTGATGCACCACCCACAGGCCGTCGCGTTTTTCCGCAACCCGCAGTGTGCCGGCGTCCAGCTGCTCGATCACTTGCTCGACCGCGGCGCGCACCTCCGGCGGTGCGGAAGATGGCGTCATCGTCGTCCGCTGTTCGTGCGCGTCGTTGATGATGGCTTCGAGGTTCATCGATCTTCTACGAATCAAGTGAGGCAATTCGAGCGGCCGCCTCCGTTGCCTCGGAAGGCGACGCGACTAGTGCAATCCTGACATACCCAAAGCCCGGATTTCCGCCGTTCACGGTGCGCGACAGATAACTGCCCGGAAGCACGGTTACATTCTTCTGCTCATACAGCCGCTGCGCGTACTCTGTATCGGACGTGGGCGTTCGTGCCCACAAATAGAAAGCAGCTTCGGGAATGGAGCAGGGTAACCGCGAAGCGATTACAGGCCCCGCCTGAGCGAATTTCTGCGCATATAGCGTGCGGTTGTCGATGACGTGTGCCTCGTCCTGCCATGCGGCGATGCTTGCGTGCTGTACCGCCAGGCTCATCGCGCTGCCGTGGTACGTGCGATACAGAAGATATCTCTTTAGCACCTCGGCATCACCTGCGACAAAGCCGGATCGCATTCCCGGAACGCTCGATCGCTTCGACAGACTGCAGAACATCACAAGCCTGTCGTAGCGGTCGCGTCCGAGCGCTGCAGCGGCCTGCAAGCTGCCGAGCGGCGGTTTTCCCTCTTCGAAATAAATCTCCGAGTAGCACTCATCGGACGCGATGACGAATCCATAGCGATCGGATAGCTCGAACAGCTGCTTCCATTCGTCAAGCGTCATTACATGACCGGTCGGGTTGCCGGGTGAGCACACGTAGACCAGCTGCACCTTGCGCCAATCGGCAGGTCCGATTTGCTTCGAACTGCATCCGAAAGCCATTGTCAGCGGTAGTCGCCAGATAGATCAGCTGCGCACCCGCCAGGACAGCCGCGCCTTCGTAGATTTGATAGAACGGATTCGGTGCGACCACACATGCGTCGCGGGTGCGATCGATGACCGCCTGCGCGAACGAGAACAGCGCTTCACGGGTGCCTGTGACCGGCAACACCTGCGTCGATGGATCGAGCGCCTTGAGCCGATAACGCCGCATTGCCCATGCGGCGATCGCTTCGCGCAACTGCGGCACCCCTGCCGTCAACGGATAGCTCGCAATTCCGCTCAGTGCGTTCGCGTAGGCGGCGAGAATGAACGGCGGCGTTGGATGTTTGGGTTCTCCGATCGACAAGTTGATCGGCTCAAGTCCTGCTGCGGGTGTGATGCCGGCGAAAAGCTGGCGCAGCCGCTCGAACGGATACGGGTGCAGGCGATCGAGGTCGGGGTTCACAAAGCAGCCAGATGCAAAACTACTGCACGGCCCGATCTTGCGTCTGTTGTGCTCAACGTGTCTATACGCACGCCTCCGCTCCTCGACGCAAACTCGGGCCTGCTCGCTACGCTTTTCATCAGGCTGCTACGCTACGGCCGCGTCGAACTGTTCGGCGGCTCATCGCGCACGGCTACATACGGTGCCGGCTTCCAACCCTTCTTGCGGTGTTCGGCGGTGACCGTCGTAAAGATTCCGCCGCGCACGTACCATTTCGCGGTCAAGCGCATGAAGCGCGGCGCGATGGCCTTGACCAGGTCATCCAAGATCGCGTTGGTTACCGCCTCATGAAACGCGCCTTCGTTGCGATACGACCACATGTAGAGCTTCAGGCTCCTTAATTCGACGTTGCGCCGATCAGGCACGAAGTCGATCACGATAGTTGCGAAATCGGGCTGCCCGGTAAGCGGACACAGGCAAGTGAACTCGGGAATCTCCATTCGCACCCAGTAGTCACGCTGCGGTGACGGGTTGGCGAAGGTCTCGAGATTTCGGGTGGGGCGAGTGGCCATGCAGGCTGCTGGACCTTGCACGGTATTATACGAACGCACTAGCAAATCGATCGCATTAGCAAACGCGCATGTCGCGCATGCGCCAACACCACCTTCCCTAACGTGCATCTTCGGCAGATCAAGCTCGCCGGGTTTAAGTCGTTCGTCGATCCGACCCCCATAGACGTCCCGGGCACCCTCGTGGGTGTCGTCGGTCCCAACGGTTGCGGCAAGTCGAACGTGATCGACGCAGTGCGTTGGGTACTTGGCGAAAGCAAAGCCGCAGAGTTGCGCGGTGAGTCGATGCAGGATGTGATTTTCAGCGGCTCGGCTGATCGCAAGCCGGCCGGACGCGCCAGCGTCGAGCTCTCGTTCGACAACCACGACGGCCGGATCGGCGGCGCATGGGCCCAGTACGCCGAGATTTCGGTCAAGCGGGTCTTGACTCGTGACGGTGCGTCGAGCTACTACATCAACAACCAGAACGTGCGGCGGCGCGATGTGCACGACATGTTCTTGGGTACTGGTCTGGGCCCACGCGCGTACGCCATCATCGGTCAGGGAATGATCTCGCGCATCGTCGAGGCGCGTCCCGAAGAGCTCCGCGTTTTCTTGGAAGAGGCAGCCGGCGTTTCAAAGTACAAAGAGCGCCGGCGCGAAACCGAGAACCGGCTGGCCGATACGCGCGACAACCTGACCCGCGTTGAAGACATTCTGCGCGAGCTCGATGCACATGTCGGCAAGCTCGAGCAACAGGCCGCAGTCGCGCAAACGTATCGCTCGCTGCAGGCGCGGCATGATGAGCAGCAGCAGTTGCTATGGGGCACACGCAAGCGCGAGGCGGATGCCGAGCGCAGTAAGGTGGCGCGCGACATTGCCAACCGCACGCTCGCGCTTGAGGCACACGTTGCGGAACTGCGTGCTTCGGAGCGAGCACTGGAGGATGTCCGCAGCGCGCACTTTGCTGCAAGCGACTCGGTACACGAGGCGCAGGGCGCGCTATTCCAGATCAATGCCGAAGTGGCGAAGCTGGAATCCGAGATCCGTCTGATTGCGGACAGCCGCGCACGCGTCGCTGCTCAAATCGAAACGTTGGCCACGACCCGCAACAGTCGGCTGAATGAGCGAGCCGAGTTGGAAAACCGGGCCGCCGAGATCGTGCAGGCGATCGCCGATGTAACGCGACGGCTTGCCGAGGCGCAGGCGCGCGTCGCCGAGCATGAGTCGAAACTGCCGCTGCTTGAACAGACGTACGGGGCAACGCGCGAAGCGATGACCGCGGCGCGTGAAAACGCTGCGCTCGCCGAGCAGTCGATCGAGGCGGTGGCCGCCGAGCAGCGCAATGCGGATCGGCACCTGGCGCAACTAGCGCAGCGGCGCGAGCGCCTCGGCGAAGAGCAGGCATTGATCGGTTCGCCCGACGAAGCGCAGTTGGCCGATTTGAAGCAGCAAGTGGCGCGCAGCGAAAGTGACGTGGCTGCGACGGCCGGCGCGCACCAGCGCACCGAGGGCGACGTCGAACAAGCGACCGCAAACCGGCAACAGCGTCTCGACGATCGCGCGCTGCAAACCGAAGCGCTGGCCAGAATCGAAGCACGGCTGCAGGCGCTGAAGCAGGTACAGGCCAGCGTTGAAGCCAACGCGAAGCTCGACCCATGGCTGCGCTCTCAGGGACTCGACGGGCTGCCGCGACTCTTCCGCAAGCTGATGGTCGAGCCGGGTTGGGAAACCGCGTTCGAATCCGTGCTGCGCGAGCGCGTGCAGGGCGTAGAAGTCGGAAAGCTCGATACCGTTGGCGGCTTTGCGGCGGATGCGCCACCGGCGCGCGTTGCGTTTTATTCCACGACCGGCGCGGTGGCGCGTGATGCGCGCGACCGCGGCCAGATGCCTGGATTTGGCCGACTAAGCGATTTGGTGCGCACGCACGATGCGGCCTTTGCGGCGTTGCTTGCCGATTGGCTGGCGAACGTGTTTGTCGCAGACGATCTTGCCACCGCGCTGGCCGCGCGTGAGCAGCTGCCGGCAGGCGGGCAGTTTGTCGTCAAAGCCGCACACAGAGTGTCGCGGCACGACGTTAACTTCTATGCACCCGACGACCAGACCTCGGGGTTGCTCGCGCGCCGGCTTGAAATCGAGAATCTCGAGCGTGAAGTGCGCGCGCAGCGGCTCGTCGTCGAAGAAGCGACGGCTGCGGTTGCGCGGGCGGAGGCACAGTTGCGCGCGGCGCAGCAGGCGCGCGACACAGCCCGTCAGGACGCCGAACGGCAGCGATCGCAAATGCACGCGCTGCAACTCGAATCCGTTCGGCTGGAAGAGTTGATCGATCGCGTCAGGCATCGAAGCGGTCAGATCGGCGCAGAGCTGCACGAGATCGAGGCCAACGAGCGCGATGCACAGGCGCAACGCCAGCAAGCCGACGCGCGCTTCGAGCAACTGGACTCCGAATTGTCCACCCGCCAGGAGGCCGTTGAACACGCGCGTCTGGCATACGAGAACGCCGACCAGGCGCTGCGCGCCGCGCGCGATGAACAACGGGCGCTCGGCACGGAGCGCCAGCAGCATGAGTTTGCGCTGTCATCGAATCAGGAGCGTCAGCGCGACTTGACGCGTGGCGCGGAAGTGGCCAGCGCCGATGCGCAGCGGCTCGCCGACGACATCGCAAAGGCGGAGGATGAGCTAAGAGGGCTCGACGACGGCGCTGCGCGTTCCGGTCTGGCCGACTGGCTCTCGCGGCGTTCGGCTGCTGATGACGCTTTGCGCCAGACGCGCAGTCGATTGGACGACCTGGCGCAGCAGTTGCGCGCCGCCGACGAGAAGCGATTGACGCTCGAGCGCGATGTGCAACCGTTGCGCGACAAGCTCACCGACTTGCAGCTAAAGGAACAGGCCGCGCGCCTCGCAGCGGAGCAGCTTGCAGATCAACTGCGCGAAGCCGGAGCCGATGAAGCAGCGTTAATGGCGCAGCTTGCAGCGACGCCACAGAAAGCGGCCGCCTTGCAGGCCGAAATTGCGCGGCTTGCGCAGGAGATCGAAGCGCTCGGCGCAGTTAATCTCGCGGCGCTCGAAGAGCTGACTGAATCGAATGAACGGAAGGCCTTCTTGGATGCGCAATCAGCCGATCTCACCGCGGCGATCACGACGCTCGAGGACGCGATTCGCAAGATCGATCGCGAAACGCGGCAACTCTTGCAGCAGACGTTCGACGCGGTCAACGTTCAGTTCGGTCAGCTGTTTCCGAAGCTCTTCGGTGGCGGCGATGCACGCTTGATCATGACGGGCGAAGAAATTCTGGACGCCGGCGTACAGGTGATGGCGCAACCGCCTGGCAAGCGCAACAGCACGATTCATCTGCTTTCCGGCGGTGAAAAGGCGCTAACCGCGACTGCGTTGGTGTTCGCGCTTTTCAAACTGAACCCGGCGCCTTTTTGCCTGCTGGACGAAGTCGATGCGCCGCTCGACGACGCCAACACAGAGCGCTTTTGCAGGTTGGTCGAGTCGATGACCGAGAATACGCAGTTCATGTTCATCACGCACAACAAGATCTCGATGGAAATGGCGCAGCAGTTGATCGGCGTCACCATGCAGGAACAAGGCGTTTCACGCATCGTCGCGGTCGATATCGACAGCGCCGTGCGGCTAGCCGTCGAGGCTGCTTAGCTAGGTAGTTTTGGAGATAGCCCTGAGCGAGCTCACCTGGGCACTGCTGGCCATCGCCGCCGTGATGCTGGCTGCGCTTTACCTGTACGGAAAGTGGCAGGAGCGCAAGTCTCGCGGCGGGCTCGAAGAGTCGACGCACCTTGATACCGATCCGTCGCTGCCCGTTGCCTCGCGCGTCACGGCGGCGCGCAGCACAAGGGAGCCGCCCGCTCGCATCGAGCCCACGATTGGAGCGATAGCTGCCGAGTCCGAGCTTGCACGACAGCGCGATTCTGCTGCGCAAGCAGGCAGCGGACCGCCTGCGGTGGACGGCTGGGTGGAAGATGCTCTGCTCGATGTGATGCTTGAGCTGCGCTGCAGTCACGCCTTCGACGGCGTAGCGGCACTCGATGCACGCGCGCAGCTTGATCGGCTCGCGTTGCCGCTGCCGACGCATCTGGTGGTGTGGGACAGCAAGGCCGCGCGCTGGAGCGCGCCCGATCGTTTCGGCTTTTATTCGGAGATGTTGATTGCCGTCCAGTTGGCGGCTCGCCGCCACTCGCTGGGCGAGATCGACGCTTCACGCTTCGTTTCAGCGGTGCAGCAGATTGCGGTGTCGATCGATGCGGATTTCGATCCGCCCGATGTCGTGCGGCTGGTGCACCAAGCCAACGAGCTCGATCGGTTATGTGCGCGCTTCGATGTTCAGATAACGCTCACGTTGGAAGCGCCGGCCGAACCATGGAGCGACGACGCGGTGAAGGCCGCGGCGGCAGAGGCTGGATTGTCTCAAGTTGAGCCGACACGCTGGGAACGGTTGGAAACGCGGCAACCAGTCACAGCCTCAGCGAGCACCCATTCGATGAGCGCCGCGTCGACGAGTGCGCTTTCAATGATTGCCGCATCGTCGCCGGCACAGCGTCTGACGCTGATCTTGGACGTTCCGCGAGCGACCGTGAACCCGCCGCCGCTACCAATTCTGTTCGCGATCGCGCACCAACTGGCGGGCCGGCTCAACGCGCGCTTGGTCGACGACAACGGCCGCGCGGTCGAGTCGGTCGCGCAATCGGCAATCGAGGCCGAGCTCGACAAGTTGACCACCGATATGCGCGCCGCCGGCATCGAGCCGGGATCGCTACGAGCACGCCGCCTTTACGCGGACTAAGCGTGGCGCGCGCGAAATCGCCGGCCGAGCAGGTTCGCCGTCTACGCGAAGAGATCGCGCGGGCCGACTACAACTACTACCTGCTCGATCAGCCGACGTTGCCCGACGCGGAGTATGACCGCCTGATGCGCGAGTTGCAGGCGCTCGAGGCCGAGCATGCGGAGCTGATCACGCCTGATTCGCCGACCCAGCGCGTCGGCGGAGCGCCAAGCCGCGCGTTTCGCGAAGTGCGGCACGCCGCACCGATGCTGTCGTTGAACAATGCCTTCACTGAAGCCGAGGTGACTGCGTTCGATGCACGCGCGCGCGATGGACTGCTGCGCGCAGGCCGTCAAGTAAGCGAAGTCGAGTACGCGTGCGAGCTGAAGTTCGATGGCCTCGCAGTGAATCTACGTTACGAAGGCGGCGAGCTCGTGCTCGGTGCCACGCGCGGCGACGGCGCAGTGGGTGAAGACGTTACCGCCAACATCCGCACGATTCGCGCGATACCGCTACGGCTCGCCGGGCGGGCGCCTGAAGTAATCGAGGTGCGCGGCGAGGTGATGATGTTCAAGCGCGAGTTTGAGCGCTTGAACGAGCGGCAGCGCGCGAAAGGCGAGCGCGAGTATGTCAACCCGCGCAACGCCGCGGCGGGCGCGCTGCGCCAGCTCGATCCGCGCATCACGGCAGAGCGCGCGCTGCGATTTTTCGCTTACGGAGTGGCCGAACTGCAGGGTGGCACCGAGCCGCCGACGCACTCGGCACTGCTTGACTGGCTCGTCACTCTCGGCGTGCCGGTAGCGCGTGAACGTGCGGTGGTCAGCGGAGTCGCAGGGTGCATGCAGTTCTATCGGGCAGTCGGCGAGCGCCGTGCAACGCTGCCGTACGAAATCGACGGCGTTGTCTACCGAATCAATGCACGTGCAGACCAGCAGGTACTCGGCTACGTGTCACGCGCGCCGCGGTTTGCGATTGCTCACAAGTTTCCGGCGCAGGAAGCCGTTACGCAGTTGACGGGCATCGACATTCAGGTCGGTCGCACCGGAGCGCTGACGCCAGTGGCGCGCCTGACACCGGTTTTTGTCGGCGGCGTCACCGTGACTAACGCGACGTTGCATAACGAGGACGAGATCCGGCGCAAGGACGTCCGGATCGGAGATACGGTGATCGTGCGGCGCGCCGGCGACGTGATTCCCGAAATTGTCGCGGTCGTGCCCGAGCGTCGCCCGCCGAACGCGAAGGTGTTCAAGATGCCGATGCAATGTCCGGTGTGCGGCTCGAAGGTCTATCGGGAGGAAGGCGAAGCAGTCACGCGCTGCACCGGGGGTCTGGTGTGCGCGGCGCAACGCAAGCAGGCATTGCTGCACTTTGCCGGTCGGCGAGCGCTCGACATCGAAGGGCTGGGAGACAAGCTGGTCGACCAGCTGGTCGACAGCAAACTGGTGCGCACGCCGGCCGATTTGTTCAAGCTTGACGTCGGCACGTTGGCGGGCCTTGCGCGCATGGCTGACAAATCCGCCGCGAATGTGGTCGCGGCTCTCGAGCGGGCGCGCAGCACGACGCTCGAACGCTTTATCTTTGCGCTCGGTATTCGCCATGTCGGCGAATCAACGGCGCGCGATCTGGCGCACTACTTTGGCAAGCTCGATCCGATCATCAGCGCCTCTGAGGACGAGCTGCTGCAGGTGCCCGACGTTGGCCCCGTCGTGGCCGCGTCGATCGCGCACTTTTTTGCCGAACCGCACAACCGCAAGGTGGTCGAGCAACTGCGCGCTGCCGGCGTGCATTGGCCAGAAGGCGAGCCGAAGCGCGCGCCGAGCGGGCCGCCTGGCCGGAAAGACATTCGTCATCACCGGCACGCTGCCCACACTGAAGCGCGACGACGCCAAATCGCTGATCGAGGCGGCGGGTGGCAAAGTGTCCGGCTCTGTTTCGAAGAAAACCGACTACGTCGTGGCTGGCGACGATGCTGGCTCAAAACTGGCGAAGGCCACCGACCTCGGAGTGACTATCATCGACGAGGCACAGCTGCAGAAAATCCTGGGGAGTTGACTTGTACGCAATCATCGGCGGCAGCGGGCTTGCCAAACTGACAGTACTGCAGAATCAGCGGCGACAAGTGATGCGTACGCCGTATGGCGAGCCGTCGGGCGCGTTGACCTTCGGCGAGCTTGCCGGCGCGGAGATCGTGTTCGTCGCCCGCCACGGGTACGGCCACACGCTGGCGCCGCACGACATCAACTATCGCGCCAACATCTGGGCGCTGAAGGAGCTGAAAGTCGAAGGCGTAATCGCAGTGGCAACCGTCGGCGGGATACGCTCCGATCTGACGCCCGGCACTCTGGTGCTGCCCGATCAGATCATCGATTACACGCACAGCCGCAAGGCGACGTTTTTCGAAGGCTCGGATATGCCGGTGATCCATGTCGACTTTACGCAGCCGTATACGCGTGCGCTGCGCGCGCGATTGCTCGCGGCGGCGGCGGCGTGTGACGAGAAAGTGTTCGACGGCGCGGTTTATGCATGCACGCAGGGACCGAGGCTGGAAACCGCGGCCGAGATCGAGCGCATTGCGCGCGAAGGTGGCGATGTGGTCGGTATGACCGGAATGCCGGAGGCGGTACTGGCGCGCGAGGCTGGACTCGAATACGCCGCGCTGGCGGTCGTGATCAATCACGCGGCCGGTCGTGGTGATAGCGTGCAGGCGATCAAGCTCGAAGAATTGGGCGACGTGACGCAGGCAACCATCGTGCGAGCGGTGCGGATCCTGTCTTCATTTTTCGGAAAAGTATCGTGATTCGCGAAATTCTGCGCATGGGTGATCCGCGCCTTCTGCGCGTGTCGGAGCCGGTGCGCGATGTGCGCGCCCCGGTGCTGCGTGACCTGGTCGACGACATGTTCGAAACGATGCACGCGGCCAATGGCGCGGGACTGGCCGCGCCGCAGATCGGCGTGCCGTTGCGCGTGGTGATCTTCGGCTACGCCGATCCGGCGACGCGCAACCCGCGCTATCCGGATGCCGATCCGGTCCCGCAGACGGTGCTGATCAATCCGGTGATCGAAGCGCTGTCGAACGAGGAAGAAGAGGGATGGGAAGGGTGTCTGTCAGTGCCCGGGTTGCGCGCCATCGTTCCGCGTTACGCGAGGATTCGCTATCGCGGCGTCGACCTGCAGGGCCGTCTGATCGAGCGCGAGGTCGACGGCTTTCATGCACGTGTGGTGCAGCACGAGTGCGACCATCTGGACGGCATTCTCTATCCGATGAGAGTGCGCGACTTTTCGCGCTTCGGCTACACCGACATCCTGTTTCCCGAGATGGCGGGCGCCGACGACTGAGAAGACGGCGCAAGCGCATCCAGCAGATCGCTTTCGATTTCAAGCTGAGCTCTGGTCGAGCCGAGCTCCGCGCCCGACACGAGGAATACGTCTTCGGCGCGCTCGCCGAGCGTCAGCACCTTCGCGGTGTGCACATTGAGCTCGTGCTTCGCCAGTACGCGCGCGATCGAATACAGCAATCCAATGCGGTCGGTTGCAGTCACCGACAGCAGATAGTGCGCGCCGCGCTCGTCGGGCTGCAGCTGCACGCTGGGTGAAACCGGAAACTGGCGCGACTGGCGTGATTGCCGGTAAGTGGTCGGGTCCGCTGGCGGCGGAAGCTCGTGCTGCTTCGAGATCCACTCGGCGAGCTCATGCTCGATCTGGCTTAGCAGCTCGCGGTAATGACGCGCGCGGCCGTGATCTGTAACAAGGAAAGTGTCGAGCGCATAACCGTGACGGGTTGTGTGCACGCGCGCATCGAGAATGCTCAGGTTGCGGCTGCCGAAGTAGCCGCAGACGCGCGCAAACAACTCTTTCTGATCCTTCACATAGATCAGTACCTCGGCGCCTTCACCAATGCGCGCCAGACGCGCACGAACGATCGGCTTGTCGCTGTCGACTCTGGAGAACAGCGAACGCGTATGCCACGCGATGTCCTGCGCGCTATGGCGCAGGAAGTAAACGACGTCGAGCTGCCGCCAGAGCGCCTCGCGCGCGTTGTCCGATAGTCCGTACAGCCGCAGGATATGCAGCGCTTCTTCCTTGCGGCCTTCCAGCACGGCCGTGGGCGCCGCCGTTCCGGTGCCGAGCCGAAGACGTGTCAACCGGAAGAGGTCTTCGAGCAGCTTGCCCTTCCACGCGTTCCACACTTTCGGACTGGTGCCGCGAATGTCGGCCACCGTCAGCAGGTAAAGCGCTGTCAGCGTGCGCTCGTCGCGCACCAGGCGAGCAAACCGATCGATCACAGCAGGATCGGCAAGATCCTGCTTCTGCGCCACCAGCGACAGCGACAGATGATGCGCCACCAGAAACTCGACCAGCGCGGTGTCCCTCGGCTCAAGTCCATGATCACGACAGAACTTCCGCGCATCACGGCTCCCTAGACCGCTGTGGTCGCCGCCGCGCCCCTTGGCGATGTCGTGAAAAATCGCGGCAATATAAAGAAGCCACGGCTTGTCGAAGTCCGCCATCAACTGGCTGCACAGCGGATACTCGTGCGCGTGTTCGGATAACGTGAAGCGGCGCAGATTGCGCACCACCTGCAGGATGTGCTGATCGACCGTGTAGACGTGAAACAGGTCGTGCTGCATCTGCCCGACGATGCGGCGGAACACCGGCAGATAGCGCCCGAGCACCGACAGCTGGTTCATGCGGCGCAGTTCATGCAGCACGCCCTTCGGCTGCTGCAGCAGCGCGATGAACGTCGCGCGATTTTCCGGGTTTCGTCGATAGCTCGCGTCGATTTTCACGCGCGCATGCCATAGTGCGCGCATCAACCGTGCCGACATTCCCTTCAATTCGCGATGCTCGGCCATCAGCAGGAAGGCCCTGAGAATCCCATTCGGATCACGCTCGAGCGCCGAGTCATCGGCCAGATCGAGCAACTCGTTGCGAATGACGAATGTCGCATCCAGCGGCCGCGCCGGGCCCTCTTCACGCTGCAAGAGCCGGTGCTCGATGTTCTGCAGCAAGATCGTGTTCATCGCTGTCACAACCTTGGCCGCGCGGTAGTAGTGCTGCATCAGCACTTCGCTCGAAAGCCGGGTCGCGGTCGGCTGAAAGCCGCTCATCTGCGCAACGGCGCTTTGCACATCGAATACCAGCCGATCTTCGCGGCGTCCGGTGACCAAGTGCAGGCGCGCGCGAATTTCCCTGATGCGTCGCTCGCTGCTTCGAATGATGCGGGCCTCCTCGGGAGTGATGAAGCCGCGCCGTGCCAGCTCAGCCCAGCTCGCCCCATAGCCAGCCGCACGCGCGATCCACACGACGACCTGCAGATCACGCAGACCGCCGGGGCTTTCCTTGACATTAGGCTCGAGGCTGTAAGGTGCTTCGTGGTACTTGATGTGCCGCTGCTGCTGCTCTAGCAGCTTGGCGCGAAAGTACGTTTCGCGATCGACTGATTGGACAATCGCACGCGAAAACGCGGCAAAGCGCGCGCGTGGGCCGGCGATCCATCGCGATTCGAGCGCTGCGGTCAACACTGTGATGTCGCGCGCCGCTTCGACCAGGCATTCGTCGAGCGTGCGGACGCTATGTCCAAGCGGCAAGCCAAGATCCCACAGCAGACTGATCAGATTCTCGATCGTTCTTTTGTCGTCTGCGGTCGCCGGCTCATTGAGCAGAATCAGGATGTCGACGTCGGAATGCGGAAAGAGCTCGCCGCGGCCATAGCCCCCGACCGCGATTAGCGCAGCGCGCCGTGTGATGCCGCTGCCCTCGGCAACTTCGCGCAACAGTCGATCGACCGAACGGGCGAGCCCGCGCAGCAAAGCGTTGACCGGCCCGCCGGCGTTGAAACGCTGGATCAGAGCGTCGCGTTCGAGCCGCAGTCTGTCACGCAGCTTGAAGGCGACGTCGTTCATGCGACGCTATACCTCGACGTGCTCGTCGGCGCGCGCCTCTTGTGCTCTTTGTTGAATAAACGCAGGCGGCGCTGGCATGCCGGCCGACAACGTCATCACTTCGAACCCGGATGCCGTCACCAGCACCGTGTGCTCCCATTGTGCCGACAGCGAGTGGTCCTTGGTCACAATGGTCCAGCCGTCGGCAAGCTCCTTGATCTCGCGCCGCCCGGCGTTGATCATCGGCTCGATCGTGAAAATCATCCCTGCCACGAGCGTCTCGAGCGTGCCTGGCTTCCCGTAATGCAGGATCTGCGGCTCTTCGTGAAACTTGCGCCCGATGCCGTGGCCACAGAATTCGCGCACGACGCTGTAGCCGTTTTGTTCGGCGTGCACCTGGATCGCGTGACCGATGTCGCCGATCGTCGCGCCCGGCCGCACCTGGGCAATTCCGAGCCACATGCAGTCATACGTCACTTCGCTCAGGCGCCGCGCCGCAATCGACGGCTCTCCGACGAAGTACATACGGCTCGTGTCACCGTGGTAGCCATCCTTGATGACGGTCACGTCGATGTTAAGCACGTCGCCGTTCTTCAGCGCCTTATCGCCCGGAATGCCGTGGCACACCTGATGGTTGACCGACGTGCAAATCGCTTTCGGAAACGGTCGGTACCCCGGCGGCGCATAGTTCAGCGGCGCGGGCACCGTATGCTGCACCGTGGTCATGTACTCATGACAGAGCCGATCCAGCTCGCCGGTGGTGACACCCGGTTTGACGTACGGGGCGACAAAGTCCAGAACCTCGGCGGCCAGACGCCCAGCCACGCGCATGCCGGCGATATCTTCAGCGGTCTTGATGACAATGGCCATGTAAATCCGTGTAACTGCTTGAGTTAGCTATAATATCGGGCTACTCGCGGTTGTGCTCGCATTTGAACACCCCATAACCGCGAGAAATCACGCGCAGCACCACCAAGGTGCGGGCAAGGACCGAAAACTCCAGCCCGCCGCGGTGCCAGCGCAGGGACCAACCTTGGAGAAGCAGACATGTCGGTAACAATGCGTCAAATGCTGGAAGCCGGTGTTCATTTCGGACATCAAACGCGCTTCTGGAATCCGAAAATGGCGCCGTTCATTTTCGGCCACCGCAACAAGATTCACATCATCAATCTCGAGCGCACGCTCGATCAGTTTCAGACAGCAACCCGCTTTGTGCGGCAGCTTGCGAGCAACCGCGGCACGATCTTGTTCGTCGGCACCAAGCGCCAGGCACGCGACACGATTGTCGAGGAAGCTCAGCGCGCCGGCATGCCGTATGTCGATCAACGGTGGCTCGGTGGCATGCTGACCAACTTCAAGACGGTCAAGGTTTCGATCAAACGCCTGAAGGAAATGGAACAGATCGTCGCCGACAACGGCACCGAGCGTATGTCGAAAAAAGAAGCGCTCGATTTCCAGCGCGAGATCGAAAAGCTCAACAAAGCGATCGGCGGCATCAAGGATATGAACGCGCTGCCCGATGCGCTGTTCGTGATCGATGTCGGCTATCACAAGATTGCCGTGCAGGAAGCCGCCAAGCTCGGCATTCCGGTCGTTGCGGTGGTCGACACCAATCACTCGCCCGAAAACATCGCCTACGTGATTCCCGGCAACGACGATTCAAGCCGTGCCGTGCGGCTGTACGCGCGCGGTATCGCCGATGCCGTGCTGGAAGGCAAGGCGGCGGCGCTGCAGGGTGTCGTGCAGGCAGCGGCCAGCGACGACGACGAGGAATTTGTCGAAGTCAGCGACGAGCGCCAATAACGGTGAGGAAGCAGGACAAGCTTGGAAGGGGCGCGAGCCCCTTTTTTGTAGAGACAAACCGGAGTTCGTAATGGCGGAAATTACCGCAGCGATGGTCAAGGAACTGCGTGAGAAGACCGACGCGCCGATGATGGAGTGCAAAAAGGCGCTGGCGGAAGCCGATGGCGACATGGCGAAGGCCGAAGAAATCCTGCGCGTGAAATTGGGCAGTAAGGCAAGCAAGGCGGCGTCGAGAGTGGCACGCGAAGGCGTGGTGGCGATCGACATCGATGGCGCGGGCAAGCTCGGCGCAATTGTCGAGGTCAACTCAGAAACCGACTTTGTCGCGAAGAACGACGATTTCGTCCGCTTTGCAAATGACCTCGCGAAGCTGGTCGCGACCCGGAATCCGGCCGATTTGCAGGCGCTGTCGTCGCTGCCGCTGGGTGCGGGCACCGTCGAAAGCACGCGCACCGGGCTGATCGGCAAGATCGGCGAAAACATTTCGATCCGGCGGTTCGCTAGGGTTGAAGCCAAGGGGCGTTTGGGAAGCTATGTCCACGGAAGCAAGATCGGCGTGTTGGTGGACATCGTCGGTGGTAACGACGAACTCGCGAAGGACGTCGCGATGCACATTGCAGCGAGCAAGCCCGCCGCGCTGGACGCGAGTGGTATCGCGTTCGGCCTGCTCGACACCGAGCGGCGAATTGCGGTCGAGAAAGCGCGCGAAGCAGGCAAGCCTGAAGCGATGCTCGACAGGATTGCAGAGGGCGCCGTGCAAAAGTACTTGCGTGAGTCCACGTTGCTCGGCCAGTCTTTCGTGAAGAATGACAAGCAGACGATCGAGCAACTGCTGAAAGCTAACGGCGCTAGCGTCAAAGATTTCGTGCTCTACGTCGTAGGCGAAGGCATTGAAAAGAAGCAAGTCGATTTCGCGGCAGAGGTCGCCGCGATGGCAACGGGGCGCGCATGACCGATACGAGGCTGCTCAGTTGAGCGCCCGCCAGCAATCAGATGACTCGATGAGAGATAGCGCCGCCCCAGCCTACCGACGGATCCTGCTGAAACTGTCGGGCGAAGCTCTGATGGGCAACGATGCCTTTGGCATCAACCGTGAGACGGTCGAGGCGATGGTCGCCGATATCCGCGAGGTGGTGCGACTGGGCGTCGAGGTCGCCGTCGTCATCGGCGGCGGCAACATTTTTCGCGGTGAAGCGCTTGGCGCTGGCGGCATGGATCGCGCCACCGCCGATTACATGGGCATGATGGCTACGATCATGAACGCGATGGCACTGCAGGATGCGATGCTGCGCGCCGGCGTCGAGGCGCGCGTGCAGTCGGCGCTGAATATCGAAGCAGTGGTCGAACCGTACATTCGACCGAAAGCGTTGCGCTACCTTGAGGAGGGCAAGGTCGTGATCTTTGCCGCCGGCACCGGCAATCCGTTTTTCACGACCGATACCGCTGCTGCGTTACGCGGAGCGGAGATCGGCGCCGAGATCGTTTTGAAGGCGACCAGGGTAGATGGCGTTTACTCGGCAGACCCGAAGAAAGATGCCAAGGCAACGCGCTATTCGACCATCACATTTGACGAGGCGCTCAACCGCAAGCTGCAGATCATGGACGCCACCGCGTTTGCGCTGTGCCGTGATCAAGGACTGCCGATCAAGGTGTTCAATATTGCCAAGCGCGGCGCGCTCAAGCGTGCGGTGCTCGGAGAAGACGAAGGCACGCTGGTTCATGTCTAGACGTAAGCCGGGCCAGAACCGTGAGCCGGCTTAAGGAGCGAGTCGATGAGCATTACTGAAATTCAGAAATCGACTGAGCAGAAAATGCAGAAATCGGTCGAAGCGCTGAAGCACGATTACGCGAAGGTCCGTACAGGACGCGCACACGTCGGGCTGCTGGATCACATCCAGGTCGACTACTACGGCTCAATGGTGCCGCTGAGTCAGGTCGCGCAGGTCGGCCTCGGCGACGCGCGGACAATCACGGTCCAGCCATGGGAAAAGAAAATGATCCCGGTCGTCGAAAAGGCGATTCGCGACTCGGACCTCGGGCTCAATCCTGCGTCAAGCGGTGATGTCGTACGAGTGCCGATGCCCGCGTTGACCGAGCAGCGCCGCAAGGAGCTGGTCAAGGTGGTCAAGCACGAAGCGGAGAACGCCAGAGTTGCTGTACGCAATCAGCGGCGCGATGCGAATCACCACGTGAAAGAAATGCTGAAAAACAAGGAAATTTCCGAAGACGACGATCGTCGCGCAGAGGACGCGATCCAGAAACTGACCGATCGTTACGTCGCCGAAATCGACAAGCTCGGCGCCGAAAAGGAAAAGGAAGTAATGACCGTCTGACGGTCAGTGCTCAAATCGCAGTACTCGGTAGATGCGCAAAAAACCCCCATCGAACGACGTGAATCCGGAGCGACGGATACCGCGGCACGTGGCCATCATCATGGATGGCAACGGGCGCTGGGCGGTGCGGCAGGGCAAACCCAGGGTCGCGGGTCATTCGCGCGGAGTCGATGCGGTGCGCACGACGCTGCAAGCGTGCGGTGAGCGCGGAGTCGAATTCCTGACGCTGTTCGTCTTCAGTTCCGAAAACTGGCGCCGGCCGCCCGACGAAGTTTCGATGTTAATGAAGCTGTTCGTTTACGCGTTGCAGCGCGAAGTCGACAAGCTGATCGAACTGGGCGTGCGATTGCGTGTGGTGGGCGACCGGTCGGCGTTCGATCTCGAACTGTTGCGATTGATCGTCGAGTCCGAGCTCCGCACCGAACACAATCGCAAGCTGCATCTGACGATCTGCGCCGATTACGGCGGGCGGTGGGACATTGCGCAGGCGGCGAGCCGTGCGGCCAATGCGCAGCTAAAACTCGGCGCCGAGAGCATCACGTTGACCGAAGCCCAGATCGAACCGCATCTGGCGTTGGCTTTCGCGCCCGACCCCGATCTGCTGATTCGCACTGGCGGCGAAAAGCGCATCAGCAACTTCTTGCTGTACCAGCTCGCGTACACCGAATTCTATTTCTGCGATGTACTGTGGCCGCAGTTCGATGCTGCCGAGCTCGATCGCGCCTTTGAATGGTATGCAAGCCGCCAGCGCCGTTTCGGCATGACCGGCGAGCAGCTGAGTGCGCAAACCTCGATCGCTGATGCAGCCTAAAGCTGCGCGGCGGGCGCTCGGGGTTAGCGTGCTGAGGTGGCCATGCTAAAGCAGCGCGTTGCTACGGCGGCGATCTTGCTGGTGATCGGGGTCGGCGCAATGTTCTGGTCGCCGATTGCATTTGCGGCAGTCGCGACGGCGGTGATGGGCGTGGCGCTGGCTGAGTGGCTGCAGCTGATTGGCTCGACGCGCGTGCTGTCGATCAGTCTGTCGGCAATCATTGGCGTGGCTTTGCTGCTGGTAGCCATCGGCGCACGCGATGTCGTCGCGCTCGTCGTAGTGCCGCTGAGCGCGCTGGCATCGGCGGTCTGGTTCGTCATTGCCGCGGTCGTGATACAGCCGAATGCAATGACGATCAGATTGCCGCAAGCGGCCGGCATGGTGCTGGCCTTCGTGCTCGTGCTGGCGACGTGGTTTGCGCTGATGCAATTCTTGTTTGAGGGTGCAGTCGTGCTGCTGTCGGTACTGTTTATCGTTTGGGTCGCGGACACCGCTGCATACTTCGCCGGCCGCGCGTTCGGACGCCGTAAGCTCGCTCCGCACATCAGCCCCGGCAAGACCTGGGCCGGAGTTGTCGGTGCGGTGTTGGCCGTCGTGCTGGTTGCGCTAGTCGTCTACCAGGTCGCTGCCGGCGCCACGATCTATTCGAACGCCTTGTTTGCGGCAGTCGGTACGCTATTGGCGGTGCTGATACTGGCGCTGCTGGTGGCGATGTCGGTGATCGGCGATCTATTCGAAAGCCTGCTAAAAAGGCAGGCAGGAGTAAAGGACAGCAGCCAGTTGCTTCCCGGACATGGCGGTGTGCTCGATCGGGTCGATGCGTTGGTGCCGGTGCTTCCGGCCGCCGTGCTGATTCAATGGCTGATTCGCTGATGATTGGTTCAAGCCGCAACATCACGATTCTCGGCGCGACCGGATCAATCGGAGCCAGCGCGCTCGATGTGATTGCGCGCCACCCGCAGCGCTACCGCGTGCACGCCGTAACAGCGCAATCGAATGTCAAGGAGCTGGCCGGGATCGCGGCCAGATTTCGTGCAGACGTTGCCGTCATCGGTGATCCGGCGTTGGAACGCTCGCTGCGGGATGCGTTGGAATCCTGCGGCGCGGCGACCGTCGCGCGTGCGGGACGGCGTGCGCTGCTCGAAGCGGCGCAAACGCCGGACTGCGACACGGTGCTGGGGGCGATTGTCGGCGCTGCCGGGCTTGAGCCTGCGTTGGCTGCGGCCGAGGCGGGCAAGCGATTGCTGTTGGCCAACAAAGAGGCGATCGTGTGCGCGGGTGCGCTGCTAATGGCCGCGGTGCAGCGGGGCGGCGGCGCGTTGCTGCCGGTCGATAGCGAGCACAACGCAATTCACCAGTGTCTGGCGGGAGTGCGCGAATCCGAGCGCGCCGGCGCGCGGCTGATCTTGACGGCCTCGGGTGGTCCATTCTTGAAGCGCGACGACCTCGATGCCGTGACACCGGACGAAGCCTGCGCGCATCCGAAGTGGGTAATGGGCCGCAAGATCTCGGTTGATTCGGCCACGCTGATGAACAAGGGCCTCGAAGTGATCGAAGCGAGCTGGCTGTTCGGCATACCAGCCGATCGCATCGATATCGTGATTCATCCGCAGAGCGTTATCCATTCGATGGTGGAGTTCGCCGATGGCTCGGTCCTGGCGCAAATGGGAACGCCCGATATGCGGACGCCGCTGGCGTACGCGTTAGCCTGGCCCGAGCGCATCGCCAGTGGGGCGCGCCGGCTTGACTTCGCAAGCCTGGGGGCGCTGACCTTCGAGACGCCTGATCGACAGCGCTTTCGATGCCTCGATTACGCGTACGCATCGCTGAAACGTGGCGGAGCGGCAAGCGTCGTGTTGAACGCGGCCAACGAAATTGCGGTCCAAGCGTTTCTCGAACAGCGGCTGCGTTTCACAGAGATCGCACCGACCATAGAACGCATGCTCGAAAGCTACGATCCGACGGCGCCCGACAATGTCGATGACGTTCTGCACATCGATCGCGAAGCGCGCGAACGTGCGAGCGAGCTTGTGATGGCCAGAGTTTGATCTTATGAACTTCTTGACGACGATCCTCGCATTTCTGGTCACGCTCGGCATCCTGATCGTGATCCACGAGTTCGGCCACTATTGGGTCGCAAAAAAATCGGGCGTCAAGGTATTGCGCTTTTCGATCGGCTTTGGGCGTCCGCTTGCGCGCTGGGTGCGCGGCGCAGATCGCACCGAATGGGTCGTCGCCGCAGTCCCGCTGGGCGGCTATGTGCGGATGCTCGACGAGCGCGATCCCGAGTGCCAGCCGATCGCGGCGGCCGATCTGCCGCGCGCGTTCAATCGGCAACCGGTGCTCAAGCGCATCGCGATCGTGCTCGCAGGTCCCGTGGCCAATTTGTTACTTGCCGTAGCGGTGTACTGGTTTCTGAGCGTCGTCGGTGTGTTTGAACCGAGCGCCGTCGTCGGCACGCCTGCTCCGACCAGCGCTGCGGCGCGCGCTGGTCTGACGGCGGGCGATATGGTGATGGAGGTGGCCGGACATCCTGTGCGTTCGTGGAATGAGTTGCGCTGGTTGTTGCTGCAGCGCGCTGTTTCAACGGAACCGATTGAGCTCGAAGTGGAAGGCAGCGATAAGCAGCGCCGCTCGTTGACCTTGAATCCAAACGCCGCTAACACCCGAGGATCTCGATGGCGATCTGATCGGGCGGCTCGGTTTCGTTTTGTACAGCGGGCCGACACGGATTGGCGCAGTCAGCGAGGGAAGCGCTGCCGCGCAGGCCGGTCTGCGCAGCGGTGACAGGATCGTGGCGGTCAATGGCGAGCCGATCGGTTCGGCCGATCGGCTGCGTACGTTGATTCGAGCGTCAGCCGAGCGACCGATCGAGCTCGGCATCGAGCGCGAAGATAAGGCCGTGCGCTTGCAAGTGACGCCGGCACGCGTCACCGAGGGTGGCAATTCATTCGGGCGCATCGGCGCCGAGTTGAGCGATCGCTTGCCGCTGATCAAGGTGCAATACGGCGCGCTCGAAAGTATTCCGCGTGCGGTCGAAAGGACGGCCGACACCGCGGTGTTCTCGCTGAAGATGCTCGGCAAGATGATCACCGGCGAAGCATCATGGAAGAACCTGTCAGGACCAGTGACGATTGCCGATTACGCGGGGCAGACCGCGCGCATCGGACTCGCTGCGTTCCTGGGCTTTCTCGCACTGGTATCGATCAGCCTTGCAGTGCTAAACCTGTTGCCGATACCGATGCTCGATGGCGGACACCTACTGTATTATCTGATCGAGATTTTCAAGGGTAGCCCACCTGCAGATTGGATAGTCGAGTGGGGGCAGCGCGCTGGTGTTGCACTGCTTGGACTGCTAACCGCGCTGGCGCTGTACAACGACTTATTGCGGCTGCTTTCCTGAATTCCTCTAGAAAAATTCAGACGGGGACAGAAACTTGAATCGCCGCGGTACGTACCGGCGCAGCATGCCTGCAACCTTGCGTCCGGTCCTGCGTCGCTTGACAGCTGCCGTTGTCGCTACCTGGTGCGTTAGCGCGTCCGCACAGGAATTCGTCGTGCGCGACATCCGCGTCGAAGGAGTGCAGCGCACCGAAGCCGGCACCGTCTTTTCCTACCTGCCGATTCGCGTCGGTGATCGCTTCGATCCAGAGCGCGGCACGCAGGCGATTCGGGCGCTGTACGCCAGCGGTTTGTTCAAGGACGTGCGCCTCGAGGTCGACGGCGACGTGCTGGTCGTAATCGTCGATGAGCGTCCTGCGATCTCGGCGATCGATCTGACAGGTGTCACCGAGTTCGACAAAGATAACGTGCTTAAATCGCTGCGCGACGTCGGGCTGGCCGAAGGAAGAATCTTCGATCGCTCACTGCTCGAGCGCGCCGAGCAAGAGCTGCGTCGTCAGTATCTATCGCGCGGCCTGTATGGAGTCGACGTCAAAACCACGGTAACGCCGATCGAGCGCAACCGGGTCAACGTATCAGTCGCAGTCAGCGAAGGCGAGATCTCGCGCATTCGCTCGATCGCGTTCACTGGCAATACAGTGTTCAGCGAAGGCGTGTTGCGCAGCCAGATGGAGCTTTCCACTCCGAATTGGCTCTCCTGGTACACCAAACGCGATCAGTATTCGCGGCAGAAACTGTCGGCTGATCTGGAAACGTTGCGCTCGTATTACCTGAATCGCGGCTATCTCGATTTCAAGATCGATTCGGTGCAGGTATCGATCAGCCCGGACAAGCGCGATATCTTCGTCTCGGTGACAGTCACCGAAGGCGAGCGCTATACGGTCTCCGGGGTCAAGCTGTCGGGTGAAATGCTCGGGCTTGAAGAAGAGCTGGAGCCGCTTATCGATGTCAGAGCCGGTGAAGTCTTCAGCGCCGAGAGGATCAACGCGAGCGCGAAGCGAGTCACCGACCGGTTGAGCGCGCTCGGATATGCATTCGCAAGTGCGAACCCGAATCCCGAAGCCGACCGTGAGAAGCGGCAGGTGGCGTTCACGATCGTGGTCGACCCCGGGCGCCGCGTCTATGTCCGCCGCGTGAATATCGCCGGCAACACACGCACGCGCGACGAAGTCGTTCGGCGGGAGGTCAGGCAGTACGAAAGCGCTTGGTTCGATTCTGACCGCGTGCGGCTGTCACGCGATCGAATCGATCGGTTGGGATTTTTCGAGTCGGTCAATATTGAGACACCGGCGGTGCCGACAGCGCCCGACCAGGTCGATGTCAACATCACCGTCAAAGAGCGCGCAACCGGCAACATTCAGCTCGGCGCGGGTTACTCCAGTGCCGAAGGGCTGGTCCTGTCTGCGGGTATCTCGCAACAAAACCTGTTCGGCTCCGGCAATGCGCTGTCGCTTGAGGTCAACACCAGCAAAGCGAATCGTGTCATCGCGCTGGCGCATACCGATCCGTACGTCACGACGGAAGGCATCAGCCGCTCGACCGAGCTCTTTTACCGCAAGTCCGATCTGGCCGAACTCGGCTTGTCGAGCGTCGGTTATTCAACGAAGGGCGCGGGTCTGGTTTACGGCGTGCCATTTACCGAGTTCGATCGCGTCTTTTTCGGGCTGCGCTATGAGGACACCGAAATTGAGCTGACACCGTTTTCGCCTTTGAGGTACGTTGAGTATGTCGAGGAGTTCGGCTCGCAATCCGATTCACTGGCGCTCACGGTCGGCTGGTCGCGCGACGATCGCGATAACCTGCTGGTGCCCACGCGCGGCAGGTATCAGCGCGCGTTCAGCGAAATCGGCCTGCCGGTGCTGGACCTGCAGTACTACCGGCTGAATTACCAGATTCAGCAGTTCTTCCAGATCTTCCCCCGCGTCACGCTCGGATTTAACGCTGAGATCGGATATGGCGATGGCTACAGCGGCGACGCGTTCCCATTTTTCAAGAACTACTACGTCGGCGGCATCGGCAGCGTGCGCGGTTTCGAGACGGGCAGCCTTGGCCCGCGCGATATCGACGACAGCCCGCTCGGCGGCAATCGGCGCCTAAATTTCTCGCTTGAGGCTTACGTTCCAATACCCGGGGCCGATCGCACTCTGCGCGCTCTGATGTTCGCCGATGCCGGCCAGGTATGGGGGCTTGAACCGAGCCGTGATGCGAACGGCAATTTTGTCATCGTCAACGGCCGGCCCGTGTACGAGGATCAGAAGACTAGCCTTGGTGATTTGCGCTATTCGGTCGGCATCGGCATCGCGTGGATCTCACCGCTGGGTCCTTTGAAACTCTCGTACGCGTACCCGCTCAATCGCGAACCCCAAGATCGGATACAGCGCTTTCAGTTCCAGATCGGAACCGGGTTTTGATGTGAGAGAATCGCTCGCTTCCGAGGAGGCATAGCATGTTTCAAGTGTGGCGCGATTTGTTCAGAGTGGCGGTTGCCGCCACGCTGATTGCAGCGGCGCCGCTGGCGTGGGCACAGGAACTCAAGATCGGAGTGGTCAATCCCGAGCGGCTTCTGCGTGAGTCGACGCCAGCGCGAGCAGCCAGCCAAAAGCTCGAAGCTGAATTCTCGAAGCGCCAGAAGGAAGTCGAAGACATGGGTACTCGCCTGAAGGCGAATGCGGAGCGCTTCGAAAAAGATTCGCCGGTGATGACCGAAACCGATCGCGCTCGCCGGCAGCGCGAGCTGGCCGAAGCAGATCGCGAATTTCAGCGCAAGCGACGCGAGCTGAATGAAGACTTCAATCAGCGCCGCAACGAAGAAATGCAGGGCTTGGTCGAGCGCAGCAATCGCATCATCCGGCAGATCGCCGAGCAGGAAAAGTTCGACTTGATCGTGCAGGAAGCGGTGTACTTCAATCCCCGCATCGACATTACCGAGCGAGTACTGCGGGCGCTCAACGCCGCCCGATAGCCAGTGATGGCAGCGGTCAGTGTGTCGCTGGCCGAATTGACCGCCGCGGTAGCGGAGCGCTCCGCCGGTCGTTTGCAGGCAACCATCGTCGGCGCTGGCGACGTGAAGTTGAGCGGGGTCGCGGCACTCTCGTCAGCAGAAGCATCCGACCTCACGTTTCTGGCCAATCCGCTCTACCGCAGTGATGCATTGGCCACGCGTGCGGGTGCGATTGCGCTCAGTGCCGCCGATCGGGCCGCGCTGCAGTCACGATCCTCGTCCTTGCCTGCGATGGCGGTGTGCGAACAACCGTATGCGTGGTTCGCATACGGCGCGCAGATTCTGAAGCCGAACGTACCGGTAGCGGCCGGCGTCGCGCGCGGCGCGCAAGTGGCCGAAGACGCCCGCATCGATGCATCGGCTAGAGTCGATGCCGGTGCAACCATCGGCGAGGGCGCAGCGATTGGCGCGCGAGCGTGGATTGGCGCCGGAGCCACGATCGGTGCGCGTGCTGCCGTCGGCGATGACACGCGGATTCATCCGCGCGCAGTTTTGCTGGACGATTGCAAGATCGGCAACCGCGGCATCGTTAACAGCGGCGCGGTGATCGGCAGCGACGGCTTCGGTTTTGCTCCGCTCGACGGCCGATGGATCAAGATTCCACAGATCGGCGCGGTGATCATCGGCGACGACGTCGAAATCGGCGCCAACACGGCGATCGATCGCGGCACGATGGGTGACACGATCATCGAAGATGGCGTCAAGCTGGACAATCTGATTCAGGTTGCGCACAACTGCGTGATCGGTGCGCACACGGTGATCGCCGGATGTGTCGGGATCGCCGGTAGCGCGAAGATCGGTCGCGGCTGCCGTATCGGTGGCGCGGCGATGATCGCCGGGCACTTAACGATCGCGGACGGCACGGATATCGGGCCGGGAACCCTGGTCAACAGCTCAATAGCGGAAGCTGGCCATTACACGGCGTTCTTCCCGCTGATGAAGCATCGCGAATGGGAACGCACCGCAGCTGTGCTTCGAAACCTGAGCGAATTGCGCGACCGGGTGCGCCACCTCGAGTCCGAACGCGCAGCTTCCGAATCGGCCGGCGGAAAAGTGAAGTGATGGATATCCAGCAGATCCTGCAGGTCCTGCCGCATCGCTATCCATTCGTGATGGTCGATCGCGTGCTCGAGATCGAGCCGGGCGTGCGCATCGTCGGCGTGAAAAATGTAACGATCAACGAGCCGTATTTCGGAGGTCACTTTCCCGGAACGCCCGTAATGCCGGGCGTGCTGATCATCGAAGCGCTCGCACAGGTCGCCGCTATCCTGGCGCATCGGACCCTGAACCTGCAGCCGGGCGACGGCACGCTGTTCTACTTCGCGGGCATCGACGCCGCACGCTTCAAACGGCCGGTGACACCGGGCGACCAACTGCGGCTCGAAGCAGATCTGATTCGCGTGATGCGCGGCATCGGCAAGTTCAGGACGCGTGCGCTGGTCGACGGCGCCGTCGTAGCCGAAGGTGAGCTGATGTGCGCGTATCGGAATGGGAACCAGAAGCGCGGCAACGAATCACGCGAGGTGCGTTAGTTGCGCGCGCATGCGTCTGCAGTAATCGATCCCGCGGCGGAGATCGCGGACGACGTAACGATCGGTCCATATTGTGTGATCGGCCCCCGCGTGACGATCGGCGCCGGCTCGAAGCTCGAGTCGCACGTCGTGATCGGCGGGCGTACGACGATCGGTCGCAACAATCACTTCTTTTCGTTCTGTGCGATCGGCGGCGTACCTCAGGACAAGAAGTACGCGGGCGAAGAGACCGAGCTCGTCATCGGCCACGACAACACGGTGCGAGAGTCGTGCACATTCAGCATCGGTACCGCTGGCGGCGGAGGCAGGACCCGCATCGGGTCCGATAACTGGATCATGGCGACAGTGCACATCGCGCACGATTGCATCATCGGCGATCACACGATCCTCGCCAACAACGCGACGCTCGCCGGCCATGTGACCTTGGGCGACTGGGTCATCCTGGGCGGCATGACAGCGGTGCATCAGTTCTGCTCTGTGGGCGTGCACGCGATGACCGCCGGCGGATCGATCGTGCTGCGCGACGTTCCGCCGTACGTGATCTGCAGCGGCAACCCCGCTGAGCCGCACGGCATCAATTCCGAGGGACTGAAACGCCGCGGTATGGATGCCGAGACGATCAACCTGCTGCGTCGCGCTTACAAGACGCTGTATCGAGATGGATTGACCGTCGCCGGCGCAGTCACCGCGCTCGGCGCGCTCGCCGAAGAGAATCCGCCTTCGGCCGCAGCGATCGACATGCTGAAAGAATTCGTGCAGAACTCGCAGCGCGGCATCGTCCGTTGATGCAGGGCGAGCGCACGATCGCGTTCGTGGCGGGCGAAGCATCCGGCGATCTACTTGCAGCGCCCGTCATCTCCGAAGTGCTGCAGCGCGCACCCGATTTGCGCTGTGTGGGTATCGGTGGCGACCGCATGATTGCCGCAGGATTCGACCCCTGGCACCATGTGCGCGAGCTTTCAGTGCGCGGCTACGTCGAAGTGCTGCGTCATCTGCCGCGGCTGCTGCGTCTACGCAACAGTGTGCGAGAGCGCGTCATTGCGACGAAGCCGCAGGTGTTCGTCGGTGTCGACGCGCCGGATTTCAATCTGACGCTCGAAGAACAACTACGCGGGCAGGGCGTTCGCACGGTGCAATTCGTCAGCCCGTCGATTTGGGCATGGCGCGGCGAACGTATCAAGCAGATCGCGCGAGCGGTCGATCGCATGCTGCTCATTTTCCCGTTCGAGCAAAAGATTTACGACGACGCCGGCGTCCCCGCGAGCTACGTCGGTCATCCGCTCGCCGGCATGATTCCGATGATCCCCGATGCGGCCGCCGCGCGGCGGCGACTCGGATTGCAAGAGGAAGGCCCATGGATCGCGGTGCTGCCCGGCTCGCGCGCGGACGAAGTGCGCTACATCGGCCCGTCCTTCGTCGCTGCGATGGCGCAGCTCGCCTCCGAGCAGCCGTCGATCCGTTTTGTGCTGCCGGCGGCAGACGCGAGCTTGCGCGCCACCATCGAGCGGATGATCGCGGCATACTCCAATCTTTCCGCGCACGTGAACATCGTCAATGGCCGCTCGCACGACTGCCTCGAAGCCGCCGATGTGGTACTGGTGGCCAGCGGCACCGCGACGCTCGAAGCCGCGTTGTTCAAGCGCCCGATGGTGATCTCGTACAAGATGCCGCCGCTGTCCGCGTGGATCATGCGGCGCAAGGGCTCGATTCCGTATGTCGGCCTGCCCAACATCCTGGCAGGCGAGTTCGTCGTGCCCGAGCTGATACAGGAAGCCGCGACGCCAGCCGCGCTCGCACGAGCGGTGCTCGATTGGCTGCATGACCCCACGCGCCGCGAGCGCACGGCGGCGCGCTTCGCCGAGATGCACCAGTCGCTGAAGCGCGATACCGCACGGCTCGTAGCCGACTCCATCTTCGAGGTCGCGCAATGAAGGTGCGTCGTTTCCGCATCACGCTGCGCCGTCGCAAGCCTTTCACCGGCGATCTGTTCGAGCAAACCGCGCTCGCGAGCGGCCTGATCTGCGGCATCGACGAGGCAGGGCTGCGGTCCGCTAGCCGGCCCGGTCGTCGCCGCCGCCGTGATCCTCGATCCGAAGCGCCGCATCTACGGCCTGCGCGATTCCAAAGTGCTGAAGCCCGAGCGGCGCGAACAACTCGCCAAGCGCATCCGCGAGCGCGCCATCGCGTGGGCGGTCGCCGAAGCCAGCGTCGACGAAATCGACATCGATCAACATCCTGCAAGCAAGACTGCTCGCGATGCGCCGCGCCGTCGATGCGCTGACGGTCACGCCCGCATACGCGCTGGTCGACGGCAACCAGATGCCGCGCCTGCCGTTCCCGGGCCGCGCCATCATCGCGGGCGACGCACTCGAGCCCGCGATCTCCGCCGCATCGATCCTCGCCAAGACCGCCCGCGATCGAATGATGCGAGCGTTCGACGCCGTGCACCCCGGCTACGGCTTCGCGCAGCACATGGGCTACGCGACCCCCGAGCACTGCGAGCGCCTGCAAGCGCTTGGTCCCTGCATCCTGCATCGACGCACCTTCGCCCCCGTGCGCATACTGGTCGAAGAAGATGCGGATCTCTTCGACTGACAATCCGATTTATCGGCGGTTAAAGCAGCTCTCGACATCGGCCCGCGCATGCAGAGATGCG
>CAWGRF010000004.1:0-94573 GCA_963824935.1 uncultured beta proteobacterium | reverse complement strand
ACTGCTTCAGCGCAAGGATCTGACTTTCAGCGACCGCGCGCGCGCCGACGAGGCTATCAACGTCGGCTTCACGTATCGCGGTCTCGAGGCGCTTGAATTGTCCGAGCGCTATCTCAAGGAACTCGCGGTCAAGGCGCCCGCCTTCCGCCAAGGCGCTCCGGCTCGCGCCGCGCGGTCACCTGGGGGATTTCGGCGAGAGCGCTGCCGAGCGTTGGGACCGGGTGTTCAAGTGGGACAACGCCCACGTGCTGATTTCAAGCCACGCGGTCAGCGCGAATCTCGCCATAAGGATTGCACGCGAGCTGGCATCGCTGCCCGGGGCGCAGGAGGGATTCGATGGCTGGGACGAATCGGACTGGTTGCCCGCTGCGCATCTGTCCACCGACAGCAAGCACCGGACGGTTCATTTCGGCTTCCGCGACAACATTGCGCGGCCGGTCATCGCCGGCGCCTCGTCGAAGGGTGGCAAGCCTTGCCATAGCGCTGGAGAATTGCTGCTCGGCTATCCGAACGACGAAAACTTCAACCGCTGGGCCGACGACAACACGCCCGTGGAGGTCGCCGGCTTCTTCCGCAACGGCAGCTTTGCCGTCGTGCGCAAGATGGAACAGCACGAGGACCGATTGGACAGCTCTCCTCCGAAAAGCGGCCGCCGAATATCAGGTGTCGGTCGAGTATCTGAAGGCGAAACTGTGCGGGCGCTGGCCGAACGGGGCGCGCGTCGTGCCTGAGGTGGACTCCGAACCGCCGGAGCCGACATGGGAGGAGTTGCAGGCGGACAGCGAGTTTGACTTTCAGGACGACAAACGGGGCTTTGGTTGTCCGTTCGGCGCTCACATCCGCCGCTCGAGTCCGCGCGGCGATCCGGTCCTGCCACTGCGGCGCCGCCCGTTGTTCCGCCGCGGCATCCCCTATGGCCAGATCTACGCTGACGCCCCCGAGGAACAACGCGGACTGATCGGCCTGTTCTTCTGCGCCAGCATCGAGGACCAATTCGAGCACGTGATGTCGGAGTGGATGGAGAAGATGCCAATGGGACCGCCGAGCCACGGCGACGCGAAGGATCCATTGGTCGGCAGTAACGAAGACTCCGCTTCGATGTTCTACATCCCGCGGTCCGGCGGCGCCATCGGGCTGCGTGGCCTTGAACCGTTCGTGACAACCCACGGGTCGTTTTATGCGCTGTTTCCGAGCCGCGATGCGCTGCGTGAAATCGCGGGCATCGAGACGCACATGTCGCAGGTGCGCAGCCGGCCGCTTCGCCGCGGCCCGTAAGGCGAATGCAACCAAGCGAAGGCGAAGCGCAAGCCGCGACCGCAACGACCGCGAGCTTTGATCCGCCAGATGATCGCTTCTGCGACGTCGTCATGGAAGGCGGCGTCACCAGCGGGATCATCTATGCGTCCGCCGTGGCGGAACTGGCGAAGCACTACCGCTTCACGGGCATCGGTGGCAGCTCGATCGGCGCCTTCGCCGCCGCGTTGACCGCGGCGGCCGAATACAGGCGACGCGGTGGTTCCACAGAAGGCTTTGCGTGGCTTGCCAGCTTGCCGGATCTGCTGGCGGAGGAGGATATCGCAGGCAATACAAAGCTGCGCAGTATGTTCAAGCCGCATAAGCGAACGCGCCGGCTCTTCGAGATCTTCCTCGCCACGCTTGGCTACGACGCGGCTCCTCGGCGATATATCTACGGCCTCGTGGCAGCGCTCCGGCAGTACTGGGCCTTCGTTTTCGTCGCTGCGCTGGTGACCGCCGCATTGGTGCTAGGGCCGCTCGTGCTGACGGCGCTCGGCTTGACAGCGCCGGATATTCCGAGCGCTGCACTGCATTGGGTCGCGATGGGCTCGTGGATCGTCGCGTTGCTGATGGCGCTCACGCTTTCGACCGCGCTGGCATTGCTCGGGGGCCTCGCCTGGGACGTGTTGTTCGGTCTGGTTCCCAATGGGTTCGGCCTATGCCGCGGCTGGTCCGAAGAGGAAGCCGCGCGCGCGCAGGAACAACTTCCCGATCCGAAAGAACAGCCCACCGATCCAAAGGTCGAACCCAAGGGCAAACGCTCCGGTGCTAAAGACACGGACCTTGCAGGGTTCCTGCATTTTGGTATCCAAACGGCCGCCGGGCGCGAAGTGACCGATCCGCCGCTGACCTTCAAGGATCTCTGGGACGCTCCGGGCGCCGCGACCGACGCGCTCGGCTACACGGGCAGTGAAACCGCTCGACGCTCGATCAATCTCGAGATCTACGCCACCAATCTCGCCCACGGCCGGCCGTATCGCTTTCCACTCGAAGCAGCCGACGACATGGGGCGCCTGTTTTTCCAGATCAAGCAGATGGCGATCTATTTTCCGGAGCCGATACTGCGGCATCTGCTTGCATACGCGCGGCCCTATCGTCCGCAGAACTGTTCCGATCCCGACGCAATCAACAACCCCGAGGAATACCTCGAACTTGCGCGCGAACATCTGCCAATCGCCGTTGCCGCGCGGCTCGCCCTAAGTTTTCCTGTGCTGATTTCAGCCGTGCCGCTGTGGGCGATCGACTACGAGCCGAAGGAGAAGGACGAACGCAAGCTCGCTGAATGCTGGCTGTCCGACGGCGGTCTGTGTTCCAACTTCCCGATTCACCTGTTCGACAGCTTCTTGCCGAAATGGCCGACGTTCGGGATTTCGCTTCAGACCCGCGGCAAATATTGGATCGGGAAAAAAAAAGACGGGGAAAAAAAAGACGGGGAAAAAAAAGACGTATGGCTACCCAGTAGACATTACCAAGGAGCGGGCGATACCTGGGACCGCTTCGCCGAATCCAAGGGACCTCTGAAGCGGCTGAAAGGATTCCTGTTGAGCCTTTGGATGGCGACCTGGCACTGGAACGATATGACGATGATGCGGATGCCCGGTGTCCGCGATCGCGTGGTCCGCGTTCTTCTAAAGAAAGGAGAAGGTGGAGTCAATATCAAGATGTCGGGGAAAGAAATTCTTGATCTGGCAAAGCACTATGGGAAACCGGCGGCGGAAGAGTTTGTGAAAAGGTTCGCCAACGAGGACAGCCGAGGATGGTCAGAACACCGCTGGGTTCGGTTCAACCGGCTGCTCATCTCACTGCGAGAGCAGATCGACTGTTTCGCCTTTTCAGCCGGTCTGGACCGCCATACGCTGCCTCTGAAAAAACAGATCGATGTATCTCGCAGCGCTGCTCCACTGGAAGGTCGCAAAAGACCGCAACACTACGTAGCAGCTTCCGAGAAGGTCCTGAGCGCTTCCCAGGTGGAGGAGCTGATGGGTCTTCTAGCGGCACTATCGCGGCTCGAGTCGATGTTTGACCAGGCAGGCAATCACAAGCCGTATGTCGCCGTGCCGCGGCCGAGCCTGCGCGTGCGCCATCCGACCTAGCGCCACTTTCCAGGCTCTGCAGCACGGAACGAGATACCGTCGATCGAAATTTATCTCTGCCTCGACGCGCCGGGCTCGGCCGATTACGGCGACTGGCCGCTTATCCAGTTTGAATCGCTGCTTGTCGCTCAGACCAAACGGCGGCTTCGGGTCGAGAGCTGCCATCAAGAAATTCTCGCAACCCATAACTGGCGTTGCGCCGACTACAACCGCTCGACAATCGTCACATTCGCCAACCCACCGCCCTCGCACATCGTCTGCAGGCCGTAGCGCTTGCCGGTGCGGCGCAGTGCGTGCACCAGCGTGGTCATCAGCTTCGCGCCGGAAGCGCCGAGCGGGTGCCCCAGAGCAATGGCGCCGCCGGACGCGTTCAGCCGCGCGGGGTCGGCACCGGTCGCCTGCAGCCACGCCAGTGGCACCGATGCGAAGGCTTCGTTGACTTCGAACAGATCGATATCAGCCAGTTGCAGGCCGGCCTTGCGGAGTGCGATCGGCGTTGCGGGAATCGGCGCCTCCAGCATGATCACCGGATCATGGCCGAGCACGGTCATCTGACGCACGCGTGCCAGAGGCCTCGCCGATTGGCCCAGCAGTTTCAGCCCGCGTTCGTTGACGATCAGAAGCGCTGCTGCGCCGTCGCAGATCTGGCTCGCGGTGGCTGCAGTCAGCCGCCCGCCTTCGTGTAGCAGCTTGACCGCGGCGATGCCCTCGCGCGTGGCGTCGAAGCGGATGCCTTCATCGATCTTCGTGCGTCTCGCCGGTCGGCGCGCCGTCTTCCGCGCGCACCGGCAGCGGCACGATCTCGTTAGCGAAGTGGCCGGCTTGCGTTGCTTCGCTCGCACGCTGATGGCTGCGCAATGCATAGTCGTCGAGCGCGTCCCTGCTCAGCCCGTACTTCGCGGCAAGCATCTCCGCGCCAGCAAACTGGCTGAATTGGATGTGTGGATAGCGCGCCTGCATAGCGGGGCTCATGTAGCTCCCGAACCCGTGCTTGAAAGGCAGCGTTGCAGGCATGCCGATCGGCACACGCGTCATGCTCTCGACGCCGGCGGCGATGACCGCGTCCATCGTGCCAGCCATCACCGCTTGCGCGGCAAAATGGAGCGCCTGCTGCGACGAGCCACATTGCCGGTCGACCGAGGTGCCGGGCACCGACTCCGGCAGGCGCGACGCGAGCACGGCGTTGCGCGCGATGTTGTTGGACTGCTCGCCAGCCTGCCCGACGCAGCCCATGATCACGTCGTCGATCGCCGCAGGATCGATGCCCGTGCGCGCCACTAACGCGTCGAGCACCGCGGCGGCGAGATCGGCCGGATGCCAGCCAGCCAGGCGGCCGCCCTTGCGTGCGCCTGCTGTGCGCACGGCGTCGACGATGAACGCTTCGGGCATCAGAATCGGGTTCGTACTACGGCTGGTTCGTACTACTTGACCCGCGAAACCTTTTCCGCGATCACTTCGCGCAGCCGATCGATCAATGCGCGCCGCGCTTGCAGCGTCTGATCGTCCGGCGTGCGCTGCGGCGCGCCCCACACCGGCTGCGGAAAATGCAGATCGTCGGCAAAGCGGGCGATCACGTGCCAGTGCAGGTGCGGCGTCATGTTGCCCAAACTGGCGAGGTTGATCTTGTGCGGCTCCAACACCTCGCGCTGCGCCGATTCAACTGCGAAAACCGTCTTCATCAGCCGCTGGCGCTCTTTGTCTGCGAGCTCGCTCATCTCGCGCACATGATCGTTCCAGATAACGCGCACATAGCCTGGATAGTCTGGCTCATCCACCAGTGTGATGCGCAACCATTCGTTGGCGATCACGATCGTGCCGCCGTCGCTCTTACATAGCTCGCAGTCGGCGAGTTTCATTCAACCCCTTCCTGAATCACATTTCGCTCACTAGACCAGCACGCGCTCAATCCCGCCGCTATTTGCCTTACGTACATAGTCCGGTAGCCAGTTGGGCCCTAGCAAGTGTCTAGCTATTTCAACGACGATGTAATCGGCGTCGATGTCGGCATCGTGGTTGTAGCGCTTCAGTCCCTGCAGACACGACGGGCACGAAGTCAGCACCTTGACTTCGCCGTCGAAGCCATCGGCGCGCAGCTTGTCGGCGCCGGCGCGTACTTCGCGCTCCTTGCGGAATCGAACCTGGGTGGCAACATCGGGTCGTGCGATTGCAAACGTGCCCGATTCGCCGCAGCAGCGGTCGTTGTTCTCAATGGCCACGTTATCCACTGTCTTGACCAGCGCGTTAACCGTTTTCAGCGGCGCCTGCAGCTTCATCGGCGTGTGGCAGGGGTCGTGATACATGTAGCGCACGCCGGTGATGCCTTCGATGTGGATGTTCTTCTCGAGCAGATACTCGTGAATATCGATGATGCGGCTGCCGGGGAAAATCTCCTCGAATTTGTAGCCCTGCAGCTGGTCGTAGCAGGTGCCGCAGCTGACCACCACCGTCTTGATGTCCAGATAGTTCAGCGTGTTGGCGACCCGATGAAACAGCACCCGATTGTCGGTGATGATCTTTTCTGCCTTGTCGAACTGCCCGGCGCCGCGCTGCGGATAACCGCAGCACAAGATATCCCGGCGGCAACACCGTCTGCACGCCGGCGTGCCATAGCATCGCCTGCGTCGCGAGCCCTACTTGCGAGAACAACCGCTCGGAGCCGCAGCCGGGAAAATAAAACACAGCCTCGGTTTCGCTGGTGGTTTTCTGCGGATCGCGGATGATCGGCACGTAGCGAGAGTCTTCGATATCGAGCAGCGCACGCGCCGTTTTTTTGGGCAGATCGCCAGGCATCTTCTTGTTGACGAAGTGAATCACCTGTTCGGCGATCTTCGGCGTACCGCCGGTGGTGGCCGGCGGATGACGAACCTGCAGCGCTGCCGCCAACCTGAAAAACTGGTTGCCGAAGCGCTGCGCCTTGTAGCCCCATTCGAGCATCACGGTGCGTGCAACCTTGATCGTCTGCGGATTGGTCGCGTTCAGGAAAAACATCGACGCTGCCGCGCCCGCGTTGAACTTCTTCTTCCCCATCCGGCGCAGCAGATCGCGCATCGCCATCGAGACATCGCCGAAGTCGATGTCCACCGGACACGGCGATTCGCACTTGTGGCACACGGTGCAGTGATCGGCGACATCGGAAAATTCGTCCCAATGCTTGATCGAGATGCCGCGCCGTGTCTGTTCTTCGTACAGAGAACGCTTCGATCAGCAGCGAGGTCGCCAGAATCTTGTCGCGCGGTGAATACAGCAGGTTCGCGCGCGGCACGTGCGTCGTGCACACCGGCTTGCACTTGCCGCACCGCAGGCAGTCCTTGATCGCATCGGCAATGCTCGCGATATCGCTCTGCTGCATGATCAGCGACTCGTGGCCCATCAGCCCGAAGCTCGGCGTATACGCGTTCGACATGTCCGCGCCCGGCATCAGCTTGCCCTTGTTGAATCGGCCTTCGGGATCGATCGCGTTCTTATAGCGGCGGAAACCGGAAGTCTCGTCGTCGGTCAGAAACTCGAGCTTCGTGATGCCGATGCCGTGCTCACCCGAGATCACGCCGCCCAAGTCGCGCGCGATCTGCATGATGCGAGCCACCGCGGCGTTCGCCCGCTGCAGCATCACGTAGTTGTCGGAGTTGACCGGGATGTTGGTATGAACGTTGCCGTCCCCGGCATGCATGTGCAGCGCGACGAAAACACGGCCGCGCAGCACACGCTTGTGAATCGCATTCACTTCCGCAAGCACCGGAGCGAATGCATCGCCTGAGAAGATCCGCTGGAGCGGAGCGCGCACTTCGGTCTTCCATGAAGCGCGGATCGTGTGATCCTGCAGCAGATCGAGGATGCGACCGTCGCCTTGATGTACGACACCAAGCCGCGACAGCTCCGTGCGCACGTCCACGAGCGGCGTATCCAGATGATTCAGCAGATAGCTCCACCGCTCGCGCGTGTACGCCAGCAGCTCGCGCGCCTCGCTTAGACGATCGCCGATGATCTCGTCGCGCGGCAGACGATCGAATTCGGCGTCACCGGTTTTTCCAAGCGCAAACGAGGTGTCGAAATACCTGGCAAGCTCGTCCAGCAGCTCGATCTTGTTCTCGAGCGAGAGCTCGATGTTGATGCGCTCGATCGCGTCGGTGTACTCCCCCATTTTCGGCAACGGAATGACGACGTCTTCATTCAGCTTGAATGCGTTGGTGTGCTTCGAGATCGCCGCCGTTTTCGCGCGATCGAGCCAGAATTTCTTGCGCGCGTCAGCGCTGACGGCGACGAAGCCTTCGCCGGCGCGCGCATTGGCCATGCGCACCACCTCGGATGTCGCGCGCGCGACCGCGGCGTCGCTGTCGCCGACGATATCGCCGAACAACGCCATCTTCGGCAAGCTCCCGCGTTTCGATTTCGTCGTGTAACCGACGGCTCGCAAATAGCGGTCATCGAGATGCTCCAGCCCCGCCAGAATGGCTCCGCCAGGACGCTGCGCGAGGTAGTCGGTGATTTCAACAATCGACGGAATTGCTTCGTGCGCCTGTCCGAAAAATTCGAGGCACACGGTGCGCACGTGCTGCGGCATCTTGTGCACGATCCAGCGCGCCGATGTGATCAGCCCGTCGCAACCTTCCTTTTGCACGCCCGGCACGCCGCCCAGGAATTTGTCGGTGACATCCTTGCCGAGGCCGACCTTGCGAAACTGCGCGCCCGCGATCACGAGGCGTTCGGTGCGAAGCACCTTGGCCTTGTCGGCCGATCGCGTGCCATCCTTCCACGTCAACTCGAACACCGCCTCGCGCGCGTCGTGAATCTTGCCGAGGTTGTGACCAATGCGTTCGACCTCGAGCCAGTTGCCCGCGGGATCGACCATGCGCCACCACGCGAGGTTGTCGACCGCAGTACCCCACAGCACAGCTTTCTTGCCGCCGGCGTTCATCGCGATATTGCCGCCGACGCACGACGCATCGGCCGACGTTGGATCGACTGCGAACACATAGCCCGCGCGCTCGGCGGCTTCGGCGACTCGGCGCGTGACGACGCCGGCGCCCGACAGCACGGTCGGCACCGGCGCATTCAACGCCCGGCAGCGTGATCGACTCGACTTCCGACAGTGTCTCAAGCTTTTCTGTGTTGATCACCGCCGATAACGGCGTCAGCGGAATCACTCCGCCGGTGTAACCGGTCGCGCCGCCGCGCGGAATGATCGTCAGGCCGAGTTCGATGCAGGCGCGGACCAGGCCGGGTATTTCATCTTCGTCATCGGGATGCAGCACGACAAACGGATACTCGACGCGCCAATCGGTCGCGTCGGTGACGTGCGTTACGCGCGCATACCCGTCGAACCGCACATTGTCGTTGCGCGTGTGACGCGCCAGCGCGCGCCGTGCTTTCTTGCGCAGATCCCAGGTGGCGCGAAATTCTTCCTCGAACGCGCGCACCGCGTCGCGCGCAGCGGCCAGTAACTGCCCGACCTTCGCATCGCGCTCAACATCTTCGGGCTCGCGCCGCTTCTCGATCTCGCGCAGCCGGTGATGCAGCGCCTCGATCAGCGCTGCGCGCCGCCTGGGGTTGTCGAGCAAATCGTCCTGCAGATACGGATTGCGGCGCACGACCCAGATGTCGCCGAGCACCTCGTACAGCATGCGCGCCGAGCGTCCGGTGCGGCGCTGGCTCCGCAATTCATCGAGCACGCGCCACGCTTCAGCGCCCAGCAGTCGAATGACGATCTCGCGATCGGAAAACGACGTGTAGTTGTACGGAATCTCGCGCAGCCGCGCCGGTTGCTCGGTATCGGTCTGCGTGCGCACTGATTGAGGGGACAGCGGGGCGTTCATCGTTGCTTGCCCGGGCACGTGACGTGTTCGGGGCGCAAGTGTAGCGACCGATCGACGAGAACTCAGACGATCAGCGCTTCTTCCTGCATCGCCCCAATCTGTTCGCGCAATTCGAGAATGCGTTCCTCCCAGTAGCGCTGCGTGTTGAACCACGGAAACGCGGCGGGAAACGCTGGATCGTTCCAGCGCCGCGCGATCCACGCCGAGTAATGCATCAGCCGCAGGGTTCGCAACGGCTCGATCAATGCAAGCTCGCGGCGATCGAACTCGGCGAAATCTTCGTAGCCTTCGAGCAGGTCGGCGAGCCTCTCGGTCTGCTCGGCACGGCCCGCGCCGAGCAGCATCCAGAAATCCTGCACTGCCGGCCCCATTCGGCTGTCGTCGAAGTCGACGAAGTGCGGGCCGACGTTGCCCACCGAATCGGTCCACAGCACATTGCCTTCGTGACAGTCGCCGTGCAGCCGCAGCGAGTGGTACGCGCCGCGATCGTACTGAGCGGCGACCAGATCGAGCGCCTGCTGTGAAACGCCGGCGTAAACGCTCTTCAACTCGGCCGGCAGCCAATCGCCGTCGAGCAAGTAACGGCGCGGCTCGACGCCGAATGTTGCGATATCGAGCGCTGGCCGGTCGGTGTACATGGCTGTGCGACCGATCGCGTGGATGCGTCCGAGAAAGCGACCAAGCCATTCGCGCACGTCACGATCGTCCATGTTCGGTGCTCTGCCACCAGAGCGCGGGAACACGGCAAAGCGAAAACCTTCGAAGAGCTGCAACGTTTTGCCTGCAATCGACAGAGCCGGAACCGCCGGCACTTCATGCTTCGCGAGCTCCGCGATGAAGCTGTGCTCCTCGAATATCTGCGCGTCCGACCACCGGCCGGGCCGATAGAACTTGACGACGACAAAGCTTCCGTCTTCCAGCCCGACCTGGAATACGCGGTTTTCAAAGCTGTTCAGCGCGAGCTGGCGTCCGTCAGTAACCAGACCGGTGCTGTCGATCGCATTGAGTACGACATCGGGCGTTAGCCGGCCATACGGCATCTCGGCAACGGGTTTGTCCATAACTCCGATGGTACGGCGTCGTCTACTGGCAGAATTCGGTCCGTTTCAACGAGATCGAGAGGCTTCCATGAAAGCACCGGTGATGGGTGCGATCGCAGTCGCGATTGCAGCAACGAGTTCGAGCGGCGCGATCGCGCAAACCAAGTCGCAGCAGGTCGTCAAGCCGCCGGTGGCGCAGCTGTGGATGGATGTTGCGACCATGACGATGCCGGGCATGCCTGACCTCGGATCGGTTCCGGGAGCCGGCGCGCTCGGTCAGGTCTTCGGCGTCAGGGGCGTTGGCGCAGGAAACAACGCATTCGGCAATACGCGCGGCATGCTGCCCGGTCGCTATGTCGATATCGCGCTGCACACGCAGCGCAAGCCTGCAGGCACCGAAGGCGTGCAATCCGTGCCGCAAGTAACGGGACTTGCACCAACGTTGCCTCTGATACCGCCTCCGCCTGTGGTGCGCGATCCGACCCCAACCGATTCGAGCCGCTCGGATCCGACTGAAGTCGAGCGGCCGAAGGGGCGGATCCTGTTCTACTGGGGCTGCGGCGAGGCTGTACGTTCTGGACAGCCGCGCGTGCTCGACTTTGCTCGCGCCGCCCCGCAGGAGTGGGCCGGCTTCATGCAGGGCCGCGCAGCGACCGATCGCGGAGCGCAAGCACGGCCCGGCCATGCGTTATGGCCCAACGACAAGGACCGCCGTTCGTTTACCCGCGACGCGTCGCTGGTCGGCGAACATTCGGTGTCGGGCGAAGGCGTTCCCGCCGGCCTCAAATTTGCGCTGTCGCAAGCGAATGACTTCATGCCGGCGATCGCACTGACACAGACAGGCACGACGGCCGATGCGCTGCAGTTAAGTTGGCAATCGGTGGGCAACGCCCGCGCCTACTTCATCAATGCCATCGGAGGCGGTGACGGTGACACGGTGTTCTGGAGTTCGGCCGAGGTGCCCGAGTTCGGCATGGGGCTGATGGACTTCGCATCGCCGGCCAACGTCGAGCAATGGTTGAAAGAAAAAGTCCTGCTAGAGCCGACCGTCACGCAATGCGTAGTCCCGAAAGGCATCTTTGCCAAGTCGGGCGGGGCAATGCTGCGCATGATCGCCTACGGGTCAGAACTCAACATCGCACATCCGCCGAGGCCGACCGACGTGAAGCAACCCTGGGAGCCCGAGTGGGCCGTGCGTGTGCGAACGAAGTCCACCACGATGGCGCAGCTGGGCGCGGACGCTCAGCGCATGGGTTCCGAGCGAGCACCGCCGCCGCCGTCAGCTGAAGCAAAGTCAGCCGAGACGAAAAAAGACGAGCCAAAAGCTCCGAGTGCGGTCGACGTCCTGCGCGGCATACTGGGCCGCTGACGGTTCGCATTGACCCGCCGCATTGGCCGCATTTGAGCGCAGAGTTGCGAGTGCCCGCTCAGGAATATCTGCGCCGAATCCTGACTGCGCGCGTCTATGACGTGGCGATCGAGTCGCCGCTCGAGGTGGCGGCTGGTTTGTCCGCGCGGCTCGGTAACCGAGTCCTGCTCAAACGCGAAGACCTGCAACCGATCAAGAGCTTCAAGCTGCGCGGCGCGTACAACAAGATGGCGCGGCTTTCGCGCGACCAGCTGAGGCGAGGCGTTATCACGGCTTCTGCCGGCAATCATGCGCAGGGCGTAGCGCTGGCCGCGCAAAAGCTGGGATGCCGCGCGTTGATCGTGATGCCGGTCACGACGCCGGAAGTCAAAGTCGACGCGGTGCGAGCGCGCTCCGCCGAAGTCGTGCTATTCGGCGACTCGTATTCGGACGCCTATTCGCACGCGCTAAAGCTGCAGCGCAAGCACAAGCTCACTTTCGTGCATCCGTTTGACGATCCGGATGTGATTGCCGGGCAGGGCACGATCGCAATGGAAATTCTGCGGCAGCATCATCCGGTCGATGACGGGCCGATCCATGCAATCTTTGTGGCGATCGGCGGAGGCGGCTTGATCGCCGGTGTCGCGGCTTACATCAAAGCGCTGGCGCCGCAGATCAGGATCATCGGCGTGCAGTCGGCCGATTCCGATGCGATGGCGCGTTCGCTCGCTGCCGGCAGGCGTGTGCAGTTACACGACGTGGGGCTGTTTTCCGACGGTACCGCGGTGCGCGTGGTCGGCCAGCATACGTTCGGCCTGGTGCGTGACTACGTCGATGAGATCGTGCAGGTCGATACCGACGCGACTTGCGCCGCCATCAAGGACGTGTTTCAGGACACGCGCTCGATACTCGAACCCGCGGGCGCGCTCGCGATCGCAGGCATGAAGGCGTATGTGCAGCGCGAGAAGCTGAAAGCCCGGACGTTGGTGGCGATCGCCGGCGGTGCCAATATGAATTTCGATCGGTTGCGCTTTGTGGCCGAGCGCACCGAAGTGGGCGAAGAGCGCGAGGCGCTGTTCGCAGTCACGATTCCCGAAGAGCGCGGCAGCTTCAAGCGCTTCTGCGCGCTGGTGGGCAGTCGCAGTGTCACCGAGTTCAACTACCGGATCTCCGATGCATCGGTGGCGCACGTGTTCGTTGGCATCAGCACCGAGAGCGCAGGCGACAATCAAACGCTGGCGCGCCAGTTCCGGCGCCACGGATACGCGACGGTCGACTTGTCGCACGACGAGCTGGCGGCAGAGCATGTGCGCTACATGGTCGGCGGCAAAAGCCCGCTGGCGGCCGGCGAACTGATCTATCGCTTCGAGTTTCCGGAGCGGCCGGGTGCACTGATGAAATTTCTGACCAGTATGGCGCCCGGGTGGAACATCTCGATGTTTCACTATCGAAATCAGGGCGCTGACTACTCTCGCGTGCTGGTCGGCTTGCAGATGCCCGCGCGCGAACGTCGTGCCTTCACCCGCTTCCTGGGCGAGCTCGGTTACCGTTACTGGGACGAGACAGCCAACCCCGCGTATCGGCTGTTCCTGGCGTAAGGCGGCTCGCCCTCACCGGCATGCACTGCCGCGACCGGACCGATCGCTTCGATTTCGATCAGAAGATCGGCGCGGCAAATGTCGGCCTGCACAAAGACAATCGCATCGACATCGAGTCCGTGCTCGCGCAGCACGCTTTTCACTCGGATCAGATCACCCGCATGCCGAACGTAACCCTTTAGCAGCAGATCGGAGAGCGCCGTTACGTTGCGCGCGCCGTTCAAACGCGCTTGTTCGACCACTGCTTCCAAGTTGGCAAGCGTTTCGCGCGTTTGCGCTTCAACGTCGCCGTGATGCTGCGTTTGATGGCCGACGATGCTGGCGGTGCCGGAAATGAACAGCACGTCGGCCGCGTCGTCGCCGCCGCGCCACAGGGCGGCACGCGAAAAATTCGGCGCGCGTGGACCATGTTCGCGCGGGTACTGATACGCACTGACCTGGCGCGGATTCTCGATGGCATCGGGCGGCGTTCTGGAGGCGAGGCAATACAACACCAGCGGCCCGCCGAAGCTGCCGAGGGCGCACGCGGCAGGTGCGCCGCTGTGCGTCGGCAGGTCCGCCTCTTGATACGCGCGATAGCGCTGCAGGTTGAACCGCCGATAGCGCTCGAGTCCGGCATTGTCGACATTGATGTCCGGAATCGAATTCCACACGCGCAGCAAATGCGGATAGCCCGTTTTCTGTAAAGCGCCGAGCAATGAGCGATACGCGGCGTACGTTGCAACGCCCAGCGCGTCGTCCTCGGCATCGGAAACCGGCGTCGAGACGGTTGCGAACAACACTTCGCCATTGTGGCGGCAGCGTGCCGCTCCGATGACTTCGTCACGTGCCTCATACCGTCCGCTCCACAGTTCGACCAGCGGGCCACCGCCTTCAGCTACCGACGTCAGCAGATGCGCCTGCGGCAAGTGTGCGGCAGCCGCGAGCGGCGCTGTACTACCCAGCGTTGCCATGCCGAGAGTGCGCGGATCGTGCAACAGCGGCGACGCAGCCAGTTCCTCCACGGACAGCCACTGTATTGCGATGCGATTCAGACGTTTGGTCACGTTACGGGGATGTCAAAAGGGGCGCATTCTATGCTGTTCGATTGATACACTCACCGGCGATGCACGCAGCTCCTGATGCCCCTGTTGATGCGCCTGCCGATAGCTCCGGGGTGCCGGCCGCACCGTCACCTCTGATCGATCGACGCAGCGCAGATGTCGCAATTATCGGCGGCGGCCCGGCCGGTTCAACCGCGGCTGCACTACTAAAGCGAAGGGGCTGGCGCGTACTGCTGCTCGAAAAGGACCGGCATCCTCGCTTTCATATCGGCGAATCGCTGCTGCCGTTGAATCTGCCGCTATTCGAGCAACTCGGTTGCGCGCCCGCGGTTAAAGAGGTCGGTCTCGTCAAAAACGCGGTGCAATTTCACTCGATGGAGCACAACGCGAGTCAGATCTTTGCCTTTGCGGACGCGTGGGAGGGAGTGCCCAAGTACGCGTACCAGGTCAGACGCTCCGAGTTCGATCATGCGTTGTTGAATCATGCGCGCGACTGCGGCGCTGAAGTTATCGAAAAGTGCCGTGCTAAGAGCGTTCGCTTCGAGTCCGATCGCGTGGTGATCGAAGCGCAGCACGAGGATGGTCGCGCGGTCGAGGCCACTGCCCGCTATCTGATCGATGCCACTGGGCGCGATACCTTCATGGCGTCGCGTCTCGGCATCAAGCGTAAGAATCCGAAGCACACCAGCGCTGCGCTCTACGGCCACTTTCGCGGCGCACAACGCAACGCCGGTGCCGCCGAGGGCGACATCGAGATTTACTGGTTCGCGCACGGCTGGATGTGGTTCATTCCGCTGGCCGACGGCACCACCAGCGTCGGCGCAGTATGCTGGCCGTACTACCTGAAGACACGCGACACCGATTCCTCGACATTTTTCCTGCGTACGTTGCAAACCTGCCCGCCGCTGTGGGAACGGGTGAAAGATGCGACGCTGATCGCGCCTGCGACTGCCACCGGCAATTATTCATACACGTCGGATCACATGGCCGGTGATCGCTACGTAATGGTCGGCGACGCGTTCGCATTCGTCGACCCGGTATTTTCTAGCGGCGTGTATCTGGCGATGAACAGCGCGCAATTGGCTGTCGATGTCATCGATGTCGCGTTGCGTGACCCGTCGGCAGCGCCGCGGCTGAATCGGGCGTTCGAGCGGCGAGTCCGGCGCGGGCTGAAGACATTTACCTGGATGATCTACCGGATGACCTCGCCGATCATGCGCGACCTGATCATGAGGCCGCGCGATATCTTCGGTGTGCAACGCGCCGTTATTTCGTTTCTTGCCGGAGACGTCTACGACCCGGGGCCTGTGCGGCGGCGAGTCATGGCATTTCGTGGCATCTACTACCTTAGTTCGCTGAAGCACTGGCGCCGTGCTTGGCGTACCGTGCTCAACCGCAAAAATGCGATCCGGCCACAGACGATTTACGCGACGGACGGATCGGGATAGTGCCGGCCAAAGCGCGCAACGGAGCGCTTCGCGCGGTGCTCTGGGTGCTGCTGACCGGCGCCTTGTCTTCCGTTGCACAAGCGCAGGGGTTGTTGCCGCTTTGGGAACTGGGTGGCGGCGCGACCGTTTTGCGCGTGCCCGACTATCGTGGCTCGGAGGAAGTCCGCAACTATGTATTTCCGATTCCCTGGGTCGTGTATCGCGGTGATTTCTTTCGTGCCGATCGTGAAGGTGTCCGCGCTCGCCTGTTCGACAGTGAACGAGTCAACCTCCGCGTCGGCATAGGCGGCAGCGTCCCGGTCGACAGCGATCGCAATCGAGCGCGGCAGGGCATGGAAGATCTGCGTCCGCTGTTCGAGGTCGGGCCAGTCGCCAATGTTCATCTATGGTGGACCGACGATCGCCTCGCCTTACTCGACCTGCGCTTGCCGGCGCGCGCGGCGTTTACGTTCCAGAATGGTGTGCGCCACGTCGGCTACGTTTTCGCTCCACAACTAAACCTCGATCTGCGTTGGCCCTCGGCGACGGCAGCGGACCGCTGGAATTTCGGCTTCCTGGTCGAGGTGCCCTTTTCCGACCGGCGCCTGAACGGATACTTTTACGATGTGCCCGCCGCCAATGCGACCGCAACGCGCCCCGAGTATCGCGCGCCCTCGGGCCATGGCGGCTGGCAGGCGCTGGCGGCGCTGTCGCGCCGGTGGGATCGCTGGTGGTTGGGCGCCTTCATCAAATACGACGACGTCAGTAGCGCCGTGTTCGCCGACTCGCCACTCGTTACGCAGCGGAGGCAAGTCAGCGGCGGCATTGCGCTCAGCTATGTGTTTGCCCAATCGTCCACTCTGGTGCCGCCGCCGGAATACTGAGATGACTTCGGACGAAGGCATCGCTTCCAGCTCGCCGCGCAGCATGTGGCTGCTTGCTGCCGGCGCGATCGTTTTGTCGATCGCGCTGCATGTTGTGCCACAACTGCTGCGCGACTGGTTCGATCCAGCCTGGTCGATGCTGCTGTTGATGGTCGTCGATGCGGGTGTTGTTGCGCTAATCGTGCGCAGCCGAACCGCGCTGCTGGTCGGAGTACTGCTCGCGGCGCTACTCGGTGCGGCGTTGCTGTCGCATCAGCAAGTGCTGGCCGCGCTGCCGTTCATTGCGTTGAATCTGGTGCTTGCGAGCGTGTTCGGCACGACCTTGCGCCGTGGCGATACGCCGCTGATCGTGCGCATCGCCGAGCTCGATAACGCCAACGAGCTGACGCCCGAGTTCGTCCGCTATCTGCGTGCGCTGACGCGATCATGGACGCTGTTTTTCGTCGCAATGGCCATCCTGTCGCTGGTGTTGATGCTTTACGCGCCGTTCGAGTGGTGGTCGCTGTTCGTCAATGTGTTGACATGGCCGCTGATCGGTCTGATGTTCGCGGCAGAGTGGCTCGTGCGCCGCGTCGTGTACCCGGAATTGCCGCCGCACACACCGCTGCATATCGTGACCAGAATCCTCGCCTACCAACGGCATACTGCCCCTGGGCCGCGTACCGGATGACCACCGAGGCGTTGATCGCGCACCGTGCGGCCGATGCACGTGTCGCCGTGCGGGCGGGTGCGTCTATCAACGCCGGGCACTTTATCGCCGACGTGGTTGCACTCGCGCAGCAGCTGCCGGCCGCACACTATGTGATGAATACGTGCCGCGATCGTTATTTCTTTGCGGTTGGACTCGGCGCCGCGCTGATTGCCGGGCGCACCAGCTTGCTGCCACCGTCGCGCGCGCCCGAGGTCCTGGCGCAGGTTGCGCGACGGTATCCGGACACGGTCTACCTGGGCGACGATCGCGGCCACATAGGCTGGCGCACGGACCTGGCGTCCCTGGTCGAGGCTTCGGCGACAGCATCGTTAGCGAAGGCCGCTTCGTCGTCATGGCCGCCTCCGGCAATTGCACGCGAGCACATCGCGGCGATCGCGTTTACGTCGGGCAGCACGGGTGAGCCTCAGCCGCAATTGAAAACGTGGGGGGGCCTCGTCGATGGCGCACGCGCCGAAACCGCAGCTTTGCAGTTGGATCAATTGCCGGTCGAAGATGTTGTGTTGGTTGGCACCGTGTCGCCGCAGCATATGTACGGGCTCGAGTCGACGGTGCTGATGGCGCTGCACGGTCCCTGCGCGCTGGTCGCGGAGCATCCGCTGCATCCCGATGAAGTGCTCGCGGTGCTGTCGCGAGTGAGCGGCCGTCGTGTGCTGATCACGGCGCCGGTGCACATGCGTGCGTTGGTCGAATCTCCTCGCTCGATGCCGGCGCTCGATCGGGTGGTCAGCGCCACTGCGCCGCTGACGTCGGCGCTCGCAGCGCGTTGCGAAGCGGCGTGGGCGACGCGCGTGTTCGAGATCTACGGCTGTACCGAGACCGGCATGATTGCAACGCGCCGCACGGTCGAAGGCCCGCTGTGGACGACGATGCGCGATGTGAAGATCGACGAGCGCGATGGTGAATTTCACGCGTACGGTGGCCATGCTCGACCCGGCCGCCTCGCAGATCGGCTGCGCCTTGTTAGCGACAACACATTCGAGCTTGAAGGACGCGCCGATGATGTCGTCAATATCGGCGGCAAGCGCGCGTCGCTGGAAGGGCTCAATCGGATGCTGCTGTCGATCGATGGTGTGCTCGACGGCGCGATTTTTTTTCCTCAGGACGCTGCCGATTCCTCACGTGAGCAGCGCTTGATGGCGCTCGTCGTCGCGCCCGATATCAAGCGCTCCGAATTGCTCGCTGCGCTGCGCATGCAGATCGACGCCGCATTCTTGCCGCGCCCGTTATTGCTGGTCGATGCCTTGCCACGCAACGCGCAGGGCAAGCTGCCAAGAGCGGAACTGCTGGCTTTCGCCGAGAAAATGCGGCGCTCAAAAGCGGCGCGTCAACCGAAGAAGAGGCGGCACCGTTGGACGGAGAGACAGGGTTCGCGTTGAGTAATCTCTGGTCGGTGAGCAGTTTATGACTGATGATCCGGTCCCACCTTCGCTCGAGCGCGATACGGTCAGCGCCGATCACCCGATGCTCGCCGGCCATTTTCCAGGCCATCCGATCGTTCCCGGCGCATGGTTATTGGCGTGGGTGACGGCAGCGTCTTCGCGCCGGCTGGCCGCAACACGCGACGCACGCGCAGTCGTCGGCGTCAAGCGCGTCAAATTCCTGCGGCCGCTCGAGCCTGATCGGACGTTTGAATGCGCACTGAATCCCGGCATGAACAGCATGCGCTTCACGCTGACAAGCGGCGGCGCCGTTATCGCAGAGGGTTCGTTGCAGCTGCAGGCGCACGACGACTAGATGAGAGCGCACGCTGAACCCTGGCTTGATGTCGCGCCGCCGTCTGCTGGCCTTGGCTGCGCTTGGCTCGATAACTGTGCCGCTGCACGTGCGGGGTGCCGACGATGAACTCGCGCGCCTGTTTTCCGAACTCGGCTCGCGTCGCGAACGGCATGCGCGCTTTGTCGAGCGCAAGTCTTCTGCGTTGCTAAAGGCGCCGGTCGAATCGAGCGGCACACTGACCTTTCGCGCGCCCGACATCCTGGAAAAGCGGACCCTCGAACCGCAACGTGAATTCGTGCGGATCGAAGGCGCCACGGTCACGTACGAAGGCGCGCCGGTGCGCGGCAGCACACAGAAGCGCACGTTTGCGATCGCCGAAGCGCCGCTGTTGGCGGCGCTGATCGAAAGCTTGCGCGCTACCTTGGCCGGCGATCTTCCGGCGCTGCGCCGACACTACGAAGTGTCGTGGACGCCGCAGAGCGACCCGGGCTGGCAACTAACGCTGACCCCGCGCGATCGGGCATTGCGCGATGCCGTCGCGAAGATCGTGCTGCGCGGCACTGCTGGCGAAGTGGGAGCTGTCGAAATCGTTGAAGCCAGCGGCGACCTGACCTTGTTGAGCATTACGCCCCTGCCCACGCCTGCCCCGAAAAAATGAGACCCCGCGCGGTGCGATGGGGTGCGTGGCTGCTCGGCGTTCTGCTGTGCGCCGCGATCGTCGCGCGCACGACGATCGTCACCGATATCACCGCATTCTTGCCGGGGCCGGCAACGCGTCAGCAGGCGTTGCTGGCCGAACAGTTGCGTGATGGTGTTGCGGCGCGCGTGATACTGATTGGTATTGAAGCCGCCAGCACCGAACAGGCATCGGCAGCAGCAATGCGATCACGGCAAATGGCGGCGACGCTGCGAGCCGACTCTCGTTTTGCGTTTGTCGCCAATGGCGACCCCGGCGCTTTCGTGGCCGAGCGTGATCGACTCTTTGACGCGCGCTACTTGTTGAGTCCGCAAGTCACGCCGCAAAGGTTTTCAATCGAGGGCCTGCGCAGCGCGGCCAACGAACTCGAAGCCCTGCTGCGCTCATCGGCGGCGCCGCTGATCAGGCCATTTGCCGCGCGTGATCCCACTGGCGAACTACTGGCGATCGCTGCAACGCTGAGACCCGCGCGTTCACCGATCAATGCGCACGACGTGTGGTTCGATCAAGATGGCCGCACTGCATTGCTGCTCGCGACGACACGTGCGCCCGGATTCGATGTTGACGCCCAAGCGGAAGCAGTGGCTGCGATACGGAACGCATTCGGTACCGCATCGGAGGCGCCGAACACGACAACCGCAGCACTGAACCTCCACCTGACCGGGCCGGGGGTGTTCGCGGTGGCGTCGCGGCAGGCGATCCAGCACGATGCGCGCCGCCTGACGCTGATCGCAGCGGCAGCAGTGGGACTGCTGTTGCTGCTGGCGCTGCGCAGCCCACGTTTCTTGCTGTGGGCCGCGCTGCCGACCGCGACCGGTGCGCTGGCGGGGCTCGCGGTCGTCAGTGTCGTATTCGGAGCCATTCATGGCATCACGCTCGGCTTCGGCCTGACATTGATCGGCGAAGCCGTCGACTACGCCGTCTATGTGCAGGTACAGCGGCAGCGCGACGGAAACACATACTTGTGGCGAGGGCTTTGGCTCGCGATGCTGACTTCGAGCGCGGGCTTCGTCGCGATGATGCTGTCGGGTTTTGCCGGTTTGATGCAATTGGGATTGATGTCGATCGTCGGCATTGTCGTGGCCGCCGTTATCGCCCGTTTCTGCCTGCCCGATGTGTTGCGTCCGCTCGATGCATCGCGCCTCGCGCGCTTTGCGCCGCTCGCACGCTATGCGGCGCAGGCTCCTCGGCTGCGGGTCGCCGTGTTGGTCGTCGGAGCTCGCATCGGTCATCCTGCTGGCGACGCGCGGCGATCGCCTGTGGAACGACAAGCTGGCGGCTATCTCGCCGCTGGCGCGCGGATCGGGCGAGATGGACATGCGACTGCGCAGCGCGACGGGGCTCGGCGATCTGCGGTATGTGGTGGCGGTCGACGGCGCGACGATCGACGAGGCGCTGGCACGCGCGGAGACGCTGCAAGATCGGCTGCGGGAGGTGCAGGCGAGCGGTGGCATCGCGGGATTCGATTCGCCCGCCACGTTAGTACCAAGCGCGGCAACTCAGCAGGCGCGGCGCGCCGCGTTGCCCGACGAGTCGACACTGCGCGCACGCCTGACGCAGGCGTTGTCCGCCAGCGCGTTGCGTGTCGAGGCGTTCGAGCCGTTTATCGCCGATGTGCAACGCGCGCGCGAGCTCACGATTGGGCCCGACTACTATGCAGGTACTGCGCTTGGGCAGCGGCTCTCGGCCCAGCTGGTTGAGCGCCGGCAGGACGGTGCGCCCGCCGCCGCGGCGCTGATCACGCTCACCGGTGTCAACGATGCCGCGGCTGTTGCCGCGGTGACGAACGTGCCCGGCGTGTCGTTTATCGATCTGGCCGATGTGCAGACGCTGGTGGCGGACTATCGGGTGCGCGCCGCTTGGGCGGCGCTGGGTGGCGGAGTGTTGATTGTGCTGATTCTTGCCGTGCAACTGAGAAATCTTGCAGCGGCCGCGCGTATTGCAGCTTCGGTTGCGGTTTCGATTGCGATTACGGCGGCAGCATTGGTGCTGCTCGAAGGGCAGCTGACGTTGTTTCATCTGGTTGCGCTGCTGCTGGCGGCGGGCGTCGGCTCCAACTACGCGTTATTTCTCGGCATGCCGCGCGACGCCGACGCCGCCGGACCTGCGTCTGCGCTTCCGGTTATCTTGTCGGTCACGCTCGCTGCGACCACCACATTGATTGCGTTTGCGACATTGGCGGCGTCGACCACTCCGGTGCTGCACATGATCGGCATCACGGTCGCGATCGGCGCCGCCGTTGCGCTAGTCGTCAGCATGGCGCTTGCGGCTCCGGCGCCGCGCGAGCCCATTTCATCGGCGGCATGAAGTTCGAGCCGGTCGCGATCACTGCTTACACCGCGACGACTGCGGTAGGCCACGGCATCGACAAATTGCTCGATGCACTGCGGACGCGACGCAGCGGACTGAAGCGCTACGAATCGCGACGCGATTTTGCGACGGAAGATGAAGCCCCGGCGCTCGATACCTGGATCGGCGAAGTCGACGACCTGCGGTCGGTGAAGCTGCCGGCGAAGTTCGCGCACTATGAGTGTCGCAACAACCGCCTTGCGTGGCTCGGGCTGCAGCAGGATGACTTCATTGCGCAGGCGCGCACCGCCGTCGAGCGCCATCGACCGGAGCGAGTTGCGGTCATCATCGGCACCAGTACATCCGGCATCCAGCAGGCTGAACTTGCATATCGCGCGCGCGATACCGATGGTCGTCTGCCCGCATCATTCGAATACGGCGCGACCTTGAACAACTTTTCGGCGCCGGCGCTGGTGGCGCAAGCGGTCGGTGCTACCGGTCCGACATTTGCGATATCGACCGCGTGCTCGTCGAGCGCCAAGGTGTTCGCAGCCGCCGCGCGTTTGATGCGTGCCGGCTGGATCGATGCCGCCATCGTCGGCGGCGTCGACTCGTTGTGCCTGACGACACTGTGCGGGTTTTCTTCGCTCGAGCTGCTGTCGCGCGAACCGTGCCGGCCATTTGATCGCGCTCGCAGCGGCATTTCGATCGGTGAAGGCGCCGGGTTTGCGTTGCTCGAAGCAAACGCGGAGGCGCCAGCCTGGCTGCTCGGCGCGGGCGAGTCGAGCGATGCACACCACATGTCGACGCCGCATCCGGAAGGGCTCGGCGCCCGACTCGCGATGAGCGGCGCGCTCGAGACGGCCGGTCTTGCACCGGGGGCGGTCGACTACATCAACTTGCATGGCACGGCCACCCGCACCAACGATCCTGCCGAAGGTCGCGCGGTCGTTGAAGTGTGCGGAAATACGCTGACCAGCTCGACCAAGGGCTGGTTCGGGCATCTGCTGGGCGCTGCGGGAATCGTGGAATCGGTGGTCACCCTGCTCGCTTTGGAGCATGGGTTGCTGCCCGGCACGCTGAACACGGCCAACCTTGATCCTGATTGCCCGAATACCGTGCTGCTCGACAACGAGACGCGCAACATCGAGGTGGCGCTTTCCAACTCGTTCGGCTTTGGCGGCAGCAATTGCAGCGTCGTGTTCGGCCGCGCACGACAAAAAGCATCGTGATTGGCTGCGCCGTGCTTGGAGTCGGCGTCTTCGGGCCCGGGCTTGCCGATTGGCCGGCGGCGCGGGCGGTATTTTCGGGCTCGGCGTCCTATCTTCACGCCGACAACTTACCTCCGGCCAGCGGCCTGCTGCCTGCCGCAGAACGCCGCCGCGCGACGCCCTCGACCCGTGCTGCGCTGACAGCGGCGCAGCAGGCCTTGGCGCACGCTACTCTCGACGCGAAAGCCGTACCGGCCGTGTTCGCAAGCAGCTCGGGCAATCCGGACATCATTCACGACATCTGCGCGATGTTGGCGGCGGACGACTATCAGATTTCGCCAACCAAGTTTCATAACTCGGTACACAACGCGGCGTCGGGTTACTACAGCATCGCAGTGGCCAGTCATCGGCCGGTCACCAGCGTGTGTGCGCTCGACGGCACCGCTGCTGCAGCGCTATTGGAAGCAGCAGTGCAGGCGGCCGATGAGAGCGCGCCGGTACTGATGGTTTGCTACGACCTGCCGTATCCGTTCCCGTTATCGGAAGCGCGACCGATAATCGACGCGTGGGCGATCGCGCTGATACTGGCGCCGCAGGGTTCCGCGTCGGCGATCGCGCAACTGACAATCAGCGATGTTGCCGAAGACGTCGCCGATACCGAGCTGGCCGGCCCTGCGCTGGAAGCGGAGCGGCGCGGCAATCCGACCGCACGTTTGTTGCCGCTATTGGAGGCGCTGGCGCAACCGCGCTCTAGCGAAGTCGTGCTGCGCCAAGGCAATGGCCGCGCGCTGCGTGTGCGCGTGTCCGGCGCAGGATCCCAGGCCTGCTGATGCGGCCGATCGAACAACTGCTGCCGCACGCCGGCCGCATGCGACTGATCGATCGCGTCATTTCTTATGATGATCAGCGCATCGTCTGCGAAAGCGATTCACACTGCGCGGCCGACCATCCATTGGCGCACGATGGCGTCCTGTCGATCGTGTGCGGACTTGAGTACGGCGCGCAGGCGATGGCGATTCATGGCTCGCTGCTGGCGGTCAGTGCGCCTAACCCGATGGAGGGCGCGCGTCATGGTTATCTGATCTCGGCATCCGATCTGCGCTGGAGCGTCGAGCGTCTCGACCGATGCGCCGCCCCGCTGGTGATCGAGGCGACCTGCGAGTTCAGGTCGGATAATCAGGTGGCCTATCGCTTCGAGCTGCGCGCCGGCGATCAGTCTTTGCTGACCGGACGCGCCAGCGTGCTGCTGGCCAGCCCGTGATGCGAGGTCAACTGGCGCTCGGTCACTTTGAGTCTCCACTGCCGGCTGCGTGGTACGCCGAACAAACCTCCTTGCTGACTGCATCCGAGCATGCGCGTCTCGCGCGCATCGAACGTCCGCTGCGGCGCGAGCAGTTCGTCGTCGGCCACGCCATGCTGCGCCGATTGGTGATCGAGGCGGGATACGACGACGCGAGAATCGCCGTTGAAGCCGACGGCCGGCCGCGGCTGGAGGCAAACATGCCCGTATACGCAAGCATTGCGCACAGTGCCGACGCGGTTGCCGTGATCATTGCGGGCGAGCCGGTTGGGGTCGACCTGGAATCGACGCAGGCGGCGCGCGATCCGCGCGCGGCCGCCGCGCTGCTCGGGTTGCCGGCCGCCGATGCGAGCGATGCCGTGGCGGTCGTGCGCGCGTGGGTGATCGCCGAAGCGCGGCTTAAAGCCGGTCAGCAGGCGCTTCCTGACGTCTGGTGGTCTGCGTGGCATCAGTGTCAACTCGCCGTTGCCGGTATGACATTCCCACCGCATACCCGCGTTTTCGACGTGATGGCCGGGACTTACAATGCGGTCGAATTGCGGTGGGAGGCCGTGTAAGCGGCCTGAGTCAGCAGGCCGTTAGCAACTGTGCATCTGGGTCCGCAAATAGCCGCAGCAGGGGGAATCGAAATGGCAGTGGTCCTGTCGGAGCACGCCGAAGTCAGGGATGAACAGGCGTTGCGGCCGCGGCGCGTGCTGCCCCGACGCCCTCTCAGCGCCGGCGTGCTCGGACCGCGCCGCACGCTCGGTAGGGCAGGTCGCGCTGTTTGCGGTGTTCGGCATTTGCGGCGCGTTGGGCAGCGCGGTGCTCGCGCCGACGCATGCGGTCGTATTGCGCAATCCGAATCGCCGTGCCCGCGTCATGCGCAGCGTAATACGCCGCATATTGCGCGCGTATACCGGCAGCATGCACGCGCTGCGGTTGATCGATCTTGAAATCAGCGGTCTCGATGGCGCGCTGGAGCCGGGGTCGCTGATCGTCGCGAATCATCCTTCATTGATCGACGCGTCTTATCCTGCTGGCTCATATCGACGGCGTGGTCGTCGCCAAGCGTTCACTGCACCTCAACCCGTTCACCTGGGGCTGGATTTGGGGCGCCGATTACGTCGTCAACGATGACGCTGCAGCATTGGTCGAGACGTGTCGCGCGCGTATCTTGTCCGGCGAATCACTGGTGCTGTTTCCCGAATGCACGCGCACTGCTGCCGACGGAGTGATCCGGCTGCGGCGCGGCGCCGCACACATTGCCGTGCGCTCCGGATGTCCGGTGGTGCCTGTAACGATTGAATTTTCCGAACCGCTGTTGACAAAGCAGAGCCGGTGGTGGCTGGCCCCGAAAGTGCGGCCGCACGTGCGCATAGTCCAGCATGGGCCGATCGATACGGCGCAGTTCACGCGCGGCACTCGCAGCGCATCGCTCGCAGCGCGCCGCCTCACCGAACATTTGGAAGCGTTCTATACAAAGGAGTTCGCTCGCCGTGAATCCGCTTGAACACGAAATCGCACAGTTGATCATCGAATGTACAGCGCTCGAGGACATGCGCGCCGAAGACATCGATCCTGGCGCGCCTCTGTTCATCGAGGGACTCGGGCTGGATTCGATCGATGCGCTCGAGATCGGCGTTGCGCTGGCAAAGCGCTATGGAGTCAAACTCACGCCCGACAGCGAGAGCAATCGGCAACACTTTGCCAATGTGCGAGCGCTGGCCGCTTTTGTAGCCGCCCAGCGCGGCGCCGCAAAGGCGGCGTAGTCGAGCCGAAACGATGAAGCGCGACACCTTGCCCATGAGCAGCGGCCCAGCATCGAAGCAGCATGTGGCACCAGAGCAAGTCACGGCCTGGTTACGCGGCTTCCTGCAACAGGAATTTGCGATTGCAGGCGACCGCTTGCGGCTCGACGTCGATCTGTATCAGGATCTCGATCTCGACAGCATCGACGCGGCTGAAATCGTCCTCCGATTTAACGACGCGTTCGACCGCGATATCGACATCCGCGAGTTCCGCCGTGTCCGCACGCTCGCGCAGGCGATCGATCTGCTGCATCGTTGATCGTCGCACCGTTGCAGTCGCCCACCACGTTTCGTGTTTGCGTGATCGTGCCGGTGTACGACCATGAGGCAGCGCTGCCGCGGTTGGTGCGCGCGCTGCGCGCGACAGGCCTGACGTGCTGGCTGGTCGACGATGGCAGCCATGCGCCGTGCGCGGAAGCCGTGCAAGCGCTATGCGCCCGAAACGCGCAATGGCTGCGATGCTTGCGCCTGGAACACAATCAAGGCAAAGGCGCTGCGGTTTTTGCCGGGTTGCGCGCCGCGCGCGCAGCCGGCTTTACACATGCCGTGCAGATCGATGCCGACCTGCAGCACGATCCGTCGCGCATCGGCGACTTCGTGGCGGCTGCCCAACGGCAGCCCGCCGCGGTGATCAACGGCGTGCCGCAATACGACGCCAGCGTGCCTAAAGTGCGGCTGCACGGAAGACGCATTACGACCGTGCTGGTGTGGTTGCATACGCTGTCGCGCCAGATTGCCGACGCGATGTGCGGCTTTCGGCTTTATCCGATTGCACCCGCCATTGCACTCGATGACCGGGTACGGATCGGCCGCCGCATGGACTTCGACACCGACATCATCGTGCGGCTGTTCTGGGCTGGCACCCCGGTTGTCAATCTGCCAACTCCGGTCACGTATCCTGCCGATGGTGTATCGCATTTCAGGATGCTGCGCGACAACGTGCGAATGACATCGCTGCACTTTCGCTTGTTCGCCGGAATGCTGATGCGGCTGCCCCGTTTGTTGCCGCGCCGGCTCGCAGGCCAGGCCCCATAGACGCGGAGTCGTGCATCATGCTCGATGTGAAACTCACTCGACCGATGTCTGCGTCGATGATGACTGCGGAAATGCCGGCGAAGCCACGCCCGAAGCTGCATTGGGCGGCTGTGCCCGAGGCTGGGTTCAGCATCGGGCTATGGTTCGTGTATGCGTGCCACGCCGTTTTTGGGCGCGCGCCGTATCGCGCCTTGATGTGGCCGGTGTCCTGGTATTTCGTCGCCGTGCGGCCGCTGGCGCGTCGTGCCTCGATCGAGTATCAGCGCAGGCTCGGCGTGCTGGCTTCGAATGCAAGCGGATGGCAATCCTGGCGCGCCGCCGCGCGACACGTGCATCACTTCGCCGATGCGCTGCTCGACAAGGCACTCGTCTGGACCGGCGGGCTGAATCTCGCCGGCACACGCTTCGAAGTCGATCCACGGTTCGATGCCGCCGTTGCGAACGACCGCGGTGGCGTGCTTGTGGTGGCGCACTTCGGCAATCTGGAGGTGCTGCGCCGATTGGGCGAGCGCATCAAACAGCTGCGGCTTCACATCCTGGTGCACACGCGGCACGCCGAGCGCTTCAACCGGATGCTTAGTCGCATGAATCCGCAAAGCGCCGAGCGCCTGCTGCAGGTGACCGACATCGACACTATTACGATCGCGCACCTGGCAGCGCGGGTCGAGCGGGGCGATTTCGTCGTGCTGGCAGCAGACCGCGTGCCGGTCACGAGCGAGCGTGTACTCGACGTTCCCTTTCTCGGCGCCGATGCTCCATTTCCCATCGGACCATGGGTGCTTGCCGCCGCGCTTGACTGTCCGGTGTACTGGCTGGCGTGCTATCAGCGCCCGGCCGATCAGCGGCGCTACACGTTGGTGTGCGAGCAACTACGCGAGCGTGTCGTGTTGCCTCGCGCGACACGCGAGGTGGCATTGCGCGACGTGATCGCAGACTATGTACGATGCCTCGAGCGAGCGTGCCGCGAGGCGCCGCTCGCATGGTTTAACTTTTTCTCGTTCTGGCGCGCTTCCAGATGACCGCCACGGATTCTCAGTCGGCAGGCGATTCGCCAACTTCGATGCCATCAGCGGACAAGCTACCACCGCACCGACCCCTTACCGACTATTACCCGGACGAGGCTGCGCGCCATCGCTGGCTGCGCGGCGTGTTCGATACCACGGCGGCCGATTACGATCGGGTCGAGTCCCTAATGGCGTTCGGCAGCGGGCACTGGTATCGCCGCCAGGCGCTGCGGCGCGCCGGGCTGGAACCCGGCATGCGGGTGCTCGATGTGGGTACCGGCACCGGGTTGACCGCTATCGAGGCGGCGCTATTGAGCGGCGGTGGCGCCAATGTCACCGGTGTCGATCCGAGCGCCGGCATGCTGGCGCACGCCCACTTGCCTGAAGGCATGCAGGTCATCGAAGGCCGTGCCGAGGAGTTGCCCGCGACCGATGGCTCGTTCGATTTCGTCACGATGGGGTATGCGTTACGTCATGTGTCCGATCTGCGCGCTGTCTTCGGCGAGTTTTATCGCGTGCTCAGGCCAGGAGGCCGCGCGTGCGTGCTTGAAATTACACGACCCGCAGGGGCGCGCGCGACCCGCTGGCTGCGCCTCTACATGCGCTATGTCGTGCCCGCGATGGCGCGCGTCGTCGGGCGCTCGCGCGATATGCCACAGTTGATGCGCTACTACTGGGACTCAATCGAAGCCTGTGTGCCGCCGCAGCAAGTGATCGAAGCGATGCAGGCAGCCGGGTTTACGAATGTAAACCGGCACGTCGAGCTCAGCATCTTCTCCGAGTACGTAGGCACCAAGTGAAGCGCGAAGGTGCACATGTGAAGAGCGAAAGAGCGATGTCGCCGGACACGCTGCACGTCTCACACTTCACAGATCACGATCAATTGCCGCCGCGCCGCTGGCAACCAGGGCCGCTGCACTGGTTGCTGGCCGGTAGCCACGTCGCGGGAGTCGCCTCGATCGCAGCGCAGCCGGCATTGTGGCCGTGGGCCGTCGGTGCGATGCTCGGCAGCCACGCTCTGAATTTTGCATTCGGGCTCGTGCCTGCCAGCACTGCACTCGGGCCGGTGATTTCGCGATTGCCGCCAGCGGCCGCTGAGCGTGGAGAAATTGCATTGACGTTCGATGACGGACCGGATGCCGACGTCACCCCGCGCGTGCTCGATCTGCTCGACACTGTTGGTGCTCGCGCGACATTCTTTTGCGTAGGCAGCCGCGCGCGGGCGCACCCGCAACTGGTGCGAGAGATCGCAACGCGCGGTCATGCGGTCGAGAACCACACGTTCGGGCATTCGAGTTTCTTCGGCTTCTACGGCGTTGGCCGTCTCGTGCGCGACGTCGGCGATGCGCAGAAAGCGTTGGCTGACATCGTCGGCATTGCTCCGCAGTTCTTTCGCGCGCCATTTGGTATTCGCACTCCGCTGATCGAGCCGGCGCTGGCGCGTCTCGGTCTGCGCTGCGTCGCCTGGAATGTTCGATCGCTGGATAGCACCGACGATGACGCCGCCAGAGTTGCATCGCGCGTGGTTCGGCGCCTTAAGCCGGGCGCTATCGTGTTGTTGCACGATGGCATGGAAGGGCGGCGCAGACGCGGCGCTGCCAGCGTGCTCGGTGCACTGCCGGCGGTTCTGACGACGATGCAGGAGCGGAAATGGCGTTCAGTGACAGTGCGCAGCGCGCTGGCGGCATGATGCGAGAGCGCGGCGCGCACGCAACCGCGGCCGGCGCGTCGGCTGTTGGCTCATCAGCTTCATTGCCCGCGGTTCGCGCGTCGACCGAACCTGCATTCCGTGCGCTCGTCGCACGCGCCGCGGCGCGCTTTCGCCCCGCAGGCCGCGGCCCCTATTACTTCGCGCGCGGCAAGCTGGGAAGCGATCCTGTATTCGCTGCGCTATTGCGGGATGGTCGCATCGCTGCGAACGCACGCATCGTCGACATCGGTTGCGGACTCGGCGTCCTGGCGGCGCTGCTCGCTGCCGCTGAACAGTGCCACCCGCGCTCTGCGTCCGAATGGCCTGAGGCGTGGGCGCCGCCACCGGTGAGATGGACGCTGCACGGTTTCGATTTGCGCAGGGGCGCGATCGCAGCCGCGCGCCGCGCGCTGTCCGATCTCGGTGATCGCGTTGCGCTGACGGCGGACGATGTCCGCACTGCGCCCTTGCCCGCGTGCGATGTCATCGTCATGCTCGACGTGCTGCACTACATCGATCGCACCGCGCAGCAGGCACTATTGGTACGGGCGCGCACCGCGCTCGCCTCGGGCGGAACATTGCTGATGCGCGTTGCCGATGCCGCGCCGGGCTGGCGCTTTCGTCTAACGCTGATCAGTGACTGGTTCACAACCTTCATGCGTGGAACGCCATGGCCCCGGCTGCACTGTCGGTCTGTGTCGGAGTGGATGTCGTTGCTCGAAGCGATCGGATACTCCGTCGACGTGCAGCCGATGAGCGAGGGCACCCCTTTTGCCAACGTGCTTTTGATCGCCAAGCCCAAGCAACCGCTTGCGGCCTGAACGATCAAAGCGGTTAATGGCGACCACGACCCGTTCGATCGACACCTCGTCTGCCGAGCGCAAACGGCTTGCGCGCGAGCGGCTTATTACTTTGACGCGGCTGATGGACTCGGCGATCGAAGTGCCGATGCTGCGTACCACCGTTGGGCTCGACGCCTTGCTCGGGCTCGTTCCGGTCGCCGGCGATTTGCTGTCGGCGGCGATCGGCGTCTATTTGATTACGCAGGCGCGCGAACTCGGCGCATCGCGCTGGCTGCAAGCGAAAATGATCCGCAACCTCGTGGTCGACGCTGCGGTCGGCTCGGTGCCGTTGGCCGGTGACGTTTTTGATGTCTATTTCCGCGCGCATCGACGCAACTTGAAGCTGCTGCAGCAGCATCTGGGCGAGCCTTTTCTAGATGCGCCCGGTGCGGCTGCGGACATCGTGCGCAAACGCTAGCCACACATTGATGCCGAACGTTGGCGACGCGGTATAACGCTCGCATAACACCGCCGCACGTACAACGCCGAAGTCGAATCTCCGGCTGCGTACGATGCTGCGGACAACTTCGCGGGCACGGGTGCGCAACGAACTGCGCACACGGCTCGCGTTCCGATTTGCGGATCTGCCTATGGCGACTGGGGTGGCGCGCGGGAAGCGGTCGACGGCGCAGCAAGCAGCGATACGACTCGTATTGCTCGGCACGCCTCGCCTCGAGCTGGCTGATCGAACCACCGTAGCGCTCGAGCGCCGCATGGCGGCGTTGCTGACCAAGCTCGCGGTCGACGGGCCAACCCCGCGCGCGCACGCTGCTGCGATGCTATGGCCCGACGCCGACGACAAGAGCGCGCGAAACAATCTGCGCCAGCGTCTGTTCCGCTTGCGGCAGGCCGCGCAGCGCGACGTGGTCGTGCCCGATACGACACTCGCTCTCGCCGACGGCATCGCGCACGACTTGTCCGATCTCAGTGCGCGTCTCGCCGACGATCCTGAAGCTGCGGCCGGCGAGCTGCTCGGCACGCTCAGCTTTGACGATTGCACCGAGCTCGCCGATTGGGTCAACGTCGCGCGCGAACAGTGGGCGGGTGCGCGCCGCAACGCATTGGCGGAAATTGCGTCGCGCCTCGAATCGGAAGGCCATATCGCGCTGGCGCTGCGCTACGCCCAACGCTTGGTCGCCGATGACCCGCTGCTCGAACACGCGCATCGGCGCGTGATGCGGCTCCACTATCTGCGCGGCGACCGCGCCGGCGCGTTGACGGCATTCGAGCGCTGCACCGATGTGCTGAGCCGCGAGCTCGACGCTCGCCCCGGCAAGGAGACGCTGGACCTCGCGCGCGTGATCGAAGGCAGCCAGGCGCCCGCGGTCAGTGCGCCCTCGCCCGGCGCGCGGCCGGTCACCGTACTGCGTCCGCCGCGGCTCATCGGCCGCGACCATGAATGGAGCGTGATCGAACAGGCATGGCAACACAGGTGCGTGACGATCGTCGCGGGCGAACCCGGCATCGGCAAGTCGCGTTTGGCGGGCGATTGGTGCGCGGCATCCAATGGCTGCGCGATGTTCGGCGCGCGACCCGGCGACGCGCGCGTTGCGCATGCACTGCTCGCGCGCGTGTTGCGTGGGTTGATCGAGCGCTGGGGTGCGCCGAAAGAATTGTGGGTCATGGCCGAGCTTGCGCGCTTGTTGCCGGAGCTCGGTGCGGCACCCACAGCGAAGTTTCAAACGCTGCAAATGCAGCACGCGGCGACGCAGACGGTCGCCGCGATGGTGCGCTCCGGTCTCGGCGGCATCGTCATCGACGATGCGCAATTTGCCGACGATGCATCACTCGAGATTCTGCTGCGTCTGATTACGCAGGACGCCGGGCAGCGCCTGCCTTGGCTGATCACCGTGCGCGCGAACGAGATTCCGGCGCAACTGATCGAATGGAAGGCCAAGGTCGACGCCAATGCACTCACCGAAGTTCGCCTCGGCCCGCTCGACGACCGCGCGGTGCGAGCGCTGCTCGAATCACTCGCGATTCCCGAGTTCGACGTCGACGCATGGGTCGTGCCCATGGCGCGCCATACCGGCGGCAACCCGATGTTTATTCTGGAGACGCTGCTGGCGATGCTGGCGCACGGTTCAGCGCTCAACGCAAGCAGTTTGAAACTACCCGCGCCCGCGCACATCGGCCAGCTGATCGAGCGCAGGCTCGATCAGCTCAGCGCGTCCGCGCTCAGGCTGGCACGTGTCGCCGCGTTGGCAGGGCAGGACTTCAGCGTAGAGCTCGCCGCCACGGTGCTCGGCCAGCACGCACTCGATATCGCCGATGCGTGGCGCGAGCTCGAAGCCGCGCAGGTGATTCGCAACGACGCGTTTGCGCATGACCTGATCTATGAAGCAACGCTGCGCACCGTGCCGCAGCCGATTGCTCGCGTGCTGCATAAAGACATCGCCGAGTATCTCGAAGCGCGCGGCGCGCAGCCGGCGCGCATCGCCAGTCATTACTACGAAGCCGAGCAGTGGAGCATGGCCGGCGCTCACTACAAAACCGCGGCCGATCGCGCCAAGAGCATCTCGTTCGGAGCCAACGCCGCCGAGCTGTACCGGCGCACTGTCGACAGTTTCGAAAGAGCGGGCCAGCGCACCGACCGCGTCGAAGCGATGCGCATGCTGGCCACGTGCATGCAGCACATGAAGCGCTTCACCGAATACGCGGCGATGGCGCAGCAAATGATTGCGGTCGCGGTCACGCCGCAGGAGCGGCTTTGGGCGACCGATGTGCTGGCCAAGAGCCGTTTCGAGCTCACGCACGACGACGAGGCGATCGGGCTGTTGCGTGAAGGGCGATTGCTTGCGCGCGAGTTGGGAGACACGGTGCTTGAAGTCAATCTCGCCGAATGGGAGGCGCTGGGATTGAGCTTTACCGGACGGCAACACGAAGCGCGCGAGGTCGGCCAGACGCTGCTCGCTTTCATTCAGAACAACCCGCACGACGAAACCATCGCGCTGCGCAAGCGCCAGTATGCGTACCTGCTCGAAATGGACAACCAGTTCGAGCCGGCGATCGAGCTGCTTCGCGACGCCGCCGAGCGCGCGCGCACTGATGGCGACCTCGGCCTCGTCAGCGAAATCCAGGTCATCCGCGGCGCGTGCGTGTACAACCTCGGCCAGCTCGACGCCGCGATCGACGAATACCAGGCCGCGCGCCGCCTGCAAATCGAGAACGCGGGCGCAGCAGCGGGCTGGACCACGTATGACGTCATGCTCGGGCGCTATCTGCAGGAAGCCGGCCGCTATCGCGAAGCGCATCAACTGTTGGCCAATGCGCTCGAAAGCCACGGCCCAAGCGACGGCTGGTTCAGCGCTCAATGCAAAGCAACGCTCGCGCACTGTTTCATCACGCTCGGGCAGACCGCACGCGCGCAGCGCCTGCTCGGCGCGGATACTCCGGCCGATTCGGTGGCGCGATTTGTGTGGCTGAATACGAAAGTCAGGCTGGCCCGCATCGATGGCAAGCCCACGCGCCCGCTGCTTGATCAGCTGGCAGAGCAAGCTGCAACGACCCCGCGCTCCGAGCGTCTGCTGTGGCAGGCGCGCATCGAGCTCGCGCGCGAATGCGAAGCCGACGAAGCGGTCGCGCTCGCGCAGCAGGTAGCGGATCAAAGTTTCGCGAAGCGAACTTACTCGGCGTATCTGCCCGCGAAAGCGATGCTGGTCGATGCTCTGCGCCGCGCCGGTCGGCGCGAAGAATCCGCCCGCATCGCGCGCGAATTGATCGACGATCTTGCAACCCATGCGTCGATTGGGTTGTACCCGGCCGAATACTGGTGGCTCATCTTCCAGGCATTCGATACTGCCGGCGATAAGACAGCGGCGCTCGTTGCGCTTCGTCGCGGCGTCGAATGGATCCATGCCACCGCGCATGCCCACGTTGCAGATGAGTTCAAGGACAGCTTCCTTGATCGCAATCAGGTCAATCGCGCTGTGCTGACGACCGCGAGCCGTTTGCGGCTCTGAAGAGAAGTGGGCCGGTGCCCAGTCCTCCTCTTATGGTCGCTCGAACTACGTCTGGATAAAGGGGAAGGCCAGCCCGCCGCCAACCTGATCTAGTTCGCAATCCGCCAGTTCCTCAATGACGGTGTTGCTGGGATTGGAACTTGAGCTGATACCAACTTCTTCGTCGAAGAGTCTCATCGCTTCTCCTTTGAGAGTTTGAGCGCGCGCCACTGTCAGCGCTACGGAATCGTAGAGGAAGCCTCGCTGCCGTCAATCGCAAATTGCTTGAAGAGGCGCTGGGGGCCTTTGGCGCGTTTGACGCTTGCCTTGCAGGCTTGTGATTGCTCCCAGCCATTTCGCGTAACACTTCCGTAACGCCGCGTCGCCTAACTTCCGCTTGGTCTTTCAGAGGGGAGTATGCGATGAATCTCAAGTGGGGTTTCCTGTTGGCGCTGAGCGTTGTGTGCTACCACGGCGTCAGCGGCGCGGTCGATCGACAAATCGGTGTCGACGCGTCGCTGAAGGTAGGTTACTCGCAGCTCACCGGCGGTGCGCCGAGTCCTTGGGGGGTGGCGCAAAGCGTCGCCGTCGGCTACTGGCAACGCAGCTCGGGTGCTGCGCAAGGAGTCGGCTCGAACAACATTGCCACCATGGAGTACCAGCTGCTCGAAGTGCAACCGACGCGCATCCGGTCAGCGATCTTTCAATTCAGCGGGCGTGCCATCCAGTGCTCAGGCGACGAACAGGTCGTGGTCGACGTCTTCGCGTATCCGGGCGACGGCAGGAGCGACGTCACCGATTCGACCGCCGGCACGCGCGTCGCAACGCTGTCGGCCGATTGCAAGGACAACCCGGCGTTCAACAAGCCGATCGATGTCACCCACCTCGTGCGTCAGCTGTCGGTGCCGTCAGGCGTGCGCCACGTGGGTTTCAACGTGCGCAAGGGCAACAACCGACGCGGCCCCGGCCTCTTCGCCGTGTATCCAGGCAAGCTCAACATCGTGGTCGCCGATCAGGACGTTGCGGTGGCACCGGGCCCGGTCGTGCTTGGCGGTGGTACCTCGGGCGCACCTCCCGCTTCCGGTTCGCAGGTCGACGTCAATCGTGTGATCGGCGGGTTGGTTGGCGCTGCTGGCACGCTGCTAGGCGGTGGTGGCTCGAAACCGGCACGTGATCAGGCCGGTAACGAGGCGACTGCCGTCCTCAGTAATCCGCCGATGATGTCAACGGACCCAGGCGTTGCGCAGGCATCGACAGTTCCAGGTGCGGCTCCAGCGGGCGGCGAAGTTGCAGGCGCCGCTGCGGCTTCGACCGCAGGCGTTCTGGGCTCAGCTCCGGGAGCGGCACCGGTCAATGTCGACATCGTCGGCATTAGGCTCGGAATGACGCTCGATGAAGTCAAGCGTGCGGTGCAGGCGCATTCGCCCGGAATGCAGATCAGCGAAAACAACGGAATCATCAACAACCAACCCGCGACGGCTTACATGTCGTGGCTGATCGCCAGAGCCGCAAAGGGCGCTCCCGCCGGTTCGTCCGATGCCATCGGCGTTCACTTTCCTCCACCGCCGAACGCGCACCGTGCAATCTTCGTTGAGCGCTTCACCGGATTTCAGCGCGACCAGCAGCCGCTTAGTGACGCGATTAAGGAAGCACTGGTGAAAAAGTTCGGCCCGCCGAGTGTGGTTAGAGAGAGTGCGGGCGATTACGGCCTGATATGGACCTTTAATGCCGCCGGTGTTCAGATCATCGACAAGTCGACGCAACCGCGCTGCGGAAAATTTACACCGATCGATCCGCCCGCGCGCGGTCAGAACATCCTGTTCAACGGTTACAAGAGCCAGGGCTGCGGCGTGACCGTTCACGCACGGATCGGGCGAGCCTCGCTGAACGGCCCTTTGGCCGATTACCTCAGCGTGTCGCTGATCGACGATTCTTCATTCGAAGAGATAAGGCAGGCCGCCGCGCGGTTTGCCAATCAGGCGACGCGCGACACCGCGAGCAAAGTCGGCGTACCCAAGCTGTGATCAGTTACGTCCAAGAAATCTGAGGAGATCACGATGAGTGCAGTATCCAGTCAAGTTCGCGATGCCGGCGCGATTCTTCCGGCGGTCGATGCGATCACCAACACCAAAGCGCTCGCGGTCGAGTTCGTCGCAATGGCCGTCGGCGTCGCGCTGTTCGGGCTGTTCGTGTCGATGGGAATGAGCTCGATGTCGTTCAGCGCGTTCGGCCTCGCCTTTCTGCTTTTCTTGATTTGTGCCGGCACCGGCTTTAACGCCGCCGGCGTTGTACTGATGGACGAAGCGTCCGGTGCATCGTCGCGCTCGTTTACCGATGCACTGCTGGCCGGCCTGTTCGCGTTGGGCAAGGCGATTGTGGTGATGATCCTCGCCGGCCTGGCCTTCCTCGGCATCGTGCTCGCGGTCGCGCTGCTGCTATGGATTTGCAAGATACCGGTCGTCGGGCCAGTGCTGTTCTTTATCGTGTTTCCGTTAAGTGCGGTGACGATCGGCGTGCTGTTCGTCGCGTTCGCATTCGTGGTCGCGCCGATTGCCAGTCCGGCGATCTGGTCAGGCGAATCGATCGGTACGGCGCTCGCACGCGTCGCAATGGTGATTCGCAAACGGTTGGTCGGCGTCGTGGTCCGCGCTTGTGTGCTGTTCGTGCTGTTGATCGTCACCGCGATGGTGTTGTGGTGGACTGCGCTGTCCGGCACGCTGACCGCAGGTTCGCTATCGCTCGGCATCGTTGGCGTCGACACCAACCTGATGAGCCTGACATCGATGTTCGGCGGTGGATTCGATAGTGGATACGGCAGTAGTTATGGTGGGTATGGCCGCACACCGCGCGGTATGCCGATGCCCGGGATGAAGTCCGGCGCGAGCAGCGGCGGCTATGGCGTTGCGATGCTGGTGGGCATCGGCTTGATCATGGCAGCAGTGGGTACGTTGCTGTCGCTGGTGCTGAAGAAAGGGTGGTGTCTGATCTATCTGCAGACAGCGAAGGATCTCGATGTCAGTGCCGTTGAAGCCGAAATGCAGGCAAAACTAGCGCAGGTGCGCGCGCAAGCGCAGGCCGCGCGCGAGCGCGTGCAGCAGCAGAATCTGGCGACGCGTCACGGCGCAACTGGCGACGCTGGATCAAGTAACCCGCCGGCCGCATGATCGCTCGACTCGACGCTGCCGACTCATCTCAGGGAGAAATCATGAACCGTGTAATTCAAAGCGCAGTGCTGTTAGTCGCCGTTGCCAGCACGTCGGCCTGGGCACAGGGCAAGACCGATATGAAGCTGATGCAGCCCTACCTCGGCGTGCTGGCACCGGACTGTTCGAACTACATGCTGCCTCAGCTCAAGAACCTTGGCGATTCGCTGGTCGTGCAGGACGGCGGCAAGGCGGTGTTGACCGGACGCAACGTCAAGCCCGCACCCAAGTACTTCGGCGCTACACCTCCACCGGAATTCGAAACCGCATTTACGAGCGAGGTCGCGGGCGGTGAAGCGCTGGTGTTCGTGTACTACCGTAATGCTTCGGGTCTCTTCGCTGCTGTCGAGGGCGGACCGAAGGTGATGGCCGCGCTGCCGGCAGCGTTCAAGGGCAAGCGCTCCCGGCACTGCGACCCGAACCGCAACGTCGCGCCTGGAGCAACGGCAGCCGCAGCCGGCGGAGCAGCGTCAGCAGGCACGGGTAACTCAGCGAAGATCTTCAAAGGCTACGCGCTGACCGAACTCTCCGCGGCGGGGCTTCTGTACAACGCGAAAGCCAAAGAGATCTACTACACGGCGCTCGGCCCGCTTGTGAAGGAGCCGTGGCTCGCCAAGCTCGACGGCCCGAGTTCGGAGGGTCAGGCAATGAAGGTGGCTACCGACGATTACGTGATGCTGTACACCTGCAAGAACCACGACTGCTACGACAACAACGTCGTCCTATTGTGGTCGGGAATACAGAACGTTGTGTACGGCAAGGTCAATCAGAAGGGCAAGTCGACCTTGATCGGCAACCCACCGCCGGCTGTCGCAGGCGAGCTCGAGAAGCTGTGGAAGAAGCATTTCCGGTCGCAGCCAAAGTAGTTACTTTGTGATTGGGGAAAACCATGCTCAGTCGATTCATGTCGTACGTACTCGCATTGATGGTGCCCTGCGCGATGGCGCAGACACCTGAACAAGACCGCCAGCGCGAGTACTACCGCCAGCTGGACCAGCAGCGCGAGGAACAGCAGCGCCGGGCGCAGGAAGAGTTTCAGCGGCAGCAAAGGTCAACAGAAGACGCGAGGAAGAAAACGCAAGAGCAGTACGACGACGAAAGGCGTTCTTCCAATGCTCGTCCTGCATCTTCCTCTTACGATGCCCGCGGCGCTGCCGACTTGCAGGCCTTGCGCGCGAAGCTTCTCCGCATGCCGCCGTTGCCTGACGAGCGTAATACGCTGCTCGGGCGCTGGCGCGTCGAAAGTGACGGCAAGCCCAAGAGGAAGGACGAACTGGGGCAACTGATGGGCATGCTGGCTAACCCCGGCGGCGCCGCCTGCCAGTTTACGTTCGGGGATGGCATCATCGAATTCAAGTCGAAGACCTGGGCCAGCATCGATGGGCACGGCGATGACTCGCTCGGCCCGATCGCCTATCGCGCCGACGGCAAGCGGTTGTTCGCGCTGCCAGCCAAGGGTATTGAAATAATGGGGTTCGATGTCGTAAATCCGAATCGTGTTGAGGTTTTTAACCTCGCGGGCTGCGCCTTAACCCGCGTTACAGGCACCACGACAACAACACAAAGCGGGCTGTCAAACCGCGCGCCATCAGCATCGGCCGCCGGTGTGCCGCCACCGGCGCCCGGCCCGGCGAAGTCCTCAACGGCGCCGCAAGTGGCCGCTGTTGCGCCTACTGCGCCGCCGTCAACGCTGTCGCGCCCGTCACCCGAGGTCTGTCGCCAAACGTTGCTCGACAAACTCGGCACCGTCGGCGTCAATCAGGTGCGGGCTATGTCGGACGTGCGTTTCAAGGAGCCTGCCATCGAAGGCAAGGTGCCGAACACGGGGAACCTGCGCATCGATTTACGCGGCAGCGCGTGCGACGACCCGCGCATCAAGGCGACGCTGTACGACTTCGATGCGAACGGGATATTGGCGTCGATCACTTATGTCTGGGCGCGTGCACCCGGCCCGGCGCCGGCTCCGATTTTCAGTGAACGCGTATCGACTCTGTCGCGCTTCCATTCGCTGCCGCCACCACAGTCACCGTCACGCCTGCAGGCCGACACATCCCTGGGCCGCCTAATCATTGAAGACCTGCCTGAGCGAAATCTGCTGCTGGAGGCGTACAAGGCGAAGAAGTAGTGGCGTTGCCGCGAGGAATGGTTTCTAGATGAAGGATCAGCATGCGCGCATGGATTGTTGGCCTGACGTTGTTCGCTTTGCAGGCGCCGGCGAGTGCGGTAACGCTCGGCGAGTTTGCGGGCGCGCTCGCGGTACCGACTACCGCCAAGCATTCGGCCAACAACTGGGATGCATTGAAGCCGATCAAAGGAGTCAAGTGGCGCGATGCGACGGTGAAGGACGCACCCAGCGCATTCGCACAGGAGGCCGACGTTGCGCTCAATGGTCTCGGATCGGCGAGCGTGCTGGTCGTCGGTGCGCGCCAGATGATGTTCGATGCCGAGGTCTCACTGCGCCGCTTGCTCGAGAAGAAGGGTCTCGCGCAGACGCTTAAAGCGCAGTTCTCTGCGGCCACGCTGATCGAGCAGATCGGCGGCGACTGCCGAACGAAGACGGGATCGGGCAGCGCACGGTTGTATCGCGTGACATTGCCGGCCAAACGGCCGTTGTTCATGTGGCTTCGAGTTCCCAGGCGCAAACAATGCCGGCCCATCCGGGACGGTGTTCACGCTATCGATTGACAACAAGCCTCAATGGGCGTGTTGAAGACGGAGGCCAGTCAGGAGGTTGCAAGATGTCGTGGAGACCGCGGTCTAGCCCGCCAGGGCGAGGTGCGCCGCTTCATCGGCGGTCAGCCGCCCGCCCGCCGTCATCAGGCGCTCAAGTTCGCTTGGCTTGACGGTCGCGCGAAGTGCGTCGAGTAACTGGTTCCGCGCGCGCAGTTCGTTGAACTGACGCACATAGCCCGAGCGCTGGTTAAGCTCCTCGGCGCAACCGAAGACCTGCGCCGCATCGAGCGGCCGCCCTCGCTTGGCGGCGAGCAGGCCCAGATGATCGAGAAAGCTCCAGATCGAGCCCTGCTGCCGCAACAAGGGCACGGCCTCCCGCGCCAGTTGCAGCGCTTCGTCGAGCTGGCCGGCTGCGGTTAGTGCCGCACTTAAGTTGGCAAGCGCAAAGCTTTGCCAGTTCGTAAACCGCTCGCACCGGATCAGCGCCACCAGTTCGCGGCCGCGAGCGATCGCCTCAGTCACATCGCCTTCTGCGAACACCGCGTCGATCAGGTTGGTCAGTGAGATGGTCGCAAAGCGCGTGTCGCCGATCGCTCGTTCGAGTTGCAGGCGCTCCTCCCACGCGGCGCGCGCCTCGGAAACCCGATGGCTTTCGGCAAACATGAAACTGCGTGCAGTCAGCATTGGGTGCTTCAAGCCGAGTGGCCACGACGGATCGTAGAGGGCGGCAACTTCGTACAGCATGGCTTCCGCGCCGGCGATATCGCCCGCCGCTGCGCGAGTTCGCGCGTACTCGGCCAGTGCAACATAGAGCGCTTGCCGGTCGCCGAGCCGGCGATAGAGCTCGGTCGCGCGTTCACCGGAGGCGAGCGCAGGCGCCGCTGCCAGTGACCGATTGCGGCCCAGTTCGAGATATCCGTGATGCAGGCGTGCTTCCAGTCGCGGCGGCGTCGCCGGACCGATCAGGGCAATTGCCTGATCGCACCGTCGTAGTCCTTCTGCGTGCAGGCCAACATCGCGCCACAGCCAGCTCGAAGCCCCGGTCAGCGCGACGAGGAGGTCGGCCTCACCGGCTCCCGCAGCCCAGTCCAGCGCCGCACGCAGGTTGTCGATGTCGGGCGCGTAGCGGTCGATGCGCGCGCCCGTGGTCGTGGTCCAGTATTCGTCGCGCGAGCGATCAAAGACGGCCAGCAGCGCTGCAGCGTGCTCGCGCAACACTGCATTCAGTTCGCCCGAGTCGGCCAGCTGCTCGAGCGCATACGCTCGCCCGGTTTCCAGCAGGCGATAGCGCGGCTCAGCTCCGGCCTCCACGACGACCAGTGATTTGTCGACCAGCGCGCCTAGGATTTCGAGGACTGACCACTCGTCGATCGTGTCGGCGCTGGCTACGCGTTGCGCGCTTCCGAGTCCGAAAGTGCCGGCAAAAACGCCGAGCCGGCGGAAGACTATCTGCTCGGCGGCCGTCAACAGCGAATGGCTCCATTCGAGCGCCGCCCGCAGCGTCTGGTGACGGCGCAGCGCGAAGCGTGCGCCCGCGGTCAGGATCCTGAAGCGATCGTCGAGTTTCGCCCGCAATCCGTCGACGCCAAGCAGCGGAACTCGCGCCGCCGCCAGCTCGATCGCGAGCGCGATGCCATCGAGCCGGCGACAAATGTCGACTACGATCGGCAAACTATTTTCAGTCAGCACGAACGCCGGAGCGGCGGCCTGCGCCCGCGCCACGAACAGCGCGACCGCGCCGATGTGACGCGCGACTTCGACCGGTACGTTCTCCGGCACGGCCAAGGTGCCGAGGCGATACACCTGCTCGTCGGGCAAGCGCAGTGGCTCCTGGCTGGTGGCGAGGATACGGATCGAAGGTGCTTCGCGCCGCAGGGCGGCAACGATTTCGGCGACGCTGTCGAGCAGGTGCTCGCAGTTGTCGAGGACGAGCAGCATCCGGCGAGCGCGCAGCGTAGCGGCGAAATCAACGGCCTTCGGCTCGGCGCCCAGCTGCACCTCAAGGGTCCGCGCAACAGCACTGATCGCCAGTGCAGGATCGGCGAGCGGCGCCAGTTCGACCACCCAGACGCCGTCGGCGAAGTCGGCCCGCGCGCCGTACGCAGCCGCTTGGGCCAAGCGGGTCTTGCCGATTCCGCCCGGGCCGACAACGCTGACCAACGGATGGCGCTCGATCAGCTCGCTCAGTCGCGCGAGGTCGTCATTGCGACCGTAGAGTGGCTGCAGCTCGGCAGGTAGGTTGGTTAGAGGCGCGGTCATTGGCGACGCGGCCTGGACCGGGTCTTGGGTGGGCGGCGTCGGCTGGGCCGCACCGTCAAGTGGCACCGTGAACTGGTAGCCGCGTCCGGGAATGGTGGTGATTGCGGCGGGGCCGAGCAGCTTACGCAGCGTGACGACTTGCACTTGCAGGTTGTTCTCCTCGACTACCCGTTTCGGCCACGCTAACTGCATCAACTCGTTCTTTGGAACGGCGCGATCGCGCCGTTCCACCAACGCCCACAGCACGTCGAAGGCGCGCCCGCCAAGCTTGACCGGGACATCGTTTTCGAACAGTTGGCGCTGCGTCGGGTGCAGACGGAAGCGGCCGAAGCGCAGTTCGCAATGGGGTTCGAGAATCTCTCGATTCATCGTGTGCCGATACAGGGAGTCGATGGGTGGCAGACGAGCTTAGCCCGCCGCCGCGGTTTTAAGGAGTTTTAAGCCCCGTCCCAACGACCTTAGAGGTGCTTCAGCCCGACGATTCGTCTCCGCCAAACGCATCCAACCACCTTCACCTTGAGCCGAGAGGAACCATCATGATCACTAAAGAAGCGTCGGTCACCGTCCAGGAAGTGTCAATGCAGGAGTGGGCCATGCTCGCCTTTCATGCCGAACGAGCGCCGCAACGGGTTCGGGTGGCGGTCAAGATAGCCGAAGCGGCAGCGGCCGATGATCGCGCGGTCGGCGGTGTGCGGACCGAGCTCTGGGTGCTGATGGCGGCCGCCATCGCCGGCATGGCCTGGTGGCTGATCTGAGCATCGTCCGCATTCGGCGTTCTCACGGACAGGTAATGTAGCTTCCTGCCCGAAGGAGCCCCCGCATGTCCGATATCGACGACATTTTCGCGCGCAGCTTGCATCACGCGAGCAAGTCCACTGACATCGGCGGCGCTTTCTCACCTCCGATCGTCAACACCTCCGTCTACCGACTTGCTGACGATCCGAGCGGGCCGTACCAATACGCGCGCTGGGCGAATCCGACCTGGACCGCGCTCGAGGAATCGCTTGCGGTATTGGAAGATGCTGAGACCGTGACGTTTCCATCGGGCATGGCGGCGATCGCTGCGCTGCTCTACAGCACGCTGAAGTCAGGTGACCGCGTGTTGCTGCCGTCGGATGGCTACTACACGGTGCGCGTGTTCGCTGAAAAGTACTTGCTGCCGATGCGGTGTGACGGTCGACCACTGCCCGACCTCCGAAGTCGCAACACGTTCGCTTGCCGGTTATCGAGTGGTGTGGATCGAGACGCCGTCCAATCCGGGTCTCGACATGGCCGATATCGCTGCGGTCGCGCGCAACGCGAAAGCGGCCGGTGCGCTGCTCGCGGTCGACAACACGACGATGACGCCACTGGGACAGCGACCGCTCGACCTCGGGCGCGGATGTCGTCGTATCAGCCGACACCAAGGCGCTGAATGGGCATTCGGACGTTTTGTTCGGCCACGTCAGCTCGCGCGATGCTCAGTTGATCGCTGCCGTACGCGACTGGCGCAAGATTGCCGGAGCGGTTCCCGGTCCGTTCGAAGCGTGGCTCGTGCATCGCGGACTCGAAACGCTCGAGGTTCGCACTTCGCGAATGTGCGCCAACGCGCTGATGCTTGCGCAGCGGCTGGCCCAGCACCCGAAAGTCGTTGCGGTTCGTTATCCCGGTTTGCCATCACATCCGGCGCATGCGCTGGCGCAGAGGCAAATGGCGAGCGGCGGTAGCCTCGTGGCCGTGACTCTGCCGGATAAGACCCTCGCCGAGCGCTTCATCGAAGGGTGTGCGCTGATGCGCGCATCGACCAGCTTCGGCGGAGTTCACACGTCCGCGCCGAACGACGCGCACGCTGGGGCGATGCCGTGCCCGAGGGCTTTATTCGTCTTTCGGTCGGCTGCGAACCGACCGAAGTGTTGTGCAAGGAGGTCGAGCGCGCGCTCGATGCTGCTTGAATGTCAGCGACGCTGCTTCTGATAGGTTCCGATCAGTTCGGCGCGCGCGACCACGTGGTCATGCATCGCCTGTTCAAGACGCGCCTTCGTCGGCCGCGCCAGATCCGCAAGTTCGGTGTCCAGCGCGTACAACTTGAAAAAGTAGCGGTGGCGGCCGATGGGTGGACATGGACCGCCATAGCCGGTGCGATGCCAGTCGTTCAGACCCTCGCGCGAGCCTTTAGGGAGCGGTTTGCCGCGCTCGGGCACGCCCGTTGCGCTCGTTGGTAAGTTGTACAACACCCAGTGCACCCACGTCGTCTTCGGCGCTGCGGGATCGGGCGCATCGGGATCGTCGACGATCAGCGCGAGACTCTTGGCCTCGGTAGGTACCTCGCTCCATGCTAGCGGCGGCGAATAAGTCATCGCCTTCACATGTGTACATCGAGGGAATCTCGCCTTGGTGTGCGAATGCAGTCGATGTCAGATTCATCTCTACCCCGGTGTAATGGAGAAGTGATAGACGCTGCGATTGGCATAGGCATTACGCAAAGCGGATCACGTCGGCCGCTGCGTCTTCGGCGTCACTGCACGGCGGGGCGTCGAAAGCGATATCGCCGTCCCGTTCAGGGCGCCCGCTCGTTTGTAATGCTGCAAAGTCAAACAGCCTTGCGTCCATCAGATGCGATGGCACGACCCTGGCTAACGCATTAAACGTGTTCTCGACTCTCCCCGGGAAACGCTTTTGCCATTCGAGCAGCATGCGCTTGATCTCCTGCCGCTTCAGATTGACTTGTGAGCCGCACAGGTTGCACGGAATGATCGGAAATTGCCTGACCTCCGCATAGCGCGCCAGGTCGGCTTCCTCGACGTACGCGAGCGGCCGAATCACGATGTGCTTGCCGTCGTCGGACAATAGCTTCGGCGGCATGCCTTTCAGTGTTCCGCCGTAAAACAAATTCAGGAAGAACGTGCCCAAAATGTCGTCGCGGTGATGACCGAGCGCTATCTTGGTCGCACCCAGTTCGCCGGCGACGCGGTACAAGACGCCGCGGCGCAACCGCGAGCACAACGAACACATCGTCTTGCCCTCGGGAATCACGCGCTTGACGATCGAGTACGTGTCCTGCGTTTCAATGTGAAACGGAACGCCTTTGGATCGCAGGTACGCGGGCAAGACTTCTTCCGGGAATCCGGGCTGCTTCTGATCGAGATTGACCGCAACGATGTCGAAATCGATCGGCGCGCGCTCGCGCAACAGCAGCAGCACCTCCAACAGGCTGTAGCTATCCTTGCCTCCGGACAGGCACACCATCACCTTGTCGCCGGCTTCGATCATGTTGAACTGTGTGATCGCCTGGCCCGTCAGGCGCAGCAAGCGCTTTTCAAGCTTGTTGTTTTCTTGCGCAAGTTTTCGCAGGCGATGTTCTGGTGCGTTCATCAGGCTTCCTTGAAATGCATGATCTCGATACCGACCGCATCCACGTCGTCGTACACGTCGGGCTTTTCGCTCGATACTCGGACCGCGCGCACGGCCGGATGCGCGAGCAATGATCGCGCAATATCGTCGATCAGAGTCTCCTGCAAGTTGATGTGACCTTGTTCGATTCGGTGCTTGATCGCAAGCCGAATGAAGTCGTAATCGACCACTTCGTGAATCCGATCATGGCGCGGCGTCGACAGTGCAAGCGGAATGAACACATCGACATTCAGGGCAACGCGCTGTGCGCCATTTTTCTCGTGGGCATGGACACCGATGTTGGCGTCGACGACATAGTTGCGCAGAAAAATCCTGCGGCAATCGGCAAGGCGAGCATCGAGCAGCAGGCTCATTCGTGGGGTAGCCTCGTATCGGCTGCCGGCTCGGTCAAGAACATCACGTCGCGCGAACTCGGAACCAGGTGTTGTCCGCCATCGACCAGCAAGACAGAACCGGTGACCGCTCCGGCATTCGCCAGATAGACAGCCGCTTGAGCAATGTCGGCCGGCGTGCTGGAGCGGCCGAGCGGCGTCCTACGATGCGCCGCGTCGAAACCGCTTTCGCTTTGTAGACTCGATGCAAGCGTGATCCCGGGCGAGATGCCAACGACTCTGACCTTCGGCGCCAGCGCGATTGCCAACAGCGCTGTCGCCTCGTTGAGCGCCGCTTTCGACAGCGTGTACGAAAAAAAGTCCGGATTCGGATTCTCGAGCTTCTGATCGAGCAAATTGATTACAACACCGCGCTCGTCCTGCGCCAGCTGCTGATGCAGAGAACGCGCCAGCAGTATCGGCGCAGCGGCATTTGTGCGCATCGCGCGCAGCAGATGGTCGCCTGTAAAGCGCGCAACATTGTCGTATTCGAACAGCGACGCATTGTTGACGACGCAGGTCACCGGAGCGAGCTCGCTGGCACATTCGGCGAGCAGGCTCAAGACACCCGCTTCGACCGCAAGATCGCGATTCACCGCAATCGCGTGTCGTCCAAGCGCTTCGATCTGCGCCACTGTGTCCAGTGCGTCATCACGCGATGTCGCGTAGTGAACTGCCACATCCCAGCCGTCTCGCGCGAGGGCAAGCGCAATCTCGCGGCCGATACGGCGTGCACCGCCGGTCACTAGCGCGGCGCGATTCGGCAATTCAGGCATATCAAGAGTTGCTTGCAGAGGGTGCGGGAGGCGCGAGAGTTTACCGGCAGTACCATCGGTTGATGAGCGCCGTTCATTCATCAATGCCGTCGCCGAGCCCCGCAGAGATCGAGCACAGCACGCGCTTGGCAGCGCACATCGCTCAGGAGATCGAACACGCCGGCGGCTGGATTCCGTTCGATCGGTATATGCAACTTGTGCTGTATCAGCCGGGGCTCGGTTACTACGCTGCCGGTGCGCGCAAGTTCGGAGACGCTGCTACCGGCGGCGACTTTGTCACTGCACCAGAGATTTCACCGCTGTTTGCGCAGGCGCTGGCGGAACAGTTCGCGCAACTGTTCGAGCAGACGCCGGCACGCATCGTCGAGTTCGGCGCCGGCTCTGGCACGCTCGCCCGCGATTTGATCGCAGCGCTCGAGGATCGCAAGGTTGCGGTGCAGGGATATTCGATCGTTGAGGTCTCCCCCGATCTGGTCGATCGGCAACGTACGCGGCTACAGGGCAGGCAAGTCCAATGGCTGACGGCACCTCCGACGGAATTTGAAGGCGTGATGCTGGCGAACGAAGTGCTCGACGTGATGCCGGTCAAGATTTTCGTCAAGCGCAGCAACGCGACGTTCGAGCGCGGAGTTGTCTTCAGCAACGGCGGCTTTGCGTTTGACGAGCGACCTGCTGGTGATGAACTTGCCACGGCAGTCGACGCCATCGAAAGCGAGCACGGCCCGCTGCCCGACGGCTACGCATCCGAAGTGAATCCGGTTGCCGAAAGCTGGATGCGATCAAGCGCCGAGTGGCTGGCACGCGGGGCGTTGCTGGTGATCGACTACGGATTTCCGCAGCGCGAGTACTACCACCCGCAACGCCTAATGGGAACGATCATGTGTCACTTTCGACATCATGCGCACGCTGATCCGTTCTGGTTTCCGGGACTGAATGATCTGACCGCGCATGTGGATTTTTCCGCGCTGGCGCAGGCGGCGCACGGTGCCGGTCTGGACGTGCTGGGCTACACATCGCAGGCACACTTTCTGTTGAATTGCGGAGTGCTGCGTCAACTACAAGCCCAGCACACGCCGCAGCATTCCGGTGCAGTCCATCGGCTGATCTCGGAAGCGGAAATGGGTGAGCTCGTCAAAGTGCTGCTCGTCGGCCGCGGCATTCGCGGCCCCTTGCTCGGCTTTTCGCACGGTGACCGTTTGCATTCGCTGTAGCAACCACACACTGCGTAAACTGCTCCGGATGAAGTGGCTGCTGACGACCTTTATCGCACTGCTGGTTCTGACTGCATTGCAGCCGTGGCTCGCCAAGCTCGGTATCGGGCGATTGCCCGGGGACCTGCGTTTTACGCGTAACGGCCGCGAGTACGTCTTGCCGTTCACCAGCACGGTCATTCTGTCACTCTTACTAATGCTGATCGCCCAGTTGTTCTGACGCCATCAAGGCGAACTGAGCGCGCCTCCCACCGCCACGACACGCGCCTGTCTGACTGCGCGCTGTATCTCGGCCGGATCATTGTGATGCAAACTGGCCAGCGCGCCTGCATCCACCTGGGCCGCCGCTTGCAACGCGCGCCGGAAGCGCTCGGCTGACGCATCGGTAGCCGCCTCGAACGCCAGCAACAACCATTCGAATCGCTCCGGCCGCCGAAATGCGTCGCTGCGCTCGAGCACATCGACGATCGCCGCCGAGCTTTCCGCGTTCTTAAGCGGCTCACGCAATTCGACCAGCAGCCGCGCCAGCTGCGCAGCGTCGTGCTGTGCCCGCAACTTGCCCAAAAAGTCGGCAACCGCGCGCGACGATCGGCAGGCGCCTGCCAGCACCGCAAAGCGCGAGGGCAACAGCAACTGCATCTGCGCGGCGCGATCGAGTGCAGCGCTGGTCGGGCCCAGGTCTTCGAGCTCCGCAAACAAGCGGCCGATCAACCCGCATGCAACGAGCACGTTGAGCATGCGCGAAGGTTTCTGTTCCATTAATCCGCGTGAAAGCTCCTGCATTACGCGCTCAGGAACAAGCGAATCGGCTTCGCCATTGCGAACCATTTGACGCATCAGCGCCGCCGTCTCGGGCGCAACACTGAACTTCGGAAAGCGCGCGGCAAAGCGGGCGACTCGCAAAATGCGCACCGGGTCTTCTACAAACGCCGGACTTACATGCCGCAAAATCCCGGCCTCGAGATCGCGTTTGCCGTTGTACGGATCGATCAACGCGCCAGCGTCGTCAAGCGCCATCGCGTTAATGGTGAGGTCGCGCCGCGCCAGATCCTGCTCGAGCGTCACGTCGGGAGCGGCGTGCGTGGCAAAGCCTGTGTAGCCCGGCCCTGTCTTGCGCTCGGTGCGCGCCAGCGCGTATTCATCCTGCGTTTCCGGATGCAGAAACACAGGAAAATCTTTGCCCACTGGACGATAGCCGAGCGCGATCATCTGCTCCGGCGTCGAACCAACGACGACCCAATCGCGATCGGTTTCAAGCGCTGCGTCGAGTTCGCCTAACTTGCGTTGCTCGTTACCGAGCAGATGGTCGCGCACGAAGCCGCCGACTCGGTACGCTTTCACGCTTCGATCGTTTCGGTTTCGGCTTTCGCTGCGGCGATCCACTGCTGCATCGCCGGCAACGCCAGTACGGATTCGGAGTAGGCGGCGAGCAGCGGAGGCAGCTTGACGCCGTAGGTGGCAAAGCGCGTCACGACCGGTGCATAGAAGGCATCGGCGATCGAAAAACTGCCGAATAGCAGCGGGCCGCCCTGTCTAAGACATTCGCCCCACACCGAGTGAATGCGCGCGATGTCGGCCGCTACGTCTTCACGATCCTGCGCGGCCGCGCCCTTGCTGGAATGACGGGAGCGAATATCCATCGGCATGTGGGTGCGCAGCGCCGCAAAGCTCGAATGCATCTCGGCGACTACTGAGCGCGCTTGCGCCCGCTCCGCGACGTCGCGCGGCCACAGGCGTCCACCGGCGTGCCGTTCATTCACGTACTCGCAGATCGCGAGTGAATCGAACACCGTCAAATCGCCATCGATCAGGCACGGCACGCGACCGCTCGGCGAATAGCGCAGGATTTCCTCCCGCGTCTGCGGACGCTGCAACAACACGTTAGCCTCGTCGAACTCGATACCCGCATGCTTCATCGCGAGCCACGGCCGCAGCGACCAGGATGAATAGTTCTTGTTGCCGATCACCAGTGTCAGACTCATTGTGGCTTGCCCGTCATGCCGCCTCGATATACCGGCTCGATTTCCTTGACGTTCTCGCGAAACATCGTTTCGTACTCGTTGCGAAAGTATGCTGCCGCAGCGTCGAGCGACTGGTCACGGTGCTCGTCGCTGGTCAGCCAGTTAAATGCGTTATAGCGAGCTGCCGCGTACATCAGCACCGCGCGTACCCAGTCGGGTGAATACTGCTCGCCCATTTCGTTGGCAAGTGTTACGAAGCGATCGGCCGCTTCGAGGAAGTCGTCGGGGATTTCGTACTTGGCGTCGGCCATATCGCTAGCGCCCCGCGCGAGTGCGGTAAATGCCGAATCGGCTGCGAGCGTGCGAGCGCGACAGATACGCTGGCGCCTCGGCTTCCATCGGCGTCATCTGGATGCCAAGCTCGGGCGCGGGCGAAAATGGCTGTTTGGTGGCAACGTTATCGACTTTCATCGAGTCGAGATTGTCGCGCGACATCAGCGGCTCGCCGGGCGCAAGCTCCATCAAGAAGGCCTGCGCTCGTGCCAGAAAATCGGGCAGCGCAATCACGGGGCGAGGATGGCCGCTTGCGGCGGCTGCGAACGCGACCAGATCGCGCAGCCGATAAATACGCGGGCCCGCGAGTTCGTAGGTGTGCCGAAACGTATCGAGGTTGTCGAGCGCGCCGACGAAGGCGTCGGCGACGTCGCCCACCCACACTGGCTGGAACCGCGCATTCGCACCGCCAATCGGCAACAGCGGAAAGAACTTCGCGAGCTTTGCAAACAGGTTCAGAAAGTTATCCTCCGGACCGAACACGACCGAGGGGCGAAAGACGGTCCAATTCAGTTGCGATGCCTGCACCAGCGCTTCACCGTCACCCTTGCTGCGCTGATACATCGACGGGCCGTTCGAGTTGGCGCCGAGCGCGCTCATGTGCAGAAAGCGATCGACACCCTGTTCCGTGCACACTGCAACGATGCGCCGTGGCAGCTCCACATGAGCTTGGGCAAACGCGGGACCGTACCGTGAGCCGTGCGGTCCACGCGACCCGTGCAGGATGCCCACCAGATTGATCACAGCGTCCTTGTCGAGCACCAAATTGTCGAGCGTGGCGTCATCATGCACATCGCATTCGACCACATCGACTGTCGGCAGCAGGATCAGATGGCGAGCTCGCGCGCGCCGCCGTGTCGGCACCGTCACTCGCAGGCCACGCGCAGCCAACCGCGCAACGATATGGCGCCCGATAAAACCGGAGCCGCCGATAACGAGAATGTTGGAGTGCTGCATGATTGGCTAACGAGCCGGGAATTCTATGCCGGGCGCGCGACCCCGCAATGTCGCGTACGTCCGAAGCGGAGCTACGGAAGCTCAGTTGCGCCCGCCACTTTCGGCGCAATCGTTCCCAAACGCGCTTTCAGCGACGGCGTCTTCTTATCGAACAACGCGGCGTAGTACACGCTGTTCGACATGACCTTCTTGACGTAGTCACGTGTTTCATTGAAGGGAATCGTTTCGGCGAACACTGCACCTTCGACGGGCCGCGTTAGCGACGATCGCCAGGCACGCGCGCGGCCGGGACCGGCGTTGTATGCCGCGGTGGCAAGCACTGGCGAGCCATCCAGGTCATCGAGCACCATTTTCAGATAGCCGGTGCCCAGCTGCAGGTTCACGTCGAGCTCATTGACGCGTGCCGGCGTGTAGTTGGGCACGTTGAGCCGCCGTGCGACATAGCGCGCGGTAGCGGGCATCAATTGCATCAAGCCAGCCGCGCCCACCGACGAACGCGCATCCATGATGAAGCGCGATTCCTGGCGGATCAAACCGTAAACCCAGTTCTCATCCAGCCCCAGCGGCACCGAATATTGAACCAGTGATTCACGAAACGGCGCCGGAAAGCGCTGCGCAAAATCGAACTCGCTCTTGGTGCGGTCCGATGTGCTGATCATGCGGTCGAGCACGCCACGCTTGCGCGCAAACTCGGCGGCTGCGAGAAGCTGCCGATCGGTAAGCCCCCGCATCTGCCAATTCCATTCACGATTGCCCTCGAGACGGAGGCCGAGTTCGTAGAATTTGAACGCGCGCACGAAGCCGGCGTTTGTCTCGAATGGAGCAATCTCTTCGGCCGTCGGTGCGGCGGCGGTCAGCGGCAGAGTTATGTCCTGCCCGAGTTCTTCGGCGGCCAACTGGCCATAGAAATGAAACTGTTGCGCGATGCGTGCAAAGTGATCTTGCGCTTCGGCCGGGCTGCCCGCGTGATGCAGCGCGCGGCCGTACCAGTAAACCCAGGTGGGCTCATCACGCAGCGCGGAGGGCATGCGATCGATCACCGTTTTTACCGCCTTCCAATCGTTAGCGCGCAACGCGGCGCGCGCCTGCCATTCAAGGACTTCATGAACTCGCGCCGCGTCCGGTCCGATGCCGACGCGCTCTCCGCCGCGCCGATACCACTCGTTGGCTTCGCGCATCGAGCGCAGTGCGGCCATGTGACCAATGCGGCCCCATACGACGCCGCGCTGCTCGGGTGTCAGCAGCAGATTCAATGCGCCGGCGTACTCGGCGGCATCCTGGGGGTTATCGCGCGCGAGGCGCAAGATGGCAACGATCGCGAGTTCGCGCTGCACCTCGGTCAATCGCCTCTCATGTGCGGTCAGGAACGCGGCGGGCCGGTCGATCGCTTGCGCCAGTAGTTTTTGATCGACCGGTCGGTCGTTCGGATCGAGCGCACGCGCGCCGATGCGCTTGGCGGTATCCAATTGATTCTGCTCGACCAGCGCGCGGACACGCTCCCATACCGAAATGCGGTCATCGGCCAGCAGCGCTTCAGTCAGCGCCAGGCATCCTTCGCCGGAAGATTCCTTGGTATTCGCGAGCAACTGCCGGGCGTCGCGCGCTAACTCCTCCGCCTGAGGGCCGACAGCTTTGCGGTACTTCGACAGCGCGAGATAGCAACGCAGCTGAGCATCATCAGTCCACCATGCAAGCAGCGCCGCTTCGCGTTCGAACCCGGCGTAGTCGCCGCGGTTGGCCAATGCAAGCGCCCAGTCGAAGCGCAGCCGGTCGGCGATGTACGTATCGGCGTGACGACGCATGAACTGCGCGACATCGGCCTCGGTCCTCGGCTCACCGCTACGAATGCCGCCGAGCAACTGCCAGTATTCGATATATGCGGATAGCGGATGCCTGCCAAGGCGCGCAGCATGCTGCGCAAGACGCTCACGATCGCCGATGCGTACCGCATCGCGCGCACCCAAGAATGCCTGGTCGGCAGCGGACAGATCGGCGGGCAGTCCATTCGTTGCGCGCGCAGGCGCTGCGAGCGCCGGCATCGATGCCAGTGCAAGCGCGGTCAACGCTGCAAGGATATAGACTGCGAGACGAAGCTCCATAGAACGAGATTAGATCATGCGACGCGCGTGTGGAGCTGCAAGTACGACAAAAGCGCAACGCCTTTTTCTGACATTGTGACCGGCTCGCCATTGGATAAGAAGGACGGACGGAAGTTACAGAGGGCGCGATTGCTCGAAGTGCGTAACGCGCTCGGCAATCGTGAGTTCATCGAAGCGGCTTTGCAACGACGCGTGGCCGATTGGCTCGTACAAGCCGATGTGCACGCCGTCGGGTTTTACTTTCCGGTTCGCGGCGAGCCCGATCTGCGACCGGTCATTGCGCAATGGCTTTCTGTCGATGCGCGCCGTGTCTCGGCGCTTCCCGTCATGCGCGCCGACAAACTCGAATTTCATGCGTGGACCGCAGATTCGCCGATGCAGGCCGGCGGGTTCGGGATTCCGGTGCCGGCGCAGGGTCGAGTCGTGCAGCCGGAGTGTCTGTTGATTCCGTGCATCGGTTTCGACAACCGGCGCTTTCGCCTGGGCTACGGAGGCGGCTACTACGATCGCACCCTGGCGACGCTGGTGCCGTGGCCGCTGGTCGTGGGCATTGCCTTCGAAGCGACGAAACTGGAGTCAATCGACCCCCAGCCGCACGATGTAAGAATGGACGCCATCATCACTGATGCTTCGGTGTATTGACGGATCAGGAATCACCGATCACCGCCTTCAGGTCTGCCGCAGTGGCCCGCGCTGGAACTCGGCGCGAACCCAGTCGCGGAACGCCGCTACATGCGGTAGATCACGTGTTTGAGGGTTCTCGATCAGTGCATAGCTATGATCGGTTCGCAGCTTGAGCTTCGGAAAGGGCGTCACCAAGTCTCCGCTTGCAACTAGATCGTCGACGAAAGGCGTGCGCGCCAGCACAACTCCCTGGCCCCGTACCGCCGCCTGTATCGACTGATCGATATACGAGAACAGCAGCCTGGGCGCCGGCGGAGGTTCGCGCACACCGGCGAACCCGAACCAGAGCGGCCAATTGCTCGTAGCTGCGGGAGGCAACCCCTCGTCCATTTCAAGCAATGGCAGCTGAAACAGGTCCTGCGGCTTCGCAAGCGTGATCCCGCTGCGTTCGAGCAGCAGTGGCGATAGCGCCGGCATCACGTCTTCGTCGAGCAGCAGCAACGCGTCGTTCGGGAGTCTCTCGCGTCGTGTCCAGCGAATCGCGATATCGATGCCCTCTGTTTCGAGATCGATGTAACGGTCGGCGGCGTCGATTCGGATCTCGATCTCGGGATGGTCGCGCTGAAACATCGCCAGCCGCGGCACCAACCAGAGCGAGGCAAACGACGCATAGGTCGTCAGCGACACACGCGTCGGACTGCCCGGCCCGCGAATCTCATCGACTGCCCGATCGATTTGATTCAGCGCCTGCTGTGTTGCGCGTAGCAGCCGCTGCCCCGCTGCAGTCAACGCAAGTGCGCGCGTGCGCCGTGCAAACAACGCCTTGCCGATCTGCCGCTCGAGCGCGGCCACCTGCCGACTGACCGACGACTGCGTCAGATTCAACTCGGCCGCAGCCAGCGTGAACGAGAGCCGCCGCGCCGACGCTTCGAAGCCGCGCAGCGCGGCCAGCCCGATGGTGCGCTTGCGGCGGGAGGGCGACTGAACCGACATGGCCACCGCAGGATACATGCGCAAAGCGCATGTATCAACTGCGATCTTTTCGTTTGCTAGCTCTCAGCCGAGAGAATCTAATGCATGCGTGAGATGCATAGGAGCAGCGAATGAAAGGCGAATCCGCGGTATTCAAGATTCTGGATCTACCGAACGGCGGCAGCTTGGTGCCGTTTCCCTCCGCGCCCGGTCAGCGTGTGCGCATTCTGCAGGGACGCGTCTGGTTGACCGAAGAAGGCAGCCCCCGGGACGCGTTTCTGGCCAGTGGCGAGGAAGTAACGCTCGGCAGCCGCGGTCTCGCGGTTATCGAAGCGCTCAGTCCGGCCCGGGTACAACTTTTTGAATCGATCGGTAGGGCAGGCACGGTGCTCAACGCGTGCGCGGCGGTTAATGCGATCGCTGACGGCGTGGTGGGCGCGGCAGTTCGCCGCCCGATCACAACGCCCGCTCATCGACAGTTATGCGAGGAGCAGACAATGATCAAGGGACTTGAAACCGCGTTGTTTTTTGCCGTTACCGTAAGCGCATTGGCGTTGGCAGGCGGTTGTCGCTATCCAGGAATTCAGTGCGGGTCCAACGGTGCAGCAGGCGGTCGCTCTGCCGATTATCAAGCTGGAAACGGTGGAAGTTGTCGGTGAGCGCGTCGCCTCGCATGCAGACCGCAGACGCCGGGCATAGCGACAGACAATCGAGCTAGCCCAGGCGCTTGCACAGTTCGATGCTCGCCTCCGCCTGATTCAGCGTGTAGAAGTGCAGGCCGGGGGCGCCGATCGCAAGCAACCGCTCGCATAGATCGGTGACGACGTCCAAGCCGAATTCGCGGATCGATTCGCGGTCGTCACCGAAGCTTTCGAGGCGGCGCCTTATCCAGCGTGGAATCTCGGCGCCGCAGGCATCGGAGAAACGCGCGAGCTGCGTGTAGTTGATGATCGGCATGATGCCAGCGACGATCGGCACGGTACAACCGAGCGCACTCACGTCATCGACAAACCTGGAATACGCATCGAAGTTGTAAAAATATTGCGTGATCGCCGAGTCCGCTCCCGCCTCGACCTTGCGCACGAAGCTTTGCAGATCTTCGGCCGGCGAGCGCGACTGCGGGTGATATTCCGGATACGCGGCGACTTCGATCTCGAACCAATCGCCGGTTTCCGCGCGAATGAATTCGACCAGCTCATTGGCGTAGCGGAAATCACCCGCGCCGCCCGCGGCGCCTGAGGGTACGTCGCCGCGTAACGCCACCACGCGGTGAATGCCGTGGTCGCGATAGCCGGTCAGCAGATCGCGTATGGCGTCACGCGTCGTACCGATGCATGAGATGTGCGGCGCTACCGGCAGTCCCTCGCCGTGTATCTCGATCACGGTGTTCCAGGTGCCTTCGCGCGTGGAACCGCCGGCGCCAAACGTGACCGAAAAATACTCGGGCTCCAGCGCCGCGAGTCGCGCCCGGGCATCGCGAAGTTTGGAGGCACCCTCCGGTGTACGCGGCGGGAAGAACTCGAAACTGATGCTGTCCAAGTGTGGTTATTTTCGGTCCGGAAGCAGCATCGACAGCAGCCAGGAGATGATGCTGTACAAGAGCGCGCCGACAAATGCTGAGCCGAAGCCGCCGACGTTAAAACCCGGCAGCAGCGATGCGACACCCCAGAACAAGAGCGCGTTGATCACCAGCAGAAACAAGCCGAGAGTCAAAATCGTGACCGGCAACGTCAAGATGACGAGGATCGGCTTGACCAGCGCGTTGACCAGGCCCAGCACCAGCGCGGCGACCGCTGCCGCTTGCCAGTCCTGGATCTGAACTCCGGGAAACAGATACGCCACCGCCAGCAAAGCAATCGCATTCAGGATCCAGACCAGCAATAGCCGCATCGCAGTCTCCTGGCGTCAGTAACGGTAATGATCCGGTTTGTAGGGACCCTCTTTCGCCACGTTGATATACCGTGCCTGCGCGTCGGTTAACTCAGTCAGCTGCGCATTCAGCTTCTTCAGCTGCAACCGTGCGACCTTTTCGTCGAGGTGCTTCGGCAGCACGTACACGCCGACCGGATACTTGTCGGTGTTCGTAAACAGCTCGATCTGTGCGATCACCTGGTTGGCAAACGAGCTGGACATCACGTAGCTTGGATGTCCAGTCCCGCAGCCCAGATTGACCAGCCGCCCCTCGGCCAACAGAATGATCCGCTTGCCGTCAGGGAAAATGATGTGGTCCACCTGCGGCTTGATGTTTTCCCAAGGGTATTGCTTGATTCCGGCGATATCGATCTCGTTATCGAAGTGACCGATATTGCACACGATCGCCTGATCCTTCATCCTCAGCATGTGATCGTGCGTGATTACATGGAAGTTTCCGGTTGCACTAACGAAAATGTCGGCCTTGTCGGCGGCGTAGTCCATCGTCACCACGCGATAACCCTCCATCGCGGCCTGCAGCGCGCAAATCGGATCGATCTCGGTAATCCATACTTGCGCCGACAGCGCGCGCAATGCCTGCGCCGATCCCTTGCCGACGTCGCCATAGCCGGCAACCATCGCGACTTTGCCGGCGATCATCACGTCGGTCGCGCGCTTGATGCCGTCGACCAGCGATTCACGGCAGCCGTAAAGGTTGTCGAACTTGCTCTTGGTCACGGAATCATTGACGTTGATCGCCGGAAATGCGAGCCGGCCTTCCTTGGCCATTTGATACAGGCGTTTGACGCCGGTAGTCGTCTCTTCGGTGACCCCCTTGATCTTTCCGAGCCGCGTCGAGTACCAGGCGCTGTCCTTCGCGAGCCTCGCTTTGATCGAAGCAAAAAGCGCCTCTTCTTCTTCGCTGGTTGGTTTCGCAATGACCGACGCGTCGCTCTCGGCTTTGCTGCCCAGATGCAACAGCAACGTCGCGTCACCGCCATCGTCGAGGATCATGTTGCTGTAACCACTATCGGGCCACTCGAAAATCCGATGCGTGTAGTCCCAATAGTCGGCCAGCGATTCGCCTTTGACGGCAAACACAGCCGTGCCGCTGGCCGCGATCGCAGCGGCGGCATGATCCTGCGTCGAAAAGATATTGCAGCTCGCCCAGCGAACTTCGGCACCGAGCGCCTTCAAGGTCTCGATCAGCACCGCTGTCTGAATGGTCATGTGCAGCGAGCCGGTAATGCGCGCACCACGCAGCGGCTGCTGGCTGGCAAACTCTTCGCGGATCGCCATCAAACCGGGCATCTCGGTTTCGGCGATCCGGATTTCCTTGCGGCCCCACTCGGCCAGTGTGAGGTCAGCGACAACATAGTCGCCAGAGGACTTTGATTTGGGGGAAGGTTTAAGTACGGCGCTCATCTCGCGCTCCTTTTGAAGGGTTCGCGAGCGCCGTTATTACGTGTCCGACGGGAATCGGACCTCTCCGAGCCTGGCAACCGGATCGCACCGGCTGTCGCAACGCTCCTCGAAGCAGGGCGTGAGTATACGTGCCTGTCTGACGTGCGCCAATGCGGCCTCTCGCGGGTTCACCTGGTAAGGCATGTTGACCCGAACGTTACTTAGCGACAAGGGCATCGGCCCTTTCTTGCTCGAAACGTTAATAACACAGCTCGCCAACTATCAGCTGTTCGTGCTTGAGCTAACGGGTTTGCTCGGCGTCGATGCTCCGATGCCGGCGCGCGAATATCCGCTATTTTGAGGACTAAGCGCGCGTTACTGCAGACCGCAGGAGCGAAGGCTCGTTGACCTCAGTTCTCTAAGCCGCGACTGCTTCGTGCGCCTTGCGCTTGATCCCGGCGGCGTCTGCCAATAGCGCCGCCTTGTCGGTTCGTTCCCATGTGAACTCGGGTTCGTCACGACCGAAGTGGCCATACGCCGCGGTCTTCTCGTAAATCGGCCGCAACAGATCGAGCATCTGAATGATCCCGCGCGGCCGCAGATCGAAATGTTCGGCGACCAGTTTGCTGATCTGCTCGTCCGGAATCGCGCCGGTGCCCTCGGTGTACACAGTGATATTCATCGGCTGCGCGACACCGATTGCATAGGCGACCTGCACCTGGCATTGGCGTGCGAGTCCGGCAGCGACGACGTTCTTTGCGACATAACGCGCCGCGTACGCGGCTGAGCGATCGACTTTCGACGGATCCTTGCCGGAAAACGCGCCGCCGCCATGCGGGCACGCGCCGCCGTAGGTGTCGACGATGATCTTGCGGCCGGTCAGCCCGCAATCGCCTTGTGGTCCACCGACGACGAAGCGCCCGGTCGGATTGACCAGGTAGCGCGTGTTCTTGAGCCACTCGGGAGGAAGCGACGGCTTGATGATCTGTTCGATAACGGCCTCGGTGAATTCCTTCTTCATCGCCTTGCCGTCCGACATCTCGGGCGAGTGTTGCGACGAAATCACGACGGTGTCGATCGAATGCGGCTTGCCGTCGACATAGCGCATCGTGACCTGACTTTTTGCGTCAGGGCGCAGATACGGCATTCGGCCGTCTCGTCGCAGATCCGCGTGGCGCTCGACCAGTCGATGCGCGTAATAGATCGGGGCGGGCATCAGCTCGGGCGTTTCGTCGCATGCATAACCGAACATCAACCCCTGGTCGCCTGCGCCCTGATTCAGATAGTCGTCCGACGCGTGATCTACCCCTTGCGCGATGTCGTTGCTTTGCTTGCCGTACGCGACCAGCACCGCGCATCCTCTTGTAGTCGATGCCAAACTCGGCGTTGTCGTAGCCGATGCGTTTGATTGTGTTGCGTGTCACGCCGATGTAGTCGACATGCGCATTGGTTGTGATCTCTCCGGCCAGCACGACCAACCCGGTGCTGCACAGTGTTTCGGCGGCGACTCTCGAGTGCGGATCCTGCGTGATGATCGCGTCAAGAATCGCGTCGGAAATCTGATCGGCCACCTTGTCTGGATGGCCCTCGGATACGGATTCGGAGGTGAAGAGAAAGTTGCCTGACATCGAGCACTCCTTGCGAACGTTAAGTTGCGATTCGCACTCTAGGAGTGCGACGCTTTAGCGGTATTTATCTCGGCTATGCTAACGGCCGCTCGCACTATGAACGTGCGAGCAGGCCTCCGATTCGCCCCGCAAGTTGTCGGTTAACTCGGCGAAGCGGGGATTATATGAGAACCCGCGTCGCCGCAGTCACCGGTCGCATCAACACCGTGCAAGATATGCGCCCGGGCGCGGTTACGCCGTGGTAACGCTGGCCTTTCGGCTGGTTTCCAAACTGCCGCTGCCGCTCGTGTACCGCCTCGGCGGAATACTCGGCCGCATCGTGTATTGGCTCGCGCCAAGTTACCGAAAGCGTCTGCGTGAGAATCTGGCGGGCGCAGGCTATTCCGATGCGCGAATGATCGAGGAGGCGGCGCGCGGGGCGGGCAGACAGGCGCTGGAAACGGCGTGGATTTGGATGCGACCGCGCGCCGAGAGCGTCGCCAGCACGACAGTGGTCGATCGTTCAACTCTCGATACCGCACTCGCGGACGGTCGGCCCGTGATGTTCTTGACGCCACACTTGGGTTGCTTCGAGGTCTTTGCGCAGTATTACGCTGCGGTTTGTAGCGCAGCGGGGCAACGCCCGATGACTGCGCTATATCGTGTCCATCGCAAACAGGCATTGCGTTCGATCGTTGATACCGGTCGAGCGACCGAAGGTTTGCTGTTGGCGCCAGCCGAAATGCGCGGCGTCAAAATGTTGATCAAGGCGATGCAGCGGCGGCAGGTGGTCGGCATCCTGCCCGATCAGGTGCCGTCCGGAGGCGAAGGCGCATGGGCACCGTTCTTCGGACGCGATGCTTACACGATGACCCTGCCTGCCAGGCTTGCGCTTCAATTTGATGCAATTGTCATCTTCTTCTATGTCGAGCGGCTCGCGGACGGCGCCGGATATCGGATTCATCTGAAGCGGCTTGAACGCAAGTTCACCGGCGACGCGTGCACCGATGCGACGCTAATTAACGCCGAGCTCGAAGCGCTGATTCGTTCGTGCCCGACGCAGTACCTATGGGGCTATAACCGATACAAAGTGCCAGCCGGCGTCGAGCTTCCCCGAGCGGAGGGCACGTGCTAAACGTCGCGTTGGCGAAGCTCTGGATCGCGCTGATCAACGCAACATCGAATTGGCCGCAGCGGGCACGCACCCAGCTGGCCAGCGTGCTCGGCGATCTGTTGTGGTGGATCGTCGTGCCGCGGCGGCGGATCGCGCTGACCAATCTTCGCCTGTGCTTTCCTTCCTTCGACGAGCAGCAGAGGGCTCGAATTGGACGCCTGTGTTTTCGCAACATTGCACGCAGTGGCCTCGACCACTCGGTGCTGTGGCGCGGCGAGCGTGACCTAGTCGAGCGGTATATCGGTGTGCACGGCATTGAGCATTTGCGCGCGGCAGCGGGAGCGCCGTTGATCCTGATTGCGCCGCACTTCGTAGGCTTGGATGCAGGCGGCATTCGCTTTAACACATTGATGCGCGGCATCTCGATTTACTCGACGCAGACCAATGCTGTGTGGGACGAATGGCTGTTGAAGGGCCGGCAGCGCTTCAACGACCCTATGCTGGTTGCGCGTCAGGGCGCCGACATGCGAACCGTGATCCGAAGCGTCAAGCGTGGCTTGCCGCTGTATTACCTGCCCGACATGGACCTGGGCGCCGCCAACTCGATTTTCGTACCGTTCTTTGGGGTGCCGTCTGCGACGATTCCGATGGTTCCGCGTATTGCGCGCATGACCGGCGCCAGGGTGATGATGGCGGTGACCGAGATGACGGCCGAAGGATATGTGCTTCACTTCGAGCCGCCGTGGTCGAATTTCCCCGGCGAGTCGATCGAGGCTGACACCGTGCGCATGAACCGAGAAATCGAGCGCTGGGTGCTCAAAATGCCCGAGCAATATCTTTGGACGCATCGCCGCTTCAAAACGCGACCGGCTGGGCAATCGAGCGTTTATGCGCGGGCGTCGCGCGCCGAGGCCGTGTAGTCGGATGAAGCTTCGCTTTACCAAGATGCACGGTGCGGGCAATGACTTCGTGATGCTAAATGGCGTGACGCAGCGAATCGAGTTGTCGCCCGCGCAGATACGCACGTTGGCCGATCGCCGCTTCGGCGTGGGAGCCGATCAGATCCTCGTGGTCGAGCGTGCGCAGCAAGCGGACGCCGATTTTCGCTATCGGATCTTTAACAGCGACGGCGGAGAGGTCGAGCAATGCGGTAACGGCGCGCGGTGCTTCGTCAGATTCGTGCATGACGAGGGATTGACCTCGAAACCGGTGATCCGGGTGCAAACGCTAAGCGGCATCATCGAGCCACGCCTGCAAGCCGATACCCAGGTTTCGGTCGACATGGGAATGCCGCGATTCGATCCAGCCATCGTGCCATTTGACGCCACTGGCCTGACTTCCGTGATCGAGCAGGATGAAAAGCTCTGGCCGCTCGACATCGGACGCGACGTGATGATCGCGGCATTGTCGATGGGCAATCCACACGCGGTGCAGGCGGTGGACGATGTGCAGGCCGCTCCGGTCACGGTGGACGGGCCGTTGATTGAGCAGCATCGTCGCTTCCCAAATCGGGTGAACGCGGGTTTCATGCAGATCGTCGATCGGCATTGCATTCGCCTGCGGGTATGGGAACGTGGCGTGGGCGAGACGCTCGCGTGCGGGACCGGCGCCTGCGCGGCGGTCGTCAGTGGCATTCGACGCGGATTGCTCGATACTCCGGTTAAAGTGATCGCACGCGGCGGCGAGCTGACGATCGAATGGCAGCCGAGCCAGCCGGTGTTGATGACCGGTGCTGCCACTACTGTATTCAAGGGTGAAATCGAGATCTGATCATGACCACTTTGCAGGCCCAGGATATTGCGCACTATCTGTCGCGCCATGTTGATTTCTTTGAACAGCATCCGCAGTTGCTGTCACAGATGCAGCTGCCGCACCCGCACGAAGGGCAGGCGATTTCGCTGGTCGAGCGCCAGTCGCTGATGCTGCGCGAGCGCATCAAGGCGCTCGAAAGCAAAATAGCCGAGATGCTGCGTCACGGTCAGGAAAACGACGCCATTGCGGACAAACTGGTGGCGTGGATGCGTTCGCTGTTGTGCGAGACGGACGAAGCGGCATTGCCCGGCACGCTAATAGATGAATTGAAGCGCATCTTCGATGTCCCGTACGCTGGCCTTCGGTTGTGGCGCATAAAACCTGAACTCGCGTCACTCGATTGCGCGCGCGCGGTCGAGATTGATACCGTTAGCTTTGCCAACAGCATGCGCGTTCCGTTTTGCGGATCGAACGTCGGCTTTGAAGCGGCCTCGTGGCTCGAGCACGACGGCGCTGTAAAAAGCGTGGCGTTGCTACCGCTGCGCGTCGGTGCCGATCCGCAAACGTTTGGAATGCTCGTTCTTGGCTCGGCCAGCGCGGACCGGTTTCACTCGTCGATGGGAACCGCGTTCCTCGAGAGAATCGCCGAGCTGGCGAGCGCCGCATTGGCGCGCTTGCGCGATTGATGGCCGACGCGCTGGTCGATCAGTTTCTGAGCGAGCTTTCGACGCAGCGCCGCGCATCCCGGCACACCCTTGCCGCTTATCGGGCAGACCTTGGCAGGTTGGTTCAGTTGGCCGGTGGGCGCTCGCTCGCCGCGCTAACCGCAGACGATGTTCGCCAGTACATGACGAAGCTGCACGCCTCCGGGCTGGCTCCTGCTTCGATCGCTCGCACGCTGTCCGCGTGGCGTTCGACCTATCGATGGCTATGCGAGCGTGGCGAGGCATCGGTCAATCCGGTCGTCGGGGTACGCGGACCGAAGCGCGCCAAGCGATTGCCAAAGGCGCTCTCGGCCGATCAGGCGGTGACGTTTGCGCATCGACCGGTTGATCAGACGTTGCTCGCGTTGCGGGACCACGCGATCGTCGAGCTGCTGTACTCCAGTGGACTCCGTCTGGCCGAGCTGGTATCGCTCGACTACCGATACTTTGCTGCGGATTCGCACCCGGCGTCCACCAGCTGGATCGACCTTGCCGCCACGGAAGTCACCGTCGTCGGCAAGGGTGGCAAGACGCGGACGGTACCTATCGGTGCGCCGGCGTGCGCCGCGCTTTCGACGTGGCTTACGGCACGCTCGACTCTGTCGCGCTGCGACGATCGTGCGCTCTTCGTCGCTGCCTCTGGCGTGCGCCTATCGGCACGCAGCGTGCAGTCCCGGCTCGCACAGTTAGCGCGCAAGCTGGGTCTTGGAGTCCATGTCCATCCGCATGTGCTGCGGCACAGTTTCGCGTCACACCTGCTGCAATCCAGCGGCGATTTGCGGGCAGTACAGGAACTCCTTGGGCACTCAAACATTGCAACAACGCAGATCTACACCCGACTCGACTGGCAGCATTTGGCCAAGGCGTACGACGCGGCGCATCCGCGCGCTCGCCGCCGCAGCCCCGGGAAACGTCCCGAATAACCCCCGGCGGTCGGCGCCGCCCTGCGTATTTGCACTAAACTCTCGCCCCTTCTCGGAGCGCCCCAGCTCCGATTTTTACAGGGTAGTGATGCAAGCAAGTACAGGTCAGTCGCCGGTTCCGGTGACGGTGTTAACGGGTTTTCTCGGCGCCGGCAAGACCACGCTGTTAAACCGCATTCTGACCGAGCAGCACGGACACAAGATCGCGGTGATTGAAAACGAGTTCGGTCCCGAAGGTATCGACAACGAGCTGCTCGTGTCCGATACCGCCGAGCAGATCGTGGAGATGAACAACGGGTGCATCTGCTGCACCGTGCGCGGCGATCTGGTGCGCATTCTTAACGATCTGAAGGCAAAGCGGCAATCCGGCGAAGTTTCGTTCGAGCGCGTGATCATCGAAACGACAGGCCTTGCCAATCCGGGACCGGTTACGCAGACGTTCTTCATGGACGACGACATTGCCGCCTATTACCTGCTCGACGCTGTGATTACGGTCGTCGATGCGAAACATGGGCATGACACGCTTGATCGGCAGCCGGAGGCGCAGACCCAGGTCGGATTCGCCGATCGTATCTTGATGAGCAAGATCGACTTGGTCTCGCAAGAGGACGCGCAGTCGTTGAAAAGCCGGCTGCTGCAGATGAATCCACGTGCACCGGTTAAGACGGTTAGCTTCGGCGCAGTGCCGCTCAAGGATGTGCTCGACCTACGCGGTTTTAACCTGAACGCGATTCTCGAGATCGATCCGGAATTTCTCGCCGCCGAGCATCCGGATGCGGCGCGGGATGCGCACAATCACGAGCACGAAGGCGATCAGCACCGCGACGGCGATCATCATGACGGTCACCATCACGACGATGCGATCAAGGCGTTTGTATTTCAGTCTAATCGGCCGTTTGATCCGGCCAAGCTTGAGGAGTATCTGGGCGCCCTGACTCAGGTTTACGGGCAGGACATGCTTCGGTATAAAGGCGTGCTTTTCATGAACGGCAGCAACCGCCGGACCATCTTTCAGGGTGTTCATATGCTGATGGGTGCCGACATTGGGCGTCCGTGGGCGACGAACGAAAAGCCATCAAGCAAGGTCGTCTTCATCGGCCGCAATCTGCCGCAAGACGCGATCGTTAAGGGTCTCGCAGCGTGTCTGGCGCGTTGATGTGCCGCTCCATTTGCACGCTCAATAGATTCAAACAGGAATTTTCAAAGAGGTACTGACCGATGGCAATAAAACGGGCCAAGAAAATCGCCAAGCCCTCCACTAAGGGCGCGAAGAAATCTGTGAAGAAGGTTGTTAGAAAGATTGCCGTAAAGGCAAGACCCGCAAAGGCGCAGAAAAAGAAAACCGCAGTCGCGAAGCGCAAGACTGCAAGCGTCGCAAAAGTCAGAAAGGCCGCGCAACCTTCGAAACCTATTAAGGCGACGAAGGCGGCGAAAGCGCCTGCTGCCGCGCAACCGGCAGCACCGGTCGTCAGACCGCGCGGGGGCAGGCCGGCGCGAGTGTCCAGAGTGCCGAGGCATGTGCCGCCGATGCCGGCGCCGGGGCTTGCGAGTCCAACGCCGGTAATGACGCCGCCCAAGGTCGCCCCGGCACCGTCGCCCAAGGACCTGGCCGCGGCGCACGAGTACCTGTTGGCGCGGTCAGCCACGCGCAGCGAAGCGTTGGTAACGGTGAACGGAAGGCGGCTCCCGACTGAAGGCGAGCTTTTAAAGATGCGCGAGTCGGATTACATGAGTGGTGAACAGCTTGCCTTCTTCAAGCACCGGCTGCAGCAAATGGAAAGCGAGCTGTTGCAAAACGCCGATGAAACGACCGAGCATCTGCGCGAAACAGTAATCGTGCCCGACCCTGCCGATCGCGCGACGATCGAGGAAGAACACGCGCTCGAGTTGCGCACGCGAGATCGCGAACGCAAGCTTCTAAAGAAGGTTCAGCAAGCGCTGGCGCGAATCGAAAGCGGCGACTATGGCTATTGTGAGGAAACCGGCGATCCGATCGGCATCCCACGCCTGCTGGCGCGGCCAACCGCCACTTTGTCGCTAGAGGCGCAGCAGCGCCGCGAGATGAAGCAGAAGATGTTTGGCGACTGACGTCGCCAAACACCGTTGATGATTGTGTTGATGCAAGAGGGGGCGCTGCCCCCTCTTGGAGCTCCCCGAGCCCCGGTGACATCAGTGCGTTTGCGTGGTCGAATGGTGGCTGCCGCTTCGGCGCGACTGACGTCGCCAAACCATCTGAGATGATTCATCGGGACGCAAGAGGGGCGCTGCCCCCTCTTGGAAATCCTCCGAGCTGGGAACACCCCGACTCGCGCGTAACCGACAGGCGGGATTGCCGCTCAGATCCACGGTTTGCTGGCGGGCTAAAGTTGTTACTATCAAACGCGACGGGTGCTCGCTCACTGGAACACGGTATCAAGCGCAATCGCATCGACAGTCGAGCCGCTGGCGGCAGCCCGAGTTCAGCGAAAAGGGTTACTTGTTTCCGGTGTCTCTGCACTCTGATGCCCGGGCTACTGGTGCCAGAATCTGCATGCGGGTGTGCTGCAATCATCCGCGCACTGCCGGAATGTGCGGCGCGGTAGGTCGAATAAGGAAACGGTAAACGTAGTGGGCTTTTCCTTCTTCAAAAAAGATCCGAAGGATGCGCAGCCGACCGTGAAGGCGGGCGCGCGCACGTCCAGCAAGCCGGCTGCGCGGCCGCTCCCAGGCCCGGTCAATCGCAATCCATCGTCAACGATCGCGCGCGCGCCCCAGGCGCCTGCGACCACCACTGCGGTGCCGGACAAAGAGCTGCATCGCTCGCTTGCGCTCGAAACGGCGGCGAAGATCGATGCGATCGAATCGGAAATGGCGCGTGATTTCTTACGCCCCGGCGGTCCATCGACGATGTTTTCGAATTCTGCCGCCAACTCGACTTTGCAGCGGCCGTCACAACAGCCGGACGCCGAGCAAGCGCCGGCGGACGCCGAATCGATCGAACCGCTCGACATCACCTCCGAGGATTGGGCGGGCAATGCCAACGCTCTCGATGTGCGCGCCGAAGGCGGCGGCTCGGCAATCGAGGAAACCGCGATCCTCTTTGCCAATGGCTTGATCGAACCTGCCGAAGCGGGGTTGCGCGCGGCAATCCAGTCGGACCAGCTCGGCGAATCTGCACAGCACGGTTGGCTGATGCTGTTTGAATTGCTGCAGCAGCGGGGTGATAAGGCGGGCTTTGACAGCTTGACGATCGAATACGTACTGCGCTTTGAAAGCTCGCCTCCGGCCTGGATCGATTACAAGGACGACGTTGCGTCAGCAACGACTGTGACTGTCGAAGGGCGCGACATTATCCCGGCGGCGGCTCCGATCATCGCGCTGCCCGAGTCGATCGATGAGGGGGTCGTCAAACAGCTCGAGCAGTTGAAAAATCATTCGCTGTCTTACCAGTCGATCGCGCTGGACTCTTCGAACGTGCGCAGCATCGATCCAGTCGGTGCCGAGTTGTTGCTGCGCGTGATCAACGCATTTAAGCGCGCCAGCCATGAGCTGCTGCTACAAGGTGCCGATCAATTGGTGACACCGTTGCGCGCGGCGGTCGAAGCTGGACGCCGTGATCCGAGCGATGCGGTATGGATGCTTTTGCTCGAAGTGTTTCGCTTGCTGAACCGGCAACACGACTTCGAAGAGACCGGCATCCAGTACTGCATTACGTACGAAGTATCGCCTCCGTCGTGGGAGCCGGCGCCGCCAAATCTGAAGACGCGCGCGGCAGTGCCGCAGGCTGCGGCACCGGAGGCAGTAGATGGGCTTTCCTGGCGCGGTACGTTGCGTGGCCAGGGCGAGCCGTACTTTGGGCGCCTGATGGCGGCCTCACGCATTGACAAGAAACTCGTGGTCGATTGCACGTATCTGAAGAGAGTTGAGTTTGCGACCGCGACCGGCATGCTGGCGATGGTGACCAAGGTCAGACAAAACGGCGCCACCGTCGAGTTTCGCAATGTCAACTATCTGATCGGTGCTCTTCTCTCTCTGCTCGGAGTTGACGCGGTGGCGCAGATCCAGTTGCGCCGGGTCTAGTTGCGTCGGCTCTGATCGCCCCCACGTAGGCCGTATTCTTGCGGCTTCACAGCCAGGGTTTCGAAACTCCATGGAAGTCTTTCACGGGACTACGATTGTCTCGGCGCGGCGCGGCGCGAAAGTCGCGATGGGCGGCGACGGCCAAGTCACGCTCGGCAACGTCATCGTCAAGCAGAGCGCGAAAAAAGTGCGCCGGCTGCACCACGATCGGATTCTGGCGGGATTCGCCGGCGCAACCGCCGATGCTTTCACCTTGTTCGAGCGTTTCGACGCCAAGCTCGACAAGCATCAGGGTAACTTGCTGCGTTCTGCCGTCGAGCTTGCCAAAGACTGGCGTACCGATCGTATCCTGCGCCGGCTCGAAGCGATGCTGGCCGTTGCCGACCGCGAAACGTCGCTGATCATCACCGGTACCGGCGACGTGCTGGAACCCGAATTGGGCCTGATCTCGATCGGCTCGGGCGGTCCCTACGCCCACGCCGCGGCGCGCGCATTGCTCGACAACACCGATTTGCCGCCGACAGAGTTGGTCAAGAAGGCGCTCGAGATTGCGGGCGATCTGTGCATCTATACGAATCAGAGTCACACGATTGAATCGATTGACTGAGTGGCGAACGTAGTGACTTTTGCCTCTTATGATGACCCCCAGAGAAATCGTCCACGAGTTGAACAAGCACATCGTCGGTCAGGATCGCGCCAAGCGCGCGGTCGCAGTGGCGCTCCGCAATCGTTGGCGTCGGCAGCAGGTCAGCGAGCCGCTGCGTTCGGAGATCACGCCGAAAAACATCCTGATGATCGGGCCGACCGGCGTTGGCAAGACCGAAATCGCACGTCGCCTCGCGCGCTTGGCCGACGCGCCGTTTATCAAGGTCGAAGCGACAAAATTTACCGAGGTTGGATACGTCGGCCGCGATGTCGACACGATCGTTCGCGACCTTGTCGACATTTCGATCAAGCAGACACGCGAGGCTGAAACCAGAAAGGTTGCAACGCGCGCACAGGACGCCGCCGAAGATCGCGTGCTCGACATCCTCGTGCCTCCGGCGCGTGATGTCGGCTTTGCTGCCGGCAATCGTGACGATCAGAACGCGACGCGCCAGAAATTTCGCAAGAAACTGCGCGAGGGCGAGCTTGACGACAAGGAAATCGAGATTGAGCTGGCAACGTCGCCGCAATCACTGGAAGTGATGGCGCCGCCCGGAATGGAAGAGCTGACCCAGCAAATTCAGACGATGTTCTCGAATCTCGGGCGTGAGCGCCGCAAGCCGCGCAAGCTGGCGATCAAGGAAGCGCTGAAGCTGCTGGTTGACGAAGAAGCATCGCGGCTGGTCAACGACGAAGAGCTGAAAACGCGCGCGCTTACGAATGCAGAAACCAACGGCATCGTGTTTCTCGACGAGATCGACAAGATCACTTCGCGCGCGGAACTGCAAGGCGCCGACGTATCGCGGCAAGGCGTGCAGCGCGACCTGTTGCCGCTGGTCGAGGGGACGACGGTGAACACAAAGTACGGCATGGTGAAGACCGACCACATCCTGTTCATAGCATCGGGCGCTTTTCATCTGGCGAAGCCGTCCGACCTGATTCCGGAGTTGCAGGGCCGCTTTCCGATTCGCGTGGAGCTCGATTCGCTGACGGTCGATGATTTCGAGCGCATCCTGAAGACGACCGACGCCAGCTTGACGCAACAGTACGAAGCATTGCTTGCAACCGACGGCTGCGCATTGCAATTTACAGACGACGGCATCCACCGGCTCGCGGAGATCGCGCACTCGGTGAACGAAAAGACCGAGAACATCGGTGCACGTCGGCTCTACACGGTGCTTGAAAAACTGCTGGAGGAAGTGTCGTTCGGGGCCGGCAGTGGCGTCAGCGGCGATGCCGCGCAGATTCGTATCGACGCCGCCTATGTAGATGCCAAGCTGGCTGAGCTTGCGCGCGACGAAGATCTGGCGCGCTACGTGCTGTAGCACGGGACCGCGATGAAACGATTCGCACTGGCTGCACTAATGGCGATAGTGTTTTCGGCGCACGCGCAGCGGGGCGCGGAAGTCGAAGTCAAATCGGCCTGGGCGAGGCCTACGGTCGAGGGACAGACGAGCGCGGGTGCATTCATGCGCCTGACTTCGAAGAACGGCGCCCGAATCGTCGGCGCCTCGAGCGCCGTCGCCGGCGTGGTCGAAATTCATGAGATGAAAATGGTTGGCAACGTGATGCAGATGCGCCCTCTTGATGGCCTCGATCTGCCGCCGGGTAGCGCGGTTGAACTGAGACCGGGGGCGCACCACCTGATGCTGATGGATCTAAAGCGTCCGCTGAAAGTCGGCGAAAAGATCAAAGTTGAACTGCAACTGCAAACGCGCGACAAGAGTCTCGTTCACGCAGCCGGTTGAGATAGAGATTCGCACACAAGCACCTTAAGAAAGCTCTGCAAAACTACTACGCGGGCCGATCTTGCGTCCGCGGTGCTCAACGTAGCGCCTTGTACGCCTGCGCTCCTCGACGCAACCTCAGCCCGCTCGCGACGTTTTTCAGAGCTTTCTTTTGGGAGACGGTGCGCGTGTAAGATGCGCGCGCCAATGGACACCGCGACAATTGCCCCGCAGCTAAAAGCGGAGATACTGTCCGAGGCTCTTCCCTACATCCGGCGTTTTCACGGCAAGACCATCGTCGTCAAATACGGCGGCAACGCGATGGTCGACCAAAACTTGAAGGAAGCATTCGCGCACGACGTCGTGCTGCTGAAACTGGTCGGCATGGCGCCGGTGGTCGTCCACGGTGGTGGACCGCAAATCGATGAAGCGCTGGAGCGAGTCGGCAAGAAATCGACATTCGTGCAAGGCATGCGCGTTACCGACGCTGAAACAATGGAAGTTGTCGAGTGGGTGCTGGCCGGTGAAGTGCAGGGCGAACTGGTGACTTTGATCAATCGTTTCGGCGGGCAGGCAGTCGGGCTCACCGGTAAGGACGGCGGGTTGATTCGCGCGCGCAAGCTGCGCTTGCTCGATGTGGGCGATCCATCGAAGAGTCATGACATCGGCCACGTTGGCGAAATCGAGGCGATCAATCCGGCGGTGGTCAAAGCGTTGCAGGACGATGCGTTCATTCCGGTGATTTCGCCGATCGGATTCGGCGAGGACGGTGTGACATACAACATCAACGCCGATGTCGTCGCCGGCAAGATCGCTGAGATCTTGAAGGCCGAGAAGCTGGTAATGCTGACCAACACGCCGGGCGTGCTCGACAAGAGCGGCAAGCTATTGACGGGGCTTTCAGCGCGTCAGATCGACGATTTGTTCGCTGAAGGCGCGATTTCCGGTGGCATGCTGCCGAAGATATCGTCTGCGCTGGAAGCCGCAAAAAGCGGAGTCAACTCGGTTCACATCATCGACGGCAGGGTCGACCACTGCCTGCTGCTCGAGATTCTGACCGACCAGGGCGTCGGCACGATGATTAAGTCGCATTGACGGCGATGACGTGTTTGACAGCGCGGTAAGCTCCGTTTCCTGCGTTGTTGTTGTCGGAGTTTTCCCATGGCTGCTCGTCCGGGGTTCATTCGTCGCTTTTTCGGCGGTCTCTGGCGCGCGCTTAATTTCACGCGCCAGCTAATACTGAATTTGCTGCTGCTTGCGATCGTCGCGCTGGTGTTGTTGGCCTGGCTAGCGAGCGATGGTCCGGTGGGTGTGGGAGCGGATACAGCGCTGGTACTCAATCTACAGGGCGATATTGTCGAGGAATACACGATCGGGCCGCGCGAAGCGGCGCTTGCCGAAGCGTTTGGCGATCACCGCCTGGAGACTCGTCTTCGAGACGTTCTGCTGGCGATCGACTCCGCCGTAAAAGACCCGCGGATCACGCGAGCGGTGTTGGTGCTCGACGAGATGGGTACCGCCGGAACGCCGACGTTACGCGAGGTCGCCGCGGCACTCGAAGGCTTTAAGGCGAGTGGCAAGCCGGTCTATGCCTGGGGCGAGAATTACAGCCAAGCGCAGTACTACCTGGCGTCGCACGCCAACGAGGTGTATCTGCATCCTGCGGGGGCGCTGGTCGTGCGCGGACTCGGCGGTACGCGCGGGTATTACAAGACCCTGCTCGACAAGCTGGGCATAAAGGTCAATGCATTTCAGGCCGGGCGCTACAAGAGTTTTTCCGAGCCGTTTACGCGCACCGGGGCAACACAGGAAGCAAAAGAGGCCGATGCGTTTCTATTGAACGGTCTATGGTCTACGTGGACCGGTGACGTGGAGCGCGTGCGCAAGCTAAAACCCGGCTCTGTTGACACTGTGATTGCCGATCTGCCGCAGCGCCTGACAGCCGCTGGAGGTGACATTGCGCGCCTGGCGCTTGCCGAGCGGTTGGTGGACGGCCTGAAAACGCGCGATCAGTTTCGCGCACAGTTGCTGGAAGGCGGAGCACCGCGCAGCAAGGAGGATGAGGAGACATTCCGTCAAGTCTCGCTGTACTCCTATCTGCGCACCGTGAATCAGCCGGTCGCGGGCGACGCGGTCGGCGTGATTGTTGCCCAGGGCGAGATTACCGGCGGTGACGCGCAGCAAGGCAGAGTCGGCGCGCGCACGATGGTCGAGTTGATTCAGCGCGCACGCCAGGATGACAGTATCAAGGCGGTCGTGCTGCGCATCGATTCTCCGGGTGGGCTCGTACAAGCCTCTGAGATTATTCGCGAGCAACTCGATTTGACGCGCAAGGCCGGCAAGCCAGTGGTTGCATCGATGGGCGATGTGGCCGCATCGGGTGGATATTGGATTGCGATGGGATCGGACGAAGTCGTCGCCGATGCGGCGACGATCACCGGATCGATCGGCGTGTTCGGCCTGGTGCCGACCTTCGAAGGCACGATGGACAAGATCGGCGTGCAGCTCGATGGTGTATCGACCACCTGGCTGGCGGGTGCGACCGACTTGCGTCATCCGCTCGACAAGCGACTGGCGCAGTCGCTCGAACTGGTGGTCAACTCGAACTATCGCGAGTTCATCGACTTAGTGGCGGCGCGCCGCAACTCGACGCCGGAAAAGATCAACGAAGTCGCGCAGGGCCGCGTGTGGACGGGTGTGCAGGCAAAGGAGCGCGGCCTGGTCGATGCGCTCGGTGGAATCGACGTCGCCATAAAGAGCGCTGCCAAACGAGCCGGCCTGGCCGAACCCTATCGGCTTGAGTATGTCGAGCCCGAGCCGCGCGGCATCAGTCGCTACCTATCGCTGTTCTTCAGCCGGATCGCGGCCGCGGTGAAGACCGAACTCGGGCTGGATGGTGTGCTGGGAACCGAAGGCCGCGCGGTTCGCCGCGATCTGGAGTTGCTGTTCGGGGCGCGTGAGAACCCATTGGCCGCGATCTCGTACTGCTTTTGTGAGCTGCGCTAACCGGTACGCCGAAGCGATCGGCTAGCCTGCGATCCCCGCCTACTTCCGCTCTTTGGCTGAGCGTGAAAGTGTTCGCAGGTGCGGGTTTCTAAGATAGTATGCCTTCACGTCGGCCGCCGGCCGACCGGGTTGTTCCCACCTCCGCCGACGTGGTCACAATGGACATCCAGACGCTTGGAACGCGTAAACCCGGTGCCCGCAAGCTGCAGATCCTGCAGATGCTCGCCTCGATGCTCGAGGATCCGAAGGGTGAAAAGGTCACGACCGCCGCGTCTGGCGGCCCGCCTCAACGTCTCGGAAGCGGCGCTGTACCGCCACTTCGCGAGCAAGGCCCAGATGTTCGAAGGGTTGATCGAGTTCATCGAAACAACGATCTTCGGCCTCATCAACAAGATCAGCACCGAAGAAAGCTCGGGGGTAAAGCAGGTACGCGCGATGATCGCCATGCTGCTCGACTTTGCGCAAACCAATCGCGGCATGACGCGCGTGCTGATCGGCGATGCGCTCGTCAACGAGAACGAGCGGCTGCAGGAGCGGATGAATCAGCTGTTCGAGCGCATCGAGGCGTCGATCAAGCAGAGCTTTAAAGTGGCGGTTAGCGAAAAGGAGCTGTCGGATTCGTTCGATCCGGGCGCGCGCGCCGCGCTGGTGCTTGCATTCGTGCTCGGCCGCTGGCATCGCTTTGCCAAAAGCGGCTTTCGCAAGCCCCCGAATGAAGGGCTCGAGGGGCAGATGCCTGCGCTGATCGGCTAGCTGTCAACGCCTGGCGCACACCGGGCACTGCGGATCCCGCGTCAGTCGAACGGAGTGCCAGCGCATCGCGAGTGCATCGAGCATCAGCAGTTGGCCGTGCAGACTCTCGCCTGCCTCGGCCGCAAGCTTCAGCGCCTCGGCCGCCTGCGTCGTGCCGATGATGCCCGTGAGCGGCGCAAACACACCCATGATTGAACACAATTCATCCTCGCCATCACCGGGCGGGAACAGACACGCATAGCACGGCGAGTCTGCCCGTCGCAGATCGAACACCGCAATCTGGCCATCGAATCGGATCGCGGCGCCTGAGACGAGCGGCCTGCCGTGTTTGACGCAGGCGACATTGACGGCATGACGCGTCGCGAAGTTGTCCGAGCAATCGAGCACGACTGTCGCTTCCCGCACCAGCGCATCGAGTGCGTCGGCGTCGACCCGGCGTGCGATCGGAATCACTTCAACGTCCGGGTTGATGGCGCGCAACGCAGTCTCGCCTGAGTGCGCTTTCGGCGTTCCTACGCGCTCGGTCGTATGCAGAATCTGTCGCTGCAAGTTGGTCAGATCGACTGCATCGCCATCAACCAGCACGATCGCGCCTACGCCGGCAGACGCGAGGTAGTACGCGGCGGGTGAGCCTAGACCACCAGCACCAATGACAAGCGTGCGCGCCGCACGAATCCTTTGCTGCCCTTCGACGCCGATCTCGTTCAGCAGAATGTGGCGCGAATAGCGCAGCAGCTCTTGATCGTCCATCTAATAAAGAGTTTGTCCGCCCCTAAAAGAAACGGGCCGCATCGCGGCCCGTCTTCGAACACCTGCAAGCTAGCGCGCGGGGGGCGCGGTGACCGCAACACTATCGGGCTTTGGCTTGGCCACGTCGACCGGCTTGCCCTTCAGGTGATTCATCGCTTGTATCAATTGATAGTCCTCCGGAGTGCCCCAGTCGTAACGCTTGGGCGAAACCGATTTACCGTCGATCGGCTTGACCGGCGTAGCCGAAGGCGCCGCAGAACCTCGCGGAGGGGCTGCCCCCGGTGTTGCGGCGCGCGCGGCTTCCTCGACCTGGGCGCTTTCCAGATGCCGGACCAGATCGGCTTCGCGCACATTAAAGCCGGCGAAGTTGCCCTCGGGTGTGTCTTCGACGATAAAGTCGGGAACGATCCCTTTGGCCTGAATCGAGCGGCCCTTGGGTGTGTAGTAACGAGCAGTCGTGAGCTTGATGGCTGCCGGATTATCGCCGTCGATGCGCAGCGGAATGATCGTCTGCACTGATCCCTTGCCAAAGGTTTGCGTGCCCAGCACGACGGCGCGTTTGTGATCCTGCAGCGCGCCGGCCACGATTTCGGACGCTGACGCCGAAGCGCCGTTGACAAGCACGATCAACGGCACCGTCTTGGCTTGCGCCGGCAGCTTCGTAAGAATGTCTTCCCCGCGACCACGCAGGTAATCCTCAGGCGATGCGACGAACTTGCGGCGCGCATCGTTGGTGCGTCCGTCGGTCGAAACGACCAGCGCTTTGGGCGGCAAAAACGCCGCCGTCACACCCACCGCCGAATGCAGCAACCCACCCGGGTCGTTGCGAATATCGAGCACCAGGCCCTTGAGCGGCCCCTGTTTGTACAAGTCGTTGACGTGTTTGACGAGGTCGTCGACGGTGCGCTCCTTGAACTGCGAAACGCGAATGAATCCGTAGCCCGGCTCGATCATTTTCGACTTCACCGATTGCACGCGGATCACGTCGCGCACCAGCTTGAATTCGAGCGGTTTGTCTTCGCCCTTGCGCGCGATGATCAGCGTGATCGACGTCTTCGGCTTACCGCGCATTAACTTGACTGCCTCGGGCAACGTCAGCCCGCGCGTGACCTTGTCGTCGATCTTGATGATCAAATCGCCCGCTTTTATTCCGGCGCGCGCAGCTGGTGTGTCATCGATCGGCGCAATCACCTTGATGACGCCATCTTCGGCGCCTACTTCGATGCCCAGGCCGCCAAATTCACCCTGGATATCGCTCTGCATGTCCTTGAATGCGTCGGCATCCAGGTATGCGGAATGCGGATCGAGCCCGGCCAGCATGCCCGAGATCGCCTCGTGCATCAGCTTCTTGTCGTCGACCGGCTCGACGTAGTTGGCCTTTACGGCGCCGAACACGTCGGTAAACGCGCGGATCTCTTCGAGTGGAATCGGTCCTCGAGTGTCGCGGAACGCATATGCCGAAATACCCAGGCTCACCAGGACGCCGGCAACCGCGCCGACTCCGATCAATCCGACACTACGAGCCCTGCCAGCCATGCCACCCCCAGTTAACGTTGGTTCGCCGCCCAAACACTACTGCGCCGCTAAGTATTCGAGCGAGGCAAAAGCCCGCTCTTGGAAACATAGTTCAGAGTATAGGCCGCCTCGGCGATTACAAGCGCAAGCCGAGGGCTGCCCACACTTTCTCCGACAGCGAGCGACTTCGGTACGTTCCACCGATACTGACCGCAAAAACCCGGCCATGACGCCGCATTTACCGCACCTCACCCGCGTCGGCCGAAGAACTGAAGCATCAGACGTGCCGACCCCGCGGCAGGATGTTAGCGGTTGATCGCTGCAGGTGCGGCGCGACCCTGCAGAGCTACCGCTTCCACAGCGCGCGCAATCTCGGCCGCGTCACCAAGGTAATAATGCCGGATCGGTTTGAGTTCGCCATCGAGTTCATAGACTAGCGGACGGGCGGTCGGCACGTTTAGCGCGACGATTTCGTCGTCAGACAAATGGTCCAGGTGCTTGATCAAGGCACGCAGTGAGTTGCCGTGCGCCGCCACCAGAACCCGTCGCCCGCGTGAAATGGCAGGCGCGATCGAGTCGTTCCAAAATGGCACAACGCGCACCACCGTGTCCTTCAGACTTTCCGTCGTCGGAACGTCCTCTGGTTTCAAGTGCTTGTAGCGCGCGTCATCGCTGAGATGCCGTTGGTCTCCCGAGGGTAGCGGCGCTGGCGCGACTGCATACGATCGGCGCCAGGCGAGCACTTGTTGCTCGCCGAACTTGGCTGCGGTTTCGGCCTTGTTAAGTCCCTGCAGCGCCCCGTAGTGGCGCTCGTTCAGGCGCCAGCTGTGAACCACCGGTAGCCACATCAAATCCAGCGCGTCCAGGGCGATCCACAAGGTTCGGATCGCTCGCCTTAGTACGGACGTATAGGCAATATCGAAGCTGAAACCTTCGCGCCGAAGCAACTCACCGGCGGCATTCGCCTCGCGCCGGCCGTTTTCGGTCAGATCGATATCGGTCCAGCCGGTAAAGCGGTTCTCAAGGTTCCACTGACTCTCGCCATGACGCAGAAGCACAAGCTTGTACATGCCCCTATTCTATAATTCGACGCTTTTACCTTTCCGCTGTTGATTTCTGCTGCCATCCGCCCGTGCAGTTCTTCATCGACAACATCTTTCCTGATCGCGATCGCATTCGTCAGCGGCGCGATGCTGATATGGCCGGCGGTCAGAGGCCGCGCGTCTGGGCCCGCGCTAACGACTTTGCAGGTCACGCAGCTCATCAATAGCAAGAACGCGACGATCGTCGACATCCGTCCGCCAGAGGAGTTCGCGAAAGGCTCGCTTCCGAACGCGCGCAATTTGCCGGCGGACAAAGTGAAGGACCGCGCCGGCGAATTGAAAAAAGACAAGCCGCTGATCGTCGTCTGCGCGAATGGCAGCACGGCCGGAAAAGTGGCCGCGCAGTTGCGGTCGAGCGGCTTTAGTGAAGTTTTTGTGCTGGGCGGCGGTCTGGCAGCGTGGCGCGAAGCCGGATTGCCGCTGAGAACGTGATCGGACTCTGATGACAGTGCATGTCGTCATGTATAGCACCGGCGTATGCCCTTTTTGCGAGCGCGCCGAAGCGCTGCTAAAGGCGCGTGGCGTCAACGGCATCGAGAAAATTAGAGTCGACCTCGAGCCCGAACGACGCGATGAGATGGTGACCAGAACCGGACGCCGCACGGTGCCCCAGATTTTCATCGGCGAGACGCACGTCGGCGGTTTCGACGATTTGGCGGCACTCGATCGAGCCGGCAAGCTCACTCCGCTCCTGGCCGCATAGGCAGGATCGATTCACTGCAAGGAAAGTAATGACTGACACTACTCCCGCCGTCGGCGCCGCTACCCGCTCGGTCGATCCGGTATTCCAGTTGCAGCGCGTCTATCTGAAGGATGCGTCGCTCGAAATGCCCAATGCGCCGCGTATTTTTCTTGAAGCCGAGGCACCTTCGGTCGACATTCAACTCGAAGTCAGCAACGCCTCGGTGGTTGACTTTGTGCACGAAGTGGTCGTGCGCGTGACTGCTACCGCCAAGGTCAAGGACAAGGTGCTGTTTTTGGTGGAAGGCAAGCAGGGCGGCATCTTTGAGATACGCAATCTCACTAACGAGCAGATGGGACCGGTGCTGGGGGTCGTGTGCCCCGGCATCATCTACCCCTATCTGCGCGCCAATATTGCTGACCTGATATCGCGCACTGGCTTGCCGGCGATTCACTTGGCCGAGATCAATTTCGAAGCTTTTTACTCGCAGAAAATGGCGGCGATGGCGCAGCAGCCACCCGCCAGCGCCCCGGCCCCCGCCACCGCCAACGGTAACGGCGCAGCCAGCGCGTAGCCTCGGCCATGAACGTCGCGGTGCTCGGCGCGGGCGCGTGGGGCACGGCGATCGCAGCCGTGTTGGGTGCGCGGCATTCGGTCGTTCTGTACGCAAGAAGCGCAGACCAGCGTGTGCGGCTTGCGCGTGATCGCGTCAACTCGAAGTATCTGCCATCGGTAGTCCTGCCGGAGTCGGTTGAGTTCACCGACAATCTAGAGGCGGCAGTAGCGCATGGCACGAGCTTGATCTTGATCGCCACGCCCACTGACGCCCTGCGCTCTATCGTGCGCAGCATGGCCGACATCGCGCGGCCAGCGACGTTTGCCTGGCTGTGCAAAGGTTTCGAGCAATCGAGCGGACAACTCGCGCACCAAGTGGTGCGCGAAGAATGCGGCGGCGACGTGCCCGACGCGGGCCCCCTTTCGGGCCCAGCTTTGCGATTGAAGTCGCGCGCGGCCTGCCCACCGCGCTGACCATTGCCGGCGAACCGGCCTTTTGCGAACGGGTGACCGAAGCTCTGCACGGCGGGCCGCTGCGAATCTATTCGACCGACGATGTGGTGGGCGTCGAAGTCGGCGGCGCCGTCAAGAATGTCCTGGCGATTGCAACGGGTATCTCGGATGCGCTCAAGCTCGGGTTGAACGCGCGCGCCGCGTTGATCACGCGCGGCCTCGCCGAGATGACCCGGCTCGGTGTCGCGCTCGGCGGCCGTGCCGAAACGTTCATGGGGCTCACCGGCATTGGCGATCTCATCTTGACAGCCAGCGGGGACCTTTCGCGCAATCGGAAAGTCGGCCTGGCGCTCGGGAGCGGAGCCTCGACGGCGGCGGCGATCGCCGACCTCGGCCATGTCGCTGAAGGTGTGTATTCGGCGCATGCCGTGCTGACGCGCGCCCGGCAAAGCGAGATCGATATGCCGATCACCGAGGCGGTCTGTGCGGTGCTCGACGGCGCGCTGACGCCGTCGGAGGCATTGCGCGCGTTGTTGGCGCGCGAGCCGAAAGCGGAATCGCTACCCGGATGAAGTTAAGAGCCGTATGCGTGTTCTGCGGTTCGCAGCCCGGCGATCGCGCCGACTATGTGAAGGCGGCGCGCGAGATGGCGCGATTGCTGGCGGAAAACGGCATTGGGCTCGTGTACGGGGGCGGTCACGTCGGATTGATGGGTGCATTGGCGGATGAAGCGCTTGCGCGCGGCGGTCGCGTGACAGGCGTCATTCCCGAACACCTGATGCGTCCGGAAGTTGCGCACCAGGGATTGAGCGAGTTGATCATCGTCGATTCGATGCACACGCGTAAGCAGACGATGGCGCTGCGCAGCGACGCCTTTATCGTGCTGCCGGGCGGCTTCGGGACGCTCGAGGAAATGTTCGAGATGCTGACGTGGCTGCAACTTCGATTGCAGGCCAAGCCGGTGGGCGTTGTCAACGTTGCTGGCTACTTCGACTTGCTGCTTCAGTTTGTGCAGCATGCGGCCGACGAGCGACTGATTCGACGCGAGCACCGTGACCTGCTGCTGGTCGAAAGCACGCCGGCGCAACTACTGGCGCGAATCAGGGCGCAGGTTGCGCAGATGAAAACGACGTATCCGGCAACCGGCGACGTGTCGCTCGGCTAGACAACGACCTCAGACCCCACCGGCATAGCCTGCCTGGCGCCACGCTTCGAATATCACGACAGCGACTGCATTCGACAAATTGAGGCTGCGATTGCCGGGGCGCATCGGCAGCCGGATGCGCTGGCCCGGTGCAAAGCGCTCGCGGATCTCGCCGGGCAAACCGGCGGTTTCGCTGCCGAACACGAACCAGTCGCTCGGCGCAAACTTCACTTCGCCGAACAATCGTGTGCCACGCGTCGTTATCGCAAACATGCGATCGATCGGCGGACTTTCACTCGCAAGCAGTGCGTCGAACGTCGCGTGCACTTTGACGTCGGCGAATTCGCGGTAATCAAGGCCCGCACGCCGAAGCTGCTTGTCTTCCAATCTAAACCCGAGCGGGGAGACCAGATGCAAGCTGGCACCGGTATTGGCCGCGAGCCGAATGACGTTGCCGGTATTCGGCGGTATTTCCGGCTCGACCAGAACAATGTGAAACACGGCGCCGTCGTAGCCTGCTAAGGAGTTCGCGCGACGATCAGGTTGTGTACGCGCATCGCGCCAGCGCGCTTGAGCACGCGCGCGACTTCGTTCAGTGTGCTGCCGCTCGTCATTACATCGTCGACGACGAAGATCGATCGCCTGCTGACGTCGCCCTCGACGGCGAACGCACCGCGGACATTGCTGCGCCGCTCCTTTAGCGCGAGCGATTGCTGCGGCGGCGTATGGCGCACACGCAGCAATCGATTAGCGACGAGACGCATCTTGCTGGCACCCGAAAACGCGCGTGCGATATGGTGAGACTGATTGAAGCCGCGTTGCCGCATCCGCTCGAAAGCCAACGGCACCGGAACCGCGATCGCATCGTGCACGCCGATTTGTTGCGCCAGGAATCGCTGCGCCAATAGACACCCGAAGAAATTGGCGAGATCTAGTCGCGCCGAGAATTTCAGCGCCACTACCATGCCGTCGACTGGAGAAACGTAGTCTGCGAGCGCGGTTGTCGCATCAAAGTGCGGCGTGTCGGCCAGACAGCGCCCGCAGACGCGGAGCGCACCATCACTGGCTGCCGGAAGCGGGATCGCACAGCGCTCACAACGAGCGCTGCTTGCAGCGAAAAAATCGGCCTCGCATTCTTCGCACAATGCAGTCTCTGGCAGACCGCGCTGTAAATCGCACACGACACAGTGCCGGGGCAGCAGTCGGTGGGCCAGGTCGCGCAACATGGTTCGTTCACTGGGGTCGGTCGAGCATAGCGGCACCTATACTCGATTGGCCATGCCACTCGGTCCCGGATCTTCCGAACTGACGCCGACGATGCTCGCGCCGCCGCGCATTCCGGCACGCGTGGCGACCGTGCGCCGTCAGTTCGATGCTCGCGCTGCGCGCTTTGCGGCGTACGCCGAGTTGCCGCGCGAGATCGCACGGCGGCTGATCGAGCGGCTGCAGTACATCCGACTGACCCCGCGCCGAATTCTCGATGTCGGCTGCGGGCTCGCTGATACGCGCGCACAGTTGAGCGCGCGATATCCGCGCGCCGACTGGATCGGCATCGATATCTCCGAACGTATGCTGCGTTACCCTCAGGCCGAGAGCCTGCAGGCGCGCGCGCTGGGATGGCTGCGCGGCGCATCGATGCAGAAAGTGGTCGGCGAAGGTGGCCATTTGCCGATAGCCAGTGACAGCGTCGATCTTGTCTTTTCGAACCTGATGCTGCACTGGCATCCGGAGCCGCACACGGTTTTCCCGGAGTGGAAGCGGGTGCTGAACGTCGACGGCTTGCTGATGTTCAGCTGCTTCGGCCCCGACACGCTGAAAGAGTTGCGTGCGGCGTCAATTGCCGCGCTGCCCGGGGCGTGTCCGATGCCGTTCATCGACATGCACGACTTCGGCGACATGATGGTGGCGAGCGGCTTTGCCACACCCGTGATGGATGCAGAGATGATCACGCTGACCTACGCCTCGCCGCAAGACTTGCTGCGCGAAGTGCGGGCCCTGGGCGGCAACCCTCGCGACGACCGCGCGCAAACGCTGCCTTCGAGCCGTCAGGCACGCGCTCTGCTTTCCGCGCTTCAGGCGCAACGGGGAGACGACGGCCGGATTCGACTCACTTTCGAGGTGGCCTATGGTCACGCTTGGAAGCCGCAGCCGAAATCGGTCGGCGACTCCACCATCACGGTCGAAGCGGTTCGTGCAGAGCTGGCCAGCCGCCGTCGCGCCAGGCAATAGGTCCCTCCACCGTCAACCACGGGAGCCATCGATGTCAATCATTTCGTTTATGAAGGAAGCGGGAGAAAAGTTGTTCGGCAAGAAAGCGCAGGCCGCACCTGCTCAAGCAGATCCCGCAGCGATTGCGGAGGCCAATCGCGAAGCCGCCACTGCGATCGAGAACTACATTAACTCGATGGGTCTTACCGTCACCGCGTTAACCGTCACCTATGACGGCGCCAACGCGACCGCCAAGGTCTACGGCGTCGCCAAGGACCAGGAGACAAAGGAGAAAATCATCCTGTCCGCCGGCAACATTCAGGGAGTAGCCGCCGTCGACGACAACATGACCGTCGATCTGTCGCAGCCTCCGGCGCAGTTCTACACGGTGCAAAAGGGCGACACGCTGTCGAAGGTGGCCAAGGAGTTTTACGGCGACGCCAACCAATACCAGAAGATTTTCGAAGCCAACAAGCCGATGCTGACGCACCCGGACAAGATCTATCCGGGGCAGAACCTTCGGATCCCCGCCTAGCCGCTGTTGAGGGTGTACGCGACGGCTGCGCGGTCGCGCGTGCACCCTCCCGATTGATCCCGTGCGCAGCCTTCTGGGCGGCTGCGCCCCGGCCAAGAACAACGGCCAGGTGCGTCACTGATGAGTGATCGCTGACCACCGTTCTGCATCCGTATAATTCGCGCCCATGTCCGAAGCGAGATCCGAAGAAAACGCGTGGTTGATCAAGCGCAACTGCTCGGCGGGTCCGTGGCCATTGGCGCTTGTTTTCGGTTCGCTGGTCGCCGTTTCATTCACGTTCGGTCTCGGCTTCGCGGCGTTCGGTCTGTGGATGGTGCTTCCGTTCGTGGGTATCGAGTTGCTTGCGGTCGGCGCAGCGTTTTTCTGCTACGGCCGGCATGCGGCCGACTTTGAGCGTATTGCGGTCGCGCCTGGCAGCGTGTCGGTAGAGCGGGTCAGCGGTTCACGTAAGGAGAAGTGGGAGTTCGATCCGCGCGTGTCGCATGTGCAAATCGATTCAAGCGGGCGCCAATGGGGTAAACACGTGCACGTGTACTTGCTGGCGTCGGGCACCAAGCTCGAACTCGGCCGCCATCTTCTTGATGCGCGACGCGCGCAGCTGGGCCGCGAACTCGACACCACGCTGATGCGCGTACGTGCTGCGGCTCTTTGACTTGTCGAGCACAAACGATGTGGGAAGCACAAGTGGAAGGCAAGTGGAAGGCAGCGCAGTCGCAATGAACCGGAACCGTCTGTCGCTGCGCCGCCTGCAGGTCGCAGCTTTCGCGGCATTCGGGCTTGCGGCCGGGTGCGTGTCCGCGGCGGTGCAAAGCCGTTACAACCTGCCGCCGCCGGCGAGCGCACTGGCTCAAGAGATCTATGAGTTGCATGACTTCATGCTGATCATCTGCGGCGCTATTTTCGTGCTCGTCTTCGGGATGATGTTCCATTCGATTTGGAAGCATCGGAAGTCGAAAGGCGCAGTCGCCGCCAATTGGCACGAGAACACGACAGTCGAGATCATCTGGACCGTCATTCCGTTCATCATCATCATCCTGATGGCGCTGCCGGCAACGCGCACGGTGGTGGCGATGAAGGACACGAGCAGCGCAGATCTCACGATCAAGGCAACCGGCTATCAGTGGAAGTGGGGTTACGACTACATCCGAGGCGAGGGCGAAGGCATCGATTTCCTGTCTGAACTGGCAACGCCGCGCTCGCAGATCGAAGGTGACGAGCCAAAGACCGATACCTATCTGAGCGCCGTCACGCAGCCGCTGGTGGTGCCGGTGAACAGGAAAATTCGCATCATCACCACGTCGGGCGACGTCATTCACGCGTGGGGTTTGCCCGCGTTCGGCGTCAAGCAGGACGCGATTCCGGGCTTCACGCGCGATGCATGGTTCCGTGCGGAACGCATCGGAACGTTTTACGGCCGCTGCTATGAGCTATGCGGCAAGGATCACGCCTTCATGCCGATTGCGGTGCAAGTCGTGTCTACGGAGGACTACACGAAGTGGGTGGCCGCCAGAAAACAGGCCATGGCCGCGCTCGCCGATGATCCGGCAAAGGTCTGGACACAGCAGGAACTCGTTGCGCGCGGGGAGAAGGTTTATCAGGCGAACTGTCAGGTATGTCATCAGGCCAGCGGCCAGGGAACACCACCCGCGTTTCCTCCGCTCGCCGGCAGCAAAGTGGTGGCCAATACGCCGGAGTTGCTGCAGATTCTCTTGACCGGCCGCAACGCGATGCCTTCCTGGAAGGCACTGTCGGATGTCGAGCTGGCGGCCGTTGCAACCGACGTCAAGAACTCCTTCGGTAACAAGGGCGGCATCGTGCAGCCCGCGGAGATTCGCGCGGCACGTGGCGGAGCGAAGTAAGGAACGAGGAATCATCGATGAGCGCTGTTACCCCGGACCCGACCCAGCACGCCGTAAGTCCCGCGTATCCGCATGGCCATTCCCACGGCGCCGCGCATGATCATGCGCCGTACGGGTGGCGCCGTTGGCTTTATGCGACCAACCATAAAGACATCGGGACGATGTATCTGTGGTTTTCGTTCACGATGTTCATGTTCGGTGGGACGTTGGCGCTTGGGATTCGACTCGAGTTGTTCCAACCGGGGTTGCAGTTCTGGCGGCCCGAGTTCTTCAATCAGTTGACAACCATGCACGGCGTCATCATGGTCTTCGGCGCGATCATGCCGGCGTTTGTCGGGTTCGCAAACTGGATGGTTCCGTTGCAGGTCGGCGCGCCCGATATGGCTTTTGCGCGCATGAACAATCTGAGCTTCTGGCTGTTGCCCGCGGCGGGGTTACTGCTGATCGTGTCGTTCTTCGTTCCGGGCGGTGCAACTGCTGCCGGCTGGACGCTCTATGCGCCATTAACGGTTCAGATGGGGCCGGGTATGGATCTCGCGATCTTTGCGCTGCACATCATGGGCGCGAGTTCGATCATGGGATCGATAAACATCATCACGACCATCCTGAACATGCGCGCGCCTGGCATGACGCTGATGAAGATGCCGATGTTCTGCTGGACCTGGCTGATTACTGCGTATCTGCTGATCGCGGTGATGCCGGTGCTCGCGGGAGCGATCACGATGACGTTGACCGATCGGCACTTCGGCACCAGTTTTTTCAACGCGGCCGGCGGTGGCGACCCGGTGATGTATCAGCATATCTTCTGGTTCTTCGGACACCCCGAGGTCTACATCATGATCTTGCCGGGCTTCGGCATCGTCTCGCAGGTCGTTCCGGTGTTCTCGCGCAAGCCGCTGTTCGGCTACGCCTCGATGGTGTACGCCACGGCGTCGATCGCGATCTTGTCGTTCATCGTCTGGGCCCACCATATGTTCACGACCGGCATGCCGGTCACCGGGCAACTGTTCTTCATGTACGCAACGATGCTGATCGCGGTGCCTACGGGTGTGAAGGTGTTCAACTGGATCGCGACGATGTACCGCGGGTCGCTGAGCCTCGAGACGCCGATGCTGTTCGCGATCGGTTTCATTTTCGTGTTCACGATAGGCGGCTTTACCGGGCTGATCCTCGCGATGGCGCCGATCGATATTCAGCTGCAGGACACGTACTACGTAGTCGCGCACTTCCACTATGTGCTGGTGGCCGGGTCGCTGTTTTCGCTGTTTGCCGGCCTGTATTACTGGCTGCCAAAGTGGACCGGTCACATGTATGACGAGAAGCTCGGAAAGTGGCACTTCTGGCTGTCGATGATCTTCTTCAATACGGCATTTTTCCCGATGCACTTCCTGGGGCTCGCCGGCATGCCGCGGCGCTACGCGGACTACCCGATGCAGTTCGCCGATTTCAATGTGCTGGCGTCAATTAGCGCGCTCGGCTTCGGCCTTTCGCAGTTGCTGTTCCTGTACATCATCGTCAAGTGCATCCGCGGTGGACCGAAGGCTGCGGCCGATCCCTGGCACGCGATCGACGGCGGGCTTGAATGGACGTTGCCATCGCCGCCGCCATTTCACACCTTTGAAACGCCACCGGTTGTTAAGTAGGACGCTCGATTGGCGATGACATTACGCGACCGAAACGTGCGCACGGCGCTGATCCTGCTGTCGATCACCCTCGTTTTCTTTGCCGGTGTGATCGCGAAGTACTGGCTGTTGTCGGCGTGACATGAGCACCGAGCAGCGCACCGCAAACGCAGGCAACCGGGTGATCCTGCGCAAGCTTGTCATCGTTTCGGTGCTGATGTTCGGCTTCGGGTGGGCGCTGATACCGCTGTACCGCAAGATATGCGAGATCACCGGCATCAATGTTCTAACTACGCGCAACGCGGACGCCGAGCAAGCGGCGCGCAACACGCAGGTCGATACGAGCCGCACGGTCATTGTCGAATTCGATGCCAACAAGCAGGGCGCCTGGCGCTTCAAACCGCACAAGAGCCATGTCGAAGTGCACCCGGGCGAACTGGTGCAGATTCAATACGATCTCGTCAATCTCGAGCGCCGTCCGATGGCCGGTCAGGCGATTCCGAGCTACGCACCGATGCACGCCGCGCAGTATCTGCAAAAGCTCGAGTGCTTCTGCTTTCAACAACAGACGCTGGCCGCCGGCGAGACACGACAGTTTCCGGTGCTGTTTTTTGTCGATCCAAAATTACCGGCCGACGTGAAGACGATCACGCTGTCGTATACGTTCTTTGAAGTCGCGGGAGCGGTGACCGCCGAGCGATGAAGATTCGATGGATCGGCAACCGAACGATGAGCCAGCAAAGCGACGCGCAGGTTTTGCGCAAACGGCGCGCGCGGTGCTGTGGTCATTTTTTGGCGTGCGCCGCAAATCGGACTACGAGAAAGACGCAGCCGAACTCAATCCGGTATACGTCATCATCATCGGCCTCCTGGCGGCGGCGCTCTTTGTGATCGTGTTGATCGTCATCGTGAATCTGGTAGTGCGCTAATCGACAAGGGAACCGGAACAATGGCTGAATCGCATAGCGCAACGCATGCTACTCACGGGGCTGCGCATCGCCCGCTGTACTTCGTGCCTGCGCCGTCTCAATGGCCGGCGGTGGCCAGTACCGCGATGCTTTTGATCATGCTTGGCGCAGCAACGGTGGTCAACCACAACTCGATCGGCTGGATACCTTTTTGCATCGGTCTGGCGACGTTGGTTTACATGTTCGTCGGCTGGTTTTCCACCGTGTCGCGCGAATCGGAACAGGGGGATTACAACCGCAAGGTCGATGTCTCATTCCGCTGGGGCATGAGCTGGTTCATCTTTTCCGAAGTGATGTTCTTCGCTTCGTTTTTCGGCGCGCTTTTTTATGCGCGCATGATCAGCGCACCGCTGCTCGGCGATTTCGATCACAAGCTATTGTGGCCCGACTTCGTCAACACATGGCCGCACGCCGGTCCGGCCGGGACGATTGAGGCGTTCACGCGGCTCGGGCCATTCTGGCTGCCGACGATTAATACTGCTTTGCTGCTGTCCTCCGGCGTGACAATTACGATCGCGCACCATGCCCTGCGCGCCAATCATCGCAGCCGAACGATCATATGGCTCGCGATCACGGTCCTGCTGGGAGTGACATTTCTGGGGGTGCAGATTTACGAGTATGGCCACGCTTACCAAGACCTGAACCTGCGGCTGACATCGGGCATTTTCGGCTCCACGTTTTTCATGCTGACCGGCTTTCACGGCTTTCACGTGTTTCTGGGCGCGGTGATGTTGTCGGTGATTCTGCTGCGCCTGATACGCGGGCACTTCAAGCCTGATAGCCATTTCGGCTTCGAAGCGGCTGCGTGGTACTGGCACTTTGTCGACGTGGTCTGGGTCGGACTTTATATCGTCGTCTACTGGGCGTAGAGCGGCGCAGCGCCTGCAGGTTTGCTTGGTGAGGTCGGCTGGCTTCGCCAGCGTATTCGCTAGTACGACCGCGGCTCGATCCAGCCCATCCAGTAGCTGAACAGAATGAACAGGAACAGCGCTACCGAGATGCCGACTCGCACTGTGAGTGCGTTCACCGTGCGATTAGTCGTGCCCTTGTCGCGAATCAGATAGACGAGCGCCGAACCGAGTGACACCAGAACACCGACCAGAGCGAGAACGATGATGATCCGCATGTCGATTCGCAAGAGCGCGGAATTATCACACCTCGTGTAATGCAGCGTAGAAGGCTGATCGTTGCCCTCGTTGCAGCGGCCATCTGCATCGCGATGGCGATTGCGCTGGGTAATTGGCAGGTCCGACGCGGCGATGCGAAGCTGGCATTGCAGGCGCAAACCGACGCGGCCGAGCGAGCGCCATTCGTCGACATCGCACCGTCGCGCATATCGATCGAAGACGTTGCGGCCGCATTGCCGCGCAGAGTCCGCGTCAGCGGGGTGTTTGATCCCGGCGGCACTGTATATCTCGACAATCGAATACTGAACGGCGTCGCGGGCTTTTACGTCATCACACCGCTGATCATCGGTGAAGGTCTGCCCGCCGTGCTTGATCGATCGCGGTTGGAAACCGCGCGACATGCAGGATCGCGCGCACGTTGTCGCGGCGATGCCCGCGTCGGGCCGAGTCGTTGTCGAAGGGATGGCGGTTGCGCGGCCATCGGCGCTGTTCGAGCTCGGTCGCACGCCCGAGCATCGCGTGCCGGGCATCTGGCAGAACCTCGATTACGCAGCCTATGAACGAGTGAGCGGCCGCAGCATTGCGCGCTTTGTGATTCGGCAAAACAATGGTCAGACGGTGAATTCCATGGACGGCCTGCGGCGCGAGTGGCCGCTGCCGGCCAGTGGAGTCGAGAAGCATCGTGGCTATGCGGTCCAATGGTATTCGCTCGCGGCATTGGTGGCGACGTTGGCCGCGTGGTTTGGTGGGAAGGCCTGGCGGCAGCGATGAAGAGCGCGGCGGCGACGTTACCTTCCGCTATACGTGCTTCTTGCGATCACCATTGTTCCAATCGCGGCGGCGTATCTCGCCTACTACGTCTTTCCGCCGTCGAGCCGCACCAATTACGGCACATTGATAGAGCCGCAACGGTCGACGCCTGCGTTACCTCTTACGAGGCTCGATGGCGCACCATTCGACTTGCGGCGATTGCGAGGCAGCTGGGTATTCGTGATGGTCGACGGCGGCGATTGCGACAAGCGCTGCGCCGACAAGCTGCTGATGATGCGGCAACAGCGCACGATGGCGGGCAAGGATCGCGATCAAATCGAACGCGTGTGGCTCGTTTCGGATAATGCGCCGCTGCCGATCATGCTGATGCGCGAGTACGAGGGCACGCATTTCGTGCGTGCGCCGCTACCGTTGCTGCGCGATTTTCTTGCGCTGCCCGCTGTCGCCGACGCGCGGCTGCAGGACCATATCTGGCTGATCGATCCCAACGGAAATCTGATGCTGCGTTGGCCCAAAGATGCCGAAGCGAACGGCGTCAAGCGCGACATCGCCAAACTCCTGAGAGTCGCTGCCGGCTGGGTCCGCATCGAGCCGTCTCGATCTCAGGGCGACGCGCGATGAGTGCGGTCTCGCTGCTGTCCCTGGCGCTGCTCGGCCTTGCAGTGGCGGCCTTGCCACTCGTTTACGTGTGGCGTTCACGCGATCCGCTCAAGTTTCGAAAGCTTGCGTGGGTCACCGCATTCTTGACGCTCGACCTGATCATGGTTGGCAGTTTCACGCGGCTGACGGACTCCGGGCTCGGGTGCCCCGACTGGCCGGGCTGCTACGGTCAATCGAATCCATGGTCGGCCGGCGCTGAGATCGACCGGGCACAAAGCGCGTTGCCTACGGGTCCCGTCACGTTCAGCAAAGCGTGGATCGAGATGGTGCACCGCTACTTTGCACTGGCCGTCGGAGTATTGATCATCGTTCTCACCGTTCAGGCGTGGCGGCGCGCGTCTTCACGTGATGCCAGCGCCCCTTCGCCGTGGTTGACGACGGCAGCGCTCTTGTGGGTATGCGTGCAAGGCGCGTTCGGCGCACTGACGGTCACGATGAAGCTGCAGCCGGCAATCGTGACGCTGCATCTTCTGGGTGGAACGGTGCTGCTGGCTCTGCTGACCTGGATTGCGCTGCGCGAAGCTCCGGCGCCGAGAATCACAAACGCACCTCGTGTTCAGGGAGCGGCGGTGGTCGCACTCATTGCCGTCTTCATCCAGATAGCTCTGGGTGGATGGGTCAGCAGCAACTACGCGGTAATGGCCTGTCCGGATTTTCCGTTGTGCCAGGGCGAGTTCTTGCCGCCGATGGATTTTTCGCATGGATTCACGTGGTGGCGTGCGCTCGGCCGCACCGGCGAAGGCGAGCTAGTCTCGTTTCAGTCGTTGGTGGCGATTCACTGGACGCATCGGATGTTCGCCGTCGTCGTCGTGGCGGCTATTGGCGGCCTGGTGTGGCTCATGTGGCGCTACTCGGATTTATCGCCGTCTGGCGCGCGGCCTTGCTCGCGCTGCTGGGTTTGCAGGTGCTGACGGGATTGTCCAACGTGTTGTTGCAATGGCCGCTCGCTCTCGCGGTGCTGCACAGCGGCGGCGCCGCATTGCTGGTTGGGTTACTGGTCGTGATCCTGCATCGAGCATCGCGCAGACCACTAGGCACTGCGCGGTAAGAATTCAGTGCGCGCTCAGTGTCTGTGTCCCCATTGCACCGGCGCACGCGGGGGTTCGTCGACGAGCAGCTTGATCTGACTCAGCGTCGCGGCCATCCGGTCGGCCGCTGCATCAGGAACGCCGATCCAGCGCACTCGCAGGTAGCCATAACGATCGACCAGAAATTCCCTATGCGTGTACGCGGCTTCAGTCGAGCTATCGGCCTGACGCGTGAACATTGCATATGCACTGGCCACCGTCGGACTGGCGATCGCCAAGATCGACTCACCGTCTGTTGCGATCCCGGCATCGCCCGCACCTGAAGATGCGCTGATCGGCACGGCAAGGACGCGCGCTCCCGCCGCCAGGATGGCACGCTGTTTCTTTGCGAGTTCGCGCAGGCGCGGCAGCGATTGTGGCAGCGTGTAAAACACGAGCAGCGTGACCCGGTTGCCCCGTTGCCGCTGCAGCGATTCCTGCGGGCGACCGATAATTTCGAACGTGAAGTCGGGCGCAAAGACAGGGCGTAAAGGCTTGACGCGGTCCGTCATAGCGGTGGCATTGCGCGCCATTGCTTGAGCGTCGAGGAACTGGATCAGATTCCAGATATCCGTGTCGCTCAACTGCGATGCGAATCCAGGCATCGGCGTTTTGGGAATGCCGTGCGCAATCCACCAGAAGAGGTCTCCTTCCCGCTGGCTCGGGACGCGTTCCAGCGGACTTGCCGACTTGGCCGTGCCGGCGGCATCGCCGCGGCCGTCACCGCCGTGACAAGCACTGCAGTGCGAGGCGTAGAGCGCGGAGCCGCTCGCAATCGCGTCCGCGGTGTAGCGGACCGGCGACACCCAGTAGGTCGTTGGATAGGCCGGCACGCCGAGCAGCCACGCGAATATTCCCGCGGGAATCGCGATCCCCGCGAGCGCGGCAAAATGCACGCGCGGCGGTCGACCGAGCAATCCTGCCACGATGACAGCGGCGCAAATGCACGCCACGATCCCCGCCGCCGCCACAACCACTTGCATCCAGGCCGATTGCTGAAGGGGCAGCCAGCTCAGCGTGTAAGCGAACGGCCAGACCGGAGACTGATGCGCCGCGGGGACCGTGGCGCCGAGCACGCCGACGATGATCACCACGCCAATTCCGGCGGCGACTTCCAGGACGGCGGTGCGCCGAAGCAAGTGCAAAGCTCCGCGATCCCTGCTCACCAACCGCGGGGTGAGGACGCCGCGGTTCGTCACGGCCAGGCCCAGCATCGCCGCGAACAATCCTAGCTTCACGAGCAGGAGCCGGCCGTAGTCTGTGCCGATCAGCGCGGGCACATCGCCGACCTGATACCAGGCGTTGATAAGACCGCTTACGACTAGCACGCAGACGCTTGCCATACCAAGGTTCGAATAACGCCGCGTCGCCTGCGCCACCGCGTCGAGCGCATGGGTGCCATCGAGCAAAGACACGAGCCCCGGCAGCGCGCCTAGCCACGCACCCGCGGCGAGCAGGTGCGCGACATCGGCAACGATCTGGTCGAAATCGCCTGACTCAACTCCGGCGACAGCATGCCCTGCCCACGCGAGCGAACCGAGATACGCTGCAGCGACTACGGCCGCGCCGATCGCCAGGCGCGATCTGCGCGGATCGCCGGCCGATCGCGTCAATGCGAGGAGCACCGCGCCAAGCGCGATGACGAGACCAAAGCGCAGCACCCAAACCTGACCGAAGACGGTATTGCCGAGAACCAGGCCGAGCGTCTCGCGATTAATCGCCTGCCCGATCGGCATGCCGCTCATCGTGGCAGCCTTGGCGGTGAGCCACGCCATGCCCGATACGATGCTCGCGATGACGCTCCAACGCGCGACAACCAGAAGCCGGCAGTAGACGCTGTCGCCGATCTCGAGAAAGCGCGCGTGGCGCCAAGCCGGTCTCGCCACGGCAATCACGAACACGAGTTCGCCGAACAGCAGCATGGCCGAGGCGTAGTGAACGGCCCGTGCGGCGACGAGCAGCGTGTTCATGGCTGCTCGCGCGCCGTCGGCGGTTGCGTGCGCTTACGGTGCGACACTAAACGTGAAGTCACCCTCAACGACATGGGTGTCAACGGAAAGCACGCGCCATTTCACACGGTACGTGCCGGGCGCAAGCGTCGGCAGCGACACCCGGAGCAGCTTGGTATCGGCGCGGTCGACCTCCGGATCGCCTATGTCGACTTGCTTGCCGTTGCGGTCGAACACTTGGACCTTGCTGAATGCGGGCTCGAGTCGTTCCGTAAACCAGAGCTTGAGTTGCGGCGGCGATGCGCGAACCGTGCTGCCGGCAGCAGGTACAGCCCGCTCGAGACGAGAATGCGCACCCACAGGCGAGACCAGCATCGACATCAACACGGCCATCAACAACCTCGA
>CAWGRF010000003.1:0-45913 GCA_963824935.1 uncultured beta proteobacterium | reverse complement strand
GCGCCCGCCAACTCATCGTGACTGCGGGCGCATGGATTCGCACTTTTTTCCCGGAGCTGCCGCTTCGCGTCGAGCGACAAGTGTTGTTCTGGTTTGATCACGCAAGCGCTTCCGAGATGTTTACTCCCGAGCGCTGCCCGGTTCACCTATGGCAATTCGATGGTCGCCGCTTTTTCTACGGCTTTCCGAATCTCGGCAACGGCGTAAAAGTAGCCTTCCATCACGGCGGCGAAATCACGACGATGGACAGCGTGCGGCGCGACGTCGACTCTGCCGAAGTCGAAGAAATTCGCGATGCGTTACGACGGTTCGTTCCTGCGGCTGACGGAAATCTGCGCGCGAGCACCGTTTGCCTGTACACCAACACACCGGACGAACATTTTTTGATCGATCGTCATCCGCTGCATCCGCAGGTGCTGATCGCCAGTGCATGCTCCGGGCACGGATTTAAGTTCTCGCCAGTCATCGGAGAAATTTTGTCCGACCTAGTGCAAAGCAAGCAGCCACGGTTCGATCTCAGTCTGTTCTGGCGTTGCTCATTAATCAGAGCATTACCTCGACGAATTTCAATCAGATCATGATGAGCCCGCGGCGGATCGCTATCGCTACCAGCTCTGCACGAGTTACGGCGCCGAGCTTGCCGAGCAGCGAGCTGACGTGAAACTTCACTGTGTGCTCGGAATTGCCGAGTCGTTCGGCGATCGCGCGATTGCTCATGCCCTCTGCGACTAGCTCCAGCACTTCCCGCTCGCGCGGCGTGAGAGGTTCGATCAGTAACTCACCGTCCGAATCGGACTCGCGAAACGCGTCCTCGCGATTACTTCGGTGCAACTCGATTACGATGGCCGCGCCGGGCTCGAGCGTGAAGTTGTTGGATTCAAGCGGAGCTTCGTAGTTGAGCACGGTTGCTGCGACTTCGATCGTCGTCTGCATCCGCGACGGTCTCGCGGATGGCGCGCAGCTGCTCGGCCGTAATCGCCACGCGCAGCCGCACGTGCGACGGATCGGATACCGGTTCGCTATCGGCCGTGGCAGCGTCGTCCTGCCGTGCGTTGCGGGCGCTCGCCGATGACGGCGCTGATTTCAATGCTGTTACCGCCACGAATTACTCCTAAACGTACCGACTCGCCCACGCGTTCGCCGCCCAGCTCTTCGAGCAGTCGCAGCGGCGTGTCAAGCGATCTACCTTGCATACTAACGAGGATGTCGCCGACCAATAGTCCCGCCTGTTCGGCCGGTCCACCAGCTTCCAGACTGTGGACCAACAGTCCTCTGCGATCTTGATCGGCACCTGGTACGCGTACCGGATGCACGCCGATACCGAGATAGCCACGTGCGATTCGTCCGCGCGTGAGCAGCTCGTCGACGACTGACGAAACGAGGTCGAGCGGTAGCGCAAGCGCCATACCGCGCACGAGCCCGGCAGTGTTGATCGCGACGATTCGTCCTCTGGAATCGGCTAGCGGTCCACCGGAGAAGCCGGGGTATGGCGCGAGGTCGAGCTCAATCACATTGCCCCGTCGGGTGCCGCGACGAAGCGGTTCCAATCGACCAACGCCCGATACCATCGTGAGCCGAGCCGCCGGCTCCTTGCGGCTGCCAGCGAACGCGATGACGAGCTCGCCGACATGAGTCGCGCGCGGATCGCCTTGCGTGGCCAACTCCGGTCCTGTCAGTTGTTCCACTTTGAGAACCGCAAGATCGGATGCGAGATCCCAGCCGGCAAGCGTGGCCGCTAGCGGTGTGTCGCCTGCCCCGATCACCCGCATATGCTCGGTATCGCGGATGCCGTGTGCAGTAGCGACGACTACACCGTCGCGCCACACCGTACCGGTGGTGAATCGTCGCCTGCCAGCTTCAATCGACACCAGATATGGGGCGATAGCGTTGGCTAGGCGCGATAAGTCATCGGACAATCCCGCCAATGCTGCATACGGATTGCGGTCTTCCATGCGGTTTTCCACTCGACAACAATGGGTGAATCGTGCCGTACGAAAATGCCGCGCGCATCGTCTGATCGGGTAGGCCAGCGCGCCAAACGAGACAGTGACTTTCGAACGCTAAACAGGAGACGGAAGTGAACTCTACGAATCTGCTTAAGGGAGGCTGCCATTGTGGAGCCGTGCGCTACGAATGCGGGCTTCCAATATCGAAGCCGTCGATCTGCCATTGCACCTCATGCCGGCGCGCGACAGGCGCACACGCCGTCGCCTGGATGACCGTCAACCTCGCGAGCTTCCGTCTCTTAAGCGGAGCGCTGCGCGAGTACGCGTCATCGGAAGGCGTGTTGCGAAGCTTTTGCGAGCGCTGCGGATGTTCGATCGGCTACACGCATCGCAAGTACCCGGGCGAGATTGACGTCACACTGGCGAGCCTCGACGATCCGAGCGTGGTTGCGCCAACCGTTCACATCTGGATGAGCAATGCGCCAACGTGGGACCGGCCGGGCGACGGTTTGCCTCAACACGCGGAGTGGCGCAACACGCCCTAGTTACTGACGAATCGAATGTGCTAGAAGCATCCGATGAGCGCTGATGACCGAACCTCATTGCTGACGATGACTGCGCGCCGCAATGCCGGCGCCGCGATTGTTGTAACCGGCGCAGCCGGCGGCATCGGTATAGCGATCGTCAAACGGCTGTATGCAGACGGCTGGCTGGTTGTCGCATCGGATCGCGATGAGACCGCGCTGGATGCGATTCGCAGCGCGTTCGTCAATGCAGAGCGCATTTTGCCGATCGTTATCGATGTCACGCGTCGCGACACCATCGAGGCGGCCGCGGCGTCGTTGCGCCAGCGAGCGATTCCAGTCGCAGGGCTCATCAATGTGGCGGGCCTGCTGCAGGACGTGCAACCACTGCTCGAGATGACGCCCGAGCGTCAGGCGGCGATGTGGGACGTGAATTACTTCGGCGCGCTCAACTGCATTCAGGTGTTTGTGCCGCAAATGATCGAAGCCGGAATAGGCTCAATCGTTAACATCACATCGATCAACGAGCATCGACCGCTGCCGCTGCACGCGTATGCGCCGACGAAGGTCGCGCTCGGCGCGTTGACGCAACTGGCCGCCGGTGAGTTCGGACCGCACGGCGTGCGCGTCAACGCCGTGGCGCCTGGCTTCACGCTGACCCCTATCTTGCAGCGGAAGATTGAATCGGGTGCGCGTGATGCTTCCGTGATCGAGCGGCACACGGCGATGGGCCGCTTGGTGCACCCGTCGGAAATCGCAGCGGTGGTGTCGTTCTTGATCGGCGATGACGCCAGTGCGATCAGTGGCGCCAGCCTGACAGTCGACGCCGGCTGGATGGCAAGCGCGCACTGGATGAATTACCGCGAGCTCGGTCGGCCGCTGGCCACTTAGATAGTCGTTGTGTAAGACGTTGAACCATCTCCCTGTCGAGAAGGAGATCAAATGCGCACAGCAGTCATCATCCTGATGGGGTTTGCACTGTGGGCTGTTTGCATTGGAGTCGCAAAGTTCTTTCTTAAGACAGGCGGCTCCATGACCCTGGCTACGGTGGCATTTGTCGCCATCTGGTTTGTAGCCGCTGCTCTGAACATGTGGATCGGCGTATCGCGCGCCGGCTATTCCTTTCAAGAAGAGTTGCCGATCTTTCTGCTGATATTTCTACTACCGGCTGCGGTGGCGATACTTGTCAAGTGGAAGTTTCTTTGAGCACGAGGCGCGAATGGGTAAGAACCGTTTAGAAGCGTTCAGCGATGGCGTGATCGCGATCATCATCACGATCATGGTGCTGGAAATGAAAGTGCCGCACGGCGCAAGTATCGAAGCTTTGACGCCAGTGATACCGGTATTCCTCAGCTACGTCCTGAGCTTCGCTTACTTAGGCATTTATTGGAATAACCATCACCATATGCTGCACACCGTTCAGAAGGTGAGCGGGCCGATACTGTGGGCCAATTTGCATCTGCTGTTTTGGTTGTCGCTGATTCCGTTCGCGACAGCGTGGATGGGAGAGAACCACTTTGCCGCATTGCCGACGGCTCTGTACGGTGTAGCGTTGTTGATGCCGGCAATCGCGTATGTTGTGTTACAGCAATTGATCATCGCCGCACAAGGACCTGATTCAGTTTTGAAGAGGGCAATCGGAAGCGACTGGAAAGGCAAAGCGTCGCCAATCCTCTATGCAATTGCGATACCGACAGCTTTTTGGTCGCGCTGGGTATCGCTGAGCATCTACGTCGTGGTTGCGCTGCTTTGGTTTGTGCCGGATCGACGCATCGAGAAAGTCATTTCCGCGCACGAAGCATGAGCCTTCAAAACGCTACGGTGCGAACGTGAACGACGTGACTACATCGGCCGAAGTCAGATCGATGCTAGCCGTCTGCGTGGGCTTAGTCGGAACACGAGCCTCCAAGGTGTACTTTGCCGATGCGGCGCTTTCAGGCGCGAAGGTGAGCGTGGTGGCCCCTGCGACATAGGCGGTCTTTACCGGCGCCGCGATCGGCAAATCAAAACTGTATGCGCCAGTGTCGGCGTTGACTGGTCGTGCGATCACTTCGATCTTCGGAGTGCCGATCGCTTGCAGCGCGCGCACCGTGGCGTCCGGGATCGTGGCGGACCCGGTGGTGGTTACATTGCCCGAAGCTTTTCTGGCGATGCTGGTTGGGGGATCGATCGGCGCGGTTGATGGGTTAACCACGGTCTTGCCGGTCGTAGTGACCGGAACACCGGTGACTACCGAAGTAGCGCGGCCGGTAGCGGTAATTACCAGGTCATAGGTGCCCGCAGCCGGCACGGGCGACAGCAGGAACTTGCCGTTCGCGTCCGGCACCGTGGCACGAGCGACGACGCCGTCCTGTTGCAGGGATACGGATGTGCTGCCGCTGGCGATGGCACCGGCGACGTAACCTTCGACCGCCAAGCCAGTTGTGACGCGCGGCAGAATGGCCAAAACGGGCTTCAAGATATAGCGATTCGATTGGCCAGTGACGACGACAGAGTCGCAGGCGTGGAAGTCCAGTACGACATCTGCCAGCTGATTCGAAGCAACGGTGATACTCGCGTTCATTTTCAGCCCAGACTGTTGCGCGCTGGGCGTATCGAGGGGCGTTTCGGTTCCGCCTGTGGGAACCACCGAGTTCGCGAATGGCGCGGCGGGGGTGTTGTTGCTTAACACCATGCGCAACTGCTGATAGGTCCCTGGTGCCAACGGGGTGCTGCCTAATTCCTCGAGCACTCCATTGGTCAAGTTCTGAAGGTTCACTCGTTTAGCTGGGTTCAGCACCACCTCTGACCAACCTGCAGCGTTGTCGCCAGACGTCCCGCTCTGATGAACGCGGACCTTTTCTACGGTGACGTTGACTTCGTCGTAGCCGCATGCCGGCATGTCGGTCAGCGCCACGCGTAGGGTTCCAGGGCCAGGGTCGCTGTCGCTTCCACCGCCGCAAGCAGCCAGCATGGCGGCTGCGGTTATCGACAGGACTCGTTGGGCAATTTGTCGCGAAATGAACTTCATGGGCTACTCCGAGGCGGGCGATGCGGCGGCTTGCCGCTAATACTTGCGGACGGACGGATCGTTAAGGTTGAACACTGAACCGTTTTTTCGGCTCAAAAAACGGTCACCCAATCACCTGAAGCAGTGATTGCCATTCCTGGCTCAGGCGCGGAGGCGAGTTCGGATATTCAGGGAATCATGCTCTGCGACAGCTGCGCTACGGCATGCCGGCCAGACTGGCACCTTTACGAAACAGCTCAGCACCTTGCGAATCGAAATGAAACGTATTGAGAAAGTCTGCGACCGTGTAGCCGGGTAGCGCCTTGCGGATTGCGGCAGCGTAGGCGCGGGCTTCATCCAGCGACCCGGCCAGCGCAAGGCTATACGCGGCAATCGCGAGAATGTGTGGATGCGCATTGGGTCGGGCGGCGGCCTTGACGGCCCAATCGGCGCCTTCCTCGAGTCGGCCAAGGCGTACCAGCGCAATTGCGCGTGCGGCGAGCATGCCGAACAGCAGCGGATCGAAGGGACTCAGGTGGCGTGAGTAATCGGACGACGCGATTGCAGCGTCTGCATCGCCCGCCTGCGAATGAACAAATGCAAGCATGTAATGACCGAGTGCGAAATTCGGACTGAGTTCGATCGCCTGCTCCAGCTCGATAACGGACTGATCGTGGCGACCGCGCAGCCAGAGTGCCCGCCCCATCGCCCAATGAGCAGCAGGATCTCGATCATCGACCATCAGGCTTTGCCCGGCGGTGTCGAAGGCTTTGTCGATTTCCGGCTCGCGCTTTGCCCAGCCCTGAAACGCGTTCTGCCAATGCGTGAAAGACAGTCCGGCATAGGCGCGTGCGAAAGTGGGGTCAAGACGTACGGCCGTCTCGAAGAAATGCTGCGCACGCTCGTTGTCGGATTTGTTGAACCGATACATGTGCCACAGACCGCGATGATGAGCCTCCCATGCATCCAGCGAGTTCGGTGGCTTCAGAATGGCGCGGTTGCGCTCGATCGTCTCGATCTCGTTCGCGATGGACGCGACGATCTGATTGCCGATTTCATCGAGGACGAAGAAAGCGTCGTCCAGGCTGCGGTTGAAGATTTCTGCCCAGACAATTCGTGCGGTCCGCGTCTCGATCAGTTCGACGGTGACAGTGAAACGTTCGGCTTGTTGCTGCACCGATCCGCCGACCACGTAGTCGACGTTCAGCATCCGGCCGGCGTCTTCCGGACCAATGCCGCGATCGTGCAGCGCGAACACTGTTCCTTGCGCGATGACGAACAGGCTGCGCAGCTTGGCGAGTCTCGTGATCACGTCGTAGGCGAGGGCGTCGGCAGCTCCGCCGCGCGCACCCGTCGCACCGGACTGATCGACAAACGGCATCACCGCAATCGAAGCGCGGCGAGCTGCGGCGTTGACGATGTCGTCACGATCGCTTGCGGCTTGCTATCAAGAGAGTAGCGGCGTCTGATGTACGCGGCGTGCCGGCTCCTTGTGCTATCGCTGAACGCCACGCGTCGCGAAGTGGGCTGCAATCGAGGCCGTCGGCTTCGAACAGGCGAGCGGTCGCCGCCAGATGCTCTTCGCCTTCCCGAATTCGGCCGCGCCGAGCGAGCGCGGTCAGAAGGATCTCGTGGACACGCCGATCGAAAGGCGCGAGCTGGACCCATTTCTCCAAATACTCGAACGCTTCGTCCTCAGGTACACGGTTGACCAGTTGCTCCAGCAGCGCGGTGTGACAGCCGCGGAAACGTCGGCGCTGCGCCGTAAGCCATCCGCTAAATGCCGGGCTTCGATCGATTTCCAGGCCCTCTAGAAAATCTCCGTTGAACAGCGCGGACAGCGTTCGGCTCCGCTCCGGCGCGAGTGTCTCGACGCCCCGCTCAGTCGCGCGCGCAATTTCGATCGCATCAACGAAGCAATCTGCAAGGTCGAGTTGGACCGTGTCCTCGCGGGTGACGACGCGCTGACGGTCATCCGCGTCAACGATGCCTCTGATTTTGCTGAGACACCAACGCAGTTCTCCGCGCGGATCGTTCGGAACATCCCACAGCAATTCGCAAAGTTGGCTCCGTGCGACGGGGCGCGGCGCAAGCGCGAGATAGGCGAACAGCGCACGTACTTTGCGCGATGCCGGCAATGCCAGCGTGAGACCGTCGCGGCAAATCGTCAGAGGCCCGAGCATTCGCACATGGATCGAGCGCTCGCTGCCTGTAAGGCTCAGGCGATCAGATTCCACGCGCATTTCCACGCTGGCTACCACGTTCGCCTCCACGCGTGGCTCTTACGGTTGAGTCCACCAGAACCCACCGGAGAGAACATGGACACAGCCACTGCAACCATTCATCAAAACCGCCAAGTCGTTGGCCAGCCTGACCTCAGAGCGCTCAAGGGTCGACAGCAGCTAGCGTGGTCGTCCGGCGATTATGCCGTCGTCGGCACTACGCTGCAGATCGTTGGCGAGGATCTGTGCGAGGCGCTCGACATCCGCGCAGGACAGAAGGTGCTCGACGTTGCTGCCGGTAACGGCAATGTCTCACTCGCAGCGGCCCGTCGTTGGTGCGATGTAGTTGCCACCGACTACGTGCCGGCGCTACTCGATCGTGCGCGCGAACGCGCCGCTGCCGAGCGGCTCGATATCGAGTTCCGCGAGGCCGACGCTGAAGAGCTGCCGTTTGCAGACGACAGCTTCGACGTCGTCGTCTCAACCTTTGGCGTGATGTTTACTGCCGACCATGACCGCGCCGCGGCCGAAATGGTTCGCGTCTGCAAGCGCGGCGGCAAGATTGGCATGGCCAACTGGACGCCCGATGGCTTCATCGGCCAGCTCTTCAAGACCATCGGCAAGCACGTCGCGCCGCCGCCTGGTGCAAAGTCGCCGGCGCTATGGGGCACACGTGCCCGGATCGCCGAGTTGTTCGAGCCGCATGCGACCTCGGTCAAGGCAGCGCAACGAAACTTCGTCTTTCGCTATCGCTCGCCACAGCACTGGCTGGAAATCTTCAAGACTTACTACGGACCTGTGCTGAAGACCTTCGCCGCGCTCGAACCTGCGGCACAAGCCGCACTGCAAGACGATCTGATCGCGTTGATCAATCAGTTCAATCGCTCCGGCGACGGCTCGATGGTCGTGCCCAGCGAATACCTCGAAATCGTGATCACGCGGCACTGACCGGAGTCATGGACGGAACTCATAACCAGCAGTGGGGATTCACATAGGAGAAACACATGACGAATCAAAGTATGGCCGTCCATGAATCTGTCAAAGGCTTCCACGTCGTCCGCGTCTGGATACGCGTGAAGACCTCTGCCTCGGCTTCTCAGCTGCGCGAGTTGACAACGTTCTCGCCGGTTTACGACATCGTCTCGAACTCGCTGCCGGTCGATGTGATGATTGAGACGTATTAGGGTGTCGGATGCTGCACGCCCTGTGCGAGCGACTCGGACAGCAGCTCGGGCAGCTTCTCCCGGACGTGAGCGCGGCGCCGGACGCGAGATGCCTTTCCAACACATCCGGCGGTAGCTCCTTCTCGAGCGCTGTGCGAGCCTTGGCAATCAGGCGCCGCTCATTGTGCTGAGTCGGCAGACCCGTCTTCCTGGAAGACGCATCGAGTGCGCCGAGCAGCCGTGCGGCTACATCGGACTGGCCCCGGCGCCAGAACAGAAAGACCCACTCGTCGAGATAGTAGTTTTGCGTACGGCGCATAATCGGCAGGGCTTCGCGCGCCACATCTGACGCCTCGGCGACGAGGCCCATCTCGCTCAGGATTCCCATCAGATTGGCGAACAATACGTCGGCGGATGCGGGTACCGGTCGCGCTCGCAATTCCTGCGCGAGCTGGCGTGCTTCGCGGGCGGCCTCTTCGATCGGTCCAACCTCCCAGAGCAGGTCCACCAGGTTGTTTCGTGCGATCACCTGCAGTCGCCAATCCCCGTTGGCGACGCTGAGTTGCACCTCCTGGCGCTCAAACGCAAGCGCCTCGACGGGCTTGCCGGCTGCGCGCGCTGTTGAAGTCTCGCGGCGCAGCAGGTGCATGTGGAATTCGGCCGGCCAGTCGGGCTGGATCAGGCTGCGCGCCTCCGCGAGCGCGGTCTGCGCGGACACCTGATCACCCTCGTACAGTCGATACGACACGAGCCTCATTAGGCTGGAAAAGACACGACGCGGCTGGCCAAGCGCCTTGTACATCGCGCGAGCGCGTTCGGCCGCTTCGACTTGCAGCTGATGCGGTGCGCGGCCCATCATGTTGGCCGCGGCTATCGCGCGCCAATAGCGCGCGACGACGGCCTCATCGACCGCGCCGTCGACCGCGCCTTCTTCGACCTGCTGCCGATGCGGCAGCAACCAGTCGGCGCACTCGACCGCGTAGTCGATCAACGAACCTGAGTGCGCGGCGAGCGCGATCGCGACCTGCGCGTCCCCTTCCTCCGAGGATGACCACGCATGGGCCGCGCGCAGGTTGTCCAGTTCCGGAACCACTAGCGCGGCATACTGATCGGTCCGCAGTTCGCCGTCGAGATTGGCTCCATCGACGCGCTGCATGAAGTTCAGCATCGCCTTAGCGTGCCGTCTTAGCGTGTTGGTAGTTTCTCCCTCCGCCAGTTGCTCCAGCGCAAACGCACGGGCCGACTCGAGGAGCCTGTATCGAGGCGGCTCGCCGGGTTCTGCGACCACCAGCGATTTGTCGACCAGCGCGCTCATGTGATCGAGCACTGACCATTCATCGAGCTGCCCGTCTCCAGCCACCGCCTGCGCCAACTCCATTGTGAAGCCGCTCGCGAATACGCCCAACCGCCGGAAAACGACTCGTTCCTCATCGTTGAGCAGGCCATGGCTCCACTCCAGCGCGGCGCGCAACGTCTGATGGCGGCGAAGCGCAGCGCGCGCACCTCCGGTGAGCAGCTTGAAGCGCGCGTCGAGTTTGTCCCGCACTCCTCGCAAGCCCAGCGCAGGGACGCGTGCAGCCGCCAGCTCGATCGCTAGCGGCAGTCCGTCAAGCCGCCGGCAGATCTCGATCGCCAGCTTCGCGTTCTCTTCGTTCAGCGCGAAACCCGGATCCACCGCGCGCACGCGAGCCTCGAGCAGCGCCACTGCCCCGAACTCGCGTGCGCCGCGTGCCTCCGTTTCCTGTGGTACAGCGAGCGGCCCGACGCGAAACTGCTGCTCGTCCGGCGTGTGCAGCGGTTCCTGACTGGTCGCCAGCAGCGTGACCCCGGGTGCCGCTCGCAGAACAACTTCGACCGAGCGGACGACCGCATCGAGCAGGTGCTCGCAGTTGTCGAGCACGAGCAACGTGGTCCGCGGCACGAGGCCGGCGACCAGCTCTTCGAGTGCAGTGTCTTTTCCAACGATCTCGAAGTCGAGCGCGCCGGCGATAGCGTTCGGCAGCAGCGCCGGCTCGGACAGGCCGGCGAGTTCGACCATCCACACACCATCCGGCCACTGCTCGACTGAGGCGTGCGCGACCGCCTGCGCCACGCGGCTCTTGCCGATGCCGCCCGCGCCGACGATCGTGACAAGCCGGTGCTCTGCCAGCAACGAGCGCAGGGCCCGCAACTCATCGTCTCGGCCGTACAAAATGGGGAGCTCGGCCGGCAGATTGGTACGACGCACTGTCGGCGCACGCGGCTGTGACGCCGCAGGCATCGAACTCTGCGGGACCGCGCCCGCACGATGATCTGCATCGCCGTCGAGCGCGGCGGTGAACTGGTAACCGCGTCCGGGAATCGTGGCGATCGCCTGCGGTCCCAGCAGCTTGCGCAGCGTGCTGATCTGCACCTGCACGTTGTTCTCCTCGACCACCATGCCTGGCCACACCAGGTCGAGCAGCTCGGACTTGGTGACGAGCCGGTCGCGCCGCTCGACCAGCGCCAACAGCACATCGAAGGCGCGCGCACCAACGCCCGCGGCGCGGCCTTCGACCAGCAACTGCCGCTCGCGGGGCCGCATTTCGACTCGGCCAAAACGCAGCGATTCGGTCAAGCGAAGTCCGGGTGCAGGTTCACAACCGCCACAGTCTGGACAAACCGGCGCGCAGAGGCAAGCCGACCCCTGGCCATGGTCGCCGCCGCGGATTCAGAACGTTTAAGGGCCGGCTTCAGGCCGCTAAAGGACTGAAGCGGGGGTCGACGCGCACAGTTCGATCGACAGTGCAGCACCGATATTGTCAACGACTTTGAGGAGATTCAGATGAACCGCGAATTCAAGCCGACCTCCGCGATGATCCGCGCGCTCTTTGCCACCGCATCACTGCTTGCCAGCATCCTGGTGGTCAGCTCGATGGCGAGCCTCGCGGACCACTACCACGCCGAGTCGCAGCTGGCGAGCGGACAACGCACGGCGGTTGCGCAGCGCTGAGTGCAACGGCTCGGATCATGTGTCACTTCACGTCGCGCTGATACCGGCGCGTGATCCAAACGCGGGCAGCCTTCGTCGTATTGCAGTTGTAATTCAGCGAAGTGATGAACGTCACTTTAGGAGCGTTATCGTTCTGAGCGTGACGCATCATCAGAAGCAGTGGCCGTAGCTTTTGCTGGTATGAGCACGTTGCCACTTCACATCTGGCAGGCCTTCGACACGCCTTGGGCGGGCGTGCACGGCATGCACATCGATAGCGCTCGCCACTACGGCCGGCACTGGCACGACACATTTGGCGTGGGGCTCATAGAACACGGAGCCCAGACATCGACCCGTGGACGCGGCAACGTCGATGCCTATGCTGGTGACCTGATTACCTGCAATCCTGGCGAGGTGCACGATGGTCGCCCGCTGGGCGTGCCGTCGCGGCGCTGGCGCATCCTGTCCATCGAGCCATCGGCCATGGCGGAGCTCAATGCAATCCGGGCCGGTGCAACGACTATCGAAATCACGCAACCCGCGATCCGTGACGCTGAATTGCGCGCTGCATTCTCGACGCTGTTCGATTGCATCGACCGGTGGCAGCCGGCGCGTTCGGCCACAGACTCCCTCGCCTGCGACGAGGCGCTTGCCGACGCCTTGCAGTTGCTGACCGCCCGCTACACCACGACGCCTCCCGACGATAGCAGTCGACGGCGACATGAAGCGTGTGCGCGACCGACTGGCCGACGAGGCGGCCGAACCACCGACGCTTGCCGGCCTGGCAGCGATGACGGGCATGAGTCCTTATCAGGTGCTCCGGCGATTCAAGGCCGCGTACGGCATGCCGCCACACGCCTGGCTGCTGCAACAGCGCGCGGAGCGCGCGCGCAGGCTGATCCAAAGCGGAGTCAGCGTTGCGCAAGCGGCGGTATGCAGTGGCTTTGCCGATCAGAGCCACCTCTCGCGCATTTTCACGCGCCAGTTCGGCTACACGCCGGGTGCGTGGCGACGTGCGACGCTGCCGCGCGGATGAGCCTACTCACCGCCTCAGCCTGTCGATAGCGTTGAGCAGTAGCTCGTTAAAGCGTCTTGGGTCTTCCATCATCAGAAAGTGACCCACACGCGGCATCAGGACAACTTCGACGCCATAGCGCTGCATCGATTCAATGTCGGTCGGCGGGTGATCGGGATTGATGGCGACGATCGGAAGTCTCAGCTCTCGCAGTGCCGCGGTTAGCTTGGGCCAGAAATTCCAAACGGATTTCGCCGCCTCGATTGCAACATCAGAGGGTGCGGCGGACATGTCCGCCACAACGCGCTCGACCAGTGACTCATCGGCGCCCGGTGCGAACATCCCGCGCACGAACGCGCGCGTGGTTTGCACGAAATCAGCGCGAAACGGAACCAGCCGCTGCTCGACTTGCTCGGAGGAGGGGAAGTTCGCAAGCTGGCGGTAGGTGTCGACCCAAACGAGACCTTTGACACGTCCCCGTAGTCGGCGCGCCGCTTCCACGATGACATCGCCTGCCATCGAGTGGCCGACGAGGATCACGCTTTCAAGTGCAAGCTCGTCGACAACAGCGGCAACGTCTGCACCGAACGCCTCTATCGTCCAGGCCGCGCGTCCGCTGCCTGACTCGCCATGGCCCGCGAGATCGACGGCAACGACTTGGAACTTCGCGGAGAGCGGCGCTACCTGTTCTTCCCAATAGCTTCGATCACACGACCAGCCGTGCACGAGAAGGATGGCAGGTGCTCCGGAGCCGTGGATTTCGTAGGCGAGACGAGTGCCGTCGGTCGACACCACCGTCTGCGTACCTCCACTTCTACGCACTTGCTTCGACGTATTCAGCATTGGGGTTCTGCGGGATGTCTTCATCGGTACGCCCCAAGCTCAACTCCTGATGACCGTCCAGGCGGCGAGCGCGGCGAGCTTCTGATCCCGTCCCCACGGCGCGGCTGCCAGCTTGCCGACTCTGGATGGATCGAGCGACGAAGGCCGAATGACCTGGACCGGAATCGCGCACGCGTCGCGGAAGACGTCGCGATAGAAACATCCTTCGGCCGTGTGGATGCGCGGATGCGACGCGAGCACGTCGTCGAGATCCCCGGCTTCGCCATCCTTTGCGACGATCGCGCACGCGCCTACCTGCTGCGCGACGAGAGGCGCCAGCGCTCGCCTCGCATTCGCAATGGCCTTCTGTCTCGTCTGTTTGATCCACGTCTCGGCGTCGGCGCGCTTCATCTCCGCTGCCATATGGAAACAAAATCGCTCGGACTCATCGAGGATCTTGATAACTTCGTTGGCGATGATCTCGGGTTTCGGTAGCGAGCCGCCGACCACGACGCACGCTCCCCAACCGGTGTGGACACTGATTCCCAGCGCGCGCTTCATAGCCTGCATGCTACTGCGCGACATAGGATCGAACGGCGCCCGCTCTCCGGTACCGGAGACGTGCCGGCCATTGCCGCGGACAAATTTGTTATCGGTCGCGCACGCTGCTTGCATGTGGTGACTACGATCGGCTTCGCCACGAGTTTGACGAACTCTTTGGGTGGGCCGGATTACCGACCAGCATCCGTTCAGCCGCGCCGGGGGCATTTCCGGCAATCAACATCGGCCATACGCCGACTAGCGTCGAGATTTACGCGTTCGCCCCCGGTATCGATCCGAAGCAAGTCGACGTGACGATCGACCGCGGCGTAATGACGATCACCGGTGAACGGCAATCGGCATTGCCGAGCGAGGAAGGCAAGGCCAATGTCTATGGCAACGAGCGCTTTCGCCGGCCGTTTCCGCCGCGCGATTAGCTTGCCGGAGGACATCGACTCGGCAAAGGTGGAAGCCAACTACCGCGATGGCGTGCTGCATGTCAGCGTGGGACGCCGCGAATCCGCGCTGCCGAAGCGCATAACCGTTCAATGAATTGCACGTGCGTGAGCAGAGGAGATAAATCATGACTGATACCCCATTTGCTGAGTCGACTCGACAGGACGTTTCCCGTCAAGAATCGAACCGGCCAACTTCAACGCGGCAGGAATCGTCGCGGGAGCAGCCAACGCGTGAGGAGCCGTCGCGGCGAGATCAACCGTCAATGACGCCACGCGTCGATGTGCTTGAGGATGACACCGGCATCACGCTATTGGCGGATATGCCCGGCGTCGCGAAAGATGCGCTCGAGATCAAGGTCGAAGGCGAATCGCTGTCGATCGAAGGCGCCATTACCGCACCGACGCCGCAAGCGATGGAGGCGAGCTATGCCGAAGTGCGCGTTCCGCGCTATCGCCGCAGCTTCACGCTGAGTCGTGAACTGGATACCGCGCGGATCGAGGCGCAGCTCAAGGACGGGGTCCTGAAACTGCGCATTCCGAAGCAGGAACAGGCGCAACCGCGTCGCATCTCTGTGAAGATAAGTTAGCCGAGCGTCGAGCTGCCGAAGCCCGAAGGCTTCGCCGCTTCGACACATGCCACACAAGGTATTGGCGCTTGCGCCTCCGCGCGAGCGCCAGTACCGTCCTCAATCATGAGAGTCGCGCCCAGAAGTCAGCAGCAGTCACCTGATGCGACGTTGCCGGCAACAGGTGTGGCGCGGGCCACGTTGCTTCTGGCGTTGGTACTACTCGCTGCGGTTGCCGGCTGGTTCGTCTATGGAAGCGGGCGCGATACGGTAGCGGTCCAGGTAACGCCGCTGCCGGTAACGGCGCGCGGTGATCTCGCTGCGGACGAGCGCAACAACATCGACGTATTCAAGCAGGCTTCACCGTCGGTCGTGCACATCACTACGCTGACCGCGGCACGCGGATTCGCAATGGATGTGATGCAGGTTCCGCGCGGCGTGGGTAGCGGTTTTATCTGGGATCAACAAGGGCACGTCGTCACGAACTTCCACGTCATTCAAGGCGCCACCGGCGCCCAGGTCGCGCTGGCCGATCACGGAACGTATCCGGCAGCTCTGGTCGGAGTGTTTCCGGATCGCGATCTGGCCGTGCTGCGCATCGACGCTCCGCGCGACAAGCTGCAGCCGATCACGATTGGCGAAAGCGCCAACCTTCAAGTGGGCCAAAAGGTTTATGCGATCGGCAATCCGTTTGGGCTCGACCAGAGTCTGACGACAGGAATCGTTAGTGCGCTCGAGCGTGAGATCGAATCGGTGACGCGGCGCGCGATACGCGGAGTGATTCAGACCGATGCCGCGATTAATCCAGGCAACTCGGGTGGACCGCTGTTGGACTCGGCCGGACGTTTGATCGGCGTGAACACCGCGATTTTTAGCCCGAGCGGGGCCTACGCCGGGATCGGCTTCGCCATCCCGGTCGACGAAGTCAATCGCGTCGTGCCGCGTTTGATTCGCGAAGGACGCCTTGTTCGTCCAACACTCGGCATACAGGCCGCGCCGCAGGGCGTCGGCAAATCGCTCGGCTTGCCTGATGGCGTGATCGTGGCCGGTGTTGTTCCAGGTAGCCCTGCCGCGGCCGCGGGAATCCGTCCTCTCGCTCGCGCCGCTGACGGCTCTCTAGTCTTGGGCGACGTCATTACCGCGATCGATGGCGAAAAGGTGAAAAGCCTGGACACCTTGCTTGAGGCGCTCGAGCGGCGTCAGCCTGGAGACGTCGTCAGACTTGCTGTTTGGCGCGAGGGAGCGGCATCCGAAGTACCAGCAAAGCTGGGCAAGCCAGAGTAGGAGACGAGACGCTGATGTGCGCATCGCGTACAGCAGCTGTCTTAGCGTCCGCCCTCATGCTTGCCGGTTGCGTCGAACGGATGTTCTTTTACCCGGATTCGGCGACGTACACGACCCCGGCGCAACTCGGCGTGCGCGCGGAAGATACTCGGATTGTCACGGCCGATGGATCGCGATTGCATGGCTGGTTTCTGCCCGCCGTCGGCAGTGCGAAAGGATCCGTGCTGCATCTGCATGGCAACGCGGCCAATGTCAGCAACCATCTGCCGCTCGTGTCATGGCTGCCGGCACGCGGATACAACGTCTTGATGGTCGACTACCGCGGCTTCGGTCGCTCAGAAGGTAAGCCATCGCTCGACGGCGTCGTCGACGATGCTGCGGCAGCGCTCGCTTATCTGCGCACCCGGTCCGAGGTTGATACAACGCGGTTGATCGTGCTTGGACAGAGCATCGGAGGCGCAACAGCGCTGCGCATGCTTGCGCGCGATTCAACCGGCGTGCGGCTCGCAATCATCGACTCGTCGTTTGCCAGCTATCGCGGTATCGCGCGCGAGGCGACCGCCGGCGGGCCGCTAGCGCCGATCGCCGCGCTTACAGTCGGCGTGCTGCCCGGTCCGGACAAAGATCCGATCACCGCGCTAAAAGCGATTCGGGTTCCGCTGATTTTCGTGCATGGCGCGCGCGATTCAATCATCGGTGCCGTCAACAGCGAGAAATTGCACGCCGCCGCGCCCGGTTCGCAACATTGGAGCGTCCCGGATGCAATGCACATCATGGCGTTGAGTCAGCCGGGCTCGTGGCGCGAGAAGCTTGTGCAGACGATGGATTCGGCAGTGCGTAACTGAAGTCAATTTGATATGCGCATCCGTGCTGCCCGACCCACCGAAGCTCAACTGCTGACGGACCTCGCGATCGCGGCCAAGGCTCACTGGGGCTACAGCACCAATCAGCTGGAGTCATGGCGCTCTAGCTTGACGGTAACGCCAGAGCAGCTGATCAGCCAGCCTGCGTTCTTGGCCGAGGCCGATCGTGTGGTTGGCTTCTACACGCTGCACCTTCACGACGGCATTTGCGAGCTCGACAACCTTTGGGTGCAACCCGAAGAGATGGGGCACGGTTACGGACGGGAGTTGCTAGCACACGCGGTCGATACAGCGCGAAGCCGGCGCGCGTCGGTTATTCATATCGATGCCGATCCAAATGCCATGGAGTTCTACTTGAGCTGCGGCGCCACCCTCGCAGGATCAGTCTCGGCTCCAATCGAGGGCGAGCAAGGCCGAGTGAGACCACAGCTGACACTTTCCACAGTTGGCACGGTCGGATGACACATGTCTGTTCCCGGCTAAAGCGAAGGGCTGCTGCCCTGCTGGGATCGTAAGGCCGCAGCTCTCGCCTGTTGCCCGCGCGGCCTGCGTCTATGCGCGTAAGCGGCCATCCCAACGCGATAACAGCTGAGTGCTAACTTTTTTCTCCCGATTTTCATTGAGGCTTCGTGGTTGCAATGTCCAATCGGGATTGGAGGTACACGATGATGAAGACTCTGACCGGCGTCGCTCTGCTGTGCGCCTTGTGCATCTGCCCACAACAGATCTGCGCCCAGCCGCAGACTGTTAGCGCCTCTCAAGTCAACGGCACGTGGCAATCCAAGTTCGGCACCTTCAAGATCTGGGCGCTCGACAAAGGTCGACTGCAAGTGGAGTTCTCGGGCGTATACGAATACAAATCCGCTTCTGGTCCGACTGCAAACACCGGCGAGGCGAAAGGCATTGCCAGCATCGAAGGGTCCACAGCGAAGCTCAGACCCGAGGGCGCAGAAAGGAATGCTTGATTACGATGCAGTTCGTCCAACGGCGATTGGAGGTCGAGCAAGAGGGCACCTGCGGATTCGGACTGAATGTGACGGCCGCCGGTACGTATCAGAGGGTAAGTGCCGGCAAGCCGAACTTCGGAAAAGGATGACTGCGCTGATGTGCCTCATGGATCGGCATCTGGCCAATTGCGGTCGCGGGATCCAGCACGCAGAATGGCGCTCAGCAGATACAAGTGAGCTCTCATGTCGCGGGTCATTCGCTTCACTACCAGCCAGTTCGACATCTCCAAAGAAAGACCCAATCCGATCAATCCGATTCCTGGTGAATCGCTTCTTCTTTGGCTTCGGGACAAAGCAAGGCCGCGAGTCGAACTTACTGAACCGGATGCGGAGGATTGGGGCTGGTACTCGTTTGCTGATTGGGATGGCCGGCAATACATGCTGGGGGCGAGCGCTTCTGACGAGGGTAACGGTGAGTGCGAGTGGATATTGCAGATCGAAAAGGATCGCTCTCTGAAAGAGAAACTGCTTGGTAGTGAGCTGATGACAGAAAACGATCAGTGCGCGACCTTTTTCCAGCGGCTGCTAGAGCAAGAGCCTGGCTTCATGTCGGTCTCTGTTGACCCATAGCAAGCAAGGCTCGCGGTGGCGAGTGGCGGCGCGTTCGCGGCGGGACGCTCGGAGTCTCGATGCGGCAGTCGCTTCATCCGTTGCAGACACTCGGCGGGCGCGTCAAACTGGCTTCTGAGTGAGCAAAACTCATTGGACGGCAGAATGCTCTCAGGAACATGCCATTGCGGTGCGGTTCGAATCGAGATTCCAACGCGACCCGAGGCCGTCACCCTTTGTAATTGCTCTCTCTGCCGGCGCTACGGTGGCCTATGGGCGTACTTCGACGTCGGAACGGTTACGGTGACCGGCCACCCCGAACACACTGACGAATACATCTGGGGAGACAAGACTCTGAGGACCGTGCGCTGCAAGCACTGCGGTTGCGTCACTCACTGGGAACCGCTCGATCCCAAACTGCACCCACGCATGTCAGTGAACATCCGCAACTTCGATCCAAAGGAATTTGATGCACTGCGTATCCGTCGTTTCGATGGTGCTGACACTTGGAGATACCTCGATTGACTGCTTAGAACATCCCGATCCGGCCAGGAGCGGTCATTTGGAGTTCCATGTCCGTTCGCGATTGACATCCTGCGCTATCCGGCGCATCGTGGCTCGGCCATGCACGCACGCCCGGTCTCGATAGCTCTCGTCGCAGTGACGCTCACCATCGCTCCGGAGGCGGCGATGTCCCAACTCTACAAGTGGGTCGAGGCCGACGGCTCCGTGAACTACAGCAACACGCCTCCGCCGCGGACGAAGAACGCGCGTCTGGTCGGAAATGATTCGGGCACCGTCAGCGTTGTGCCGGGTATGTCGAAGGAGGAGAAGGACCGGTTGCGCGAGCGCGAAGATCAGCTGCGTCTGCAGCGCCTCGAACGCGAAGTCGAGGAACTACGTGCCCGTGAAGAGGCGCGCGAATACGCTCAACCGGAGGTCGTTTATACCGATGTATATGTACCGGCCTACGGGTACGGGCGACCGCGGCATGGTCGCGATATTGGTCACGTCAAGCCGCGCCCGGAGCATCCGATTGCCAAACCAAGGCCGCCCCAGCGGACGCAGCCGATAGAGGAGCTAGACGCCCCTCGTGCACCAACCGGAGCCCTAAGCCGGCGCTAGTTGGATTACGGCTCAACCGCTGCAACTAAGCGGCTGCTGTGAACGTCTGCAGACATCTATTCGTGCGCCAACGCAAACTCGGTCAAGCTGAGAGAGCGACAGCGGTGCCACGACCCACTTCCAGCGCTTTCTCGTACGCCACGGCAGCAGCAGCAACGTCCTGAAGCGCCATGCCGGTGCTGTCGAAAACGATAATCTCTTCGGGCGAAGTGCGGCCACTTTTTCGACCCGCGACGACCTCGCCAAGCTCCGCGTGGACGCTATCGCGTGACAGGACGCCTGCCTTGATCGCGTGATGTAGGTCGCCGATCGCAGCGCACTGATCCGTGACGTCCGCCACGACTGTCACGGAGGCTAGGAGGGCGGGATCGAGTTCCTGTTTTTCCTCGCTATCGGCGCCGACTGCCGCGACAAAGGAGCCGGGTGCGAGAAACCCGCTGAATAGGAGCGGCTGCTGCGAGGCGGTGCAGGTCACCACAATCGCGCTCGCACGCGTAGCGGCTCTTAGGTCGTCCACCGCCGTTGCATCAATGTCCAGCGTGTCCGCAATTTCGCGCGCGAACCTCTGCGCACGCTCCCATTCGATATCGAACGCGAGGACTTTGCGGATTGGTCGAACGCGCGCCAGCGCGACGATCTGGGCGCGGCCCTGTACACCGCATCCGCAAATGGTCACGACCGCGGCATCGGGCCTAGCCAAATGTTGCGCGGCCACCGCCGTCGCCGCCGCTGTACGGAGAGTGGTGATCGAACCCGAATCTAAAAGCGCCAAAGGCGCGCCCGTGTCCGCGTCCGCTAAGACCACAATGCCTTGGATCCGCGCGAGATCGAGAGCGGCGTTACCGCCGAAATTACCGTTCACTTTCGCGGCAAAGAAATGCCGATCCCGACGCAGAAGGCCCGCTTTAATGTGGAAGCCGCCACCCAAAGCACGCACGCCAAGGACCGCGGGTGGCGGAGTCTCGCCCGTCCCGTGCGCGCGGAACGCATCCTCGACGGCCATACGGCAGGCGTCTGTACTGACTAGCGCGTAAACATCGCTTCGAGTCAGGACTAGCGTGTCCAAGGGTTCGTTCGATCCGAACACGCGGTTCATGCCATCTCCAATCGAGTCTCGCAAAACCTGTCGCTTCAGTGGTCCGTGAAAACCGTTACCTACTGGCAAATCTGCTAATTCTGTAGACATTATCACACAGTAGTAATAATATCTACATATCTATGCACTGGCTGGTGCTTGTGTTGTCCCTTCCGACTGAAAATGCCACCGCGCGCATGCGCGCCTGGCGCGCGTTGCGAGCTGCCGGCGCTGCGGTGTTGCGGGACGGCGTTTATCTGTTACCGGCGCGCGACGAGTGTCGCTTGACACTCGAAACGATCGCGGACGACGTAGAAACCGGGGGAGGTATTACCCACCTGTTGCCGGCAGAAGAGCCGTCAGGTGCAGCATTCGCGGCGCTCTTTGATCGCACCACTGCCTATGCAGCGTTGCTCGATGAGATTGGCCGAGTAAATGATGCGCTCGATCCGGACACCGCGCTCGAGACATTCAGGCAAGCACGGAAGTTGCGTAAGACGTACACGGCCCTCGCCGCGATTGATTTCTTCGGCGGCGAGGCGCAAAAGCAGGCCGACGCGGCGTTGCAAGAACTCGAACTGGCGGCGAACCAGGCGCTTACGCCATATGAACCCCATTCGATTCGCGGCGCCATTACACCGTTGAGCGTCAATGACTTTAAGCGGAGGACATGGGCAACGCGACGACGCCCGTGGGTGGACCGACTGGCATGCGCGTGGCTGATCAGGCGCTTCATCGATCGCAAGGCCCGCATCCTCTGGCTCGCGAAACCGAAGGACTGCCCAGCCAAGGCGGTTGGCTTCGACTTCGACGGCGCAACGTTTAGTCATGTAGGCGCTCGCGTGACCTTCGAAGTAATGGTTGCAAGCTTCGGCCTCGAGCAGCCGGCGCTCAAGCGTATTGGCGCCATCGTGCACTACCTCGATGCGGGCGGCGTCCCACCTGCGGAGGCAAGCGGCATCGAAAGCGTGCTGGCGGGGTTGCGCGATGCAATCGATGACGACGATCAATTAGTCAAAGCAGCCAGCACTGTATTCGACGCTTTGCTGGCCTCGTTCGAAAATCGGGTCGAAGCAGCATGAGCGCGTCGATCGAACCCGCATTGAAAAGCGATGAGCTCGCGATCCAAGTCAGCGCTAACGCGACCTCCGCATCGCCGCCTTCTCTCGTATGCAACTAAGGAGATCCAGATGTCGCATTGCCTAACTGCCGACACGTCGCACGCCATTCCTATTACCCCGATCAGTAAGTCTTCTCTGCCGCAGTGGGTCAAATCGCACCCCGCGCAACGTGCGTGGTTGAACCTTACCGGATTCAAAGCAGAGCCCGGCTCCTTCACGTTCTTACCTGGAAGCGACGGTGATCCGGCGCGCGTGCTCGCCGCGCGCGACGAAGGCGAACCGATATGGGCATTTGCTGGCCTGCCGACGTCGTTGCCTGAAGGTGTTTACGCAATTGACTCTGACCTCGACAACGCGCAGGCGACTGCGGCCGCATTAGGTTGGTCACTTGGCTCCTACGCTTTCACTAAGTACAAAGCGCCAAAGCGCGCACCTGCTGTCTTGGTGTGGCCGAAACATGCCGACCAAGCCGACGTGGAGCGAGTATCCCGGGGCGTTTTCCTTGCGCGTGATCTCATCAACACACCGACCGAGGATATGGGGCCCGATGAACTGATCGAGGCAGGCGCGAAGATTGCGAAAGATGCGAGAGCGAAAGTGCGGATCTTGCGCGGCGATGCTTTGTTGGCACAGAACTATCCGACCGTTCACGCTGTTGGACGTGCCAGCACACGGGCGCCTGGCCTGCTCGACTTCACTTGGGGCGAGAAGAACGCACCCAAGGTAACGTTGGTCGGAAAAGGCGTGTGCTTCGACACGGGTGGACTCAACATCAAGCCCCGCGAGGGAATGCTCGAAATGAAGAAAGACATGGGCGGCGCTGCGATCGTGCTTGGTTTGGCCCAAGCACTGATGGCGGCCAGCACGCCTATCCGCCTTCGAGTACTGGTACCTGCGGTAGAAAACTCCATCGCTGGCAACGCGATGCGACCGCTCGACATCATTCGCACGCGTGCCGGCAAGACTGTTGAGATTGGCAACACAGATGCTGAGGGCCGCCTCATCCTCTGCGACGCTCTCGCGGAGGCCGATAGCGAACAGCCCGAACTCTTGATCGATTGCGCGACGCTGACGGGTGCAGCGCGCATCGCGCTGGGGCCCGAAGTGCAGGCTTTCTTCTGTGATAACGATGATGTCGCACTGAGCTTGCAGGAGACCGGTGCAAGGTTCAGCGATCCGATCTGGCGGCTGCCGCTCTGGCGCCCCTATCGAAAGCTGATAGATGGTAAGTGCGCCGACCTTAACAATGTCGGACCCAACCTCTTCGCGGGTTCGATCATCGCCGCACTATATCTGGCTGAGTTCGTCTCGGCCGCCACCGCCTGGGCGCACTTCGACGTCATGGCGTCAAACTCAACTGCGAAGCCGGGTCGTCCTGAAGGCGGAGAGGCTACGGGTCTGCGCGCGCTCTATTACTACATACGCCGTCGGTATGGCACTCAGACCGAACCACACACCGCGACACAATCGCGCACACGGAGCCTACGAGTTCGGCAACCCAAGGGATCTCAACGCTCGCCGGTTTCCCGTCGATAAGGTAGCGCTGACTTTGCCAGCTTCCTACCACCGATGAAGGTCGCTCTCGTCACGTCGTCGATGCCGTTAGCACCGTGGCAGAACGGTGCTTGGAATGACCTCAACGGGTCGCAGCGATCCAGCACTGCGGCTAGACTCGACGCGGCAAAAGCGGACCCGACCCGATTGTTCGATATCAGGCGGTGGATACTCTAGGGAAATCAATCGGGGGCTGAGAGATGATCGGACCGCGAGTCTTGATCCTGGGAGCCACTCTTCTTGGAGCAACTGGGCTGGTTCAATCCTCGCCGGTGTACCTGAAGGTTGCCCCCAAGGACGGCGAAGTTCCGTACGGAAAAGTCGTCTACGTCGACGACGGAACGTGTCCAAAAGGTGAGGTCAAGGAAATCACTGGCGGAAGCCGCGAGAAGTCAATTCCTCGAAAGACTCGGTGCGTGAAACGCCCGGCGGAATCGAAGTAGGTTTGACGGAAGCTGTCATGCGATCTCGTCCGATCGAACGATGGCGCGGTCAATCAAGTTCTTTACCGTATGTCAGAGCACCTGTAACAACTGAAGCCCTTCCGGCTGGCCGCATTGCCCGCCGCGCAGGCAGATTGACCGGTTGTTTAGTGCTGTATATCTGTACAGTAGTGTGCCGTAAGTCAAGAGCGGAGTGGAGTTTTTCGGCATGAAAACGGAAAGTGTTAGATATCAGCCGCTGGTGTTATCTGACAGCGGCGTGATATCTAAAACGAGTTAACCACTATCTCGCGGCAAACAATGCCTCCGGCTCGCACACTCGACGGGGCGCGCGTTCTGCGCTTCGCTGCGCTGAACGGCATTCAACCTTCGGGCAAGGCAGTCGTGCTTATGGATGGAATACCGATCGTGCCACCCAGCGCCCTAGCTGTGTGCCAGTACGAAGGTGAGAGTGCTGTCTACGTCTTTCATTGCGCGGAAGACTGGTCAGTACTCGGTGCGGCGCACTTCGAGTCGCTGCAGTCTGCGCTCGCGTCCGCCGAGCATGGGTTCCCTGGTGTATCCGCTAAGTGGGTGGACCGTGGTTAACTCGTCGTTGGAGAGCCGACGCTCTACGAGCGCGGCTCAACTCAGTAGTTAGGTGTCACGTTGAAACGCCCGTGGTCGTTTGGTGCACTAGGAGCGGCGGCCGTCTACTTACTAGTGGCGGTATGGGCCTTTGCAACATCCGAGATCGCCGTTTTCATCGCGGCTCTCCCCTGGAGTTATTTTGTTGTAGCGGGGCCGTGGAAAGACATAACCGTGATGGCGCTCTTCGTGCCGTGCATCCTGTTGAACGCTACCCTGATCTACCTGTGTGTGGCGCCGTTCCTGCGGTTCACGGCCGAGTCCCTTGCGAGCGGCGGCAAAGAGGGTTCAAAGTGACACCTAACTCATCGTTGGAAAGCCGACGCTCTGCGAGCGCGGCTCAACTCAGACGTTAGGGCGCCCATGAAGGACAACGATCGGCCACCGGAGTCAGGAAGCGCGATGAAAGCACTGTTGCGCGCTTTCTCAGCCTTACACGGCTTGCTTGCGCTTTTGTTCGCCGCTGCCGCTCTAATGCTCGTCGTCATCGCCGCGAAGATTGGTTGGGCTGCCTTCATCGAGGGTCTAACCCGTGCTTCTGCCCAGCGGATCATTGAGGCCGTCGGTCTGCTTGCCGCGTCGGTCGTTGCGCTTCAGATCGCGCAAACGATCACCGAAGAGGAAGTGGTTCGTACCGCCCATGTCAGCGGGCCAACGCGTGTACGTCGTTTCTTATCCAGATTTCTTGTCGTGGTCGTCGTGGCATTGGCTATCGAAGCCCTCGTTGCCACGTTTCGGGCAGCGCACGAAGCTCCTGCAGAATTGCTGAATGCGGCTGCATTGGTACTCGCAGTGGGAATACTGCTCGCGGGTTGGGGCGTCTTTATCCGTCTAAATCGATACGCCGAGGAGCTGGAGCCGGAAGCAATGCATGAGGCGAAGCGTGAGGATCGCAAGCTTAAACAGTAGTAGGGTCAGCCTAACCTTGCCTTCAACCGGGCACCACCGCCCTAACCGGCACGTCAACGCGGACGCGTCACCGGCGGCGCTGCGCGCTCGCCTGCTGCGCGCCGGTTACGTGCGACGTTAGGCGTCGAAGAGAGAGGAGCACGTACGTCGACCATCAAAAGCTGCGTAGCCTTCGTCTGCCTTTGGCTCGCCGTTGTGCCCGTCTTGGCTCAAGTACCCGATACCGTATTTCTCGAGGAGTTGACGTGGACCGAGGTGCGGGATGCGTTAAGGGCCGGGAGGACCACGATCCTCTTACCGACTGGTGGCACGGAACAAAACGGGCCGCATATGGCGCTGGGCAAGCACAACTACATTATCAAGTACACATCCGAGCGAATTGCGCGCCGGCTCGGTAACGCACTCGTGGCACCGGTGATGGCTTACGTGCCCGAGGGCGATATCGAGCCCCCAACGGGCCACATGGCCTATCCAGGCACGATTACATTGCCCGACGAACACTTCATGAAGGTGGTCGAATTTGCCGCACGAAGTTTCAGAGCAAACGGTTTCAAGGACATTATCTTTCTCGGTGACAGCGGACCGAACCAGAAGGGCATGCGGGCTGTCGCGGCGTTTCTCAACAAGGAATGGGCGCCAACAGAGACCCGCGTCCACTTCATTGCCGACTATTACACCGTCGGCTACGACTTGAACGGCGGATTTGCCGTTTGGCTGCAGCGCCAAGGTGAAACGCTGGAAGACATCGGCGGGCACGCCGGAATCGCGGATACATCGCAACTGATGGCGATCGACCCGACGCTAATCCGCATGGACAAGTTGGCGCCTGGGGGTGACCGAAAACTGACCGGCGTCTCAGGTAATCCCGTGCGTGCCAGCGTCGCGTACGGCAAGAAGGGCCTCGACATGAAGATCGACGCAGCGCTAGCTCAGATCGAGTCGTCGATGGCTTCGAGTCGCCGGCCGCGCTGAGGGCGCGTGATTTCCTGCAGCGCGACGCAGCACCGAGGAGGTCTCCGCGTGGATGAATCGCAGTTCCTCAATGCTCTCAAGCCGTACTACGAAGCCTTTGCCGAAACGGATCAACGAAGGCGTCTGCAGTTTCTGAAAGCTGCAATGACGGAAGATGCCGAGATCTGGGGACCAAAGCGCGTGTTCGCCGGCCATGAGCAGATCTCGGAGAAGATCGCGGGCTTTCACCAGAACTGGCCCGGGTGTCGGCTGGTTCTTGCCACAGGCTTGAACATCTTCCTCAACAGCGCACGCATTGGTGGCGCTATCGTGGGCGCCGACGGCGCCATACGCGCAACGGGCGACGCGCTTGTCGAGTTGGCGCCGGACGGCCGCATTCAACGCGTCATCCCGTTTTGGGATGCCTTACCCCCGATTCCGACAGCCTGGCCTCGCGCGCTCGCGGCACCTTCGGAGCACGGCAACAGTGCGGCCTAACCCCTCGCTCGAGCCGACCCACTACGGCGCGGCGGCTCAGCTCGAACGTTAGGCCTCGCGCAGGCCCACACACTTCAGGAGAACTCGTGTTTGACCACGTGAAATTCGGAGTCAGCGACTATGCAGCGAGCAAAGCGTTCTTCCTCAAGGCACTCGAACCGCTCGGCGTAGCTGTTGTCTCGGAGGGGCCGCCGACGTACGGTGTCGAGCTTTGCCCAAAGGGTAAGGCTTCATTGTGCCTGTACCAAACCGAGGAGAAGCCGGCGCATCTTCACTTGGCGTTCACGGCCGAGAATCGCCAGCAAGTCAAAGCTTTCTACCGCGCGGCACTGGAGGCGGGTGGCAAAGACAATGGTGCGCCTGGTCTGCGCCCGCACTACCACGCGAACTACTATGCAGCTTTCGTCATCGGTCCGGACGGGCACAACATCGAAGTGGTTTGCCACGAACCCGAGGCCTAACCCTTCCATCGAGGGGACGTCCACAAGCGGGCTTCGCCCACTTACGGCCGCCCCTCATGTCAAACGTTAGACGCTCAGCCTCACTCACGCCCGGTCGAAATTTCATTCGCGCATGCGTGGCCCCTCGCCGGTAACGACTCGATGGGACCCGTTCGGACAATTACGCACCCTCATCCGTGTGATGCGCGGCGACGACCCGCGCGCCGTTGCCAGCGATATGATTCAAAGTGTTCGAAAGGGGCGACGATGGAGCAGCTCCTCCTTGCACTTGTCTCATTGTTCTTCGCCGGCAGCGCTTATTCAGCGCCCATCCCATCCGAAGGAACGTGATGCTGCGTTCCCATTCGTTGACGACGATCTGTGCTGCTCCGCGGCCTCGCCTTGGCATCGATGGCCTTGCCGCACTTCGCTCTACAGCTTTGGATTTCAACTTGCCTTGGAGGTCCATATGAAACTGCGAGAACTTCGCACGTCGTTGTTCGCGTCTGCTGTGATAACCGTGGCATCAGCATGGACTTCGGTCGTAGCGGCACCGATTCTCTTCATGGACTCCGGTGCGAACGCGGCCGCTATTCAGGATGGGGTGGACGCGTTTCGTATGGCGTTAGGCAATCCGAATAATGGGAACACTCTGGCGTCGCTACCCAGCGGGCGGCGCGAGATCAACTGGGATGGCGGCGGGCCGCCTGTCATAAACGGCACGGCCCCGGTCACGCCTTTCACCGTCTTTCAAGACACACGCGGCGCGACGTTCACAACGCCTGGCACCGGTTTGACGCAGGCTGCCGCTACCGGAGGCCTACTCAGCCTTGACTTGATCAATCCGACATACGCGACTGCTTTTTCCACCTTCAGCCCAAATCGGCTTTTCACGCCCCTCGGGAGCAATATCACGGACGCTACATTCTCGGTTCCCGGCTCGAACGGCAGTGTTCCCGCTACGATCACGGGATTCGGTGCCGTGTTCACCGATGTTGATCTGGCCAACAGCTCAGGAATCGACTTTTTTAGCCCGTTCGGCGCTCTGCTGGGCAGTTTCGCTGTCCCGGCCGGCACGACAGCGGATGGCAGCTTGTCCTTTCTGGGTGTGCTTTTCGATGCCGGAGAGCTCATCGGAAGTGTGCGCATTCGGAGTGGCAACACGGCACTCGGGCCCGCGGACACTCCAGGAAACATTGACGTGGCCGTGATGGACGATTTCCTCTACGCGGAACCGCAGAAGGTGCCGGAACCGGCGCCGCTGGCGCTGCTCCTGGTCGGATTGACGCTGATCTCGGTGGTCACGTCGCGATCAGGCAGCCGCAGGACAGAACGCTGAACTCTCTCCTACTGTGCAGTTTCGCCCACCGACCGAAGGACGCGCGCTCTCTTTTCTATTGGCTTCGAAGTAAACGTTGAGGACTGGCCCCAACGCAAACAACTGCTTCGTTGCAGTTCTAGCGCTGGAGAGAGCTCGGTCGGTCAGTCCTAGCGCAAATTGCCGGTGTGCCCCAACGAGTAACGCCCCGGCTGCGGCCATACAGCAAGGCCGTGCGGCTCCTTTCCAACGGGGATTTTCTTGACGTCACCGGTCGTCGTATCGATCGCATAGACGACGTCATCGAAGCGTCCCGATAGCCACAGCGTTTTGCCATCGGCGCTGACGTTGCCCATGTCTGGGCTGCCGCCGCCGGGGATCGGCCACGTCTTTTCGACCTTGCGCGTCGCGAAGTCGATCACCGACACGCTGCCTTCCTTGCCTGCGCGCGGGCCGTACACCTTGTGCGATCCTCGATTGGCCACGTACAACTTGGCGCCGTCGCGGCTCGGATACAAGCCGTGCGTGCCGAGGCCGGTTTTAATCAGATCGAGTTCGGAGAACTTGTCGCCATCGATCACCCACACACCGTCGGCGTGCATATCGGCCACATAAAAGAGCTTGCCGTCCGGAGAGACGCGAATGTCCTGCGGCATTCCGCGCTTGGAGAGTGTTAAATAGCCGAGAACCTTACGATTTGCTAGATCGACTTTGGCCAACTTTCCGCTGAACTCGCACGTAAAAATCGCATATTGGCCATCGATCGAAAAGTCCGCGTGATTAACGCCGCCGCATTCCGGCACGGCGATCGAATATTGCAGCTTCATCGTTTGCGGGTCGCGAAAGTCCAGTCGCTTGCGCGCTTCCGCGACGATGATGGCCGACTTGCCATCGGGCGTGAAGTACATGTTGTACGGGTCGTCGACGTCGATCGACTTGCCCGGCTTGCCGGTGATTGGATCGACCGGCGTCAGACTACCTTTCGTCGTCCCCTCCGCATTGTTTGCGACCCACAGTATCTTCAAGTCCCACGACGGCACGACGTGCTGCGGATTAAGACCGACGCGAAACTTGTCGACCACCTTCATCGTTTCCGGATCGATCACATACACGTCGTTGGACTGGCGGTTCGGGACATAGATGCGCGGGAGCGCATTCGCAACCGATGGGCTGAGCTTGCCTGCTGCGGTCTCGCTATACAGATTGGCTGCGTTGACGACCGGTGGCATTCCCGGCACGGTCTGAATCGCAGTGCTCGGCGCCTGCTGAGCGGTCGCGACGCTCGAGCAAAGCGTCAGCATCAGCACGATTGAGTTTCGGTGCATCGGCAGTGCTTCCTGTCTTCGGTATGCGCGCATCCTAAGCTATAAGTTTCGGCGCGGTTTGTTCGTGTGTCTTGACCCACGGAGGTGCTATGGACTTCGAATTGGCAGGTCGAACCGGACTCGTCACCGGCGCCAGCGCAGGCATCGGTCGCGCCGCGGCCCGTGTGTTGGCCGGCGAAGGAGTGCGCCTCGCGGTCACTGGTCGACGCCGCGACAAGCTGGAAGAGCTTGCGGCCGAGATCGTCGCAGCGAACGGCGCGTCACCAGTCATCATCGTGCACGACGCGCTCGACGCAGCGTATCCACGCGCAGTCACGCAGAAAGCGCTCGAAGCACTCGGCAAAGTCGAGATTCTGGTCAACAACGCCGGCGGCAGCCGACCATTCAAGATCGATTCCAGCGAGGAACAATGGGACGAGGCGCTGACGCTTAACTTCACGCGTCACCGTCAACTGACGCACGCGCTGCTCGATCAGATGATCGCCAATCGCTGGGGACGCATCATCAACATCACAGGGAAGTCGGAGCCCGATGGAATCAACGGCGCGTTCTGCGCGAAAGCAGCGATTCACTCGTGGGCGAAGGGGCTGTCGCGCGAAGTCGGGCGCTTCGGCATCACGGTAAACAGCATTCCGCCCGGGCGCGTAATGAGCGATCAGATATTGCGCAACTACACGCCGGAGTACCGGCAATGGCAGGCGGAGAACGAAATTCCGATGGGTCGATATGGGCAGCCGGAAGACCTCGCGTATCTCGTTGCCTTTCTCGCATCGCCTCGCGCGAGCTACATTACGGGCGCCGTCATTCCGGTAGATGGTGGATTGCGCAGATACCAGTTTTGAATGTGTGGAAGGAGACATATGTTCAAGCGTTTGATATTGAGCACGCTGCTCACGCTTCCCCTTGTGGCGTCCGCGCAGCAATGGCCCACCAAGTCGGTGCGTTTCATCGTGCCGTTCGCGCCCGGCGGCAGTTCAGAAATCGTCGCGCGCAGCGTCGCGGCGGAGCTCACCAAGCAGATCGGGCAGACGGTCTATGTCGAGAACAAACCGGGCGGCGCCGGCACGATCGCGATGCAGGAAGCTGCGGCATCGCCGCCCGACGGCCACACGATCATCCTCGGCCATGTCGGCACGCTGGCGGTCAATCCGTATGCGATGAAGAAGCACCCGTACGACGTCAACAAGGCGTTTGCACCGGTGGCGCTGCTGGCGATCGTGCCCAATCTCTTTGTGGTCTGTCCCGAGGTGCCGGCAAAGAACTTCACGGAGTTCACTGAATACGCGAAGAAAAATCCGGGCAAGCTCAACTACGGTTCGGCCGGCAACGGTAGCGCAGGACATCTCGCATTCGAATATCTGAAGTCGGTCACCGGCATGTTCGTGGTCCACGTCCCTTACCGCGGTACCGGCCCGCAGCTGCAGGATCTGCTGACGTGCCGCACGGAAGCGTCGTCGGCTGGCGCGCCCGCGTTAATGGGGCATATCAAAGCCGGCAAGCTGCGCGCGATCGCTGTCGGCACTCCGCAGCGCATCCCGTCGCTGCCGGATGTTCCGACGGTGGCCGAGATGGGTTACCCGGGCTTTGAAACTTCGCAGTGGTATGGCGTGCTGGCACCAGCGGGCACGCCGAAGCCGATTATCGACAGGATGGCGGCGGAAGTTAGCAAGGCGTTGAAGTCGAGCGCAGTGACACAGCGCTTTGCGCAGGATGATGCGGTCGCGGGCCAGGGCGGCCCCGAGGCATTTGCCGCGTTCATCAAGAAAGAGCAGGGACGCTGGGAGCAGGTCGTCAAGCGCGCGAACATCGTGATCGAATAGGAGGCGTCCCAAGAACTACTGCGCGTCCCGACACACGGTCTGCGGTGCAACACGATGTCCTGGTGCTGGGCGGCGGCAACGCTGCTCTATGCGCCGCGTTGTGCGCGCGCGAAGCGGGCGCCTCGGTACTGCTGCTTGAGTGCGCGCCCTTCGATTTTCGGGGTGGCAACAGCCGACACACGCGCAACCTGCGCTGCATGCACGACGCACCGGAAGATGTGTTGATCGAGCGCTATCGCGAGGAGGAATACTGGGACGATCTATGGCGCGTGACCGGCGGCCGCACCGACAAGGCATTGGCGCGTCTGACGATTCGCGACTCGGCGCGCGTGAGGCCATGGATGCGCAGCCACGGCGTTCGTTTTCAGCCGTCGCTCAGCGGCACGCTGCATCTGGGGCGTACCAACGCGTTCTTCCTCGGCGGCGGCAAAGCGCTCGTCAACGCGTACTACCGCTCGGCCGAAGCGCTTGGAGTTGATGTTCGATACGAGACCGAAGTCGTCGGTGTGGAGATCGAGCGTGGTCGATTTGTCGCAGCGCTCGTGCGACAGGGCGAGCGTACCGAACGCATCAGTGCGCGAGTCGTTGTGGCAGCGGCGGGCGGTTTCGAATCCAACCTCGAATGGTTGCGCGAAGCGTGGGGACCAGCGGCGGATAACTTCATCATTCGCGGCACGCCGTATAACCGCGGTGCGGTTTTGCGCGCGCTGCTCGACGGCGGCGCCGCGCAGGTCGGCGACCCGACACAATGCCACGCGGTGGCGATCGACGCGCGTGCTCCGAAGTTCGATGGTGGGATCGTGACACGAGTGGACTGCGTGTCGCTGGGCATCGTCGTCAATCGCTACGCGCAGCGCTTCTACGACGAAGGCGAGGACTTCTGGCCCAAGCGTTACGCGATCTGGGGCCGGTTGGTGGCGCAGCAACCGGAGCAGATTGCGTACTCGATCATCGATTCGAAGGCCATCGGCCGCTTCATGCCGACCGTTTTTCCTGGAGAGCGCGCTGACAACGTTGAAGAACTCGCCGATAAACTGAACCTTGATCGCGCAGCGTTGCGTGCGACGGTCGACGGGTTTAACGCCGCTGTGCGTCCGGGAGCGTTTGATCATGCGGTGCTCGACGATTGCGTTACCGAAGGCATCAATCCGCCGAAGACACACTGGGCGCAGAAGATAGACGCGCCGCCGTTCTACGGGTATCCGCTGCGGCCGGGCATCACTTTTACCTACCTGGGCGTGCGAGTCGACGAGCGCGCGCGCATCGTGATGAGTGATGGCAGCTGCTCGCCCAATATGCTCGCAGCCGGCGAGATCATGGCCGGAAACGTGCTGGGGCAGGGTTATGTGGCCGGCATCGGGATGACGATCGGCACCGTGTTCGGCCGCATCGCCGGCGCCGAAGCAGCACGGGCTGCGCGCACGCTGCAATGAGCGGGCCTATTTACATTGAGGCTGCCCGTGTGATGGGCATCTGCAATTCGTGCCGCTACTGCGAAGGCTATTGCGCGGTGTTTCCGGCGATGGAGCAGCGGCTTGAATTTGCGCGCGACGATCTCGATTACCTCGCCAACCTATGCCACAACTGCGGCGCGTGTTATCCGGCGTGCCAATACGCGCCGCCGCACGAGTTCAACATCAATGTGCCGCGCGTTCTTGCGCAAGTGCGGCTCGTGTCGTACGAAGCGTATGCGTGGCCTCGTTCTTTCGGCGCGCTCTATCGGCGGCAATCCGCGCTGATGGCTCTGTTGCTTGCTGCTTCTCTGGCGCTGTTCTTCGCGCTCGGGATTGCGTGGCGCGGCGATGGGTTCTTTCACGCGCACGTTGGCGCTGGCTCGTTCTACAAGATCTTTCCGCACAATTTTCTGGTCGCCATCTTTGGCGCCAGCTTTGGATTCGCGCTGCTCGCGCTGACGATCAGCGCATGGCGTTTCTGGCGCGCGGTCGAGCCCGCGGGCAGTTCCACTGCGCCCGGCGCGGCGGCGGGTGCGATGCGCGACGCTGCGGCGCTGACGTATCTCGACGGCGGCGGCGATGGATGTCCGGAAAAAACCGACGCGGGGACACAAGCGAGACGCATCCTTCACCATCTGACTTTCTACGGCTTCTTGCTGTGTTTTGCCTCCACCAGCGTGGCCTCGTTCTATCACTACGCACTCGACTGGCCGGCACCGTATCCGTGGACCAGCGTGCCGGTGCTGCTGGGTACCGCTGGCGGCATCGGTCTGATCATCGGGCCAGCCGGACTGTTGCGGCTGCGCATGCTGCGGCCATCCGTACTCAACGATCCGTCGCAGACGTTTTTCGACGCCGGCTTTACGTGGTTGCTGCTGATTACCGGCGCGACCGGCTTGCTGCTGCTCGCATTGCGCGAATCGGCATGGATGCCGACGTTGCTCGCGTTGCATCTCGGCCCGGTGCTCGCGCTGTTCCTGGTTCTGCCGTACGGCAAGTTCGTGCACGGCATTTACCGCGCGCTCGCGCTCGTGAAGTACCGGCGCGAGCAGGCGCGGCCGAAACGCTACGAGTTCGCCGAAGGCTGAGGCACGGGCGCCGGCTCTGGCGCGCGCGCGGTGATCGCGTCGGCGAGTTCCACGATGCCATCGCCCGTCGTCGCAGTGGTCTTCAGTACCAGCCGTTTCGTTTCGGCGTTGCGCCGAGCGGGCACCTGCAGCAGGTCGCCTGCAGTGTGGTCTGCACCTGGAAGATCGGCTTTGTTCACAACGAAAATATCGGCGATTTCGAACATGCCCGCCTTGAGCGCTTGGATCTCGTCACCCAAGCCCGGCGGATAAACGACGATCCGCGTGCGGGCGACCGCCGCGATCGCGACATCCGACTGGCCGGCGCCCACCGTCTCGATCAGCACCGTGTCGAAGCCCGCCGCGTCGAGCACGGCCACAACTTGCGTGGTCGTGCGCGACAGCCCGCCTGGATGACCGCGCGCCGCGAGCGAGCGGATGAATACGCGCTCGTGCGCCTGCTGATCGGCCATGCGAATACGATCGCCGAGCAATGCGCCGCCGGTAATCGGCACTTGAGGGATCGATCGCGACAACCGCGACGGCCTGTCCGCGTTTGAGCAGCTCTCCGACGAGTGCATTGATCAAGGTCGACTTGCCAGCGCCCGCGGGCCCGGTGATGCCGACAATATGGGCGCGGCCAACGTCGGCAGCTAGCGCGGCCTGCAGTGCCTCTGCGCAGGCAGAATCGTTTTCAGCTCCTGTGATCGCGCGCGCAATCGCGCGCCGGTCGCCCTCCCGTATCCGCTGCAGCCATTCCGTGGCGACCACGTCCTAGACGATCGCAAGGGGCTGTCCGAAGCCGAGCTCGCGCCGCAGTACCGCGCAAATCTCGCCGTGCGTCACGCCTGCATCGGCAGCGGCGACGATCGCAGCCATCACGTTGTCCGTGCCTTGCGCGGTTCGCGCAAGATCGTCCAGCGCCTTGTTGACAGTGGCTGCCGATCGATTCTGCTTGAACGCCTGCAAGTCGGGCGCGCTGTGCGGCAATCGCCGCCGGATCCGGATAGTGCTGCGACTGGTACTCGCTCGCATCTTCGTCCATCCGATAGGCATTGACTCCGACCACCGTCAGCTCGCCGCTTTCTATTTTCGATTGATGCGCGAGCGCCGATTCGCCGATCATGCGTTGCACCAGACCATCTTCTACCGCCTTGTACATGCCTCCCGCTGCGTCGATTTTGGCGATCACGGCTTCGATCTGCTGCTGCATGCGATCGGTCAGCGTCTCGACATAGTACGAACCGCCGAGCGGATCGATCACGTCGGTGAGCTGCGCCTCTTCGCGCAGGATGTTTTGCGTCGCGATCGCAATTCGCGCCGCCTCTGCGGTCGGAACCGACACCGCCTCGTCGTAGCCGTCCGTATGCAGCGACTGCAGTCCACCGAAGATTCCTGCCATCGCCTGCGCGGTGACGCGCGCAATATTGTTCAGCGGCTGCTGACGCGTCAGATCGACTCCCGACGTTTGCCCGTGAAACTTGAAGCGCCACGACTTCGGATCCTTGGCACCGAGCCGTTCGCGCGCAAGCCGCGCCCACAGGCGTCGACCAGCGCGAAACTTCGCGATCTCTTCGAAGAAGCTGATCGAGATGTCGAAGAAGAACGTAAAGCGCGGCAAGAAGCGATCGGGATCCATGCCGCGCGCGATGCAATCTTGCCCGTACTGCAGCGCTGCAGAGAGCGTGAATCCCATCGCTTCAGCCGGGGTGGCGCCGGCCTGCTGCGTATGCTGGCCGACGACAGACAGCGGATTCCATCCGGGCAGGATTTCGTTCGCGTACTGAATGTGATCGGTCAGGACGCGCCGTGCACCCGGCAGCGCGAGCCGAAAGAACATGTGATTGGCGACGCAGTGCGACAGGTAGTCGGACTGGTTCGAAGTGCCGGTGATCCTGGACCATGGGATTCCGCGCCGCTTTGCCACCGCGAGCAGCAAGGCCAGCAATGTAAACGGCGATGGGTCATTCATCGCGCACGAAATGCGCTCGAGCGGCACATCGGCGAGCGCGATATCCATGTCCTCGACGCTGTTGACGACAACGCCGCAGGTGCCGAGCAGCTCGGGCGGCACTTCGTCGGCGTCGTAGCCGCGATACACGGAGTTGCACGGGATCAGCGAAATCGCCGTCGCGCCGTGCGCGAGGATGTCTCGTAGCCGCGCGTTGTAGTCGGCGGGCGTTCCCCATCCGATCAGTTGCCGTTGCGTCCAGCTGCGGCCGCGATGCATCGATGCATAGATGCCGCGCGTGTTCGGAAACTCTCCGGGAAATCCGATGTCTTCGAAAAAATTCTCGCCCGCGCGATCTTGCGGCGTGTAAAGCGGTTTTACTTCGATGCCCGAGCGGTTGACCGAACGCTTTGCGCTGCCGGCGCTGGCGTCATAGGCCTCCTGCCAGCGGCGCTCCGCCTGCTCCAGCTCGGATTCGAACAATCGCGTGGACTGAGGCTTGTTCATGGCATCGCTCCTTCGCGCATGGCACGCGCGATCGCGGCGAGCTGACGTACTTCGTTTGCAATCTCGCCGAGCGGGGTGCCAGGATGAAACACGCGTGCGACACCTGCGTCCAGCAGCAATTGCTCATCACGCGCCGGCACAATGCCGCCCACGATCACCTGCACATCGGTCATGCCGGCCTCGCGTAGCGCTTCCATCAATCGCGGCACGAGCAGATGATCGGTCGCCAGCGATGAGATGCCGATCACTTCCGCATCCTCCTCGATCGCGAGCTTGACGACCGTTGCCACTTCCTGCCACGGCGGCGTGTAAATGACTTCCATTCCGGCATCGCGCAAGAATGCGGCCACTATCCGGCTGCCGCGATCGTGCCCGTCGAACCCGATCTTGGTGACGATCACCTTCGGAGGATGCTCCCCCATGCTGCGTGTCCCCTCTCGCATCATCGTGTCGCCCAACAGAATCAGTCTATCGGAGTTGCACGGCAGGCTGATGAATTGACGTCAGCGTTCGTAAACAACGAACGAATAGCCGAAGGCCCGATCGCCGCTCGGTGGATGCTGCTCGCGGCTTGTCTCGCGCCATTGCGACGGATCGACCGGCGGCATGAACGTATCGCCCTCAAAATCGGCGTCGATCTCGGTGAGCAGTATCCGGTCGGCGCGCGGCAAGGCCTGCGCATACAACTCGCCGCCGCCGATGACGAACATCTCATCGACGCCGGCGAGCAGCGCCAGCGCCTCGTCGAGACTGCCAACGACTTCGGCGCCCGGCGCGACATACGCGCGGTTACGCGTGACGACGACATTGCGTCGGCCAGGCAATGGCCGGCCGATCGACTCCCATGTCTTGCGGCCCATCACGATCGGATGACCCATCGTCATGCGTTTGAAATACGCCTGCTCGCCTGCGATCTTCCATGGCATTTGATTGTTGCGGCCGATCACGCCGTTACGGGCCCGCGCAGCGATCAAACTGAGCCGATTCATCGCCTTCGCTCGGATTCGAGCATTCCCTACACCGCTACCGGCGCTTTTATGTGCGGATGCGGTTCGTACGCCTCGATTTCAAAGTCTTCGTAGCGATACTCGAACATCGATGGCGGTCGTCGATGAATCACTAGCTTCGGATACGGACGTGGCGTGCGCGACAACTGCTCGCGTACCTGATCAAAATGATTGCTGTAAATGTGGCAATCGCCGCCGGTCCAGACAAAATCGCCGACGCCAAGGTCGCATTGCTGCGCCACCATGTGCGTCAACAACGCGTAGCTCGCGATGTTGAAGGGCACACCGAGAAAGATGTCGCAGCTGCGCTGATACAACTGGCACGAAAGCTTGCCCTGCGCCACATAGAACTGAAACAGCAGATGGCACGGCGGCAATGCCATCTTCGGAATGTCACCGACGTTCCAGGCGGAGACGATCAGGCGCCGCGAATCGGGGTTCTGCCTGATCTCGCGCACGACTTGCGAAATCTGATCGATCGTTCCGCCGTCGGGCGACGGCCACGAACGCCACTGCACGCCGTACACCGGCCCGAGTTCGCCATCCTCGCGCGCCCATTCGTCCCAGATCGTCACGTTGTGGTCGCGCAGATACTGCACGTTGCTCGATCCCTGCAGGAACCACAGCAGCTCGTAGATGATCGAGCGCAAATGCAGCTTCTTGGTCGTAATCAGCGGAAAGCCTTGCTGCAGGTCGAACCGCATCTGGTAGCCGAACCACGAGCGCGTGCCGGTGCCGGTGCGATCGGTCTTGGCAACGCCACGCTCGAACACGTGGCGCATGAAGTCTTCGTATTGCTGCATCGGATGATTCTACTGATGCGTCAGATTGCGAACTGTAGGGCTGCGAGCCGCGCGTACAAGCCGTCGGCAGCCACGAGTTGATCATGCCGGCCGACCTCGACGATGCGGCCGTGATCGAGGACGACAATGCGATCGGCGCGCTGCACGGTGGCGAGCCGGTGCGCGATCACCAGTGTCGTGCGGCCCGACATCGCCGCCTGCAGCGCTCGCTGCACGATTTGTTCGCTTTCGGCATCGAGTGCGCTGGTCGCTTCATCGAGCAGCAGCAGCGGGGCGTTTTTCAGCATCGCGCGCGCGATCGAAATGCGCTGCCGCTGGCCGCCGGACAGCCGTACTCCGCGCTCGCCCAGAAAGCTGCGATAGCCCTCGGGCAGGGCGCGAATGAAGTCGTCGGCGAATGCTGATCTGGCGGCGGCGATCACTTCATCGTCAGTGGCCGACGGCCTTCCGTAACGGATGTTTTCCATCGCGTCGGCAGAGAAAATGACCGCGTCCTGCGGCACTAAAGCGATGCGCGAGCGCAGATCGTTGAGGCGCACCTCGGTCAATGCGACGCCATCAAAACGGATCGCGCCTGCAGCGACGTCGTAGAAACGTAGCAACAGTTGAAAGATCGTGGTCTTGCCCGCACCCGACGGCCCGACCAGTGCAACCGTCTCGCCCGGTTCGATCACCAGCGACAGATCGTCCAGCACCACGTGCGCTGGGCGCGACGGATAGCGGAAGGTGACGTGGTCAAACTCGACCTTCATGCCGCCGCCGTGGCGCGGCAGACTGCGCGGCTGCGCCGGATCGGCGATGTCCGAGCGCGTCGCCAGCAGTTCCATCAGCCGCTCGGTCGCACCTGCAGCGCGCACGATGTCGCCCCAAACCTCGGCGAGCACCGCGACGCTGGATGCCACCAGCATCACATACAAGACCGATTCGGATAGTTCGCCCGGCGAGATCCGGCCCGCGATCACCGACTGTGCACCGGAGTAAATGCCGTACAGCAGCGACGAGAACACTCCGATGATCACGAAGGCGGTCAGCAGCGAGCGTGCACCGGTGCGGCGGATCGAAGTCTTGAATGCCTGCTCGTTCGCTTCACCGAAGCGCGTGCTTTCGTGCGTTTGCTGCGTAAAGCTCTGCACTACGGGGATCGCGTTCAGTATCTCGCCTGCAATCGCACTTGAGTCCGCGATCCGGTCCTGACTCGCTCGCGACAGTTTGCGCACGCGCCTGCCGAAGATCGCCGCCGGCAGCACGACCAGCCCGATGACCGCCAGCACGATCAGCATCAGCCGCGGGCTGGTGATGATCAGCATCGTCAAACCGCCGAGGAACAAGACCGTGTTGCGCAGTCCCATCGAAATGCTTGAACCCACCGCGGTCTGAATGACAGTCGTATCGGTAGTCAGGCGCGACAGCACTTCGCCGGTCTTCAAAGTTTCAAAAAACTGTGGACTCTGCTGCAGAACGTGCGAGTAGACCGCAGCGCGCAGATCGGCGGTCACGCGTTCACCCAGCCAAGTCACCATGAAAAAGCGCGATGCAGTGAACACCGCAATCGCGAGAGCCAGCGGAATGAACAGCAGAAACTGGCTGCGGACTGCCGCCAGGCGCTCCGACGAGTTGCTCACCTCGGCGGCGAAGCCATGATCGACCAAGCTTTTTATCGCTGCCGGCAGCGCCAGCGTGGCCGCCGCTGCGAGTAGCAGGAACAGCAGCGCGAGTGCAATCTGCTTCTTGTACGGCGTCAGGAACGGCAGCAGCGCCACGAGCGGGCGCACGGTCCGCGCGGACGAAGCGTTTCCAATTGGAACGGAAGATGTTGCGGCGGATGAAGGTAACGTTTGGATAGATGGAGGGCCGGTCATGTGTCGTTAGGCCGTGGCCGCATATAGCTTGAGCTCCTCGCCATTCGGCTGCAGCATGACAGTGCTCTCAAAACTAAACTTTGGAATCGGTTGGGCAGCATTAGAGCCGAGGTCCGATTGCCGAAGCAGCCTCGGCCGAGGTAACAACGGGGATAACTTCGAAGTCGACGAGATCCTTCCACTCGTCCATCCACTCCTGCAGCAGGCGGCGGTCCTCGCACTCCATTACCTGATAGCAGCACTGCAGGTCGCTCGTGACCCAGCTGCTGATGTAACGGAGGCCATCTGGAGCCAAGCGACCCCGATCGCGGAAACGGCGGTACACCGGGACCGGATCACCCTTGAAGTGTTCGAGGATCATGTAGAGCATGAATGTCCTTCGCAGTAGGACCGGTGATCAAGTGGGATCTTTGTCGAACGCTTTCGTCCCCGGCGGCAAGTGGACCCACGGATGCCTGCGGCTGTCGTAGACGGAGACGCTAGGCGCTGGAAAGTGAGGGTCAGCAAACGCACCTACGGCAACGGCCACTGACTCCGTCTCGCCCTCTTCTGTGTGAAAGACGGTAGTCCCACAAACCGGGCAGAACCTGAATATGAACTTGGCTCCCTGATCTCCCGACACGAACGTACTCGGTGGCGGTACCGAAGACTTTGAACGGAGCAGAGAAGCTGGCCAGTGCTGCGAAGACACTGCCGGTTCTTTGCTGGCAGGCGAGACAGTGGCAAATACCCACGCCTAGTGGTTCGCCTTCGACTTGAACGCGTAGTTGTCCGCACGTACAAGACGCTGTTCGCGAAGGCATTAAGCACCTCGTCGGATGATTCTCGTGACGCTGACCGCAGCAACTCCGGCTCGGGAAACACGCATACGCTTTACCGTGCTCGCTGAGTGTTATCCCGCGTCCTGCAGATACTTGTGGACGAAAGCGATCGCCATGCTGCCCTCGCCAACCGCGGAGGCAACGCGCTTGACCGGGCTCAACCTCACGTCCCCGCAGGCGAAAACACCGGGGACGCTCGATTCGAGCAGGTAGGGATCGCGGCTGTGCGACCAGCGCCCAGCCTTCACGACGTCGTCACCGGTCAGGACATATCCTCGTGCATCGCGTGCGATCTCCGCCGGCAGCCAATCGGTCTCTGCGTCGGCGCCAATGAAAGCGAAAAGGCCACCACAGTCTTGTCGGCGCATCTTTGCGCTTGTGCCATCGCGTATGTCGACTGCTGTCAGGTGCGTGTCGCCGTGCGCGGCGACCACTTCCGAGCGCAGCTGCACCTTCACGTTCGATTTCCCGCGGAGCTGCTCGATCAGGTAACGCGACATGCTCTTCTCAAGGGAATCGCCCCGGACGACGAGCGTGACGGTTCGCGCGTGATTGGCGAAGAACATCGCGGCCTGGCCGGCCGAGTTGCCGGCGCCAATGAGGTGGACGTCGAGTCCATGCGTTGCGCTCGCTTCGCTGCGCGCTGCGCCGTAGTAAATGCCCTTTCCGATGAGCCGGTCGAAGCCGTCGATCGCGAGCCGGCGCCACGCGACGCCCATCGCAAGGATGACGGTCCGCGCCTGGACGACATCGTCGTCATCGAGGTAGATCCGACGCGTTTTCGGATCGATGCGATCGACGGAGCGCGTGACAAGGATCTCAGCTCCGAGCCGCCCAGCCTGCTTGAGCGCGCGGCTCGCGAGCTCATCGCCCGAGACGCCGCTGGGGAAACCGAGATAGTTCTCGATGCGCGAGGACGTCCCTGCCTGACCACCGGGTGCCTCGCGCTCTACCACCAGCGTGCTCAAGCCTTCGGATGCGCCATATACCGCTGCCGCCATACCGGCCGGTCCACCACCGATGATGAGGGTGTCGTACTCGGCAAGGCGTGCGGTTGTTTGAAGGCCAAGGCGCTGCGCAAGGTCGCGCATCGCAGGCCGATTGAGGAGCGTCCCATCGGCAAGCCGCACCGCAGGACAATCTTCATCCACTGGACGCGTTCCGGACCAACGCGTCGGCAGGTCAGGCGCATCGGGCGTCATCCACTCATGCGTTATTTGGTTGCGCGCGAGAAACTGGCGCAACTTGCCGCACGCGTTGTCCCAACGCTGACCGACGATGGTGACGCGTGGCTTCGGCGCCTCGGCCTCGATGCCCTGCATGCCGCCGATGCGCTCGCGCGCCAGTGCGGCGACCTGCAAGGCGATCTCGGGTGATGCCGCCGCGATCGCGTAATACTCCCGGATCTCCACGCGCATGACGCGAGAAGGTTCTGACGCCCGATAACCTCCGTAGAGCGGCGTGCCAAGGGCGACCGGCAGTTCGCCGAAAATGACACCGGGGACGCGCCAGCCCAGGGTGCGCTCGACCCCGTCGAACAATTTGACGACCTCGATCTTGCCGGAGAGAACAGCGAACAGCGCACGCTCCGCTCCGCCCTCATACGCGGCGTATTCCCCGGCACCGAGGTGCAGGTCGGCCGATGTCCGCGCGAGGCGCTCGAGTTCAGGCACTGCGAGTGTCGAGAACAGCGGAATTGCCCGCACGTCTTCAATCGTTAGCATGGTTTGGTCAAAGCACGAAGTGAGGGCAGACCACGATTTGAGGATTACACATCTATGCCGTCAGTTTCACGGCTACTTGACCGCGGGCTCCGCGTTCAGCAGTTCCCGCGCAACTCGCCACCGACCATCGGCTTCCTTACGCCACACAATGATCGAGCGAACGTTGGTGGCGGGCCCGTGTTGGTGGCTCACTCGACGGCTACCCCTTCTTGTTGCCGAGAACAAGCAGTAGCCCGCCGATCACGATGGCGCCTATACCCGCCCACATTGGGATATTGACGGTTTCCTTTTCCTTGACGGAGAGTTCGATAGGGCCAACTTTGACGGCGGTTGTGTCCTTGGTGTAGCTGAACCCGCCGTAGACCAAGCCGAGCACGCCGGCGACGATAAGCACGATGGCGATTAGTCTTGTGGTGTTCATCTGGCCTTCGTCTCCAATGAATGGACGCTCACTTCAGCTTGCCAATGAAGCGATAGACAGCAATTAGAAATCCGAATCCGACATACATCCCCAACAACGCAACAAGCATTAGTTTCGCCAACACGACGCTGATGATTTCCGTTCTCGACAGAAGAATAATTGTGCCAGCGAGACCGATAAACGAAGCAGCGATGCCGGCGGCGATTATCAACGTCCTGCTTCTTGGCATACGTTATGCGAGCGATCACCGGATTTTGGCGAAGTCGCCATGCCGACCGAGGCCGCCCTTGAAGCGGCTCGCACCCGATACACCGTCCGCGATGAGGGCTTCGCGCCCGTTGTACCATTCCTGGATCAACGCGTCGCGTACGCTAAGCCCGTGACTCTTGATTGCGGAGCGTCGATCGGCGCGCACGCACACCTGTGGGAAGCGTGCAATCTCCTGTGCAAGTTCCTCTGCTTTCTCACGGGCGCCGCCTTTGGGTGTGACGTATTCGCACAAGCCGATGTTCAAGCACTCCTCCGCCGGGATTTTTCGCCCCGTGAGAGTGATTTCCAGTGCTCGACCCTGGCCGACGATTCGGGGCAACCGCACGGTTCCTCCGTCAATCAGCGGTACTCCCCAACGGCGGCAATAAACGCCGAAGTAGGAATCTTCCGCCATCACTCTGAAGTCGCACCATAGCCCCAGTTCCATACCCCCCGCGACGGCAGGTCCCTCGATTGCCGCAATGACTGGCTTGTCCAACTCAAGCCGAGATGGCCCCATCGGTCCGCGCGGAATTTCACTACCGTTGCCACGCGGCCGTGCAGCGGGAATATCGAGCTCCCCGAGCGGATAGTCAGCGTTGAGCGTGCTGACGTACTTAAGATCCCAACCCGCGCAAAACGCCCCGCCTGCGCCGTAGAAGACCGCAACCGAAGCATCCTTATCGGCATCGAATTCAAGAAAGGCGGCTGTCAGCGCATCCGCACTCTCGGGGTCCATAGCGTTGCGGGCTTCGGGTCGGTCGTGAATAACTGTCCAGACCGGTCCGACTCTCTCAATTCGCACTGCCATATTGGATATCTCCTTGGGTTGGTCATTGGACGCACTCGGCACGGTCTTGGCGCCCAACGACCTGCCGATAAGCTACGGGCCGCAGGCGACCGTCAGCTTCCTCGGCTTGTTAGAACGCGGCAACGCCGCTTGCCTGCGTCCCTTGCAGCGCGATGTTAGGTCGCTTGCCTGAAGAGCGGTGAACACGCCGCAGCGATCTGCTCGACATGGCGGTGGTCGGTGCCGCAACAACCGCCCATAACGTTCAGCTGCGAATGGCGGCGCTTGAGCTGGGCATGCTGTGTACCGAGTTCTGTCGGATCCCCAATATCGAGCTCGGCCGATTCGTTTAACTCAGCGTGGCTCTTGCGCGATGCGTTGGCGCGTAGGCCGCGAATTCTTCGCGCCCAAGGCTCCCCTTCAGCTAGTACGTGGTCGAAGTGCGAGGGATGAGCGCAGTTGATCATGTAGTAGGAGGGGTAGCCCGACGTGGCGGTATCGACCTGCTCAATGGCCGCGCTCAGTGTTTGACCAGTCGGAAGCCGGCCGTCAGTTTCCACCGTGAAAGATATCGCGACCGGCATCCCCGCGCGCTCGGCCGCCTTCGTGATCCCCACCGCCTCTTCCGCGTAGTTCATCGTGATCGCGGTGACCATGTCGGCGGCACTGTCCTCGAAGACCCGGATCTGATCCGCGTGATAGCTTTGGGCCTCTTGCTCCGACATCGTCTTGCCCGGGATATACCCGTCTCCCCGCGGACCGACGCATCCGCTAATGACGACTGTCTTGGCGTCACCCTTAAACTCACCTCGGATCTCCTCAAGCAGGTGGATCGCCCGTCGGTTCGCATCCGCCAACTCCTTCGCGGTGTAACCCAGCTTCGTACCCCAGTCCGCGCTGGCCCGCCAAGTTGCGCTCTCCAAGATGAGCCCCGTACCAAACCGACGTGCCAGTTCGGCATAGGTGAGAAAGTACTTTCGGAGCGCGGTCTCACCTCCGTGACGCTTGAGTAAGTCAAAGGCGGCGAATTCGGGTAGTTCGAGCCCCTCCAGAAAAATGAGTGTGGTCTCAAGCCCACCGTCAGTGAGAAAGAAATTACCGCCAAGCTGCGGCAAGGACTTTCGGAGTTCAGCCATTTGTCACCTCCGTTAGCTGT
>CAWGRF010000002.1:0-174957 GCA_963824935.1 uncultured beta proteobacterium | reverse complement strand
GCAATAGCGCCTGCTCGATCGCCGCGATCCACTCACTATCCGTTTGGGCGAGGGTCACGAGGTCGCCGTGCTCGACGACCGAATCGATCGGTGTGGCAACCACGGGCCGGCCTGACGCCAGGTATTCGTGCAGCTTCATCGGATAAATGTACTTTGTGTAGTCGTTCACCTCGTAGCACATCAAGCAAACGTTCATGTGCTGCGTATACGCGGACAGCGCGTCGACCGGCTTCTCACCAAGAAAGTGGACGTTTGGAAGGGCCTGAAGCTCGGCGAGCGCCGGCTCCTTTCCCGTGACGGTGCCGACCGGCCCGACCATGACGAAGTTCCAGTCGCTTCGGGCGCGGGCGAGCCGCAACAGCAGCGCGAGGTCGAGCTGCTTCTTGATCACGCCCACATAACCGATCCGCGGCCAGCGCACACGGGCAAGGTCCGGCGGCTCAGCACGAGGGTTGGCGAACGCTTCGTAGTCAACGCCGTTAGGCACAAGAGCGGTATTGGGGTTGATCGTTCCTTTTTTTTCCATCAGTCGTATGGAGTGAACGATTACCTGGTCGACCCTGCGTATCAGTTTCGTCTCCTGCTCCGGGTTCGGCACTTCGACATCGGAAAAACTGTACTCATCGTCAATGTGGTAGCAGCTTGCATCGTGCTCCACAAGGTCAATCGCTGCTGCGAACTCGGGTTGCCACAAGTAGAGAACTATTTGCTGCACGCCGCGCTGGATAAGATACCGGCGTGCCGCGCGCAGCCGCCCTCTCGTTAGCCAACTTTGCAGCCACGCAGGCCGAAAGACCTGCGGCCAGCGGCGCCCGGAGGTCATCACGGAAAGTCCCGGGGCAACCTCAGCAAACCGGTGCGGCTCCAGGAACCGTGAGCGGCCGGGCAACCAATGCTCCCTCCAGTTTCCAGCCGGATTCACCCAGACGACATCGAAGCTGCCGGCCAGCCGTGAGAGGATTTGGTGGCGCGGCATCCACACCGACTTCCAAGCATCGGGCACAAGTGCGATAACGCCTACCTTGGTCGTCGTCTTGGCAGTGCCCCCATCGTTCATCCGCACCACCGTCAACCAACTATCGCGATTGCGTCCGCTCGGTAGACTGCCGATTCATGAATCACCGTCCGTGCGCGCTTTGCAGCCACGACTGAAACATCAAGACGTCCCATAACGGATAGTGCCAATTGCGCTGCCCACTGGCGTGCTCCTGCCAGCGCTGCTGAATCAGCTCAGGCTTTAGATACCCTTCGCGGCGCAGGCGAACCGGGTCGAGCAGATCGGCGGCCCATTCCCGCAACGGGCCGCGCAGCCAATGGTCGATCGGAACGGCAAAGCCCATCTTGGGACGATCGACCAGCGCCTTAGGCACGTAGCGATACAGCACGTTGCGCAAAATGCCTTTGGCGCCGTGGCGATTCAGGTTGGCCGTGAGCGGAATCCTCGAGGCGAATTCAACCACGCGATGATCGAGCAGCGGAATGCGCGTTTCCAGACTCACCGACATCGCAGCGCGATCGACCTTCGCCAGAATGTCGTCGGGCAGATAGGTCACGAGGTCAAGCAACATCATTCGGGCCACCGGATCATCGATTGCCCGAGCGTAGGCGGTATCGAGCGCAGTTGCCGGCTCGGTGTCGGCCAGGACAATGTCTAGCGGCGGCTTCCAGTGCGATACCAAATCGCGATAGAGCAAGTCGAGGGTCTCGTGTGCCAGCACATCGGCAAGCTTGTGGATTTTGTCGCCCGCCAGTCTAATACGGTAAGGCGCCGGTACGACAGCAAGCAGCGGTTTCGCAATCGCACTCCAGCGTTCGACCGAAAGCATCTTTGCCGCCACCGCTATCGAGCGCCGAATCGATGGCGTTACACGCGAGAGTCTGCGCCAGAGTTGCTGCCCGAACGCGTAGCGCGTATAGCCGGCAAACAATTCATCGCCGCCGTCGCCAGACAAAGCGACCGTCACTTGCGAGCGGGCAAGCTGTGCCACCAGGAACGTGGGAATCTGGGAGGAGTCCGCAAATGGCTCGTCGTAGATCGTGGGCAGCTTTGGAATCACGTCTCTTGCCTGCAGTGGTGTGACGTACAACTCGGTGTGGTCGGTGCCCAGATGCCGCGCAACCTCCGCGGCGCGGATCGCCTCGTTGTAATCATGTTCCGCAAAACCGATCGTGAACGTTTTGACCGGCCGCATGCTCTGCGATTGCATCAGCGCCACCACGGTCGAACTGTCGATCCCACCCGACAGGAATGCCCCTAACGGGACATCGGCGACCATCTGCTTGCCGATCGCGTCGCGCAATAGAGTGTCAAGGGCAGCGCCGATCGACGCGGCGCTATCCAACAAGGGATTGGCAACGCCGCGCTCGGCAACCGTGCGCGCGGACCAATAGGTCTTGAGGACGGGCTCGCGTGCGCCCCACGCCAGGGCTAACGTGCAACCCGGAGTCAGCTTCGATATTCCGTCGAAGATCGAATGCGGCGCCGGAATATAGTTGTATCGCATGAAAAGAGCGATGGCGCCGCGATCTATGTCCGCATTCCATTGAGGGTGCGCGCGCAGCGCTTTCAATTCGGAGCCGAACAGAAAAGTCCGGCCCGCCCATCCGTAGTACAGCGGCTTCTCTCCGATACGATCGCGCGCCAGATGCAGTACGCGATCGCGGCAGTCCCACAGGGCGAAGGCGAACATGCCGATTGATTGCTCGAGCGCGCGATCGATGCCGCGAGCGGAAATCAGCGCGAGCAATACTTCGGTGTCTGAGTGGCCACGCCAGTCCGGCGCCTCACCGCTTTGCTCCAGGTCCTTGCGCAGTTCGCCAAAGTTATAAATTTCGCCATTGAATACGATCACATAGCGGCCGTTGGCCGAGTGCATCGGCTGATGGCCAGCCGGTGACAAGGTCGATGATCGAGAGACGGCGGAAGCCAAGTGCAACGCCGCACGCCGGATCTACCCACACACCGGAATCATCCGGGCCCCGGTGCGTCAACGTGTCCGCCATCGAGCTGGCGATCTTCACCAGCGTGCCCCGTTCGGGGCGGTCGGACGTGAGGAACCCGGCAAGCCCGCACATGGGATTACTTGTTGATATCCTGCTACGACGATCTGGTGAACAAAAGTCGTACCTGCCGCTGGTGTCACTCACGCTACAAATATCGTGCATCTGCGGCCCCCGCATACTGTCGCCGCACATTCGCAACAGGAATCAGTTGGCTGTCTAGGAGCTTGATGAATTCGTAGCCCCCTGCATCAGGCGCCATGCAAACATTCTTGCAATTGCGCGGGCTTATTAAAGGATGCCAGGGTCGCATGACTTGTTCCCAGATGGTTCGAGTACGATGCGAGAGTAGGCGTTCGGACCGGTACCTGAGGAGCATCCCGTAACAAGCCGGCGTGGCAGCCGCAGAACGATTGACCGAGTTACATGTACGATGGAGCGCGCCCTTCTCGTTCGGCCCGATGCGGCGTGATGTTCACCGCTCACGCAGACTCGGTGAGTGCTGCTCGACAGTCGACTCTCCTCTCGTGCACGAGCGGACACTTCAGCGGCTACTCGCTCACCAGAGCATCGTCGTGCAGCACCAGCGTCTTCTGGACATTGACAGAATCCGAAGGACAGCGGCGCCGGCGTCGGAGCTAGGATGTGTCCGAGGCGCATTCACCTGGCAGCAAACAGGCGCGCAATGCGCGTCGGATTTGAACTTGCGCCAAATGCGCCTTGCGCCAAATTTATGTTTGGTCTCGCGTAGCCTAAGAGTAGAGCGACAACCTCATTTCACGCTGCTGGGAACAGTCCCGCGGCAGAGGGTTCAGCTACGCTCCGCTTTACGCGCTAGACGCCGAGTGGTCGCGGCATTTGATCACGGTGGATCCCCCGCGACATGCTCGGGGCCCGCGTCGCTGCGAAGCCGAACTGACCGCCCGTGAGACACTGCCTGAGGAATTTCGCCCGCGGCCGGCATCCACAGCGATTCTGCGATCCGCCAACTTGGTTACGACCTGGCCGACGCGCTGGAAGTACGCCGCGTCTTCATGACAATTCTTGCGCACGCCTGACAACAATGCGTCGCAGTCAGGAAGACTGCGCCCATGAAGGCGGTGCCTAGCTCGGCGGGATCGCCCGTATGGATCGCCAGTTACCGGTAATGCCAGCGCTTAGTGGTCTGGCGTCCCGCCTGTCGATGAACACGGTGCCACTCGAAGAGATGTCCCGGTAGCCTCACGCCACGACGCCGAAGCGGCTGGCAGTCGAAGGAGTGGTCCGAAAGCGCCAGCTTTTTTCCCGGCACTACTGGGCAGATCCGTAAACTACGCCTTCCGCGTACCGCCTTAGCCGTTCGCCGAACTTTTCGAGTCGCGTCTCATCGAGGTCAACACCGCAGGCTCTTCGCCCTGGGCGCCTGGCACTATCGGAGCGATCCATCTCCGCGACCAAAATCACGGGAGGCCTCTCCGAGTTGTCGGCTGCGCATGGCTGAAGTCATCTCGTTGATCGACCCGGCAGATTCCGGAGCGCCTTCGTAGCTAGTTTGCTGCCAACGCCTCGACGCTGATTCGCACCTCGCGAGCAACGTCACGCCGATCAACGCAGCGGCGTGCTGATTCGAATGGCTGATTAATCCGTCACCTATGTCGACCGCATTTGTCCCTCGGCTGCATTTGCAGAATGGGGCTTGATGCACTTTCCCACAGCCGGTTAGCTAATCGGACGGAATACTCGTCCGCACCGGCCACATGTGCTTCGCATCGCCGTGATTGCCTACGCGCCACCTCACCCGATCCGCCTCGGCGAGATCCGCATGGCACGCAAGGTGCACGTTACCTGGCCTGGACTCTGCCGGCGAATGAAAGCGGCTGCTGGAAAGAGACCCATCACGATTCTCATAGTGGCACACAACGCCCTGAAGTCTCGCTGTACCTTGCCGAGTTTCGCTTGCTCATCGCCGGCGAAAGTAGACGGCCTGATGCAACCGAGTCATCCGGGCTAGATGCGGTAGCGCTGCGACAATTCCGTACGACGCAGCGCTGCTCGTCGCTGTGACGTTGGTTCCGACAGCAGCACTGCCGTCGGTTCAACGAGCTACGATGCAGAGTACCTGACCGGGCAATTCCGGCGACAATACGATTCCCAAGCTGCCCGCAGACGTCACTGGGCGCTGTGGTGCGTGACGAGCGCCGTTCAAGGACAAGGCGCAATGTATGTCCGGCTGGACTGTTTGCCGATGTCGAGGCCGACGTTTACGTACTGGTCGATGGCGATGCGACTTATTCCTGTATGCGGCCAGCTGCGCCGACAATGGTCCGATTTTCGCGGCGACTGCCGGGTTCGATGAGCACGCTCGACAATGGTGGTCCGGTTGTCGGGTACACAGCTGCCCGAACGCGAGGCCTACCGGCGCGGTCATCGCCATCTGGAAATGCGATGCTCACCGGATGATCGTCCGCTGGCTGTTCGGAAGCCGAGTTTACATACGATCATTCTTTCCGGATGATCGCTGCAGTTCCCGGTTATCGTCCAACCCCGCTTCGCTTACCAATGGCGCCGCAAAGGAGTGTGGGAAGAGATAGGCGCTCAGAAAGCCATCATCGTCGATTTGCGGCTGTACTACGCTCAGCTCGCTAACTTCACGAAGGAAATTTTGATCCAGAATTATGTGCAGGGCGGTGACCACGATATCTTCGTGTGTGGCTGCTATGTTGGGCGGAACGGTCAACTGCTCGGCAACTTCACCGACCGCAAGCTGCGACAAGATCCGCCGCTCGTCGGTACCGACTCGGTCGTAGAAGCGCGCGAAGTAAACGAAGTGCTTACTCCGTCGGTCAGGTTGTTAAAGGCGTTCGGCTACACCGGAATGGCGGAACTTGAGTTCAAGCGAGATAAGTCGGACGGGCACTTTTTCTCTGATCGAAGTGAATCCGCGGCATTGGGATCAGTACGAGTTAGGCACTATTGTCGGCGTAAATCTAAGTTGGATTGCCTACCAGGATATGGTTGGATTGCCCCAGGGAAGGTCACGCCCGTTTATGTTTAAGATTCGCAGTACACGTGGATCGCCGAAACGGAATTACTAGCCGACGTGGCACGCCGACCGCGCAACCAGCTGGCCGCCGGTCGCCATTCGGCCGGTTGGCTACACGGCTTTGGCGTGCTTAGGCACGCGCTGTCACGCATGGCGCACCTGCTGGGACGCCGAAGAATTTTCGCCGTCGTGCGACTTCACGATCCTATACCCGGCTTGCGAAGTCGGAGTCGCGGTGTCGGAGCGGCCGACGCCAATTTGACCACTCGCTGAATCAGTGGCAATGGGCACTACGAAGAACTTGGATCATTGGAAGGCTGACGGCGAGCACCTGCTCGTTGTGCAGCCATTCATGGACAGTCTGATCGTGCGAGGCGAAGGCTGCTACTTGATCGATGCAGAGGGAAATCGAATCCTCGATCTTGCGGCCGGACAGTTTTGCAGCATTTTGGGACACAACCATGAAGTTTTCCGGTCACGGCTGAAAGCGCAAATCGACGACGGCATTCACCTCGGAGACCAGTACGTTTCTCCCGCAATCCTGCGGGCCGCATCGCGGTTGGCCGAGATCAGCCCCGGTACTTTGAACAAGGTCATCTTCTTGTCGACTGGTTCCGAGGCCAACGAATTCGCGATTCGGATTGCGAAGGTCGCTACGGGGCGCACCGGAATGCTTGCGTTCACGCGCGGCTACTACGGCACCTCGCTGGCGACGCGAACGCTCAGTTCGATTTCAGATCACCCTGGAAGCACCGACTTTCAGCCGGCGCCTGTTCATCAGTTCAAGCTGATGACGCCGAGCAGCAAGCGATGCCCAATTGGACGCCATCATCCGGAATGCGACTTGGCGTGCATGAATGTCTCATTCGAAATTTTGGGCGATCACGCCGAAAACATAGCGGCCGTCATCGTTGAACCGATCGTCTCGGCGGGCGGAATGATATTTCCTCCCAAAGACTACATAAGAACCCTGTATCAGAAAGCGAAACAGATTGGCGCACTGTTCATCGTCGACGAAGCGCAGACAGGGTTCGGACGAACCGGACGCTGGTTCGATATCGAACACACGGGCGTTGTCCCAGATGTGTTGGTCGTCTCCAAGACAGCCGGAAACGGCTACCCGGCGGCTGCGGTCATCGTTACCGACCAGATCGCCGACTCCCTCGAAGCGAGCGGGTTCTCGCACCTGTCGAGTCATCAAAACGATCCCCTGGCAGCCGCAGCAGTTCATGCAGTTATCGACATCGTCGAGAGCGAAAAGCTTATCCAGCATAGCGCCGAGGTTGGGCGCTATTTCCTCGATCGATTGCAGTCGCTGCAGAACAAGTACGCATTCATTTCGGATGTGCGCGGAAGAGGATTGATGATCGGACTGGAGCTCACTTCATCAACGCCCGGTCACAGCGAGAACTTGGCTCTTCAGGTGGCGATGCTGTGCGAACAACGAGGAATGCACATCACGTACAGCTACTACGAGCCGGTGATTCGGTTCATTCCTCCTTTGATACTGTCCACAGACGAAGTCGACAGCGCGATCACAATCCTCGACGAAGTCTTGAGTATTCTCGAGAAGGGCAACAAGGAGTTTCCGCTACCCGGAAATCCGCGCAGTGGTCCATATCTGAAGCGCATGATGGGACAGTCGTTCTCCCCACTGACGCTGGCTAGAAAAATGTGGCGGACCTCGCCTCAACAATGGACCGCGAAGCTGAGAAAGCTGAGTTGATCTTTATCGCTCTGCGGTTGTCGCGTTGGATGAAAGATCAATGAAGAAGATCTTGATGGTGGTCTTTCACTATCCCCCGATGCACGGGAGCAGCGGCATCCATAGAACATTGAACTTTTCGCGGTTTCTGCCTGACTACGGTTGGCAACCGATCGTGCTGACGGCTACGCCGGGCGCGTATCCGAGCGTTGCCGCCGATAGCACTGCTCGTATTCCCTCCTGCATTCGAGTCGAGAGAGCAAGAGCGATCGATTCCTCGCGTCACCTATCTTTCAGAGGGGCTTACTTGAGAATGTTTGCTCTGCCAGACCCGTGGATAAGTTGGTGGCCAACTGCGGTCGTCAAAGGCCTAACGTTGATAAGGCGTTATCGCCCTGACTTGTTGTGGTCCACCTTCCCCATCGCGACAGCGCACCTGATCGGGTTGACACTGCATCGCTGGAGCGGAATACCCTGGGTTGCCGACTTTCGAGATCCAATGATCGAGACAGATCCGCTGACTGGACAGGAGTTTCCTGAAGACCCAGCGACTCGGCGTGTCCACGGTTGGATCGAGCGTCCGACCATTAGGCGCTGCGCCAAGGCCGTTTTCACGACACCGGGCACTGCACAGCAGTACGCACGCCGATTTGCGGATCTTCCAGGCACGCACTGGGACGTCATTCCGAACGGTTTCGACGAAGAAAGTTTCGAAGCCGCAGAACGCCTCTCGAGCGGCTCAAGCAAGAACCGTGGTCACATCGTTCTTGTACACAGTGGCGGGTTGTACCCGGAGTTGCGAGATCCTGATCCGTTTTTCGTCGCAGTCAGTTCTCTGCGAGGACAAGGTCTCGTCTCCAACGCTAACCTGCGGATTGTTCTACGGGCAAGTGGGCTGGGTTCAGAGTATCGCCATCGCCTAGTCGACCTGAACATAGCTGATATTGTTTCGCTCGAGGATTCAATTCCTTACGAGATGGCGCTCGCGGAGATGCTGGCCGCCGATGGTTTGCTGCTCTTTCAGGCGTCGAACTGCAATTCGCAAATACCCGCAAAGGTGTACGAGTACCTGCGGGCGCGTCGTCCAATTTTCGCTTTGACCGATACTGCTGGTGATACCGGCAAGCTTCTGTTGACAGAGAAGATAGACACCATCGTTCCTATCGACTCGAGTGAGTTGATAGCGCGTGGTCTTGTGGACTTCTTGCGTCGGTTAGAAGCGGGAAGCGCGCCGCTACCCGATGAAAGAAGAGTCAAGCGGTACTCGCGAAAGCTATGCACGCAGGAGCTTGCAGCGTTATTGAACGCAACATGCGTAAATGGTGTTTGATCGCCAAGTCGAGGTGGAAACCTGAGTCAGCCGAGCAGTCGCCGCAACTGGCGCGCGCGCTCCGACAAAGCCTAGGTTCTCGATCGATGCATGTGGAGTGTATGTAAGACCGTTATGAGGGGACTCGGTGATGTCCCTTCGCACCGCGGACATTGACGTGGCCAGCCAGCCACCGAATCGTTTCGTCCTCGACCCACGCGCGCCATCGGGCGCAGGAAAAAGTGTGGTCGGCTTCGATGAGGCTGACCCGCGTCAGTTGCGGCCGATCAAGAAGTCCTGACCACGCCGGGTCGCTCCGCGCGAGTTCGAGGAACTCCTTCGCGGTCAGATCGTTGCCGCTGATGACCAGCAACACGGGCCCGGGGAAATGTCGCAGGGCTTTCGCCATCTTCGTCTGAAACGGTTGATCGGCACCATCGGCATACATCTTCCCCCGCGGACGCCCGCTCAACGCGATCCGCACATTTGTGGCGAGCGAGCCAATCGAGTCTTGCCAGTCGAGTTTTCCGCGGATCAGTTTTCCCCAGAATTCGGCAGACCAGAGGCGCGAGCCATAGTAGTACTTGATCTGCGTAGCAGCATGACTGACGTCGCTGCGCACCCAAGGGTTGACGAGCACTAGTCCGCGCACCGAAGACCGTCCGTTCAAGGCCAGCAAGGATGCCGACGCCGCATCGCATAGACCCCACAGGACCATGCCGTCGATGGTCACCTGATTCTGCAGCACTTTCCCCGCCGCCAAAATATCTTGACCGACGTCGGTAAACGGCCGTGGTACGCCGTCGCTATCGCCGATTCCGCGGTAGTCAAAACGCAGGGTGGGATAGCCAGCCGCCGCAAGTCGCCTGGCCAGCAGAACAAACTGTCGATGACTGCCGACGCGATATTGCGGTCCGCCTACGCAGATCAGGACGCCCACGCGCTGTTGCACTTCGGCTCGTTCTGGTCGGGAAAGAATGCCGAGCACAGGTATACCATCCACATCGAACCACAGGGCCTGGTCGATCGTGGCAGTCGGCGCACGTGGCGTCACACGGTTTCCATCAGATTCAGCATGACGTCGATTAGAGCGAGGCATTCCGACGTCTCCTGCGTTTGCCAGAACTGGTCGCCGACTACCGCGCGCGCGTCTAAACGAATGCCGCGCCTCAACCATTCGGCGCGCACGGCTTCGCCGGCGGGCGCCAGACTGGCGGGTTGCGTGATGCACACCTCCAACCAGAGCACGCGCCCGGTAAAGTTGGGCGTCAAGGCGAGCTGCGCCGCATCCATACCGTGCGCGACGGCCGACGAAAGCGAATACCCAGCCACCTCGATTGGTTGGCCGTTTGCAAGGGTCTCGCGGAAAGCTCCAGGATCAACCCGCTCATAGCCTGCGATCGCGGCCGAAGCGGTCTTTAGCCTCAGGAACTGCGATAGCACCGCTTTCCCACCCAGCAGTGGCTGCCAGAGGATCAGATTAGCGTCCGGCCTCATATCCAGCATCGCCGGCACAAGCAAGGCGCCTGCGCGTGATCCCCAGAGCCAAAGCGGCGTGCCGACGGGGACTTCGGCAACGAGGCTCCGAAGATCGTCCTGCCACGCCTCCCACGATGCATCGCCGAAGTCGCCGGAGCTATCGCCGCAGCCCAGGAGATCGCGCACGATGACACTCCACCCCGCGTACGCCAGACGTCGAGCCGCTAGTGCAGTCATGCGTCGGCAACGGTTCATTTCCTCCGCAAAGGGCGGAGCGAGGATCACCGCACCACGTGTATCGGCGCCATCGGGCGGTAGATATCGGAGTGTGAAGCGGAAGCCACCGGGCACGGGATCGAAGGACGCCAACGGCGTCATTGAAACGCCCGCGTCACTGAGCCTGGAGTTTCGAGTCGACGAACGCCACAAGGCTGCCGACCGTCGCAAAGACCTTCCCGTCCACCTCGTCGTCTTCGATTGTGAAGCCAAAGCGCTCCTCGAGAGACGTCAGCAGAGAAACGACCGCCATCGAATCCAGTTCGGGAATCGCCCCCAGCAACGGTGTCGACAACTCGAATCGAGTACTGCGTTCGCCGAGATTGAGCACCGAGCGCAGCGTGCCAATGACCTCTGTCTTGCTGTTCATCCATCATCCTCGACTTGTTCGCTGCAGACCGTTGTCGCTCCGGCGCAAGAAGTATACTGAGAGCGCCGTATGCGCATTCCCACGCTTCTTCACGAGCTTCCTCTTCATGCGGCCGCAGCGACACCCGAAAGCCCGGCACTCGTCTACCAGTCGCAAACACTTCGGTACAGTGAATTAGCTCAGGACATCGAGCGCTTCGCCGGCCGACTTGTCGAACTCGGTATTGGGCGCAGTGAGCGTGTCGGGATCTATCTAGAGAAGCGGCCGGAGTTCGTGACTGCTGCATTTGGCACCATGCGCGCAGGTGCAGTGTTCGTGCCGCTCAATCCGCTTCTGAAAGCGGATCAGGTGTCTTACATCCTGCGCGACTGCAATGTGCGCGTGCTGGTCACCTCCATCGACCGTCTTGCGGTTCTCGCCCCAATACTGCCGCAATGCCCTGATTTGCGGCAGGTGGTGATCGTCGGGCACGGGTCTGCCGGTTCAGCAATTCCGCAGAGCTTGGTAACGTGGGAGCAGTTGCAGTCTGCGGGCGAGACGCGGGGACACCGCGTAATCGACGAAGACATGGCGGCCATCCTGTACACGTCTGGCAGTACAGGGCATCCAAAAGGCGTCGTCCTGTCACATCGGAACATGGTGGCTGGCGCCCTGAGCGTGGCGTCTTACCTTGAGAACCGCGCCTCTGACACTCTGCTTGCGGCGCTGCCGCTGTCGTTCGACGCGGGCTTCAGCCAGTTGACGACCGCGTTCCATGTGGGGGCACGTGTAGTGCTGATCAACTACCTGTTTCCCAAGGATGTGCTGAGCGCCGTGGAGCGTGAACGCGTCACCGGCCTGACTGCGGTGCCATCTTTGTGGATTCAACTCACACAGTTGCAGTGGCCGAAAGCGGTGACGGAGCACCTCCGCTACATAGCCAACACAGGCGGTCGAATGCCGCTGCAAACGCTCAATGCCCTGCGCGCAGCACTTCCGAAAACCAAGCCCTATCTGATGTATGGCCTGACCGAAGCATTTCGGGCCACCTATTTGCCGCCGGAAGAGATCGATCGTCGTCCAGATTCGATCGGCAAGGCGATCCCGAATAGCGAGGTTCTCGTGTTGCGCGCGGATGGCACGCCGTGCTCCGCCAACGAGCCCGGTGAATTGGTACAGCGCGGCACCCTGGTGGCAATGGGTTACTGGAACGACCCGGAAAAAACCGCTGAACGCTTTAGGCCGTTGCCTGGTCGTGATACCGGATTGGTGCGGCCGGAGATAGCCGTGTTCTCCGGTGACACGGTGCGGCGCGATGAGGAGGGGTTTCTGTACTTTATCGGCCGTCGTGACGAGATGATCAAGACTTCAGGCTATCGCGTCAGCCCGACAGAGATCGAGGAGGTCATCTACGCAACGCAACGCGTCGGTGAATGTGCGGCACTGGGCGTGGAACATCCCGCGCTGGGTCAGGCCGTGGTGGTAGTGGTGACGCCCAGGAATGGCGAGATGTTGGACGAGCCGACCCTTCTGGCGGAGTGCAAGACCCGCCTGCCTCTCTACATGGTGCCCGCGAAGATTGAAATACGCGCGGGTTCGCTGCCCCGCAATCCGAACGGCAAGATCGATCGCAAAGCGCTCGCAGAGGCATTACGCCACAGCTTCGCTGCGTCGCGCTGATCTGCAGTTGCGACCAGGGTCGGTCGCGGCTTCGGAACCAGGACGCTGGATCGTCTGATTAGCCTGCTATCTGAGAACGAAACCGCCGCAATACGAATGACTCTTGCATCAAATTACAGAAAAGAAGTTGCTTTATCCGGGCTCGCGCCGGTGTTTGTCATGAATCCCTACTACAACGGCCTTGGCATCGCCCGTAGCTTTTATGGTTGTGGTGTCGACGTGTATGCGTTGACTTCGGAGCGCGACGCTCCAGGGCTCAGATCCCGATACTTCATCAGGTCTTACGAAGTGCCCAACGGTCGCGACGAACCGGAGCAGCTTTGCAAGCGACTGCTGGAGATCCAAAGCGAATTCAGCCAGCGGCCGGTCTTATTCCCGACGCGGGACTTGGACGTGTTGTTTCTGCAAGACTATCAGGAGGCTTTATCGCCGCACTACTTGCTGCCGCAGCATCGCGATTCGGAAATTCTTCGACTAATTGACAAGCTTGAACTGGCTCGAGAAGCAACGCGACTCAACATCCCTACTCCGCTTACAGTTTCCTGTAGCTCAGCGGCGGAGCTGGATAGACACATCGCGACACTGCAGTTCCCTGTCATCGTTAAGCCCCGCTTTGCATATCAATGGCGACGAAAGGGAGTGTGGCAGCAGGCGGGTTCCCAGAAGGCAGTCATGGTGAAATCGGCGGCCGAGCTGCGGACACAGTACGATCGGCTCGCAGTCTTCACTTCGGAAGTCTTGCTTCAGCGCTATGTGCCGGGCAACGACGACGATATTGTTATGTTCGGCTGCTACGTCTCCCGAGAAGGGAAGATGATCGGCCATTTCACCGGTCGCAAGCTGCGGCAGGATCCGCCGCTTGTCGGCACCGGGTCGGTCGTGGAAGCCTGCGACATCGGCGGGATTCTCGCTCCGTCGGCGGCTCTGCTGGCAGCCTTCAGATATACAGGGATCGCTGAAGTTGAGTTCAAGCACGATAAGACGACAGGCTTGTACTTTCTAATCGAAATCAATCCACGGCACTGGGATCAGCACGAGCTTGGTACTCTGGTTGGAGTAAACGTCAGTTGGATCGCCTACCAGGATATGGTTGGACGTTCACAAGACAAGGTCACGCCTATTTATGGTCTCGATTCGACGTATCGGTGGATCGCCGAAACCGAATTGCTGAAAGACATAGTGCGCGGTGTGCGTCTTCAACTAGCCGCTGTTCGGGGTTCGACAAACCGGATCCACGATTGCATCGGCGTGCTCAAGGGGACTGTGCTGGATATAGCTCGTTTATTGGTCGGCAAGAAGATCTTCGCCGTAGTCCGAGTTCGTGACCCGCTCCCTGGCTTTCTTTTACTTTGGCGCCTGGGCCGGGAAGCGTTCTCTTACGCAAGCACGCGTTACCGACGCCGTAACGTTCAAGAGGAGGCGGCAGATCGGGCCCGTTGAGTTACGCCGGATGGAAACTGTTACGAACTTTGTCACTGGAAGCGCAACGCAGGACCATCTGCTCGTCGTGCAGCCATTCATGGACAGCTTGATTGTCAGAGGCGAAGGCTGCTATCTGATCGACGCAGAGGGCAAGAGGATGCTTGATCTTGCCGCGGGACAGTTCTGCAGCATTCTCGGTCACCATAACTGGCGATGACAGACGCCCAGGTGGAACTTGAGGTGGCCGAGTGGCCCATCATCGACGACGAGCTACAAGTTGGTGGCTTGCCGCTCACACTGCTGGCTGATCGAGTCGGCCGCACGCCGTTTTATGTCTATGACCGCACCGCCATAGCGGCGCGCGTTCGGATGCTGCGCAGGCAACTGCCGCGCGAGTGCGTTTTGCACTATGCGATTAAGGCCAACCCGATGCCCGCCCTGATCGGTTTCATGGCGCAGCAGGTCGATGGACTAGATGTCGCCTCGGGTGGGGAGTTGCGCGTCGCACTCGATTCCGGCATGGATCCGGCCGAGATTAGCTTCGCCGGGCCGGGCAAAACCGAACGGGAGCTGGAGCAGGCGGTTGCGTCCGGCATCTTGGTTAACGTGGAGTCGTTTCGAGAGATCACGCTTCTCGAGGTTGTCTCGCAGCGCCTGGGGCGTCCCGCGCGCGTGGCGGTACGCGTCAATCCGGACTTCGAGCTGAAGGCTTCCGGCATGAAGATGGGCGGCGGGCCCAAGCAGTTTGGCATCGATAGTGAGCTGGTTCCGCAAGCGTTGGCTGAAATCGGCAAACGCGGGCTGGCGTTCGAGGGGTTTCATATCTATTCCGGCTCCCAGAACTTGCGTCCTCATGCGATCTGCGATGCGCAAGACAAGACGCTGGCACTTGCCGAGCGTGTTGCCGCGCAGGCGCCGGGTCCGGTTAGAGTGCTCAACATTGGCGGTGGCTTCGGCATTCCGTATTTCAAAGGAGACACACCGCTGGATCTGGCGCCGGTCTGCAAGAACCTGCATGCGCTTGTTGAGCGCGCTAAGGTGTCGCTCCCACAGGCGCGATTGGTGATCGAACTGGGCCGATACTTGGTGGCGGAGGCGGGGTTGTACGTCTGTCGTGTGCTTGACCGCAAGATCTCGCGTGGCGAAGTGTTCCTCGTGACTGACGGCGGCTTACATCATCACTTGGCCGCATCAGGCAACTTCGGACAAGTTATCCGGAAGAACTACCCAGTGGCGATCGGCAATCGCGTGCGGGGCACGCGTCGGGAAGTCGCCTCAGTGGTCGGCCCTTTGTGCACCCCGCTGGATGTGCTGGCTGACCGACTGGAACTGGCGCAGGCTCAGGAAGGCGACTTAATTGTCGTGTTTCAATCTGGTGCGTATGGGTTCTCGGCCAGCCCGCATAATTTTCTCGGGCATCCACCGCCATTGGAACTGCTGGTGTGAGGCGCCAAACTTTCAGGGCTCACACGAAAGCATCATTCCTTCCATGCTCCCGCTTTGACTAGCCGGTCGCGCAATCCAGGTAAGGGGAACCCGGCAGCGTAGGCTTTGCGCGCGTGCGCCAGGGCCTTGTCGTACTTTTTCGCCTCGAGGTAGCCAAGGCCAAGGTTGTAGTTCAGATTTGCGTCGTCGTCGCCCAAGCTGGCGGAGCGATCGAGTTCAGCCAACGCCTCCGCCGTGCGCCCCAGACGCGCCAAGTACGTACCTGCAATCATGGGCGGCACAGGATCGTTGGGACTAAAGCGGGCCGCTCGATCAAACCAGCATTCCACTGAATACGGCATGTGCTTAATCCAGGTAGCTTTCTCGCGCAGTGCAAGACGAGCCAGCGCCAGAAGTGCCTGCGGATGATTGGGAAACACCCTAAGTGTGTAGCTTAAGTCGCCACCGAGGTTCTCCGCGCGAAGCGCAGCGATTGGCTCAGTGAAATGAAAACGCTCAACGACATTGATGTTCTCAGCCGTGGCCGTCCGATAATCCCATGGACCGAACGCATTTTCGAGCCGACCGCAAGCCTCGATCGCCAGGCTGCTGGCTGGGAGAGCGGCCAACAAAACGACGCCTACGCAAAAGCGCCGCACGTCTGCTTTTCTCAGGCCGCCAGCTGTCACTCCATGCATCAACCACCTCTCTCGGCGAAAAACGTTGCGCCCACGATTCTAGTGGGCAGACCATAGTTCTACAAATTATCGCAAATGACACTCGTTACTAGAGTACATCGTCATTAGCAAGTTCCGTCCCGCACAAGGGGCAGTGGTTTCTGACGCTCGTGCACGCCCGGTCAGCGATCGAAGCCTGGCGCATCGAGTACAACAGCGAACGTCCGCACAGTGCGTTGGGTTACCTGACGCCACGGCAGTTTGCACAAGCGCATGCAAGAACGAAACCCAAAACACGTATCGTTGGCAGCGGACTCTAGATCGATGCCGTACTAAAACAGGGTGCACGTCGCACCGAGCAAAACCCGTGTCCGGAGAAATAGGGCAACTCAACGGTCAACATGCCGGAATGGTTCAATGAACTGGAGGTCTGACTGAGTTATTAAACTCCGAAAGCTTTTTATACTCCCAAAGACTCCAGGAATGCTCTGCAACCATAGTCTCGTACACTTTTGTCTCTATAAGAGCGCTCCTAGATCGCAGTAGTTTGTTAACTTCAGATGAAACGCAAGAATGCGCTATTAGAAATCGACAAGAGCTTTTGCTTCCTGCTTCGCAAATATTATCTATGACCTTTTCTATAACTGGACCCGTAAATGGTCGGTATAAATAAAACACCACGTTAGAGTCTGGAATTTTAAAATCCATTGCGTTTTCACAGGAAATTCTTACGCTCCTGCATCGCTGTAATCCTTTGGATTTAAATATTTCAACGTTTTTTTCGGCAATTGCACTAGTCACTGAAGATAATTCCACACCTACCACTTCTTCAAAAGGGAACGCCATAGCCATCAAAACCGCGCGGCCCTTTCCGCACCCCAGATCAACAAAGACGTATTTACTATGATCGATATCCAGATTCTCTAATACATGTTTCATTACTCGTTCATGTGTCGGGACATACACAATCGAGTACGGGTCAGTGATTCCCAATTGCTGAAGCGTCAAATTTCCTGATGTTGAAACTCCATGTTTTTCATCGAAATTATCGTCAGAAAGTCTGCCCAAGAATCTCTCGATGAAATATATAAGCAGCGTCTTAAACGTATGCCAGAAACCTAAGACCTCAAAGTTAGTTTTGGCTACTCGAATATCCCTCCGGTAGTCTCGAACCATGTTGACCAGCTCTCCAGAAATAGTCCAATAGGCGATTAGAGTCCGCTTTTGAAGCGTCCTCGTTTTTTCGATCCATTTAGAAGTAGAGGCGATCAACAGTTTGCCACGTAGCGAGCCGGGGCACGAAGCCGAGCGCCGCATGCGGACATTCATGGTTGTAGCGATGCAGCCAGTCGTGCGTCAGGCGGCGCACTTCATTGAGCGTTTCGAACACGTAGCAGCCAGCACCTCGGTTCTGTAAGTGCGATTGAACCGTTCGATGTAAGCGTTCTGCGTGGGCTTACCGGGCTGGATAAACTGCAGCTCGATCGCGTTGCGCTGCGCCCATTCGGCCAGCGCCCGGCTCACCAGTCGGGACCGTTGTCGAGCGGCAGCCGTTGCGGTTTGCCGCGCACTTCGAGCAGTTCGTCGAGCGCGCGGATCACACGTGTGGCCGGCAGGCTGCGGTCGATCGCGATGCGCAGCGCCTTGCGGTTAAAGTCGTCCATGACGTTGAAGGTGCGGAAACGCTGTCCACTCCATAAAGCTTCGGCCATGAAGTCGGCCGACCAGATTTAGGTGCAGCCGGTACCTGCAGCGGCTGCTTGATTCGATGCGGCAGTCGTTTCTTGCCCCGCGGCAGGTTCAGCTTTAGCTCACAGTACACGCCCCACAACCGCGTCTTGCCCCACGGCCGCCAGCGCGATGCTGTGATTGACCGTGTTGCGGGTGGCAGTAGATGTGTTGACCGCATTAAAGTCGAAGCTGTTGCCCGGCGGCGGCGGGGGGCGGCGGTGATCCGCCCTCAACTGTCGGCACGCCACCGTTCTCGAAGATCAGGTAGTTGTATTGAAGCTCGCCCTTGTTATGCTCTCAACAATGCCTCTGGATCGTGGCCGACCCAATGGCGCAGCACTTCGATACGTATCGGCTGCCACGGCCGGTCGTGACGCGCGAGGCGCCCTTCCAGCGGCTTCAAGCCTTTGTCGTGCAACTCGCAGCGGCCATCTTCCAAGCGGAACGTGCATTCGCCCGCCTGCGTGGTCGATAGCGTCTTTCCTGCTTTGCCCTTCGGTGCGGGGCCGACCGCATTCGGCACAGCCCACCCACAGCCCTGCCACTCGTAGCGCGCCAGCCGGTCGCCGTACCCGGCATCGATCAGCTTCTTCGCTTCATCCGGTGTCGGTAGACACGTCGAGTGCGCGCACATGGCCTTGCAATAGGCGCACGCGCAAGTGACCGGGCTTCATCACGATGGCTTTATCAACGCCACTTGCCGGTAGCCATTACCGGGAATCCACGCGAGACGCTGAATCGACGGCACGTAGAAGAATCGGTTGTGCGCCCGCGAGCCGCCAGTTAAACCAATCGTTGGGTAGGAGACGGCAGGGCCGTGTTCAACTGAACGTGAGTTACGGTCCATGTGCCGGTCAACGGATTCGAGGCGGGCGGTGTCAGCCTGTATATCCATTCGCCGCCGTTGTCGTGCCTGGCGTACCAATTGCCATCCGGCGGATAGAACGTGAACTGTGACTGAGTATCAGGTAGTGCCTGCCCCGCCACGTTCAACACCGACCAGCCAGCGCTAATATTGTTTAGATTCAGTCCTACCAAGGAAGCTACGTCAACGCCCACCACCAGTATGCGGCGGGCCACGTCAACAAAGCTCGATTGCGAAAAACCGTTACCGACGAATCGGGAACAGAATGGTGTGCTGCTTCCAAGTCCAGTCGTTACCATCCAGATAATCGAGAAGCGAGCCGCCCTGGAATCTGCGGATTATGTAGTAGCGATTGGCTACCGGGTCATACGCGGACGAGAAAAACTCGGTGCCCCAAGCGGTCCCATTACTCAGAACTGTATTGGTTGAAATACGCGACCATAGGCCCGTTTGCAGATTGAACGTAGTGCGAGAACCAAGAATGCGTCAGCGGGCCGCTGCTTCCGCCTATGGGTCTGATAATGGGTCAACAAGTGCAGTACCGAGCCTAGCGGTCCACCGCCCCGTGCGGCCGGCAACGGTTTTTGCGGTGGCGTACAGGTGGCCCGGTGCTGGCATATTGCCGGTTGCGGCGATAATCTCGCCCTCTTGCGGATGGTTGAAGTGCCGAATAGACTTCACTGCGAAGAAAGTCGTTCGCTGCGCCACGCGATTCCGTTCGCATTGTCTTTACGCTTCCACGTCGCAGTCCTGAGAAATCGAAGATGCACGCGCCAATGTTGGGCGGCACATCGTGACCGCCCGAGCCAGCGACAGCCCACGCGCCACCTTGCGAGTAGTCCTCGACAAAAACGCCACCGCCGTAGTAGCCCATCGTGGCGTAGTCCCAATCGTAGGCAGAGAATGGCGCTGGTCGGATGTCGTGCAGGAAGTTGGTGCCGATAAACACCACTTGGCCGGGTGACGTCGGCAGCGAGTAAGGGAACGAGGTGACCGAAACGGTTGCGGGGGAAGAGATCAGCGTAGCCATCATTTGTTCCTTGGATAAGCGCCCCACCGAGGATCGGGGCCGAAGCCTGCGCTCCACGCAGACAAGTTAATCACGTTATTCATAACCTTGGACCACGCCGCATCGGCGCCAGCGACTTTGCGCTCGACGGCGGCGACCAAAGCGGCCCAGAAGTACGACGGGTAATACGCTCCGGCGCTGAGTATATGCCGAGCACCGATTCGAATCATCCTGAAAAGTTTTCAGCAACTGCGCATTGCGAAACAGCGCGGACCGCCCGGCTTGTTTCCAAGCATCCCCGTCCGGCGTCAGAAAAATCGCGTGCGCCAGGCTGCGGATACCCCAAGCCTTGCCTCGCGTCTCATAGGACGTTGCGAAGGTTCCGTCGTTGCTCGCCCAAGTGCCGTTCCAGACCACGATCTTCTGCGCGATCTCGATAAACACGGGTGACGGACGGCACATGAATGCCATCAAGCGACTACTGACGGTACACCACCGTTCTCGAAGATCAGGTAGTTGTACTGAAGCTCGCCCTTGTTGTAGGCGAAGTAGCCGTCTTGCCGTTTGGATTGCGGGTGTCGATGTAGTGATGAACGTGATTGTCCGGCTGCTTCACCGCGCCGGGGCCAGCGTCGGGGTACTGCGTGCCCTTGCGGAATTGCTCCTTGGCCTTGGCGAGCAGCGCTGGTTCGCCGGTCAGCTTGTAGCCGATCACCAGCGAGTTGACGTGCGCCGTCTGATAAACCGGATCGGCCGGTGCCGTGTTCGGGTTCGTATGGCCCGCGCCGTTGTGGCGATAGTGCGCGTAGTTGCCGTTGGCGTGGCCCCACCACGAGCCTGACATGCCGTTGATGTGGGCCGGGTTGACGCAGTAGTGATTGATGAAGCGCGACATCGCAATCAGGCGAGTGCGCAGATCGGTGCGCGCGGTGAGCATATAGCCGCGCCAGAACGCTTCGGTGATGAGCGCGTACTGCAAGGAACTGTTGACGCGATTGCCGGCCGCGTAGCTGCCGAACTCGGGAAAGGATGAGTGCATTTCAGGCGCGCAGAAGTAATGCCCGCCCGCGACGATGTTGCTGTTGCTCGTGTCTTGCCAGTCAGGCGAAGCAAGCCACAGATTGATGAGTTTGTCGCGCAACTGATCCAGCGCGCGATCGGGTTGTAGTGCGCGTAGTAGCACGCAACGATCATGTGGCGGCCACGCATCCGGCCGCCGTAATAGGACATCGCGTAGCCTGGATTGATGCTCGCGTACATCGACTCGATGCGCGTGACTATCTGTGTCGGCCGCAGCTGAGCGCTGCGCTGTCGTTGCGCTCCATGCCCCACAGGATCAGGCCCTGACCGTAGGTGTGCTCTTGGCCGTCGCCGCCGGCCCATTGGTTGTAATAGCTGTTGACGAAGTAATCGCGCCAGCGCGTTGCCCACTGCAGGTAGATCGGGTTGCCGGTCCGCTTCCACGCCTGATAGTGGTTCCACAGGTCGTCGCCCTCGCTGTCGTTCGTAATGTTGCTGTGACTCTGCGGCCCCGGATTCGCGGCGAAGGTAGTTGTCTTGCCGCTCGCGCTCCACGTCCAGCCGAGCACGTTGTCGTACATCTGCTGCTCGTTTAGCTGAGACGGTACATCGAGAAACCCGCCGGCTGGTGGCGGCGGAGGCGCAGCCGCCGGCCCCGGAGCGGGAGCTGGAGCGGGAGCTGGAGCGGGCGCCGGTGCTGGTGCCGGCGGAGCAGGAGGAGGTCCCGCATTTTCTTGCGCGGTGACGCTTCCGTCGCCACCACCACAGCCGGCCAATGTCGTGGCAAGCGCAACCGAAGTGTGTTTCAAAAACTGACGTCGCTGCATTAGTAGGGCTTCCCTGATTCTCGCGGGTAGTTCAGATCATCGCCGTCGTTCTGGTCTGATCGGCGGGCGTAGCGGCAGAACACGCGCGGTGTTCAGGGCGATGAGTAAGTAAAGATAACGCCGGCGACGCTGCCCACCGCGGCGGTTCCCACCGACAAGATGCCGGCAGGTGTCAGCGTCATTCCTGTGGGAAGTCTGGCACCGGACGTACTCACGTCGAACGCGCCGCCGCGAGCAACGCCGGCAGGTAACGTCGTTGCCAGATTAAAGGTCGAACCACTTCCTACGGCAAACGAAGGAGGATCGACAACCCACGCGCTTGGCGCAGCGGGTGGGCCAGGCGCAGGCGTCGGTGCCGGGGCCGGAGCCGGCGTCGCAACAGGAGGCTCGGACGCGTCTTCTCCTCTGACTTCACAAGTTTCACACTGACTGAAGTCACAACCGAGGAGCACGAGTGCTCCAACTCCCAACCCGAAACGTAAAACAGTGCGGCGACCAACTTCTTTTTCTTTCATCGAACTCCACTTTCAACGAGGGCATTCTTCTTCGCACGGCTCCCGACCCCCCTTTGGGTACGCCAGCCCCGCGTTCCAGTGCCTTATTACACGATGATGACGGTCGAGAGGCAATTCCCGCATTCGACCTAGTGCACTATGTGCTACGGATGACTACGTATCCATGCACTTTCTACACCTGCCGACCGTAGAACAAGCGAAACTGCCCGTCAAGCGGCCTGCCAAACGAAGGGGCGCGAGTCTACTCACAAATTCACGGGAGTCGCTGCGTCGGCGTACTTCATCAAGTCGAACGGCACCATTTGTGACCGCTTGTCTCTCGATCCCGCCGTTCGTAGCCATCATTCAACTGCAGTTCGCTGCAGTCATTGGCGCTTTCATTGGTGTCGTCGTTGCGATCAAGTTGAGCGTTTAACCGGCCGACGCGCGTTATCCTTCGGCGAGAGCTTTATTTCAAATAACCTTAACATGCAAAGCATGTTTCGACTTTTGGCGCTCCTGTTTTTTATGACCGCAAGCGCCTTGATTTCGGGGGTGGCGTCTACACAGGAGCGTGCATCTTCTGACAAGCCCGAGACTGCGGCGAAGGTCATACGCGTGGGCGCTTCGCGCGAGGTTCGCACGCTGCAAAAGGCGGCTGAAATCGCCCGCGATGGCGACACCGTGGAAGTGGACCCGGGCGATTACCACGGCGACACGGCGGTTTGGACCCAGAATGCGCTGGTCATTCGCGGAATGGGGGTGCGCCCTCGTGTTGTAGGCGATGGTAGAAACTCAGCCGAGGGAAAGGGACTCTTCGTTGTCAGGGGCGGGAACGTGACGATCGAGAATCTCGGATTTTTCGGCGCGCGAGTTGCGGATCGCAACGGTGCTGGTGTGCGACTGGAAGGAGGACGCCTCAGGGTAATCAGATGCACTTTTGAGGACAACGAAAACGGCATCCTTACTTCGAACGACCAGAGTATCGAACTGCGCGTGGTTGACTCGACGTTTCGAAACAATGGCGCCGGTGATGGGCAAAGCCACAATTTGTATGCGGGAACCATTGCGGTGCTCGAGGTAAGAGGCAGCTACTTCGCACGTGCGCGTGCAGGTCATCTGTTGAAGAGTCGAGCGAAGGCAACATCGGTTTACTACAGCCGCCTGACGGGTGAAGACGGGTCGTCGAGTTACGAAATGGATCTTCCGAACGGAGGTAAGTTCAAAGCGATCGGAAATCTCGTGCAGCAAGGCAATCAGACGGAAAATCACGTGCTGATTTCGTATGGCACTGAAGGTTATCGCTGGCCGGACAATCATGCTCACATCGCTTTCAACACTCTGGTCAACGATCGATCGAACGGCGGCGTCTTCATCGCAATTCGTTCCGGTCCTGCCGAGGTAACGATCTCCAACAACATCCTGGTCGGCCGCGCAGAGATCGACGCCAAGGCGCAAGCGGTGGTCAAGAGCAATGTTCAGGCACGCGCGAGTGACTTTGCAGATCCATCCAAATTCGATTATCGGCTTCGTATCGGCAGCAAGCTTGCCGGCGCCGCTGGGCCAGCCGGCTCTTTCGGTAAAGAAGATCGGCCGGCAAGCGATTATCGGCACGTGGCCGGCTCCGACGAGTTAGCCGGCTTAACGGAGCTGACTCCGTTAAGCCCCGGCGCGTTTCAGCGTCTCGCGCGGTAGCCCAAGCGTTGAATTTCGCGGTGTCGGATGAACGCTCGGCGCCGGCCATGTGTGGCTGGTTCGATCGCGAGGCCGCGCAACGAGATCATGCAACGAAGCCACGCGTTGTTCGTGATCCTGCCGGAAACGCGACATTCGATGGGCCCGCGTTTTTCATACGGCTGCAGTCGAACCAGGGTACCGTTCACATCGCCGAGCGCGCGGTCACTGCCGTTATCGGCGAACCATGCGACGAGGATTTGCGCATCCTCGCCCCAGAGGACGTGGCGCGCCTGGCGAGCGATGGCCGGGCTGACGCCAGTTGGAATCGATTGCGCGGGCGCTTTTCAATCGTCCACATCGACCTGCAGCAAGGCAAAGCGACGCTGTTAACCGATCGCTTTGCCGTTATCCCTCTATGTTGGTCGATCGAGGGTTCGAGAATCGCGTTCTCCGACCGAGCCGACGGCGTTCCACTAGCGGGCCAACGCGAAATCGATCCGCAGTCGATCTTCAACTATGTCTACTTTCACGTAATCCCGGCGCCGCGCACGATTTTTCGCGGCGTTCAACGCATGGAGCCGGCAACCCGCCTGTCGTTTGATGCACGCGGGCTGCATTCGAGTTCCATCTGGCGGCCCGCGCCCATCGCGAAGGAACAATTCAAGGTCAAAGTTGAACAGGAGCGATTTCGGACACTTTTCCGGCAGGCGATCGAGAGAGAAGTCACCACACCCCGCATCGGCGCGTTTCTTAGCGGCGGGACCGATAGCTCGACCGTCGTCGGGCTGTTGGGTCGGGTGACCGGCGAATCGGTCAATTCCTTTTCGATAGGTTTCGACACGAGTGGATACGATGAAATGTCATATGCGCGTCTCGCCGCTCGACATTTCAACTCTAGGCACCACGAGCACTACGTCACTCCGGACGAACTCGTGCGGGCGATTCCGCGGATTGCGGGACACTACGATCAGCCGTTTGGAAACTCGTCTGCGCTCCCTGCCTACTATTGCGCCGCGCTGGCGCGCGAGCATGGCGTTGACAAGCTGCTTGCCGGAGATGGCGGTGACGAGCTTTTTGGAGGCAATACCCGATACGCTCGGCAAAAAGTGTTCGGTGTTTACGATGCCGTCCCGCCCTCGATCCGGAGGCAAGCGATCGAACCCCTATTGCTCGGACCCGGTATTGCGCATCGGCTACCCGGGATCAGGAAGCTCGCTCGCTATGTCGAGCAGGCTCGACTTCCGATGCCCGAGCGCATGGAAACGTATAACTTGCTTGATCGCTTCGGCGCCGCTCAGGTGTTCACGTCCACGTTCCTGAGCAGTGTGAACACGGGTGAGCCGCTTGCTCTGCAACGCGAGGTTTATCAAGGCAACCACATGCAATCGCTGACCGACCGCATGCTTGTTTATGATTGGCGCTTCACGCTAACGGATAGCGATTTGCCGAAGGTCCGTCTGGCGGCGCAACTCGCCGGTGAAAGAGTCGGCTTTCCCCTTCTGGATGATGATCTGGTCGACTTCTCGCTCACGCTGCCGGCATCAATGAAGGTTCGCGGACTCACGCTGCGATACTTCTTCAAGAGTGCCCTTCGTGATTTTCTTCCGAATGAAATCATTCGCAAGAAGAAACATGGCTTCGGCCTGCCATTCGGACCGTGGCTGCTGCGCGACAAGGCCCTTGCGAGGTTTGCCAAGGCTGCACTTGAGCGACTGGCGGAGCGCGGGCTCATTCGGCGCGAACTGGGGCACGATCTGTTTTCGGCTCGCCTAAGCGAGCACTCGGGTTTCTATGGCGAGATGGTGTGGGTGCTGATGATGCTCGAGCACTGGCTTGAGCGCCGCACACCTGCCTATAAGCTGGGCTGAAAGCGTCAGCACATGCGCGACATCCTCATTTTTCTGATCGTCATCGGCGGAATTCCGTTCATCCTGCGCAACCCGGCGGTCGGCATTGGGTACTGGGTCTGGCTCAGCCTGATGAACCCGCATCGCGCGACCTGGGGCTTTGCCTACTCGTTTCAGTTCGCGTTCGTGGTCGCGGTGGCCACGATCATCGGACTGTTGCTGACCCGGGAACCGCGTCAGCTCAAGGGCGGAGCGGCGGCCTGGGTGATGGTCACGTTCATGGCGTGGATGTGCTTCACGACCATTTTTGCGCTCGAGCCGGTGTGGGCCACAGAGATGCTGGAGCGCGTGATCAAGATCCTTTTCGTCACTGTCCTTGCGCTGTTTACTCTCCGCAAGCGCGAACACGTGAAGTGGTTGATGCTGATTATCGTTTTCTCGGTCGGTTTTTATGGCGTCAAAGGTGGCTTCTTTACGCTCACGACCGGTGGTGAGTACTTGGTCTGGGGACCGCCCGAGACCTTCATCGAAGACAACAACGCATTGGCACTTGCCGTCATCATGACGATTCCGCTGCTGGCCTATTTTTACATCATGTCGACGAAGCGCTGGATCCGGGCCGCGATTCTCATCTCGATTGCGCTGTGCGCCGTGAGCGTCTTTGGCAGCTACTCGAGAGGAGGCTTGCTGGCCATCATCGCGATGTCCGCATTCTTGTGGCTCAAGTCGAAGAGCAAGCTACGGCTGGGACTGGTCGTTTTCATACTCGCGATCGGCTTTTACTCGTTCATGCCACCCGCGTGGGAACAGCGCATGGATACAATCAGCACATACGAGGAGGACGAATCAGCCCAAGGTCGTCTCAACACGTGGACGATGCTGACCAATCTGGCGCTCGATCGACCCTTCGTCGGCGGTGGTTTCGAGCCATACAGCGAAGAGGTGTTCCGCCGCTACTTGCCGGAGTACGAAAGAACGCACGCAGCGCACAGCATCTATTTTCAGGTGCTAGGAGAACACGGTTTCGTCGGACTCGCGCTCTTCGTGCTCTTCTGGCTGCTGACGTGGCGATCTGAGCCGCCGCATTGTCAAGCACACAAGAAATGACCCGGACGCAAAATGGGCGTACTGGCTCGCCAAGATGGTGCAGGTGAGTTTGATCGGTTACTTCGTCGGCGGCGTGTTTCTTAATCTTGCCTATTGGGACATGCCGTACTTCCTGATGGTTGCGCTAGCAGTGACCTTGCACGTCGTGCGCAGTCGAAGTCCCGATCCTAAGGCATCGCAGCCCGATCCCTCGCGTTTGCGTTTTCCGTCGCGTTCACCGGTGGTTTCATCTTGAGCGCAAACAGCAATGTGCGGGCGATGGTCGACAATGAGTTCTCTTGCCGAAGAATCGAACTCATCGCAGCGCCTTCTCACAGACTTTCTCAAACTCGCGCGCGACGGTTGCGTTCGAGTACCGCTCCGCCACGTGTCGACGCGCCCGTTCCGCAAGAGCGCGTCCGAGTTGCGGCCGGGACAACAGCGATGCAACCGCTTGCGCGAACTGCTCTGCCGTATCAGCCTGCAGATAGTGACTTCCGGGCTGTACGTCCAGGCCCTCCATCCCGACGGCGGTGGACACCACCGGAACTCCCATCGCCATCGCTTCATACGCCTTGATCCGGGTGCCGCCTCCGATACGCATCGGAATCACGTAGACCGCGGCCCGGTGAACGTGCGGTCGAATATCGTCGACTCGTCCAGTAATGGTCCAGTCCGCCGCCGAGGCAGCCTGCGACAGGTCGAGTGGGGGATTACGTCCGACGACCGTCATCGTCGCGCCCGCATGCTCTGTCTTGATCCTGGGCCAGACCTCGGCGCGGAACCAGCGGATCGCGTCGATATTCGCGAGCCAATCCATCGAGCCGGTGAACACCACCCGGTTGTTGGCTTCACTCGGCACATAGTGAAAGTACTCGAGGTTGACTCCGGTCGGAATCACGTCGACCCGATCCGCACCATAGTCTTCTTTGAATCGCTTGGCGTCGCGCGCCGACACCGCCACTACGCGATCGAAGCGCCGCAGCATGTCGCTCTCGAATCGACGCATCTTGACGAGCTGGCTGCGCCATAGAGCCTTTTTCCAGAACTGCGTCGAATGTTGCAGATGGCGCTCGACGATCTCAGCTTCCACATTGTGCGTGAACAGCACCGACGGAACTGTCCGAGGCCACTGCGCAAGCACAGCCGAATGCAGGAAGTCGAAAACAGCGACGCGCGGATGACGCGCGAGCGCCTGGGCGACAGAGTTCATTCCGGCCATCGAGCGATCGGACGCCACCGCAAGCGGCAACTTCGAAGTCAGCAAATGCAAGCGTCGCCACCGTGCCACGCTCGTCGCAGAAGCCGGCCAGCAGTGCCATCGATCGGCTATGTCCGCGAGTTGTGCCGCGTAACGCTGCTGCTGATCGGGCGTCGCCGGACTCAGCAAACGGATTCGAAAATTTCCGCCGCGCATGTTGCGCAGTATTTCGGTGGTACGGATCGCGCCTCCTGAGTCGGCCGGAAACAAAAACCGCGGCGAGACGAAGACGAGCTCCGGTCTCGTCACCAGCACACGCCCCAGTAGTTCGCTGAAATGCGGGCGCGATCTGCGCCGCCTGACAAATCGATCACAAGCTGTTCAGGCTTGCAGTTCGCGTACACGGCGTCCCACACCGGCGGCAGCGACTGCCCGACAATGACGATCTCGCGAGCCAGCGATCGCGTCTTCCGCACGGATGGTCAACAGCTGGCCCAGATGCGGAATTGCTTCGTCGATGTATTGCTTGTTGGCGCCGATCAGCCGCGAAAGACTGACGTCGGCGTCGTAAATCGACATCTGCAGACCTTTGCCCAGCAGCCGCTCGGCCAATTCAACCAGCGGACTCTCGCGCAGATCGTCGGTACCGGGCTTGAAGCTCAAACCCAGCAGCGCGATCTTTCTGCGCCTTCCCGCAAGCACTCGCTCGACCACTCTATCGATGTGAATCTGATTGCTCGGCAGAATGCTGCCCAGCACGGGAGTGTCGACGTCCCGCGCACGAGCGATGTAATTCAGTGCGCGCAGGTCTTTTGGCAGGCACGAGCCGCCGAAAGCGAACCCTGGTTTCATGTAAGCCGGCGAGATGTTCAAGCGAGTATCGCGGCACACCAGCGCCATGATCTGCCGGCCATCGATGTCAAGCGCACTTGCGATGCGGCCGACCTCATTGGCGAACGTAATCTTCAGCGCGTGAAACGCATTGCACACCAGCTTCAGCGCTTCGGCCGTGCGAATGTCGGTGGCAATGAAGTCACACGGCAAGTGCCCGAACAGTTTGCGCAGCACTTCGATCGACTCGTGCGAATCGCCGCCGACGACGGTGAACGGCGGGTGATCGTAGTCTTTGATCGAACTTCCCTCGCGCAAAAATTCTGGCTGAAAACACAGTCCAAAGTCAGTGCCGGAGCGTTTGTCGCTTTTGGCTTCCAGCGCGGGACGCACCAATTCGACAGCAGTCCCTGGCGCCACGGTCGAGCGCAGCACAACCGTGTGAAACGCCGGCTTGCGTGCGAGTGCCGCACCAATCGCTTCGGCCACCCGCCCCACCGCGGACAAATCCTGCGAACCATTCGAAGACGACGGCGTGCCGACACAGATGAACGACAGTTCCGTTTCGCAGACCGCAGCGCCTGCATCGTCGGTAACTCTCAGTCGACCCGATTGCACCGCGGCGCGCGTCAGTTCCTGAATGCCTTCTTCGACGATCGGCGCTTTGCCTGACCGCAGCAGTTCGAGTTTCTGCGGGCTCAGATCGACCCCGATGACATCGTGGCCGTCACGCGCAAGGCACGCCGCGGAGACGCTTCCGACGTACCCGAGACCAAAGATGCTGATTCTCATTGTGCGTGTCTGCTGGGGTCCGGTTTGCTTGTGAGCGGCGTGATCGCCGACGACTCAACGGAGGGACTCGCTTTGAGCAGATTGCTCGCCATTCGCACTCCGAACTTCAGATCGCCGCGATCCCACGGCGTGAAGCGCGGTAATTGAAAAGCGTCTGCACCGGTGCGAGCGACGCCGTGCGCAGTCGTGAATGCCGCCGTGAAGCCGAGTTGTCTGACCAGCGCTGCGGTGTGAACGGTGTAATCGTCGCCCGGCCGGCCATTCGGGTACGCGAACAAGCGAACCGGACCGCCGGTGATCTCTTCGAGCCGGCGCCGACCGAGCTGAATCTCGTCGCGCGCGGCAGCCGTCTCGAGCCCCGCAAGAATCGGATGATTCACCGTATGTGCGCCGATACCAAAACCGGTGCGCGCGAGCGCGGCCACCTGCGAGGAGGTCATCATCAGGTCGTCCGGCGGAGTGATCTCGGCGAGCTGGCAAATGCGTTCGGCGCTGGCTGCGCGGCGCGCAGGATCAAGTCCTTTTAGCTGCGGCAACAGCACAGAGATCGCGTGCCTGCGTTGCTCGAGCGATGCAAGCGAGTGAATACCGAGTGCAAGCTCGGACAGATCGAGGTTGCTTCGCTTGCAGCCGCGCACGGCCGCGATGATCGAATCGTTGAACATGCGGCCACCGTCGAGATAGCCGGTCGCGATAAAGAACGTCGCGGGCAGCCCGAGTCTGCTCAAAATCGGCGCCGCAATCTGCTGGTTGTCGGCGTAGCCGTCATCGAAGGTAATCGCCAACGGCCGCGCGGGAAGCGTGCCGCTGCCCAAGCGCGCCGCCGCGTCGGCAAGCGGAATCACATTGAAGTGCCGCTGCAGCCAGCGCATTCGGTGCTCGAATTCAGCAGCGTTCGGCTCGTCGGGCAGCAGCGGATCGGGCGCCGCCAGCACTCTGTGAAAGATCAGGGTGGAAAGGCGCGCGTTGGCGCCGGCGGGAGCCAGCGTCGAATAAATGGCTCGCAGCACCTTATCGCGCATCGGGCGTCTCCTCACGCGTCTGCGCGCGCCCGCCCGCTCTGCTCGACAGCACTTCGTAATACGAGTTGATCAATGGTTGCATACGCCGGTCCCAGGAGTTCCGTTCGGCGTAGGCGCGAATCGATACGCGGTCCCATCCAGTATGCAGCGCTTCGTCGATCGCTTCCTGCAAGCGATGCGAGTCGCCCAGGGGAACCAGACGGCCCAGCGAAGGATCGTTGACGACCTGCGGGTTGCCCCCAATGTTCGTTGTTACCACCGGCAGACCACATGCCATCGCTTCGAGAAACACGTTGGCCCATCCTTCATAGGATGTCGCCAGCACGAAGACATCGGCGGCGGACAAGGCCACATTGACACAATCCGGCGGCACCGGGCCGAGAAAATGAACCCGGTTGCCCAGATCGAGCGCACGCACCATGCGCTTGAGTTGCGGGCCCATGTCACCCGCAGGTCCTGCTCCGCCGACGATCATCAAATGCAGCGTGGGATGCGAAGCGAGCAGCCCAGGCAGGCATTCAATCACGCGATGAAAGCCTTTCCCCTCACTTAACGTGCCAACCGAGACGAGCACTTCCGCCTCGGCCGGCAGCCCGATCTGACGTCGCGCGTCCAGACGCGGCACTGGGGTGAACTTCGCCAGATCGACGCCGTTGCCGACGATCTGCACCCGCGCCGGATCGGCTCCCTGTTCTATCGCGAGCGCTTGCAGCGCCGCCGACACGGTGATCACCTGATCGGCGCCGGCGATCGCTCGCTTCAGCGGCGCCGCGACGCCACTGCGCGACTGACCCTCCTCCTTGCCACGCAGCGTGAGCACGACCGGCAGTCGCAGCCAGCGCTTAAGCAGTAGCGCCGCGTAGCCGTCCGGATAACCGAAATGCGCGTCGATGATATTGGCGCGATGTTCGCGCACGATTCGACGCACGCTTAGGAACGTAGAGAGCGCCATGAATAAGCCATCGGTCCACTTCAAGATGCCGGGAATACAGAAGAAGCGCGGCCGGTGTATGGCGATGCCGTCCATCATTTCGTACGTCAGCGCCATTGGGCGAAAGTGCGGACGAAACCATCTAATCAGTGTCTGCGCCGGAAACCAGGGCTGTGGAGCAACGACGACGATCGGCACATGTTTGCCCACGCGGAACATGCGCTCGCGGATGAACAAGCCGGCCTGCGGCTGCGCCGCGCTCGGAAAAAGCGAGCAGAAAACGAGCAAGCGCGGACTCGTCATGCGCATATTCATCGAGTTCACGCCGACAACGCACGCGACTCTGCGGTGGGTTTCGATTCACCCTGCCGAACGAACGCATCGAACATCAGCAGCGACCATAGCGGAGCGCTGTGATCGCGGCTACCTGACTGGTGCTGATCGAACAACTGTCGCAGGTATGCTGGATCGAAGAGCCCGGTGTCTGCAAGATTGCCGCCAAGCACTGCGCCTCGTACGCGCTCCTTTAGCGGCCCGCGCAGCCATGACTCGAGCGGCACCGCGAAGCCCATCTTCGGTCGATACAACACTTCGTTTGGCAAATGCGATTCCATCGCCTTCTTGAACAACCACTTTCCTTCGCCTGCACGGAGCTTGTACGAAGACGGCAAGGTGGCGAGCCATTCGACCAGTGGGTGATCCATTAGCGGTTCGCGCACTTCGAGGGAGTGCGCCATGCTGGCGCGGTCTACCTTGGTATTGATATCGCCGACCAGATAGGTTTTCAGATCCAGATACTGGATCAGCGACAGCGGATCGTCATGGTTGGCGTTCGCTGCGTGACGCTTCGAACACTTCGATCGCGTTATAACCGGCTAGCTTCGCCTTGAAGGTGTTGGAGTACAGACGGCTGCGCATATCGTCGCGCAAGATCGACACGCTGTGAAAGTAAGCCTGCACCGAATCGCGCGCGAGCGCCTGCAATGTCGTCTTGCCGCGCAACACGCGCGGCGCCCAGTCGGCCTTCGGATACACGCGTCCCAGCAGCCCGAATACGGGCCGGCGCAGCGTCGAGCGGCAGCGGCTGCCGCATTCGCTCTTCCATCATGTGCAGCCGGTAGCGACGATAACCAGCGAAACTTTCGTCGCCGCCGTCACCCGACAACGCGACTGTTACATGCTTGCGTGCCAGCTCGCAAACTCGATAAGTCGGAATTGCTGAGCTGTCTGCATACGGCTCGTCATACAGGCGCGCCAGAGAGTCAATCAAATCGAAGTCATCGGTGTCGACCCTCTCAACGTGGTGCCGCGTGCGGTAGCGTTGCGCGACCTGCTGGGCGTACTTCGACTCGTCGTATTGCGCATCAGAAAACGAGATCGAGCATGTGTTGACGGGCGTCGCGGACACTCCGGCCATCATCGCAACGACTGCGCTGGAATCGACGCCACCCGACAGAAAAGCGCCCAGCGGTACTTCGGAGATCATGCGCAGCCGCACACTCTCGCGTAGGCGCTCGACCAGCTCGACCGAGGCCTCGGCGGCCGACAGCGTGCTTGATCGCGCGAAATCGACGTCCCAGTATTCGCGTGGCGCAGGAAGCGGCGCGCCGCGGCGGACCGTCAAGCTGTGCCCCGGCGGCAGCTTTGCAGCGCTCGAGAAGATCGTGCGCGGCTCGGGCACATAGCCAAGTGCGAAATAGTCTTCGACGGCCAGCGGATCGATCGACCGCGCGAGCGCCCCGTGCGCCAGTAACGACTTCAGTTCGGAGCCGACTATCAGGTACCCGTCGGGCAACGACGCGTAAAAAAGCGGCTTCACGCCGAGGCGATCGCGTGCGATAAAAGCCGTCTGCTGCGTTTCGTCCCACAGCACGAACGCGAACATGCCGCGGAAGCGGTCGACGCACCGTTCGCCCCACGCCTGCCAGGCATGCACGATCACCTCGGTGTCGCTGCGAGTGCGGAACACGTATCCGAGCTCGGACAGCTCAGCGATCAGTTCCCGGTAGTTGTAAATCTCGCCGTTGTAGGTCACGACGACCGATCGGTCAGCGTTATAGAGCGGCTGCTGACCGGTCGCCAAGTCGATGATCGAAAGTCGGCGGTGTCCGAGGCCGACGCCGGGTGCGAGATGCAGTCCGCCCTCATCGGGTCCGCGATGATGCTGCGACTCATTCATCCGAACCAGCGTGTCACGGTCTATCGGTCGGCGCCCCCGCAAATCAATGATGGCCACGATGCCGCACATGACTAATTTTAGCTTTCCGCCGAGGGCAGGTTGGGTCCGGAATGCGCCGCTAGGTGACCGCCGCTTCGGAGTGCTGCGAGATAAAACTGATGGTAACTGTCGACCATGCGGTCGAGGCTGAAGGTACGTTCGACCCGATGGCGGGCAGCGCGACCTTGCCGGCGGGCCAGCATCGGATTCGCAAAGTAACCGAGGATTGCCTGTGCAAGGGCAAGCGGGTCAGCGGCCGGCACTATCCGACCGGTAAGGCCATCTTCGATCAGTTCCGTGTTGCCGCCGACACGCGTGGCCACGACCGGTAGCGCGCAAGCCATCGCTTCGAGAATCGTGTTTGAGATACCTTCGCCGCGTGATGGCAGCACGAAGCAGTCGAGGCCGCGCATGATCCCGGCAATATCATCGCGCTCGCCAGCGAACCACGCCAGGTCACGCGCGCCGCTGTCATCAAGAATGCGTTCGGACTCGGCGCGCAACGCGCCTTCGCCGACCATGAGCAGCCGCATGCGATCCCTGGCTCCCGGACGCATGCGCAACGCAAGCACAAAGGCGCGCGCCAGCGCACTCTGATCTTTCACGTGATCCATGCGACCCACGGTGCCGACCAGCCAGTGCTTGGGACGGCCAAATGGACAACCATCGATCGCGGCGCCTTTGTCGACCGGATGAAATCGCTCCGTGTCGACTCCGTTATAAAGCTGCACGATGCGATCGGCGGCGATACCAACACGATTGCGCAAGTAGCGCTCGAGATCTTCCGACACTGCGACGTAGCGCGACACGAACGGACTGTAAGCGCGGCGTACCCACTGATACCGGCGCCGCGCGCCGTCGGGGTCGATGGCGTCGCGCCCATGTTCGCCGTGGATGCGCGCCGGGACGCCGGCGGCCCATGCGGGCACGACGGCTTCGAGCGCAGCCAGGTTGCGCGTGTGAACGATCGCCGGCTGCAACTCTCGAAACATTCGCATCAAGCGCGGGTAAAGCGTCAATAAGTGGCCCGGGGGCTTGCGCAGCGACAGATACTGAACGTCTCGTCGCTGCACGCGCTTTGCAAATGCAGGCGAAACTTCGGTCAACGCCACCACCGCGTGCCGCCAGCTGGCCTGCGGTAATCGATTGATCAAGTTCACGACACCGTTTTCCAGTCCGCCGATATCGAAGCGGTACACGACATGTGCGATCAGCGGCTGGCGGCTGTCGATCATCGGGCCGCTGTCGCCTCAAGTGAAGCATCGATCGGGCCGGACATTGTTTCCGCAAAGTCACTCAACGTGCGCGTGCCGACACTCACGTCATCGCCCACTGACGTATAAACCGCGACCCATGCCGCGGTATCTGACGCCGCTACCAGCCGCCGAAGCGCTAGCTGAATCTTCATACGTACGTCGCTGCTGGTGGCTTCGCCTGCAAGCCAGTACCAGTGCCAGATTAGGAACTGTTCGCTAGTTCCTCGCACCGCCGCGGCTCTTATCACCGCTGGCACTCCGTTCAAGCGAACCTTTAAAGCTCTACTTTCCGTCAGTCGCCAACGTTTGCTCTCGCTGCTGACAATCTGGTTCATCGTATTGACTAACTCGGCGCCCTGCCTTTGGTTGCGGTACAGGCCCCGATAGACACTGACCACGCTGCTGCCGCGAACAAAGGTCTGAACGTCCACAGCAGAAGGTGCGACAAGCTCGGGGGTCCAATCACCGACCGCAGTCGGCGCCGCTTGCCAGCCGCCGCGTGGCTCGATCGCCTTGATCACGATCGGACGGGAGTCAACGTGTGACTCCATCCACGCAGCCGCCGCCGGCCACGCCGCGACCATCAGCAGGCTGGCAGCGAGGGACGATGCAACTGCGTAACTGGAGACTGCAGGCGCGTCTTCGCCCGCAGCGCGCTGTAAACGTGTTTCATCTTTCTTGTCTGTCCAGCGCATCCCGACGGCAAACAGCGCGAACATCGCCGCCCCAAAGATTAACCACCCCCACCAGTTATGGTCGACACCAGTAGTACCGATCCGGTTATCCGAAAAGTGGCCTATCAGCACGATCGAATACGCACGAAGCCAGTTAGCGAACAACGCAGCTGACAGCGCGAGCAAGACAAAAGCGATGCGTCTGATTGGCGCGCGATACTGCAACCATGCAAAGATGCAACCGGTCATCAGCGCGGCAATCAAGTAACGGACGCCGCCGCACGCTTCGATAACTGACCAACTGCCGCTTGGAACAACGAAATAGTTGCCTTCTCGATAAACCGGAATTCCGGTCGTGCGTAGCGCCCATATCGTCACGTCGGCCGTCCACTCCGTCAACAACGGCAATAATCCGTCACCAAACGGCACCGCAAAAAAAAGAAATCCAAGAGGGAACGCCAATCGGTGCGCCCAACGCCAGCCAAACACGGTTAACGCAGTGGCCACTACCATGCCGATCGCGGCAAACTGCGTGACGATGGCAGTGCTCGTTAGCTCGCCAAGAAGGCCTATGAAGCCGACCGCAGCAACAACCGCGAGTCCTGGCCAGAACGGCTGCAACGGCACCAAGGCAAACCCAGCAGATTCCCGCCACGCCATCCATATCGCGAGTGGGATGACCACATAACAGTGGCCATACGTTGAAGAATGCTGCCACGTGTCGACCATCGATCGGGTGATCGGCCACACTATCGCGAGGATCAAAACAACAAGCAGCGCGAACAGCAGCGTGACCCGCATGCGGTCGCGGGTCGCAAACGACGGCCCGGCCGGTGAACCGGACCGTACGTCAGCGTGCATCGCCTGCCCTCGCAACGCCTGCATCTGCACACGACTCCGGCTCAAGCAACTTGTCGAACGCCGATAAGTTGCGCGCCCAGCAGTAATCCGCGACGACTCGTGCACGGGCGTGCTGCCCCATTGTGTGGCCCACTTCGGGTCGCATCACCCTCAGCAATTTGCGACAGAATTCCTCGGCATCCCCGGCGGTTTCGAAATCAACCCCAGGCACAGCAGTAATTCGGCTCGCCGCCGACGCCGACACTACCACTGGCTTGCCCATCGCCATTGCTTCGAGAACCTTGTTTTGAATTCCGCGCGCCAATCTCAGCGGAGCCACCACCGCGGCTGCGTGCTGAAGGTAAGGTCGCACATCCGCCACCTTGCCGGTGACACTCACGCGCGCGTCAGCGGCGAGCGCGCGGACCGCTTTTGCCGGGTTCATGCCGACCACATAGAAGCGAGCCTCTGGCCATTGCTGCACCAGTCGCGGCAGAACTTCGCGCGCAAACCATGAAACTGCGTCGACATTCGGCCAGTAGTCCATCGCGCCGGTAAACACGATCGGCGCCTCGCCGACCGCATAAGGTGACGGCACGATCATCAGTGCGGCGCGAAATAGTTCGTGTCGACACCGTTTTCGATCACGTGTACGCGGCCGTTGCATTCCGGCGCCAGCCGTGCATGAACAAGTCGGCCTCGCCGCGCGTGACGAGCACAGTAGCGGCAGCCTGCGCTGCCACGCTGCGCTCGACAGCGAGCAGCTTCGCACCCTCGCGCCGATAGATAAACGAAAGGGCCAGGCGTGCCGGTTCGGCGTACTGCGTCCACTTGGCGGAATCGACGTCGACCAGATCGAGCACCACGCGCAAATCGCGCAGCCGCTCGACGTACTGCGCCATCGCCGTCGAAAAGACGACTGCCTTGCGAATATCGTTTCCGCCAACCGTCGCCTCGACCCACGGTGCAACTGGCGCTGCGGTAATACGGCAACGTTAGCGGCTCCCCGGTGAAAAATGCCCGATTGACGCTTCGCAGCGGGCCGAGCGCGGATGTAATCGTACGCAGCGCAGTGTGAAGCGCACCAGCTCGTCGAGCTCGCACATGTATCGGCATCCTCAGGGTCGTCGATGAACGTTCCCAGATGCACCCGATAGCGCTCCGCAAGATGGCGCAACAAATGGTGCGAGCGATCTTGTCGCCCTTGTTCGGTGGAAAGGGAATGCGGTGAACCAGAAGCAAAATGGGCTCCATCGTGCGCATCGCTCTATCCGAGATTGCGCACGATCGACGGCCCGAGCGCGTTGACAATCGCCGTGGCAGCCGACGCCATAGTCCGATCGCCGCTCGGTACTTCGGATTCGATGGATTGTTCTGCGGGATGCCGCGGCCTTTAAGCAGCTTGTATTCGTAATGCAGAGGCTGCGGCGCAAAGCCCCAGTTTTTCTTGAAGTCAAATGAGCCTGCTGCGCGTTTGGAGCGGCCGTAGTCGAAGACGCGGCAGCCGCGCGCGCATGCGCGCCGCATCAGCTCCCAATACTTGAAGTCGTTCGCCGCGAGCTCGCGGGCCTCGACGACATCGCCTGCGTAATACGGCAACACTTCGTCGCGAAAGTAGAACGACAGGACGCTGGAAACCGGCCGGCCTTCGCCGTTAACCACCGTCATTACTTCGCATGCTTCACCGAAGGCGCGTTGCAGTGCTTCGAAATACCGTTTGGCAAATGGTGGCGTTCCGTGGCGGTGCGCGTTGTCTGCATACAGCTCGAAAAACCGGTCCGACGCCTGCATCGATCTCGCTCGCAAGACCGTGTTGCATTCCCTTGCGCACCATTGCACGCTGCTTGCGTGGAATCGACTGCATGTTCGCATCTTCGTCGGGTGCAATCGACTTGCGAAACGTTACGAACAGGTCTTGCTGGGGCCAGCCGGGCTCATAAGAAGTCCGGTTGCGCAGCTCAAGATGGTCTGCGCCAAGCCGTCGCGCCAGATCTGCCGCCGCCGCGTGCAGGGGCGGCCGCGCGCGCTCGTCAACTACCGCCGCTCCACCGTACACAGCGAACGGCAGCGACACGAGCGAGTGTCCGAACAGCAGGCTTTTTACCTGCGCCAGAGGCAGCACACCGACGATCTCGCTGCCGCGTTCAGCGAGCAGATAGTGGGTGCGATGCCCGAAGATGGTTTCGATGATGTCGCGCCACTCGATACGGTGAAAGAACGTTGCGTCGGCGCAGCCGTGCACGAACGACGCCCAGGCCGCACCGTCGTTCGGCCCAAACGGCCGGACCGATAGCGTCCCCGTTATTGCGCCACAGGCGTCATCCGGTTTCACGCTGCAACGACGTCGAAGACGCGATCCACCCGCTCCCACCGAAAGTCGTTCAGCAGTCTCCGCAATTTGTGCTCGGTGCGATTCAGATTGACGTAATGGCGAAAGCGAGTTCTTAGACCGACACCGTTAACGCGCGGCTGCTGCGGGTCGATCTCCCACGGATGGAAATAGAAAATCGCGGGCTGCTGGTCAACGCGATTGACGCGATCGATCGCCCAACGCGACAGCGCATACGGTGCCAGGCGAAAATAGCCTCCGCCTCCAGCGGGCAAGTTGCGACCGAATACACGCGCGGTGCTGATGGGGATTTCGAGTAGCCCATTTTTAACTCGATGCGGGAAGCGCGGAGCATCCGGCATTCCGTAATGATCGTGCCGCACCGGATACACGCTCGAGCTGTAACGGTAGCCGGCCGCGGCGATCCGGTCGAACGCCCACAAGTTTTCATGGCCGATTGAAAAGCTGGGCGCGCGATAGCCGCGCACCACAACTCCGGCGGTATCTTCGAGCATTTGTTTCGCAGCGCGGATGTCATGGTCGAACTCCGCCGGCGATTGCTCGGATGCACGCAGATGAGCGTGACCGTGACTCGCCACTTCGTGACCGCGCGCGCTGATAGCGCGCACGATGTGCGGATAACGCTGCGCCAGCCATCCGAGCGTAAAAAACGTGGCCTTCGCACCGTGCTCGTCGAGCAGCTCCAGAATTCGCTCGATATTGCGTTCGATGCGGCACGGCGTGGTCTCCCACGCACTGCGCTCGATATACGGTGCGAACGCCGAGACCTGAAAGTAATCTTCGACGTCGATCGTCAGTGCGTTCGAAATTTGACCGGACTCCAAGCCCGTGCGCATGCGTGTGTTCATTGCCTGGCGCCGCTCGAGAGTGCCAGCCACTGCGCCATGTGCTCCGCGATCCGAGGCGCAGCCTTGCCATCCCAGTACTCAGGGACCCTTCCGCGCTTGCCACCGTTGCGAATGACATCGTCGACAACGGCCAGGATGCGGCTGGGCTCGACGCCAACCACCGTATTGGTGCCTTCTTCCACCGTGATCGGGCGCTCGGTATTGGCACGCATCGTCAGGCACGGAACGCCGAGCGCGGTCGTCTCTTCCTGCACGCCGCCCGAGTCGGTCAGCACGAGTGCGGCGTCGCGCATCAGGCCCACCATTTCAAGGTAGCCCTGCGGCGGCAGACGAATGATCCGGTGTCGATCCAACAGATCGTCAAGGCCGAACTTTTCAATGTTCGCTTGCGTGCGCGGATGCACCGGCCAGATGACAGGCATGCGCTGCGCCACTTCGCCCAGGATCGAAACGATGCCTGACAGCGTTTGATGGTCATCAACGTTGGATGGACGATGCAGCGTTACCGCTGCGTACCCCGGCTTCGCGCCGGCCCGCGCCGGGTCAAGACCCGCGCGACGAAACAGATCGGCGGCTGTCATTGCTCTTGGCAGCACAGACAGCAGCGAATCGATCATCAAGTTGCCGACGAAGTGCACGCGCTGTCCGTCAATTCCCTCGCGCGCAAGGTTCGCGTGCGCGCTGCGTTCGGTGGTGTAAAGCAGCGCAGCGATCTGATCGGTCAGCACGCGATTGATTTCCTCGGGCATCGAACGGTCGAAGCTGCGCAAGCCTGCCTCCACGTGAGCGACAGGCACGTCCAATTTTGAAGCGACCAGGCTGCACGCGAGCGTCGAATTGACGTCGCCCACCACTACGACACACGACGGTTGATAGTGGTCGATCACAGGCTCGAAGCGCTTCATCACTTCAGCCGTCTGGGCCGCATGCGAAGCCGAGCCGACGTCCAGGTTGACATCCGGCGCCGGCAGGTCGAGATCGACGAACAAACGATCGTTCAAGTTGAAATCGTAGTGTTGCCCGGTATGAATCAGCACAGCCGGCGGCATGTCGGCGCGTGCTTCAATGGCTCTCAACAACGGCGCCATTTTCATGTAGTTGGGCCGTGCACCTACGACGCATAACACCGGACCGCGGCCCGAGGGCATGTCACCTGCCCTTGGATGATCGAGCTGGACCCCGAGTCTCTTCATCCGGCAGCGCGCGCTCAGGCTCAACGATGCCCCGCACGATGCTCAACAGTCCATCGACGTTACGCTCAAGTTGTTCGATCCTTTCGGTAATCGCAGCGAGAGGCCGCGCACCGATTCGACCGCCTCCGGCTCGGCGCGGACTCGCGCTTTGATGAGCTCGCCGCCGCTTCGCGCCGCACCGCAGGCGCCGGCTGCACCGCGAGGTCGGCGCCCAGCTCGTTCGCCATTTCAGAAGCGGCGGCCACGATATCCGCATGGCCAAGGACGTGCTTTTCGCCGAGATACGCGGCCAGTAAGGCCCGATTGCACAGCGAGTTGATTCGGCGCGGAACGCCGCCGGTGACCCGATGGATTTCGACAAACGCATCAGCTTCGAACTGCGGATCGTTTTTCCAACCGACAAAGCCGAGCCGGTGTTCCACATAGGCACGCGTGTCGGCCATGTCCAGGGGTCCAAGGTGATACGACGCGATGACCCGCTGCCGGAACTGCTCCATTAGCGGCGATCGCATCAGCATCCGCAACTCGGGCTGACCGATCAGAAAGCTCTGTAGCAGAGCGTGGTCACCGCACTGGAAGTTCGAAAGCATGCGCAGCTCTTCAAGCGACCGCGCACCCAGGTTTTGCGCCTCGTCGACGATCAACAACGCCCGCTGCCCGCTCTGAAAAGTTGTCAGCAGAAACGCTTCGATCGTTGCCAGCAAATGCGCCTTGCCGTCGGGGCGCACGTTGACGCCGAAGGCAGTCGCAACTGAGCGCAGCAGATCGTCGGCATCGAGCTGCGTGCTGACGATCTGCGCCGCCAGCACTTCGTGGGTATCCAGTTCGTTGAGCAGCGCACGCACTAACGTGGTCTTGCCGGTGCCGATGTCGCCGGTGACGACCAGGAATCCTTCGCCTTGGTACACACCGTACTTCAGATATGCAAACGCGCTGCTGTGCCCCTTGCTGCCGAAGTAGAAAGCCGGATCGGGGCTCAGCTGGAACGGCTTGCCGGTCAGTCCATAGAAGTCTTCGTACATGGCAGACCTACGGCCGGTAAAAAAATCCAACGAAAATCGCCGCCTCGCTGTCGCGGGTGAAGCCGGAGGTTGTATCTGTTTGTTGATACCGAGCGCCTACAAACGCGCTGCTGCGGGGGGTCAGCTGGCGACTGACTTGCATTTGGAAGATGTCCTGATCGGTGATTCCCGTCACCTGATCGGTGATGGTTCCCGTCGAAGGGGCCACGCCACGCGTTTGAAGCCGACTGGCAGTTGCATTGAGCGACGTTATCCGGCTCAGCTGATGACTGAACGACAGCGAGGCGCCCTTCTGAATATTGTCGTTGAAGAGAATGAAGGTCGGCGGAATCGCCGCGTCAGGCAGCAAAACGGTCTTCACGTAATACAGCGTCAGCGCCAACGTGTTGCGCACGCCGATCAACGCGAAAGTACCCGTGGCCGAGGTCACGATGTTGGCGCTTTGCGAAAATATGTTGATTCCGCCCGGGAGCGATGACGGTAGCCGCTGGCGCGCAATCAGATCCTGCACCTGCCGTGCGCGTTCAACTGGATCGGGGAAGCGCGCAGTCAGGATCGCGTCTAACGAGTTCGCAACGTTGCCAGTCGTTGGCAATTCGAAGAGGAGTTCCGGGTACACGCTGAGCGAGCGCGAAAACGAAAGATTGGTCGCAAAGCGGCGCTGCCGATTGGAGAAGTCAAACTGGTAACTCGGACCAAAAAAGCGGCTTTCCCAGAAGCCGGCAAGCCGTGTGTCAGGACTCGGCGCCCATGCAAACTCAACGCCGTAAATCGGACCCGACGTTTCTTCGGCCGTGTAATCCGTGCGTTCGTAACCGCCCCGAAGGCCGGCCGTAAATTGCGGTGTGAACGCATAGCTGATGGTCGCCAGCGCAGTGTCGAGTTGCTGATCGCTGCCTTCAGGCGCATCGATAAACCGGGTCACATCCCTTTGAACCCGCAGCGAGGTGCCCAATGGCGTTGGCGCGCGAGCGATTTCGGCCACGTGCCGGCCGAAGTAAGAGTCGCCAAGCGGCGCGTCGGTTTGCGTCGTGTAGGTATAGGAATTATCGCTACGCACCAGATAACGCCAATTCGTTGCGAAATCCCCTTGAAAGTACGGCGCGATCTGACCCTGTATGTAGGTGTACTTGTTGAACGTCGATGCATCGTCTGAACGCGGCAAAAAGGGGTTCAGTACCTCTTGATTCGCCAGCAACGAGGCGTCGACAAAGAAAAACCGATCGATCGCCTCGAGATTGGCCAGAATGTTTGCCTGCGGCAGGAGGCGGCTGGTTTGCGTGCCGTCCACGTAGCCAATTGCGTTCAGCGACGCGGAGCCGTTTACGCGCAGGCGCGGCCCCTCGCGCGAGAAACTGACATGCGGTAGCACGTTGAATATCAGATCACTTTCACGCTGCGCACCAGTGTCATAGTTCGCGTTATTGGTAAACGTGGCCTGTGTTTCGATACTGGGCTCTATGATCCACCGCTGTGCCATTGCCGGGTTCGCGCAAAAAGAAGTAAGCCCAAGCGGGAAGAAAATCGGAGCAAATGAGCGCCACGACCGGCTACTCAAACGCTTGAGTGCCCTACGGGTGGTGGGGGCTCTGCCGTCGCCGGTAAGGGGCCCTCGCACCGGCGTCCTCAGCTGCTGCGCGAGCCGTAGTATGAGCCAGCCTCCGAAGATGACGCCTTGTTCAGCAGCGTCATGACCACCGGACAGCTCTCGAGCGTCGCCAGTGCGTCGGCGACCTGGCCCTGTGGCGTGCGGTCGGCCTCGATCACTAACACCACCTGCCCCATGTGCGCAGCGAGCACGCGTGATTCGGTCGAGCCGAGCAACGGCGGCGCGTCGAACACCAGAATCCGGTTCGGAAACCGCGACGCAAGTTTGTCAACCAGCGAGCTCATCCTCTTGCTAGCCAACAATTCGGTTGCTTGTTCGTCTAACGTTCCTGCCGGCAATAATGAGAGCCGCTCGACATTCGTCGGCAGCAACACCGTCTGTACATCGAGATTGGGGTCGCTCAATACATCGAGCAGGCCCTTTGCCGGAGGCAGCCCCAGCCGCCGGAATACCGCAGGCTGCGTGGCGTCCGCGTCGATCAACAGTACGGTGAAGTCGCGTTCCACTGCAATGCTCAACGCCAAGTTGATCGCAACGAACGTCTTACCCTCGCCTGCCAGAGAACTCGTCACCATGATGCGGTTAGCCCGCAAAACCGGCGCTGACGAGCTGCCGCGAGCATTAGTCAGCAGCGGCCGTTTGACCATGCGGAACTCCTCGGCGCGGCGCGACGCCGGTGCCTGCGGCGAGACGTAGCCCATTTTCGAGAGTCGTTCCAGGTCGATCTCAACCTGCGGCGACGCAGACCTGATCGAGCCGGTCCGCTCGAGCGTCACCTCCGCCAAGACGCGTACCGAACTCGCGCTCAACACTGACGCGCATTGAAACGGCTCGCCCGCTACCGTCGCCATTGACTTCAAGCGTTGGAGCCGCGGGCCCGGTTCCGGGCTCCGCCGGCGTGTCGACCCCTGCACTTCGCAGTTGCGCCAGACGGCGAGCAGCTTCTTCAATCGTGTTCAACGCAGATTCCTCAGACTCGCGCGCTCATCGATACCCATGTCACCCACGCACCGTAAGCGACTATCAGCGCTGCGAACCCGCTTGCAAAGACTGCATTGGCGAACCTCCTCCGCCAAAGCATCCGACCGGTTTCGAGGATCGAAACGCTGCCGAGCACAGGCCGCTGTGTGAACGCGCGTAGCGCTGCTACTCCATGAAACGTCGGGAACACCTGCGCCATCGCATAACTCGACGCCAGACCCGCGCCGAGCGCTGCCAGCAGTACTAGAAACATTAGCGCGAACCGATTCGGAAACACCGGCTTCGGCGCAATGCGCGGCGGCTCGATGATTCGGAACTCGGCCACCCCGGCAGCGTCGACATCCTCCGACAGCAACGCCGCCTCGCGGCGCGAGACCAGTTGCTCGTAGTTCTTCCTCAGCACATCGTAGTCGCGGTTCATCTGCGCCAACTCCGCTTCGATCTCGGGTACCTTGCCGGCAACGGCGCGCAACTGCGCGAGACGCCCTTCGGTTTCAGCGAGGCGCCCCCGCAATGCCGCGATGTTGGCCTCGGCTTCCGCCAACGAAATCTTGATACGTTGAAAAACCGGATTGGTCGAGGCGGATAGTTTGGGTGGCGTTTGCGCAGCGACCTTGCGACGCGCGTCGATTTCCTCCTTCCTCTGCTCTTCGAGTTGAGCGATGAGTCTGCGCGTAGCAGCCACATCCGGGTGCTGGTCGGTATAGCGGCGCAGCAGTTCGTCAAGTTGCTTGCGTTGCGTGTCGATGCGGGCGTCGTACTCGGAAGCGTTGGCCCGCTGTAGCGGGACCCACGTCCGGCAGCATCACAGGATCCTCTCCCGCCAGTTCGCGGCGATAGGCATCGCGTGCTTCTTCGGCTGCCCGCAATTCGAGACGCACTTTGGCAACTTCTTCGGACAGCCCGCTCATGCGCGCGAAGTAGTCTCCCCCTGTGCCGGCGAACCCCAGATTCTTAAGCTTGAATCCCTTTAGCCGATTCTCGGCTTCCGACAGCTTCTGTTCGTAACTCTTTATCTGATCGTCGATAAAGCGACGCGCAGCCTCGCTGTCGCGTCGTTTATTACCGAGCCCCGATTCGACAAAGAGTGAGAGCAGAGTCTGCACCACGCGCTTGGAACGTTCCGGGCTCGTGTCCTGATAACTGATGGTGTAGATATTTTCGCGGACACCGGTGAACTTGATCCGCTTGGTCACGTCATCGACCATTTGATCGCGCTCAATCTGCGATGTGATCGACACGTCCAGATTGGCGTCGCGCATGATCTTCTCGATGTTCGGCCGAGCAATGATCGTGCGCGCCAGCATGCCGATCTGCTGTTCGATATTCGGCTCTACCGTCAATCCGGCCATCAAAGGCTTCAAGACGGTTTGCGTATCGACGTAAACACGTGCACTGGACTCGTAGCGATCAGGAGTCCGCCATGACGCTACGCCACCGACGAGGGCAACCAGCCACGCGACGGCCAAGCCCATCCAGCGGTGCCGCCACATGTCGCCGGCGATCGTCAAGACCTGGCGAAGAATCTCGTCCATTGATCCAATCTGACCTGGTGAGCTGTGCGCCATTCGCTCAACGGACGCAAATGCGCAATTCGATTTTCAGAACCAACCCTGCGGAATGATCAGCACGTCGCCCGGGCGCACGTCGACATTCGCCGAAATATCGCCACGGCGCACGAGATCCGCGAGGCGCACGCTGTACTGCTTACCCTTCTCCGAGCCTCGCACCAGCACTGTCTTGTTGCCGTCGGCAAAGTCGGTCAGTCCGCCGGCCATGATTATGACGTCGAGCACCGTCATGTTCTGCCGATACGGAATTGCCTGCGGTTTTACTGCTTCACCGATGATGCGAATCTGTTCACTCGACGACCCGGCAAAATTGGTCACCATCACGGTCACCTGTGGATCGCGAATGTACTTGCCCAACGCCTGCTCGAGATCGCCCGCCAGTTCGGCAGGGTTCCGGCCTAGCGCCGGAACATCCTGCACCAGCGGCGTGGAGATGCGGCCATCGGGCCGCACCGATACCGTCCCCGACAACTCGGGGTTGCGCCAGACAATGATATTGAGCGTGTCAAGCGGCCCGATCACATATCGATAGTCCGGGCTCGCCGCCGATGTCGGCGCTGGCGGATATGAGCTCGCGCACGCTGCCAGCAGTGACGACAACCCCAGAAGTGCAATGACACGCGCCGTATTTTTTGCTTGCATCATCGTTCTTTCCCTTGCCGAAAGTTTGTACCTAACGCCATGCGCCGTAGCGGCGCCGACCTGGAATCCATGAAGGCAAAGAGCTGCCCGCCCAGTGAATCAGTCTATTACAAGGCCCTCGATGAGGCCAACATGGCTATCCGGCTATTGCGCGCCCTCGCCAAACAGGACGACCCGCACCGTCTCCACCAGAATCAGCGCATCCAGCGAGAGCGAATGATTCTTGACGTAGTACAGGTCGTATTGCAGCTTGCGCTGCGAGTCGTCGACCGACGCGCCATAGGGATAACGTATTTGCGCCCAGCCGGTGACACCGGGCTTGATACTGTGGCGCAGGTCGTAAAAACGAATCTGTTCCTTCAGGCCAGCCACAAACGATGGGCGCTCGGGTCGAGGCCCAACCAAGCTCATCTCACCGCTCAGCACATTGAACAGTTGAGGTAGTTCGTCAATTCGCAGCTTACGCAGTACCCGGCCAACTCGGGTTACGCGTGCGTCGTTAGCGCTTGCCCAACGCGCAACGCCATCGTGCTCAGCATCGGTTCGCATGCTGCGGAACTTGACGCACAGAAACGGCCGGCCATGGCGACCCACTCGTTGCTGCCGAATGAATATCGGCGCGCCGCTTTCCACGAAGATGGCTAATGCCGCCGCCGCCATCACCGGCACGGCGAGCACGAGGAGAAGGCTGGCAAGCACCAAATCAAACACCCGTTTGACGAGCGTGCGAGTGGCATGCTGCGCAAAGCCGTCACCATAAATGAGCCAGCTTGCCTTCAGCGATTCGATCGGCACTTCGCCGCGAACACGCTCGTAAAATGCCGACAGATCGTGCACCGGCACGCCGCAAACGCGGCATTCCAGCAGATCCCGAATCGGCAGGACCCCGCCACGCTGCTCGCGCACGGCGACGATGACCTCGTCGACCTTAAAGCGCTCAACGATCGTAGGCAGTTCGATCGAGCGTGGAAAGCGCGACGCAGTGCCGCCGACATTGACGCCTGCCGGATCATCGTCCGTTCCTGTCGGATAGAAACCGACAACCACAGACCGGCGCGGACCCATCTGATTGATGGCTCTCTCGACGGCGAGCGCTTCAGGGCCGGTCCCCACAATCAGCACGCGCTGCAAACCGATGCCTGTGTCCAGCACCGTGGATATTGCTGCTCGGATCAGCACGACGCTGGCGAGCGCGTACAAGCTGGCGGATGCGAGAATCTGGCGAGCGAGCGAGCCGCCCGTCACATGGCCAAATACTACATACGCGATTGGAAATCCTACCGCCAATACGATCGCGGTGCGGATGAATACGACCGATAGTGACTTCGGCTCACCGACGCGAAACAGACTGAACACGACGCCCAGCGCGGTCATGATCAGCGCAAACTGAATAGCGGGAACGACAACTGACACGCTTCCGATGCCGTACGGCCCCAGGTGCAACAGCGCGGCCAGCAACATCGTCGAGGTGCAACAGAAGGCGAACACCGCCATTTCGGTCAGGGCCCCGGCCGAAAATTGACGACGTGACAAACTCAGCACTGCAGTTCCTTTCTTTCCCCGTCCCGATTCCCCTATTAGTCACTCTGCCTCGTCCCGGACAGATCGCAATTTATTGTGGCTGCGCAAAGTTTCAACAATGCTACCGAGCATGACGAAAGTTTCACGCAGTGTTGCCGGACAGTTCATCGCCCGATGCCGCATTAGCACTCGCTGTAGCAGCGCTTGTTCCCATTAAACAACATTTTGACAACACTTGGCGAAATGACCGCAGGAAAACGCGTCGCCAAATGTGAAATCGCGAGCGATACGTACAGCAAGAAAAAGCGTATACGGCCGAATGGTGCGGAGCAATGGCCGCCGGTCGAATTCCGACGACTGGGCATCCCACGTTTTTGTCGCGGCGCTTGGGGACTACCGTTTGCCGTTGGGACTACCACTTGCCGCTGGGACTAGCGCCCGCTCTAGAGTCGCCAGACCGTCACGCCGCGGCTTCGCAGCGCGTCGGCATCCGCCTGGCACTTCACATCGACATAGAGTGCGCCGGGAACGAGCTTTTCCATTAGCTCGTCAACCGGGCGGCGCCTGAATACCTCGTGAGCAACTGCGGCAACCAGCGCGTGAGCGCGAGGGAGATCTTCCCACGAGGCAAGCGGCAGCTCGTAGTGGCTCAGCGCCTCCTGCGGGTCTGCGACCGGATCATGCACAGTAACGGCAACACCGTAGGACTGAAGCTCGCGAATGACGTCGATCACCTTCGAGTTACGCAAATCCGGGCAGTTTTCCTTGAAAGTCAAGCCCAGCACGATCACGTGTGCACCTTTTACAGCCACGCCTGACTGAATCAAGCTCTTGACAGTTTGCTCGGCGATGAACTTGCCCATGCCGTCGTTGATGCGCCGCCCGGCCAGTATCACCTGCGGGTGATATCCGAGCTTGTCCGCCTTGTGCGTCAGGTAGTACGGATCGACACCGATACAGTGGCCGCCGACCAGTCCGGGTCTGAATGGTAAAAAATTCCACTTCGTTCCGGCTGCTTGCAATACTTCCATTGTGTCGATGTCCATCCGGTGGAAGATCAGCGACAACTCGTTCATCAGCGCGATGTTCAGATCGCGCTGAGTGTTCTCGATCACCTTGGCGGCCTCGGCGACCTTGATGCTTGATGCCTTGTAAACGCCGGCAGAAATGATTGACCCGTACATCTGCGCCACCCGTTCGAGCGTGGCCGGAGTATCGGCCGCCACGACCTTGACGATGCGCGTCAGCGTGTGTTCGCGATCACCGGGATTAATTCGCTCGGGCGAATAGCCGACAAAAAAATCGCTCTTCCAGCGTTTACCGGACTCGCGCTCGATAATAGGAATACAGACTTCCTCGGTCGCACCGGGGTAAACGGTCGATTCGAAGACGACGGTGGCGCCCTGCTTCAGATTGCGACCGACCGCCACACTTGCGCTGACCAGCGGACCAAAGTCCGGCTGATGCGCTTCATCAATCGGAGTCGGCACCGCTACGACGACGAAGTCCGCTTCGCGCAGTCGCGCGGCATCGGTGGTCGGCTCAAGTCGGGTCGCCGCCGCGAACTCTTCGCGACTGACCTCACCGGTCGGGTCACGGTGGTTGCGATATGCCTCGACCTTCGCCGCCGAAACATCAAGTCCGATGGTTCGGCGCTTTTTCCCGAACTCGACCGCCAACGGCAACCCCACATAGCCGAGCCCGATGATGGCAACCACACTGGTGTCGATGATGTCCTCCAAGCGAAAAGATGGATGCGCACTAAAGACTCTTTAGCACACCCGCGATCTCGGACTTGCCCGCGAAATCGGCAGCAGTCGCCTGCAACGCTTCCAACTCTGACCGGGCGACGTCTTTCTGGCCGGCCTTGATCAACGCCTTCGCATAGCTGAGGCGGATTTCTGGGCGCTCGGGGGCAAGTGCGGCCGCCTTGCGCAGGTACTCGACGCCTTTGCGGACCTCTCCCTTGGCCACCAACAGAGAGCCCAGCGTCTCCAGCACGGCTGCGTTTTGCGGAGCAATTCGCGCCGCTCGTTGCGCATATTCGATCGCTTTCGGGTCACCCAACTGCCCGGCCGCCCACGCGAGATTGTTAAGCGCAACGAAATCATTCGGATCTCGTTCGACAACATCCCGGTAGAGCGCGGCGGCTGAAGACAGATTGCCCGCCCGCAGTGCACGTTCTGCCAGATCCGACTGCATCAACGGCAACGTCGACGGCAGTTTGAGTGATGCCAGTCGGTTAAACGTATCGGCTGCCTGGTTGGTCTGCCCCGCTGCTTCCTGCGCGCGTCCAAGGGCATACAGGATCCGGATGTCGTTTGGCAGTGCGGCGCGCGCCTCCTGCGCGGCCGACAGCGCCAGGTTCGCTTCTTTCAGCCGCAGAAAGTGTGCAATCAACGCGAGATGTGCGCTGCTCGACTGCGGATTGGCCCTGATCGCACGCTGTAGCGTACTGGCAATCTCCGCCGCCGGCGCCCCGGTCCTGGCCATCACACCTGCCAGACCAAGCAGGGCTTGCTCGTTGGCCGGCTCCTTGGCAACGACGGCATCGAAGCGCTGCCGGGCATCGGCCGGCCGGTTCGCAGCGATATCGAGATTGCTCAGCCCGGCAATAGCCGGCAGATAACCAGGCGCCACATCGAGCGCCTTGGTGAACTGTTCGCGCGCGGCTGAGAAATCTTTTGCAGCCACATAGACCGAACCCAGCAGCTGATAGGCCAATGGACGATCCGGCTCTTTTGCTGCGAGACGTTGTGCCGCCTGCAGCGCTCGATCCAGCTGGTTGTTGCGCATATAACCGGTAATTAGCGCGTGATCCGCCTGCGTCGGCGCACCCGCGGCGGCTGTCAGCGCTTCGAGCTCCTTGATGCCAACCTCGGCGTCGCCTGTCACAAGAGCGATCTGCGCCAAGCGCATCCGCGCGACGGCATTCTGTGCAGCCTGCTGGGAAGCAACCTTGTAATAATCGGACGCTTCGCGCATCGCTCCGTTTGCGAGGTACGTTTCACCCGCCAGCATCGCAAGCGAAGGGTCGGTTCCGAAGCGGTCGCTTAATAGTGGCTGCAGAGCTTCAAGCGCTTTCGCAGGCTGATCGGAAACCAAGTACGTGCGGACCAGCATTCGTCGCGCACCCATGTGCTGCGGCGCCAGCGTGATCGCTCTGCGCAAATACGTCTCTGCCGCGGACGGCTGCTTCGCCTGCAGCTCGACGGCGGCTGCCAGTACCAGGCCTGCCACGTGTTCTGGTGCGCTTTTCAGCATCCGCGCCAATGCATCGCGAGCTTTGACGAGGTTGTTCTGGCCAAGCGCTATCAAGGCATCGAAATACTGAATCTGCAGCTCACCCTTGGCGAGCTTGCGCACCTCATCCAACTGCGTCGCTGCCGCGTCAAATCGCTGCGCGCCGATTAATGCTGCCACCAGCGCATAGCGCGCCGCTACGTCCCTGCCCTCGGCGCGCACGGCTTGTTCAAGCGCTGCGATGGACCCGGCACGATCCCCGCGCAGCGATCGCAGATCCGAGACCAACATGTGCGCTCCGGCTGAATGCGGGTGCGCGGCACTCAAATGCTCTGCCGCTTGCGCTGCCTCCTCCAGCTTGCCTTCGATGGCCTGGACTCGAATGAGCCCGATTTGCGCCGGCACATCACCAGGTACGGCAGACGCGGCAGCGCGGAAAGACAATGCCGCATCCGCTGTTCGTCCGGTGAGCAACTGCGCTTGGCCGAGTACTGACTTGAACGCGGCTTCCGACTCTGGCGCAGTAAGCGCACGTGCACCCGGAGCTGAGCCCGCACCTGGGCCAAATTCCCTTAGCAGTTCTTCAGCCTTGCCTTGCTCGAGCATCGCGCGCGCCAACAGCGGCAGCGCCGAATCTTGCGACTGTCCGTACTGCAGCGCCTTGCGGAGCTCGTGGCCGGCTGAAACTGGATCTCGGCTATCCAGCAGTATGCGTCCCAGTAGCAGTCGGAGCGCACCGTCTTCCGGCTTTTGCTGTAGGGCGTTGCGCACCTGAATTGCTGCCGCAGCGGTCTCCCCTTGAGCGAGATAGCGATGAGCAGACGCCACAAGCCGATCCGGGCTCTCCTTTGCGCAACCAAGCAGCGCCAAAGCGAGCGCCGCCAGAAGCCATCGCCGCCTCTCACCGCGGGCGAGACAGAAAGACCAGCTCATACGCAATGCTTCATATATCCGACGAGCAAGCGCTGCTTGCTCGCGGAGCGAAGGATACCGATCGCCGCCGCGGCCAACGCCTGATGCGTGGATAGCGGGCAAAAAAAAGCGGCCCGAAGCCGCTTCTCTTCCGTTGGAGCACGAAACGTCAGCGGTCGTATGACGACGTCTCAAGGTGAGCACAGCGAACAAGCTGAGCGCGAGCAACGCAACTGTAGACGGTTCGGGCAAGCCGGACACTGTCTCAACGATGGGCAAAACAGGCGTGTCCTGCCAGTAGCGCAGCAGCTGTGTCTTGGCCCACGGGCCCGTTGCGTAGTAGCCGATCATGACCGAATCGTCTTCGCCGCGGAACGCGACGATTTGGTGATGCCCACCATTGCGCCCCATGTGCGAAAAGAGCATCTCATCCGTAGCGCTGATCGAGACTTGACCACCTCTCGCCAGACCCGCCGCGCTATCGAACAAGACGATCTGAGCGTCCGGGGACTGCTGCAGTGCAGTCTCCCAGCGCAAGATCGGCAACGCGCTCGCGGACGCCGTCGCCAGGACTAGCGCCGACATCAATGCAGCTTTGACGATGATTGGAAGGTTCAGCAGTTTCATGATCATCCGTCCATCCAGTTACACGCCTACCGCCGTCGAACTCTACCTCGGGATTCAATGAAAGCACATAACGCATAAAGCGATAAATCATGCTTACGGCTGACTCGCGCGGCTCGATTCCCGACGGGCGCCTGACGAGTGGTTAGCCCATGCCGACATGCTATGTGCCGCCTACGACGTTCGGCGGACCGCTCGTGTAATATCTGCGACTCGATTTTGCCGCGGGGTGGAGCAGTCTGGCAGCTCGTCGGGCTCATAACCCGAAGGTCACAGGTTCAAATCCTGTCCCCGCAACCACGATCCAAATGGGCTTCGACGAAGCCCATTTTTTTGGCGAAATTCTTAAGCAAACTCGAGCACTACGCGCCGCGTTCGAGCGCTCTTCTTCTCTATCTTCGCGACCCGAACGCCACCGATCTCCGACGTATTGCGGACATGCGTGCCACCGCACGGTTGCAGATCGACATCGTGTACGCGCATCAGGCGGACACGGCCAAAGCCGATGGGTGGGCTGACGCTCATCGACTTCACGAGCTGTGGGTTCGCGCGCATCTCGTCGTCGCTTATCCATTCGCACGACACTGGAATTGCTGCCGAGATCAGCGCGTCAAGCCCTTCCTGTACACGCTGCTTTTCGAGCAGGTCGGTCATCGCGAAGTCGAGGCGCGCATAGTCGGTCGTAATGCTGCAGCCATCGACCAGCTGCTTGACCACGGCACACAGAAGGTGCGTCGCGGTGTGAAAGCGCATATGCCGGTAGCGCCGATCCCAGTCGATCTCAGCGCGCACGCGGGTGCCTGGAACCAGCTGATCGCGCCACTCGCTCGCCGGATCGATGATATGCAGCGCGTCGTCGGGCGTGGCATCGTCGCGCTTCGCCTTGCGCGCATCGATTAGGCGGAACCGCGCACCACTCTCCGTCGTCAGAAAGCCGGCGTCACCCGCCTGCCCTCCACCGAGCGGATAGAAAACCGTCCGATCCAGTTCAACGCCATCGTCCGCTACTCGTGTGATAACGGCGTCGCACTCGCGCAGATAGGCATCTTCGCGAAACAGAGCCTGCGTCGTCACTCAGCCTTTCCTAGCCGTCGCCTCTTGGCGGGCGCCCGTGCTGCTCCAGCCCGCCATCCTCAGTCGGTCCGGTGCGAGCAACGCGCTGGCGTCGCTTGCATCGAGACGACGAATTCTACGGGTTCGTCGGCAGGTTCTCGGCGCTCCACTCCGGCATCCCGCCGCGCAGCCAGTACACGGTCTTGAAGCCGGATTCCTGCGCAACCTTGGACGCCTTGTATGACTTCCAACACTCGGCGCCATTGCAGAAGAAGATCACCGGCTGCGCCTTATCGAGCTTGGAGATGCCGCCGAACGAATCAAGCTTCGCATCGAAGTCGATCGCTTTAAGGCTCTTTTCTCCGTACGGGATCAGTATCGATCCACGCGCGTGTTTGGCGCCGTACTCGCGTTCAGTCCGCACATCGACCAGCCGCGCGCCCTTTTGGCTCAACTCGTACGCTTGCCGCGCCGTCACCCGCGTCACGCCGCTGATCTCGGATGGCGTGAACAATCCGAGGCTGGCGACGTACTCATAGGGGGCCTGGTTGGACGCCGGGACGACGCGCCCCGCGTTCGGAATCAGATTGTCGGGCGAGGCAAGCCATTGCAGCACCGCGCGCCGCACGTTTTCGGGCGTGTCTTTCTTGACAACGGCGGTGATGCCGCCCGGCATATCGCGCGAAGTCGCCAGCACGACACCACTCTTCGGATGGATCTTCGACCACTCATTCCACTCGCTTTCGAGCGCCACAGTGGCTTCGGCACCGCCGCCCGCCACGGATATCAATCCGGCGCCGCTGGTCTGGCCATAGGTGACCTGCTTCAGGTTACGCGGGGTCATTCCTTCCTGCTGCAGCAGGCCGCGCGCGACATAACTGCGCAGCGAATCCTGTCCCGGAAAATACGCGCGGCGCCCTTTCAAATCCGCCAGCGACTTCATCGTCGGCGCGCCTATCAGGACGTACTTCGTCTGGCCCGCCGTCGAGCCGATCAACTCATAGCCATAGACCAGCGCTGATGCCGCCACGTGCGCGGGGCCCACGATGACGTCGTACTCGCCGGTGCGCGTCGCCCGCATCGCATCGTGCATGTCGCGCATCGGCAGAACGGCGACTTTGCCGCCGAGCGCGCGTTGCAGCGGGGTGCCGACGACAGCGACTGGCAACAGGTCCGAGCCCTCGTCGGATTGATCGGCAACGACCATGACCTTCGTCAACGAAGGCGCCGGCGCTGGTGCTGCCAGGCCCGCTGCAACCGGCAATGCAGCGCAAAAAAGTCCTACAAACAGGTTTGCAATCGGGTTACGCATGGCGCTCACCTCCCCCAACGGATCGCCCCTTCAAAAGGCCGGGCGCACTTGATTACGTAGTTTGACTATAGAGCTTGCCCGCTGTCGGCTTATCTACCGCATTCGCGCTCTGCTTTTCGAGCGATCGGCCGCGGACCGGCCGCGCGGCACGACGGGAAAGAGCGAGCTCTGCGCGTCGTTGGCATTGACCGGCTGGCCCCACGGCAACATGCACAGCGCCAGGACAAGCTTTTCAAATTCCGGAGCAAAGCGATCGATGATCTGCTGCGGATGCGGACACAACGCGCGATCAGCAATCAACCCGAACTGCACACCGCCGTCATACGACAAAATCGACACCCCAATGCCGATGTCACCGGATTGCGGAACCCAGAACATCAACCGCTTGACGTGGGCGCCTGCCAGATAAAGCGCCTGTTGCGGCCCCGGCACATTTGTCATCACGGCGCTTGCTTTCCGCGCCAGAAAGTCGAGCGCCTGCTTTTGCAGCATCCGAGGTGCAAAGCCGACCGCACCGAGCAGTCCCATCGACAATACTGCCGTGTAGCCGGTCTTCAATTCTTCCATCCGACGCCGCACTTCGAACACCCGTGCGATCGGGTTTTCGACCCCAATCGGCAACAGGAGCGGCACCAGGCCGAACCGGTTGCCAAGATCCTTCCACTTGCGCGGATCCCGCAGATTGACCGGCACCATCGCACGCAGTTCGCAGCCATCGACGCGTTCGCCGCGGTTTGCCAAATACGAGCGGATCGCACCGGACACGCACGCGAGCAGCACATCGTTGACCGAGCAGCCGAGCGCTTTTCCCACCGCCTTGACGTCGTCGAGCGCAAGCGGCTCGTTCCATGCGACGACCTTTGCACCCGACGGCTTGCCCTTAAGGCTGGTCGAGTTATCGCTCGGCATCACCGCGATCGCGGCCGCATCCTTCACAACCTGCGTCGCGACGCCGGCGTACCGAAGCGCCGCATCAGCCAGTGAACCGTTCGTGCCGAGCACCGCCCCGTAGCCGCGCAGCACTTTGCTCGCGACGTCGCCCGTGACATCGATAGCCTTCACGGTGGCAGCGGTTAAGGGCCGCAGCCGCGCTGCCCAGTGCCCGTTTGCGCGCTTGCCGCGCGCCGACGACGTAGATGCGTCGTCCGCCTGCTCCGTTGTCAACGCGAGCAGCACCCCGATCAACGCGATGCCATCGGCAATGCAATGATGAATACGCATCACCAGTGCTTGGCCACCACTGTAATTGTCGATCAATTGCATCTGCCATAGCGGTCTGGTCTTATCGAGCGGCTGCGAAGCGAGCTGACCGACAAATTTCTTCAGATCACCGACTGTGCCTTTTCCCGGCAGCTTCGTGCGAACCAGGTGATCGTTAAGGTCAAAGTCGTCGCACTCTTCCCAATAGCAACCTGTCAGATCCCGCGTCACGCGGCTGCGAAAACGCCGATGCGTCAGTAGGCGCATTTCAAGCAGTTCGCGCAGTCGTGCCTGGTCAACATGGCGGTCGAATTCGTAGACGCCGACGATCATCATCAGATTCTTGTCGGAATCCATACGAAGCCACGCCGTGTCAACGGCAGACATGCGCTCGCGTACTCCCATTCTTGCCTCCATGCCCAATCCCCGCTGCATAATAGCCGCGCTGAACGGTCACCAACGAGGAGAAAGCATGAGCGACCTCAAAGCCCAGTTTGAAGCGGCTGTCGCCGATTCAAAGAACCTGCCCGAGCGGCCAGACAATCAGACGATGCTGAAGCTCTACGCACTCTACAAACAAGCGACCAGCGGCGATGTCAGCGGCTCACGGCCCGGCTTTACCGACATGGTGGGTCGCGCCAAATGGGACGCCTGGAATGAGACCAAGGGGACGTCGACCGATGATGCGATGAAGCAATACGTATCGCTGGTCCAGGATCTGAAGGACTAGACGTCATCGCACGCGCGGAGCGGACGATGCAGCACCGCGTTGTTCGCTTCTATTTCGATTACGTTTCACCCAACGCGTATCTGGCCTGGACGCAGTTGCCTGCACTCGCCGAACGGCACGGCGCTGTGATCGAGCCTGTGCCGGTGCTGTTCGCCGGCTTGCTTGAAGCGCATGGTCAATTGGGGCCCGCCGAAGTACCCGCCAAGATGCGCTGGATGTGGAAGAACACATTGCGCAAGGCGGCGATCCTCGGCGTTGAGCTGAATGTGCCGGCGTTCCATCCCTTCAACCCGCTTCTGGCCCTGCGCGTTTCGTCGGTCGCGTTACCGGCAAACGAACAACACAGGCTGATAGATGCGCTCTTCAGCGCCGTTTGGGTGCGCGGCATGCATGTCGCAGAACCGGCAGTGGTGGAGCGACTCGCAAACGAGGTCGGTCTCGATGGCGCAGCGCTAATCGTTCAGGCACAGCAGCCTGCCTGCAAGGCCCAGTTGCGCGAGCAAACCGAGCAGGCCATCGCCGCCGGCGTCTTCGGAGTCCCGACGGTGGCGATTGGCGATGAGCTCTTCTGGGGCTACGACGACCTCGTGTTCGTGCAGCGCTTTCTCGAGGGCACGGACACCATTGATAGCGCAAAGTGGGAACGATGGTCGGCCCTTCCTCCAGCGTCGGCGGTTCGCAAGAGAGTGCCGTAGCCGGTCAGCCTCTTGCCCGTGTTTTCTTCGCCGGCTTTTTTGCCGTGGTCTTTCCCTCTCGTCTCGGCAACAACTCGTCGAAGTTGCGTTCGATGTTCTCGACGAACCTTGCCTTGAACGCCTTGAGCAAGAAGCCGAGCGTGACCTCGAGCCTGATTTCCTTCTCGGTCACTTGCATCTGGCCATCGACACCCCAGCGGTGAAAGCGCAACGTGTTGCCATGCCATTCGCTGCTTAAGTCATACGCGGCGGCGAGATCGTCCGCCGCCTTTTGGGCGAGCGCTTTTGCCTTTGTGATCGCCAGCGAATGGGACCTGACAAGCTTGATGTCGGACATGCGTCCTCCGTGTTGAATCTAACGTCTGTCGAACGCTTCCGGATTCAGCAGACACGGGGGACGACCACCGGACAGCGCGGTGCGCACGTTGGAGATCGCGAGCGTGGCCATCGCGACCCGCGCGCCGCGCGTGCTCGATGCGATGTGCGGCGTCAGCACGACGTTTTCGAGTTCGAGCAACGATGGGTTAAGCGCGGGCTCGTTCTCGAAAACATCGAGCCCGGCAGCGGCAAGATGGCCGCTGCGCAGTGCGGACGCCAACGCGGCGTCGTCGACGACTCCGCCGCGCGCGATGTTGACCAGCGTGGCGCCGCGTTTCATCTGCGCCAATTGCTCGGCACCGATGATGTGATGTACGGCCTGTGAGTACGGAACAACCAGCACCAGATGGTCGGACTCGCGCAGCAGCGTTTCAAAATCCACGTAGCGCGCTCCGGCCTCATCGGATGCGGCCAGCCGATTCCGATTGTGATAGATGACCGGCATCGCAAAACCGCTTGCACGTCGTGCGATGGCGCGCCCGATCCGGCCCATTCCGAGTATGCCGAGCGTCGTGCCGCTCACTTCGGCGCCGGTAAACATTTCGAAAGTCCACCGCTTCCACATCCCGGTCCGCAGCCAGCGCTCGGATTCGCCGGTTCTGCGTGCGGCAGCCAACAACAACGCCCATGCATGATCGGCCGTCGCCTCGTTCAGCACGTCGGGCGTATTGGTCGCCAGAACCCCATGCCGTGTGCATGCCGCCAGATCGATGTTGTTATAGCCAACGGCGATGTTGGCTACGATCTTCAAGCGCGCGCATTGATCGAGCAGCGCTTCGTCGATCCGCTCGCCCCCCGTGATCAGCGCGGCGTCGGCGTCTTTCATCACAGCGGCGAGCTCGGGCGCGGTCCGGCCGAGGTCTTCCTGGTTGTCGATCACGTCGAACTCTTCTCGCAACCCCGTTACGAGTTCCGGAAAGATGCGCCGCGAAATAACGACGCGCTTGCGAGAGCCTGTCATTGCCGTTGCTCCACGCCGCTTGGCGCGCTGCCACGCGGCGTCGATCCCGGATGCCAGCCGATGATCGCAAGCATCACGAAAAACCCGATCACGTACGCCACTGCCACATGCCATCCGTGACGCAGCCAGCGGCCCACCGAGCGCGCTTCGGGATACATGCTCGCCAGTGCAACGCCGGCAGATGAGCCGAACCAGATCATCGACCCGCCAAAGCCGACCGCATACGCCAGGAAGCCCCAGTCGTAGCCACCCTGGCGAATTGCCAGCGCGGTCAGCGGAATGTTATCGAACACGGACGATAAGAAGCCTAGACCGAGCGCGGTCTGCCAGGAAGCCAACGGCAGCTGATCGACCGGCATCATCGACGCCGAAAGCACCAGCGAGAGCAGGAACAAAGAACCTTTCAGCGCACCCGGCAGCAGCGACCAGTCCGGGCGGCGCAGCACCGCGGTGACGACAAGCGCAACCCAGACCGCCGCACCGAGGAACGGAAACAGGTCGGAGATTGCGTTAAAGCGCGTGTTGATCGTGATGTTGACCGCCACCGCTGCGATCAGGATGAATGCAACGACGCCGACCCGGGTCCAGTCGATCGGTACGATTGGCATCCGCATCACGCTGGATCGGCGCGTAGCGCTGCTGCTGTAGCGACGCCGGAATGCCGAAGATCGACGAGCGCCACGCTCGCAGCGATAAACGCCTCGAGCACCTCGATCGGCGAGATGCCGGCAATCCACATCATCGTGGTCGTCGTGTCGCCGATCACGCTGCCGGCGCCGCCGGCGTTGGACGCAGCGACGATCGCAGCAAGGTAGCCGATGTGCACCTTGGCGCGAAACACGGTGTGAGCCATTGCGCCACCGATCAACGCCGCCGCGATGTTGTCGAGAAAACTCGACAACACGAAGACCATCGCGAGCAACACGAAGCATCCCTTCCAGTCGTCGGGCAGGATGCGCGGCAAGGCGCTCGGAACGTGGGTGTCCTCAAAGTGCTTCGCCAGCAATGCGAAGCCGAGCAGCAGCAGCAGCAGATTCACCAGAATGACCCATTCGTGAAGCAGGTGCGCCCCGAAGCCACTCCAGCCGGCGCCGCTCTTGAACGGCGAGAAAAAAATCTTGTAGAGCGCAATCACCAGCGCGCCGCCGGCGGCAATTGGAAACGTGTGGTGATGAAACAGCGCAACGCCGAGCAGCACCACGCCGAACAACACGAACTCGACCGGAATACCGACGATCGTCGGCCCGGCAAACGCCCCATCGGCTCCGAATGCCGTTAACGGTGCGATCAGCAGCGCGACTGCAACGCCATTGATCTGGCGTTTGATACCAATCATGCGGACGTAGCAACAATGATATGAACACGATACGGTCCGTGCGCACCGATCACGATCGTCTGCTCGATATCGCCGGTGCGCGACGGCCCGGAGACCATATTGATGGCGCGCGGCATCATCGCATCGCCAGCGCGCTCGGCGCGCATCAGCGCGAAGGCGTCCTCCATGCCGGCGACGATGCGCGACGCGGGAACGATGGCGACGTGCGTTTCCGGCAGCAAGTGCGTCGATGCGATGGTTTCAGCGCCCGACAGCAACACCAGCGTGCCGGTTTCCGCGAGAGCGCAATAGCAGCCGGTGATGCCGACCAGATCGGCGCCATCCGCTTCGTCGCGCTTCGGCGCGCGCGCTTCGACCGCGATGCCGGCACCATCCCAATCCAGTTGCACCAGCGCGGGCCAGATCACTGCCCGCGCCGGTAACGTCTGCGCCGCGAGATAGCGCGCGATCGCAGCGGGCGCTTGATCAATCGTCGCAACCTCGTCGACCGTGCTCGACATGCGCTCGGCCATCGCTCGAAACTGCTGCTTCAAGTCGACCGGAGTGACAGGACGCGGCCCGGATGGATGCTGCGCAAGGTAGCGATCGATATCAGCCTGCTCCTGCTCGACCGGCGTCCCGACGCGCCCCTGCTTTACACGGATGCGCTGCAGAATCGATGCGCGCGCTTTCGCGGTGTCAAACGTCATCGACGCGCCTTCCGCATGAACGTGTCGATACGGGCAACACCGTCTTCGATCGCCGCTTCACTGGCTGCGTATGAGAAGCGAATGTGCTGTCCGTCCTGCTCTACTCGCGGGCCGAAGTGAATGTCGGCCAGCACCGCAACGCCGGCTTCAAGCAGCAATCGTATGCGCAACTCTTCTGAATCCTTTGCGCCCACCATGCTGCACGCTTCAGTGACATTCGGCCATGCGTAGAACGCGCCACCCGGCACGGCACAGCGAAATCCCGGCAATTGATTCAACAACCGCACGATCAGGTCACGCCGAGCCCGAAAGCGCATTCTCATCTGCTCGGCGTCGTCTTGCGGGCCGGTCAGCGCAGCAACCGCTGCCCACTGGCTGATTTGCGATGCGCATGATTCGGTGTTGGTGATCCAGCGCGTAAAAATGGGGGCCAACGTCTTGTTCGCGGAAAATCCGATGCGCCAGCCGGTCATTGCGTACGTCTTCGACGCCCCATCGGAAATGATCGTTCGTTCGCGCATACCCGGCAACGCTGCAATCGAAGTGAACTCGCCGTCGTAGACCAGCTTGCTATAGATCTCATCGGCGTAGATCCATACCTGCGGATGCGCACGCAACACGTCGGCGATCGCCTCGAGGTCGCCGCGTGACAGCCGCCCGCCGGTCGGATTGTGCGGCGTGTTCAGAATCAGCAGCCGGGTCTTGGGTCCAATGCGTGCCGCGAGCGCGGCCGGATCGAACGCAAAACCGCGCGCCTCCGATAACGGCAGCGGCACCGGCACGGCGCCGTTGGCAACGATCTGCGATTCGTAAATCGGAAAGCCCGGCACCGGAAAGATCACTTCGTCGCCGGCTCCGTAGTCGGTGACCGAAGCGATCGTGTAACCGATGAAGGGCTTGGCGCCCGCGCCGACCACGACTTCATCCGGCGCGATAGAAATCCCGCGCAATGCGCCCATCGATTGCGCCGCAGCCGCGCGCAGCTCGTCGATGCCGGCGGATGGTGTGTACCCGTGCTTGCCGCCTCGCACCGCCTCAATCGCGGCGTCCTGTATGTATGGCGGCGTCGGAAAGTCGGGCTGACCGATGCAAAACGAAACGACGTCGCGCCCTTCGCCAATCAGTCGATTGACGTCGGCGAGCACGACAAATGCGTTTTCGGTGCCGAGCGCATCGGCGCGTCGCGAGAGACAAGGCATGACGATTGATGTCAACTCGGTGTCGGAGCGATCTCGAAGACCTGCCGCAGATAGGCTAGGTACGCTTGATCGTCGCACATGTTCTTGTCCGGCGAGTCTGGCAGTTTGGCCACCGGCTGGCCGTTGCAACGGACCATTTTGATGACGATCTGCAGCGGCGTGTGACCAACATCGTTGGTCAGGTTGGTGCCGACGCCGAACGCGGTACGGGCGCGATCGCGAAAGCGCCGATAAAGCTCGATAACTCTGGGAATCGTCAGAGAGTCGGAAAACACCAGCGTCTTGGTTCGCGGATCCACCCGGTTACGTTGATAGTGCGCAATCAGGCGCTCACCCCACGCGATCGGATCGCCTGAATCGTGCCGCGCGCCGTCAAAGAGCTTGCAAAAGTACATGTCGAAGTCGCGCAGGAACGCATCCATGCCATAGACGTCGGACAACGCAATGCCGAGGTCGCCTCGATACTCACGCGCCCACATCTCGAAGCCGAACGTTTGCGAATCGCGCAGACGCGGCCCGAGCGCTTGACACGCCTGCAGATACTCGTGTGCCATCGTGCCCAACGGCGTCATGCCGTGCATTGCCGCGTACATCACGTTGCTCGTGCCCGCGAGCTTGTCGCCAAGCGCCGCTTTCAGCTGCAGCAGCACTTCCTCATGCCAATGGCGCGAGAACCGGCGCCGCGTTCCGTAATCGGCAATCCGCACGCCGTCGAGCGCGGCGTCGCCGGTTAGCAGCGCAATCTTGTCGTGCAATCGGCGGCGTCCCTCGTCGAAATCGGCCGCCTTTTGCAGCGCGCGAAAATAGATTTCGTTGACGATCGCCAGCACCGGGACCTCGAACAAGATCGTGTGCAACCACGGCCCGCGAATGACGATGTCGATCTCGCCATTGTCGAGCGTCGACGGCACCACCGAGATGTACTTGGTATTGAGCTGGAACAGACCGAGGAAGTCGACGAAGTCGCTCTTGATGAAGCGCAGTCCTCGCAGGTAATCGAGCTCCGACTCGCGAAACCGCAGTGCGCACAGCGACTCGATCTCGTGATCAATGGCATCAATGTGCGGCACCAAATTAATTCCCGGATTGCGGCACCGGAAGCGATATTCAACATTGGCGCCCGGAAAATGATGCAGCACGACCTGCATCATCGTGAACTTGTAAAGATCGGTGTCGAGTAGCGAAGTGATGATCATCGAGATTGCAGTGCACGCGTCGCGTCGCGCTCCGAGGTTATCACCCGCATCCGGCGTAAGACTCAGCGCTATCAGTTTGCGGCTGTCGTCGCGTGCTCATCTACAGCGCTTTGCGAAACCGCGCCGCGATCGATGACGAACGAGCGATCAAGCAGATGCCGCGCATGCGTCAAGCTCGACTCCGCCAGTATCACCGTGAGTCCGGTCGCCCGTAACCCGCCAATGACTTCGGCAAGTCGGCGCGCCAGCACCGGGGCGACTCCCTCGAACGGCTCGTCCAACAGCAACAGCCGCGTGCCCGCGATCATCGCGCGCGCCAGCGCCACCAGCTTCTGCTGCCCTCCGGAAAGCTGCAACGCCTTGCGGCTGCTGAACTCGCGCACTTCGGGAATCGCGGCGTAAACGCGAGCCAACCGTTCTTTCGCATCCGACATCCTTGCCGACCACGCCGGCAACAGGACGTTCTCTTCGACGGTCAGGCCGGGCACCAGCCGGCGATCCTCGGGCATGTAGCCGATGCCGAGTCCCACGCGAGCGTGGGTCGGCAGATGCGCCAGCGGCCGGCCATCGAACTGCACCGAGCCGGCCTTGACCGGCAGTAACCCCATTAGCGTGCGCAGCAGCGTGGTCTTGCCCGCACCGTTGCGTCCGATCAATCCTGCGAACTCGCCTGCGCTTAGTTCGAAACGAACGCTGCGCAATATGGCGACGGTTCCGATCGAGACCGATACGTCGTCAAGCCGCAGCATGGTTCGCTTCCTCACCGATGACCAATCTGCGCACCGGGTCGCTGGCCAGCACTGCGGCCGGATCACCGTCACCGATGATGCGACCATCGTAAAAAGCGACGACACGCTGCGAATAGCGCGCCACGATGTCCATATCGTGCTCGACGAAGAGCACCGTCACTGCGGCGCCGCGCACCGCGCCCATTACCAGATCCATGATTCCGAACTTCTCATCGGCGGCTACTCCGCTGGTCGGCTCGTCGAGCAGCAACACACGCGGGCGAGCGACAAGTGCCATTGCCACATCGAGCAATTTGCGCACGCCTTCAGGCAGCAGCGCCGCAGCGCGCTCGGCGTACGGCGCGAGCCCGAACTGCTCGAGCAGACGTCCGGCCGCCTCGTCGACCTGCAGAGCGCCGGCGATGTTTTCGGCGACGCGCAGGTTATCGCGTACTGACAGCGTGCCCATCAACTGCGGAATCTGGAACGAGCGCGAGATGCCTAGGCGCGTGATCGCGCGCGAAGTCAGCCCCGTCAGCTCTTTACCTTCAAAACGAATATGTCCCGAGCTCGGCTGCAGATAGCCGGTGATCATGTTCAGGAACGTCGTCTTGCCAGCGCCGTTGGCGCCGATCAAGCTGACGACACTGTTGCGCTCGATTGCGACGTTGATGTCGGCGGCGGCGACGACCGCACCGAACGTCTTGTTGACACGCTCGGCAACGAGGATTTGATTCATGCCGTTCGCCGCAATTTACGTGCGAGCGACCATAATCCGCTCGGCAAGAACATGATGATCGCCAGCATCGCCAGCCCGAGCATCATCTGCCACACATTCGGCGCGTACTGATTCGCCAATGTGCGCACACCCTCGAACACCAGTGCTGATATGAACGGCGCCAACACATTTTGGACGCCGCCCAGGATGCTGATAAATACAAATTCGCCCGACGTCGTCCAATACGTCATCTCGGGATCTACGTGGCCGACCGCGAGCGCTGCGCAGGCGCCACCGAGCCCGGCTAGCGCGCCCGCAAACACGTAGTTGATGTACACAATCCGGTACGCCGACGCACCCAGGTATTCGACGCGCAGCTCATTGTCAGCGACGGCCGTTGCGAGCCGGCCCCAGTGTCCGCTAAACAAGCGGTGCAGCAGGCACGCCGCGATGAAGGCGACGATCACCGTGGCCGCAAAAAACACCCGCCGCTGTACGTCGGCGCCGAGCGCGATGCCGGCGAAACTCGCTGCGTGCAGATTGAAACCGTCGGTGCTGCCGAGCGCGGAACTCTTGACCAGCGCGCCATACAAGATCATCGAAAACGCCAGAGTCAGCATCGAAAAGAAAATCTGGCGATAACGCGCAAGCAGCAATCCGAGCACCGCGGCCACCGCGGCGCTCGCCAGCGTGCCGGACAGCAACATCACCGCCGCGTCGCTGATCTGGCCGAAGTTGGCCAGCAGCGCTGCGGCGTACGCGCCCAGCCCGTAGTAGAGCCCTTGCCCAAACGACACGAGCCCGGTGCGCATCAGCAGCACCAGACCGAGAACGACCAGTCCCTTGGCGAGCCCGAGTGCAAGCAGAAATACCAGCGACTGCGGCGCGAACACCGCACTGCCCAGCAGCACGCCGCTCGCGATTGCGAGCGCAATGACGGTGCGGTCGATGCTCATATCTTGCGCGCCTCTGGCACAGCAAAGATGCCGCGCGGCCGGACGATCAAAACCAGCGCCATCACGAAGTAGATCGTGAACAGTTCGGCCTCGGGCCAGTAGCGCACCGCGGCAGCCCGCACCACGCCAACCAACAACGCGCCGACTGCCGCGCCGCCAAGACTGCCAAGCCCGCCGATGACAACCACCGCGAACGACAGCACGATCACTTCGACACCCAACCCCGGACTGACGGCGACCATCGGCGCCGTCAGCGCGCCGCCCAGCGCCGCCAGCGCTGTGCCCACGGTGAATGTCGCCAGATACACGCGGCCGACGTCGATGCCCATCGCCGCGCTGATCTCGCGATCGTGAATCACGGCCAGCAGCAGCTTGCCCTGCCGCGTGCGATAAAGCGCCCACGCGAGCACCAGTCCGGTAATGATTGCGCCGGCGATCAGCAGCAGGTTGTAAACCGGATAGGCCAGTGCACCAATCTGAAAGTTACCGGGCGCCGCGTAGGGTTCGGACAGCACCTTCGATTCGACACCCCAGATCAGCTTGATCGCATCTTCCAGCACCAGAAACACAGCGTAGGTGACGAGCAGCAACACAACCTCGTCCCGGCCGTACATGCGCTTCAGCAGCCCGCGCTCCAGCGGCGGCCCGACGATGACGCCCACCAGCACCGCAGCCAGTAGCAGCACGAGGTAGCTGCCCACCACCGGGTATCCCGCCTGCAGCCAGGCGCCGGCCAGTGTGGCCGCCGTATACGCGCCCAACGCATAGAAGCTGCCGTGCGCAATATTCAGGATGCGCATCACGCCGTAGATCAGCGTCAACCCGGCCGCCATTAGAAACAGCCACGACGAGTAGACGACACCGTCGAATACGACCGATGCAAGCGCGTTCACAGAGTTCCAGTACGCGAACGCGCGTTGAGCGGAAGCGGAACGCCGTCCGCCTCCTACGCTCGCAGCTGGCGCGGCGCGCAAAGCGCGTCCGCCGCTAGCGCGACTTAAATCCAGACTTGATCCACGCCTCGCTCTTTACGGCTTCGGGCGGGTTGGTCTTCTCAGCGGGGTAGCGACGGATGTCGACTATCTGCAATTCGCCGCCGACGGTCTTTGCCGTGCCGAACGCAACATCCATCACGGCCTGGTGACCCTTGCCGAGCGTCATCTTGACGGGACCACCCGGCCCTTCGAACGTCAGTCCTTCCAGAGCAGCGCCGATCTGCTCCTGTGTCGGTCGCGCGGCACCGGCCTTTTGCGCCTTCTCGTAGGCCGACTTCACACCGAGCAGCGCCTGAGTCATTTTGTAGGACGCGTAGTTGGGCGGCACCTGATAGCGCTCCTGATAGGCGTTCTTGAACCAGCGTGCCAGTTCGGTGTCAGGAGCGAACGGGCCGAACGGGCCGCGCGCGCCGATCAATGTGCCGTCGGGAATCTTGGTGCCCAGCCGGTTGATCGCCGGCTCGCCGGCCGACAGCACGATGATGTGCTTGGAAAACAAACCGCGCGGCGCTCCCTGCAGCACGAGCCCTTCGAGGTCGCCGCCCCAGAAGCTGGAATGAATCACATCGGCACCGCTGGCGAGCAACGTCGAAATTTCGGCGCCGAACTGCCCCGCCATCAGCTTCGTCATCTGCGACGTTTTCACTTCGATTCCCGGGCGCAGCGCCTTCATGGCTGCCTCAAAGTCCGTCCACGAGTCCTGACCCCACGCGTAGTTCTGATTAATGCCCGCGATCGACTTCACGTTCGGATGACGCTCGAGCAGATAAAGTGCGGCAGCGACGTTATCCATCGTCGCGTGCGCGCCGGTGCGGAACACATACTTGTAAGACGCGTCCTCGAAGATGCGCGGCGTGCCGCAGTCGAACAATACGGTGAGCTTCTTCAGCTCTTCGGCTACCGGAGCGATCGCCAGACAATCGCCGCTCGAGATGTAGCCGACCACCAGATCGACCCGCTGCGCCAGATTGCGGAACTCGGCAACTTGCTTTTGCGGACCTCCCGCTTCGTCGATGATCACCAGTTCGATCGGACTGCCGCCGAAACCCTTGGTCGAATACACCCCAGGCACCGAACCGGCGTTAATCGTCTCGGCCATCAACTCGGCCGCGTTGCGCGCCGGAACGCCGAACGGACCCGCCGCCGGCCCGGACAGGAACGTAACGATGCCGACGCGAATCGGCTGCGCGACCGCCGCGGGCAACGCAAGCAACGCGGCCAGCGCAATCAATGTAGAACGAAGCCAGAGTCTCATGCATGTCTCCTCGGTGTTGTTTGTGGCGCGCGTGCAGCGCCGTCGTTTTTTATGCTGCCCAGATGCCTATAAGCACAACAAGCCTACGCCGGTCCGGGCGAAGGCGGAAGCCACGCCCTAATTCCCATTTGCTCCGCGCTGAAGGCAAGCGTGCGTTGTACGGCTGCACTGGGCGCGCGTAGTTCTTCGCGGCTCGCTTCGCCGACAAGGTGTCCTTGCTCGATCAGCACCGCGCGATCGGCGATCGCGGCGGCAAAGCGCAGATTCTGTTCTGACACCAAGGTGGCGACTCCGCGCGCCTTCATCGCATGCACCGCATCTCGCATCTTCGCGACAACCATCGGAGCGATGCCTTCGGATGGTTCGTCCAGAAGCACCACACGCGGGTTCGCCGCGAGCGTGCGTGCAACCGCGAGCATCTGCTGCTCGCCTCCGCTCATCGCGCTCGCCGGGCGATCCAGCATTTGGGCGAGATTGGGGAAAAGCGTTAGCAGGTCACGCTCCGCGAATCCGTTGTTCGCCGAGCGCAACGCTATTCGCAGATTCTCGGCGACCGTCAGATCGGTGAAGATGCGCCGATCCTCCGGTACGTAGCCGAGGCCGCGGCGCGCACGAGCAAATGCCGGTTCGCGACTGATGTCCGCGCCATTAAGCAGCACGCTGCCCGACGTGCGAGGCATCAGACCCATCGCCGCACGCAGCAACGATGTCTTGCCCGCGCCGTTGCGACCGACCAGCGCGACGACTTCGCCGCTGCCGACCGCGAGGCTTATGTCGAATAGCACCTGCGCGCGACCATAGTAGGCGGACACGCCGCGCAGTTCGAGTGCCGCGCTCACTCTTCTGCTCCTAGATACACCCGCTGAACTTCGGGATCGTCGCTCACGACATCCGGCGCGCCATCGGCGATCAGGCGTCCCTGCGACATCACCAGCACGCGTCGCGCAAAACCAAACACGACGTCCATGCTGTGCTCGGTAAACAGCACCGCTATCGACAGTTCGCGCGCTAGCCTCTCAACCAGCTGCATCAGCGCACTGCGTTCGCCCAGCGCCATACCGGCGGTGGGTTCGTCCATTAACAGCAGCCGCGGTCGTGTAGCTAATGCCAGCGCGAGCTCGAGCCGCTTCAAATCGCCATACGCAAGCTCGGACGCAGCGCTGTCGGCGCGCGATTCAAGCCCGACTTCCGCCAGCAGCGACCGCGCTGCATCGACGTGCAGGTTCCACAACGGAATGGCGGTTCGACCCGCATCGCCACGCGCCACGCTGAGCGCCAGCTGCGCGTTCTGCAGTACCGTCATCGTGGCGAACGTCTGCGCGACCTGAAACGTGCGGCCGATGCCGCGCCGGGTGCGTTGCGCGGTTGAAAGACCCGCAAGCAGCTGTCCGTCGTACCGCACACTGCCGCCATCCGGCGCAACCTGCCCGTCGATCAAGTTGAACAGCGTCGATTTGCCGGCGCCATTCGGCCCGATCAATGCGGCGAAGGCGTCCGTGCCGAGGGCGAACGACACACGATCAACTGCGTGCACGCCGCCGAAGCTTTTTTGCAGCTGGTCGACGATCAACAGGTTCATCGCGCTTGACGTCGCAAGAACCCGACGATGCCTTCCGGAAATGCCGCTGCCAGCAGCACGATCGCAAGACCGAGAATCAGCCGCCAGTGATCGGTCACGCGTGTCAGTTCGGTCGCGAGCCCGTGGTACGCCAGCGCACCTACGATCGGCCCCGACAGTGTCTGTAATCCGCCGAGCAGCACCATCACCAGCGCGTCGACCGATACCGGAATCGATAGCGTCGTCGGAAACACCGAACCCTTGTGAAACGCGTGCAACGCGCCGGCCATTCCTGCAAACAGGCCCCCGGCGCTGAATGCGAGCCAGCGCATTCGTTGCGCGTCAATGCCGATCGCCTGCGCGCGCAGTTCGCTGTCGCGCGTCGCGCGTAAAGCGAAGCCGAACGGGGCGAGCGCCGCGCGCCGCAACGCGGCCAGTGATGCGACGACGATCGCCAGAACAAGTGCCGTAATAGACGATCGGCGATGTCAGCACGCGCGGCAACGCCGACCAGAGTCCGAGCAACCCGTTATCGCCGCCGGTCAGATCGACCCACTGCACGGCAGTCGACCACAGGATCTGCGCGAAGGCCAGCGTCAGCATCGCCGCGTACACACCGCTCGAGCGCAAGATGACGCGGCCGACCACGAGGGCGACCACGCGCTGCCGCCACCGGTGCGAGCAGCAGTGCCGCTGCAAACGGCGCGTCGATACGAGTCACGCTCAGCGCAACGGCGTAGGCGCCGAGCCCGAAGAACGCTGCATGGCCGAACGAGATGATGCCGCCCAGCCCCATGCCGAAATGCAGGCTCGCGGCGAGCAACGCGGCAATCGCGATTTCAGTGGCAATCACCACCGCGTAGTCGCCGATCAGCATCGGCACGACGGCGGCCGCAACGACGGCGAGCAGGCCCATCGTGCGCCACCGTGGTGCTAGCGGAACGAACGGCGCGTGCGCCAAAGCGCGCGTGACGTGCGGCGCGGGCGGCAGTCCAAGCAGGCCGTGCGGACGCACGATCAGCACGACAGCCATCACGACGAAGATCAGCACCAAGGTGGACTGCGGCAGCCACAACGTGCCAAAGGCATGCAGCAATCCGATCAGTAACGACGCCCAGAGCGCGCCGGTCACCGACCCCAATCCGCCGACCACGACCACGACAAACGCTTCGACCAGGATCGACAGATCCATCTGCAGATTGACCGTTTCGCGCGGAATTTGCAGCGCGCCGGCCAGCCCGGCGAGAAACGCACCGAGCGCGAATACCGACGTGAAAAGCCAGGGCTCGTTCAGACCGAGCGCGCCTGCCATCTCACGATCCTGCGATGACGCGCGCACCCAGACGCCCCATCGGGTGCGTTTCAGCAGCCACCATAGAAGTGCGAATACCGCCGGTCCGACTAACAGCACGAACAGCGAGTACTGCGGAACGAATGCACCCGCGATTTCGACGCTGCCTTTCAGGCCCGGCGCGCGCGGCGCGAACAGTTCCTGTGGACCCCACAGTGCCAGCGCCAGGTCCTGCACGATCAGTACGACGCCGAAGGTGGCGAGCAATTGAAAAATTTCCGGCGATGCGTAAATGCGTCGCAGCAGCACGATCTCGATCGCCGCCCCGACAACTGCGACACCGAGCGCGGCAAGCACTACGCCGCCGAAGAATCCGAACGGAGTCGAGGGCAGCTCGCTGGTAATCATGTACGCGAGATACGCACCGATCATGTACAGCGAACCGTGCGCGAAGTTAACGACGCGAGTGACGCCGAAAATCAAGGTCAGGCCAGCGCTGACCAGGAACAGCGTCGACCCGTACGACAGCCCAGCGATGAACTGGCCGAGGAGCAGGTCCACCGGCGGTGTGAAGTTACCGAGAGGGCACGGCGACTACTTCTGCGCCTCGGGCGGCCGCATTTTGGCCACCTCACGATCGGGCGGCAGATAGTTCGCGCCATCGGCATAGCGCCAGTCGACCATCGTGCCCTTGCCGCCGCGCAGCTCGAGCTTGCCGACATATGCGCCCATCGTCGATTGCTGATCGATCGCGCGAAACTCTGCCGGGCCGAACGGCGTTGACCATCTTAGCCCTCGCAGCGCCGCAATCAGCTTTTCCGTATCCAGCGCCTTCGCCTTGCGAATTGCTTCGAAGATCGCGGTAAACGTCGCGTAGCCGACGACCGAACCTAGCCGCGGATAATCGTTGTAGCGCTTGTAGTAAGCGTTGAAAAATCTTGTGTGCTCGGGGCTCGAAATCTGGTCCCACGGATAGCCCGTGACGATCCAGCCTTTCGGGGTTTCGTCCTTCAGCACATCGAGATACTCGGGCTCACCCGACAGCAGGCTGACAACAGGAACACGCGGAAACAAGCCGCGCAAATTGCCTTCGCGCACGAGCCGCGGCAAGTCGGCGCCGAAGGTTGCATTGAATATGGCATCGGGCCGCGCCGCCATGATCGCCTGCACGGTGCTCGCAGCTTCCAGCTTGCCGAGCGCCGGCCATTGTTCGGCAACGAATTCGACATCGGGCCTCTTCGCTTTCAACAATTGCTTGAAGTTGGCGACCGCCGCCTGGCCGTACTCGTAATTCGGCGCGATGACTGCCCAGCGCTTAGCCGGCAGCTTGGCCGCCTCTTCGACCAGCATTGCCGACTGCATATACGTGCTGGGCCGCAGCCGAAACGTGTAGCGGTTGCCCTTTTCCCATACCAGCGCGTCGGTCAGCGGCTCGGCCGCCACGAAGACGATCCTGTTGCGCAAAGCGAAGTCGGAAACCGCCAGACCGACATTCGACAGAAACGTACCGGTCAGCAGTGCGACCTTTTCATTGGTCACGAGCTCGGTTGCGAGACGAATCGCATCTTCCGGCTTGCCGGCGTCATCGCGCGAGATCACTTCGACCTTGCGCCCAAGCAATCCGCCCGCGGCGTTGACCTCGTCGAGCGCAAGCTGCCAGGCCATCCGATACGGCAGCGTGAACTGCGGAATCGTCGAGTAGCTGTTGATTTCTCCGATGCGGATCGGTGCGGCTTGCGATCGAGCCAAAAGCGGCAAGCCCGCGGCTGCGCCGGCGACGGCGGAAGCGACGAGAACCTGGCGGCGGGTCGTCATGGCGACGCTTTCATCAAGGAAATATCGAGATTGCGACGGTAGAATACCGGTTTGTGCGTTGCGAGCAACGCTGCAACGGAGATGGTGATGACGCACGTCGTCGTCGAATCATGCATCAAGTGCAAATACACCGACTGCGTCGATGTTTGTCCGGTCGACTGCTTTCGTGAAGGTCCGAACATGTTGTCGATCGACCCGGATGAGTGCATCGACTGCGCTGTGTGCATACCGGAGTGCCCGGTTAACGCCATTTACGCTGAGGAGGACGTGCCCGAAGACCAGCGCGACTTCATCCCGCTGAATGTCGAGCTTTCGAAGCAGTGGCCTTCGATCACGCGCATGAAGCCGCACCCCCCCGACGCCGATGACTGGAAAGATGTGCGCGACAAGCGCCACCTGCTCGAGCGCTAATCTGCTTTTTGACACTTAGGAACATCGGTGCTCTATCACTTGCACGAATTGCAACGACGCCTCTGGAACCCGCTCTCTGTGTGGGCCCAGGCCACGTCGCAGATGTTCTCGAATCCGTACAGTCCTTTGGCGTATACGCCACTGTCGCGCCGTCTCGCGGCGGGTTACGACCTGCTGTATCGGCTTGGCAAGCAGTACGAAAAACCCGAGTTTGGACTGGTTTCGACGCAGATAGACGGTGTCGATGTTCGGGTGATCGAGGAAGTGGCAGCTGAAAAGCCGTTTTGCCGGCTGTTGCACTTCAAACGCGTTCTTCCATCGGCAAGTGCCGGAAAGTCCAATGGGAAGCGGGCTGATCCGACGGTCCTGATCGTCGCGCCGTTGTCGGGCCATCACGCGACGCTGCTACGCGATACCGTGCGCACGCTGCTGCCGAACCATGATGTGTACATCACCGATTGGATCGACGCCAAACTGGTGCCGGTTTCCGACGGACCGTTTCATCTCGACGATTACGTCGACTACGTCATCGAGTTCGTGCGGCTGCTCGGCCCGGATTTGCACGTGATCTCGGTGTGTCAGCCGACGGTCCCCGTGCTCGCGGCGATCTCACTGATGGCGAGCAGCAAGGATCCGAAGCTGCCGAAGACGATGACGATGATGGGCGGCCCGATTGATCCGCGCCGCAATCCGACGCAGGTCAACGCCCTTGCGATGCGCAAGGGCCGGCGCTGGTTCGAGAACAACGTCATTTTCAAGGTTCCAGCCGCGTACCCTGGCTACCTGCGCAGCGTGTATCCCGGTTTCCTGCAACACGCCGGCTTTGTGGCGATGAATCCCGATCGGCATCTGAAGTCGCACTGGGACTACTACCTGGACCTGGTCAAGGGCGATCAACAGGACGTCGACGATCATCGCAGCTTCTATGACGAATACAACGCGGTGATCGATCTGCCGGCCGAGTACTACCTGGACACGATCAAGGTCGTGTTCAAGGACCATCTACTACCGGATGGCAAGTGGCGCGTGCGAGGGCAACTTGTGAAGCCGGAGGACATCCGTACGGTCGCGCTGTTCACGATCGAAGGCGAGCTCGACGACATTTCAGGCAGCGGTCAAACACAGGCGGCGCACGAACTGTGCAAGAACATCCCGAAGTCGAAGAAACGCCACCTGACTGCGGAAGGCGCGGGCCATTACGGCATCTTCAGCGGGCGTCGCTGGCGCGAAAAGATCGCGCCGGAAATCGCGAAATTCATTCGGGCAAACGACTAGCTTGCAAACGCCGGGCGTGCGAGCGCTGGCGCGTGAATCCAAGTGTCACTGTCAGACCGAATCGACGCCTTGTTGCCCCAGACGCAGTGCACGAAGTGCGGCTACGCGGGTTGTCGTCCGTACGCCGAAGCAATCGCGGCCGGCGAAGCCGAAATCAATCAGTGCCCTCCAGGCGGCGCGGCCGGCATCGAGCAACTTGCGCGCTTGCTGAGCCGACAACCGTTGCCGCTCAATCCCGCCAACGGCTCAGAGCAGCCGCTGATGGTGGCCGTCATCGACGAGGCGCGCTGCATCGGTTGCACCTTGTGCATTCCGGCGTGTCCGGTCGATGCGATCATGGGCAGCGCCAAGCGCATGCATTCAGTCATCGCCTCGCACTGCACCGGGTGTGATCTGTGCCTGGCGCCGTGTCCGATGGATTGCATTTCAATGGTGCCGGTCACGCCCACACGCTCATGGAGCGCAGAGGATGCCAACGCGGCGCGTCAGCGCCATACCGCCAAGATGCAACGCAATCGCGCTTCCACGCCGGGGCCTATGGCTTCGACAGATGAGAAGAGCGCAGTGGTCGCGGCAGCACTCGAGCGGGCGCGCCAACGGCGGGCGGCGATTCGATCATGAACGCGGCCAAACGCCGCGCGATTTACGAAACTCTGCGCGCGTTGCTTCCTGAACCCACGACCGAACTTGAATATTCGACGCCTTTCGAGCTGCTGGTCGCGGTCGTCTTGTCGGCGCAAGCGACCGACAAGGGAGTCAATCTGGCGACACGAGAGCTGTTCAAGGTTGCCAACACGCCGCAAGCGATTCTGAAGCTCGGGCTCGAACGTCTGACCGAGTATGTCCGCTCTACCGGGTTCTATCGGGTCAAGGCGAACAATGTAATGCGCCTGTCTCAGATTCTGGTCGAGCAATACGGCGGGCAAGTGCCGCGCGACCGCGCAGCGCTCGAGACCTTACCGGGCGTCGGCCGCAAAACCGCGAGCGTCATTTTGAACACGATCTTCGGTGAGCCTGAAATTGCGGTCGATACGCATATCTTTCGCGTTGCCAATCGAACCAACCTCGCGCCCGGTCCAAACGTGGAGGTCGTCGAGCAGCGCTTGCAAAAATTCACGCCGGACGAGTTCAAGCGCTACGCGCATCACTGGCTGATCCTGCATGGGCGATACATCTGCAAGGCACGCGTCCCGGAATGCTGGTGCTGCCCGATCGCGCAATGGTGCGAGTATCGTCACAAGACGCCCGCACCCGCTGCACAAGTGCGACAGCAGCGCAATGTTTAACCCCTCGAAGGACGACGTTCGCCGGTTCTTCTGCGATACATGGCGCAAGCATCGGGATGGGACGATCCTGTCACCTCTAGAGTCGGTAGCGCTCGACTGGATGCTGAAGCATCCCGAGTATCACGGCGATTTCGACGATCTCGAGTCCGCGCTGTCGCGCGAATACGCGGTCGATGACGGCCGTGCCAATCCGTTCCTGCACATGTCGATGCACCTGGCGATCGCCGAGCAATTGTCGATCGATCAGCCGCCCGGCATACGCGCGGTGTTCCGCAAGCTCGTCGCACGGCGCGGCGACGAACACGCAGCGCTGCACGATGTAATGGAATGCCTGGGCGAAGCACTATGGAGCGCGCAGCGCGACGGCCAGGTTGTGCCGGCCGACGAAATGGGCGCGCGCTATCTGGATTGTCTAAACCGCCGCGCCAGCGAGAGCTAACGAACCTCTAGCGCTTTTCGTTCGTCAGCGGACTCGGCAGATTCATCAAGTACGCCGACACATTGCGAATGTCGGCCGGCGACAGCGGCTTCGCTATCGCGTTCATGATCGCGTTCTTGCGCGCGCCGGATTTGTAGTCGCGCAGCGCCTTTTCGAGGTAGTCGGGATACTGCCCCGCCAGTCTCGGATACGTAGGGTCGACCGAGTTGACGAAATCCTTGCCATGGCACGCCGCGCACTGTCCCTGCGCCAACTTTTCGCCTTGCTGAACATCTTGCGCCACGGCAGGCATCGCGGCGGTCACGACCAACCCAGCAAACAGCAGGCGCCTCATTTGACCACCGCCGTAACCACGGCCTTGTTGCCGCGCGCCGCGTAATACTCCGCCAGAGCGGCGATCTGCTGATCGTTCAAGCCCTTGGCTATCGCGGTCATCGACGGATGGTTGCGGTTGCCCTGCCGATACGCCTTCAACGCCGCCTCGATGTACTGCGGGCTCTGTCCGCCGATTTTGGGGACGCGATATACGAGCGGGAACGAAGCCTGATAGCCGGGGATCGAATGGCAGCCGATACACATCGACACCGGTGCAGCCGGTGCAGTTGTTCCGGCCTTGCTTTCCTGCGCAATGGCGGTCTGACAGAGCGCCGAAGCGATAACTGACAACGTTACTGCGAAGACTTTCATCCGACGCGGGTGATGTGAGATCGAGCAGCGCGCGATTGTAGCGCTACCAAGCATCGGCCATGCCGATGCGTATACTCGATTCACCCTCGGTATCTAACATTTCTCGCACTGATGCAGCGCTTTGAAGGCTCCTCCACCTACGTTGCCACCGATGACCTGAAACTCGCAGTCAATGCCGCACTGACGCTGCAACGACCGCTGTTGATCAAGGGTGAACCCGGCACCGGAAAGACCATGCTGGCCGAAGAGGTAGCGCGCGCTCTCGGCATGCCGTTGCTTGCGTGGCATATCAAGTCCACTACCAAGGCGCAGCAGGGGCTGTATGAATACGACGCAGTCTCGCGCTTGCGCGATTCTCAGCTCGGCGACGCACGTGTGCACGACATTCACAACTACATCGTCAAGGGCCTGCTGTGGCAGGCATTTGAATCCGATCAGCAAACGGTGCTGCTGATCGACGAGATCGACAAGGCGGATATCGAATTTCCAAACGACCTGCTGCGCGAGCTCGATCGGATGGAGTTCTTCGTTTATGAAACTCGACAGACGGTGCTAGCTCGGCATCGGCCACTGGTGGTGATCACATCGAACAACGAGAAAGAGCTGCCCGACGCATTCTTGCGGCGCTGCTTCTTTCACTACATCAAGTTTCCGGACAAGGAAACGATGCAGGCGATCGTCGATGTGCATTTTCCAAAGCTACGCAAAGACCTGCTGCAAAATGCGCTGTCGGTTTTCTTCGGCACGCGCGACCTGCCGGGGCTGAAGAAAAAGCCATCGACGTCGGAGTTGCTCGACTGGCTGAAGCTGCTGGTCGCGGAGCAGATCCCGGCCGACGCGCTGCGCTCGAAGGACGAAAAGCTCGTCGTTCCGCCGCTTGCCGGTGCGCTCTTGAAAAACGAGCAGGACATGCACCTGTTCGAGCGGCTCGTATTCATGGCGCGCCAGAACCGCTGATGATCAGCGTCACGCCAGTGACGCTCGAGGGGCACGGTGTACGTCTCGAACCGCTAGCGCACGAGCATCAGGCCGGATTAGCTGCGGCGGCCGTCGATGGCGAGCTTTGGAGGCTCTGGTTCACTACCGTTCCCGAGCCTCGCGCGATTCCAGACTACATTGATTCGGCATTGGCCGGCCAACAGGCCGGGCAGATGCTGCCTTGGGTCGTGCGTGAAGGTACGACCGGCTTGATCGCCGGCAGTACGCGCTATCACGACATCGTCGCAGCGGCCGACCGAGTCGAGATCGGCTACACGTGGTACGCGCAGCGCTGGCAGCGCAGCCACGTCAACACCGCGTGCAAGTTGCTATTGATGACGCACGCATTCGAAACGCTCGGCTGTCGGGTGGTCGGACTGCGCACCGACAACTTCAACTTCGCATCGCAGCGAGCCATCGAAGCACTCGGTGCAAAAAAGGACGGCGTGATTCGCCATCATCATCCGCGGCGCGATGGAACAGTGCGCGACACCGTGATTTACAGCATCCTCGCAACCGAGTGGCCGGATGTGAAGCGCCATCTTGAGCTGCGACTTGCCCGACACCGCGATGCTTGAGATGATTTATCGACATGAATTCGCTGATGGCTCTGCGAAAACACGGCGATCCGTGCCGAGTGACCGATGTTGATTGATTTTTTCTTCCATCTGCGCCAGGCGAAGCTCAAGGTTTCGATCAATGAGCTATTGACCTTGCTCGACGCGCTGAAGCGTGGCGTGATCGGCCCGTCGATTGATGATTTTTACTACTTGTCGCGCGCCGCCCTGGTGAAGGACGAAACGCAATTCGATCGCTTCGATCGCGCGTTTGGCGCGTATTTTCGAGGTGTACAGACAGCCATCGACTTTGCGAAGGAGATCCCGGACGACTGGTTCAAGCAGATGCTGGAGCGCACGTTCTCCCCGGAAGAAATCGCAAAGCTCGAGAAGCTCGGCTGGGACAAGCTGATGGAGGAGTTTCGCAAGCGGCTTGAAGAGCAGGACGGAGCGCACCACGGCGGCAACAAGTGGATCGGTTCGGGCGGTACTTCGCCGTTCGGTCATGGTGGGGCGCATCCGGAAGGGATTCGGATCGGCGGCGCGTCGAAGGGCGGCAAATCGGCCGTCAAGGTATGGGAGATGCGCGGGTATCGCGACTACGACGATACGGTCGAGATCGGTACGCGCAATATCAAGGTCGCGCTGAGGCGCTTACGCCGGTTTGCTCGAGAAGGTGCCGAGCTTGAGCTCGACATGCACGACACGATCGAGTCGACCGCAAAGAACGCCGGCTGGCTCGATCTGAAGCTTGTGCCCGAGCGGCACAACACGGTCAAGGTGCTGATGCTGCTCGACGTCGGCGGTACGATGGACGAGCACATCAAGCGCACCGAAGAGCTCTTTTCAGCGGCAAAGAGCGAGTTCAAGCACCTCGAGTTCTACTACTTCCACAACTGCGTCTACGAGTTCTTATGGCGCAATAACCGGCGCCGCTATACCGAGCGCTTCGCGACGTGGGACGTGATTCGCAAGTATCCGCACGACTGGAAGCTGATCTTGGTCGGCGATGCGACGATGAGTCCGTACGAAGTCTTGCAGCCGGGCGGCTCGGTCGAATACAACAACGAGGAAGCCGGCGCGGTGTGGCTGCAGCGGCTGTTTTCGACGTTTCCGAAGTCGGTGTGGCTGAACCCGGAGCCCGAGCAGCTATGGCAGTACCGTCAATCGATTTCGGTGATCCGGCAAATCGCCGGCGGCAAGATGTTCCCGATGACGCTCGATGGGCTGACGCGGGCGATGCGTGCGTTGAGCAAGTGAGCTGTCTAAGTAGTAAACGGTGGCGCCGCCTTTAGCACTTCATCGACGGTGGTCAATCCGCTCGCGATTTTCTGCGCACCTGACAGGCGCAATGATTTGAGGCCGTCGCGCGCCGCCTGACTGCGCAAGGTGACGATGTCGGCCTCCTTCGCAACCAGCGCGCGCATCGCATCGGTCATTACCAGCATCTCGATCAACCCGGTGCGCCGCATATAGCCGGTGTTGCGGCATTCGAGGCAGCCGACCGGCTTGTAGATCTTGTCCGGAATGTTGGAGCGCCAGGGGTTGACCAGTTCTTTCCACAGCGCGGCATCGATCGGCTCGCCCGGTGCCTTGCAATGCGGACACAACGTTCGAATCAGCCGCTGCGCCAGAATGCCGACCAAGGTGGCGTTGACCAGATAGTTCGGCACCCCGAGTTCGAGCAAACGGGCAACGGACGATGCTGCGTCGTTCGTGTGCAGCGTAGAAAACACGAGGTGGCCAGTGAGCGCCGCCTGCACTGCCATGTCGGCGGTTTCCTTGTCGCGTATCTCGCCGACCATGATGATGTCCGGATCCTGCCGCATCAACGCGCGCAGGCCGTCTGAGAAGCCGAGATCGATGCCGTGCTGTACCTGCATTTGGTTAAGCGCCGGATCGACCATCTCGATCGGGTCTTCGACGGTGCTGACGTTGACTTCGTCGGTGGCCAGTTGCTTCAACGTCGAATACAGGGTTGTGGTCTTGCCCGAGCCGGTCGGTCCGGTGACCAGCACGATGCCCGATGGCCGATGAATCCAGTGCTCCCATAGCTGCGCTTCTTCGTTCGAGAAGCCAAGCTCGGCGTAACTGCGCACGACGACTTCTGGGTCGAAAATGCGCATCACCAGTTTTTCACCAAACGCGGTCGGCAACGTCGAAAGCCGGATCTCGACCTCACGGCCGGCGTTCGGTCCGGTCGACACCTTGGTCTTGATACGACCGTCCTGCGGCCGGCGCTTCTCGACCACGTCCATGCGACCGAGCAGCTTGATGCGGCTCGTCATCGCACCCATCACACCGGCTGGCACCTGATACACCTGATGCAAAACGCCATCGATGCGAAACCTGGCGATGCCGAACTCGCGCCGTGGCTCAAGGTGAATATCGCTGGCACGCTGATCGAACGCGTATTGCAGCAGCCAGTCGACGATATGGATAACGTGCTGGTCGTTGGCTTCCACCTTGCCGCCCAGCTCGACCAGTTGTTCGAAGCTCGAAACGAGCGCCGTGCTGCCGGTCTTGGCGGCACCGCGTACCTGCTGCGCAAGCTTGAAGAACTCTGTGGTGTAGCGCGCAACGTCGAGCGGGTTGGCGACAACACGCAATACGGTCTTCTTCGTGATCTGCTCGATCTCGCGTTCCCAGCCGGTTTGAAATGGCTCGCTGGTGGCAATCGTCACCTCGCTCGCAGTCATCGCGACCGGCAGGATCGAGTAGGTCGTCGCATACGACGACGACATCACGTCGACCACACGTGTGAAGTCGACTTTCAGCGGATCGATGTGGAAGTACGGAAGCGCGGCCTTTTCCGCCAGCCAACGCGTTAGCGTTTCGAGGTCGAGCAACTGCCGATCGGGCTGCGGTGATCGATAGTTCATCTCCGCCAGCACGACCATAGGATGACCGGCGCGCTCGCGCCCGCCGGTGATCTTGAAGCGTTCGGCATCGGCCGCCGACAGGAGTCCGTCGGTCACCAGTTGCTTTGTCACATAGCCGCTGGTGACTCTTCCGGGCGGGGGTTTGACCGGCTGCGCCGGCGCAGCTTTGTCGCGTGGTTGCGTCGTGTTCTTTAGGACGGCTGCGCCGTCTTTAGGGCTCATTGCAGCTCAAGCGGGCTGCGAAGCGGCGTAGCGATTCGCCATCGATTTCGCACGGTCGGGCACCTTCTCGAAATCGGCAACCACGGCGTCGACCGCACGCTTGGTCAGCGGCACGGCCTCAAGCGGCTCGATGTATTTGCGCGCCAGATACGACTTCAACATGTCGGCCGACATCACGTGCGCTTTCTGATCGTGCTCGCTCGCAAACAGGAACAACGTTCGCAACGGGCTCATCCAGCGCAACTTGGCACGGGAGAACTCCATGCCGTTCCACAGCTTGAACCAGTTGCCACGCTGCCAGCGTCCAATTTCTTCCTGCACACGCGCGTCTTCGACCGGATCGAGCTTCGCAATGTCGGTAACCGGATCGGGCATCACGATATCGGCTTTGTGTTCGGCCGCGGCACGCATGATCAGCCCGGTCGATACGCGGATACCGCCCGGCACCGTCGTCACCGGGAATACGCCCGAGAGCTGCATGCCGTCGATCTTGGCCCGTAGCTCTGACGCGAGCAGGCTCGACTTGATATACGTCGCCTGGTCGACCGGCTTGACCGCCATCGCGTGCGATTCCATCAGCTGTGTAAAAAACAATTCGCGATCGCGTTCGGGCACGTTGATCAGGCCGAAGCCATCGCGCAGCACACGCACCATACCGGGGATCAGTTTGACTAGCTTGCCACGATCTTCGGTGCTCGCCTTCGGCTGCACCGACCACACCAGTTCGTGAATGACATCCCGGAATGCCTTCGCAAATCCGGGTGTCGTCTCCTGACGGATCGTCGCGGCCACCAGTACCTTGACCCACGCACCGAGCAGAAACTCCTTGATGTACGGCTCAAGATCGACTCGTTCGAACGCGCGCCGTACCTGGATCGTCGTGTTAATAGTCAGGATCTCGTGTTTCTCGGCCGCTTCGAGCGCCTTCTTGGCACGCGACACCGGATCGTTTTCTTCCGGCGCGATGTCAGAGACGTACTTGTCGAACTCAACGTACAGCCGCTCAAACACGCCAATATCGGTTTCAAAGTTCTTCAGGATTTCGGTAATGACGCGGTCGACTTCCTTGATGTAACGCTGGTTATCGTCGCCGTATGGCTCCCATCCCGTCGACGTGCCGGCAACGCGATCGATCAGCTTGCGCGCTGGGTGGGCGCTCGACGCAAAAAACGCGGCGTCCATCAATGCCGATTTGAGCACCGGAAACTGCAGCCGCGAAATACGCGCCTTGATTTCGGACGGCACCTGCTTGTCCTGCATCACATGATCGAACAGCATGCCGACCAGTTCGATCGTCAGCTTGTCGACCACCCGCGTCGATTTCGAAATCAGTTCGTCGCGCAGCGCTCCAATCGATTCGGTAGGCAGCGCGAAATCGCCGCTCGGTCCGAGCTCCTGCAGATCCATCCGCTGAAACTCGCCGATCGATTGCAGCAGTTGTTGTGGCGCCGGTCCGTGCGAGGGTAGATGCGGCAGCCGCGACCCGCGCGCATTGGCCTGCAGGCGCGTCAGCAATCCGCCGAGCAGCATGTTCGGCTCGTCCTGCTGGCCGGTTGCCGCATGTGCACCAGGCGCGCCGGCACCGGCTGCTGTGCCGGCGATATCGCGCGCGTTGTGCGCTGATGGTTGCGCGGCACCGGCCGCGCCGGGAACCTGCCACGGCGCCGGAGCCGCCTTCGGCGCAGCACGCGTCCGGCGAACCGCGCGTACGTCGACGCCGTGATTTGCGTAGTGATCGAGCAGTTGCCGCACGATGCGAGCCAACTCTTCGCCGAGTGGTTTCTCGAACACCGTCAGAAGAAATTCCCACGCTTCCTTGTGCAGATCGGTGTCTTCGGCGGCGCGCAACAGTGCACGCACGTAGACCGCGGGCCCGAGCGGGTTCTCGGAGCCGCGAACGCTGTCCTTTCCAAGCAGGAACGCGACCACTAAATTCAGGTCGCGCAATGATTGCTCGGCGTAGCCGGCGACCTTGCTCGCATGTCGCTCGACGACGGTGTGACTCTCCACCGAAATGGAATCCACCAGCGACAGCGTTTCAGCATCTAGGACCCCGGTCAGCGCTTGCCCTGGTCCCGCGGTGGCGTCGTGTAGACACTGATCCTGCGTTTCCTGCAGGCGCGCCATGAACGTGTGATGCAGATCGTCGAGTTTCGCGGCCAGGTGCCGTTGCACGAGCGGCGAGCCGACATCGAAATCCCATTTACCCGACAGCTCGTCAAGGATGGTTTTGGCGAGCTCGGGGAACGCCGCTCCAATGAGCTCGTTCGAAATCGCCATGCCGGACTTCAGCAACGCCGAAGCTTGCGCTGCCGTCACATACGGCACGTCGCCGGCGGGGCGAGACGAGTCAGAAGCCGGGGGAAATTCCATGCGGTCCCTGGTTCATTGCAAGCGCCGCACGCTCAAGCGGCTTTGTCACTATAGACGCCCGACTCTATCCACGTGGCATCGGCTGTCAAGCAAGTTTAAGCAGTTACTGACGCTGAAACATCCCTAAATTGAAGGCATTAGCCGCTACTTCACATCCTTTAAATCGAAAAGCGCGCGCCGAGTGCGTTTTCGCGGCACAGGCCGGCGACCCACCCGCGCGCCTTCAGCTTCCAGCGCGCTTCGAGTTCGCGTGCGCGCCGCTCCATCGCGGCAAGCGACACATCGAGCGGCGGTCCGACCACGGCCAGCACGACTCGGTTACCCTCGTCGACCTCGGGTAGCACCAATGCGCGATCGGCGAACGCGGACGCAATGGCGGCAAAGCTGGAGTCGAAGCTCCCCCCGAACAAGTTGAATGACGCCACGCCGGGCGATCGGAGTGCCCTTGCGCATGCGCGATAGAACTTGACGTCATCGTATACGGGCCCACGCGCGCCTGCGTCGTAGATATCGACCTGCAGCCAGTCGGCGCGCTTCCGCTGCTGCGGATGGCTGATGTGTTCGCGGGCGTCTGCTTTCACGACGGTCAGCCGATCATCATCGGGCAAGCAAAACCATTTCTGCGCGGCATCGATGACATCGGATGACAGCTCGACCGCGACAATGGCGGCACTCGGCACATTGCGCCAGCAAAATTTGGCCAGCGCGCCAGCGCCGAGGCCCAGCTGCACAACGCGTTGCGGGTCGGGCAGAAACAGCCCGACTGCCATCATTTGCCGCTGATATTCGAGCTCGAGAGAGAACGGCCGCGCGATGCGCATGCCGCCTTGAATCCATTCAGTTCCGAGATGTAGATAACGAATGCCGTCTTCTTCAGACAGCGTGACCGGAGCGGTCCTGCGATTGCGTGGCAATTTATGGAGCTGCTAAGCCGCTACGCGCTCGCCCTGCAGGTCATGCATCAGGTCGTCGACCACGCGTTCGAACAGCGGCGCGCGCTCCGCCGTTCTGAGACGCCCCGCGCGCACATAGCCGCGCAGTATCAGCGGCGCGAGACTGTGTGCCTTGCCGGTGTCGGCCGAGGTGAACAGGTAGAAATTACGGCGCGGGCTGATCCAGCGCAGCCGCACGCGCTCGGTCTGCTCGCCGGTCCATAGGTCGAACCACGTGCCCCGCTGCCAGCCGTCGATCATCGCGTCGATGTCACTGTCTGACAGCTTTTCCACCGGGATCATCTCTTCGGGCTGTACCGTCAGAGGCACTTCCAGCAGATTGACTTCCGCATGATTGGCGGCCACCGCGCTGCGCACGACCTCCGGCGTGATCGTCAACAGCTGCTCGCGCTCATCTTCAGCCACGGGCGGCGGCTCGACGATCTTGACTTCGTCAAGCTTGCGCTTGAATGCCGCCGGATCGAGCGGCGCACCCGTGCCATAGGCAACCTCGAGCGCCTTGACCGCCTGCGCATGCGACGCCATCAACCGTCCGAACAACTCCTGCGATTGCGCTGCCGGAAAGTCGATCAGCTGCAACCCTTCGCGCAGCGTGCTCAGTACCGCCGGAATGGTTTTCACCAGACGCTTGCGATCATCCGGATCGATCTTCGGCTGCACGCTCCAAACGAGATCGGGGACGATGTCGCGGAATTTCTTTGTGAACTCCGGCTGCGTACGCTCGCGCAACGTCGCTGCCACCAGCACCTTGACCCAGGCTTCGAGCAGAAAATCGCGCAGGTACGATTCGAGCTGCACGCCGTCGAATACGCGCCGGATGCCGATCGCGGCGTTAATCGCCATGATCTCACGCGTCTCGGCTTCCTCGAGCGCGCGCTTGGCGCGGACCACCGGATCGTCGTCACGCACGCGATCTTCGGCCAGATACTGCTCGAACTCGCCGAGCGCCTTCTCGAAAATCGGCGGCCCTTCATTGATCGCGACGACCACCGTGTTGACCGCCTTCTGGACTTCGGCCAGGTAGCGGACGTTTTCTTCACCTTCGGGGCGCCAGCCAATTCCGGTGCTCGCAATGCGATCCATCAGCTGGCGCGCCGGCTGCACTGGCGATATGAACAGCTCCGTATCCGCCAGCGCGATCTTCATGATCGGAAACTGCAGACGTGACAACGCGGTCTTGATTTCGGCCGGCAGGTGCTTGTCCTGATGGATGCGATCGAACAGCATGCCGACCAGTTCGATCGTCAGCTTGTCGATCTGCTTGGTGGCTTTCTCGGCGACGTGCGATCGCAGATGCGCCGAATCACGCTCGCTGATCATCGCCGCCGCTGCGCCGCTCTTGCCGGCTACCGTTGCCAGCGCATTCAATCGCTGCACTTCGTTGATCGACGCCAGCAGGCCCGGATCGATCGTCGCAAATTGTATCGGCGTGCCAGCCGGGATTGGCGCCGAGGCGGCACCAGTGATGACGAATCCCGGCGACATCAGCGCCGAACCGGTCACGGGCGCGACCCGATCGAACAGCGCCGAAGGTTGCTGCGTATGCGGTCCCGACGGCATTGGCATCCCGCGATTACCGGGAGTCACCGGGATCTGCATGCGCTGATAGAGCGCGCTCAAAAGCTGCTCTGCGGTAGCTCCGGTGACCGCGCCCGGGGCCGCGCCGCCTTGCGTGCTGCGGCCACTAGCGCCGCCGCCGAGCATCGTGTTGCGAAAGCCCGCGACGGTGTTCTTGAACGCCGACGCATTGGTCCCTTCCTGTACGCCCTTGCCCTCGAGTTCGTTGTTAAGCGCGTCGTAAACGGCCACCAGTGGTTTAAGCAGGCTGACATCGAACGCTTTCATTACCGCATGCCGCTGATCGCCCTTGAATCCGAGTTTGTCGACCGCGTCGCCCAGCGCGCGGCAAAACCGCACCGGGTGAAACGGATTCTCGCGATCACCCAGCCCGGGTATCTGCAGTGCCTTGGCGAGCCGCTGCGTCAGCGGCGTAAATGAGGCGTCGGCGGCGTTGCGAATGCGCGACGAAAAGCGATCGATCACCATCGCTTCTTCCATCTCGTCGTACTCGATCAACGACAAGCTCGATGCGTTGCCGCCCGCCGGCTTGTTCGGCTTCGTTTCCTTGCCGCCGCTGAACAGCTCTTCGATTGCGGCATCGATATGACGGTCGACGGCGGCGAAAAACGCATTCACGAACTCGCGCTGATCGACCAGCAGCCGGCGCACCGATTTTTTCAGCGTCAGTGACACGCCATCGTCGGCGTCGATCGATTGAATCGCTTCGCGCGCCGCGTCGGGCAATAGTGGCTCGAACTGTGTGCGCACCAACCTGCGCATGTCACCGACCACACGATGAACCGTTGTGCGGCTGGCGCGTCCGGAAGCGTGGGTAGAAGTGGCGGTCACAGATTTGATTGTTGTAAACGTACAGCGGCCGGGCCCGAGGGTCGAAAGATTAGCCGATTAAACCGGCCTCGCGGCTGCGTAATTGCCGTCCATTTGGCCGTATCTCGACCTATTGAACGCGCGGCAGACCCACTTTAGGGCCCCGCATCGGCCCACCATGCCCGCCAAAGGGCGAGCTTTTGCTCGTAAGACCGCCCCGCATGGGCGGGACTCGACGACGGCAACGCCGTCGTTCTGAAGCCGGCGGCGATGAACTCGGGCGCATAACGCCCTGCCGCCTGTCCGTTAAAAGCGACCGTTGTGAGGTGCGGCGCCAGCCGGCGCAGGCGGGCAAACCGGTTGGGGCTCTGATTGCGAATCGATGAATCGCCACTGCCTTCGCGATCGCACGCATGCAGTACGTCCCAGATGCCGAGCCGGTGCGCAAGCACGCGCCGCAAGCGCAGGCGATAGGCCATCGCGTCCAGAGGCTCACCCAGCAAATCGCCGACCAGACGCCAGAACTGGTTGCGCGGGTGCGCGTAGTACTGGCCCGCCGCAAGTGACGCCGCGGAAGGAAAGCTGCCGAGAATCAGGCGCTCGACATTGCGGTTAATGACCGGAGGAAAGCCGCGCAGCGACGGTTCCGCCCACCTACCCGGCATCAGGCCCTAGCAGCATCGCGTTCATCCGCTTGACGAACTCGGCCGGGTTATCGAGTTGACCCCCTTCGGCCAGCACCGCTTGATCGAGCAGCAGGGCGGACCATTCCGGCAGCCGCTTGTCATCAGGCTTCAGCCGTTGCACCAGCGGATGGCGCGGGTTGAGCTCCAAAATTGGCTTAGTCGCCGGCGCGTTCTGGCCGGCGGCCTTCAGCAATCGCTGCAAATGCTGGCTCATTGCGTGTTCGTCGGCGACGATGCAAGCCGGTGAGTCGGTCAGGCGCACGGTGACGCGCACATCCTTCACGCGCTCGCCGAGCGCGGCTTTCACCGCTTCAACCAGCTCCTTGCTGTCGGCGACGACTTTGCGCTGCTCTTCCTTCTCCGCCGCATCCGCCAACTCACCGAGATCAAGATCGCCCTTGGCCACCGACACCAGTTCCTTGTTGTCGAATTCGTTCAAGAATGACAGCATCCATTCGTCAACGCGGTCGGTCAAAATCAGCACTTCGACCTCCTTGCGCTTGAACACCTCGAGGTGCGGGCTCGCCTTTCCGGCTTCGAGCGAATCGGCGGTGACGTAGTAGATCGACTTCTGCTTGTCCTTGATGCGGGCGACATAGTCGGCGAGCGACACGCTCTGCTCGTCGCTGGTCGTTGACGCAAATCGCAACAGCTTCGCAATACGCTCTCGGTTCCCGGCGTCTTCCCCAACGCCTTCTTTAATCACCTGGCCAAACTCTTTCCAGAATGTCGCGTACTTTTCCTTCTGGTTTTCGGCGAGGTCTTCGAGCAGCCCCAGCACGCGCTTGGTCGACCCTTCGCGAATTGCCTTGACGTCACGACTTTGCTGCAGAATTTCACGCGAGACATTCAACGGCAAGTCGGATGAATCGATCACGCCGCGCACGAATCGCAGATAAGCGGGCATCAAATCGCCCGCGTCTTCCATGATGAATACGCGCCTGACGTAAAGCTTCAGGCCGTGCCGCTGCTGCCGATCCCACAGATCAAACGGCGCGTGCTCGGGCACATACAGCAGCTGGATGTATTCGGTGCGCCCTTCGACGCGGTTGTGGGTCCAAGCGAGCGGATCAGTAAAGTCGTGCGAAACGTGCTTGTAGAACTCGCGATACTGCTCGTCGGTGATATCCGACTTGGTGCGCGTCCATAGCGCGCTGGCCTGATTGATAGTCTCGAGCTCGTCGGTCTGCCGGTACTCGTTCTTGTCTTTGTCCCACACTTCCTTGCGCATTCTTATCGGCAATGAAATGTGATCCGAGTAGTGCGTAATCACCGATCGCAGTTTCGATGCCGACAAAAACTCGTCTTCCCCATCGCGCAGATGAAGCGTGACGTCGGTGCCCGACTCGGGGCGCTCGGCCGGCTCGATGGTGAATTCGCCCCCGCCGTCGCTTTCCCAGCGGACTGCTTCGGAAGCCCCGGTGCCGGCGCGACGCGAGACGACGGTCACGCGATCAGCCACGATAAAACTCGAATAAAAGCCGACGCCAAACTGCCCGATCAGCTGCGCGTCCTTTTGCTGATCACCCGAAAGCTGCGCGAAAAATTCGCGCGTGCCGGACTTAGCGATCGTTCCAAGATGCTCGATCGTGTCCGTACGCGACATGCCGATGCCGTTGTCCGACACAGTGATCGTGCGGCTCGCCTTATCGAACGAGACGACAATTCCAAGCTCGGAATGGCCTTCGAGCAAGCGCGGCTGTGACATCGCTTCGAAGCGCAGCCTGTCGCACGCGTCCGATGCGTTGCTGATCAACTCGCGCAGGAATATTTCCTTGTTGCTGTACAGCGAATGGATCATCAGCTGCAGCAGCTGCTTGACCTCGGCTTGAAAGCCGAGCGTTTCCTTGATGGGAGTGTCTTGCGTTTCCATGATGAATGCGGGTTACGGAAAGTCTGAATTATCGCGCGCCGAAGGGACGGATTGGCCTGAACTCGCGCCTTCGGTGATCAGTTCACGCCTTCATCCGGCGAGATCGAACGCTGAGAAACCGTCGCGAACAGCGTATCCCAACGTACATGCTGGCCAGATGGAGCAACGCGCGTTCCGGCAAAGCGATTATCCAGAATGTGCAGCCCGACGATCTTGGTCAGCGCGGCCCAGCGCCAACCGAGCGGCCGGCCCGAGCGGCTTTCACCTCCAACTTGATAGAAGAACAAACGCGGCTCACCGTCGATCAACCCGTAGTCGTGCGGTTCGGCCACCCGTGGCCGTTCGTCGAGCACGAACGCGATCAAGCGTCGCTCGGCGATGGCCGTGCGCAGTAGCTTGTCAATGTTCGTCAAGGTCGATGAGGACTTCATTCAGCAGCTCCGCTCAGTCGCTGATCTGCTGCAGCAGATATAGCCGCTGATAAATGCCGTTCTCGATCGCCATCAGTTCGTCGTGCGTCCCTTGTTCGGCCACGCGGCCGTGATTGAGAACGAAGATGCGGTCGGCAGCACGGATCGTCGATAGCCGGTGCGCGATCGCGATCACCGTGACCTTGCCGTGCAGCTGTTCCAGCGCCTGCGCGACTTGGCGTTCGGTTTCGCTGTCGATGCGCGACGTCGCTTCATCGAGGAACAACACGCGCGGCTGTCCAGCGAGCGCACGCGCAACGGCGACCAGCTGTTTCTGCCCCGATGACAGACGCGCACCGCCTTCGCCGAGCGGCGTGTGATACCCGTGCTCGAGCGATTCGATAAAGCGATGCGCATGCGCAGCACGCGCCGATGCTTCGATCAGCGATAAGGGCAGACTGCGCCCCATATCGACGTTCTCACGCGCGCTGGCCGCGAGCAGAAACGGATCCTGCGGCACCAGGCCGACATCCGATCGAAAGTGTTCGTCACCGATTGTCGCCAAAGGAATGTCGTCGATCTCGATGCGGCCTGCCTGCGGAACGTAGAAGCGCAGCAGCAGCGATAGCAGCGTCGATTTGCCGCTGCCGGTGTGTCCGACGATGCCGACGAATTTGCCGGCTGGAACGTCGATGCTGACATCGTGCAGCACCGGCTGTTGCGGGTCGTAACCGAACGTGACATCGGACAAGCGGACGTGGCCGCGCGTGACACGGCGCTCGTGCGTAATGCGCTCCGTTTCGCCTTGTTGCAGTAACGTATTGACTCTCGATGCTGCGATCACCGCCTGCTGCAGCAACGAGAACTGCATCGTGATCGAAATCAGCGGCTCGACCACGCGCGCGACGTAGGTGATGAACGCATACAACAGTCCAATTTCGAGCGCACCGAACGACTGCGTGCCGAACGCCGCGATGATTGCGACGATCAACAGGATGTTCAGCATGTCGAGCGCCGGCCGCAGCAGCCACGCGTTGGCGCGCACCTCGCCCATGCGGGCGCGGTAGTGCGCGTCATTGGTTCGCGCGAAGCGCGCGGCAAAGCGGCGCGTGGCGCCGGTTGCCTGCAGTACGCTCATGCCCGCGATGCTCTCGGCCATCTGCGCGTTGATGTCGCTGCGCAACTCACGTGAGCGCATCACGGCTACCGACGACAGCCGCTGGTAGCCGATGACGATAGCGACTGTTGCTGGCAACAGTGTCAGCACGATCAGCATCAACCGCCAGTCGAGCCATGCCATCGCAATCACTGCGCCGATCAGCACCGTCACACCTTGCAGCAGCTCGAACAGCACTTGCTGATACAGCTGCCGGATCTGCTCGGTGTCGTTCGTGATGCGGCTGACGAGTTGGCCGGTGATCGCTTTGTCGAAGAAAGCCATCGGCAGTCGCAACACGTGCGAGTAAACGCTTTCGCGCAGCCGCCGCACCGAGCGCATTGCGGTACCGGCGAGTCTTACGAGCTGAAAGTAGCGCAACACGCTGGCGACCGAGCCTGCGACGACGACACCGGTCAGCAGCAGTGCGACCGGCAAGCCAGTCGATCTCGCGCGGCAACAAGTAATCGTCGATAAACCACTTGCCGAAAATCGGCCCAAGCGCTTCGAGCCCGCCGGCTGCCAGCATCCACGCACTGGCCCATTGCAGCTGACGGCGATCGGGACGTGCCGCGCGCCAGAGCAGCGCAAAAGCCTGCCGCCGCTCGGTCGGTTGCGCCGGTCGCAGCTCCGGGTGTTCGAGCGATGCCGTTGCGCTCATCGCTATGCGGCCTCAAGACTGGCTTCGAGTTGTTGATAGCGCCACTGCGTCGCATACCAGCCGTCCAATCGCAGCAGCTCGCCATGCGTGCCTCGCTCGACGATGCGGCCGGCCTTGAGCACAATGATCTGGTCGGCATCGACGACCGCGGACAGCCGATGGCTGACGATGATCGCGGTGCGCTCACCGTTCTGGCGTAGCGCGCGCTCACCACGCAGATGCATCAGGATGCTGGTCTCCGTGCCGGTATCGACCGCGGACAGCGCATCGTCAAGCAGCAGCACCGGCTTGTCGATCAGCAGTGCTCGCGCGATGGCAACTCGCTGCCGCTGTCCGCCCGACAGCGTGATTCCTCTTTCGCCGACCAGTGTTTCGTAGCCGTGCGGAAAGCGCAGCACATCGTCGTGCAACGCGGCCAGGGTTGCCGCGTGCTCGATGTCGGCTCGCGTCGCATCGGGGCGCGCAAGCGCTATGTTTTCCGCGAGCGTGGCGGAAAACAAGAACGCCTCCTGCGGCACCCAGCTGATCGCGCCGCGCAACGCGGCGAGCGTGTACTCGTCGATCGCGTGCGCGCCCCAGACGATGCGCCCACTTGCCGGCGCGTAGTGGCGCAATAGCAGCGCAAGCAACGTCGATTTTCCGGCGCCGGTCGGCCCGACGATGCCAAGCGTGCCGCCAACGGGCACGTCAAACGACACGTCGGCGATCGCCGGTGCCGACTGACCCGGGTAAGTGAATGTCAACCGCTCGAAGCACAGCGCACCCCGGACGACACTCACGGTTCCGTCGTTGTCAATCGACAACGGTTCAGCCAACGTAGGCTGCAGCCGCGTCCAGGCGGCCTTGCCGCGTTCGAGCAGAGACAGCACCCAGCCAGCGGCGAACATCGGCCAGATCAACTGTGTCAGGTACATCGCGAAACTGGTGAGTTCGCCGACCGTCAGTTGTTGTCGCCACACCAGCCATCCGCCGACGCCCAGCGTTAGCGCGGTTGCGGCGGTCAGCGTGAGTCCGACCGCAGGCTCATAGGCAGCCTCCCACTTGAGCGCAGCGAAATTTGCATCGGCTGCGGCCTCGGCCCGGCGCTCAAACTCGCGATCCGCATGCTTCTCGAGCCCGAGCGCGCGCAATGTGCGCACGCCGGCAACCGTTTCCTGCACGTGGTCGTTAAGGTTGGAGAAACGATCGAGCGAATCGCGCCACGCATCGTGTACACGGCGCGAGATGATCCAGAAGGCAATCGCCATCAACGGAAACGGCATCAATGCAACCAGTGCGAGGCGCCAATCGACGCCGAGCGCCATCATCGCGATCACCAAGATCAGAGTCAGCGTTCCGTCGAAGCCAGCCAGGAACGCCTCACCGGCGGCCATTTCGATCGAGTCGACGTCGTTGGTCGCGCGCGCCATCAGATCGCCAGTGCGGCTGCGATTGAAAAACGGCGGCCCCTGTTGCGTCAGCCGATCGTAAAGCCGCGTCCGCAACTCGACGCCCAGTCGATACGCAGCAGCAAATAACTGCAGCCGCCAACCGACACGCAAGAAGTAGATCGCAGTCCCCATCAGCAACAGAAACGCCAGTTCACGCACGAGCGCGGTGCCGGTCAGTGTGTCCGCGACCAGGCCATCGACCGCCTGACCCACTACGCGCGGCACCCACACCGTCAGCACCGCAATGCCGATCAGCATCAGCGCCGACGCGACGTATGCGCGCCAATGACGCACGCACAAACGCGCCGATCAGCTGATAAAGGGATTGCGACACACCAAGAGCGAGTTCTCCGAGCGCTTGGGTAGCGCAGCGGCAATGGTCAGCAAGAACGTCCGAATTTACAGCGCGGCGCGTCCGATCGTTGCAATCGCGATCGTGACGATTCCGAGCACGAGGTTGATCGATACCAATTTGCGAATCGTGTCGAGATTGGCGCCGGCAGTCTGCCAGTCGCTGACCGCCACGGCTTTACGCATACGTCCAAATGGCGCAAAGCGAATATGTGCATACAGCGCCATCATCACCAGCCCGACCGCCAACATCAGATGCACAGACAGATGCGCGTTCCTGAAGCCGCCGCCAATGAAAATCATCGCCAGTCCACTGGCAAGCACCACGATCACCGCGATCGCCGCCCAGGACATGAAGCGGCTGAGAACCGACGAGAGCAACGTCAATCGCGCCGACGGTTCCGCCAACCGGGCTGCCGACGGCCGCACGGCGAAGTGCAGAACGAACATGCCGCCGACCCAGACGACGACGCCAAGTACGTGGGCAAACAACAGTGACGTGTAGATGACTCTCATCGCTTGGGTTCGGTGTCGAGGTTCAGTGTTTGTCCGTGCCGCAACGTCAAGAAGTCGCGCGCGTCGATGCCCGCCTTCACGCGCGCCACGTTGAGATCGGAAAGCGGCTGATCGAGCGGCTCATCGGTCAACAGGAATGTGCCCCAGTGTATGCCGACCGACCGGCGCGCCTTGATATCGCGATGAATGAGGATCGCTTCGTCCGGATTCACATGCTGATCAGCCATAAACCAGCGCGGCTCATAGGCGCCGACCGGAATCAGCGCCAGATCGATACCGTCGAAGCGCCGGCCGATTTCAGCAAAGTCCGGACCGTATCCGGTGTCACCGGCAAAGTAGAACGAGCGGCCGCCAGCCTCGCCCGCTTTAGCTGTCTGACCCACAAATCCTCCCCACAGCGTTTGATTGCGGTCGGCTAGCGTGCGACGGCTCCAGTGCTGCGCCGGTACGAAGGTGATCGTCACACCGTTGACGGTGTGCCGCTGCCACCAGTCCATCGCCTTGACGTTATCGATGCCCACTTCTTTCATCCAGCGATCGATACCCAGCGGCACGACAAACAGCGGAGCGCCCCCGGCTTGCCGGTTCAGCGCGACGACGCTGTCCTTATCCAGGTGGTCGTAGTGATTGTGCGAGATCAGCACGACGTCGATATGCGGCAGATCGCTCAACGCGACACCAGGTGGTTGCCAGCGCCGCGGCCCGGCAAACTGAACCGGAAACGCGCGCTGCGAAAAATGCGGATCGGTGAGCACGTTAACGCCGCCGAGTTGCACCAGCACCGTGGCGTGCCCGATATAAGTGACTGCAAATTGCGTGCGGTTGCCTTGAATGAACGGCAGATCGGGAGGCACAACAGCAAGATCAATCTTCGGTGCCGGAATGTCGAGCTCCCGGCGTTCGCGTTGCCAGCGCAAGAATTCGCCAGTTGATCTGCTGCGGGTCGGCGCAGTGTTGCGAAAGCCTTCACGCGTGTGATGCGGCTTGGAGGCGTCGTAGTCCGGATTCACGGGTGCGCACGCGCCGGCGAGCAGCCCAGCGACGAACAGAATGCGGATTCGCGGTGTCGCGAGACGGAAGGACAGATCACCGCGGATCACGCTACGACGCGGACTCGCGCGGCTTCGTCAACCTGAACGGCGGCCTCAGTTTCGAATCGACCAGCTTGCCTTTGCGCGCACGATGGCCATGCTGCGCGGCGAGCGCCGTGCCCGTCAACCGCACCTCGACCGGCTTGCCCGCAGCACCTTTGGTTGCGGTGAAGATGACGCCGCTGTCGGAAATCGGCAGCGCAGCAAGCAGCTTTTCGTCATCATCGAGGTCCATCAGCGTCACTCCGCGCCCGCCGGCTGCCAGCGCTTTCATTTCCGTTGCGTCGAACACCAGCACGCGGCCCCGCGCGGACAAACAAGCGATCATGCGATCGGTTGCAGGATCGGCCGCCTGCGGGCGCAGCGGCTCAGCTTCTGCGTCAACATCGATGAATTGCTTGCCCGCGCGCTGCCGCGTCACCATATCGCCGAGTGTCGCTGCAAAGCCAAAACCGCCGCTCGTCGCTAGCAGCAGCGGTTGCGACGGAGGACCAGCGATGTAGCCGACGAGCCGCGTGTCCGCCGCGAGATCGATCATCGATGTGACCGGCGCGCCGTCGCCGCGTGCCGATGGCAGTTGCGCCACGGGTACCGTGTAAACACGGCCATTGCTGCCGATCGCGATCAGCGAGTCCACTGTGCGGCACTCGAACGCGCCATAGAGCGCATCGCCGGTCTTGAACGTGAACTGCGCCGGATCATGGCCGTGGCCAGCTCGCGCGCGCGCGAAGCCGTTTCCAGAGACGATGACCGTCACCGGCTCGTCGCTGACCTTGACTTCAACACTCGCGCGTTCAGCGGGTTTGATCAGCGTGCGGCGCGGATCATTTACTCCATACTTCTTCGCGTCGTCCTCTATTTCCTTACCGACCAGTTTGCGCAAGGCGGCATCCGATCCGAGCAGCTTGCCAAGCGCGGATTGCTCCTTGCGAAGTTCGGCCAGTTCCTGTTCGATGCGGAATCCTTCGAGCCGCGCCAATTGACGCAGACGCAATTCGAGAATGTCGTCGGCCTGGCGTTCGGATAACTTGAACGCCCGTATCAACTCCGGCTTCGGTTCGTCCGAGTTGCGGATCAGCTTGACAACCTTATCGATCGACAGCAGCACCAGCTGTCGGCCTTCGAGGATGTGAATCCGGTCATCGACCTTCTGCAACCGATGCTGCGAACGCCGACGCACCGTCGCGATGCGGAACTCGATCCACTCGAGCAGCACTTCGGTCAACGGCTTGCAGCGCGGTCGGCCATCGCCGCCGATCATCACCAGGTTGATCGGCGCGTTGGCCTCCATGCTGGTTTGCGCCAGCAGCGTTCGGGTGAATTCATCGCGATCAATCCTGGAAGTGCGCGGCTCGAATACCAGCCGCACCGCAGCGTCCTTGCCCGACTCATCGCGCACCGTGTCGAGCACTGACAGCACCAGCTGCCTGAGTTGCTGCTGCTCGACGCTCAGCGCCTTCTTGCCGGCGCGAATCTTCGGATTCGTCAGTTCGTCGATCTCTTCGAGCACGCGCTGCGTCGATGTGCCTGGTGGCAGCTCGGTCGCGATCAGCTGCCACTGGCCACGCGCCAGTTCCTCGAACTCGAAGCGCGCACGCACTTTGACGCTGCCGCGGCCGCTGGCGTACACATCTCGGATATCGTCGGCCGACGAAATGATCTGGCCGCCTCCCGGAAAATCCGGCCCTGGCATTTCGCGCAGCACTTCTTTGAGAGTCGCTTTCGGATTTTTCAACAGCAGCAACACTGCTGCCGCGACTTCGGCTAGGTTATGCGACGGAATCTCGGTAGCCATGCCGACCGCGATTCCCGATGCGCCGTTCAACAACACGACCGGAAGTCGCGCCGGCAGCAGTCTGGGCTCTTGCGTTGAACCGTCGTAGTTCGGCATGAAATCCACCGTGCCTTCGTCGATCTCGTCGAGCAGCAGACGCGCGATCGGAGTCAAGCGCGCCTCGGTGTAGCGCATCGCCGCGGCACCGTCTCCATCGCGGCTGCCGAAATTGCCTTGACCATCGATCAGCGGATAGCGCAACGAAAAATCCTGCGCCATGCGTACCAACGCGTCGTACGCCGCCTGGTCCCCGTGCGGGTGATAGCGCCCCAGTACATCGCCGACAACGCGCGCAGACTTGACCGGCCGCGCGCCCGAAGCCAGTCCCATCGCGTTCATCGCATACAGAATGCGCCGCTGCACCGGCTTCTGCCCATCGGAGCCATCGGGCAGCGCCCGCCCCTTGACCACCGAGATCGCGTAGTCGAGATAGGCTTGCTGCGCAAAGCGCGCCAGCGTCAGCGAGTCATCGCCATCGCCGCCATCACCGGCGGCAGAAAAGAGAGTTTGTTGTTCGGCCATTGGAACGCGTCGAGACGACGCGCCGCGGATTCTACTGGCCGTCCGCGTGATGTCGGCGCGAACGCGCAGGCCTGATCTTGCCGCCGCTTATGTTCCGTCGCGGCGCGCCAGCGTTTGGCGTAGCGGCGCTGCCTGAGTCGTCGGGCACTTCGTGCCGACCACTGCGGTACTCGCGCCAGCGGCGGGCCTGCAAACTCGCTGCGCTCAGACAGCAGGCCCTTAGAGACCCGCCGGCGCTCCGCTCCTCGGGCGACGACTCTAAAGGCAGCGCCGCTACACCAAACGCTGGCGCGAGGGACGCTGCCTCGATTGAGGAGAAGAGAAAAAACACCTCGCACGAGGCATTGTCGCGACAGCAGCGGCTGGCGCAGATGCGCCGCCTTGGAGGCGTCGCCCGAGGAACGGAGCCGAGCGCGAGGCTTTCGGGCCCGTTGTCTGAGCGCAGCGAGTTTACGGGCCCGCGCGCGCGGCGAGTACCGCAGTGGTCGGCACGAAGTGCCCGACGCCTTAGGCGGCGCAGCTGCGTCAGCCGCTGCTGCTACCGGCGCTGAGATCGACGCCCACCGGCGGTGCGGCCACGGCTACCGCTGCTATCCACGCACCTCAGTGCATCAGCGACCGTTCCCGCCCAACACCACGCCGGTCGATAAACATTCGCACGAAGTCATCGACGTTCATCGGCCGCGCAAACAGATAGCCTTGCGCCGAATCGCAACCCAGGTGCTGCATCCACGTCTGCTGCGCCTGTGTTTCGATGCCTTCCGCGGTGATGCTGATGCCGAGTGAGCGCGCCATGTCGATCACCGCCTTGACGATCGTCAACGTGCGCGCGTCGCGCATGCACTCGACGGTGAAACTGCGATCGATCTTGAGCCGGTGAATCGGCAGATCGCGCAGGTGCGCCAGGCTCGAGAAGCCGACGCCGAAATCGTCGAGCGCGATTCTGACGCCGGCATTGCGCATACGCACCAGGTTTTCGCGCGACACGGCCGACGTGTCGAGCAAGCCGGTTTCGGTGACTTCGACCTCGATGCTGTCGGGAGAAACGTCGTATTCGTTCAGGACGTTGATCAAGCCTTCGACGCAGCTCAGCTGGCGCAGTTGCACACCTGCCATGTTGATCGACAGCGGCGGGATGTCCAGGCCTTGCATGCGCCAGTCGCGTCGGGCGCGGCAGGCTTCATGCAACACCCATTCACCGAGTGCGACGATGAGCCCGGACTCTTCGGCAATCGGGATGAATTCCGCCGGAGGAATGTCGCCGAGTTCGGCATCGCGCCAGCGGATCAGGGCTTCGGCGCCCACCAGCTTGCCGTCATTCAGTGAAATCATCGGCTGATAGACGAGCTTGAAATCGCGCGCTTCCACTGCCTTGCGCAGGCGCTGCTCCAGGCGCAGGCGCAAGTCCGCGCGACGCGCAACCGTCGGTGTGTAGAACGCATAGGTCTGGCGCCCGCTGTCCTTGGCCTGATACATCGCAGCATCGGCCGCATTTAGCAGCGAATCGAGGTCGACCCCGTCCTGCGGGAAAAAGCTGATGCCCACCGACGGCGTGACCGCGACTTCCATACCAAGCACTCGCGCCGGTTCCGAGATCGAGCGGATTAAGGACTTGGCGAGCTCGACCGCATACTCTCCGCGCGGAATATCGATCAGCAACGCCACCAGTTCGTCGCCGCCACGGCGGCCCATTAGATGCGGCTCGCCGATCACATTGCGCATGCGACTGGCCACGATCGACAGCATCTGATCGCCGACCCGATGGCCGTAGCCATTGTTCAGCAATCGGAAATTATCCAGGTCGATAAACAGCAAGGCACAGCGCTTGTTGCCGGCATACGCATTGGCCAGCATGCGCCCGGCGTGTTCATCGAAGGTTTGCCTGTTGGCAAGCTGCGTGAGCTCATCCACGGTTGCCAGCCGCTCGATGCGCTCCTGCGATTTCACCTGCTCGGTAATGTTCTTGCCGATGCCGCGATAGCCGGCAAATTTTCCTTCGCTGTCATAGACGGGGTCGCCGCTGGTGACGTTGTAGACGAACGAACCGTCGGGCATCCAGCGCCGGAACATCACATCGCGAAACGGTTTGCGCGCAAGCAACGTGGCGCGATGCTCGTCCCACGATGAGGGCTGAATCAGTTCACCAGGCAACTCCCAACGATGCTTGCCGATGATCTCATCATCATGCATATGGAACATATCGCGCACTCCGCGTCGCAGCCGCGTAAAGCGCAAATGTTCATCCATCTCCCAGTACCAGTCGGACGACAACTCGGTCAGTGCGCGAAAGCGCGCCTCGCTATCCGAAATTTTCGCAATCAAAGACTCGCGCTCTGTCACATCCCATGCGAGCCCTCGATAGCCGACAAATTCGCCGTGCTCGATCACCGGCTGGCCAGACACTTCGTAGTACGAGTTCTGGCCGCCGTGGTCTCCACTGAGCTTGAGCTTCAGATGCTTGAACGCACGCCGCTGGTCGATATCGCGTTTCAGCTGGTCCCAATTTACCGGCATCGATGGGTCGAGCCCTTCGATTTCCCACAAGCGGCGCCCCTGCATCAATTGCTGCATTCGCCCTTCATGGCCGGGGGCGCCGTGTACCTGCAAGATCCTTAGATCGGAATCTGTTTCCCAGTACCACTCGCTCACGAGCATCGTCAACGCGCGAAAGCGTTCTTCGCTCTTGCGTAGCGCTGCGAGTGTTTCTTCACGCTCAGTCACGTCGCGACCGGCGCCGTAATAGCCTTGAAACTCCCCGTGCTCGTCGAAGATCGGTTTACCTGTGACAGCGACCCACATCCGCGCGCCATCGCCGCGCTCCGTTCGATAGGTGAACCATGGAATGGGTTCACGACGTTCGATGTGACCAAGGTACTCGGCGTACAGCTGTGGATCTGCCTCGAACATCGGCATATCGGAGCGATGCTTTCCAATCAGATCCGCGCAAGATTTCTTGAAATACCGTTCCATCCGCTCCGAAAATTCGACGAAACGGCCCTCGGCATCCGTCCGCCAGAACCAGTCATACGTAAGCTCCGTCAAATCGTCGATCAACCTGCGGCGTTTCGATAACTCGTACTCGATCAGCTTCTGTTCGGTGATATCGCGTCGAAAGCTGATGATGCCGCCGTCGGTCGTGCGACAGTCGGTCATCAACAGCCAGCGATTGTGCAAACGGCGGACGATCTCGGTCACCTCGGAACCGCTGCGGCGTCGGCGCGCCTCTGCGAGAAACTCCTCGAGCGAGCGGCCGTCAATCACTTCAGCCGGGGCGACCTTGTAGTACTCGGTGACGACGTCATAGAACTGCGCGCCGGGCACCAACATGTGTGCAACCTCGGGATACAGCGCGCGAAACGCCGCGTTGCAGTTGAGCAGCCGGTCCATCGTTGTCGTACAACGCGATACCGACGTTCATCGACTCGATCGATCGCTCCCATGCACGCGCGCGGGCCTGCATATCGTCGATTGCAAAGCGGCTGCCGATCAGCCAGAACGCCAATGCGATCAGCAGAGCGGCGCCGACGACCGTCCGTAACTGCGGTACGGCGAGCCAAGACGCCCCGTTTGGAGACGACGATGGCGGCAGAATCTCCGCCATCAGGACGAGAACGAATACGACACCGAGTGTGCCGATCGAGACACGCAACCAGCGTGACTGCGCTGCAAGCGCCAGATACCGGGTTACGCGCGTGATGACGTTGGTCGAGGCTTGTGTCGATGACCCCGGCATCGGGACCCTTTAGCGACTATCGCGCGCCGAAGTATGCCTATAAGCAAGCTCAGTACAAGCCCACGTGTACGGGCGCATTTGCGTCCAGTTGTATTGCCGTCGCCACCCGACATGCGAAAGGCGGACGCGGAACGCCTCCCTATATGTCGGCCTCAACACTGTTTCCGTACTCCTCCAGCCACGCTCTTCGTGCCTGGCTCTCGGCACGGCCCATTAGCATCGTCATCGTCGCTGCAGTTTCGGCGTTGGCGACATCGCCTAATCCCACTTGCATCAAGCGCCGGGTATCCGGATTCATCGTCGTCTCCCAAAGCTGTTCCGGGCTCATTTCGCCCAGCCCCTTGAAGCGCGCGATACTCCAGCTGCCCTCCTTCACTTTTTCGTCGATCAGCTTTTCGAGAGTCGTATCGAGCTCTGCTTCGTCCAGGCAATACAGGCGACGCGCCGGCCGCTTGCCCGAGCGCCGGTACGTCGACTCTGTATAGCGGCGGCCGTGCGACGTAGATGTGTCCGCGATGCACGAGCTGCGAAAAGTGGCGGAAAAACAGCGTCAGCAATAACACTTGAATGTGAGAACCATCAACGTCGGCATCCGCAAGCACGCAGATCTTGCCGTAGCGCAGGCCTTCAAGATCGAGCTCATCGTTCGGCCCGTGCGGATCAACACCGATCGCCACCGCAATATCGTGCACCTCGGCGTTGCCGAATAGCCGGTCGCGCTCGACCTCCCATGTGTTGAGCACTTTCCCGCGCAGGGGCAATATGGCCTGGAACTCCTTATCACGCCCCATTTTGGCGGAGCCTCCGGCGGAATCGCCTTCGACCAAGAACAGTTCGTTGCGCGCGATCTCGGTCGATTCACAATCGGTCAGCTTTCCGGGCAGGACCGCGACCGCAGAGCCCTTTTTCTTCTCGACTCTTTGATCGGCACGCGCTCGTGCCTGGGCCTGCGCCACCACGAGTTCGGCCAGCCGGCGGCCTTCGTTCGGATTGTGATTGAGCCAAAACTCGAGTTGCGGGCGAACGAACGATGACACCAGCCGCAATGCATCGCGGCTTAGCAGCCGCTCTTTCACCTGGCCCTGAAACTGCGGGTCGAGTACCTTCGCCGAGAGCACGAAGCTTGCGCGCGCGAACACGTCTTCCGGCAATAGCTTGACGCCCTTTGGCAAGAGCTGGTGTGCATCGATAAACGCGCGCACCGCCCCGAACAGTCCTTCGCGCAATCCCGCCTCGTGGGTGCCGCCGGCCGAAGTTGGGATCAGATTCACATACGACTCGCGCGTGACCGGACCGTCTTCGGTCCACACGATCACCCAGTTGGCGCCTTCGCCCTCGGCAAAAGTCGGATCATCGGCCGCCGCGAACGCGCTCGATTCGAACGGCGGCAACAACGGGTCGGACGCAAGCGAGCCGAGCAGATACTCGCGCAGCCCGCCTTGATAGCGCCAACGCTGGGTCGTGCCAGCCGCGCCCTTGGACTTCTCGATCGTCAGCGTGATCTCAGTGCCGGGCAACAGCACTGCCTTGCTGCGCAACAGTCGCTCCAGCTCGTCGACCGGAATCTGCGGCGTGTCGAAGTACTTGGGGTTCGGCCACACCTTGACGCGCGTACCGCTCGGCTTGCTCGCCCCTTTTGACGCAACCGACTTCAACGGGGTGCTGACGTCGCCGTTGGCAAACGCGATCGTGTGCACCTTGCCTTCGCGCCAGACCGTAACCTCGAGCCGTGACGCCAACGCGTTGGTGACCGAGACGCCGACACCATGCAGTCCGCCGGAAAATGAATACGCGCCGCCGGCGCGCTTGTCGAACTTGCCGCCCGCATGCAGGCGCGTGAAAACGATTTCGACAACCGGCTCCTTTTCTTCGGGATGCAATCCAACCGGAATGCCGCGCCCGTCGTCTTCAACGGCCACCGCGCCATCACTTTCCAAGGTAACGTCGATACGCGTTCCGAAACCCGCGAGAATCTCGTCCGAAGCGTTATCGATCACCTCCTGCACGATGTGCAGCGGACTTTCGGTGCGCGTGTACATGCCCGGCCGCTGCTTGACCGGTTCCAGTCCCTTTAGTACTCGGATCGATTCTTCGCCGTAGTTTGCGGCGCGCCGCGACCCGCGTTGGTTGCTTTGCATGCAGATGAGATTTCGCCGTGAAAAGCGCGCGGAGTTTACGTGACCTGCTCGATATACTGGCTTGAAGATGGTTCTCGGCTCGCCGTAGCACAATGGACAGTGCACGCGCCTCCTAAGCGTGAGATTCAGGTTCGATTCCTGACGGCGAGGCCACGGTAAGCCAACAATTCGTCAACTCGACCCGAATGCCAACGCCTCCGCGTATCGAACGCTCGTCAATGCAGGGCCGCTTCGACCTGATCTTTCGGGTCGGCGGCGCTGCACTGGTCGTCATCGGCATCTATCTGGTGCTGCAGCCGTTTTTGAGTGCGCTGCTGGTCGCCGGAGTGCTGGCCATTGCAACGTGGCCGGCGTACGAGCGACTGCGCGACAGAATGCCCGGAAGCTCGACCTGGAGTGCGTCCGTGATGCTGCTGCTGATCCTGGTGACGGTGATCGTGCCGATCGCGTTGCTGGCGGAAGCTGCCGCCGATCATCTGCCTACCCTGTCGGCCGCTCTCCGCGAGTGGCGAGTGGACGGCGGCATCCACGTTCCGGAGCAAATAAGGAGCATTCCGATCGTCGGCGAAAGCGTGTTCGAATGGTTGACGTCTGCACTGGCGGACCGCACGCAGTCGGCGGCGTTGCTGCAAAAAGCGCTGGAGCCTGCGGGCAAACTTTCCCTTGCAGTTGTGCGTCTGCTCGGCGATGGACTGCTGCAACTACTCTTGGTCGCATTCATCGTTTTTTTCTACTACCGCGACGGCGAGCGCATCGCCCAGTTGACGCAGCGCATTTCACACCGACTCTCCGGCGAAATGAGCGAGGAAGTGCTGTCGATCGTGGTCGGTACGACACGCAGCGTGTTCATCAGCATTGTCGGGACCGCAGCCGCGCAAGCAATCGTCGCCTACATCGGTTTTCTGATCGCGGGCGTGCCCGGCGCATTCCTGTTGAGCGTCGGAACGTTCGTGCTGTCCGTCGTGCCGATGGGGCCCGTTGTAATGTGGGGCGGCGCCGCCATCTGGCTTTACCTGCAGGGCCAAGCCGGATGGGCGGTCTTCATGGTGATCTGGGGCGCCGCCGTTATCAGCAGCATCGACAACTTCTTGAAGCCGCTGCTGATCGCACGTGGGTCGACCTTGTCGCTTGGATTGATCTTTCTGGGCGTACTGGGCGGCGTGCTCGCATTCGGATTCATCGGCGTAATTCTGGGACCGGTTCTGCTGGCACTTGGCTTCGCTCTGGGCAGGGCATGGATCAGCACTCGCAGCGGCGCTGTGCCCGAAGCCACCGCCGTCACCGCTACCGCGGCCATCGCGGCCACGGCACAATCGGAGACCGAGGCAGCGGACACGCCGGGTGATCGTTGATCAGGCAACCCCTAGACGCGGAACATTTCCTTGCGGTAGTGCTTCAACTCGTCGATCGATTCGTAGATGTCTGCCAGCGCTTCATGCCGGCTCTTTTTCTCGAACGAGCGGCCCACTTCAGGGTACCAGCGGCGCGCCAGTTCCTTTAGCGTGCTGACATCGACATTGCGATAGTGGAAGAACGCTTCGAGGCGCGGCATCCAGCGCGCCATAAAGCGGCGATCCTGGCAAATTGAATTGCCGCACATCGGTGATTTACCGCGCGGCACCAGCCACTGCAAGAACTCGATCAGGCGATCGCTCGATTGCTCTTCGTCCAGCGCAGACGCACGCACTTTCTCGATCAACCCGGAACGCGAGTGCGTCGCCGTGTTCCACCGATCCATGCCGTCCAATACACGCGCGGATTGCCGTACGACAACAACCGGACCCTCTTCGATCACGTCAAGCTCAGGGCCGGTGACAACAACCGCCACCTCGAGCACTCGATCCGAATCGGGATTGAGTCCCGACATTTCCATATCGACCCAGATCAGGTTCGTCTCTGAAAAACGCGGGTGCTGTGACATAATTTTCGAAACGTATTGATCAACGCATTGAGCAGGTCGGCGCGGATTCTGGCACAGCGAACCGCGCGTCCTCTCGCCTCAAGCAGCTGAGTTTGTTACCACCGGTCTCGATGGCCTCACTCCTAACCAGCGCGTTTATCCTGTTCCTCTTGCTGATGATCGGCCTTCGGTACTGGCTGGCATCACGCCAGATTCGTTACGTCACAGCGCACGCGGATCGCGTGCCGCCGCAGTTCGCAGACCGCGTGTCGCTCGAGTCGCATCGCAAAGCGGCGCGCTACACCGTTGCCAAAGTCCGGCTCGGAATCATTGAGACTGCGTTCGGTGCGCTTGCGCTCATTTCCCTGACCTTGCTCGGCGGGTTGCAGTGGATCAGTGAAGCGCTGCGCGGATGGATCGACAACGAGCTGCTGTATCAGGTCTCTGTGGTGGCAGCAGTCGCACTGCTGATGAGCGTGATCGATTTGCCGTTCGCATGGATCAGGCAGTTTCGCATCGAGCAGCAATTCGGCTTTAACCGGATGACGCCTCGATTGTGGTTCGCCGATTTGCTCAAAACGCTGGCGATCGCGGCCGCCCTTGGATTGCCGTTGCTCGCCGCCACGATCTGGCTGATGCAACGAGCGGGTAGCGCCTGGTGGTTTTACGCGTGGCTGCTGTGGATTGGATTCAACGCACTCATCCTGGTGCTGTATCCGACGCTGATCGCGCCGATCTTCAACAAGTTCGAACCGCTGAAAGACCTGGCGCTGGCCCAGCGAATCGGAGCGTTGCTGGAGCGCACGGGGTTTGCGAGCAAAGGCGTATTCGTGATGGACGGCTCGCGCCGCTCAGCGCACGGCAACGCGTATTTCACCGGCCTCGGACGTGCCAAGCGCATCGTGTTTTTCGATACGCTGATCGAGCGGTTGCTGCCGCCCGAAATCGAGGCTGTGCTGGCTCACGAGCTCGGGCACTTCAAGCTGAAGCACATTGCAAAACGGCTCGCCTTTTCATTTGCCGCAAGCCTCGGTGTGCTGGCACTGCTCGGATGGTTGATCGCGCAGCCATGGTTCTACATCGGTCTGGGCGTTCAGCCGTCGGCGAGCGGTGCCAATCAGGGGGTTGCGCTGGTCCTTTTCATGCTGGTATTGCCGGTTTTCACATTTGCATTTGCTCCGCTCGCGAGCCTGATGTCGCGCAGGCACGAGTTCGAGGCCGATTCGTTTGCCGCGCGCAACGCATCGGCGGAAGATCTGGCCACTGCGCTTGTGAAGCTCTATCAGGACAACGCATCGACGTTGACACCGGACCCGGTCCACTCGGCGTTTTACGACAGCCATCCGCCGGCATCGATTCGTATCGAGCGACTGTTGCAGGCGAGCGCAAACGGACGATGAAGACAGTCGAGCAGCTACTCGCTTCGCATTGCCGAGAAGTCAAAGGCTCAGCAATGAGCGAAGCGGACGTCGCCGAACAGCTGCGCGTGCTCGACCAGTGGAGACTCGACGCTGGCGCCCTCGCGAAAACGTATCGCTTCAAGAATTATTACGAGACGCTCGCTTTCGTCAACGCGCTGGCGTTTATGGTTCATCGCGAAGACCATCATCCGGATCTGCATGTCGGCTACAACCGTTGCGACGTACGCTACAACACGCACTCGGTCAGCGGCATTTCGGAAAACGATTTCATTTCCGCCGCCAAGGCCGACGCGATTTATTCGAATCGGTACGGCACCGCGTGATACACGCGCCGCGCAGCGCCTCAGGTACGCCGCTGCGCGCCCGGGTCGTTGCAACGTTCGGGCGGCAATCACTGATCGACGATGGCGATCGCATCCGGCAGGCAACTCGCCGCGGCCGACGCGGGGACGCGGTCGTCGGAGATTGCGTAACGGCAAGCGTAACGTCGCCAGACCAGGCAAGAATCGAGTCGATCGAGCCGCGCACGACGCTTCTCTTTCGGGCCGATTCTTATCGCACCAAGGCGCTCGCCGCAAATATCGATCAGGTGATCATCGTGTTCGCTGCGCGTCCGGCATTTAACCGCTGGTTCATCTGGAAGGCACTGGTCGCCGCTGGAGCCGCCGGCATCGAAGCGCTGGTACTGCGCAACAAGAGCGACCTGTCCGAGTCCGATGAAGCCATTTCACTTCTGCAGCAGATTTCGCAGTTAGGATGGCGCACATTGGCGCTGTCGGCCAAGGTTGATGCGGATCGATCGCGCGCGCTCTTGATGCGCGAAGTCACCGGGCGGAAGAGCTTGCTGGTGGGGCAATCGGGGATGGGCAAATCGACGTTGCTTAACCTTCTTCTCCCAGATGCGCAGGCGCGCACACAGGAGTATTCGAAACGCCTGAACGCCGGCATGCAGACGACGACCGCCTCGCGCTGGTTCTCTTTTGGCAGCAGCGCGCTGGTCGATACACCGGGCTTTCAGGAATTCGGGTTAGGGCACTTGTCGCCGGACGACGTCGCAGCAACGTTTCCCGAGTTCGCACCGCTGCTTGGACACTGCCGCTTTCTCGATTGCCGCCATCTAGAAGAACCGGAATGTGCCGTTCGTGGTGCCTTGAGCGAGCGCAAAGTGGCGCCGGAACGCTACGAGTTCTATCGTTCGCTGGCTTTATCTGGTAAATGAGTGGCGAGTGAACCACTGATGAAGCTGCTGGCGCGCGCCGACCATTCGCTGCAGGCCTCGATCTGGGCAGAGACGCTGCGCGCTGCCGGCATTCGTTGCGAGGTGCGCAACACAGCGCTGTCTGGCGCTCTCGGCCAAATCCCGTTTCTCGAATGTGCGCCGCAGGTGTGGATAGAGCTTGATCACGAAGAGTCGCGCGCGCGAGAAATTCTGCAGCAACTGCAGCACCCGATGCACGGTCCGCAGTGGCAGTGCAAAGTGTGCGCAGAATTCTCTGAGCCGCAATTTGGCAGCTGCTGGCAATGCGGGGCGACGCGGCCGTAAGAAAGCTCCGCAGAACCGTAGAGTTTCTAGGAGAACAGGCGGGCGAGTGTCAGCAGCAACAACAAAACCAGCCAGAGCAGAAGCGTGCGCCATACCAGTCCGACAACAGACCGCACCGCCGGAATGCTGGGCTCGGCGAGGCCGGCGCCCTCGTTGCCAACTTCATCGAAGTAACGCGCACTCTCGACCGCGGGCATCAGTCGCAAATTGAGGGCGCCACTGGCCGCCGCCAGAATCAAGGTGCGCGAATCCGGCGCTGGCATGCCATCGATCGGCTGTTGGCGCGATACCTGACGCCAGCAGTAAATCGCGCCTTCAAAGTCGCCGACGACCGCAAAGCCCAGTGATGTCAATCGGGCCGGCGCCCAGTCGATCCACGCAAACGCGCGCCGCGCAAAATCACCAAAGCGGTCGGCCGGCGCTGGAGTCACGGCGGGACGATTCCACACTCGCGAAACGTGTTCGGCGAGTCGATACGCGACGGCGCCCATCGGACCGGGAAGCACGACGAACCAGAAGAACACTCCGAAGACATGCCGTTGCGCCAGCAGCAGTCCGTGCTCGATCGCCTGCCGCACCACTTCGTCTTGGTCGAGATCGGCCGCACTAAAGCTGGGCTCCATCTGCTGCTTCCACGCGGTGAGCTCGCGCCGCGCAGCGTTCAAGTCGCCGTTGGCGAGGGCGATCTGGATTTCGGTGCCGCGATGGCTAAATTGGCGAAACCCGAGCGTGAAGAACAGCACGGTCACATTGACCGCCAGCGCGAGCAGCCAGTGAATCCAGAGCGCAATCGAATAGACCGCGCTGACGGCCAGAGCAAGGCCGATCACGACCAATAGCCACGCGTACACGCCGTGTTGCCAGCGACCTGCATTCAAGTTGCGCTCTGCCCAGGCAGAGATCGCACGCACGGCGGCGTACACCGGATTGGCAGCCGGCAGCGGTCGCACCTGTTCAAGCAGCAGCGTGATGACCAGCGATAGCCAGCTCATGGTTTGATTCTAGTGGCCTGTCCTGCTACGCCAGGGCCGGCCGCGTGCGATCCGCGCTCAAGAAGTGATACAGATTGCGCAGCATCGCCGCCGTGGCGCCCCAGATGAAGTAGCGGCGGCTGTCGGCACCGCTCATCTGCGGCGCCGTATACGGCATCGCGTAGAACGTGCGCACCGTGTCACCGAACCGAAAGATTCGTCGCTCGTGATTAACCGGGTCCATTAGAAACGCGAGCGGAACTTCGAACACCTCAGACACTTCGAATGGATCGAGCACCGGTGAAAACGGCCGCTCGATCAGACCGATCACCGGCGTCACCCTGTAGCCGGTCGCCGTCAGGTACTCGGGCAGCGTGCCGATCACCTCCACCAGCGCCGGCGGCAAACCGATCTCCTCATGTGCCTCGCGCAGCGCCGTTGCAATCGGATCGGCGTCGCTCTGATGGACCCCGCCGCCCGGAAAACTGATCTGCCCGCCATGATCGTGCAAGTGCGCGGTGCGCTGCGTTAGCAGTACGCCGACCTTTTGATCTTCGTGAACAACCAGTGGGATCAGCACCGACGCGATACGCGGCGGACGATCCGGATAAAACAGCTGCATGTCGGTGCGCAGCTCGGGTTCCCATCGAGGCGGCGCGGCGAAACGCTGCCTGATGGCTGCCGGCCGCAGTTCGTCGACAGCGATCGCATCGCCACGCGCCTCGACAGCTGCGAACGCCGGATCGTGCGGAATCGACTCAGGGTCGAAGATCGGGCGTGCGGCTAGTGGATCGTCGTCGTTGTCGCTTGCGCTCATCGGTGATTGCAAAAAAAAGCCGCCGGGCAGGCGGCTTCTTATCACGGCGCGGATTATTCCGCGGTGTCGCCGTCGGCCTGCTCTGCCGCCGCGGCGTCGGCCGCCGTCTTATCGGCCGCACTCTTATGCCGCAGTTTTTCGCGGATGCGCGCCGATTTGCCCGACCGATCGCGCAGGTAGTACAGCTTCGCACGCCGCACGTCACCACGGCGCTTGACCTCAATCGATGCAATTGTCGGCGAGTACAACTGAAATGTTCGCTCGACGCCTTCGCCGCTCGAGACCTTGCGCACGACGAACGAAGAATTCAGACCGCGATTGCGGCGGCCGATGACGACGCCTTCATAGGCCTGCACTCGCTTGCGAGTGCCTTCGACGACATTGACGTTGACGATCACGGTATCGCCCGGCGCAAACTCTGGAATCTCCTTGTTGGCGCTGACACGCTTAAGTTCTTCCTGCTCTAACTGCTGAATGACGTTCACTTAGTTCTCCTTAATCCATCGTGCTGCGAGCGTTTGATGTTATTCCGCACCAGAGGATGGCCGATTCCAGATACTGCTTCATCACCTCACGATTCGTCTTGCGCGCCTGCGGCTTGTGCCGGCTCGCGCAACTTTCTCTCATCGGTCGCGCTCAATTGGCCCGCGACGCGAGCGCGATCGATCAAATCCGGCCGCTGCCGCGCCGTCAGCCCAAGCGCGTCGCGCCGGCGCCACTCAGCGATCTGCGCATGATGCCCGGAAAGCAGCACCTGCGGCACTTTCATCCCGCGCCACACCTCGGGCCGCGTGTAATGCCTGCCGTCGAGCAGTCCGCCGGCGAACGACTCATCGGCTGCCGACTCATCCTTCAACGCACCCGGCAAGTGCCGAACCACGGCGTCGATCAGCGCCATCGCGGCAATCTCACCGCCGGACAACACGAAGTCGCCGATCGATACGACCTCGTCCACGCAAGCATCGAGAAATCGCTGGTCTACACCCTCATAGCGTCCGCAGATCAGCGCCAGCGAATCCTGCGCCTGCTGCCAGCTGACGCACTCTGGCATCGGTTAACGCAACTCCGTTCGGCGCCAGAGCAATGACCCTGGCGCCACGTCCGCTCGCCTTGACTGCCGACAGCGCATCGGCCAGCGGCTGCGCCATCAACACCATTCCTGGTCCGCCACCAAACGGCCGATCATCGACCGTTCGATGAGGATCATCGACGAAGTCGCGCGGGTTCCACGTCGTCAACGACCAGAGTCCCTGCTCGTGTGCGCGATGTGTGATGCCGTGCTCGACAACAGCTGCGAACATCGATGGAAACAGCGTGATCACGTCGAAGCGCATCATCTGATCTCGACCTCACCAATCGCTTTGCCAGTCGACCCTTACCACGCCAGCATCCGGATCAATCGCCTCGATATATTGATCGACCAGCGGAATGAGCAGCGATCTGCTCCTGATTGTTCCCTTCCCTTGCAACCTCAAGCCACTGCGCCCCGCCTACTGCCTTGTCCGGGCCGGTACGCAGACCGGACACACACCCTAGTTCGACGCCCTCCCGGTTGACCACGCGATGGCCGATAACATCGTTCAAGTAATGCTCGCCCTCGCCCGTCGGCGGAAAGTCGCTGCGGGCAACCGCGATCGTCGCGTTCTTGAGTTCTGCGGCGACTTCCCTGCTTTCACACCCCTGCCACTTCGCGACGATCGATTCGCCGTGCCGTCTGACTTCCTGAACCCTCATTTCCTTCGCCGCTGAGTCTTGCACCAACCACCAGCGGCGGACACTCTCAAGAACTACCCCGTCGGCAGCAAACGGCGTCACGCGGACCCAGCCCTTCAGTCCATAAGCGCCGCGCACGGCGCCGAGCTCGACCAAATCGTCCGGAATCACTCCGCCGCGGCGGCGGCCGGTTGCTCAGTCGGGGCCTGCTCCGCAACCGCTGGATGTTGCTTGAGCAGCCGCGCCACCGTCGGTGACATCCGGGCGCCGACACCGGTCCAGTAGGTCAATCGGTCCTGGGCAATGCGAAACCTCGGTTCGCCGCCAGCCGCGACGGGGTTGTAAAACCCGACGCGCTCGATAAAGCGGCCGTCGCGCGGGTTACGCGAATCGGTGGCAACAATGTTAAAAAACGGGCGTTTTTTGGCGCCGCCTCGCGCAAGTCGAATGACGACCATCTGAATTCCTCGGGTTTATGAGGGCGCGCGGGTTTCGCCCAAGTGCTCACCTACGTACAAATACAGCGTGCGCCGCGGAAAGCCCGTGATTGTATCCGCGCTCGATACGCCGGAGCAAGCCGAATCAGGCACCGCCTATGATGATGACGCCCCATCTTCATCGAATGTTCGAATTTCGGCACAAGGCTTTGGCGGCATTGCTCGCTGCAGCGACCGGCGCACTCGGCCTGAATCGCCTCTATCTCGGGCAAGGGCTATGGTGGCTGCCACTCGGAATAACGCTCGGTGCGTTGCCGTTCGTCATCGGCCATAGCAATTGGTATCAGACGCCGGCGTTTTTTGTGTTGATGGCGCCGGTCATTGCAGGCTTCATCCAGGCACTTGTAATTGCGCTGATGCCCGATGGCCAATTTGACGAGCGATTCAACGCAGGGCAGACGCGGCGCAACCGCAGCGGCTGGGATGCGGTGCTGATTGCCGTCGCCTCATTGATGGTAGGTGCGATCGTGCTGATGACGACGATCGCCCTGCTGACGCAAACCTACTTCGAGCACGCGCTGAATACCGCCAGATAGCTTCAAAACAGATCGAGTTGCGCCGTGGCGAGCCGTGGCGCTTGGAACAAGTCATTGCGCAGCGGAGGAATCTCGCGATCGAGCCCTAACTTCGCAACCGCTTTGTCAAAGCGCTGCCTGATCAACCCTGCCCATGGGCCCTCGCCCGTCATTCGGGTGCCGAAGTGAGAGTCGTAGTTCTTGCCGCCCCTCATCTCGCGTACCCGGCTCATCACACGCGCAGCGCGGTCAGGAAAGTGCGCTTCGAGCCATTGCATGAACAGCGGCGCGACCTCCCATGGCAGCCGCAAAACGGTGTAGTGCGCCTGCCAAGCGCCGGCCCCAGCGGCGGCTTCCAATACGTGCTCGATCTCGGGTTCGTTGATGAACGGGATGATCGGAGCAACATTGACAGTGACCGGGATCCCCGCTGCCGCCAGTGTGCGAACCGTGCGCAGCCTGCGCTGTGGGCTCGCCGCACGCGGCTCCAGGATGCGCGACAGCGAATGGTCGAGCGTCGTGATGCTGATCGTCGCAGCGACTGCACCATCGGTCGCAAGCGGGGCCAGCAGATCGATGTCGCGCTCGATCAGCGACGATTTCGTGATCAGCCCGAACGGGTGACGAGCGCGCGTCAGGACCTCGATTATTCCGCGCGTGATTCTGAGTTCGCGCTCGATCGGCTGGTATGCGTCGGTAATGACACCGAGCGCTATCACTTGCGGCTTGTAACCCGGCGCAGCGAGTTCGTGCTCCAGCAGCTCGACAGCGTTGCGCTTGGCAACCAGCTTCGTTTCGAAGTCGAGACCCGGCGACAGATTCAGATAACTGTGAGTGGGCCGCGCAAAGCAGTAGATGCAGCCATGCTCGCATCCGCGATAAGGATTGATCGAGCGGTCAAAGCCGATGTCCGGTGATTCGTTGTAGGTGATCAGGCTCTTCGCGGTTTCGAGCGTGGTCGTCGTTGCGAGCGCCGGCAGCGGGTCGTCATCGCCCGTCGGGGTCGCATCGAGCGCATCGCCGTCGGGCGTACGGTCGACCGACTCGAACCGATGTGCGATGTTGGATGCCGCGCCGCGTCCTTTGCGCACCTGCGCGATCGGAATGACGCGCGACACAGAGCCCTTGACCATACTGTATGTTTATACAGTATGACCGCGACCGCAGCAAGCGTCTGCGGCGGGCGAAGAACGGCTAGGCGAAGTCCTTCGCGAGCGCGGCCTGCACTTCCGGTGCGATCTCGTCGACCCGCTCGGCGTAACCGGCATGATCGACGCCGAGAGCCACTGCGACGCCCTGTTTGAATGCATTGATCATTGCCGGCTCGAACTCGAATCGCAGGAAATGCACGGATGAAGTCTTCTCTTCGTTCTCGCGCGCCAGGTCCTCGTCGGCGATCGCGTAGACCGGCACATGGCCGTCGACCTCGACGTAGACACGATGCTCGATGCCCCTTAGCCGCGCCAGCTCTTTGCGGCGAACGGCTTCGTCTTCGTACTCGATCATCATTGTCGCCTTCAAATTGGCGCCGTCGGGTATCAACGGAACATAGGCGTCGAGCTCGTCCTGAATACCGCGCTCCTCGAACGTCTTTTCGATTCGCAGCATCTCTTGAATCTGATAGCGAACCGTCAGTTCATCTTCGAAAATCAGCGTGACGTGTTCGCCCAGACGCACTGTGCGATTTCTCTTGTGCGCGATCACCTTCGCACGAAACTGCTTGCGTTCGCGTGCGTACGCCTCGAGCGTCAACAAAGAGTCGCGTGCGATGCGGCCCGGCATCGTCTACAGCCCGTAAGCAATCCGCACTAGCGTGATCGGATGCGCAAGCACCGGCGGTTTTGCCTCAGACGCTTCCTGCGCAGACTCGCGGATCCCCTGCTCGATGTGATGCCCCGCGAGCTGGCAATCCGAGCTGATGTAATCCGGCTTAACACTCGCCATGTTCCTGAAAACCGGCTTACCGATTTTCATCGCCATCGCATGAAATTGCTTGCGTGTGCCCCAGATACCCGAGTGACCTGAACAGCGCTCGACTGTATTGACGGTTATATCGGGCAGCGACTTCAGCAACTCTTCGGTCTTGCGACCGATGTTCTGTACCCGACCGTGACACGGCACATGGTACGAAACGGTGCCGAGCGAACGCTTGAAGTCTGTCTTTAACAGACCGTCCCGTTTGCGCGCCACGAAATATTCGAACGGGTCCCACATCGCGTCCCTGACGAGGGCAATATCCGCATCGTCCGGAAACATCAGCGGCAGTTCCTGTTTGTACATCAACGTGCACGAAGGAATCGCTGTGACGATCGCGTAGCCCTCGCGTGCCAGCGCTGCGAGCTGCGGAATATTGATGTCTTTGAGGCGCTCGATCGATTGCAGATCACCGATTTCGAGCTTCGGCATTCCGCAGCACGCTTCCCTTTCCGCCAGCACATACGGGATCTCGTTGTGTTCGAGAATCGCAAGCAGATCGTGGCCGATGCCGGGCTCGTTGTAGTTGACGTAGCAGGTCGAGTAAATGGCAACCTTGCCCGGTGTCTTTGCGCCGTCGCGTACCGGCGCCGAGAGCCTTGAGCGTGCAGCGGAGCGGAATTTTCGCGCCGCAAATTCGGGCCGCCAGGCCCGGCGATCAATGCCGAATAGTTTTTCCATCGCGACGCGCGCCGGTGCTGTCCGATTCACACCGTTAACAGCCTGCGTAACGATCGGGATGCCGGCGAAGCGCCCGACCTTATCGGCCGAGGTCAGAAACCCGTCGGCGCCCGAAGCGCCCTGCTTCACAAAGTGCGCAGCCTTCGCGCGCAGCATCGTGTGCGGAAAATCGACGTTCCACGGGTGCGGCGGCACGTACGGACACTTGGTCATGTAGCACATGTCGCACAGGTAGCACTGATCGACGACGTCCTTGTATTTCTCTTTCGGCACGCCATCGACTTCTCCGGTCGGGCCGTTGTCGACCAGGTCGAACAAGGTGGGAAATGCGCCGCATAGGCTGACGCAGCGGCGACAGCCGTGGCAGATCTCGAAGATTCGCGCCAACTCCGAGTCCAGCGCCTGCTGGTCGTAAAACTCCGGGGTCTTCCACGCCAGCGGATGCCGCGTGGGCGCCTCAAGGCTGCCCTCTTTCACGAAAGACCTTCGTTGCCAGGCCCAGGGCCGGCGTGCTAATCGACGATCGTATCCAACGTTTTCTGAAATTTATTCGCGTGCGAGCGCTCTGCCTTGGCCAGCGTTTCAAACCAGTCGGCGATTTCGTCGAAGCCCTCACTGCGCGCCGCTTTGGACATGCCCGGATACATATCGGTGTATTCGTGCGTCTCACCAGCGATTGCCGCCTTCAGGTTCGACCGGGTCGGGCCGATCGGCAGGCCGGTGGCGGGGTCACCGACGGCCTCCAGATACTCCAGGTGCCCGTGCGCATGACCGGTCTCACCTTCTGCCGTCGAACGAAACACCGCGGCGACGTCGTTGTAGCCTTCCACGTCGGCCTTGGCCGCGAAATACAGGTAACGGCGATTCGCCTGTGATTCACCGGCGAATGCGTCCCTCAGGTTCTGTTCGGTCTTCGATCCTTTGAGTTGCATAACGAGCCTCCTTGATCCACTAACGACGATGTCGCCGACGCAACAGAAAACGTCGCGACCAGTGCGGAGCAATCTACGCGCGCACGACCCGGTAAAACAAATCAATTATTCCTACGTTACCGATAGCGCTTGGCTATGGTTCGTCGCCCGCGAGCGCTAGAACTGCGCCTCGGCAAGCGCGAGCGTCCCGGTGCTGCCGGCGACAACGCTTTCGGCCAGCGCCGGCGCCGTCACCAGCATGTGATCAGCGAAGAACCGCGCCGTCGCAATCTTCGCGTGGCAAAATTCCGCGTCCACACCCCTGATCGACGTGCCGCGTTGCGGCGAGCGCCGCACGTGCCATCTGCCATCCGCCATGCACGATGCCTGCAAGTTTCAAATAAGGAACAGAGCCGGCGAACACGCTACGGATGTCGCTCTTGTACTCGTCGACGATGTAGTCGACGACCGATTCGTAGGCATCGACAGCAGTTGCGAGCCTGCTGCCGATCGCCTGCAAGTCTGAATCGCCCGCGTTCGCCTCTGCAACCGTGGCGCGCATCTGCGCGATGAAGGCGCGCGCCATCTTGCCGCCGTCGCGTGCGGTCTTGCGGCCTACCAGATCGTTCGCCTGGATCGCCGTCGTGCCTTCGTAGATCGTCAAGATGCGTGCGTCGCGGTAGTACTGCGCCGCGCCGGTCTCTTCAATGAAACCCATGCCGCCGTGCACCTGCACGCCGGTTGACGTAACGTCGATAGACATCTCGGTCGACCAGCCTTTGACGATGGGCACGAGGTACTCATAGGCGGCCATTGCAGCGGCACGGCGTTCGGCGTCCGGATGATGATGGGCAATATCGAGGTAGCCGGCAGCCACATACGCGACCGCGCGCGCCGCTTCGGTGTTCGATCGCATGAACATCAGCATGCGCCGCACATCCGGGTGATGAATGATCGACACCGGCCCGCTCGAACCCTCGACCGCGCGGCTTTGCACGCGTTCCTTCGCGTACTCGACGGCTTTTTGATACGCGCGATCGGAGACGGCGATGCCCTGCATGCCGACCTGGAAGCGGGCGGCGTTCATCATGATGAACATATATTCGAGGCCGCGGTTTTCTTCGCCGATCAGAGTGCCGATCGCGCCAGCGCCAACCTCGCCCTTGTCGTCTCCGAAGATGAGCACGCACGTCGGGCTCGCCTTGATGCCAAGCTTGTGCTCGATCGAAGCGCAATAAACGTCGTTGCGTTTACCGAGCGCGCCGTTGGCACCGAACAGAAACTTCGGCACGATAAAAAGCGAAATGCCCTTTACGCCGGCGGGCGCATCGGCCGTTCGCCCCAGCACCAGGTGCACGATGTTGTCGGCCAAATCGTGTTCACCGTAGGTGATAAAAATCTTCTGGCCGAACAGGCGATAGGTGCCATCGCCCTGCGGCACCGCCCGCGTCCTCACCAGCGCCAGATCCGAGCCTGCTTGCGGTTCCGTCAGATTCATCGTGCCGGTCCAGCTGCCGTCGATCAGCCGGGCTAGATACGCGTTCTTCTGCTCCTCGGAGCCCGCTACCAGCAGCGCCTCGATCGCACCGTCGGTCAACAGCGGACATAGCGCAAACGAGAGATTTGCTGCCTGCATCATCTCCATGCACGGCGCCCCGACGAGTTTGGGCAAATTCTGGCCGCCATAGTCGGCCGGGTGCTGCACGCCTTGCCAGCCCGCTTCGACATACGCGCGGAACGCGGCCTTGAAGCCCGGCGTCGTGGTGACCTTGCCGTTGTCCCATGTGGCCGGTTCAATGTCGCCACTCCAATTTAGCGGCGCTACGACTTCGCCCATAAAGCGCGCGTCTTCTTCGAGAACAGCTTGCACTGTCTCATCGGTCGCGTCTTCAAAACCGGGGAGTTGCTGAATCTCCTTCAGGCCTGCCAGTTCGTTCAACACAAACAGCATGTCCTTGATCGGTGCAACGTAACTCATCCGAGCTCTTTCACGACTTGCGGCACCAGCTCGAACAGGTCACCGACCAGCCCGTAATCGGCGACTTGAAAGATCGGTGCCTCGGGGTCCTTGTTGATAGCGACGATAACCTTGGAGTCTTTCATGCCGGCTAGATGCTGAATCGCGCCCGAGATGCCGACCGCGATATACAGCTGAGGCGCGACGACCTTGCCGGTTTGCCCAACCTGCCAATCGTTCGGTGCGTAGCCCGCGTCGACCGCGGCACGCGACGCGCCGATGGCCGCGTTGAGCCGGTCCGCCAGCGGCTCGAGGAGCTTGAAGTTCTCGGCGGAGCCGATGCCACGTCCGCCGGACACGATGACCTTTGCACCCTGCAACTCGGGGCGATCCGACTTGACGACCTCGCGTGAGACGAAGCGCGACGCGTCGCTCACTTTCACAGCATCGATGGTCTCGACTGTGGCGCTGCCGCCTTCGCTCGGCGCCGGTTCAAAGTTGGTCGGCCGCGCGGTAACGACCTTGATCGCATCGCCCGACTGCACGGTCGCAATCGCATTGCCGGCGTAAATCGGCCGCGTGAACGTATCGGGCGATTCGACGCTGATGATGTCGGAGATCTGCGCCGCATCCAGCTTGGCAGCGACTCGCGGCAGGATGTTTTTCCCGTATGCAGTGGCGGGCGCAAATATGTGGCTGTAACCGGTCGCAACCGCAACAACCTGTGCTGCAACCATCTCGGCCAAACCGTCGGCAAAGTGGGCGCCGTCAGCCAGCAACACCTTGGTCACGCCGCCGATTTTCGCCGCCATATCGGCGATACCGGCGGCGTTGTGACCGACCACCAGCACGTGCACGTCGCCACCCGCCTTGGCCGCGGCAGTCACGGTATTCAAGGTGGTAGCGCGGATCGCCTTGTCGTCGTGTTCGGCGAGAACTAATGCAGGCACGTTTGCTCGACTCCTCTAGTGAGGCCACGCCGTTACCCACCCCAGCAGGCCTCGAGCAGGGGCGGCCGACTTGAGCTCGCAGCTCAGATCACTTTCGCCTCGTTCCGTAACTTCGCCACCAGCGTCGCGGCGTCGGGCACCTTGACGCCTGCCTTGCGCCCCGGCGGTTCAGTGACTTTCAGCGTCTTTACTCTCGGCGCCACGTCGACTCCCAGATCGGCCGGCTTCAAGACTTCGAGCGGCTTTTTCTTCGCCTTCATGATATTGGGCAAAGTGACGTAGCGCGGTTCGTTCAACCGAAGATCGGTCGTGATCACCGCGGGCAACGCGACTGAAACGGTTTCCAGCCCGCCGTCGACTTCGCGTGTGACTTGCGCACGGCCGTCGGCGATCGTGACCTTCGAAGCGAATGTGGCTTGTGGCATGTCGGCCAATGCTGCAAGCATCTGGCCGGTTTGGTTGGAATCGTCGTCTATCGCCTGCTTCCCGGCGATCACGAGCTGCGGCTGTTCCTTGTCGACGATCGCCTTCAGCAGCTTCGCCACCGCGAGCGGTTGCAACTCGACGTCCGTCTCAACCAAAATCGCGCGATCGGCGCCGATCGCCATCGCGGTGCGCAACGTTTCCTGACATTGCAGCAGCCCACACGACACGGCGATCACTTCGGTCGCGACGCCCTTTTCCTTCAGACGCACCGCTTCCTCGATCGCAATCTCGTCGAACGGATTCATAGACATCTTGACGTTGGCAAGGTCAACGCCAGTCTTGTCGGACTTCACACGCACCTTCACGTTGAAGTCGACGACTCGTTTGACGGGAACAAGGATTTTCATTGTGGGCCCGAGCCAGCAACAATGGATTATACGAAGCTGGATCGACCCTCGCCTGACCCCGATTTACGTCAGGTCGCGGATGATCTCGCGCGCGGCGTTATGCCCCGGTGCGCCGGTGACACCGCCACCGGGATGCGCGCCGGAGCCGCAGTGATATAGCCCGGCGATCGGGCCACGGTAGCGCGCGTAACCGAGCACCGGCCGCAGCGAGAACAGTTGATCGAGCGACAGCTGGCCGTGAAAAATGTCGCCGCCAGTCAATCCGAATTCATCTTCAAGATCCCTCGGCGATAGCGCGCGATAACCAAGCAGCGATGCGCGAAAATTCGGGCAGTGACTTTGCACGACATCGAAGATCGCCTGTACCGCGGGCTCCTTCAATGCGCTCCAATCCGCGTCTGGCGCGAACTGCTGGCAAAACAGGCTCGCGACGTGCGCGCCACGCGGCGCCAGCGAGTCGTCGACCACGCTTGGAATCAACATCTCGACCACGGGTTCGCGTGAGTATCCGTGTGCGCGCGCGTCGCGCCATGCGCGATCCATGTAGGCGAGCGATGGAGCGAACAGGATGCCACTGGCGTGGTGCGGCTGCGGCGTGCCGGCCGGCAACACAGAAAAATCCGGTAAATCGGATAACGCCACGTTGATGCGGAAGGTGCCCGAGCCATATTTGGTACGGTCGATCGCTTCGACAAAGTCCGCGGGTAGCGCGGACGCATCTATCAATCGCTGGTACAGCAGCTTCGGTGTGACGTTGGCGGCGACGGCACGCGCGCGCACGGTTTCGCCGGAACCCAGTTCGACGCCGATAGCACGCGCGTGATCCACGACTACACGTTTCACGGGTACATCGACATCGATGCGGACGCCGCGCACGCGCGCTTCGGCAGCCATTGCCTGGGTGATCGCACCCATGCCTCCGATGGCATGGCCCCATTTGCCGCGCTGGCCGTTGACCTCACCGAAGCAGTGATGCAGCAGCACGTACGCCGAGCCGGAGGCATAAGGACTCGCATAGTTGCCGACGATCGAGTCCCAACCGAGCACGGCTTTTAGCGGCTCGGATTCGAACCAGGAATCGAGCCAGTCCCCCGCGCTCTTGGTAAACACATCGATCAGATCGCGCTGCCCCTGCCTCGGCAGGCGACCCAATTGCAATAACAGCTTTGCCGCAGCCATCAGATCGCGCCATCCTCCGACGACCCACGGGCCGCCGAAATTCGGAGGCGACTCTAGAACCCACTCTCGCAGCTGATCGGCCAGGCGCGCGAGCCGCTCGTAGAACGCCGGCAGCGTTTCGGCGTCACGCCGGGAAAACTTCGCGATCTCCGCATTTTCCCCGGCATGACCGAACTTCAGATAGCGGCCATCGTTCAGTGGGACAAAGTTCGAAAAAGGCCGCTCGACGATACGCAGACCATGCTGCGCCAGCTTCAAGTCGTGAATTACCTGCGGGTTCAGCAGGCTCACCGTGTAGCTGGCGGTCGAATTGCGAAAACGGGGATAAAACTCCTCCGTTACCGCCGCGCCGCCTACCCCTGCGCGACGCTCGACAACACGAACGCTCAAACCGGCAGCCGCCAGATAACAAGCGCAGACGAGCCCGTTGTGGCCCGCGCCGATGATCACGACATCGAGCGGCTTTTCCATCGCCCGATGGTAGCGGCCCGCGCGCAAGAAAAACGCCGCGCTCGTGGGCGAGAGCGCGGCGCTGGTCGCTACCTACTTCGGCAGCGCAACCTTATCTACGACGTGAATCACGCCATTGGATTGATTGACATCGGCGATCGTGACCTTCGCAGTGCCGCCAGCTTCATCGGTCACCGTGATGTTCTTGCCGCTACCCGACGCGGTCAGCGTTCCGCCCGCGACCGTTTTCAAGGTGGCCTTGCCGCCGCCAGCGCTGATCTGGCTGGCAAGTACCGCCGAATCCAGTTTGCCGGGTACCACGTGATACGTCAGCACCTTGGTCAACTGCGCCTTGTTCTCGGGTTTCAGCAGGTTGTCGACCGTGCCTGCCGGCAGCGCTGAAAACGCCGCGTTGGTCGGAGCAAACACGGTAAATGGTCCCGCGCCCTTGAGCGTATCGACCAGGCCCGCGGCCTTGACCGCGGCGACCAAAGTCGTGTGATCCTTCGAGTTGACAGCGTTGTCGATGATGTCCTTGTTGGCATACATCGGCGCGCCGCCGACTGTGACTTGCGCGAAGGCGGCCACCGTCGATACGGATAAAGCGAGCGTGAGCGCGAGCCCAGCAAGTTTTTTCGAGTGCATTGGTTCTCTCCGGTTAATTGATCACGGCAGCGGTTGCGCGCCTGCAACGACGCGCGTGACCGTGCTGACCCTGGTACGGGGCACTGTCCGAACCGGATGTTGTTGTAGTAGTGGAACTTGCGTGAAGTCAGCCAAACGCGCCCAAGCCTCTCGGTCGTCTGATCACGGGTCGCGCTCCGCAGCCAAGGCTTCTTCGGATGGTGGACTACAAAATGCAACGACCTTTGGCGTGCGGGGGATCAACCGGCACGCGGCATGGCTCCGTGGGCACGACGTGCGGTAAGAGAACAATGAACTTGCGCGCCGGCTGGCTACCGGGTCTGGGACGGACTCTGTATCAACACTCCTATTTAGTAAGGATCAATTTACCCAGCTTCGTGCGGCGCAGCCGATACAAGTGCCTTCGTGTCGAATGCCGACCTCGTGCGCAGCGCCCGAGCAACTGTTCGGTGTTCCACTCGATTGGGCCAGCCGCCTTCGGCTCGGTCGAAGCCGCCGACTTGACATCGAGACTGCGCTGCGATCGATCCCTGCTGTTGGCAGATTGCATTGTCGAGGGCCGCGCCGCCTACTTGTAACCGACGCGATCGAGAATGCGCTGGGCGGCGATCGTGTTCTTGCCCATCGTCGATACGCTGATCTGCTCCTGCTTGAAGTTGCCCAGCGAGGTAAGCGCCGCGTTGTTCAATGTCGCGCCCTTCGCTACTGGAAACTCGTTATTGCCGTTGGCGAAGTACGTTTGGGCGGACGGACCGGACAGGTACTCGAGGAACGCAATCGCGTTCGCCTTATTCGGCGCGTTCTTCGCTACACCACCGCCCGCGATGTTCACGTGCGCTCCGGAAGTCGACTGGTTGGGCCAGATAAAGCCAACCTTGCTGACTACCTCCTTGTCCTTTGGATCGGTCGAGCGCAGCAAGCGAACCCAGTAGTAGGTGTTGGTGACAGCGACACCGCACTCTCCCGCCGCCACCGCCTTGATTTGATCGGTATCACCGCCGATCGGAGGCCGCGCCATGTTGCTGACGATGCCCTTTGCCCATTGCTCCGCGCCCGCCTCGCCCATCGCTTCGACGCGCGACCCAATCAGCGACAGCATGTAGGGATGCGAGCCGGATCGCGTGCACACCTTGCCCTTGTTCTTCGGATCGGCGAGCTCTTCGTACGTGTCTACATCTTCGGGCTTGACATTCGCTTTGTTGTAGACGATCGCGCGTGCGCGCGTCGAGAAGCCGTACCACGTGCCATCGTTGGAACGCAGGTTGGCCGGAATACGCTCGTTCAACACTTTGGATTCGATCGGCTGAAACAACCCGTCGATTTGCGCACGCCACAGCCGCGCTGCGTCGACCAAAATCAGCACGTCGGCCGGGCTATTCGCGCCCTCGGCCTTCAGGCGCTGCAGCAGTTGTTCATCGCCGGCTTCGATGCGATTGATCTTGATGCCGGTCTGCTTAGTGAAATCCGAATACAGCGCTTCGTCGGTCTGGTAGTGACGCGCCGAATAAAGGTTCAGCACCTTTTCCTGCGCTTGGCTCTGAAGTGGCGCCGCAAGGGCGGTCGCAATCCCAGCGAGCACCGCGAACTGCATCACTCGATGCAGGCACATCTCGGCCGGACGCCGAGGAGTTCTGTTTGCAATCATCGACACACCCATCCCGAGCACTGAAAAAGGAGAGCAGACGTTAACGCAAACAATTATCAAATGCAACTAATTATCATTTGGCAGGAACGGCTTTAGAAATCAAGGCTTTATGAGATCCGCGTCTTCGAATATGAACACGTGCGAGGGGCGCGTGGCCAAAGATGGCTGAACCGCGCCTCGATCCGACGCTTCCAGGATTCGACGCGCGCCGTCAAACCGCGCCTGCCAATAGCGATCGTCAAGCGCCTCGATGCGCACGCGGCCGCCATGTGCCGGTGCATGCAGGAATCGGCCGTCGCCGATGTAGATCGCCACATGCGAGTAGGCACGGGCGAGCGTGTTGAAGAAAACCAGATCACCCGGCGCGAGTTGCGAACGGGTGATCGACTCCCCGACCTTCCCCATGTCTTCAGAGCGCCGGGGTAGTTGGCGCGCGGCAACCGCGTCGTACACATAGCGCACGAGACCGCTGCAATCGAAGCCGGCCGCGGGAGTCGATCCACCACGGCGATACGGTGTGTCGATCAACGTCAAGGCGCGCACGACAACGTCGGAGCGCAAGGCGGAATCAGCGCGTTCGCCTTCGACGGCCCATGCGCCGTGGGCAAAGACCGCCGCTGCTATCGCTGCAATCGAAAGCCGGCCGTTCAACCGCGTTGCCCCCTCTCGCCGCCCGCAACGGCGCGCACCATAGCGCATCCATAGTAAAAGGGCGAGAAAACCTCAAGAAATGCTTAAGAACTGCGCGGTTAGCGCCGATCATTCAGGTTAAATTCCAAAGCGCCGCCTAGAGCGACCGCCGCCAACCGAGAACGTAGTGCCCACCGAACCCGCAAGAGCCACAACGCCCGTTCCCGCGCCCAGCACATCTCGGCCGCGCGTGTTGATATGCGACGACTCACGCATCGTACGTAAGTCGATCGGCCAGCATTTGCGCGACCGCTTCGAGATGCGCGAGGTGACCGACGGTGAGGCGGCGTGGCAGGCGATCCTGCTCGACTCCTCCATTCGCGTGGTCATCAGCGATCTGACGATGCCCAAGGTCAACGGCTTCGAATTGCTGAATCGAGTGCGCAGCTCAAAGGTACAGCGGATTCGCGAGCTGCCGTTGGTGATCATCTCGGGTGAGGAAGAAGGCGCCGAGCGCGAGCGCGCGGCAACGCTGGGGGCGACCGATTTCATTCAAAAGAGCGTCGGCGCCGCCGAGCTGCTGGCGCGCATGGAAGTGCTGGTGCGGCTTTCCACGACGCGCGAGGCGCTGGCCGAAAGCCAGGCGTCGCTCGAATCGTCCCGCACCGTCGATGCGGATACCGAGCTTCTGAATCAGCCTTTTTTCGACAAGCAGGTCGAAAAATTGATTTCGTTCGCGCGTCGCAATTTATCGGACGTCGCGCTAATTTGCATTCGCGTCGAATTGTCGATGCCGCAAAACGAAACCTGGGAGGGCGAAACCGATCAGCGCATCAAGCTGGTGGGCCGCGCACTGGCGGCGTCGATCCGCCTGGAAGATCTGGGTACCCGCACCGATCGCTTCGAGTTTTGTGTGGCAACGCCTTCGAGCGGGTTGTCGGGCGTATTGCGCTTTGCTGCGCGCCTGCGCAAGGTGCTGGAAAACATCGAAGCCGCCGGGCCCGGGGTCGAAGTCTGGACGTGCATCGGGCTGTCGACGCTCTCGGAAGAACTGCGGCGCAGTGCAGAGGAATTGCGGGCGCTGGCGCAAAAACGCGCCGCACAGGCACAGCAGAATCGCTCGCGCCGGATTATCCTCGGGACGTCCGATGGCGCGGCGCCGGGCACCATCGAGCCGAAGCCCGAAGACGGCTCGATGGACATTAATCTCGCGCTGGCGCTGATACGCGCCGGACGCGCCGCCGAAGTGGTGCCTCATCTGTCAAGATTGCTGGAGCAGGTGGCACCGCTCCTTAAGCTGGTGCGACAACAAAAGGAATTGCAGCAACCGGCTGGCGGAGGACTGCATGACGACGTACAAGGAGTATCACGCAAGGTCACTACGTGACCCGGCATCCTTCTGGGGCGACAAAGCGCGGCTAATCGACTGGAAGCAGCCGTTCTCGCAGGTTCTCGATTACTCGAAGCCGCCGTTTGCAAAGTGGTTTGTCGGCGGCACCACCAACCTCGCTCACAACGCCATCGATCGTCATCTCGATGCGCGCGGCGATCAGCCGGCGCTGATCTATGTATCGACCGAGACCGGCGACGACAAGACGTACACGTATCGCCAGCTGTACCGCGAAGTCAATCGGATGGCCGGAATACTCAGAGGCCTCGGTGTCGCGCGCGGCGATCGCGTACTGATTTACATGCCGATGATTCCCGAAGCTGCGTTCGCGATGCTGGCATGTGTGCGAATCGGTGCGATTCACTCGGTTGTGTTCGGCGGGTTTGCATCGGTCAGCCTGGCGACCCGCATCGACGATGCGCAGCCCAAGGTGATCGTGTCGGCCGACGCCGGATCGCGCGCCGGCAAGCCGATCGCTTACAAGCCGCTGCTCGATGAAGCGATCGCGCTGTCGAAGTTCCCACCGGCCAAGGTGCTGCTGGTCGATCGCAAGCTGGCCGAGATGAATCGCGTGCCGGAACGCGATGTCGATTACGCGATGTTGCGTGCGCGCCATATGAACGATGAAGTGCCGTGTGAATGGCTGGAGTCGAGCGAGCCGAGCTACATCCTGTACACGTCCGGAACGACCGGCAAGCCGAAAGGCGTGCAGCGCGATACCGGTGGCCATGCGGTCGCGCTTGCGGCATCGATGCGCGACATCTTCTGTTGCCAGCCCGGCGAAACGTACTTCTCTACCAGCGATATCGGCTGGGTCGTCGGCCACTCGTACATCGTCTATGGCCCACTGATCAACGGCATGGCGACCGTGATGTACGAAGGCTTGCCGATCCGGCCGGATGGCGGCATTTGGTGGAGCATCGTCGAGAAATACAAAGTCAATGTGATGTTCTCGTCGCCGACCGCGATTCGCGTGCTGAAGAAGCAGGATCCGGCGCTGTTGAAGAAATACGACCTATCGAGCTTGCGTTTGCTTTTCCTTGCCGGCGAGCCGCTCGATGAACCGACCGCGCGTTGGATCGCCGACGGCATCGGCAAGCCGGTGATCGACAACTACTGGCAGACCGAAACGGGCTGGCCGATTCTCGGAGTCTCGCGCGGCATCGAAGCGTTGCCGTCCAAGTTCGGATCGCCCGGCGTGCCGGCGGCCGGATACTCGGTGAAGCTCTACAACGAATCGACCGGCGAAGAGATCACGGGGGCCAATCAGAAAGGCGTCGTTGCGCTCGAAGGGCCGCTGCCGCCGGGATGCATGAGCACCGTATGGCGTGATGACCAGCGATTCGTGCGCACGTATTGGACCAGTGTCCCCAACCAGGATGTCTATTCGACATTCGATTGGGGTATCCGCGACCAAGACGGGTACTTCTTCATCCTCGGACGCACCGATGACGTGATCAACGTTGCCGGCCACCGGCTCGGCACGCGCGAGATCGAAGAATCGCTGTCGTCGCATCCGAACGTCGCCGAAGTGGCAGTGGTCGGCGTGGCCGATGCACTGAAGGGCCAGGTCGCGCTGGCGTTCGCAATCCTGAAGGATTCCACGAAGGCGGATACGCAACAGAAAAAACTGGCGCACGAAGGCGAGATGATGCGGGTGGTCGATTCACAGCTTGGTGCAGTCGCGCGACCGGCACGCGTTCACTTCGTCAGCGTGCTGCCGAAGACTCGTTCGGGCAAGTTGCTGCGCAGGTCGATCCAGGCGCTCGCCGAAGGTCGCGATCCGGGTGATCTGACGACGATCGAGGACCCGACCGCGTTGGAGCAAATTAAGAGCGCAATCCACGCGTGACCTTCAACTACGCTCTATCGAGTTTGCTGCTGCCGCCGACTTCGCTGGTTGCACTAACGCTGCTCGGGGTGCTGATGCTGAAACGGAGGCGCGCACTGGCGCTGGCTTTGATCGTCGGATCTCAGGTGCTCTTGCTCGCACTCTCGATGCCCGTGTTTGCCAACGCGCTGGTGCGTACGCTGGAACCGCCGCCAGGTTCGATCGAGGAAATCAAGCGCGCACAAGCGATCGTCGTGTTGGGGGGAGGACGCAGTCGAGGCTCGCCCGAATGGGGTGGCGAAACTGTGAACGACTACACGCTGCGGCGCGCTCGCTACGGCGCGCGGCTCGCGCGCGAGACCGGTCTGCCGCTGTACGTCAGCGGCGGCAAACCAGACGGGGGCGAATTGACCGAAGCCACCCTGCTGCGCGAGCTTCTGACGCGGGAATTTGATGTGCCAGTCAAGTGGATCGATGCCACCCCCGAAACGACGCGCGAGCAAGCGCTGACCGCGGCGCAGAAGCTGCGGCCGCAACAGATCACCCGCGTTGCGCTGGTGACCGATGCGGTGCATATGCCGCGCGCGCAGCGAGCGTTCGAGCTGGCCGGCCTGGCTGTGATGCCAGCTCCAACCGGCTACACCGGGCAGCGGCCGTTCGCGCCGTACCAGCTGATTCCCGGGCCAGTTGCGCTACGTCACTCGCATATCGCACTGCGCGAATGGGTCTCGCAACTGCACCATCACGTGCTGCGTTACTTCGATTAGGCGAACGAAGCGAATGAAAACGAAACCGCTGCTGACGCTTGAAGACGCAAAGCGCATCGCCGCAGCCGCTGCAGCCGAAGCGCAAAGCAACCAGTGGAACGTCGTGATCGCCATCTGCGACGACGGCGGCCATCTGATGCTGCTGCATCGGCTCGACGGTGTCGCGCCCATCTCGTCCTCGATCGCGCCTGCCAAGGCGCGCGCCGCGGCGCTCGGCAAGCGTGAAACCAAGGTATACGAGGAGATGATTAATCAGGGCCGCACTGCATTCTTATCCGCCCCGCTCGATGGAATGATCGAAGGCGGTGTACCGATCATCGTCGAGGGCCACGTCGTGGGCGCAGTCGGCGTATCGGGTGTCAAGTCGAGTGAAGATGCGCAGATTGCGAAGGCTGGAATCGCGGCGCTCTAGTCGCACGTGATCGGCAGCGATATCAGAGCTATCCTCAGCCCTATGACTGATATCAGAAACTTCATTCAGATGACCGAAGCGATCGGAACGTCTGGTCAGCCCACGGTTGAGCAGTTCGATGAAATCGCCAAGGCTGGTTACTCGTCGGTCGTAAATCTGGCGATGCCCGATTCAGACGATGCAATCGCAGACGAAGGCAACATCGTCACTTCGCTTGGGATGAAGTACGTCCACATTCCAGTCCCGTTCGACAATCCGACGAAAGAGCATTTACGGGAGTTCATTCGCGTGATGCGCGCGATGGATGGCGAAAAGGTCTGGGTGCACTGTATCGTGAACGCACGAGTGTCCGCGTTCATGTATCACTACTTGAGAATGGACAAGGGACAAGACGACAACGCGGCAAAGAATCAGCTATTGAGACGCTGGGAGCCAAGGATGGACGCAGTGTGGACGAAGTTCATGCAACTTCGCAGGGAAGACCTGGCGCTGTAAGGGGCTGAAGAACCTAGGCAGCGGCCTCCGCCGCGCGCCGGCCACGCTCGACGTCGATTGATGCAATCAGCAGCAGGCCGATCACAAAGAAGCCGCCGGTGATCATCATGGCGAGCCGGTAGTCATTGTTGGTGAGATGCAGAACCGCGCCGTACGTCAGCGGGCCGATGATCGCCGCGACCTGCACCGACAGCGTCCATAGCCCGTAAAACTCAGCTAGTCGTGTCGGCGGCGCGAATACGCCGGTGATTGCACGTCCCGCCGACTGGCTCGACCCCATCGCGAGCCCTGCAAGATTGGCGGCCAGCCAGAACAGCGCGGACGTTGTCGCGAGCGATGCAACGACGGGCACCGTGATCCACACGAGCAACGTCAACGCCAGAGCGAGCTTGTGGCCGAGCCGGTCCTGCACGTAGCCGAACGCGAATGCTCCGATCGCTGCCGTGATGTTGACCAGCAGGATCAGCAAGATGGTCTGCTCGAACGAAAACTTCATCACCTGCTGCGCATAAATGGCGGCCAGCGCGATGACGACGGCCACTCCGGCCTGATAGAAGACGCTGCACAGCAGCAGCCGCGCGAAGTCGCGGTACAGCCCGACGTGCTTCAGCGTCGACGCGAGACGTGAAATCGATTCGCGCACGACATCGAGGCTGCCCTGCGGCTGTGGCTGCGCCCGTTCGCGCAGGATGGTCAGCGCTGGCAGGGCCGCCAACGCAAACACCGCCGCCGTGATCAACATCGTCACCGGAACGTAGTCTTCCGCGCTCTTGCCGCGCGCGCCGGCCCACGTGACATACGCCAGGCACAGAGCCAGCGTCGCCAGCCCGCCCAGATAGCCGAAGCTCCAACCCCAGCCGGAGACTTTGCCGAGCGCGTGCGGGCGCGCGATCTCCGGCAGGAATGCGCCGATCAGCGAGACGCCGACCTGAAAGAAAAAGTTGGAGACGATGACCGCGACGACCGCAATCGCAACATCGCCGCGCCCGGCGAGCGCGAGTGCCGCCGTCGCCAGCACGCAACCGACGGTCGAGATGCGCAACAGCCACTGCTTGCGGGCGTGCACGTCCGCGTACGCGCCCATCACCGGCATCGCGAACATCACGGCTGCGTTCGAAACCGCCAGGATCACCGTCCACACCGGTGTCGCCCAAGTCGCATCGTTGGCGACGACGCTGACGAAGTACGCGCTGAACACCGCTGTCAGCACGACGGTCGTGTAGCCGGAGTTCGCGAAGTCGTAGCCGGCCCATGCGAACACTTCGCGCGGGCGGACGCCGGGATTCAGCGCGGATGAATCGGAGATCGGCATCGGTGAGCGCATGCTACGCGACGCGTCCTCGCTTCGTATACTCGCGCTATGGCCACCCGCGACCTTGACCGCATCGACCGCAGGATCCTGGAGATTTTGCAGCTCGAGGGGCGAGTTACGAACCAGGAGTTATCGGAGCGCGTCGCGTTGAGTCCGCGCGCCTGTCTGGAGCGGGTACGGCGGCTGGAACGCGCCGGCATCATCTCGGGCTACATGGCGCTGATCGAGCCGCGCAAGCTGGGTGGCGTTCTTACCGTCGTCGTCGAAGTCACGCTGAGGGATCAGAAACAGGCGACGCATGCGCGCTTCGAGCAGCGCGTACGCGCAGCGGAGGAAGTGGTCGAGTGTTTTCTGGTATCCGGCCAATGCGACTACGTGCTGCGCCTGGCGTGTCGCGATCTCGACCACTATCGCGAGCTCACTAACGCGTGGACCGACGATTCAACGCTCGGCGTTGAAAAGATCACGTCGAAACCCGAGTTACAAACGATCAAGCCGTTTCGCGGCTATCCGTTGCCGTAACGCCCTCGCTGCAGTGCACCGCCGATTCTGCGGTGCCGCGTCCAAAGCCGTTCCGTTTCGGCATTTCACAGTCTTCACATTCGCCTCGCATTTCGCGCGCACTGTCCATACTGATCAGTATGCGAGGTGCAAATGGATATGCGGATCAATCGTTCTGACCAGGCGATCGCTATCGAGAGAAGCGTCGCGGCGCCAAACTATGCGCCGATTCCGGTCGTGGTTGATCGCGGCGAAGGCAGCTGGCTGTGGGATGTCGACGGCAAGCGCTACCTGGACTTCATGTCGGCATATTCCGCCGTCAGCCATGGCCATGCCCACCCACGCCTGGTCGCTGCGCTAACCGAGCAGGCTCAGCGTGTGGCGGTGACTTCGCGTGCATATCACTCCACCGAACTCGGGCCATTTCTCGCCAAGCTCGTTGAAGTGGCCGATCTTCGCGAGCCGGCCAGGGCATTGCCCGCCAACGGCGGCGCTGAGTCGGTCGAGACCGCGATCAAGGCCGCGCGGCGTTGGGGTTATAGAGTCAAAGGCATTGCTGCCGATCGCGCGAACATCGTCGTCGCGAGCGGCAATTTTCATGGCCGCTCGACGACCATCGTCGGGTTCTCAACCGAGGCGGCGTATCGCGCGGACTTCGGCCCATTTGCATCTGGCTTTCGACACTTTGAATTCGGTGATATCAAATCTCTGCGTGCAGCAATTGACGATGAAACGTGCGCGATTCTGATCGAACCGATCCAGGGTGAAGCCGGAATCGTGCTGCCGCCGGCCGGCTTTCTGCGCGCCGCGCGCGAGCTTGCCGACGAGCGCAATGTGTTGCTGATTCTGGATGAGATTCAATCGGGCCTGGGCCGTACCGGCGAGTGGTTCGCCTATATGCACGAAGGCACTCGGCCCGACGGAGTGATCATTGGCAAGGCGCTCGGTGGCGGCCTGCTGCCGGTATCCGCATTCGTGGCCATCAGCTCGGTAATGGATCTGCTCGAGCCCGGCAGCCACGGTTCGACGTTCGGCGGCAATCCGCTTGCTGCGCGTGTGGGCCGTGAAGCGCTCGCCGTGATTGAAGATGAAAGGCTCGTTGAACGCAGCCGCGAGCTTGGCATGCACCTGCTGTCGCGGCTGCGTGGCTTGTCATCGCCGTTGATTCGCGCAGTGCGCGGGCGCGGCCTGTGGGCCGGCGTTGAACTGGATTCCAGCGTGTCTGCGCGTCAGGTCGCCGAGCGCATGGCCGTACGCGGCGTACTGACCAAGGACACACACGAAACGGTGATTCGATTCGCGCCGCCGTTGACGATCAGCCATGAAGCGCTCGATCACGGCATCGATGTCTTCGCGTCGGTGCTGGCCGAATTCGCTCCGCGCGATGCATCGCCTGAAGCAGCGAGCCAGCCTATCGTGGCTAAGAAGCCCAGGCAAACCGCGACGGCGCACTTGATGATGAGTGCGCCCGATCACTTTGAGGTGAGCTACACGATCAATCCATGGATGCAGCCGGCGCAATGGTCCGCATCGTCTGAACAGCTTGCAGGCGATGCGCGGCGTGGCTGGAGCGATCTGAAGAAAACGTACGAGCGTCTCGGTGCGCAGGTCGAAGTTCAGCCACCGATTGCGGGACTGCCGGACATGGTGTTTACCGCCAACGCCGCCGTGGTGCTCGACCGCAAGGTGTTGCTTGCGCGTTTTCTTTGCGCGGAGCGCCAAGGCGAGGAAAAGCACAACCGCGCGTTCTTCGAAGCACTGCGCGCACGTGGCGTGGTCGATCGGATCGTCGATGCGCCGCCGGGCCTGTTCTTCGAAGGTGCGGGTGACGCGATCTGGGATGCGACTCGGCGCTTGATCTGGACCGGCTACGGACAGCGTTCAAGCCGCGACATTTTTCGCACGATCGAAAATCTGTACGGCGTGCCGGCGATAGCGCTCGAACTGATCGATCCGCGCTTTTACCATCTGGACACGTGCTTCTGCGTTCTGTCGCGCGGCGATGTGCTGTGGTATCCGGCTGCGTTTTCAGCCAGCGCGGCGAGCGCAGTGCGCGAGATCGTCGGCGAAGACAAATTGATCGAAGCGACCGACGAAGATGCGCACTCTCTGGGTGTCAATTCGGTATGCATCGGACGCGAAGTCGTGATGTGCCATGCATCGACGCCTACACGCGCCGCACTGGCTGCGCGGGGCTACCGCGTCAGTATCGTGCCGCTCGAATCGTTCAATCGTTCGGGGGGTGCCGCTTACTGCCTGACGTTGCGGTTGGACAACACGACTGTGCAGCAACCGGCACTGCATGACCTACGCCGCGCTGCGTAGGACGCGCACGTCACCAGTTCGGCGTGCGCTTCTCCATGAACGCCTGCACGCCTTCCTGGGCTGAGGCGTCGATCATGTTGCACGCCATTGTCTGACCAGCCAACTGATACGCGGCCTCGATCCCGCTTTCAAGCTGCCGGTAAAACAGGTCTTTGCCCATCGCGAGTGCGGACGCGGGCTTCGACAGAATGGACGTGACGAGCTTTTCGATTTCCGCGTCGAGCTGATCAGCGGGCACGACGCGATTAACGAGCCCGCGATCGCGCGCAGTGGCGGCATCGATAAAGTCACCGGTGACCAGCATTTCAAACGCCGCCTTGCGCGCAACGTTGCGGCTTAGCGCGACGCCGGGCGTCGAGCAGAACAAGCCCACGTTGATGCCCGATACCGCGAACTTCGCATCAGTGGAGGCAACTGCGAGATCGCACATCGCGACGAGTTGACACCCGGCCGCCGTCGCGATGCCGTGCACGCGAGCGATTACCGGGCAATGCAGCCGCTGGATCGTCATCATCAGCTTCGAGCACTGCGCGAACAGGCGCTGGTAGTACTCGACCGATGGATTCGCCTTCATCTGCTTCAGATCATGGCCGGGGCAAAACGCCTTGCCCTGCGCGCCGATCACAACGACACGCACCGATTCGTCATCCGCCAGTGCGTCGAACTCGGCCTGCAGCGCGGCCATCATTTCCTGCGATAGCGCATTGAACTGTTGCGGGCGGTTCAGTGTCAATGTCGCGACACCGCGTTCGTCCCGCGTGGCCAGCACATACTGTTCTGCAATCGGCGCGTTCATGCGTGCTCCTATACGTCTATCGCCGCGGCGGATTTCGCCTGCTGGCGCAGTACGAACTTTTGAATCTTTCCGGTCGATGTCTTTGGAAGCAACCCGAAGATTATCCGCTTCGGCATTTTGAACCCGGCCAGGTACGCCCGGCAATGCTGCAGCAAGTCGTGTTCGGTCAACGCCACGCCCTCCTTAAGCTCGACGAACGCACACGGAACTTCGCCCCAGCGCGCGTCGGGCTGCGCAACCACGGCGGCCGCGATTACAGCCGGATGCCGGTACAGCGCGTCCTCAACCTCGATCGATGAAATGTTCTCGCCGCCCGAGATGATGATGTCCTTGCTGCGGTCCTTGATGCGCAAATAGCCGTCGGGGTGTACGACCGCAAGGTCGCCGGTGTGAAACCAGCCTCCGCGAAACGCTTCAGCGGTCGCCGTTTCGTTCTTCAGATAGCCCTTCATCATGATGTTGCCGCGGAACATGATTTCACCGATCGTCTCACCGTCGGCGGGAACCGGCTGCATTGACTCGGGCTCGAGCACCGCTACAGCTTCTTCGAGCGTGTAGCGCACGCCCTGCCGGCTGTTTTTCATCGCGCGTTCGCCGACGTCCAGCGCAGCCCACGCGGGTTGCCGGGCGCATACCGTGGCGGGCCCGTACACCTCGGTCAATCCGTATACGTGCGTCAGATCGAAGCCCATACGGTCCATGCCCTCGATCATCGATGCGGGCGGCGCCGCCGCGGCGACCATCGCATGCACCTTGTGTGCGATGCCCTGCTTCATTTCATCCGGTGCGTTGATCAGCATCGAATGCACGATCGGCGCGCCGCAGTAGTGCGTGACGCCGTGCTCGCGGATCGCATCAAAAACCGCCCGCGCCTCTACCTTGCGTAAGCACACGTGCGTGCCCGCCATCGCCGCGATCGTCCATGGAAAGCACCAGCCGTTGCAGTGGAACATCGGCAACGTCCAAAGATAGACGGGGTGGTGCGGCATCGCCCACACCAGCACGTTGGACACTGCGTTCGTGTAGGCGCCCCGGTGCGAGTACACGACGCCCTTCGGATTGCCGGTTGTGCCCGACGTGTAGTTGAGCGCAATCGCATCCCACTCGTCGGCTGGCGCATTCCATGCGTGACCTGCGTTGCCCTGTGCGAGAAACGCTTCGTAGTCGAGTGCGCCGATCCGCTGTCCGGGCCCGTCATAGATCGGATCATCGACGTCGATGACGAGCAATTCGCGATCGACGCTCGCCAGCGCGTCGCTGATCGTCGGCGCGAATTCGCGATCGGTAATGAGAACCTTCGCTTCGCCATGATTCAACTGAAATGCGATCGACGCCGCATCGAGCCGGGTATTCATCGCATTCAGCACCGCACCGGTCATCGGGATGCCAAAGTGCGCTTCGACCATCGTCGGGGTGTTCGGGAGCATCACCGCAACGGTATCGCCGCGGCCGATGCCGCGCTGTGCAAGGGCATGCGCCAGACGACGGCAGCGCGCATACAACTCAGCCCAGCTGAAGCGCAGTGCCGCCGATCCGCGTCCGTGGACTACAGCCGGCAGCGACGGAAAAACGGCGGCTGCGCGCTCGAGAAAGGGCAGCGGCGATAGCGGTGCAAAGTTCGCCGCGTTCCGCTCGAGGCCAGCTTCAAAAATATTCATAGCCGCGCCAGCGCCTTCACATGCGCGCCGGCGCTGCGCCCCAGCGCGCTAAGGTTGTATCCGCCCTCAAGCGAGCTGACGATGCGACCGCCGGCGTGTTCGTCCGCCACCTGCATCAGCCGCTCGGTAATGTACGTGTAATCGGCCTCGACCAGTCCCATCTGGCCCAACCCGTCCTCGCGATGCGCATCGAACCCGGCTGAAACGAAAATCATCTGTGGTGCAAACGAGTTCAAGCGTGGCAGCCACACGTCGTCGACGACCCGCCTTGCAACGTCACCCTTCGTTCCTGCCGGAAGCGGCACGTTCACCATGTTTTTCGCAGGGTTGCTGGTGCCGCTATACGGATAAAACGGATGCTGGAAAAAGCTCGCCATCAGCACATTTTCGTCACCTCCAAAAATCTCCTCGGTTCCATTGCCATGGTGCACATCGAAATCGATCACCGCAACGCGCTCGAGGCCATGCGCATCGAGTGCGTGGCGCACGCCGACAGCGACGTTGTTGAAGATGCAGAATCCCATCGCGCCCGCTTTGCGCGCGTGATGACCAGGCGGGCGCACGGCGCAAAATGCATTGGCAATTTGTCCGCCGATGACGCGATCGGTGGCGTCGACGACGGCGCCGACTGCGCGCAGCGCGGCATTCAGCGTGTGCGAATTCATCGATGTGTCTGGATCGAGCGGCCAGTAGCCAGCGCTTGGTGCGCTAGACTGCAAGCGTTCGATATAACTGGCACTGTGTGCGCGCTGCAACACTTGGGTCGAGGCAAGCGGCGCGTCGAAGTGGGCGAGGTGCTGCGCGATGCCGCTCGAGATCAGATGATCGGCGATGGCGGCCAATCGCTCGGGGCACTCCGGATGCCACGATCCCATCTCATGTTGCGAACATTCGCGATGCGTAAACAAGCCCGTTTGCAGCATTCGTTCCTCCTCGGCCGCACGACATGTTAGAGAAGTTTCGCGCGACCGCCACGCAGATCGGCCAGATCATCGTCGGCAAGACGTTGCAGATCCGACAGAGCCTGACCTGCCTGCTGGCAGGCGGCCATTTGCTGATCGAAGATGCACCGGGAGTCGGCAAGACGACGATGGCGCATGCGATTGCGATCTCGATGGGCTTGCCGTTCCGACGCATTCAGTTCACCAGCGATCTGCTGCCGTCGGATGTGATCGGCGTGTCGGTGTACGAACGCAATAGCGGTCAGTTCGTGTTTCACCCCGGCCCGATCTTTACCGAGGTGTTGCTGGCGGACGAGATCAATCGCGCGAGCCCGAAGACGCAAAGCGCCCTGCTCGAGGCGATGGAAGAAAACCAGGTCTCGGTCGACGGCCTGTCGCGCCCGCTGCCGCAACCATTCTTCGTGATCGCGACGCAGAATCCGCTGCACCAGGTGGGCACCTTTCCGCTGCCTGAATCGCAGCTCGATCGCTTCCTGATGTGCATCAGCCTCGGCTATCCCGACCGTGCCGCCGAGCGCTCGTTGCTGGCGGGCGAAGCGCGCCGTGACATGCTGAAGGCGCTCGACGCGACGGCACGCCCGGCCGATCTGCTCTCGGCGCAGGCCGAAGTGAAGAAGGTCTACGTATCGGCGGCCCTGCTCGACTACGTGCAGGCGTTGATTGCGCACACGCGCGCTTCCGGAAAGTACGCTGAAGGGTTGAGCCCGCGCGGCGGTCTTGCATTGCTGTTCGCGGCGCGTGCATGGGCTTGGCTCGATGGTCGCGACCATGTGATCCCCGAAGACGTGCAGAACATCATGCCCTGCGTTGCGGGTCATCGCCTGCACACGACGAGCCGCGACGGCGGGCGTGCATTGCACGGCAAGGAGCTGGTGTCGCAGCTGATCGGTGCGGTACCCGTCTAGCGTGGCGCACTCGCCTTGAAGTACGCTGCGCGCGCGACGCTCAACACGCCTTCATGTCCCTGACCTCGCATCAGCTGACCATTCAAATCGCCGACTGGATCGCCGGGCGGCGCGGGCCGGAGGCCGGCGATGTAACACTCGATCGGCGCCGCGTCTACATCCTGCCGACCGCGCCGGGTCTGGCTTTCGGCGTGGTCACGCTGATCCTGCTGGTGGGCTCGATCAACTACATGTTGCAGCTCGGCTACCTGCTGACGTTCCTGGTTGCGAGCATGGCCGTGGTCGGCATGCACCATACGCATTCGAACCTGGCGCAAATCGTTCTGCGAGGCGTTCAGGTCGAGCCGGTCTACGCAGGCGACATGGCCACCTTCGAAATCACGGTGACGAATCCGACCACGGTCGATCGTTTTGCGCTGCGCTTTTCGTTCGCACCGCCGCCGGAACCATTCCGCTTTTTCGTGCGCGCCGCGCGCGAGCTTGAACGGCCGCTGATCACCGTCGAATTACCGGCCCGCGGTCTGCGAACGGTGTCGGTGCCGGTGCCGGCACCGATTCGCGGCCGCTTGCCCGCACCGCGCATGACGATTGAAACGCGCTACCCGTTCGGGCTGTGGCGCGCATGGGCGTATCTGACGCCGGCGCTGACGGCGATCGTGTACCCGGCGCCCGAGTTCGATGCGCCGCCACTGCCGGTCACCGGCACCGGTGTCGGCGACGCGGTCGGTATGGCTTCCAGCGGCGATGACTTCGCGGGAGTGCGCCCCTATCAGCCGGGCGATTCGCAAAAGATGATCGCGTGGAAGCTTGCCGCACGATCGGACGATCTGTCGGTTAAGCAGTTCGAGGCGGCCGGCGGTGGCGAGCTGATGCTCGACTATGACGAGCTGGCCGGTGCTCTCGGTATCGAGGGCCGGCTTTCGCGCCTGACACGTTGGGTGCTCGATGCCGATGCTTCGCATGCTCGTTATGGACTGAAGCTGCCCGACACGATGATCTTCGTCGGCCAAGGTGCAGCACATCGGGAGCATTGCTTGACTGCCCTGGCGCTAACGTGCGAACAAAAGTGAAACTGGCGCTCGCAGCCTGAATCGCATGTCGGCCACCGCTCAGCCTCGCCCTACCTTTCGCAACAAGCTCGCGCGGTTCTTTGCGCCGTTTGCGTCATTGTTCGCGCCGCAGATGTCCAGCGCGGCGCGCGAGCGGCGCGACATGCTGGTGCTGCTGCTCGCGGTCACCTTCGTCGTCGTGCCGCACTTCGAGCATCTGGTGTGGTGGGCCACATCGGTGCTCTTGTTGTTGCTGCTATGGCGCGCGTTCCTGACGCTGGCGAAACGGCCGATGCCGAGCCGGCTGTTGATGCTGCCGCTGCTCTTCGCAGCCGCCGGCGCGGTCTATTTGCAATACCGCACCGTCGTGGGCCAGCAGGCCGGCGTCACGTTCTTATTGTTACTGATGGCGCTGAAGCTGCTCGAGATGCGCGCACGGCGCGACATCTTTGTCGTGATTTTCTTGTCGTTCTTTATTCTGCTGACGCAGTTTCTGAACGGACAGGAAATCCACGTGGCAGCGATGGCGCTGCTGGCGGTCGTCGCACTGTTTTTCGTGTTGGTCAGTGTCAATCTCGACGAGACCGATTTGCCGGCCGGACGCAAGTTCAAGATGGTCGGGATGGATCTTGCTGAAAGCGATTCCACTGACTGCCGTGCTGTTCGTGCTTTTTCCGCGCATCTCGGGCCCGCTGTGGGGAACGCCCGGTGATACGGCCAGCGGCAATACCGGATTGTCCAACTCGATGGCGCCGGGTTCGATCAGCCGACTGCTCGAATCGACTGCAATCGCTTTTCGCGTCAAGTTCGATGGTGCGCCGCCCGGCAATGACAAGCTTTACTGGCGTGGCCCGGTGTTCGGCACGTTCAACGGCCGCGCCTGGAACCCTCTGTCACAACGGGTCAGCGAAGCCCCCGCGGTATCGATTCGAGGCGACGCGCGTTCGATCGTTACGTACACGCTAACGCTCGAACCGCACGATCGCGACTGGCTGTTCGCACTCGAAGCACCAGCTGCATTGCCGACCATCGGCGAGTTCCGCACGCGACTGACGCCCGAAATGCAGATTCTTGCCAACGATCTCGTGCGGCAACGGCTGCGGTACGAGATGCGCTCGTATACGAGCTATCGCTTCAACGCGGATGCAAGCGAGTCGGAGCGGCAGCGCTGGCTCGGGCTGCCGCCGACGTTCAACCCGCGTACGCTACAGCTGGCCGACGAGATTCGAAGCCTCAGCGAGAACGACGCGGGGCGCGTACGCGCAGTGCTCGATCATCTGCGGCGCGGCGGCTACGAGTACACGCTGTCCCCGCCGCGTCTCGGACGCAACTCGATCGACGAGTTTCTATTCGATACGCGGCAGGGGTACTGCGAGCACTATTCGTCGGCGTTCGTATTTCTGATGCGCGCACTCGATGTGCCGGCGCGCGTGGTGACTGGCTATCAGGGCGGCGAACGCAACCCGATCGATGGCTTCTTGACCATCCGGCAATCGGACGCGCATGCATGGGCCGAGGTCTGGCTGCAGGGGCGCGGATGGGTCCGCGTGGACCCGACGGCGGTCGTTGCGCCATTGCGCATCGATCTGGGCGCACGCGAGATCGCGCGCCAGTCCGGCATCGGGTTGTCGGGCGGCGCCGGCACCTTCACCTGGTTGGGCTCGATGCGTTTCAACTGGGAGGCAGTACAGAACTCGTGGAACCAGTGGGTGCTCTCGTATTCGCAGGAGCGCCAGCGCGATCTGATCGGGTTGTTTGGCCTGACACCGAACTGGGAGAGTCTGGCGCTAGTGCTGGCGGTCGTCGTCACGATGGTGCTCGCCGTAATGGCCGTGTTTTCCTTGCGCACACGCACCGAGCCTGACCCGTTGGGGGACGCCCTCCGCCTGCTGCGCGATCGGCTCGATCGCGCCGGCATTGCAACCGCCGAACACCTCGGGCCGCGCGCCCTGTACAAGCGCAGTAAGCGCAGGCTGTTGCCCGAGGATGCAAAACGTGCACGCACGTTGTTGTCGCGCATCGAGCGCATGCGCTATTCGCGCGGATCTGAGGCCGTGGCGCGTGCCGATGTGAAGGCACTGCGCCGCGCGATCCGTGAATTTCACCCGCGGGTGACGGGAACGTAACAGGCGCATGAACCGACGATCGCAGCAGCGGCGCACGCTCCTGGCAGCGCTGGCGATGATGGCGATCGCGCCGAGCGCGGCCGCCGAAACGCGCGCACCGTACTTGAAGCGCGCCGACGTGCACGAGTTCATTGACGAGTTGCTGGCGCAGCACGGGTTCGAACGCCATCGGATCGAGCGCTGGTTTGCGGATGCTCGTTATTCGCCGGCGGTCGAGCGCTATATGCAACCGCCGATCGCTTTTTCTCAGCGCAATTGGCTCGACTACCGGGCCCGCTATCTGGACGAGCAACGTGTGCAATCCGGCGCCTCTTTCATGCGCCAACACCAAGACGCACTGCAACGCGCGCAGCAACAGTTCGGCGTGCCACCCGAAATCATCGCGGCGATCATCGGTATCGAGACCTATTACGGTCGCATTACCGGCAATTTTCGAACGCTCGATGCGTTGATCACGCTCTCATTCGATTACCTGCGGCGTGCCGAGTATTACCGGCAACAGTTGACCGAGTTTTTTCTGCTGGTGCGCGAGCAGAACTCCGATCCGCTCACGATCAGGGGCTCTTTTGCCGGCGCGATCGGTCTGCCGCAATTCATGCCCGGCTCCATCCGCCGCTACGCGGTTGACTTCGACGGCGATGGGCGCGTAGATCTCACTGGAAGCACTGCGGATGCGATCGGCTCGGTCGGAAGTTTTCTGGCGGCGCACGATTGGCAGCGCGACCTGCCGATCGTGTTCGACGTTACGCGCCGATGAAGCAATCGTCGACGCGCTCGGACGAGGGATCACCGTCTCAGCGACTTTATCCGACGCGCTGATGATGGGAGTCGAAGGCGATGTGCCGCTGCCGCTCGATACGCGCGTCATCGTGATCGACCTACCGTACTTGAAGGACGGCGAAGTCGAGCGGATGTATCGACTCGGCACTGTGAACTTCAGCGCGCTGCTGCACTACAACCGCAGCTACTTTTACGCGAGCGCGGTGGTTGAACTGGCGCACGCGATCGCGCAGGCCGCTCGCTGATCTGCACTATTCCGCGTCGGGTTGTGCGGAAGGTTGTGCGTCGATAAACGCCGGCAACTGCATGCAGTTGCCGAAGATGCGCATGATCGCCGGCACATGCTCGAGCTTGCATTCCATGCGCTGTGCGTTGAATACCTGCGGCACGATCGCCACATCGGCGAGCGTGACTGCGTCACCAAGTGAGTAACGGCCCGTGCGGTTTTCAGCAACGAGCCGCGCTTCGAGTGAAGCCAGCCCTTGCTCGACCCAATGACGGTACCAGGCGTTTTTCTGTTCTTCGCTGACGCCGAGTGTCCTCACCAGATAACGCAGCACGCGCAGATTGTTCAGCGGATGGATCTCGCACGCGATCGCAAGCGCAATCGAGCGCACATACGCGCGCTCAACCGCATCGCGCGGCAACAGCGGCGGCTCGGGCCGTGTTTCGTCAAGATATTCGATGATCGCCAGCGATTGCGTCAGTACGTGTTCGCCGTCTTCGAGGACCGGAACCAGCGCATCCGGATTCATCTCGCGAAACTCCGTCGCGAATTGCTGGCCGCCGCCTCGCAGCAGATGCACCGGGGCGTAGTCGTACGGCAGGCCCTTCCAATTGAGCGCGATGCGCACCCTAAACGATGCGGAGCTGCGAAAGTAGCTGTACAGCTTGATCATTGAACGAGACTGTCTGCAGTTCCCTAAATCACTCTTACTTTCAACGCGCCAATGTGTTCGATACCGCCATCCAATTCGTCGCCGCGCTTGACTGCGCCGACGCCCTCCGGCGTGCCGGTGTAGATCAGATCGCCTGGCCGCAGCTCGAAGAATTTCGACAGCTGTTCGATCGTCTCGTTAACGCTCCAGATCAGCTTGGAGGTGTTGCCAGCCTGGCGACGCTCACCGTTGACGTTCAGCCAGATCTGCGCGCCGAGAATCTCGCCGGTCACGCTGATCGGTTTCAGCGGCGAAATCGGCGCCGAGCAATCGAATCCCTTGGCGACATCCCATGGCCGGCCTGTGTCGCGCAGCGCGAGCTGCAGATCGCGCCGAGTCATGTCGAGCCCGACTGCATAGCCGTACACGTGCTTGAGCGCATCGGCGGCGGCAATGCTGGCGCCGCTCTTTCCGATGGCGACGACCAACTCGATCTCGTGCTGCAGATTCGTGGTCTCGCTCGGATAAGGAAGCTCACCCGTCGTTCCGAATGGGACCGGCAGCGCCGCGTCGGGCTGGTTTCGCGAAAAAGAACGGCGCCTCGCGCCCGGAAAAACCCATTTCTCCGGCGTGATCGAGGTAGTTGCGACCGACGCAATAGATGCGATGCACCGGAAACAGATCGCTGGTGCCATCGATTGGCACGACCGCCTGCGCGGGTGCTGCAAAAGCGTATCCCATTGAGGTCCTGAGAAACTAGGGCGCGCAGTCTACGCGGAGCGACCGGCCTCGGACGCGCGCGAAATGGCTCGCGACAGCAGCGCCACGGGGATCACGCCCACCGCCACGATCGTCAACGCAGGCAATGCCGCTTGGCCAAGGCGCTCGTCACTTGCCATCTGATACGCGATCACCGCGAGCGTGTCGAAGTTGAACGGGCGCAACACCAATGTCGCGGGTAGCTCCTTCATCACATCGACAAAAACGAGCAGGCCGGCGGCCAGCACCGACGGCCGCAGTATCGGCAGATGCACACGCACAAACGTATCAAGCGGGGTGCTGCCGAGACTGCGCGCGCTGGCGTCCATCGCAGGCGTGATGCGAGCCAACCCTGCTTCGACCGATTGATACGCCACCGCAAAGTAGCGCACCAAGTAGCCGTAGAGCAGCGCGAACACCGAGCCGGTCAGCAGCAATCCGGTACCGACTCCGAGCGTCGATCGCAACACCGCGTCAAGCCGGTTATCGAACGCCGCGAGCGGCACCAAAATCCCGACTGCGATTACCGCGCCCGGCACTGCGTAGCCGAGACTCATCAGTCGAACCGCGCTGCGCACCAATGCATTGGCCGTACCGCGCGTCGTCGATCGTGCCATATAGGCGAGCGCGAGTACCGCCACTAACGCGACGATCGCTGCAGCGATTCCGATCGTCAGCGTATTGGTCAGCCAGATTGCGTAGCGTGACCAATCGACCGTTTGCCATGCGGGCACCAGCAATCGCAACAGCAGGACCGTCGGGACGATGAAACCCAGCAAAATCGGCACGGCGCAAATCGCAAATGCTCCGGCGCCGCGTCCGCCCGCTAGTACAGTGCGCGACGCGGGGCGCTGGCTTGCAGTCGGCGTAAAAAACCGTGCGCGTCCGCGTGCGCGGTACTCAAAGTAAAACAGCGCCAGTACGATCAGCAGCAACACCGCGGCCAGCTGGCTTGCCGCCAGTTGGTCCCCGAGCGAAAACCACGCGCGATAAATCGAGGTCGTAAATGTCTGCAGACCGAAGTACGACGCCGCGCCATAGTCGGCAAGCGTTTCCATCAGCGCCAGCAGCGCGCCGGCGGCGATCGCGGGACGTGCGATTGGCAGATTGACTCTCCACCATGTCTGCCACGCCGTCAGTCCGAGGCTGCGCGCCGCATCCATCATCGCCGCCGTGCGCGCGAGGAACGCGGTCCGGGCGAGCAGATAAACGTACGGATACAGCACGACAATGAATACGAACGCCGCGCCGGCCAGCGATCGAATCTCAGGGAACCAGTAATCGCCGCGCTGCCAAGCGAAACTGTCTCGCAAAGCCGTCTGCAGCGGGCCGGCGTATTGCAGATAATCGGTATACGCGTACGCCACGATGTACGCCGGCATCGACAGCGGCAGCAGCAATGCCCATTCGAAGATTCGTCGACCCGTGAAGTCGCACGCCGCCACCAGCCACGCGGTGGCGCAGCCGACCGCAACAACACCGATCACTACCGCGAGGCCGAGCAACGATGTTTCGAGCAACGCCGACGGAATGACGGTCGCAGCGAGATGCCGCAAGGTGCCGCTCGACTCGCCCGTACGCCAGAAGCTGCCAAACACGCTCAACACCGGCAATGCTACGAACGCGCCGCATACGATCACCAGAGAAAGTGCGCGACTCAGGCCGTCATCGGCGCGCAGCATCGCGAACGAACGTCGAGTCACCGCTTGGCTCACGCGAGAATTATTGCATCTGACTTAGACTGGCTGCATGGACAGCGCCGAACGTCCCATTTTGCTGATTGAACAGCTGCGCGTCGCCTATCGCGGCAGCGTGGCGCCGATCATCGATGGCGCGTCGTTATCGCTGGATCGCGGCGAGATCGGCTGCGTAGTCGGCAGTTCGGGCTGCGGCAAGACGACGTTGTTACGCGCGATTGCCGGCTTTATCGGCGTCGAGGCCGGAACGATCGAGATTGACGGGGTGGTCGTCTCGGGTCCGCACTTCACCGCGGCGACCGAGAAGCGCGGCATCGGCCTGGTGTTTCAGGATTACGCACTGTTTCCGCATCTGCGGGTCGTCGACAACATCACCTTTGGCTTGCGGCATCTGGGTCCGGCCGAGCGCGCTGCGCGCGTGCGGGAAATGCTCGAGCTGGTCGGCCTCGGGGCACAAGCGAGCAGCTATCCGCACGAGCTTTCAGGTGGGCAGCAGCAGCGTGTGGCGCTGGCGCGAGCGTTGGCGCCGCGGCCGACACTGCTGTTGATGGACGAGCCGCTCTCCAGTCTCGATGTCGATTTGCGCGCGCGGCTCGGAGCTGAAGTCCGCCAGATTCTGAAAGCGAGCGGCACGACAGCGATGCTCGTGACGCACGATCAGCAGGAAGCCTTCGCGATGGCCGATCGGATCGGCGTCATGCACTCCGGCCGCATCGAGCAATGGGACCGGCCGTATGAGCTGTATCACCGCCCGGCCACGCGCTACGTCGCTGACTTCATCGGCGAGGGCGTGTTCCTGCCAGCCCGAGTGCTCTCGTCGATGGATGTTGAAATCGAACTCGGTGAGCTGCACGGAAAGTGGCCGCTCAGCTATGTGCCCTCCCCTGAGCAGAAGGCGAATGGCGGCGACAATGCCTACGTTGACGTTCTGCTCCGCCCCGACGATGTCGTGCACGACGACACCAGTCCACTGCAAGCTGAAGTGGTTCGTAAGGTCTTTCGCGGTGGCGATTTCATCTACACGCTTCGGCTCAACAGCGGCCGCGAGGTGCTGGCGCTGGTTCCGAGCCATCACGACCACGCGATCGGCGAAAAAATCGGCATTCGGCTGGACGCCGACCACGTGATTACATTTCCAGCCGAAGCAGCCAGGTAACCAAGCCAATGTACGTCCCCAGCCATTTTGCAGAGACTCGCATTGAAGTCTTACACGAGCTCGTTCGCGCTCATCCTTTGGGCGCGTTGGTCGTGCTCGCGTCAGACGGGCTTGACGCCAACCACATCCCCTTCGAGATCGACCCTCACCCAGCACCCTTCGGGACGTTGCGCGGTCACGTAGCGCGCGCCAATCCGGTCTGGCGCGATTTTTCACCGCAAGTCGACGCGCTCGCAATTTTTCAGGGCCCGCACGCGTATATCTCACCGGCGTGGTATGCAACGAAGAAAGAGCACGGCAAGGTCGTGCCGACCTGGAACTATGTCGTTGTGCACGCGCAAGGCCCATTGCGCGTGATCGACGATCGCGCCTGGCTGCGACAGTTTGTCGAAAAATTGACGAACCGCTATGAGGCGCAGCGCAGTGATCCGTGGCACGTGACCGACGCTCCGGCGGATTTCATCGACACGATGGTGGGTGCCATCGTCGGCATTGAGATTCCAATCGCACGGCTCACTGGCAAGTGGAAGGTGAGCCAAAACCGCCCGGAGAACGATCGGATCGGCGTTGTTGAAGGGCTGATGCAACAGCCGAGCGATGCCGCCACAGCAATGGCGCAACTTGTAGGGCAGGCAAAAGCCGATTAGGGAAAACTGCCACGCCTCATCGCCGGCAAGTGCGAGAAAGCGCGCGAAACAGAAGTCAAATCATTGGCTCCGCCGGCACCGCCGGAAATTGCATCGCCTGCGCAATGCATATCGAGGGTTTCGCCAGCGCGCGGTACGTGAACGATATGGCTTCTGCAACTACAGATGCCGCACGATGCACCCGACACCGACCTGGGCTGTCTATCGCGACGCTAAAAGCGGTCGCCTGCTTCGCAAATATATTGCTCCGGCGACGCAAAGCGAGACGGTGCTGCTACAGCGACACGCTGGCGGACAACAACAGCATCAATCCACCGGAAATCGTGAGTGACACCACGACGTGTTCGAGCGATTCGCTGTATCCGACGCCGAGCAGCCTGCGACTTCCGCTGGTCCACCACCCGCAGCTAATCACAAACGCGATGGCGAAGAGCAGAATTCCAGGCAGGAGCACCAGAGCCAGGCCCGCGATATACATGGGAATCGAACCGATGATCGCGACCGCCACTGCCGCGCATCCAAAGCTGCGGTTGCGAATAGATCTTCAGCAGAGCCGCACCGACCAGACCCTGCACGATCGGCGCGATCGCAATCCCGGCCCAGAGAGCGAGAAACGGCTGCCACGTACGATCGCGCTGCACGGCGTAACCGAGGACGTAGTTCCAGTCGGTGTTGAAGTAGCGGATGCCGATCTCGCTGGCCATCGCGATCCCGAGCGCACCGGCGATCGCCAATGCGAGCAGAGCAATCGTCAGGCGACGGTCACCGAAGCGCCGCTCGATCGTGTTCCACCAGATTTCGGGATCGAGAAGCGCGGGCATTGCTCAGGTGGCGGAGAGAGTGGCTGTCAAGACCCGCGTGGATACTTGGCTTTCCACCTATACACACTTTCCAGGCGTGCCGTCGTGTGGTTCGCTCGCCGCATGGATCTGGTCGATCACGAGGGACATCCGATCCAGCTCGGTCCGCCGGATAGTGGTTGTATTGGGTTTGGCTGCTCAAGGAGATCATCAAGTCGGCTTGGGATGTGAGCAAGATCATCGTGCATCCCAAGTTGCCTATCAGTCCGACGCTGGTGCGCTTCAAGCCGAGTCAGCGGACAGATGTGGGTTTGGTGATTCACGCGAACTCGATCACCCTGACGCCGGGCACGATCACAATAGAAGCGACTTCCGAAGAATTTCTCGTGCATGGGTTGACGCGAGGCAGCAGTGCAGCGACGGTGGGACAGCGAGATGGATCGGCGAATAACCGCCTGCGAGGAGAAAGCATGATGTTTGCGGCGGTCGCCATTGCGTTGTTGGTCACGCTTATCTTTGCCCTCATGCGCGCTGCGTTGGGACCGACCATATTCGATCGCGCGCTAGCCGTTAACGCCATTGGAACCGTCGCAATGCTGCTGCTAGCAGTTATGGGCTTTTTAAACGAGCGCCCCGAATTTCTCGACTTGGCAATCGTCTACGGCCTGCTGAACGTGATCGGCACGATCGCCGTTCTGAAGTTCTTTCGTTATGGCGATCTCGGCGCATCTGCTGAACCTAAGGAGATCCGCGCCATGACTGTATGGATCGACGGGTTGAGTTGGATCTGCCTCGTCGCCGGTGGCGCGTTTTGCATCGTGGGCGCGGTGGGCTTGCTGCGCATGCCTGATTTTTACACGCGGATGCACGCGGCAAGTGTTATCGAAACGTTAGGTGTCGGGCTGATCCTGCTTGGCCTGGTGCTACAGGCCGGCGTATCACTGGTCGCGGTCAAGCTGTTGATCATCGGACTGCTGATCTTCTTCGCCAGCCCGACCGCTACACATGCGCTCGCTCGAGCGGCGATGGCTCGCGGCCAGAAGCCGCTTCTCGCCGCGGCAGAGGATTTGCCATCGAAACATTGATCATCAACGTGCTGCTGCTGCTGATGGCAGCCACCGTTGCGTGCTCGCGCGCAACCGCAACCTGTTCGCCGTGATCGTTCTGAGCGGCGCCTATAGCTTCCTGATGGCTACAGTGCTGATGGCGATGGACGCAGTGGACGTTTCGATGACCGAAGCGTCGGTCGGCGCCGGAATCTCCACAGTGCTGTTCCTCAGCGCGCTGTTCCTGTGCGACAGCGAAGAGGCTCGCCCGTTGCATCGGCCTTGGATGCCGCTTGCTGTGTCGGTGGCGGTGGTCGCGCTGCTGGTATACGGCACGCTGGGACTACCCGAATTTTCCGATCCGAACGCGCCGATTCATCAGCATGTCGTGCCGCGTTACCTGAACGAGATGAAGGCCGAGGTCGATGTGCCCAACGTGGTCACGGCTGTCCTCGCCAGCTATCGCGGCTACGACACGCTCGGCGAAGTCACGGTGGTATTTCACAGCTGGCGCCGGCGTCCTAGCGCTGCTGCGGCGCCGTCGCAAGGACCGCGAGCCGATGAGACACGACCTGATCTTGCGGGTCATCGCCAAGCTGCTGATCCCGTTCATACTGCTGTTCGGGCTGTACGTGCAGTTCCATGGCGATTTCGGCCCGGGCGGCGGCTTTCAGGCCGGCGTCATTATGGCCGCGGCGGTGATCTTCTACGCGCTGATCTTTGGCCTGGCCGACGCGCGCAAGGTCGTGCCGGAACCGCTGGTCGAATCGATGATGGCCATCGGCGTGCTGATCTACGCCGGCGTAGGCGTCGCCGGAGTGTTGCTTGGCGGCAATTACCTCGACTACTTCGTGCTCGGCCGCGATCCGATAGCCGGCCAGCACCGCGGCATCTTCTGGGTCGAAGTGGGTGTGGCCATCACGGTGTCCGGCGTGATGCTGAAGGTCTTTTACATGTTCGCCGGTCGCGGCAAGGTCGATCGAGTGACCGGTGCCGGGCTTCTTGACGACGCTTGGCGGCCACGTCACCTACTTCATCACGATCTTCCTGATGATCGCGGGACTGTTCATCGTCATCGCGCGCGGAAATCTGATCAAGAAGCTGGTCGGGCTGAGCATCTTCCAGACCTCGGTATATCTGCTGTACATCGCGCCCGGGCAAGCTGGTTGGAGGTACGGCTCCGATCCTCAGCGAGGCGTTCACCGTCTATTCGAATCCGTTGCCGCACGTGCTGATTCTCACCGCGATCGTCGTCGGCGTGGCCACGCTCGCGCTCGGCCTTGCGCTGGTCGTGCGCATACGCGAAGCGTACGGATGCATCGAAGAGGACGACATCCTGAATCTGGACGCTGAACCGGAAGACCCATCACAACAACAATGAATCTGGCTCAGCACCTTCCTGCACTGCAGGTTGTCGTGCCGCTGCTGGCTGCGCCGCTTACCGTGCTGCTGCGCAATCGCACGCTCGCGTTCGCCGTGGTCCTCGCCGCGAGCTGGATCGCGTTCGCGATTTCGGTGCTGCTGTGGATGCAGGTGGACCGCAGCGGAACGATCTCGTATGCGATCGGCAGCTGGCCGCCGCCGTGGGGCATCGAATATCGCGTCGACCGGCTGTCGGCCTTCATGCTCGTGCTGGTATCGGGCTGGCTGCGGTGGTCCTGCCGTATAGCCGCGCGAGCATCGAGAGCGAAATACCGGCCGCAGCAGCATTACCTTTTCTACACGATGTTCGCGCTGTGCCTGAGCGGCCTGCTCGGCATCAGCGATCACCGGCGACGCTTTCAACGCCTTCGTGTTCCTGGAGATCTCGTCGCTGTCGACCTACGTGCTGATCGCCTTGGGACACGACCGGCGCGCACTGTTCGCTTCGTATCAGTACCTGATCATGGGCACCATCGGCGCCACGTTCTTCGTCATCGGCGTCGGGTTGCTCTACCTGATGACCGGCACGTTGAATCTCGCCGACATGGCGCAGCGCCTGGCAGCCGTCGCAGGGCACTCGGCCAGTGCTGGCAGCGCTGGCGTTCCTGACGGTCGGCATCTCGCTGAAGCTGGCGCTGTTTCCGCTGCATCAGTGGCTGCCCAACGCCTACACCTACGCGCCGTCGGCGGTGGCAGCGTTCCTGGCAGGCTCTGCCACCAAGGTCGCCGTGTATCGTGCTGCTGCGCTTTTACTTTTCGGTGTTCGGCGAATCGCAGGTGTTCGAGCGGCTGCCGATGCAGCAGATGATGTTGCTGCTGGCGCTCGCCGGAATGTTCGCCGCATCGACGGTCGCGATTTTCCAGACCAACCTGAAGCGGCTGTTCGCGTACTCGAGCGTGGCGCAGATCGGCTACATCATCCTTGGCCTCTACTTCGGCAGCGTCACCGGGCTGACCGCCACCATCGTGCATCTGGCAAACCACGCCATCACGAAGGGAGCCATCTTCTTGCTGCTCGGCTGCGTCGCCGCGTCGCTCGGCGGCGTCACTCTCGCGCGCGTCCAGGGTCTTGGCAAGCGAATGCCGCTGATCAGCTTTGGCATTGGTGCTGTGCGGCCTATCGCTGATCGGAGTGCCCGGCACTGCCGGGCTTCATCAGCAAGTGGACTCTGATCCAGGCGGCGCTCGAGCACGGTCAGTGGTGGCTGGTGTTCCTGATTCTGCTGTCATCGCTGCTGCGGTGGTCTACGTGTGGCGCTTCGTCGAAGCTGCCTATCTGCGTGAGCCGCCCGCGGACTCGACCGACGCGATCGAGTCTCGATGGTCGATGCTGTTGCCTGCGGCGCTGCTGGTCGGCGCCACTGTCTACTTCGGCTTCGATACTTCACTGACGCTGGGCTCGGCATCGCAGGCGGCCGGCATGCTGATGGGCGCGCCGCCGATGACCGGCGAGCAACTGATCCTGGCCGCGCTGGTCGCGCCGACCGCAGGCGCCGCGCTGATTGCGCTCTTCGGTCGCGCGCCAAACCTGCGCGACGGCGTGACGCTGATCAGCGCTGCGTTGCTGCTGCTGTTCGTGCTCGTGCTGCTGCCGGACGTTCTCGCCGGCGAGCGGCCCGGCAATCACGCTGTTCGAAGTGCTGCCCGGAGTGTCGGTCGCGTTCGAGGTCGAACCGCTCGGGATGCTGTTCGCGCTGATTGCGTCGGCACTGTGGGTCGTCAACTCGCTGTATTCGATCGGCTACATGCGGGCCAACGACGAGCAGCGCGCAAACCCGCTTTTATGTCTGCTTCGCGCTGGCGCTGTGCGGCCACGATGGGCATCGCGATGGCCGGCAACATGTTCACGCTGTTTCTGTTCTACGAAATGCTGACGCTGATCACGTACCCGCTGGTCACGCATCACGGGACCGACGAGGCGCGCCGCGGCGGACGCGTTTACCTCGGGCTGCTGCTCGGCACGTCGATCGTGTTTTTGCTGCCCGCACTGGTCTTCACGTGGTTCGTAACCGGCACGACCGACTTCGACGCCGGCGGCATCCTCGACGGCAAGCTGAGCGCTGCCGCGCTGGGCGGGCTGCTCGCGCTGTACATGTTCGGCATCGGCAAGGCGGCGTTGATGCCGTTTCACCGCTGGCTGCCGGCGGCGATGGTGGCGCCGACGCCAGTGTCGGCGCTGCTGCACGCCGTGGCGGTGGTCAAGGCCGGCGTGTTCAGCGTCGTCAAGGTCATCGTCTACGTCTTCGGCATCGACACGCTGGCACGTGCCGGTATCACCGACTGGCTGGTGGGCATCGCCGGATTCACGATCGTCGCCGCATCGGTGGTCGCGCTGAACTCCGACAACCTGAAGCGCCGGCTCGCGTACTCGACCGTCAGCCAGCTGTCGTACGTCGTGCTGGCGGCGGCGCTGCTGGTCCCGTTGTCGATCGTCGGCGCGGTGCTGCACATCGCCGCTCACGCGCTCGGCAAGATCACGCTGTTCTTCGCCGCCGGCGCGATCTACACCGCCGCGCACAAGACCGAGGTCAGCCAGCTCGACGGCATCGGACGGCGCATGCCATGGACGATGGGCGCATTCGCCATCGGCGCGCTGTCGATGATCGGATTGCCGCCCGCGGCCGGGTTCATTTCGAAGTGGTACATGCTGTCGGGCGCGATGGCGGGAGCTCACTGGATCGCGGTGGCAGTGATCGCGGGCAGCACGCTGCTCAACGCCGGATACTTCCTGCCGATCGTTTACCGCGCGTTTCTTGCGCGCCGCCCGACGCTGGCGACGACATGCATGGCGAGGCGCCGTTGCCCGATGGTCGATCGCGCTCACCGCCACTGCAATCGGCACAGTAGCTGCTGTTCTTCCTGCCCGATGTGCCGCTGGCGCTGGCGCGGCAGATGTCGGAGGAGGATGAGCGCGATGGATAAGACGCACTGGCTCGACGAGCCGCGCAACGTGAAGCTGCTGTGGCGCGTGTTTCTCGGCGTGTTGGCGCTGACGGTGATGGTCGAAGCGGTGATATCGCTGCATCCGCATTTCGCCATCGAGTCGGTGTTCGGCTTTTACGCGTGGTTCGGGTTCATCGCCTGCGCCGTGATGATCGTGGTCGCCAAGGCGTCTGGCACTGCTGCTGAGGCGGCCCGACACCTACTACGGCGAGCGCGATGACTGACGGCGATGCTCCACCCCGGCCTGGTGCTGATCGTCGGCGCGCTCGCGCTGCCGTGGCTGCGCGGCCATCTGCGCACGGCGGCTGTGTTGCTGCTGCCGCTGCTCGCGCTGGCACTCGTCTGGCAGGTACCCGACGGCGCGTGGCAGTTGCGCTTTCTCGACTACACGTTCACGCCGCTGCAAAGGCGACAAGCTGTCGCGCCTGTTCGCGGTCATCTTCGCGTTGATGGCCGTTCGGAGGCGGACTGGTTCGCGCTGGGCAGAAGAGCCGCGTCGAGATGCCGGCCGCTTTCGTCTACGCCGGGTCGGCCATCGGCGTAGCACTCGCCGGCGACCTGCTGACGGTGTTCGTGTTCTGGGAGCTGATGGCCGTCGGCTCGACCCTGGTGCTGTGGAGCAACGGCAGCGGCAAGTCGTACCGGGCGAGCCTGCGCTACCTGATGATCCACCTGCTCGGCGGCGTGATCCTGTTTGCCGGCATCACCGGCCACATCGCGCAGACCGGCAGCGTCGAGTTCGCGCGCATGGCGCTCGACTCGCCCGCGCACTGGCTGATCCTGATCGGCTTTCTGGTCAACGCCGGCGGCGCCACCGCTGTCGGCCTGGCTGCCCGACGCCTATCCCGAAGCCTCGTGGAGCGGCATGGTGTTCCTGTCGGCGTTCACGACCAAGACGGCCGTCTACGTGCTGCTGCGCGGTTTCCCGGGCACCGAGCTGCTGATCTGGGTCGGCCTGTTCATGGTGTTCTACGGCATCGTCTACGCGCTGCTCGAGAACGACATGCGCCGCATCCTCGCGTACTCGATCGTCAACCAGGTCGGCTTCATGGTGGCGGGCATCGGCATCGGCACCGAGATGGCGCTCAACGGCGCCGCGGCGCACGCCTTCACCCACATCATCTACAAGGCGCTGCTGCTGATGTCGGCCGGCTCGGTGCTGTACATGACGAACCGGCGCAAGTGCTCCGAACTGGGCGGCCTGTTCCACAGCATGCCGGTGACGACGATCTGCGGAATCATCGGCGCGCTGTCGATCTCGTCGTTCCCGCTCACCTCGGGCTTCGTGTCGAAGTCGATGATCTCGCAGGCGGCCGCCGACGGCCATCTGCTGACGCTGTGGCTGCTGCTGGCCGCGGCGTCGGCCGGCGTGTTCCTGCACGCGGGCATCAAGTTTCCGTGGTTCGTGTTCTTCCAGAAGGACTCCGGCCTGCGTCCCAGCGACCCGCCGGCCAGCATGCGCTGGGCGATGATCTTCTTTGCGTTCCTGTGCATCGCGATCGGCATCTGGGCCGAACCGCTGTACCGGCTGCTGCCGTACGCGGTGACAGTTCGAGCCGTACACGCGGCACACGTCGTGACGCAGCTCCAGTTGCTGCTGTTCTCGGGCCTCGCGTTCTTCGTGATGTTGCCGTACCTGAAGCGCACACTGACGATCACGCTCGATACCGACTGGATCTGGCGCAAGTTGCTCCCCGCAGCGGTGACGCGAATCGAGAGACTGATCGGCGCGGCACAGGCGACCATTGGACGCAGCGCCCAGCGTGCGAGTTCGGCGAGAGTGGATTCGAACCCACGATAGGCTTTAGACCTATACACACTTTCCAGGCGTGCGCCTTCGACCGCTCGGCCATCTCTCCTTGTCTGCTGCGAGTATATCGGCCAGGCATCGAGCCAAAAAAAAGCCCGCGATGAACGCGGGCTCTGATGGCAGACAGCGATCGATCAGGTGCCGACCGTGCTGACCGTATCGCCTCGCAGGTGCGGATAGCGAACGTGCTCGACCAGTTCCTGCGTCTGACGATCGGGCTCGGGCGTCAGCAGACTGACGATGATGATCGTGATCAGCCCCACCGGCAGTCCGAACATCCCTGCCGAGATCGGGTTCAGCCCGAACCACAGATCCATTTTCGGCACGCCCATGTTGGTGAAGAACGGGTAGGTGCGAAGCATGTAGTAGATGCAAACGCCCAGCCCCGCGGTCATGCCGATGATCGCCCCCCACTTGGTCGCGCGCTTCCAGAACACGCCCAGCACCAGCGGCGGGAAGAACGCTGACGCCGCGAGCGAGAACGCGGCTCCGACCAGGAACAAGATATCTCCCGGCTTCAGCGATGTAACAGTCGCCGCCACGATCGCGACCACCACCAGCAGCACCTTGGACAGCGTGACCCGGAACTTGGTCGAAGCCGATGGGTCGATCATCTTGTAGTACAGGTCGTGCGACAGGGCGTTCGAGATCGTCAGCAGCAACCCGTCCGCAGTTGAGAGCGCGGCCGCCAGACCACCCGCGGCGACCAGCCCTGAAACCACATACGGCAACCCGGCAATCTCGGGCGTCGCAAGCACGATCAGATCGCCTCCGATCACGATCTCGGCCAACTGCACGATGCCATCACGATTGACGTCAGTGATGTTCAACAGAGTCGGATCAACGATCGCCCACTGTGCAGCCCATGCAGGCAGCGCAGCGAAGCTGCTGCCGACCAGGTTGGTGTAGACGTCGTACTTGGCCAGCACCGCCAGACACGGTGCAGTGAAGTACAGCAGGAAGATGAAGAACAACGACCAGAAGACCGAGTCGCGCGCCTGCTGAACACTCGGCGTCGTGTAGTAGCGCATCAGGATGTGCGGCAGTGCAGCGGTACCGAACATCATGCAGAACACGATGCCGATGAAGTTCAAGCGGGCGGTGTCACGCGCCTCCTCGGTCGCTCCTGGATACGGTTGCGCGTGCGGCCGCAGTGGTGCAGCGCGCGCAGCGAGACCCCTATCCTTCGTCATCGCCGCTTTCCACTTGTCGATGTCGGTCGGATACTCGGTCAGCGCCTTTTGCACCGGATCGATCTGCGCCGCCGGTGCGCCGGAGGCGCGGAGGTCGGCCACGCGTTTCTCGAGCTGCCTTTCCTTCGGGAACGCCTTAGCCGGATCCTTCAGCGCCGCAGTTGCGGCAGTCGGCACGGCTCTTGAAGATCGCGCGCACTTCGGCTTCCTTCGGATCAGCCATGATCTTCTTCTCGACCGCCGCCAGTTTTTCCATCGTCTGGCCGTAGGCAAACTGCGGCACCGGGATGCCGGTATACCGGACGCCAAGCCAAACGACCGGAGTCAGATACGCGATGATCAGGATGATGTACTGCGCAACCTGCGTCCAGGTCACCGCCCGCATCCCGCCGAGCATCGAGCACACCAGAATGCCGGCCAGGCCGACAAACACGCCGACTTCGAACGCAAGTCCGGTAAAGCGGCTCGTGATCAGACCCACGCCGTAGATCTGCGCGACGACGTAGACGAAAGAACACGTGATCGCCGAGATGATGCCGATCGAGCGGATGATGTTGCCGCCGTAACGGGCGCCGAGAAAATCCGGGATCGTGAACTGACCGAACTTGCGCAGGTACGGCGCCAACAGGAACGCCACCAGGCAATAGCCGCCGGTCCACCCCATCACGAACGACAGCCCGTCGTAGCCGGCCAGATACAGCGTGCCGGCCATGCCGATGAACGACGCAGCGCTCATCCAGTCTGCGCCGGTCGCCATGCCGTTGAAAAATGCCGGAACGCGCCGGCCTGCCACGTAGTACTCGGCGACGTCCGCGGTGCGGCTCATGATGCCGATGCCCGCGTACAGCGCGATCGTTGCGAACAGGAAGCAGTAACCGATCCACTGGCGCGACAGCCCCAGCTGCTCGGCGACAGCGAGCACGAGCAGAAAGGCAATGAAGCCGCCCGTGTACCAGGTGTAGTACTTCCGAAGCTGGTTGAAGAAAGCGCGATTGGCGCTAATGGAAGTGGCAGCCATCACTCGTCTCCCTCTTCGACGTTGTACTCCAGATCAAGCTTGCGCATCCTCTTGGCGTAGATGTAAATGAGGACGACATAGATGATCAGCGACCCTTGCGCGGCCATGTAAAACGACAGCGGCCAGCCGAAGAAATTGATCTCGGCCAGCGGGCGCGCGTACCACGCCATCACGTACGTGACGACGAACCAGATAGCGAGGAGCACTGCGGTGAGCCGCAGATTCTTATGCCAATACTCTTTGTGTTGTGCTGTGAGCTGCATGTTTTCTCCTTGTGATGTTGATCCCCTGCACTAGCTTGCTGCGGCGGTAGTGTCCCCCGTCGGTTGGAAATCCCTGCGATTGCTCACTGCCTGCGGCACCGTTTGTTCGAGGTCGCGTTTCAGTGTCGCTGCGAACTTCGGCTCGAACTGGGTCAGCTCCTGATACATCTTCCACGCTTCCTCGCTGCGGCCGAGGTGATGGTAGGTCATGCCGAGCTGATAGTAACCATACGGGCTGAAATGTTGCAGCTTGATGTTGCGTTTAAGCGCAGCAACCGCTTCTTGCAGGCGCCCCTGGCGTATCAGCACCAGGCCGAGTCCGTACCAGGCGCGATCCAGCGCGGGTTTCAGTTCCACCGCCCGGCGGAAGCAGCGTTCGGCGTCGTCCAACTCGTCGCGCTCGTCGTGAAGAAAGCCCAGGTTGAACCAGGCGTCGGCGTGCTGCGGATGGATTGCCACGAGTTCCCGGAACTCGCGTATCGCTGCGGTCTGATCGCCGGTCTTGGCATAGAGATTGCCGATGACAGAACGCGCGTACTCATCGGCAGGATCGATCCGCAGAATCTCGCGGTACACATCGATCGCCTGCGGATAGCGCTCGAACAGCAGCGCAAAGTTGGCGCGCCGGTTAAGCCACCACTTTGCAAGTAGTCGCGCAATCGGGTTCATTGAGGCGCGGCTGACTCCATGCGGAGGCCCATTTGTCGCAACCCGGTTGAAGGATCTGTGCCCTGCATGCTTCTCGATGCTCGAAACCCAGCCAAAAGTATGCGAAAAACAAGATCATGAAGGCAGCGATGGGTACATGCCGGTCGAGGACTACTTTCGGCGTGACCCAGCGAACCAACTTCACGACCGGACGCGCGATCAATTCAAACAGCCGGTACAGCAGGTTGTCCCGGCGCCGCTGCCAGTTAAATATCCCCGACCAGCAATTGACCCAGCAGCGCCAGCCCTGCAACCAACACCAGCGTCTGCGCCACCAACCAAAAAAACGCCATCGTCGTCCCCGTGCACCGCGTCGCTATTGTGATGTTGCGGCCCACCGAAGTCTACGGCTGCGCGATTGTTGTGTGCCCGTCCTTACGCAGACCTTACGTTCCCGGCCGATTCACTGCCGGCCGTCGGCAGCGTGAACGAAAAGCACGCACCTCCGGGAATGTTTTCGACCCAAAGCCTGCCGCCGAAGTGCTCGACGATCTTGCGGCTGATATACAGGCCGAGTTCGCTGCGGTGCGATAGGGTCTGTGCTCGCTGTCGCCAACCCGACAAGACCTGTCAAAGATTTCCGCCCGATCGGCCGCGCCGATGCTCGGGCCGTTATCGCGCACGTCGACGCGCAGATTTTCCGCTCGCTCCGACAACTCGACTTCGATGCGGCCTGCGCCGCGTTCGCAAAATCTGGCCGCATTGGAGAGGAGGTTCATCATCACCTGAATGATCCTGTCGACATCGGCCGTGATCACGCTGACCGTCCGGCGCCCTGACCGCTACCTCGATCTGCCGTTCCTCGAACACCTGATTCATCGCGCTGACAGCGTCGCAGATGACCTCCTTCATGTCCACGCGCGTAGCGTTCCATTCCGTCCGACCCGATTCGAGCTTTGCGACGTCGAGGGCCTGGCTGATCAACTGTGTCAGCCGATCGGTTTCGCTGACGATAATGCCGAGAAGTTTGTTGCGCTGCTCCAATTCCATTTCCGGTTCGCCGAGCAGTATCTCCGTGAAGGCGCGGATCGAGGTCAACGGCGTGCGCAGCTCGTGCGCCAGCATCGAGACGAAGTCGTCCTGCATCACAATTGATACTCGAGGCGCAGACGCTGCTGCAGCTTGCGCGCCTGCTTGAACGCCTCCTTCAGAATCAAACGATCCAGCTCGTTCAGTTGGTCCGGATTAACGCGGTTGGCCGCACCTGGCGGCGCCCCCGCGTACTGGTTCCTGAGGCGCAGCGACTGGATGAAGAAAAAAGCGTCGATGATGGCGCGCACGTCCTCGCTGCCGAGACGCGTCGACGCCGCCGCTACCTGCAGGCGCCGCACCGTGTTTGTGTCCGGGATGCCGTGCGCGAGCGCCAGTACGCGCGCGGCATCGACAAACAGGCGTGCCCCCTGCCCCTTGAGGTCGATCGTTTTCGGGAACTCCTTCGAGCTCTGGTACGAAAAGTCACGGATAACGCCGAGGGGTGGGGACTGCAGCAGCGCATTTTCGGTCAGCATGCGCAGAAAAGGACGATTCGCGGCTGTGGTTTTCAGCAGCCTTTTTTTGAGCCGCTCGGCGAGCGCGTGCGCGCCATACAGCGGCCGCAAATCGAAAAAAATCGAGGCATTGAGAAGCGCTTCGGGTTCAGGATTGCTGATCCAGGCGCCGAAGTGATGGCGCCATTCGTCGAGCGACAGGCACCACTGCGGGTTGCCCGCCATGATGTTTCCCTTGCACAGCGGGAAGCCGCAGGCATCGAGACGCTGATTGACCACGCGCGCGAACGGAACGAAGGCTTCGCGCAGCAGCGCAGCATCGCCGGGCTCTTCCGCCTCGAACACGATGCCGTTGTCCTGATCGGTGGCGAAAGTTTGCTCGAGCCGCCCCTCGGAGCCGAAGGCGAGCCAGCACCAAAGGGCATCAGGCAGCTCGATCTCGTCGATCGTCAGCTCGATGACGCGCGTCGTAATCAGATCGTTTAGCGTCGAGACAAACTGGTTAAGCACCTCGGCGCCGGCGCCCTGCGCCAGCAGGTGCTTCGCCAGGCGCCGCGTGTCCTCGGCGCAATGCACGAGGGAGGCCATGTCGTGGCTGCGAGCGATCTCGCGCTGCAGCTCCTGCACGCCGGGCCGCTTCAGCTCGAACAGTTGCGACTGTGAAACGAGCCCGGCAAGCTTGCCCTGCTCATCAGTCACGACAATATGGCTGATGCCGTGTCGCGCCATCACGGTCGCAGCCTGGTGGGCGGTAGCGTCTGCTTTTAGTGTGATCACCCCGGCTGTCATCACCGAGAGCACCGGTTCGTCGAGATCGGTGCCCGCGAGAGCCACGCGCCGCAACAGATCGTTAAGCGTGAAGATGCCAAGAGGAATGCGCGTCTGCGGGTCTGCGACGACGATCGAATCCACATCCTTCTGCGCCATCATCTGCAGCGCTGCGCGCACCGAGCCGTCAAGCGGGGCCACCAGCGGGTCGCTCGCCATCAGCGCAGAAAGTGGGCTGTGCATCGTCGGCAGATCGAGCTGGCTCAGATCCGGCGTCGCGCTCTGCACTTTCCTAAAATCCGGCGTGGCGCTCTGCGCTTTCAATATTGCACCTTGGCGTAATGGGTCCTGGCGGCCGCGTCGCGCGCGTCGCGCAGCGTGTGAATCCCGGCGTCGGCAAGCAAGCCGACCATGCGCAGGAACACCTGCGCCGTGATGATGGCGTCGCCCAAGGCGTTGTGGCGCGCTTCGATGCGCACGCCGAGTCGCTCGGCGATCGCCTCGAGCTGGTGCGATTCCTGCGCCGGGTGGATCACTTCGGATAACAGCAGCGTGTCGAGCAGTGGCTGATCGAAGCGCACACCGGTCGATTGCTCCTTCAACTGCAAGAAGCGCATGTCGAACGCCGCGTTATGCCCGACCAGCACCGTGTCTTCGCAAAACGCACGAAACGCAGGCAACACTTCGTCGATCGTCGGCTGCCCGCGCAACATGTCTTCGCTGATGCCGTGGATTCTCACCGAGGCCCGGTCGAGCCGGCGCCGCGGGTCGACGAGCTGGTCGAACGTCTCGTTGCGCAACAGCCGCCCATTGACGATGCGCACCGCGCCGATCTGGATGATTTCGTCGCCCTCTCCGGGTTCGAGGCCCGTGGTCTCGGCGTCAAACACGGTGTACGTCAGTTCGGTGAGCCGACGCTCGTCGAGCGCATGCGCCTCACCGGCGCGTTCGAACAACGCGAAATCGTAGTACTCGGGGCGTCCCAGCGTGTCGGGACGCTGCGCCGCCTCGCGCTCGGGTTCGGCGATCGGCAGCAGGATCCGGCAGTAGCTCGCCGCGCCTGTGTCGTCACGCGCAAACCAGGCCTCGCCGCCGTGTCGTTCAGCCACATCGTGCAGCGACACCGGGCTCGATTCAGCGCCGAACTTCATCGGCTGGTCTTCCCACGTCTGCAGCGCTTCAAGCGGCGCCGCGGTCCCGGGCCAGACCAAGTCGAGTTGAGCCAGTCGCTCCGCCTGCACCAGCCGCAGTGTTAGCGCCGCGACGCCAAACTCGGCGTGCAGCCGTGCGGCGAGCCAGGCGAGTGCGCGGATCAACGTAAAGCTATCCGCCCTTACCCAAAGCGTGGGTGCGATCCGGTCGATGCTCACCGACCGTGCCAACGCGCGCCTCGATCGTTGCCTGCGCCGCTCCAACGAGGTCAACCGCCGCGCATCTCCTCCAGAACCCACCGCGTTTTCAGCGCATCAGCATGCTGCGCGGCGTTCCGTTCGAGCTGCTCGCTCAAGCCGCGCACCTCCTCCGCGATCACGCCAACAAAGCGCTCGCGCTCTCCGGCCTGCATGTCCGGATATCCGGCGAGCGTTTCGACTGCGGCCCGAATGTTGGCCAGCGAAGCGCGGCTGCCTTCGGTCAGCGTCTGCAGAGCCTGGTCGCGCCGTGACTCGGCCTCGAAACTGCGTGTGATGTTCTCCAGCACGAGAACGTAGCCCGACACAGCCTGACGCAGTCCATTCTGCGACGCACGGTCCGACTCGGCAGCCGCAAGCACGGGCGCCATCTGCACGCGGATCAACTGACCTGCGCGGCTGGCGGTAACGAAGTTCGCCATCGCGCGGCTGCCGCTTTCAAGGCGACGCCGAATACTGTCGAGGGCATGGTCGATCAGGGGACGCTCGATAACGCCGAAGATCGAGCGCCCCAGACCGATCAACGCACTGCCGGCTGTGCCTCCCTGCGCGAGCGCGGTGAACTGCAGGCGCGCGCGGTTGTTGTAGAGCAGGATGCGCCCGTCGAGGTTGCAGGCGACGATGCCCTGGGCCAGTTCCGACATCAGCGCGGCAAGGCGGTTCTTCTCCTCCTCGAGCTTGGCCTGCGATTCGCGAATCTGCCGCTCGACATCGCGTTGCAGCGCGTCGCGCTGGTCGGCGAGCTCGTTAAGCACGCGCGCCAGCGCATCGAGTTCGGCAGTGTCGGTTTGCTGCACCCGGAGGGCGCGGTTCGCGCCGACCATGATGCGCCCCTGCTCCGCGAGTTTCGCGGGGCCGGCGAGATATGCGCGCACGAAAGGCGCGGCGAGCAACGCAACCGCCCCTCCGGCCATCAGAAGCCCGAGAACGATGATCACCGCGTGTCGCCCCAGCAGCCTGCCGAGCGCCGCGCGCTCCTCGATACCAAGGTCGGCCCATAGTGCGCCCCACACTCCGGCGATCGCCGCAAGCATCACAAGACAGAGCGAGCCGACGGTCAGGGCGAGCTTGACTCGCGCTCTCATTTAGAGCCCGTTCACCCAGCTACACGTCAAGCATCTGCTTGACCCGCGTCACCAGGTCCTTGGTTGAAAATGGCTTCGTCATGTACGCGTCTGCACCGAGCGCCATGCCCTTGACCATCTCGGTCTCGCGTCCCTTTGCCGTCAGCATGATCACCTTGGTCGCCTGCCACTCGGGATTCGCGCGAATCGCTTGGCACACTTCGAACCCCGATTTTTTCGGCATCATCACGTCGAGCAGCACGACGTCCGGCCGCATTTCGGCGAACTTGCGCAGCGCGGTTTCGCCGTCGCTGGCCACCGCGACCTCGAAGCCTTCGCGCTTCATCAGGAATTCGAGCGAGATGACGATGTTCTGCTCGTCGTCGGCGATCAGGATTTTCTTGGCCATGTTTTCCCGGCGAGCCGTCACTGCGCGAGGCGCGCCAGTAACTCCTCTTCGGCCGCTTCGGTCGTCGCGATCGGCAGCGTGAACGAGAAGGTGGCGCCTTTTCCAAGCGCGCTTTCGACCCACAGCCGGCCGCCGAAGTGCTCGACGATCTGCCGGCTGATCGGCAGGCCCAAGCCCGTTCCCTGCGGCTTGTCGGTCAGCGTGTCGCCGGCCTGACCGAACTTTTCGAAGATGATGGCCTGATCTCTGGGGCTGATGCCCTTGCCGTTGTCGCGCACGTCGACGCGCAGCTTGCCGCCGTCCTGCGTTAGCCGCACTTCGACGTGTCCACGCACCGGGTCGCAGAACTTGCCCGCATTGGACAGCAGGTTGATCAAGACCTGAATGATCCGATCGAAATCGGTCGTCACTCTTGGCACGTGTTCAGGCATCCGCACATCCACGCGCACTGCCTTCTCGTGGAACAACTGGCTGGTTGCATTCACGCTGTCGGTGATCGCCTCGCGCAGATCGACCTCCGACACGTTCCATTCGAGCTTGCCGGATTCGATCTTGGCCAGATCGAGCACCTGATTGATCAGACGGGTCAGACGCTCGCTTTCTTTCGAGATGATGTCCAGAAAATTCTTGCGCTCGGTGAGGTCGATCTCGGGGTTTTCGCGCAGGATCTCCGAAAAAGCGCGGATCGACGTGAGCGGCGTGCGCAGCTCGTGCGACACCGTCGACACGAAGTCGTCCTTCATTCGGTCGAGTTCCTGCAGACGTTCGTTCGCGTTCTTAAGTTCCGCGGTCGCAGCTTCAAGCTCTTTCGATTTCTGCTCGAGCTGCTGGCTATACATAACGACTTGCTGCGCTTCGGTCAGCACCTCGCGCACGTCTTCCAAGGTCAGCGCGTCTTCCTGGACGGTCGACGCCATCATGATGCGGGCGGACGCGGCGCCGATCGCGCCGGCCAGCTGGGTCTCGACATAGTGCACCAACTCGCCGTCTGCGATCAGCTCTTCCTGCGGCCAGCGCAGGCCCTTGATCCGCGCGTATCGGGCAAAGGACTCGTTGGCGCCTGTTTCGCTCAGGAACCGCGACAACATGCCGTGCAACGCCGGCGCCTGCGCAGTGCCGCGCCAGAAGCGAGCGCGATCGGCATCGCGCTTGAACACATCGACGAACAAATTCGCCTGATGGTGCTCCTCGGCGCTCTGCCGGCTGACAAGTGACACCAGCACGTAGGCGCCGATATTGGCGATCATGCTCCAGATCATCGAGTGCGTGATCTGGTCAAGGCCACTCAAACCGAAAAGCTGCAACGGTCTGAGCAGTTCGAAGCCGAACAGACCGCGCTCCATGATCTCGATCGGCAGCCAGCCTGAGCGTGCCAGCGCGGGGACCAGCAGCGTGTAGAACCACACGGCGAAGCCGATCAGCAGGCCTGCCAGCGCGCCGTTGCGGGTTCCTCCCCTCCAGAACAGGCCGCCAAGCGCCACCGGCGCGAATTGGGCCACCGCAGCGAACGAGATCAGCCCGATCGAAACAAGCGCGTAGGCCTCGCCGGCGATTCTGAAGTACAGATAACCAAGCAGCAGAATCAGCACGATCGCTCCGCGGCGGATACCGAGCAGCAGCCACGTCAGATCCGCGCGCTCAGCGAGACGCAGCCCGCGCAGGCGTAACAGCATCGGCATCACGAGGTCATTGCATACCATCGTTGAGAGCGCGATCGTTTCGACGATCACCATCCCGGTCGCCGCCGACAATCCGCCAATGAAGGCAAGCAGCGCAAGCCCTTCCTGCTTTTCGGCCATCGGCACGGTCAGCACGAAGGTGTCGGCGTCAACCCGACCGGCAGGAAAGTGCAATCCGCCGCCGAACGCGATCGGCAGCACGAAAATGTTGATCGCCAGCATGTACAGCGGAAAGAGCCAGATCGCCTTGTTCAGGTGCTTTTCATTCGTGTTCTCGATCACCGTGACCTGGAACTGGCGCGGCAGGAACATGATCGCGAACATCGACAGGATCGTGAGCCACACCCAGCTCGCGTAACCGCCGGCGAGGCCTTCCAGCGGCGCGATCAGTGCGCTCAGCTTTGGATCTGCGGCGGCGCGACCAAAGAGGTCGCCGAAACCGTTGTAGACGCCGAACGTGACGAACACGCCGACCGCGAGAAAGGCGAGCAGCTTGACCAGCGACTCGAACGCGATCGCCGCCACCATGCCCTCGTGGTGCTCGGCGGAATCAAGATGGCGCGTTCCGAATGCAATCGTGAACGCCGCCAGAATCATCGCCACCCACAGCCCCGTGTCCTGCTCGAGCGTCACCGCGCCGAGGCTCTGCGGCATTACGATCTCGGGGTATTGCGTGAGGATGATGTAGCTGTTCGAGATTCCCTTCAGCTGCAGCGAGATGTACGGAATGATTCCGATCACGGCGATGATCGTCACGACACCACCCAGAAGCGCGCTTTTGCCGTAACGCGAAGCGATGAAGTCGGCGAGCGATGTGATGCGGTTCTGCTTCGAGATGCGCAGGATCTTGCGCATCACGATCCACCAGAGCGCGATCATCAAAGTCGGGCCGAGGTAAATCGGCAGGAAGCCCACGCCATCGGTCGCGGCACGCCCGACGCTGCCGTAGAACGTCCACGCGGTGGCATAAACCGCAAGCGACAGGCTATAGATGTAAGGATTGGCGACAATCGAGCGGCCGGCGTCGGCGCGCTTATCGGCGTAGTACGCGATCGCGAACAGCAGCCCCAGGTAGGAGAACGCGGCGCTGACGATCACCCATTGCTGCAGCATGAATGTTTACTCGTCCTTCTGTTCCACGATGTAGTACATCAGCGCGATCAGCGCCGCCCAGACCGCGAACAGGTAGACGTAAAAGATCGGTATGCCGAGGACGAGCGCTGCGCGATTAAAGAGCGCGAGAAATGGGTAGTTGAAAAGCAGGGCCCCGAGCAGACACACCGCGACGAAGCGTTGCGCCTTCTGCATTTCGTCCATCGGCCCTCCTGGCCGGTTGCGCCGCCTCCCCAGGCGGACGTCGCAGGGCTATCCTAAGTCAAACCCGCCGTCACATCGTTTGCTTTAGCTGCTCCAGGATCGCCGGGTTCTCCAATGTCGATACATCCTGCTTTATCTCCTCGCCTTTGGCGATCGAGCGCAGCAATCGGCGCATGATTTTTCCCGACCGCGTCTTCGGCAAATTGTCGCCGAAGCGGATGTCCTTGGGTCTCGCGATCGGTCCGATTTCCTTGGCGACCCAGTCGCGCAGTTCCTTGGCGATCTTGTTGGCGTCCTCGCCGTTTGGGCGCGCGCCTTTGAGCACGACAAACGCGCACACCGCCTCGCCGGTCAAGTCGTCAGGACGGCCCACCACGGCAGCCTCCGCAACGAGCTTCGTGTTCGCGACCAGCGCCGACTCGATTTCCATCGTGCCGAGCCGATGCCCCGACACATTCAGCACATCATCGATGCGTCCGACGATACGAAAGTAGCCTTCCTCGTCGGTGCTTGCGCCGTCGCCCGCCAAGTACAGCTTGCCCTTGAAGTCGTCCGGGTAGTAGGTCTTCTTGTAACGCTCCGGGTCACCCCAGATCGTGCGCAACATCGACGGCCACGGCCGCGTGATCACCAATATTCCGCCCTTGCCTCTACCAACCGGCTGACCGGTTTCGTCGACGATGTCGGCGAAGATGCCCGGTAGCGGCAAGGTCGCGGAGCCTGGCTTGGTCGGCGTCGCGCCCGGTAGCGGCGAGATCATGTGTCCACCCGTCTCGGTTTGCCACCAAGTGTCGACGATCGGGCAGCGCTCCCGCCCGACCGTAGTGTGGTACCACATCCATGCCTCGGGGTTGATCGGTTCGCCGACAGTGCCGAGGATGCGCAGCGACGACAGGTCGTAGTTCTTCGGCAGATCGCCGCCGGCCTTGATCAGCGAGCGGATTGCGGTGGGCGCCGTATAGAAAACATTGACCTTGTGATCCTGGATGATCTTCCAAAAGCGCCCGGCGTCAGGATAGGTCGGCACGCCTTCGAACATCACTTCGGTGGCACCGACCGCGAGTGGACCGTACGTGATGTAGCTGTGGCCGGTCACCCAGCCGACATCGGCGGTGCACCAGAAGATATCGGTCGGCTTGTGATCGAACACCCACTTCATCGTCAGCGCACACCACAGAAGGTAGCCGCCGGTCGAATGCTGGATACCCTTCGGCTTGCCGGTCGAGCCCGACGTGTACAGGATGAACAGCGGGTGCTCGGCGTTGACCCACGTCGGCTCGCACGTCTCAGCCTGTCCTTTTACGACGTCGTCCCACCACTTGTCGCGCGGCGATTGCATCGGCACCGCGCTGCCGGAGCGCTTGTAGACGATGACGTTGCGCACGTTCTCGCAGCCGCCCATCGCAAACGCTTCATCGACCACCGGCTTCAGCGGGATTTCCTTGCCGCCGCGGAATTGCCCGTCTGCCGTGATGACTTCGGTGGCGCCTGCATCGATGATGCGCTCCTGCAGCGATTTGGCGGAAAACCCACCGAACACCACCGAGTGCGTCGCGCCGATGCGCGCGCACGCCTGCATCGCGACCACCACCTGGATCGACATCGGCATGTAGATCAGGACGCGATCGCCGGTCTTCACACCGTGCGCGCGCAGCGCATTCGCGAGCTTGCACACTTCCTTGTGCAGCGCCTGGTAGGTGATCTTCGTGACTTTGCCGTCGTCGGCCTCGAAGATGATCGCGACCTTGTCGGCGTTGCCGTTGCTGAGGTTGCGATCGAGGCAGTTGTACGACGCGTTCAGCTCGCCGTCATAAAACCATCTGAAAAACGGCGCCTTCGACTCGTCGAGCACGTGCGTGAAGGGTTTGCTCCACGCGAGATTCTCGCGCGCGAGCCGTGCCCAGAAACCGGTGAAATCGCGCTTGGCCTCGTCGCACAGAGCCGTGTAGGCCTCCATGCCTGAAACGTTGGCCTGCTTGACGAATTGTGCGCTCGGCGGAAATACACGGTGCTCGTGCAGGACTGATTCGATGTTGCCCATCGGGCGATTCTCCCTTGATCCGCGGCGAAGTTAGATAAACGCGCTTACATCAAGCTGACAGGATCGGCTCTTTTTGCGGTCGTGCGTGACCAAGTCACGTCGCAACGAGGCTAATTCGACAGGATAAAGGTCACTTTGAGGATGACTTTGAAGCCGGTCACCTTGCCTTTGTCGATCTGCACTTCCTGATCCTTGACCCACGCGCCCTTGACGTTTTTCAGCGTCTTGTTGGCGCGGGAAACGCCTTGGAGGATCGCGTCTTCAAAGCTTTTCTTGCTGACACTGCTGATTTCGGTAATGCGGGCGACGGTCATGTTTTGATCCCTAAGAAGTGGTTTGGAGGGAGGGACTCTTGAGGCGATCAGTTTGCACTCGTATCGGGGCCGAGGCAACGGGGTCGGAGCGGACCTGCTTGGGACGATCAGTGTGCACCGGTCTCGCGGCGGAGGCAACGGTGGGAGCGCGCAACTGCGCGCATGTCGCTCGTCGAACCCGCGCGGCTTCTCGGACCACCCTGTCAAGCCTCATTGTTCATGCGGGTTAGCGAGGAGCAAACAAGCAAACCCCTATTCGTCCCTTAATCTGGCTCGTATGGTTTGTCCGAAAAGATTTCGATTGCGTCGGGCCTACCGACCTAACGTATCCCAAAAGCAATTTGTCCTCGCACCCACGTGAGGCAATGCAACTTTGACCGCTTGTTAAATAGTGTATGTTTATACAGTAGCGCGCCGTAAGCCAAAGGCAGACTAGAGTTTTGTGGATGAAAACCTGACTCGGTGCCGTCTAGCGATGTTCATGCTTGACACAAACGCATTCAATCGCGCTCTGGACATTGGCGTGGACCCGGCGCGCTTGTCACGCCGGGGACCGCTTTACGTCACGCACGTCCAGCTCAACGAACTACAGGCGACGAAGCGAACAGAGCGACTCGACCAGTTACTACGAGTGTTCGAGGCAGTAGAGCAGGAAGCCGTCCCCACCTCCGCTGCGGTCTGGGATATCTCGGAGTGGGGAGCAGCTGAATGGGGCGACGCTGGCGGCAGCTATGACGAGATGCTCAGCCGGCTGAACCAGCTCAACGGCGGAAAGAAGAACAATGCGCAGGATATTCTCATCGCGGTTACTGCGCTGAAGCGCAAGTTCACATTGATAACAGACGACGAAGACCTCGCGGCTGTCCTCAAAGAGTTCGGTGGGAGTGTTGAGTCGTTTGAGGAGTTCTCGAAACATGCACGCTAACAACCGCTTCGAGTTCGCGCGCGTTGCATTCTCACGTCACCAGGGAAATGACTGCAATTGGCCGACAGTCGACGTGGGTACATGTCTGCTTGCGACCGAGGCTGTGTGAAAACTCGAAATGCTCGCGTTTTCGGGGGTCGGTTTGGTATTCCCGAAGGGTCGATCGTTGAATACAGAGCGATCTGAGAGGTCGAGTCTCGAGCTGCATGCCTCACAAGTGCGTTTTCACACAGCCTCGGCCCAAAGCGGAAGTCACGCGCGCCGAAAAGCGGACATAACGTTAAGGTAACCGGCGGCCGCGAGCGGCGAGGTGCTCGCTACTGCACGGCCTCGTTGATTGGTGACGACGCTGAACGAAGGCACGCTCGCGGACGTCCGCGTTCACCGAAATGTTAGCCGGCGCTCTCAAGAGAATCTAACGTGCAGGACCACGCGTCGACGTGCTCGTGCATGAGTCTCTCTGCTTCCAAATACTTTTCGATCATGGGCGGCATTGATGGCCTCGCGACAGACATTCCGAGTTCTGCGGCCAACTTGAGGGGCGCTATTCGTCCCTCTCTGCCGATTACTAGAGACTTCGAGAGGGCAGTCGCGATTGTCTTGCCGTGCCGCGCGATCCGATGTTCCACGTAGATCCACTTGTCATCCCAGTAAGCAATCCTGGCGCTCAGTTTGAACTTCTGAAAACGCTTGAGCGGCTTTCTGAACTGGACGTTGATAGAGGCCAAGGGTGCGGACCAACCTCTCTTGGCAGCGAGCTTCGCAAGGCCCGTTCGCAGTTGCAGGTCGACTCTTGCCATCTCGAAATAGACGGCGTAAGCCGATTGGTTTGCAACGGACACATCGACATCCGTGGGCCACACCCGCGCAGTAAGAACGGACGTGTCGTCCGGCCGGAATTTGGGGCGCCACATTAAATGGAGCGCGACAAGGAAGAATCTTATCCACCTGGTCATGACGTCCCCTTTAAGCGGCGCCGACAGAAGACGGCCGGCTAACGAATGAAAGGGACTTCCTCGTCCCGAGCAAGCGGCGCGGAAGCCGCACGGCATCGAAGTGCCAAGATGGTCTTGCAACAGTCCATCAACGATCTCGGAGAGGAAGTCCATGGCCATTATCAGGATCGGCGTCGATTTAGCCAAGAACGTTTTCGCCCTGCACGGCGTCGATGAGTCTGGCCGGGTGCAGATGGCTCGCATGGTCCGGCGCGAGCAGTTGCTCGAGGTCCTCGCTGCTGTGCCTCCTTGTGTGGTGGCTATGGAGGCATGCTCCGGTGCGCATGACTTGGCGCGGCGGGTGACTGCGCTGGGTCACAGCCCGCGCATCATGGCCGCCAAGTTCGTCGCGCCTTATCGAATGAGCGGTAAGCGCGGTAAGAACGACGCCAATGATGCGGCGGCCATCTGTGAAGCGGCCGGCCGACCGAAGATGCGCTTCGTGCCGGTCAAGACCGCCGAGCAGCAGGCACTGCTGGCCGTGCACCGCGTGCGCCAAGGTTTTGTCGAGGAACGCACGGCCACCATTAACCGCCTGCGCGGACTGCTCGCCGAGTTCGGCGTCGTGCTGCCCTTGAAGGCCACTACCGTCCGGCGCCAGACGGCGCAACACTTGGATGCGCTGCCCGTCTGGTCACAGCGCGCGCTCGGCTGATCTGTTGGCACATCTGTCGCACCTAGACGGCCGCATCCTGGAGTACGACACGCACTTGAAGCTGGCCGCGCGCGACGATCCGCGCGCGCGTCGCTTGATGACATTGCGCGGCGTCGGGCCCATCGGCGCCAGCGCCATCGTCGCTACCGTCGGCGCCGCCCACGAGTTCAAGTCAGGCCGGCAGTTCGCCGCCTGGCTCGGCATGGTGCCGGGACAGTTCAGCTCCGGCGGCAAGCAGCGATTGGGCGGCATCACGAAAGCGGGCGATGGTTACTTGCGAGCGTTGCTCATCATGGGTGCGCGCGCCGTTCTTGCCGCAGCACCCGGTCGCACCGATCGAATCAGCCGATGGGCCCTGGCGGTGCAAGCGCGGCGTGGTTACATGCGCGCCTTGGTGGCAATCGCCAATAAGAACGCCCGGCTAGCGTGGGCAGTGCTTCGCCGCGGCGAGGACTTTAGGATGCATGAGATCGTTACCACTTAAGTCGAAAACAGCCCAGACGTACGACAGAGGAGGAAAAAGCTCTGCAGTGACTGCAGTGCGTTAATGCGAGAAGGTTCTGGACCTGCGCGGGACGTGCCTGGCTAAAACTGGGTGAGCTCGATCCCGACTAACGTGTGAGGCCCCCGCGCGCGTCTTGTTCATTAGGGCCCGCAGCCTTTGATGCTGCATTCATGGCCGTTTGTAGTGTCGCAGTCCGATCCATCTCGCTAACGCCACTTCAATCCCGTGAGCCGCAGATCAAACCCGCTTGCAAAATGCGGAAGCCCTTGTAGTGTTTTAGACCGCAAGATTCTGCTCCTAAATGTGGCGGCTGCGGCATAACACGGACCGCCCGTTCGTCGCCGAGCCGCATGGATACTGGCGTTCGGACTTGATACTGTATAAATCTACAGCACTAACAAATCCGGGAAAAACCGCACCTCAAACGCCGTAACCTTAACGCTTCCAGCGCGCCCTTTCGGCAATTGATGCGCTCGGCGGAATGTCCGCTTCTTTAATCGGGCGTAGTTGTCAAGGGTCGGGCTCCTTTGATTGTTGAAGTCTCGGGCTCGTTGTTGTGTGGGTCACGCTTCTTTACGCAGTCGGGCGCGAGTGAACTCGGCGCGCTGCAGGCATTAGTCGGAAGGTTAGGAGAGCCTCGCTTTTGGGCGCGCTCAATGGCGCAGCAGACATTTGCGGCTTCATCCAAGACCATCGTCCACACAATCATCGAGCAATAAGCGGTATTAAGTGACGTGCGGTTTAGCTATGCGGTCGCCGCGTTCGTGGTCCAGCGGAAGTCGGTGCCGTTGACCCACATCCGATGCAAGATCACCGCCAGTTTGCGGGCCACTGCAATGACGGCGCGGCGATGACCTCGGGTCTTGGCCAGTCGCACCCCCCACGCCTTCAGCGTCGACCACTCGCCGCTGCGCGTCAGCAGTGCATGTGCAGCGGTATACAGCGCACAGCGCACATCCGGATCACCCGCCTTGGAGATGCGTCCAGGATTGTCGGTCTCGCCTGACTGGTAGCGCCGCGGCGTTAGCCCGAAGTGCGCCGCCACCGTACGCGAAGAGCGGAAACGGCAAGGATCATCCACCGCAACCTTGAAGGTGAGCGAGGTGATGGCGCCGACCCCGGGGACTGTCATCAGCCGTTGGCACACCGCATCGCTGCGCACGATGGCCTTGACTGCGTTATCGAGCTGCAGATAGGTCTTGTACAACATCGTGCGTGCATCGAGCAGCGGCACCCATGCGCGCGCCAACAGCGGGTCGCGCGTGACGGTTGCACGTACGAGTTCGTCGAAGCTGCCATGACCGACTCGCATCGGTAGCCGTACTCCGAACACCTTCAGTAGTCCACGCAACTCGTTCTCGAGATCGATGCACTTCTTGAGGATCGCCTTGCGACTGGACAGTAGCGCCCGCACTTGGTGGCTCTCGATACTCTTGACGTGCACCCGTCGATACCAACCGGTCCGCAGGATCTGCGCCAGACCGCGTGCATCGTTGCGGTCGGTTTTGTTGCGCATCGCGGCCAAGGCAGCAGCCACCTGGCGCGCCTCTAGGCAGATCACGTCAAAGCCTGCTGCTTGCAGGCCGTACGTGAGGTACTGCGTCAGCGCTCCGGCTTCGAATCCGACCTGCTTGATCGCGCCACTGAAGCGGCGTAGCAGGTCACGATGACTTCGATCTCGGCCGCTACCTTGGCTTCATGGCACACCTCACCCGTTTCATCAACGATGCAAATCGATACTGAGCGCAGCGATACATCAATGCCGGTGTAGTAACTCATCACGATCTCTCCTTCGCAGGTTGCTCCCGCGAGTCTATGGAGAGCTCAACCTCATGCAGCAGATACCCTTGCCCGATTGCCGAGGATACTGTGGGCGTGCTCTGGGCCACTAGGTGCGGCACCGGCGCAACTGGTGATGAACGACGTAGCGAAATGTTCTTCGGCTGCTGGCGGATCAAAATACGCTGTGACTTCGTCAAAGTCGGCTTCCGTTGTCCATTTCGTGCCTGGCGGAAGCCCTCGCTGTTCACTCCGTTGCTTCAGTTGGCGCTTGCACAGATCGTCCGATGCAATGATCAAATGAAGCTCGTGCTCGGAGTCGGCCCGTTCAAACAGCTGACGGAACCACGAGCGTTGCTTTCTTGTATTAACGGGAAAGTCGAGGACGACTGACACCCTTTGGAGAGAAGTGAACATATGTGCGGCGCGAGCGCTTCCTGGATTCGGGTCGAGCACTTCATGAAGGCGGCGAGGTCTACGATTTCCTCGGGGAAAAGGGTGATCAAGAGTTCGTCCTGGCCCAGTAGCACTGCATCTTCTCGCGCCGCAAGCTCCTTCGACAGGGTCGATTTGCCGGCCGCCATCTTCCCGCACACAAAGAACAGCTTCCCTCTACGACCGGAGTCCACGC
>CAWGRF010000001.1:0-13298 GCA_963824935.1 uncultured beta proteobacterium | reverse complement strand
GCTGCGTCAAACAGTGGCGAAGCGGGGTTAGCCAGCTCGTCGCAAACCGTCAAGTGATTTGCGTGCGGTAATTTCAGATGACGCATGAGATTCGTTGACCATTTGGCGCCGAACTCGATCGATTGCCGCTTGAATTCGCTTGACTCCAGCGCGCCGACCGCAGTGATCAGCGGCGCGTCGGTGGCGCTCGGCATGTAGATCGGCGATAGCGCGCGAGCTCGCTGCGGGTCGAGCTTCAAGTCGGTGTTGACATACGGTGTATTCACCAGCGGCTGCAGATCGAACAGCCCGCTGATCGCCAGCCCTGCCTTCACAAGGCCGTGTGGCAATGTCGAGTCGAACTGCTGCCAGAGTGCCGCCATCATCATTGCGGTCAAATGTCCGCCCGCCGAGTGGCCCGCGACGACGATGCGATCAGCGTTGAATCGCAGTCGTTCAGCGTTGTGGTACAGCCAGCCGATTGCCGTCAGCTGCTGGCGCACGATGTCTTCAACCGAAGTGTGCGGCGCCAGCCCGTAATTGAGTAATGCGACGGCCACACCATGCTGCAACAACGGCGGCGCGATCCACGAAAAATCCGATTTGTCGAGCGAGCGCCAGTAGCCGCCGTGAATGAAGACGAACAGCGGCACGTCGGCCTGATGCGCATGGAAAAAATCGAGTCGCTCGACGTTGAGCGGGCCGTATTGCAAGTCCACTTCACACGTACGCAACCGGCGCGCAGCGGCTCCCTGTTCAGCCCAGCGCGCAAAAATCTGCGGGTGTTCCGGAATCGCCGCGCGTGCGTTGTATTCGCGTTCAAGAAAGGCGGTGTCCGAGGCCATGCATCGCGAGTCTAGCTGGCGCGGCGGCTTGGACAATGATTTGCCCGACGTATAACATTCGCAACCGCGCTGCCGCGTTACGGGGCAGTCGACATCTCAGGGGAAGTAGCTCAGCTGGGAGAGCGCTGCGTTCGCAATGCAGAGGTCGGGAGTTCGATCCTCCTCTTCTCCACCATCACTTCCGTGCTCCGAAGCGCCAAGTCCCGGGCGGGCGTTAACGTTGGACGATCCGCATATGTGGCATCAACGATTCGTGAGAGCTTTTCAAATGCTGCTTCGTTCTATCCGGATGTTGGACGCACGCAGTTCGCCACGGAATGTTTTCATCGCATCAGATGTTGAAACGTGCGCGTTCTGAATCGGTTCCCACAGCGCGAAGGAATTCAGACGATCCGTAAAACTGCGCCATGCCTCGCGCAAGCCTCTACTGCTCACCTTCCCGCGTTGATACAAAAACAGCAGCAGCGCAAACAAAGTGCCGCCGGGCAGCAGGATCTCCACCATCAGATACGGTGCAAATCCGCTCCCGGATCGACGCAGCATCTCGAACCTATTTATGATCGCTTGCATTTGCAACTCCTGTTCGCCGAAGCCGCCCAAGTCGCCTCGACTTGCCGCGCCTTCGATAATAGTCGAACGGCCCGGCTCGAAATCGACATGGGCGAGCCGCTATCAGCGGCTTTCACTCAGCGCCGTACGGTTGCGGTCGCGCTGCTCCGCAAGCGCGGCCTGACGGCCCGCTTCGGCGATGATGCGTTCCTCTTCGGCAGTTGCTTCGCGCGGCCCGGCCTCACCAAAGTTGAGCAGACCAAGTCGGAACGCTGCCGCGGTCTCGGCCCTGACTTCTGCCCGCGATTTCGAAGGAATCGGCTCAGCGACGAACGTGTTGTCCGCCGAATAGTTAGCTCCCTCCGCGAGCACGGCCTGACGCCCCGCTTCGGCGATGATGCGTTCCTCAGCGGGAGTTGCTTGGCGCGGCCCGGCCTCGCCGAAGTTGAGCAGACCGAGTCGAGATGCTGCTGCGGTCTCCGCTTTGACTTGTGCGCGAGATTTCGAAGGAATCGCGCCGGCGGCGAATAAGTCGTCCGGCGGATAGGGACCCGCCATCCGCGAATGCGCTGCCGATTCCGACAGTTACGAGAGAGAGTGCAAAAATAATCGAATTGGCTTTCATGTGTGCTCCTTTGTTGGTGCTAACGAGCGGAGATGTCTCCAGCCGATTGCGTCAACACGGTTGCACTCTAGAAGTCGTAGCTTGCGCATCGCCGAACACGGCGATTACATGTGTGTAAGCCAAATCGGATGTTGCGATAGCCATCATCACTGATCGCAATGGGTCAACAGCAGGTCTTAGGCACTGGTGATATCAGCGATGAATTTCAATTGAAATGAATCCTTGATCGCGCGTCGGCAATTTAGGACGATGTGCATTCCATCCGATGGGAATCTGATGATCACTGACGCGTCTAACCACATTACAAATTTGTAATCGTGGCGACGCAGTGACAGCACCTGTCCTTCCTAAAATATTGCTGCGCGGATGAAGAAAACCACTGGGAACCGATATGCGCCTTCTGGTAGTCGAGGATGAACCGAAGCTGGCAAGTTACCTGCGCAAGGGACTGACCGAGAACGGCTACGTCGTGGACGTGGCAGCCAATGGCGTCGACGGCAGTCATCTGGCGCGCGAAGGCAACTACAACCTGTTTCTGCTTGACGTCATGCTGCCCGGGATCGACGGCTTCGGCGTGCTTAAGAGCATCCGCGAGCGCGGCGATGCACCGGTGCTGATGTTGACAGCGCGCGACAAGGTCGATGACCGTGTGCGCGGGCTGCAAGAAGGAGCGGACGACTACCTGGTCAAGCCGTTTGCCTTTTCGGAACTGCTGGCGCGCGTCGGTGCGCTGCTGCGCCGTGGCTCGGCAGCGCTCAACGGCATGTCGACGCAGCTGCAACTCGCGGATTTGGAGCTCGATCTCGTTAGCCGCAAGGCGTATCGCAGCCAGCAGCGGCTCGACCTGACGGCCAAGGAGTTCGCGCTGCTCACGCTGCTGCTGCGCCGGCGCGGCCAGATCCTGTCGCGCACGACGATCGCCGAGCAGGTCTGGGACATGAACTTTGATTCGGACACCAACGTGGTCGAGGTCGCGGTACGACGGCTGCGCTCGAAGATGGATGATCCGTTTGCCGTGAAGCTGCTGCACACGGTGCGCGGCATGGGCTATGTGCTCGAGGACCGCTCGGCGTGAACAGCCGCGCGCATTCGATCAGCAAGCGCCTGTCGCTACAGCTGGCGGCTATGACGGTTGCGGGCTTCGGTTTGTTGAGCACGACGATCTACTGCTCGGTCGCGCGATTGATTGACAACAAGCAAACCACTTACGAAGCGAGCACACGGCGGATCATCGGAGACATCGTGCAAGCCTCCGCTGCCAAGGGCGGCGAGCAGGAAGTGATCTGGAAGACGCAGTTTTTCGCGCCGCGGCGCCCCGGTTCGCGTCTGGTGCTGTTGCGCGACGACGGTTCGACGCTGTATAGCGATGCCGACGAACCACCGTTTGTACTGTCTGAGCACGTTCATCGCGCGCGCTTCGCTATCGACGTGCCGAGCTTGCGCGGCGGCGTGGTGCAAGCGGACCTGCTGATCGACATCGCGGACGACGTTCGCATTCTGCGCGGTCTCGCCCTGACACTGATCATCGCAACACTGGTCGGCGGCATGCTTGCCTATGCCATCACGTTGTGGCGCGTGCGCGCCGGAATGGCGCCCCTGCGCGAAATCGTTCGTCAGACGCGTCAAATCTCACCCAAGCGACTCGATCAACGCCTGCACCTAGCCGCGCCCGTCGAGGAGTTGACGCCGTGGATCGATCAGTTCAACGATCTTATGACGCGCTTGGAGGGCGCCTATCAGCAGCTCGAAGGTTTCAACGCCGACGTCGCGCACGAGCTGCGTACGCCGCTGGCGACACTGATCGGTGAGACCGAGGTGGCGCTATCGCGTGAACGCTCGCCCGAGGCGCTGCGCGAAACGCTGCTCTCCAACCTCGAGGAATTGCAACGGCTTGCGGCGATGGTCAATGACATGCTGTTCCTGTCGAAAGCCGATCGAGGTGCACAGGCGCGTCGCGGCCAGCAGACCAGCCTCGCCGGCCTAGCGCGCCAGGTGACGGATTTTCACGAAGCCGCGCTCGCGGAGCGCAACTTGCGAGTAATGGTCAGCGGGGATGCGGTCATCCCAGTTGACGAGCCGCTCTTCAAGCGTGCCGTTTCGAATCTGCTCGGCAACGCAATCCGCTTCGCTGACGCGGATTCGGACATCGTCGTGCGGATTGCCGATGAGCAGCCCGATCAAGTCCGGGTTCTGGTGCAGAACCACGGCGTCGAGATCGAACCGTCGAAGTTGCCGCGGCTCTTCGACCGATTCTTCCGCGGCGATGCATCGCGCTTCGATGGACATGCCCACCATGGACTCGGACTATCGATCGTTGCTGCCATCGCGCGGATGCATTCTGGCCAGATACTGGCGCGCTCCGGCAACGGGGTAACCCAGCTCGGCTTCACTATCGCCGCGCAGTAGATAAGAAATGGTGACGCTACGCGCCTATAACTCGGGTGCTACTGAGGTCCTGAAGAAGCCACTGTCGGCGCGAAATTGAGAGTCGACGTCCCACAAGAACTGACCGAACCTGGCCCGACTTCCACTGATCACAGCCCACAAGATCAGAAAAACGGATCAAGGGCATCCGAGCTTGTGATTGGATTTTCGTTCTCATGGCCCCTACCTTGTCGTTGTGCAAACAACGCTATGAATGAGGCCAGTCATGAATATCTATCACCGCTTGGACGATGTCCAGATGAGCGCGATTGATCGCGAGCACGCCAAAGCACATATGCGACGTGCGGAGTTGACCATCGATTTCGTTGCCGCCGTCGTGGCAAAAACGCGCTTGATCGGCGCGGCGCTGGGGCGACTTGTAGTCAACCTGGCGCGGCGGATCCAACTCTCCAATCGTCGAGCGGCGCAACAGTGACACGGCTTCACACCATGTACCGCGTGGCCCGCGCGGAAGACTGCTGACGACGCACTGCATGGCAAATGGCAGAAAGGTCATATCCCTCGCGCTGCGGGTTGGTGGGTCACACGGAGCTTTTACGTGGGGGGTTTTAGACCGGCTTCTCGAAACGACCGAGTCTGCATAGAAGCAGTCACTGGAGCGAGCGCCGGGGCAATGAATACGGCGGTACGACCTGAGGCCCGACGCATTTCCGGTTGACACGCCAGCCGCAGTCTCCATCCGCGCAATGTGTCAACGATTGCGCAAAGGATTGCATGTGTAACGGCGTTCGACATGCAACGGCCATCGTCGTGGCCCAACCTTCAAACCGCGATGATCCGAAAGCCAATGAAAGGGCAGCGACTATGACTTCCACGAACGCCATTAAGCATTTGTTGTTTACGGTACTGATAGCCGCAACCGCGTTTGCTCAAGCACAGGATCTAACGAAGGCACTAGTGTTGGTTGCGAAGCCCGAGCTCAGAGACCCGATCTACGGCTCGACAGTGCTGGTGGTGGCGCCGCTAGGCGGCGATCAGCATGTAGGATTTATCCTTAACCGGCCCACCGAAGTCACGCTCGGTAAGCTGTTTCCGAGTGATGGCCCGGCCCAAAAAGTTATCGATCCGGTCTATCTTGGCGGGCCGTTCAGCACCGAATTCATCTTCGCGCTCGTACAGCGCGCGGATAGCCCCGGCGCAAAGTCGGTCGAGTTAGTGCCCGGCTTGTACGCCGCGGTCGACGCCAACACGGTCGACCACATCATTCGCTCCGAATCCGATCACGCGCGCTTTGTCGCAGGTTTCGTGGCTTGGCGCCCAGGCGAACTGCGTCACGAGATCGACCTCGGCGCTTGGTATGTGCTTGAGGCTGACGCGGCGCTCGCGCTGCGCAAGCCGGACGGCTTGTGGGAAGAGTTAGTACGAAGCTCGAGGCGCGCCGAAACGGCGATCTAACTTGTGGCAGCAAAAGTCGGATCATGAACGCACTCGAAACGATCACAAGCGCAGACCATCTCGAGGCACTGCTCGACCAGGCGCTTGAAGCAACCTTTCCCGCAAGCGATCCGATCGCAGTCACGATTAGTGCAGCCATCTACTGTCTCACATAACCGAAAAAGGAATCCTCCGATGGATGTGTACGTAGCAACGCGGCGCCGAACGGCCCCGCTCAACACGCCGACAACGTTTCAGCCTGACGCCGTAAAAGAGCTGTCCGGCGCACTCAACCTGGTGCTTGCCGACTTCTTTGCCCTGTACTTGAAGACCAAGAATTTTCACTGGCACGTCTCGGGGCCCCACTTTCGTGACTACCACCTGCTACTCGATGATCAGGCCAGCGAAATTTTTGCAGTGACCGATGCCGTCGCGGAACGGGTGCGCAAGATTGGCGGCACCACGCTTCGTTCGATCGGCCACATCGCGCGCCTGCAGCGCGTCACCGACAACGACGGCGAGTACGTGACGCCCGCACGGGATGCTCGCGGAGCTGCGCGAAGACAACATGCAACTCGCGGCGCGGATGCGCGAAGTACACGGATTGTGCGACGAGTATGGCGACGTCGCTACAGCGAGCCTCCTCGAGGTATGGATCGACGAAGCCGAAAAGCGGGTCTGGTTTCTGTTCGAGGCGGGCCGACGCGGCGACGCAGCCCTTTAGTAACGGACACGGTCGGTAGTCGATCCCAGTGCCAACACAGCATGAGTCTCCCTGCCGAAGTTGCTCCAGCTCCCCCTGGACGTTCGGCCCTCGCCGGCTCACCGCCTAGTGCGGTGAGCCGGTTTTTCTCTTGCGCGTGAGCATGTGAAGTGTCTGCGCGCTCGTCGACGGCTTGACTAACGTCAGCGGCGGCCAGCGAAGTGATGATTGCCGCCGACGCGTACGATCGGGTCGCTGTTGGACTGCAGCGATCCCAATTGCGCGAAAGCAACGCCGATGACATCTCGCAACTCGACAGGCCAGGGCCTGTTCTCAGACAAGCCGTTCCTGGTCCTGGTCGCCGCGGTATCGATGGCGTTCGCATGGATCGTGTGGCCATTCTTCGGCGCTGTCCTTTGGGCGACCGTCCTGGCGATCCTGTTCTCGCCGGTTTATCGACGATTGCTAGGGCCCATGCGGCAGAGGCGCACGCTCGCCGCGCTGACCACGGTGCTGATCATTCTTGTAATGGTCATTCTGCCGTCAGCGCTGATCGGTGCGATGCTGCTGCATGAAGCGCTCGGCGTATACGACCGCGTGCAGTCGGGTGAACTCAGCTTCGCCCGCCATTTTCAGCAAGTCTTGGGCGCGCAGCCTGACTGGGTCACGAATCTGCTGCAGCGGTTGGGGCTGGATAGCGTTGGCGCAGTGCAGGAGCGGCTGTCTTCGGGCTTCATGAAAGGCCTTCAGCTATTCGCCAGTCAGGCGTTAAACGTCGGGCAAAACGCATTGGAATTCTTTGTCGGCCTTTTCATCATGTTGTACCTGCTTTTCTTCCTGCTGCGCGACGGCAGTGAACTGTCGCAGCAAATCAGAAGCGCAATGCCTCTGCCGGACGAGTTGCAGCAAACGCTATTCGGCAAGTTCACCAATGTCATCCGCGCCACGATCAAGGGCAGCGTGGTGGTGGCCATCGTGCAGGGAGCGCTGGGCGGGCTGATCTTCTGGTTTCTGGGCATCAAAGCCGCTGTGTTGTGGGCTGTGGTGATGGCATTCCTCTCACTGCTGCCAGCGGTCGGCACCGCCATTGTCTGGTTTCCGGTCGCGGTTTATCTCCTTGCGACTGGAGCGACCTGGGACGGCATCATCCTGATCGCCTACGGTGTGCTCGTGATCGGATTGGTCGATAACATTCTGCGACCGATCCTCGTCGGAAAAGACACCCAGATGCCGGATTACGTCGTGCTGATTTCCACACTCGGCGGGATCGCCGTGTTCGGCCTCAACGGGTTCGTGATCGGGCCGATCATCGCGGCGATGTTCATCGCTGTCTGGTCTGTGGTTGCTGCGTCCCGCCCTGCTGTTGAGGGTTGACGCCTGCAAGCGTCATGTAACGATTGCACCAGCTTTCGTCGGTTTCGGGCTTGACGAACAGCGTCGTGATCTCTGGATGCGCGAGCTTGATCGCAGCTTCGATGCGACGCACGCCGGCCTCAATCTCCGGAGTCGTTAGCTGGTCATGGAACTCGACACTCAGAGCGGCCGTCACGTCGTCGGGTCCGATTTGGAAGGTCAGCACGCCATTGGCGTGCGCCACCGCAGCGTCATCTGCAGCGATGCGCAGGATCGCTTTTCTAACCGCGGGGTGTGCCGACTCGCCCATCATCAGGCCTTTCGTCTCGCGCGCCAGAAAAATGGCCGTCACTGCTAGCACCAGCGCGATGCCGATCGATGCCATGCCATCGAATTCGGGGCGCGCAAGCAAGTGCGACGCGAGGATGCCGGCAAAAGCGATGACGAGTCCAACCAACGCGGCGCTGTCCTCGAGCAATACCGTGAAGGTGCTGGGATCCTTGCTCTGCCGCATCGCCTCGAAATAACCCAGCGACCCTTTTCTGGCCCGCAGCGCCTTCAGCGCCACCCACCACGAGGATCCTTCAAACACAAACGCGAACGCAAGCACGATGTAGTTGATCGTCGGGTCGTCCATGTGCGGGGGGTTCCGCAGATGGGTAATGCCCTGATACAGCGATACACCCGCGCCGAGTGCGAATACGAGCACCGCCACGATGAAGCTCCAGAAATACAACTCGCGCCCATAGCCCAGGGGACGCGCGAGATCGGCCGGCGCGCGTGATTGCCGCAGGCCGTACAGCAATAGGACTTCGTTGCCCGTGTCGACCAGTGAATCAACGCCCTCGCTCAGCATCGCCGAGCTGTTGGTGAGGCCCGCTGCGACAAGTTTAGTGGCCGCTACCAGCAAATTCCCCGCGAGAGCGGCGTAGATGACTACCTGACTTCGGGACACATTGGCCATGACGAGAGGTCCGCAGAGCTCGTTGACGATCGGTTGTATTCAGCGGTGACCAATAGCACACCATCAGCCGACCCGATCTCGCTCTTTACCCGCTTGACCGCATCACCTGGCTATTTTCGAATGGTTTCAAATCGACTGGCTCGCGTCGCACCTTCCGCCTCAACCAAAGCGGTGGTGCGGGTACATGAAAGGAATCAAGCGCTGCATTGAAGATCTCGAGCAATAGAATCGCTTGCTCAAATCAAGACTACGGGGATCTCAATGTCGAAGGTTGCTTTGTTCGGCGCCGCCGGCGCGATCGGTCAAAGCATTGCGGCCGCGCTAAGCGCCACAGGCCAGCCGTATCGAGTCGTCGGTCGTTCGCGTTCCGCGTTGCAGGCTGCGTTCGGTCATGATCCACTGGCCGAAGTCGTCGTGTGGAACCCCGACGATGCGGCATCGGTTCGTGCTGCTGCCGAAGGTATTGAGACGCTGATTTATCTGGTCGGAGTCAACTACTGGCAGTTCGAGCTACATCCCAAACTGATGGAGAAAACGCTGGCGGGCGCCATCGCGGCCGGCGTCAAGCGCTTTGCGCTGATCGGCACGGTATATCCCTATGGTCGTCCGCGGAGCCGACCCGTCCGAGAAGATCATGCACGCGAGCCTCACACTTTCAAAGGCCGCATGCGCAAGGAGCAAGAAGATCTGCTGATGGCCGCGGACGCGGCGGGCAGAATCAAAGCGACCGTGCTGCGATTGCCGGATTTCTACGGGCCCGGCGTCGACAAGAGTTTCTTGCATGAAGCGTTCGTCGCGGCGGTGCGCGGCGGAACCGCAAACATGATCGGACCGATCGACAAAGAGCACGAGTTCGTATTCGTTCCCGACGTCGGTCCGGTTGTGGCCAAGCTGATCAATACCGAAGGCGCTTACGGACACGTCTGGCACTTGGCAGGCGCTGGTGTGACATCGCAACGCGCGCTGATTGCTGAGATAGAAAAGCAAACCGGCCGGAAACTGAAGGTGCGTGTCGCCGGCAAGACGATGTTGCGCCTCATCGGATTGTTCAATCCTCTGATGCGCGAGATGGTTGAGATGCACTACCTGCTCACCGAGCCAGTGATCCTGGATGACTCGGCGCTGCAACGTTTGATTGGTCCGATCACAAAAACATCGTATGCCGAAGGAGTACGACGCACGCTACAGGCCGTCAGAGATGCAGCCCGCGGAGCCGAAGCTCCGCGGAGCGGCGATGCGCACGCGTAAGAACGCACGCTCTCGCGTGCAGCGCGCCAGACAAACAGGTTCCTACTCGCCTAGTTCAAATCCATGCAGTTGGCGTAGTAAGTCACCGTCGCTGGCCAGTCGGAGAAGATCCCGAGGATCTTCACATCGCGTGCCAGCACGTCGAGCGCCTTGTACATATCGCTGTCCTTCTTGATCGCCTTGCCCTTCGGGTCGAAGTCGTAGTAGAAGCCGCCCGCCTGCGACGCTCCCGCCCCCTTCGAAGGTCGGCACGCTCAAACGTCCAGGTGATGATGTCGAAACCCATGGCCTTCAGGTCCTTCGCGAGCGTCGACGGCACGACGCGGTTGCTGGCATCGACAGCGAGTAGCGCGGGCATCGCCGGGGCGATGACGCGCACGCCGCCCTGCTTGAGAAACTTGAAGTACTGCATCCTGTTCACTGCGTCGAACGGAGGTTGGATGATGATGTCGTTGATCGGGTCAGTTGCATTGAAGTCGAGCAGGTAGGTCGCCTGCTTTCCGTACCGCGTTTTCGCGGCCCAATACAAGACATCGTCCACGTTGAATGACTGCGGCCATGCATCGCGCGGTTTGACGCCCTGAGCTTCCAGCACGTCGATCAACGCCTGCGCATAGTTCTGTTGCGGGGTTCTGCTGGTCGGGTACTTGAAGACTTCCTCAATGCGCTTCTTGCCGGTGGCGGGATCGACCACGCTTTCCTTCAATTCGGGCGTGTGTTTGACGTCATTTCGCTGGTTGAGCTCGATGCTTTCCTTGAACGTCATCAAGGTGCCGCGACCGGTGTACAGATCGGTGCGCCAGGACGCTGTACCGCCAAGGAACTCAGCGGCGGTGCGCGCATAAGGATTGGACGCGTCCATTTTTCCGGTGAGCGTCTTGAACTCCGCCAGGGTGAGATCGGAAGTGCGGCACTCCGCAGTGGCCGCGGTGAGCCGGTTGCCGGTGGCGTCGAAAGTCGCGGGCGTGAACTTCTTGGTGCACTTCTCGGCGAGCGGTGTCACCAAAATGTTGGTCGTCGTGTGCAGGTCATTCTCCGCATGGCGGCACACGAGCTGCGCGTCCTTCGTGAATGTGACGTCACACTCGACGATCCCGGCACCTTGCAGCGCCGCGGTCTCATACGACTCCTTCGTATGTTCGGGAAACTGCAACGCCGCACCACGATGCCCGATCGAAAAGTCGGTGCGACTGAAAGGGCCGTCCTGACACTGCATCAGCCGATGCTTCAGCGGTCCTTCATCCATGCCGTCGACCAGGTAGAACGGCCGCGGCCCAAGCTGGATCGAATCGCTATCTTTCTGGCCGTGATGACGTCGATTGTTGTCAGCGGCACTGGCCGTCGTAACCACGCTGGATAACACGACGAACGCGGTCGGCAGGCCGACGGCACGCAAGACATTGCGCATAGCTTCCTCCATTGCGGGCGACTCAGCGCCCATTGTTTGGTTCGTCCGCCGCCCTTGGCGGCTGGGCGACTTTACGAGCGCGACATGGCCGCAGGGTGACGTTCTTATGAACGCACTTCCGCAGGTCGCAACGAAAACGCGGGATTAATCGTTCGCGAGGATGCCGTCCTTAGACTTCACGCGCGCCGAATGACCGGAAATATGACGCGGCCGTGAATATTCATCTGGACATGACCTGGGCCACTGTCATGATCGTGGCGCATCTGCACGGAGGGTCCATGTATCGCTCGCTTAAGGCTTTGCGTGAAGCCAGCGCCGCCCGAATTCAGAGTGCGCCGCTCGCCGAAGCGGCGGGCCCGAAATTGGTACCGGAAGCGACGCTTGAGGGGATACGACAACGTAATGCGCTGCTCGACTGGCTCTTCTATGACATCGGCAAGCTCAAGGACGAAGAAGCGCAGCAATTGAGCCCGTGGCTCGCTGCCGAGGGTGCCATCCTGCTGGTTCCACCGTCGGGAGCTGGCTTGCTGCGCCTTTTCACTTCGATCGATGCGTTTGCAAAGTCCGATGGCGCCACGATCCGCACGCTGGTCGTCGCCGGCGTCGGCAGCTCGGCCAGGCTCGGCTGCGCTCGCGCGCAACGTTGCAGATGCGATCCAGGCGCCCGTGGCCGCGGTCGTTTCTGGCTACGGACTGGCCGATGTCGCCGCCGAGGCGTGGGGAGGCTTTGTCTGGTTTGCGACGATGAACTCGGTGCGTCACCAGTTCGAGTGGCTCGACCGACTGCGCGAATCCGGTGTCATCGCTGACCCGTCGTCAAGCGAAGGGCTGTCCGACAACAGCTCACCAGTACGCAAGAGCAAAGCCTCGCGCGCGGTCCAGAGGCTGCTGTCGCATCCGGACCCTGAGGTTCGTTTGCTGGTGCGTCACTCGAAGGGAAACCTGAGTCTTCCGGAGGCGCTGTTCGCGCTCCAGCCTCGATCCACGCTACTGCGAAAGTTGGGTAAAGATTCTGCATCGTCACGCTCGATGCAAAGATCGAATGCCACGCGTCTGCCAACATGTGATCGACGTTATGGGACGGCTGGATGCCTTCGGCGCCATTAACTAGCAGCTGAACGTCCCGACCGATGTCATGGTTCCAGCCTGGCACCACACCCAACACCGATCTACTCTGGCACCTTCCGGTGACCAGCGTCATGAATGGAGTACGAAGCAGGTCGACACCTGGATGCTCCACTAACCCGCCTAGCGGGACTTGACGTCTAGCGATCCCGGCAATGTTTTCTTGACCGAGAGCGGCAACGTCTTCGACCGCTCGGCGATCTTTCCCAGCTACTCGTCGGTTTGAGATTCCCTTGGATTTCGCGGTACGCTTCCAGACGCTCCGCCTCGTACGACTTTCGCGCGATGTACTTCATCGCGATACTACGGAGTCGGTTGCACCCGATCAACGCCTTTGACGAGCGCGATCTTCGTCCAGCGCATCGAGCGCGTCGCGGTCCACCTGATCGAGCAATTCAACTGCAGTCGCCTCTTCTTGCTCGTCTCAGCCTGTCCGCACGCTTCCGCACAGCAACGTTCCTCGCAGCTAGATATCAAACCCAAAAGAAGAAAATAGCCAATGAAGCACAGCACTTACCACAATCAGTGTGATCTGGTCCTGTCGCGCGTCCGGAAGAGGCCAACCTGGCGCTTGCCAAGCTGTATCCCATCCCGACGGAGCGCAGAATGGCGACAAGATAGCTAGCCCAGCGGGGCAATTTTTCAAACAGCGGTAGCAGTCGCTCCCACTCGAATTGCTT